>CAVTME010000005.1:0-526356 GCA_963735755.1 uncultured Bacteroidota bacterium | reverse complement strand
CGTATCACTTTATATTTCTACAATATAACCATTATAACTTATAGTCCTTTGTCAGCAGGTAGGCGGGAGCTTCATCTTCTTCAATTTCGGGGAAGCGGCCCACCTCTGGATGAAAGCGGTTGTCCGTATGGTCGTCATTCACGGCGCTCACCTCTCCCACAAGTACTTTTCCTTTGCCGGGCTCCCCATAAAACTTATGATAGAGGCCCTGGTACAGGGTAATGCTTTCTCCGGGAGTCAGCCTGACCACATCGCCGGGCTGACACTTTCTCCTGATCCCGTCCAGGCTTACCTCGAAGGTCATGATCGGCCAGTTCTTCATTCTCATCGGACGGATAGAGCTGGATCATCAGGTTCCCTCCTCCCCGGTTGATAATGTCTTCCATCTTAGACCAGTGAAAATGCATGGGGGTAAGCTGGTTCTCATCCACAATCATGATTTTCTCAGCATAGGGTTTTTGATCCCGTTCAAGGTTTCCGTTCCGAATGGTAAACAGCAGCAATCCTGTTTCCCTGAACTTCCCCGATCCAAAATCGGTCAGGTCCCATCCCAACTGATTATGAATGATCTCTTTACAGTTCTCGCTGTTCTGTTTCCAATCCTCTGGTGACCAGTAGCCCCAGGGAGGAAGCTTGAAGTTCATTTCTTCAAAAAACTGGAGGGCTTCCCTGATCAGTTGGTTTATCTCGGATCTTTTCATATTTCTTGTTTTAAGGTAAATCAAGCACCTGCCCATCTTCCAAAAGCCTGGCTCTCAAAGTTTCATATGGTATTTCATGGATTCCTTTGCCCTTTCAATGGCCATCACGGCCAGTGTGGCTGCACTCTGCCCAAGGATCATAAAGACAGGTTCCATGCGAATGGAACCGAAAGCAATGTGGCTGCAGGACAGACATACCGGGACCAGCAGGTTGGAACACTCCTCCTTCCGAGGCAGAATGGATCCCATGTCAATCTGGTAAGGCGGGGTTTTCACCCCGATATCCCCTTCATTCTGCACAAAGCCATCGGGCTTGATGTAGCGTTGTGCATTGTGTGAATCCATGGTGTAGGATCCCATTCCAATGGACCGCTTCACCGGAGCCTTGCCCAGCACCTCATGCTCGGTCATCACAAAATCACTGACCATTCGTCTGGCCTCCCTTACGTAGATCTGATGGGGCCAGTGTCCATTATCGGTGAATTCATCTTTTGCATAACCCCACCGGGCCATCTCCTTCCGGACCTCCTCCGGCACCCTGGGATCGCTTTTCAGAAACCACAGTAACCCTTTCTGATAAAGGGTATGTTCATCTGATGATCTCCTTTCTGCGTTCATAACTCCCTTCAGGGTAATCGTAG
Organism: uncultured Bacteroidota bacterium; assembly: GCA_963735755.1. GTDB lineage: Bacteria > Bacteroidota > Bacteroidia > Bacteroidales. Next base: position 525,014 of record CAVTME010000005.1, on the reverse strand, counting down.
TTCATCCCGATGTTATCAGAGCTGAAAGGTCCGTGGTTGTTTACATCGGTCTTTCCGTTTGGTATGGGATCAAATTTATTGAAAGTCTCCGCCATCCCGCATCAAAGACACGGACCAGCAATTCATACTGGGTTGAATCATAGCCTTCGGGACGGGTAATCTCCACCCGGTTTTCAGGCACGTCGGTGAGGCACATCCTGTAACAATAGGCCTGGATCCGGTGATCACCACTTCCATATTCTCCAGGATCTTCTGCTAGAGATGCGCGGAAGCAAGCCGCTGGACGGATCTCCAGGAACCACATACGGACTGATCGGCGAACTGAAATGATGGCCATGGTGCAAAACCCCGATCTGCACCCCGTTCCACTGCTCCCCGTACACATCCATCCCCTCCCTGCCGGTATGGTATGCTTACCCCCGCAGATGCCATCAGGTCTCCTTCATAGGTGGCATCAATAAAGACCTTCCCTTTAAATCGCTTCCCGCTCAGGGTAGTGATGGATGTAATGGCACCGTCGCTTGTTTCCACACCCTTCTCCCGGTCCAGCCACTCATCCCTGTATACCGGAATCTTCATGCTCCCTGATCAGATCTTCAAAGACCTTTTCAGCAGCCGAAGGCTCAAAGATCCACATGGTCCTGAATTCTCCGTCGATGGCCACGTTGCCCTGTCCCACGTTTCCATACTCCGATCTCTTCTGCCATTTCCATGCCTCTGCTTCCTGGTAATGATTGTATAAGCGGTGATAAAAATCCCGGGCCAGGCCCCCGATCACCACCTTGTTACCTGTATCCGTATAACCCAGGCCCGAAGCACTTAATCCGCCCAGGTGTGTATCGGGACATACGATCACCGCTTTCCTTCCCATTTTTGCCACCTGCACGGCAGCTGTTACCGCCGCTGAGGTTCCACCGTAGATGACCACATCAGCTATAATATCAGCAGGGTGTCCCCCTTTTTCCGTATTCCTGCATGCCGATGTGAAGACAAGTACAAGGATTACCAGGCAAAAGTAGATGAGGTCTCTTTTCATAAGGCAAGAAGAAGTTTTGTGTAGATTTCTTTTACAGAAGGATGTAGTTCATTCATTGGCAAGGGGTGCTGTTCAAGAATATCCTCTGTCAAATGATAAAACAAGCTGTCCTGGTAGAGTTTATATTCCATGTTCTGAACGAAGATGTTGCGATACTTGTTGACGTTCTTCCCCCAGCGGGGATCATAATGCACTTTTACATATTCCCGCTCTTTGTAGGGCCCTCCTTCCAGGAGTGGCAAAAAACTATGGCCATCGCTTTCGGCTTCTCTGTCAACCAGGTCGCAAAAGGTGGCAAAAAAGTCACTGAACTCAATAAGTCCGTTAAATACGCGGGCTTCTTTTATCTTTTCGGGCCAGGTGATCAGCAAGGGCACATGAACCCCATCATTAATCGTATTCCCTTTGGCACCCCTTACCAGCCGGGTTTTTGTGTGGCTAACAATGCTGGAATGTGTTCCGTTATCACCGGTAAAAATCACCATGGTCTTTTCGCTGATTCCCTCCTCTACCAGTTTATCATGGATCTTCCCCACAATTTTATCAGTGTAGGTGACCATGTCTGAAAACAGGGATGTGTCGTTTCGGTACCTGGTGCCAGCGTCCCGCCACTCTTCAGAATCAGGAGTAGGAACAAAGGGCTCATGGACCAGCACCATGGGATAGTAGATAAAGAAGGGGTTTTTCCTGTTCCTGTGGATAAAGTCCAGCACATAATCACTGAAAATATCAGGGCCATAATCGTCAGGTACGGTTTCCAGAAGTTTCCCGTTCTGCTCGATCAGCGGATTTGAAAACCGCTCTCCCTCAGCCCTTCCATGGGTCAGCTGCCACAGGCAGTACTCATCAAATCCCATTTGTTTGGGACGGGTTGGATCATTCCAGTCGGGGAACTGCTCCGGGTAACTCAGTCCATTCAACTGCCATTTCCCGGCGATACAGGTACTGTAGCCCGCCGTCTTCATCACTGTACCCATGTTCAGCCATTGGGTATCCAGGCGACCGAAATGGGAGTAAGACTTTGAATTGCTGAGTCCGGTCATCAGCTTCACCCTGGAGGGAGTGCACAGTGGCTGAGAGATACAGTGACGCACCACCAGACCCTCTTCAGCCATTCTCTCCAGGCTGGGTGTATGGTATGAAGTTCCTCCATACATGCTCAGACACTCTGCTCCCATATCGTCGGCCATGATCAGGATCACATTGGCTTGTTCGGACTGACATGAGACAAGAACAAGCAGGCCGGCCAGGAGAACGCAAAAGAATATGGGTTTTCTCATAGAATTTGCCGGATTAGAAACAGAACTTCTACATCAAATTTAATCAATAACATTACATTTGAGTACTCTACAACCAAACTGCCGATAACTATTATCCAATATCTATTAACTATTAACCAAGTACCATGAAACCATACCTAGCCATTATCTTATCACTCTTCATGTTTTTGCTTTCATGCAGCAGCAATGTTGAACAACAAAAACCCAATGTGGTGATCATTTTCCTGGATGATTCCGGCTGGGCTGATTTCGAACCCTTCGGGGAAAAGGTTCTCGAAACACCAAACGTGACACAGCTGGCTGCGGAGGGCTGTGCCTTCCATAATTTCTATGTTCCCCAGGCAGTTTGTTCGGCCTCCAGGTCGGCTTTGATGAGCGGCTGTTTTCCCGGGCGGACCAAAGTATTCGGTGCCCATGGCCCCAATGCCTGGGGACTGGATACTACATTTGCCACCATGGGTGAAGTATTCAGTGAGGCCGGGTATGCCACGGCTGCCTTTGGAAAATGGCATTGCGGTGATGCCCCTGAGACCCGTTCCTATGCCCGTGGTTTTGATGAAACCTGCGGTTTAATGTATTCAAACGACATGTGGAAACATCACCCCGGGAATCCCGAGCATTGGGGACAGTGGCCCTTAAAATTCTGGGAGAATGGAGAGGTGATCATTGAAGAAGTTGAGAAAGCCGATCAGAAGAACCTGACCAGGTGGTATACGGAGCATGCCGTGGACTTCATCAAGCGGCACAGTGACCAGCCCTTCCTGCTCTATGTACCCCATAGCATGCCCCATGTACCCCTCTTCTGCAGCGATGACTTTGAAGGGAAATCCGGTTTGGGTTTGTATGGCGATGTGATGTTGGAGATTGATTGGAGTGTGGGCCAGATCAACCAGGCACTGAAGGAGGCGGGGGTGGAACAGAATACCATGGTGATCTTTACCTCTGACAATGGACCCTGGGTTTCCTATGGTAACCATGCAGGAAGCACCCCGTTCAGGGAAGCCAAGGGAACCAGCTTTGACGGTGGGGTGAGGTCTGCATGTATTATGAAATTTCCTGGAAAGATTGAACAGGGAAGTGTTTCATCCCGGACCATCGTTTCGGTGGATCTTCTCCCCTCCCTTTGTCACATGGCGGGTATCCCCTTGCCGGGAAATGAGATCGATGGAGAAAATGTCTGGGAGCTGATTACCGGGGTGGAGGGAGCAAAGAACCCACATGTTTACTACGCATTTTCCAATGGAAGTAATTTTGAAGGCGTGATGAGCGGTGACGGTAAGTGGAAACTACACCTGCCTCATGCATACAGAACACTTGACTCGGCCGGAAGGGATGGTTTTCCCGGGAGATATGCCACCATGGAAATCGATACTTCGCTTTTTGATATGGAAAGCGATCCCTTTGAAACCACCAATGTACTGAAGGATCATCCTGAAGTGGCTGCCCAGCTGATTGGCCTGGCTGAAGTGCATTCAAAGAGGTTTTATTCCGTTCAGGAGTAGTCTCCCCTATTCAGGCGAGCCGCACGTCTCCAATGTGGCCATCCCTGTAACCGGGCTGCATCCATGGCAGGTGTTCTCCCCTGTAAAAGGGTTGCAGGGCCAGGCGGATCTCTTTCATTCTACCCTCTTTCATGGGTTGAAACTTCCGGATCAGGTCGATATTGGATTTGAGCACCTCCATGCTGTCGATGCCCACATTGATCATATGAAACTCATCCAGGCTCAGTGCATATTGAACCAGGTCGGATGCTGCGAGTCCTTCCACCGTTTCCCGGGGACGAATCACCTTCATGGCCACCACACCCATGCCCTTCTGGAAAGCATACGGAGCCGCATCCTCTTCAAAATGCTGGGTGCCGTCGGTTGACTGGTGATTCAGGGCCATCATCATCACATCGAAGTCGTATAACTCTGCAGCCCGTTTCATCCCTTCCGCCGAGGCGTGACCCGTGAAACCGATGTGCCGTAGTACACCCTCTTTTTTGTATTGATGTAAAACCTCCAGTACCTTACCCTTTTCACCCAGTTGCTCGGCGTCTTCCACCGAATTGATGGAGTGGATGTGAAGCAGATCCAGGTGGTCGGTCTGCAGCCTGGAAAGGCTTCTCTCAATACTCTCCTTCGCCCTGTCGGCATCCCGGTCGCCTGTTTTGGATACAAGGAATACCTTTTCCCTCAGGGCAGGCAGTATTTTCCCGATACGCTCTTCGCTGGAGATCAGATCATTGCCATATGAAGAAGCGGTATCCCAGTAGTAGAGCCCCTGTTGAAGTGCATATTCCAAAATCTCCAGTGCCTTATCATCGTCCGCAACCGTCATCCACCGGCTGCCGCATCCAAAACCCATCCTGGGAACCTGGACTCCGGTACGACCAAGTTTCACAGTGGGAAATCCTTTGGCGTCATAGGGTGAATCGGGTCCGGTACATCCTGCGGTGGGAACAATCGCCACGGAAGCTGCTGCCACTGCAGTGGTCTGGACAAATTCTCTTCGAGTGATCTTCTTCTTCATGGAAATGATTTTTTGAATTAGTCGGATTTCCTTTTTACAAGATATGCATATACTTCTATCCAGTCAAGCCGCGAACATGCATCACTCTGTCCGCCCGGCATCAGGTCAGTGAAGCCTATACGGCGAACCTTGCTCAGGTCAGGATCCAAAACTGGTTTCAATTCATAGATCTGTTCTATATCCAGTGTATACCAATCCAGGTCAGCCACCAGAAACTCTCTGACCCTCCAATCCCCCGCAAATCCATCCGCCTGCCTGCTCACCAGCCAGGTACCGTCTTCCAGTTCAAGGATGACATGCAGCTCCCTGAAACCGTATTGCTTCGACCTCCATCTGATTTTGCCATAGCTGGACAGGTTCAGCATATGATCCCCGTACTCCAGGGCCACTGCCCAGTTTCCGGGCAAAGACCAGACCAGATGTAGTAGGGATCGTCAGCCGGCTGGTCATGATGGCTTTTTTTAATGCTGTCCTTTCCGGGACCGTAGAGTCCCACGATGAGATTCGGATGGTTTACATGTTTTTGATTCAACGGAATCTCAGCAGGGATCTCCTTCCAGTCCTCCCGGAATGCAAGACCCGGTCTGTAGGATTGATCCTGGGCAGGAGTCCGGGGAGGGAAACAAGGATGGCCAGAAGAAGCAGGAATGTTGAACGCAGAGGTGTCATGGTTGATGCTATTTAAAAATTCCGTTGCTTACAAATGCTATCTTTTTACTGTCGGGCGACCAGCTGGGCACATTCATGGTGCCCTGTCCCCCGTATACATAGGCAATCACCCTGGGCTTCATCTCATCCACCGACATCAGTCTCAGGTACACCCTCTTATAGAATGGATGATCACCGGCGGGAACTTCCGGGGGAAAGGAGATAAAGGCGATCCATTTGTTGTCGGGCGACACATGGGGGAACCAGTTGTTGTATTGATCAAAGGTCAGCTGGGTCTGGTTTCCTCCATCAGGATCCATTCGCCAGATCTGCATGGTGCCGCTCCTGGCAGAATTGAAATAAATGTATTTCCCGTCGGGGCTGTATTCGGGGCCATCATCCAGGGTAGGCAGGTCTGTCAGCTGAACCTCCTCACCTCCTGTTACCGGGATTCTGTAGATATCGTAAGCACCGTTCCGCCCTGCAGTATAGACCAGGAACCGGTCATCGGCCGACCAGCCATGCAGGTACGAAGGGCTTTGGGGCGTGATACGTTTTGGACTTCCCCCTTCAATGGGAAGGGTATACACCACCGATTGTCCGTCGTCCTCCTTTGCATGGTGACTGATGGCCATCTGTGTTCCGTCAAAAGAAATCACGTGATCGTTGTTGTTCCGGTTGGCAAAGCCTGTGGGCAGAATCTCTGACTTTCTTGATTCAAGGTCATAGCGGTAGAGCAATCCGTCTGCATTATAGATGAGAGCCTTCCCGTCGGGGGTCCAGTTGGGTGCCTGCCAGGAACCTTCCGCCCCGTCGAGGACCTTCCGAAGCCCGGTTTCCACATCCATTACCTCAAGCAGGCTTCCCAGGTAATCCTGGTACTGGACCAGGGTTTCGGGTGCAGTGCCGAACATCCTCACATTCCTGAACTGCACCGACTCTGACACAGCATCATTGTGGGAGCAAACAAACAGTCCGGCTGCCAGATCCCCATCCAATGTTACTTCTATGGACTTTTCCACATAAAGTTCTCCGGCAAAAGCCACCGACATGGTGTAGATATTCCCTTTTTTCTCAAGCTGAATTACATCCGGCCCTGACAGCTCGAATTTCACTTCCTCCATGTCCTCACCCGCTTGTCTCCTGTACTGAAGTGCCGTGAGACCGTCCCCATGCACCGTACAACTCACATGAGCAGCGTTGGAGGCGAAGCCGCTGCGTATCATCATCCCTGTTTTCCTGTGCAGGTGGGATCCCTCACCCAGGAAATCAACCCTTGCCTGGATCATAAAATCCCCATCCATTTTTTTCCAGAGGAAGGAGAAGCTGTCCTCTCCAAACCAGATGTTCTCCCCTGAGCCGGAAAGCTCATAAACCTGACCGGGTTCGGTATAACTTGCGGTCCCCTTGATGGCGGGAGAACCAACATCGTTGATTGCGGAAAAAATTCCGATTCTCTGACCACCGGACTGGCCTTTCATGGATAGATGTGTCATCAAAACAAGCAGGATTGTAGTAATTAATTGGATTCTTTTCATTTTATATCAATCTATTTCTTCCGGGACGGCTACCCTGTAGGTAATACCCGAAGTGTTTTCTTTGTAATATTTTACCAACTTTTTGTCCGTGAACGAGAAAAAAGACGGAATCACAATGCTTCGTCCGAAGGCCTCAGCCAGTGAGGGGACTGCTTCTTCCCTTTGCCAGACAAAAATGGCTTCAAGGGCATCGCTTTTTAGTCTTTTACGGACCACTTCTTTGACCTCCCGAAATCCATCATAGCTATCCCCAAGCTCTTGCCTGAAAGCCTCCAGGGCCTCTTTCTCACCCAGCATATCATTTGCATATTCCTCTGTTCCGAAATGCATGTTCAGGTCTATCTCCTCTACCCCATAGGTTTTCTGCAGGATGCGAAAGAACAATCCCAGCTCTTTCTCTGCCGGAATATCAAGCAAAGGTGCTGTAAATTGAAATGAGAGTACGAACACCAGGTAGAGGTCCAGGTCCAGCTTCCCGTGTTTGGCATCCAACAGTCCAGTATTTAAATAATGCAGGAATTCCTTTATAAATGACTCCTTTTTTGTGGGAGAGAAGTAGTGCTCCAGGGGAGGTTTATCTCCAGAGTCATTCTCACAGATCGATTGAATTTCATCGATGGAGACTGTGCGTATTTTTTGTTCCGGGCGAGGCTCTGGTTGTAATGAGAAGCGCATTTGCGTATACCTGGCTTTGTTTCCCCTAATGTAACTATTTATTTTATTCTGCTTTTTCAGATCTTCAGCCTGATGTTGATTTTTCCAAGCAGACCGGTAAGTTGGATGATCAGGATGGAGAAGATGAGCGATTTCAAAATTCCAGGCAAACCTGTGGTCAGCAGCCCTGGAAGGGCCAGTCCCGAAAGTGCTCCGATGGCATATACATAGTATGGTACCAGGTAGCAGGTAAGGGTGCTGTATCCTGCCGGTTTAATCAAATCGGCCCATCTGCTGAATCCCAGCCTATCGGATAGGATGTACAGCGCTCCAAAAGAGAGTGCAGTGATGGCAGCGCAAATGGCAGTCCAGGACGGCGTGGCCAATATTTTGGAGATCCCCCACTGGGGTCGGGTGAGAAAACCAAATACAAGCAGGAAAACTGCAAAGCCAATCAGCAATGGCAGCAGGGTTTTCATTTTGTCTTTTTCCTGGAGCCTGATCAATACAGAAGTTACCCATACCCCGCACATTACACTGGCATAGTTGGAGGCGCTTACAACAAGCTTCATGGTGAATGGGAAAGGCGAAACAAACTCGTTGATATTGAGAAGAAAAAGAAGGATCAGGATCAGGCCGATCCATCCCGGGCGGTTCCCCAGCCCCAGGTAGACCAGGGCACCCAGGAGGTAGCCCCAGCCTATGAGTCCCAGGATGCCCCACCAGTATAAACGCATCCAGTGATATTCCCCTTCACCCGGTCCTCTGAAAACAATGGCCAGGAATACCAGGATGGCCCATCCTGCAAGCTTCATAATCCGGGGAGGGATCACTCCCCATGCCTTGTCCCTGTATATGTTCCAAATGAGGAAAAAAGCCAGGGTCATAAGGATCTGCCAGATGTATTGGCTGAAGAGGAGCTTTTCCGTATCCATGCTCTCCAGGTTGACCATAAAGATTCCCATGATCAGCAGAGCCAGCGTTCGCTCCATGATGTGTTTAAAAAGCTGGAATTTGGAATCACCCTTTTTGAACCTGGCCCTGATGGCATGTGGAATGGAGAGTCCCACGATAAAAAGGAAGGCCGGAAATACCACATCGGCAAGTCCCATCCCATCCTCATGGGCTGCTTTATGACCCAGCCAGCCAGGAATATCAGTGAGTGTCCACAGATCGTTTACAAAAATCATCAGGAGCATGGTCAGCGCCCTGAGAATATCGATGGATTTCAGTCGTACCGTACTCATTATTCTGCCTCCCTGTAGAATTGCATGATCGCCTTCAGGCTCTCTACCTGTCCCTGCCGGTCAGGCTCGGGATCTTCTGCATGGTATTGTTCAAGGAAACGGGAAGCCGGGCTCCATACCGTCTGCATAAAACCATGATAACGCTCTTTTGTCTGGTCTGGGCTGTTGTTGCGGAAGGCATCAAACATATCCAGCTGACTACGGGTTACTTCAGCCCTGTTCCATGGACAGGTGATCACCCTGAATCCATTGAGGGCAAAAAAGGCCGCTGTGGGATCGGCCCTTTCATAGTGCCAGTCACAGATCACCACATCCTTTCGGACCATCTCAATGGCCCTGTGGGTTCCGTTTTCACTGGCCTCCCACATGCCCATACCCGTGGTGGTTCCGTCAATGAGCCTGTCCCCCCAGATCCAGAGTTCAGCACCAATCCCGGCCAGGTGATCACGGATCAGGTTCACCTCCCCTGCAAACAGTTCAGCTTTGTCTTTCCCGCTGCACCGGGGACACTCTTTCTCACCGATATAAAATACCTCATCCATCCCGGCATGGAAGGCTTCGGCTTCAAAAACCTCCATAATCTCATCCACCAGGGCAAACACCACTTGGTGAACTTCCGGGTGTAAGGGACAGTAGCTTTTGCAGTAAAGTCCGTCTGCATTGGGCCATTCATATTTATCCGGCAGTTTCACGGACGGATTTTCATCAAATTCGGGGTATTCAACCAGCAGTTTGCCCATCCTGGAAGCCCAGGACTGGTGTCCCAGCAGGTTGATCTGGGGAATGAGTTCTATTCCATTTTTCCGTGCGGTGTTCACCAGTTTTTTTACTTCTGCTTCTGACAGGGCTCCCTCGTCCCTCAGCTCGGGATGGGATTGGAATTCATAAGAGAAATCGATCCGCAATACCAGGGTGTTGATACCTCCCGGGGCCAGGGTTTTCTCCATAAAGGAGAGAAATGTTTCCAGGCCTTCGGGAGAAGGGGCTGCAATACACAAGCCGATCACCGGAGGAGGGTCTTTGGGTCCTGCCTGGAGACTTACACCGATCCATAGCAAAGGCAGAAGGAGGTAGCGTTTCATGATTGTTGATTTTGCAGCAGAAGATAAGAAATAATCCCTAACGGAGAAACTTCTCCCGCTGCTGCAGATTCAGCAATCCCAATAGTATCAGTACCACACTGGTGATTCCCAGGATAATCCGGTTTTGTGTGACAATCTCATTCCAGACGATGTCATTCATGTTCCCCGGTGTAATGAATGGATTCAGGAATATGTTCCACTTGGAGTCACTGAGCTCATCGTTGAGGATCAGGAAGACCAGTCCCAGAATGACCATGATCACGGCGGTGGCATTTCCGTTCTTCACAAGGGTAGAGAGACAGAATCCAAGGGCAGAAACAAAGATCACCAGGACCATCAGCTGCAGGATCATGGGCATCACCGGAAAGCTGATCAGTGCGTAGTAGGCCAGACCTGCATAGGGAAACAGCAGGAAAAACACGATAACCAGGATCATGGCATAGCGCACCAGCCAGACTTTATAACGGTAGTCGGGTATGCCGAAAATGATTTCCAGGGTCCTCTGGTCCGCGTCACCCTGGATCCCGAATACGGTGGGATAGAATACCAGGAGTATGGCAGGGAAAGCAATGAGACCATAGATCTCATCAATACTGAGCGCATATTCATCAAGGGCAAAGATGGTCCCGAACAGCAGGAAAACGATGAGTGAGGCCAGGATAAAATAGATAAACCTGCCTCCGAATATGATCTTCATATTGTACCTGGAAAGCTTATATAGGTTATGGATGGCTGATCTCATATCTTCTCTTTTTCCGATTTAAGTAACCAGAGGTAAGCGTCTTCCAGCAAGGGTTGTTCCTCCCTGGCATCTTCAAAGGGCTTTTCCGCAGAAATACAGCGGAACCTGATCTGTTCGCCGTCACGCATGTGGTGCACCACCTGGTATCGGCTCTTGGCTTCTTCAAACTGCTCCGCTGCCAGTGTTGTCTTCCACACCCTGCCCCTGGCCAGTTCGGTCATCTCCCTGGGGGTTCCGTTAAAGAGCACCTCTCCCCTGTTGATCACTGCCATGGTGGTACATGAACTGGATATATCCTCAATAATGTGGGTGGAGAAGATCACCACCCGGCTGGTACTGAGTTCCACCAGCAGGTTGCGGAAGCGGATGCGTTCCCTGGGATCCAGTCCCGCCGTGGGTTCATCCACCACCAGGATCCGCGGCAGGTGCAAAAGTACCTGGGCGATCCCGATGCGCTGCTTCATCCCCCCCGAATAGGATCCGATCTTTTTATTCCGCTGTTCCCACATATGCACAGAATCAAGCACTTCCCTGATTCGTTTTGCCCGCTCTTCCACCTGGGTGATTCCTTTCAGCATGGCCTGGTAATCCAGGTAGGCATAGGCTGACATGTTTTCATACATTCCAAATTCCTGGGGCAGGTAACCGATGAGTCCCTGGAGCTCTTCCCGCTTTTCCTGGGTATCAATGCCATTGATCCATATCTTGCCATAACTCTGTTCAAGAATCCCACATATGATCCGGATCATGGTCGATTTACCGGCACCGTTGGGACCCAGCAATCCAAACATCCCTGTTCCGATCTCCAGGGATACACCTTTTAATGCTTTAAATTGCTCCCTTGGCTGTCCCACTCCCGGGAGTATCCTGACGAACCAGTAAAACCAGCGGAACACTTTACGCACCTTTGAAAGTTCAAAATTGCTCTTCTTCACCTGACTGAAACGTGGCCATGGCAAGAACAAGGTACCAGAGACTCCCGGCAACCACAGCCAGCGAAAGGTTATCCCATCTGCTCTGATAAAAATACAGAACCACCACCGGTCCTGCATAACGCACCAGTTTATGGCCAGTCCCAGCCATTTTTTGGGCCTGACTTTCAGGAAGGATCGCATGATCCTGAGTACAAAATAGTATACCAGTACAGAAACCACAGCTGCCAGAATCCGCTCACCAGGTAGAACCAGGTAAAATAGACCAGGAAACCCAGCAGGGGGATCTGCCAGATCAGTGATTCCAGTTTGGGTTGCAGCGCCTTATCCAGTTTCCCGGCGATCCGGGCCATTTTATTCCCGGCTTTGAATTCCCGCATCATCTTCGACTCCCTTCCATAGATCTTTACCAGGTTGGAGACCCTGATAACGATGGGCGTTTCCGGATCAATGATGGATGATCTGGCTTTACGCAGACTGCTGGAGATGAACCAGTACAGCCACAGGGATCCCTACAAGGACCACCATTCCACCTGCCAGCTGCCAGATGAATGTGTCGATATAGAGGTAGACAAGGAGCATCCCCCCGACCTCCAGGAGCAGCAGGGCTACTTTCACCTTCCAGTTCAGTTTCCGAAGCCAGCCGAGTGCCTCTTCAATGCCATTGTACAGCATGGGAATATAGACCAGGGTGAGCAGGGTACTCAGACTCAATCCGCCGATCACGGTAATGGCAAAGGGAGGCCCGATGGCTTTCACATATTCGGCATTCCCCAGGGCCAGAGGCAGCATGGCCACACAGGTGGTCACCGCAGTAATGAGAATGGGCCGCACCCTGGAAAGTCCGCCGGTAAGAATGGCCCTGGTTTTCCGGTATCCTCTTCCCTTAGCACATTGATAAAATCTATAAGGATGATCCCGTTGTTTACCACCACTCCCAGCAGGATGAGAAATCCCATGATGGTATTGGCATTGAACAGGGATTCTCCTGTAACGGTCAGCAGAAAGAAAGAACCGATGGCTGCCAGGGGAATGGAAAAAAGCAATACAAAGGGGGTCACAAAAGATTCAAAAATGGAGGCCAGGATCATGTATACCAGTAAAAAGGCAATCATAAACAACCATTTGAATTCATCCAGATCCGAATCCTCCTGCACCAGCTCCACCGCCACACCTGATGGAATATTGGCATTTTCGATCACATCCGAAATCTCGCTCCGGGCATATTCCAGGAGCTCTTTGGAATCATACACATCATCATTATACTGGTATCGAAGCTCCACCTGCTTCTCCTGGTTCACCCTGGAGATGTCCCGCAGTCCGCTGGCAAAATAGACATCCGAGAAGTTCTGAAGCTCAAACAGGTTTTCATCTTCCGAGTCAGGCACATCGAGTGTTCTGAGCTCTTCAATGCTTTTGTCCTGTCATCCTCCTCCGAAGATTCGTTGTACTTGATCATGATCTCGTACTCCTCGTTTTCCTGCCTGAAATTGATCCCGGAGCTTATCTCATTCTGAAATGCATTCAATTCTCCCATCACCTGGTTGGGAGTGATGTTGTACTGGTTCATGAAAAGCGTATTAAAATCCAGGTGTACCTCAGGCTGATTCTCCCTTACAGACAGCCTGACCGAACGCATATTATCCAGCTCCTCCAGGTAGGACTCCAGATCCTCTGCCACCTCCACCATCAGTCCGAAATCCTGGCCTTTCAGCACAATATACTCCTCGTCTTCACCGATCCCCATCAACTGCTCAAATCCGGCTGCTCCTGACTGGCCTCCTCCATCCCTGCCTCCCCCCCGGGACCCGGACTGGGAGGAGGCAGAAAAGCTGATATCCGATGCAGGTGCATCCTTCACCATTTCATAAGCTTCAGCCTGAATCTCACCAAATGAACGTTTAAATTCCTTGCGGTAATCCTCCTGCAGCTGAATGGTAATAACGGCCTCTTCATCCTCAATGTTGGAGATCACATCTTTTCTCTCCTGGATGGTCATCAGGGCCTCTTCCATGCCTGCCACCAGGTTGTCGGTGGTCTCAAGCGTAGTTCCCGTAGGCATGGTTACATAGAGGGTGACCTGGTTTGCCTCCAGTTCGGAGAGGGAATTCACCGAAACGGACAGCTGGCTAATGATGGTGACAAAAAAGAGGAGCAGTACGCCAATAATGGTGGGTGCCGGGTTCCTCAGCGCTGTTTTCAGCAGGGAGAGGTAGATCCTGACCAGCCTGTTATCCAGTGACACTTCCTGGTACACCTCCTTTTTTGCCTTTCCCTGCGTTTCAGGATCACATGAACTGCCATGGGATCAGAAGCAGGGAGACCACCAGGGAGACGATCAGGGTGGAGATAATGGATACCCCCACATGCCTTCCCAGGATCTGGATCAGGAAATTGGAGGAGAAGATGAAAGGGATAAATACGGCAATGGTAGTCAGGGTGGCAGCCACAATGGATCGCCACACTTCTCCGGTACCCTGAATGACGGCCTTGCCAGGCTGATAGCCCAGTGATCTCAGCCGGTAAATATTCTCAAGCACCACCACAGAAGTATCCAGCAGCATCCCCACAGCCAGGGCAATACCAATCAGTGTCAGGCTGTTGATGGAGACATCAAATGCAAAGAAGAAATTGAATGCAGTGAATACTGAATACAGGCATGGCCAGGGCAACCAGGATCACCAGGCGCACGCGACGAAGAAATACCCAGAGTACAAATATTGCCAGGAAGGCACCTGTCAGCGCCAGACGAATGATCTGGTCGATATTCTCCTCCATGGTCTCGGCAGTATCCTCCTGGATCATCACCTCCATATCAAAGGGTGCTCCTTCCCTGTTCAGTTCCACCATCCGGTCTCTGACACTGTGGGAGAGATCTATGATATTGGCCTGGGCATCGTTGACCAGTTGCAGTGAAACCGCATCCTTCCCATTCACCCGGCTGATGGTCTCTTCCTCCTTCTCCCCGTAAAAGACCTCTGCCATATCCTTGAGCTGAACGGGATTCCGTCCCCTCCCCACCACCAGTTCCTCGATCTGGGTAATATCCTTGTATTCAGCATTCAGGTAAATAAAATAGCGGGAGCCCTCTTCTTTGATCATTCCACCGTACTGGCGCAGGTTCATGTTGGATGCGAGGATGTTCCTTACCCTGGTGGGTGCGATACGGTAGGCATCACAGGCTTCCCTGTCCAGGATGATATCCACCGATTTCTGGCGTCCCCCGAACACGTTGACCGCAGCCACCCCTTCGATGTTCTCCAGGTCCGGAGCAATGTGCTGATCCACATAGTTTCGGACCCTGTCGACTCCACCTGATCCCCGTGCCTGGAGGGTCATCAGGGTGTTGTTGACCGATTCAAGGTCGATCTTTACCACCTGCAGGGTGAACTCATCGGGAAGGGTTCCTCTGAGGGCTGTAACCTGCTCATCCAGTTTCAGGTAGGCATATTTCAGATCGGTCCTCTGTTCATAGGAGATCAGCACGGATCCCCTCCGCCTTCCCGCATTGGATTCTATCTGCTCAATGTTTTCAAGTCCTGCCACCATGCTTTCCACCGGGATGATCGCCTCCTGTTCCATATACTCCGGAGTTACATCAATCCGGGAATTCACCTGGACATAGAGCATGGGAAGTTCAGCATTGGGAAATATCTCCATTTTCAGCTGTCTGTAGGAGATGTATCCCAGCATGGTTGCTGCCACGAACAACATGGAGATCAGAACCTTCGCTGTATGAGAAAATGGTTATTCACGCTCTCTGCTAAAAATCATATAAATACAGGGTATCACCATCAGGGTGAGCAAGGTGGAGGTCATCAGTCCGCCAATCACTGCCCATGCCATGGGTGACCGCAATGCTGCACTTTCACCAAATCCAAGCGTTAAGGGAAAGAGGGCCAGGATGGTGGTCAGGGTGGTCATGATGATGGGCCTGATCCTTCGCTGTCCGGCCTGCACGATGGCCTCCTTCAGTTTTCACCCTCCTTTCTGAACTGATTGATGGCATCCACCAGGATGATGGAATCATTTACCGCTATTCCCACCAGCAGAATGATCCCGATGATTGCCATGATATTCACTGACTTTCCCTGGAAGTAGAACATGGCCACTGCACCCACCACGGCCAGGGGTACAGGGAGCAGAATGGTGAACGGATGGATCAGGCTTTCAAACTGGGAAGCCATTACCATG
The DNA here is from genome assembly GCA_963735755.1 of uncultured Bacteroidota bacterium. Lineage (GTDB taxonomy): Bacteria > Bacteroidota > Bacteroidia > Bacteroidales. The sequence continues at coordinate 509,147 of CAVTME010000005.1, read as the reverse complement.
TATACCAGGATCAGGGATAGCAGCAGTGCAAAGCCCAGGTTGCTCATGGATTCCTTTCGCATGGCTTCCTCTCCGGTAATCCTGTAGCTGTATCCGGGAGTGAGATCCACATCCTTCATTCTCTCATCGATGACCAGGGCCACCTGGTCCAGCGGAATATCCTTGTCCAGGTCGGCTGTGATCTTCACTATCCGGTTCTGGTTGTTGTGCAGGATCTCCCTGGGTGAGCTGCCCACAGACAGGTCTGGCCACTTCCGTGAGTAAATACTTCCGTGTTGTTTACTTCACCGTGAGCATTTCCAGCTCCTTCAGGGTGATATCTTCCAGTTTCACAGTGATATCTGTCAGCTCCCCCTTCACCTCCATCTGTCCGGCCGTTGTCCCCTGCAATTTCTCACTCACACTGGAGATCAGGGTATTCACATCCACATTCATGAGTCCGGCCCGGTAACGGTCAATGGCGATTTCCACCTCCGGGGCTCCGCCTTCCACTGAGGAACTTACATTCCTGACACCAGGGATTTGCTCAACAAGCTGCGCTTACCTGGCGACTGATGGCTTCCAGTTCCTCCATATCATCTCCCATAATTTCCACCACCAGGGGAGGTTCATTGGTACCAAGGATGGTCTGAAGGGCAGTCTCCTCCTGGCGGAACAGGGCTGAAAAGTTGGGATTTCCTCTGAAAGTAATCGGTGAGGCAGCGATCAGTGTGACTGGCGGCCATCTTGCTTTCAGGTTCAAGTTTCACCTTGATGGTGGCCATATTCTGGTCATCAAATACATTGGCTCCTCCTGCGGACATTCCCGAGGTGGGACCCATCTCACTGTAAAGCAACTCCAGGTTATCCCCGGTGATTTCAGTGATGATGTGTCTCCACACTTTAAACCGCACCTGCAGTTCGTTCAAGCTGTGTTCCTTCGGGCATCTGCAGATCCACATAAAACTCACGCACATCGGACTTGGGCATAAATTCGCTGCCTGTTTGCTGCAGCATGAACCATCCTGCAACCATCAAGCCACATGGTTCCAACCAGTACCCAGATCCTGTACCTGAGCATTCTCTGAAGGAACCGCCATACCATTTAAACTGGATAGATTTTCCTTTTTTTCCGCTGAAAGGGTGATTTTTTCCTGTAGATCCTTGAATAGAGCATGGGGATGATCAGGATGGCCACCACCAGGGAACAAAGCAGTGAAAATGCCACTGTAAAAGCCTGCTCCTTAAATAGCTCCCCGGAAGCACCCCGCAAATAGACAATGGGAATGAATACCACGATGGTGGTAAGGGTGGAAGCCACAATGGCCCCTCCCACCTGGGAAGTACCATCAATGGCCGCTTCCTTTTCCGATTTGCCCTGTTCATGGTTCCGGAAAATATTTTCCAGTACCACGATGGCATTGTCAACCAGCATACCTGCTCCCAGTGCCAGTCCCCCCAGTGTCATGATATTCAGTGTAAGACCGGTGAAATACATCAGCACAAAGGTGGCAATGATGGAGATGGGTATGGCAATGCTCACAATGGCTGTGGGCCCGATGCGCCTCAGGAAAAGAAAAAGCACGAAAACGGCCAGAATAATTCCTCCAATCAGGCTGTCACTTACCTCCCCGATGGCAGAGGAGATATAATTCCCCTGGTCCTCCACAACAGTAAAAGTAAAACCGGGAAGCGCCTTTTGCATTTTATCAAAGGCGAACCTGAGGTCCTCCACTGCCTTTACTGTGTTATAGCGCATCTCCTTATAGATGCTCAATCCGACACACAAGGCTGCCATTGAGCATCACCAGGTTGGTCTGGTCCTTGGGGCTGAATGAAATGGTGCCACATCCTTCAGAAGCACAGGAACCCGTTCTCCCTGGTTCTCTTCCGATGCCTGTCCCATTTTTACAATGATCTCCTCCAGGTCCTGGATCTGTTCCAGTTCACTGATTCCCCGCACAATGTAACGCTTCCCCATCTCCACGATGGAACCACCCGAAACATTCTGGTTGTAGCTGTTGATCCTGCTGGTGATGGTGGAAATATCCAGATCAAAGGCATTGAGCAGGGTTTCGTTTGTCTCCACAAGCACCTCGATCTCCTCTGCACCATCCACCTCCACATCGGCAATCCCTTCCAGCCTGATCAATTCATTTCTCACATAGTTTTCGGCCGTCCTCCGCAGTTCATTCAGGTCGTTGGTCTCTTCATGTCTGAAGGCAACCAGCATGACCGGATCTGAATTGGGATCGTACTGGGTAATATTTATCTCTTCCAGTTCATCATCCTGGTTGAATGATGACAGCGCCTTGGAGAGGTCCAGGAAGGCTTCATTCATATCCTTTTCCCAGGTATACTCAACCTCCACCAGGGCAACTCCCACCCTTGATGCGGAGGATACATTGACCACACCGCTCTGCCTGATGGCCAGGGATTCCACCGGATCCACAAATTTCTCCTCCATCTCCTCGGGAGGCCGTTCCCCGGATACAAGTTCAATGTAAAGTCTGGGACTGTGCAGGTTTGGAAAAAGGTCAATACCCAGCTTGTCAAAGGAGATATATCCCAGCAACAGGGTGGCCAGGATGATCATGCTTACGGTCACCGGGTATTTGACTGAAAATCTGGTAATGGATTTTAACATGGTCTCAGTGCTGATTTAAACTACCTGAGGATTTTTACCCTGGACTGATCGCGGAGTGTCTCAAATCCTGTGTTCACCACACTTTCTCCTTTCAGCAGTCCCATCTTCACCTCGATCTCTTCTCATTCTGCAGTCCGGTGGTGATCACCCTTTCACTGGCCACACCTTTGTCCACCACGTAAACAATCTGGTTCCTGTTTCTGCTGATAATAATATCCCTGGGAATCACAATGGTATTCTCAGAACTGTTCACCACCAGGTCGGCTTTCACAAACATACCCGGAAGCAGAATCCCGCTCTGGTTATCCACCTCCACAAAACACTTGAAAGTCCTGGCTTCCGGATCAATGGATGGAGAGATCTGGGTAATTATACCAGCCAGGGTATCCGCTGCACTGGTATAGCTGGTCACATAGACCCTGTATCCCCGTTCAATGCTGGTATAATATTTCTCCGGAAGATTGGCTTCCAGGTATAGTTTGCCATAATCGATCACCCTGGCCATCTCTGTATTGGCAGCAATCCTGGTCCCGTTGGTGAAATAGGGAAGTTCTGCAATCACCCCTGAAAAGGGAGCTTCCAGGGTCATTTTGGCCAGGTTGATCCTGCTGCTCTCAATATCATACTGGGTATTGATCAGGGTGATCTCGGCATTTTTCAGTTCCCTGAGGGTGGCCCCTCCTTTTTCATAAAGCGACTGCTGTTTTTCATACTCCAGTTTTGATATCTCCAGGTCCACTTCCCTGGATTTTATGCGCAGGTTGTTCATATACTCCTCATCTTCCAGCATAATGATGGCTGCCCCGGCACTTACCCTGTCACCCAGTGCATAGGGTTTTCCAGTGGCCGGATTTATCTGCAGGTGATATTCCCCCGCTATTTCAGAAGTGAGGGTCACCTCTTTCAGGGGATATACCGATCCGGTGGTGCTCACAAATTCTTCAATGGAGGAGGTCTCCACTTCGATCACCCCCACCGGGACTTCAATGGTGGTGGATACTTCCATATCCGGCTGCTTGCAGGAGAAAAGCAAGAGAGCCAGGGAAATAAAGATGGCGGATGTGCTTGTGATGCGTTTTTTGGTCAAAAGTTTCATGGTGAATGAATTGTATTGGTTATTTGCTGGATGGGTCGTGCAACTCTTCGGGGATGATGGGCAACTTGGCCTCAAAATCATACAGGGTTTGAATTTTCAGGTTCAGAAATTCTATCTTATAATCAATGATGGCATTGGTCAGTGCCATTTTGGCTTCTGAGAGCTGACTCTGGTACATGCCCAGGTCCAGACTGGTCAGATCCCCGTTCCTGTATCGTTCCAGGTTGATATCGTAGGCCAGCTGGGCATTCTCAACGGTCATTTCCTGGATTCTGATCTGGTTCTCCAGGTTTTTCAGACTCCGGACCACCGACCGGATATTCACTTCAATATCGGTCTCTAATCTGTATAACTCAGCTGGGAACTCTTCAGCCTCGCCTCAGCAGCCTTAATCTCCGATTTTCTTTCTCCCCAGTCAAAGAGCGGAATACTCAGGGTCAGACCAATGGCAGGTGTATTGGTGGGGGTTTCAAACAGTTTGGTGAAAAGTTCATCATTTCCCTGGACCCCGAATGGAGGCAGTGATGGATCCGGCAAATTCATTGGTCGACTTGGCCTGAACCAGGTTAAAATTGGCATTCTCAATATCGATTTCCCTCTCCCTGAGCTCCATCCGGTTTGCCAGGGCATGATCAATGGCCATTTCCTGGTTTACCTCCATGGTATCAGCCTGGACCTCGGCAGCTATCATGATTCCGTTGTCCAAAGGCAGCCCGATGAGCACCTTGAACTGATCCATGCTGTTCTGCAGGTTCAGTTCGGCAGTGAAGACAGTCGAACGGCTGGTGGCCAGGTTGACCTCTGCCTGGTAAAGCTCCTCCAGGGCCAGCAGTCCGCCTTCCACTTTGTTGCTGATGATGTCGTAGCTCTCCTCGTTGTTCTTCAGCTCCTCCTGGGCAATGGTCAGTCTCATCTGGTTGGAGTAGACTGCATAAAATTCCCTTGCCACATCCCTTTCAAGGGATAGCTTCATCAGCAGGTACCTGAGCAGGGATGCTTCATAATCCAGCTCTACCTTCTCCAGCTCCATCCGGGTCCGGTTGTAGGTGAAGATGGGCTGGGTAAACTGCAGGTAAAGCCGGTTATTGAAGGTCTTGGATATCAGGATCCGCTGCAAAAGCCGATTCTGTATAACTGTAGTCATAGGAGAACCTGTTCACCAGGGTGAGTTCCCCATCGGTGGGCAGGATTCGCTGGTTGACAGCAAAAGTTCCTCCCGATGAGGCAGACTCATTCAGGAACCATTCACTGGTCTGCTGGTCAAAGCGGTTGGTCTTCTCATACTCGAAGGGATTCAGGGTGATGGAAAACTGGGATTTCAGCCTGGCACGCTGGGCATTCAGCCTTTCCTGGCTCTGCACCAGTGCCAGTTCGGTCTGCTGCATGTCGGGACTGTTTTCCACTGCAATATCCAGCGAACGGTCCATGGTAAGCAGCTCCTGTGCATGGAGCCCGGATGTGGCCATCCAAAAAAGCAGGATGAAACAATAGCTGCGGGTTGAAATGCGGATCCTGGTTGAAATCATTGCTCAATGGTTTTAATTTGGTCTCCAGACCCATTTGACTGCATCGGCAATCACACGGTCCCCACTGGTCTGGTTACTTAAAGTAATACTTACGGTATCTGAGGGAAAATGGAAAGATCCCAGCCTGTTCCATCCATCTTCCGGACTGTTCAAAACAAATTCCACCTCTTCATTTCCTTCATTGGAGGAGAGTGTATAATGGTAATCGGTGCCTTTGTCTGCAAATTCCGGCCCCTTCTCTGGCCATGCCTGTCCACCACCCGGGTTCTGACCGCCCCCTCCCTGCGGACGTCCCTGGGGGCGCCTGTACATGGCTGAAACAGGAATGTATACATACACGTCATAAAAACCGGTCTCTGGCAATATGGTGGTCCATCGGGCCATGTTGCTGCCATCCCCTCTTCTGCTGGCATAGCTGAGCGTACTTCCTCACCGTAGTAGGCTGAATGGGCCACCGGGTGCCACTTGGATGGTCTGATGTATCTGCCCAGCGATCCATAGGATACCTCTTCATTAACCTGCTTTCTTGCATCGATGTACTGCTTCAGCTTGCTCTCCCTGGATACTGCCACACAGGTGAATCCTTCGTCTTCGTTGTCAACCACATATTCATCTTCATACCTGAGGCTTACCGGTTTTATCTGTGATGCGCTCGTACTCATCCAGGTTTGATTCATTCTTTTGGGTGGCCGTTCGCAGAAAATTGTTGAAGGATGAGGGAATATTCCCTGAGATCAGGGTATTCACAGTCATCATCCGGGCTGGTCATACAAGACCACCTGCACCTCCATGGTGACCCCGGCTTCCACTTCATACAACCGTTGCTCGGTGCTCATTCCGCCCCCTCCTCCTCCAAACCCACCCTGGCCCATGATACGGAAAGTTACATCAACAATTCCTCTGGCAGTTCCACTGTTTGTGATCCTGAAGCGTACCAGGTATACCTCACCCAGTTCATCCCTGGTTTGGATAAACTCGGGATCAGAAACCAGGAAGGCGGCCATTTGACCCGCCGAACTGATAATGTCCATGTAGGGGCTGATCTCCACATCAAATTCACGACGAAAATCGCTTTCGAATTTCTCAAAGGGGATCTCCTGAAACGCATGATCTTCAAGGTAGTAGTACAGGAAATTGTCGAAATCAGCCAGACCCACCCGGTTTTTCAGGGCTGAAATGATAAAACTGCCTGTCTGGTTGATCAGGGCTGAAGTGAGCTCAGAATTTCCCTGGGCAAATATGTCCAGCATGCTATTCTTCATCAGCGCCAGGTTTGCCCTTTCGTTGTCGGTGATCCCCCCAGTAAATCCTTGCCTGGGGGAAACCTCGAATCCCTCCTTCAGGTAGAGTTCCATCATGGAGTTAAACACCGGGTACGCTCTGGATCTGATCCCTGTCACATAGTTATAGTATAGGGGAAAAACACAGAAGGGATTACGCGTGTATTCCGCTTCACCCCCGAAATTTACAAGTGTTCATAGTCCCCTTGCTGCAAACCTCCCCTGTTGGTTCGGAACGAGCTCCGGAAAAAGGTATTTTGCAGAAGACGTTTGAACATTTCCACTTCAATTTCCCTGGGACTGCGTACGTTCTCATTTTTTCGGTCCCGGTTTTCAGTCATCTTGGCATACCGTTTGAAATCGAGGGTGGAAAGGCCTGCACCCTTCTCCGGGATCAGGATCATCCCGGGAAAAACATAGTCAGTCACCTGGGTATAGGGATGCTCATAGGCGTGAAACTGGATGGGTACTTCCACCAGGCTGACCTGATCGAAGAGCAGGTAAAGATCCAGATCATCCAGTTCGTAGTCATCTTTGGCCTCTGTGATCAAAGCAGCCATGGTATCTGCAATGTGGGTGAAGGTGCCCGAAAAATAGTCATGGCCCGGCTTCAGGTAAAGATTGTATAGAACCTCATCAACCTCCATGCTTCTTTTTTCAAAGGGTCCGATGACCAGGGGAAGCGCATTCAGATCATGGGCAGATGAAAAACGGTAAACCCCATCTTCCTGGGTTGATTGACCAGGTGCAACGGGAACCAGCCCTTTATCGGGCTTCACATGGAGGGAATACCTGGCAAAATCGAGACCCGGGGAAAGGAAATTCACTTTGTTAAAACCCACCCCTGCCAAGGGGTACCAGAGCATCTCGGGGGTCAGCAATACATAATTGTCATCCACGATCCCGGCCTTCTTATCTAGGGGAGCCACGGTGATCCGCTTCAGTGCGGCCAACTCTTTTTTGGGGATATCCAGGTTTGCAATGTTTTCATCGGGGATCCCGTGGTAGTGTATGGTAACCCTGCCCCTCCTGCCAGGTTGAATGGGATCCGATGGAAAAATAAGCAGGATCTGTTCCTCCCGTGTAAAGGCCAGGGAACCCTTTCTGTCATGGATGCTGTCAACCACAAATCCGGGATTCAGTGAAAAAATCAAAGTATCCAGGGGCACCGTAACGGGGTTAGAGAAGCGGATGTCCGAACGGATCTGCAGCCGCTTCCCTTGCTGCACTACATCCAGGTCACAGGCACTGATGTCTGCCACATTTCTTTCTGCATACCGCTTGTTCAAATCAAGATAAATCTCACGCTGCATGGTCTGATGATGCTCGGCCATGTAATAGCGGGTTCCCATGATCCCTCCGGCAGCGACAAAAAGTATAAAACCCAATACGTTGAGACTGTTCCATCCGCCTGTCTGCGGAAGCCTGTTCAGGAATCTGATGGTGGCAAAGATAAATCCAAAGCCCAGGAGCAGGTAGGTGAGCCGGTGCATCAGGATTTTACCCGGTTCTGCAAACTGAATGATATCTGAGTGAACCATGGGCAGGTTAAAGGCCATATAGTCCAGCAGTCCATATGCTTTATCCTGGAAATAGAAGAGTGTAAAGCCGATGTAGGCCAGCAGGATCAGGAAAGGTAACAGCCTGACTCCGGAACAGGATCATCAGGAAAAAGGAGAGCCCGAGGATAAAGACCATGGTTGGAACCGATATGAGCAGCGGGTAGAGCAGGTATGCCTCCCAGACCACCGGCACATCCTTGATCACAAGATTGAATACCAGGGTCATGGTCATGGCCACAAGCGCCAGGCCAAGGAATAAACCGAGGATCCCCAGGGTCTTGCCCACCACATACTGCCCGTTGGTCACAGGCCTTGCATAAATCACTTCAGTGGTATCCAGTTTCTTGTCCCTGCGCAGGAAATCCGAGGCCAGGAAGACGGCAATAATGGCCTGTGCCACGTTTAAAAACAGGATGTTGATATAGGGCATATTGGCTGCAACAGCCCGGAAGGTCCACCTGGAATCATTGGTTGCGAACATCCCCATATTGATCCCGAAAAGGATCAGAAGGGAGAGGATGGAGAAAATCCTGAAGAACCAGCTCCTGAACAGCGTTTTGCTTTCATATGTTGCCACATTCAGGATGTTCCTCATGGCAGGTTCCAGTGTTTGATCTTGTTATCCATGTAATGCACATAGGCATGCTCCAGGTTGGGTTCCACCTCCTCTGCCATCAGTAATGGGGGTTTCTCCCCCACAAACTGGATTTCCCAGCCTGTTCCTGAAGGGATGGTCGAAATGACCGGGAACTCCTGCTTCAGCGTTTCATACTCCACGGGACACACTTCTGCCCTCCACACAAATCCCCTGGCCTGCTCCACCAGCTGATCGGGTGTTCCGCTGTATATCAGTCCCCCCTCATTGAGAAGGGCCATCTGGTTGCAGGTGCTTGAAATATCTCCTACGATGTGGGTGGAAAGAATGATGATGGTTTCCGAACGCCCCAGGTCAGAAAGCAGGTTCCTGAACCGGATTCGCTCTTCCGGATCAAGCCCGGTGGTAGGCTCATCCACCACAATGATGGAGGGGTATGCGATCAATGCCTGGGCGATACCCAGCCGGCGTTTCATTCCTCCCGATAGTTTGTTGGCCATCCGGTTCCTGAATTCAAACAGTCCCACGCTGGTGAGCATCTCATCCACCCTGGCCATTCGTTCTTTTTTGGATTTCATCCCGGCAAGCCGGGCTGCATAGTCCAGGAATTCCCATGATCGGAGTTTTGCAAAAAACCGGAAATCCTGGGGCAGGTAACCCACCATTTTCCGAACCTCCCCACGGTGGGAATGAATGTCCTTCCCATCGATGAGCGCCTCACCTGAAGTGGGCTTCATAAAGGGTCACCAGGATCTTCATCAGGGTGGACTTTCCTGCACCGTTGGGTCCCAGCAGTCCGAACATTCCGTTGCCTATGGAAAGATCGATCTGGTCCAGGGCTTTATATCCCCCGGGATAGGTCTTGGTCAGGTTTTTGATTTCAATTTGCAAGGATCGGTCTTTAAGGGTTTCAGGTGTGTTTACGGGACTTTGACTGACATATGGCCCCAGGGTTTAACCGCTGCTGAATTATTGTTCACATCTAAATTTAAACCTTTTTATTCGTTTGACGTCGAAGCAGTAAAGTGATGATACATGAATAATTGATAATCTTTAGAACATGAAAAGAATAAGCAAGCTTAGATCAATGGCCATGGTTTTGTCTGATGGGCTGCCATGGCAATCCCATCGTATGCCCAGCAACCCGGAGGGCCGCCTCAGGGGCCGGTGGACCGGGACGGGGATTCCAGATGACTGAAGAGGATATCAAAGAAAATGTGGACAACCTGGCAGAAACCCTTGATCTCACGGCGGATCAGCAAAAGAAAATCCTGGATTACGACATGGAATTCTATACCAAAATGCAGGTGGAACGAGAGAAACACATGGGAGATCGTGAGGCCATGCGGGCTGCCATGATGAAAGCCAGGGATGAACGGAATGAGAAGTATGAAGATGTGCTTACACCCGAACAGATGAAGAAATTCCTTGAAATACAGGAGCAGCGCCGCAACCAGATGAGACAGCAGCGTGAACAGGAGTGGCGGTGAAGGAGAAAAGCCAGCCCGGGGGCGGGGACGAAACTAAATTGAAGACAATTCCAACCTCATTCAGGTTTATTTATCGTTATTAAGATAAAAACCTTAAATAAACCCAGAATATGTCAATAAGAACAGCAAAATCACAATGGCAAGGTACCCTGGCCTCAGGCAAAGGCACCATGAATTTCAGCAATTACAGTGGACCCTATACTTTCAAATCCCGGTTTGAAGAGGGAGACGGAACCAATCCGGAAGAACTTATTGGTGCAGCCCATTCAGGATGCTACTCCATGTTCCTGGCAGCCTCTGATCTGCAGGTGAGAAGCTTGAACCAGAAAGTGTGGAAACCACCGCCACGGTCCACCTGGGTAAAGATGAGACCGGTCCGGTGATCACCACCATCGAATTGAACAGTGTGGTGAAATGTGAAGGACTTTCCCAGGAGAAGTTTGAAGAACTTGGCTGCCGCTGCCAAAGCAAAATGCCCCATTTCAAGGCTGGTTGCAGCTGCTGATATCCAACTGACCGCCACCCTGGTATAGTTGATTGGACTGCCAGGTATTCAGATCCATTTGGGTACAGAGGAGCCGTGTAATGTTCCATTTTATCCAGTAAATTCCCAATCTTCACTGACCAGGACAATGTCCCGGTTGGCGGATTTCAGGAAACCTTCGTCTACCATTGTATCCACGGCTTTAAGCAGATGGGTGAAGTATCCATTCACATTGAGGATCCCGATGGGCTTCTGATGGAGCCCAACTGGGCCCAGGTGAGCATCTCAAACAATTCATCCAGGGTTCCGAATCCTCCCGGCAGGGCAATGACGCCATCACTCATTTCATGTATCATGTGTTTTCCGTTCATGCATGGTTTCTGCCGTAATCATATTCGAAAGCCCGTCATGGGCCACCTCCTTTACATGAAGAAAGCGAGGGATCACACCAGTTACCTTCCCCCCTGCCTCCAGTGCAGCATCGGCCAGGATCCCCATTAAGCCCACCTTTCCTCCTCCAAATACCAGTTGAATATTTCTCTCAGCCAGGATCCTGCCCAGCTTCTTTGCTTCCTCATATAGATCCCATTATTCCCTGAACTGGATCCGCAATATACCGAAATGCATCTTCATCCGCTGAATATAGGAATTCCAGTTTCAAAGACCATAAAAAAACGGCCCCGGAAAATTTACCCGGAGCCGCTCATGTTTCACAGTTCTATCCCTATGCTTACACGATGGGAGAAGGATGGTTCTTCAGAACAGCAGTGAACCTCTCAAACTCCTCTGCCGAGAGTTCATGATTCTGTGAGCTCTCCGTTCAGATACTTTTCATATCCCACCAGGTCCATGAGTCCATGACCGCTGAAATTGAAGAGGATCACCTTCTCTTTGCCCTCTTCTTTGGCCTTTTTGGCTTCCCGGATGGCAGAAGCAATGGCATGGGTGGTCTCCGGGGCAGGAATGATCCCTTCGGTTTGGGAAAACAACATACCTGCTTCATAACATTCCAGCTGTTGAATGGCCTCGGGCCTCGACCAGGTTCTCCTTTACAGCATGGCTCACCAGGGGAGACATACCGTGGTAACGAAGTCCACCTGCATGGATGGGAGGCGGAATAAATCCGTGGCCCAGGGAGTTCATGGCCAGCAGGGGGGTCATTTTTGCAATATCGCCATGGTCATAGGCAAAGGGCGCCTTGGTCAGTGTGGGACAGCTGGAGGGCTCCACTGCAATCACATCGATTTCCGCACCATTGATCTTCTCCTGCATGAAGGGGAAACTGAGTCCGGCAAAATTGCTTCCACCTCCTGCACATCCAATCACCACATCCGGGAGTTTCTCCCCGATCTTCTCCAGCTGTTTCTTGGCCTCAAGTCCGATGATGGTCTGGTGAAGCATCACATGGTTCAGTACACTTCCCAGTGAATACCTGGTCTGACCGGTTTCATCGGTCACAGCTGCCTCAATGGCTTCACTGATGGCAATACCCAGGCTTCCCGGGTGTATCGGGATGTTCTGCCAGTACATCACGTCCGGCCTGTGTTTCCATACTGGGACTGGCAATACAGCTCCCTCCCCAGGTCTGCATCATCATTTTCCTGAAGGGTTTCTGGTCGAAGCTTACCCTGACCATAAATACCTTGCACTCAAGACCCAGCAATGAACAGGCAAAGGAAAGGGCACTCCCCCACTGTCCGGCACCGGTTTCGGTGGTCAGCTTCTTAATCCCGAACTCTTTGTTATAGTAGGCCTGGGCCACAGCTGTATTGGGTTTGTGACTTCCCGCAGGAGAAACACTTTCATTCTTGTAATAGATCTTTGCCGGGGTACCCAGTGCCTCTTCCAGCGCATAGGCCCTGACCAGGGGAGCCGGACGCCAGATACTCAGCATCTCCATTACTTTCTCAGGGATATCGATCCACCTTTCGGTACTCACTTCCTGCTCGATCAGGTTCATGGGAAATACCGGAGCCAGCATTTCAGGTCCAATGGGATTCCCGTCAGGCCCCAGTGGTGGATTCATGGTTCCCGGCAGATCTGCAGCAATGTTATACCATTGCTTTGGCATCTCTTTCTCTTCCAGGTAAATTTTTTTCATTCTGCTCATTGTTTCTCAGTTTTAAGGGTGTTAGTATTTAAAATCTTCTTAAAAAAAACGGGGCTGTTTAATTAACATGCCCCGTGTGTACTTTATATGATGAAATCATTATAATCCGTCCATTGCCCACGAAGCATTTCTGGTAAAGTGCCACCAGTGCCATCGCCAGCAATTTATTACGGTATAATTATTCATTGATTCAGAATATATCATCCGAAAATAGAGATTATTTTTTAATGTCCTAACCCTGCAGACATTTTTTTTTAATACACCGGATACTTTCCAGGCTTCTGCCGGCGTCATATTTGCTGGCTGAAGCCCACCTGATGCCCCGTTTCTGGATTTCCAGGGCCTCAGGCACCTCGAAATCCCTCATCACATGACCCAGTGAACTATAAAAGACCCGTCCTTTCCCATACATCTTTTTCCATACTACCGGCATGGTACATCCTTCGATCCAATCGGCATGGTCTGCACTGAATTCGGTGGTGGCAAGTACTTTCATATTGGGATCCACATGCATATAGTATTGCTCACTGTGCATTTGAAATCCTTCAATCCAGCTGTCACCGGATCCTTCTGATCCGTTACCCTGACCCCATAGTCAATGACACCTCCCGGATGGGCCACCCACTGACCTCCTGTCATAAACTGGTATTCCACATTCTGCCTGAATGAATCACACAGTCCTCCATGCCAGCCGGCAATTCCCATCCCACCTTTCACAGCAGCCAGAAGTCCAGTTTCCTGCTCCCTGGTAATTTCCGCCATGGTAAGATCTGGATGACCAGGTCAATACCTTTCATATACTCGGGATCTGCATAGGGGTCCAGGGAATCGTATACCTCCACTATTGCTCCTTCACTCTCCAGCCAGGGTTTGAAACAGTCCAACGGATTGATTGGGTTCGTGCCCATCCCACCCTCCATAGGTGTAAAGGATTTTCCTGCCTTTCAGTGAAGGCAAATCAGGATTATTGAACATATGGCCCTGAACACTGAGGTTCATTTGCTTTGAGCCCAAGACTTGCACCTACAGCTACTGCAGCGGAACTGCTAAGAAATTTTCGACGATTGACATTCATATGTTAAGAGTTTGCCATAAAAGTAATCGGAAAATAAAATGATCATGGTTTTTTAATAAAAAAAATCTCTTCAAACCATAAAAAAACCCCTCGCAAGGCGAGGGGTTTAGATTAAGACGGAATGACTGTGCCAACTATATAAGTTTGACGTTCACTGCATTTAATCCCTTACGTCCTTCTGTAAGCTCAAAAGTTACATCGTCATCTTCTTTGATCTTGTCGATCAGGCCAGATACGTGGACAAAATACTCTTCGTCGGATTCGACGTCTTTAATGAAACCATATCCTTTGGACTCATTAAAGAATTTTACTTTACCTTCTTTCATTGTATAAATTGATGATTAATAACGGTGTAAAAGTAATACATTTTATTTCCAAAAACACAAATTGTTTAATAACAATTTACTTTATCGCGGTATAACGTAGAAAAATACTGCAATAAAATGGCTGAAGCTTCCCCCAATGACAAGCAAATGCCAGACCAGGTGGTGGTAGGGAAACCTGGCTTTCGTAAAGAACACAATTCCCAATGAGTAGAAGAATGCACCAATAAGAATCCATACCCATCCCATAACCGGCATCAGCCTGATAACCGGACCAGCAGCAATCACAATGAGCCATCCCATCACTGCATAAGAGACCACATAAAATGTATTCACCCCTGTATTATAATCTCCTGGCTTGGTGAGAATCAGAATGGTTCCCAGCAGTGCTAAACCCCATTCAATCCCGAAAATTACCCAGCCAAGGGTCCCTCCAATGGCAATTAATGCCAGGGGTGTGTAGGTTCCTGCAATCAGAAAATAAATGGCGATCCTGTCAAAATTAAAGAAGCGGTCTTTGGCCCTGCCCATGGGGAGGATGTGCGTCATTGTGGAGGAAAGATAAAGAACAATCATGGTGATGCCGAAAACAGAGGTACTGATGATGTTTAATGTGTTTCCATGCGCTGCTGTTTTATTGATCATGAGGATTAGTCCTACCACAGCAAGAATGGCTCCTGACAGATGAGAGATGGCGTTGGCCAGTTCTTCGGCCCTGGTAAATTTTGTGTTCATTGGCATTGAATAAAGTTTCCGGCAAATGTACCGGGTTTGTTTTCACAATCAGAATTTGACGATCCCAGAATGAACCATTTCGTACCAAAATAAGTATCTTTACCTCACTCCTGCCGCGAGTTTCGAACATAAAAGCCCTATGAAGAGGATCCTTCTGCAGACAGCTGCTTTTTATTTTAATGATAAGTTCCATCATTGCACAAGATACAAGCAATGACAGTTTAATGGTCTTCAGCCGTAGCTCCTCTGGAAACGATCTTGCCCTCACCTACATGCAACTTTCCTCACAATTGCTGGACTCATTTCCAGATAGTTCGCTCTACTTCGCCAACCAGGCCGAGATCATTTTCCTGAAAAATGATCCGGACAACCTGCTGCCGGAACTTGTATAAGCTAAAAGGAAAGATTTACCGGGAAAAGAAGGTGAACGACAGGAGCCTGTTCTATTACAGGAAAGCATACGATGGTTTTATCCGGCTTGAAAACCAGCAGGAAACCGGCAGCTGTGCGCGGATTCTTGGTAATCTCTATTATGAATTGGCCGACTTCAGCGAAGCCTACTATTTCTATATGCACAGTTTGAATGCCTATGAACGCGAGGGGGACCAGATGGGTATTGCCAAGATGCAAAACAACCTGGGTACCGTTGCCCATGAAATGGGGAAACTTGAGGAGGCAAAAAAGCACTATTCGCTTGCTTTTGAGATTTACAAGGACCATGGAACTGTGTCCGACCAGTGCAGGTCCATGAACAACATCGGATTGATCTTTTATGACAGGAAATTATTGGATTCAGCCCTGATCTATTTTAATGAAGCGGTAGAGTTGCTGACAATCAGTACCCCTGCTACTGAAACTGAGCAGTATATCCTATCGGGTGTATATAACAACATGGCCCTGGCCTATTCTGACCTGGGGGAATACCAAATGGCACTTTTATACTTACGCAAGGGTCTTGTACTGGCCCGTCAGATTGATGACCTGTATAATATCGGTTCTGTCTATATTAACCTGGGGGCCATCTTTGGAAAGTTAAACCAACAGGATTCGGCGCTGTACTACCTTCACCGTTCTCTCCGTATATGCCAAAGACATGGGATTTCGGCACCTTGAACTTGAAGCTTATGATGAGTTGGCCCGCTTGCATGCTGGCATCGGCAGTTATGGGTCCGCTTACAACTGGCTTCTGCGCTATGATACGGTTTATAAAGAACTCTTTAATGAGAATCAGTCTGAACAAATCGCCCTGCTTCAAGCCCGGTATGAACAGGAGATCAAAGACCGTGAGATTGAACAGCTTCATTCTGAATCACAGGTTCAAAGAATGCTGAATAAGGTATTTATCGTTTTTATTGTGGTGATCATCGTACTGATAATTATCATTACTGTGAACCTGAGATCCAAAAAGAAAACCAATCAGATACTGGCTGAACGTAACGTACAGATAACAAACGCAGTGAGACAATTAAAAGCGTCCGAAACAGAGTTACAAAAATTAAACAAATCAAAGGACAGGATCTTTACTGTGGTGGCCCATGACCTTCGCAACCCTGTTGCAGCGGTTACCGGTTTTTCTGAACTGCTCTATGAGAACTTCGAAGAATTCCCGGCTGAGACCCAGAAAGAGTACCTGCTTCAGATCGTACAGGGGACACAGCGGATCCAGAACCTTTTGGAAAACCTGCTTATCTGGGCGAGGTCACAGATGAAAGCCATTAAATTCGAACCGGAGCTGTTGAATATAAAGGGTGTGGTCAGTGAGTGTGTGAAGGAATTGAAAGCCAACCTGGACCATAAAAAGGTGACCTGCCAGGTGAAGATAGAACGCGGATGCATTGTATATGCAGATAAAGCCATGATCCATACAGTATTCCGAAATCTGATCGTAAATGCCATCAAATTTAGTTTTCCGGGTGGCAAGATCTGGATCAGTTCGGAGATGCAGGAAAACACCTGCAAAATCACAGTGACCGATGAGGGAATAGGAATTCAGCCCGAGATACAGGAACGACTGTTTGACGCCAATGAGGCCGTTTCAACACCGGGTACCTCTGGTGAGTCGGGATCAGGCCTCGGACTGGTTATCTGTAAGGAGTTCCTTGACAAGAACAGGGGTGAGATCCGGGTGGAAAGCGAATCAGGCAATGGTTCCCGTTTTGTAGTCACCCTTCCTGTGTCAGGGTAGGCGCAGGACTATTTCAATTTATCCTTGAAAATTTTCTCGAATTTTTCAACCTTGGGCTGAATGACGACCCTGCAATACCCCTGGTTGGGATTGTTCTCATAATACTCCTGGTGATATCCTTCTGCACTATAAAATGCTTCAAAGGGCTCAATGGAGGTTACAATGGGATCGTTCCAGATGCCTGCCTGATCCAGTTCGCGGATTACGCTTTTCTGCTTTTAATCGCTGCTCTTCGTTGTGATACAGTATGGTTGAACGGTACTGGGTTCCCACATCAGCCCCCTGCCGGTTCAGAGTGGTTGGATCGTGTGTTTCAAAAAATACTTTCAGAAGATCCGAAATAGCTTATGATAGAAGGATCGAAAGTAATCTGTACTACCTCGGCATGTCCGGTCTCCCCTGATGTTACCTGCTTGTATGATGGGTTCTTCACATGTCCACCCGAATAACCGGACTCAGCTGTCTCCACTCCTTTCAATCGTTCGAAAATGGCTTCTGTGCACCAGAAGCATCCTCCTCCGAAGGTGGCCATTTCGCTATCCCCCACCCCTCCTTTTTGTTCAGTCTGACTCATTGTATTCAAAGTGATCAATAATAATGAAATTATATAAATTATGTTTTTCTTCATTCCAGTTGTCTTAAATGGCCTACATAGATAACCACAGGGAGCCTATTTTGTTTGACATTGGATTTCATGACTATTTCGTTGTAACTTTATCTGATGCACCCAGCCTCCTACTATAACAGCACGGTTGGTCTCCAGGTTCAGTGTAAGCTTTGCCCGCACGAATGCCGGCTCCTTCCCGGACAATCAGGAAAGTGCAAAACACGGGTCAACAGGGCGGGAGAACTCTATACGCTGAGTTATGGCATTCTTTCAGCCATCTCCAAAGATCCGGTGGAGAAGAAACCCTTCTATCATTTTCTCCCGGGCCATTCTGTCCTTTCCATTGGAAGTTTTGGCTGCAATTTTAGTTGCGACTTTTGTCAGAACTGCAACATATCCCAGCCGGAAGAGGAGGTTTTTTCCCAGTATCCGGCCAGGGCCCCCTCCGATATGGTAGATAAAGCATTGCACCATAAAGAGAACATAGGCCTGGCATATACTTACAATGAGCCGACCATCTATTTCGAGTATATGCTGGAATGTGCTGCCTTGCTTAAGGAGCACGGACTGATGAATGTGATGGTGACAAATGGATATATCAACAGGGAGCCACTGGAAGAGATTTTGCCCTACATGGATGCATTCAATATTGATCTGAAATCATTTCGAGAATGAATTTTATCAAAACCGCTCATCGGCAAATCTCAAACCGGTTCTTGACACCATCGCCAGGGTAGCAGCATCGGACAAACATCTGGAACTGACCTTCCTGATCATTCCGGGATACAATGATACTGAAGCGGGATTGGAGAAAAATGATTCGCTGGATTGAGGATCATTGCGGAGCTGACACCATTCTCCATGTCAGCAAATATTTCCCCCGGTATAAATTGAGAAGCTCACCCACTCCCACCGAGACCATGAAGAACTTTATCATGGCTGCCAATGAGAGAATACACTATGTATATGCCGGGAATAACCCGGAAATCGAGAACCATACCCTTTGTCCGGGTTGCGGTTCCTTGCTTATTGAAAGGGAGATGTACCGCACCAGGGTGATCGGTATGACGGAGGAAGGAATCTGCAACCAATGCAATTTCAAGATTAAAGGCGTATTCAAAAATTTGAAATGATGAGTATAAGAAAAGCAGTGGTGGAAGGTAGGTTCTACCCCGCTTCCAAACCCAGGATCTTTGATCTGATAAGGGAAATTGAGTTGGCAGGCAGATATCCCGAGGCAGATATCCGGCCTGCGAGGATTCTTGGGGGCGTGTTGCCCCATGCCGGGTTTATTTATTCCGGACCTCAGACCATTCCCTTCTTTCAGCTCCTGAGGAAGCAAAACAAGTTCCCCGCCACATTTGTGATCGTGCATCCCAACCACACGGGCAACGGTCTTCCCCTGGCCGTTGATGAAGCCGATATGTGGGTGAATGATGTGGGGGAAGTTCCACTGGACAGGGAGTTTGCGATAGAACTGGGACTTCCATTCGACGGACTTGGCCCATGCCAGGGAACACTCTGCTGAGGTGATCATTCCTTATCTTCAGTACTACCTGGAAGATCACTCTTTTTCCATTGTTCCAATTTGCATGGGTGATCAGGGATATGACCAGGCGAAAACCGTGGCAAAAAAAATCCATGATGCAAGGTCTCAAACAAACCGGGAGATCGTGGTCCTTGCTTCATGTGATTTTTCTCACTTTCTCCCACCCGAACTGGGAAAGAAGAATGATCAGTTTGTGCTGGATGAAATACTGGCCAGGAATCCCATGGGGGTTGAAACAGCAGTGAACAAACACAGGGTATCCGTTTGCGGCTATGGACCCATCATGGCACTAATGAATTATGCGGCCATGATCGATCCCGACTATCTCATCAGGATACTGGCGAGGGGAAATTCGGGTGATGTGATCCCTTCACCCGAGGTGGTTGATTATGTCTCAATGCTTATGTACCAATGAATATTTCAGCCAGCGATAAATGTCTATTGCTCCGGATGGCCAGACAAGCCATCGAGGAGCATCTGCTGCCGGGAAATGAAGAAAAGGTCCCCGTTTCGGAGATCTCAGCATCACTCCGGACCCTTTGTGGAGCGTTTGTAAGCCTGTATGTAAATAATGAACTGAGGGGTTGTATAGGAACATTTTCCGAAAAGGAGAAGTTGTATGTAGAATGTGCGGAATATGGCGCACTCAGCAGCCTTCTCCGATTCAAGGTTCTCCCCCATTGAAGCCAGTGAACTGGTGCAGCTGAAGATTGAGATCAGCGTTCTCTCGCCCAGGAAAAGGATTTCCGGACCCGGGGAGATTGTCATTGGGACCCATGGCATTTTTATGCAGGACGGTCCAGATCGGGGTACTTTGCTCCCACAGGTGGCACTCACACAGCATTGGAATGCGGAACAATTCCTGGAAAACTGTTCCATGTACAAAGCTGGACTGGGATGGGATGGATGGAAAACTGCAGAGCTTTTTACGTATGAGGCCTTTGTATTTAACTCGGAGGACATGCCTGATGATTGTTAAAAAAACTTAATAATACGAAGAATTTCGTAATTGATTTGGTAAAATGAATTCGTTGCCATATTTTTGATACGAAATACTTCGTACTATGCAGGGAAAACCCAGTGAATCGGAACTCGAGATTATGCAGGTGCTGTGGGAAAAAGGTCCGCTTACGGTCAGGGAAATCAATGATTTTCTGAATCTAGAGCGAAGGGTTGGATACACCACCACCCTGAAAATCATGCAAATCATGACAGACAAGGGAATTCTGACCAGGGATACAAGCCAGAGATCCCATGTCTATACACCTGCTCTAAATCCGGAGGAGGTACAGTCCACCATTCTGGATCATGTGATCAAGACCGTATTCAGAGGGAATACCTCCAACATGGTCCTTAAGGCGCTGGGAAATCATAGCGCGTCATCGGAAGAGATGGATGAGATCAAGGCCCTGATAGAGAAAATTGAGAATCAGCAGCATGGAAATATGGAGATATTTGAGAGCAGTCAGAGCTGGATCATGGCCCTGGGCAAAACACTGCTACACAGCCTTTGGGCAGGTGTGCTTTTTCTTGCTGTGCTGAAGCTGGCTTTTGTATTTGTGAAACCTCGTTTCGCTGAGCTTCGCTACCGGATCGCCAGCGTATTGCTCTTCCTGTTTGCGGGTTCCATGGTGACCATGTTTCTGCTCTTTTATGCTCCGGCCACTGAGCCAGGAAAGATGATGCCCGGACCCAGGTCTGCACATCCGGTATATACCCAGCTGGCCAGTGGAACCGATTGGCTCAGAATATGGATCTACTACACTCCCTATCTATATTTTTCAGGAATTTGTATTTATTTACTGTATACAGTCTCCTCCCTGCTTCATATTCGTTCCATCCGAAGAAGTGCCAAGCCGGTGCAGGGCATATGGATTGAACGTTTCATGGAGATGAGGGAGAAAACAGGTACACCACAGCCCGTATCGCTTCTGGAATCGGAAAGTATAGAAACGCCCTTTTTGTCCGGCCTGATCAAGCCCCTTATTGTTGTTCCTGCTGGAATGCTTACCCAACTTCCTTTTTCTCAGGTGGAAGCCATACTGGTGCATGAGTTATTTCATCTGAAAAGGCTGGATCACCTGGTGAACATGTTTCAAAGGATTGTTGAAATCCTCTTCTTCTATCATCCTGCGGTCTGGATTCTTTCCCGGATCGTTCGAAAAGAGAGGGAAATCTGTTGTGATGATATGGTATTGAAGGTCTGTCAAAAGCCCCTTATGTATGCCAGGGCTCTGTACCAGCTTGCCAAGGTAACAAACGAGTTTCCCTCCATGGCCCCCGCAGCAACCGGTAGTCACAGGGGACAGCTCTACAAACGAATTCAAAGAATTTTAAATCAAAAAAGCATGAAAACAAATATTCGCGAAAAATTGTCCGCAATGATACTGCTGACAGGGGCATTGCTTATTGTGGCCCTCATCTCAGGATTCAGTTCAGCGCTGTCCATAACCCAATACAATGATCAACCTGATGAGTTCTTGACGCCTGAAGCGGCGCAGGTGATTCAAGCTGTGGCTCCTGTGGAACCAGCAAGGTCGGGTCCACCCCCCCCGCCTGCCCAGCCAGATACAACCATCGAAGCGGTCCAGGTGATTGAAGAAGATGATGTGATGGATGAGGCAAACTGGGAAAAGATCAAAGCGGAGATGGAGCAGGCCAGCGTTGAAATCAGAGAGTCCATGGAATCCATCGATTGGGACGAGATCAGGGAAGAGATGGAAGCTGCCCGCTTGGAAGCCATGGAATCCATCGATTGGGACGAGATCAAGGAAGAAATGGAAGCTGCCCGCTTGGAAGCCATGGAATCCATTGATTGGGACGAGATCAGGGAAGAGATGGAAGCTGCCCGCTTGGAAGCCATGGAATCCATCGATTGGGACGAGATCAGGGAAGAAATGGAAGCATGCCCGCTTGGAAGCCATTGAAGCCTTGGACTCCATAGATTGGGACGGGATGATGATGGATATGAAATCGTTGAAGATCAATCTGGACTCACTGATGAACAACCTGGATTTGAATCTGGATATTGACCTTGATTTTGATTTTGATTCGGACTTTGATTTGGAAATCTAATTATATCCTTTATATTTGACCCAACCTGATTGGGAAATGACTGCAACAACATAGTCACTGACCCTAAAACTGAATCTAGACTTGAAGGTCCCGGTTAAAAAGACCGGGACTTTTTTTTGGCTCAAATCAAATATAATCAGCACTTTACAACAAGCATTCCCGCTTGTGTAATTTTTACACTTTCAGTTTTTGGCATTGATTTTGACTTTTCATATAGCAAATAAGTCAAACATTAATACCGGGAAATCATGAAAGCAAAAAAATACACAGCAGCAATCCTGACGGTTCTGATTTTTGGTTTCACTACCGTGAATGGCCAGAGGGAAAATCGCAGTGAATCCCGTGTTCAAAGGGAGCCGACCACTGTAAGAAAACCACATACCAAACAAACCACTGTGAAGCAGACCCATACCAGGCAACAGTCTGAATCCAGGGTACGGCAACATCCTGCCCAAAAGCAACAGATGCAACGCCAGGTCCAGAGACA
Source organism: uncultured Bacteroidota bacterium (assembly GCA_963735755.1). GTDB lineage: Bacteria > Bacteroidota > Bacteroidia > Bacteroidales. Next base: position 486,342 of record CAVTME010000005.1, on the reverse strand, counting down.
GCCTGCAACACCGCAGGTCCGGAGACAGCCTGCAACACAGCAGGTCCAGAGGCAAGCTAAAAATGACCAGGTAGCTCAGCTCAAACGCCCGAAAAGTATCAGTACTTCTCATCATCCAAGGTCAGATTACCGGAAGCCGGAGACCAAGGTATATGCCAGGCACAAGTCCTACGATAACAAGAAATACTACAGCGGTCACCACTATCACCATACACGTCCCGTTGGCAGGATCAAGACCCACTATCATCATGATACCTATATCAACCATTACAATGTGCTCTATTATCCTGCATACCACGAGATCTACTGGACCCGGAACATGTACCGTGACTACAGAAGGTGGTATCCCAACTATCGCTGGAGGTATGATTACGGCTACAGGATCAACACCATCTCCGTCTTTGACGCGAAATACAACCTGGGAGAAGTATCCATGGTATACGGAAGGGTTTATTCAACCTGGCACAACAGGGAGACCGATGACTACCTGCTCTTCTTCGGAGGGGACTTTCCCAACCAGCAATTCACTGTGGTTCTTCCGGGCCGGGTGGCTAGAAAATTCAACTGGAGACCGGAACGCTACTTCCCGGGAGAACATCTTACCGTCACCGGACTGATCACCACCTATGACGGATCGCCCGAGATCATTGTGAAAAACGTTCGTCAGGTAGGAATCTACTAGGCTACACGTATAATTTCTGAAGGAACGGGGGTGTCTTACCAGGCATCCCCGTTTGCTTATAAAAAAATCCCTGAAATATTCCAATAATAATTATATTAGATTATAATAACCTATTATAATTATAATTATCTATTGGACGATGGCTGAAGCTCTTTCGATGGAGTAGGCGGTGAAGATCCCTATGGCGTCATTGTCAATATTCGACCGCACATTGGCAGGGGGACCTGAGAAAAGTGGGTTGTTTCCCCATATCTCCAACTGGGCATCTCCCACAAAATCATAATAAGCCTGATCAATGCTGTTCAGTTCTAAGGTGACCGTATCGCCAGGCATCACACTCTCCCTGGGATCATCATCCGAAAGGTAACCAATGGGTATCCCGTAAAAAAGATAATTTCCATTGTAAAAATCATCGGGCTGAACGCTGTATTTGATCAGTGTATCGGTAAGCAGGTCACTGTTCTTCCAGTATTTGAGTCCGTACCAGTCCCGCGTGGGCGGATCAAGGGCAAACAGGTAGATTTCATAACCGCTTCCAAAAAGGAAGAGAAGTAGTTCAGGACAATGGAGTCAAGTATTACTCCCCCTGGCATGGTACTGGATGCCTCATAGGATTCTGTTTCCCCATCTTTATCCACATCCACCCCACTGATATGGAGGTGATAGCTTGTCCCTATTTCACCTCTGAAAGCCCCTGGGGTGTCATGTACAATCCGGGAATGGTGTCGTGCTCCTCCAGGAGAATGCTTGTTTCATTGAATGCAATCTCCACAACGGCGTCCGAGACCCGGGGGGATGGTTCATTGGCAAAATAGTCGCTTGAAGTGGAAAGTTCCACCCTGTGTCTCACAGAATCTGTGGTAACACTCCCCTGAACCACCAGCCTGGTATAGGTGGAATCCAGATCGATATGGACGATTTCGGTGCAGGAAATACATCCGGTGAGAAGAAGGACAGGAAGCCATTTTGATATGATCCGAAATTGCCTCTTCATCAGAATTTAAAGTTGTAGGTGATGGCTGGTACGATGGAAAAGAGATAGGTCATCTCTGCATAGGTGACATCGGGATTGTTTTCATCCTGGATAAAATTGAGTGTCCATGGATTCTTCCGTGCATAAGCATTGTAAACCGAAATATTCCATTCGCTGAACCATTTTTTACCAGGTTTCTTTTTATCCCTGAAGGTTACGGAAAGATCAAGCCTGTGATAGTCGGGCAATCTGTATTCGTTTCTCCCGGTATAGAGGGGTAGGATATTGCCACCTATCTCATACCGTCCGGCCGGAAGGGTAAAGGGAATCCCGGTGCTGTAAATCCAGTTGGCTCCCACACTTATTTGCGGACTGAGGTCATAATTGAAAACCACTGCCAGATCGTGTGGTTTGTCATAGGGGGCCGAATAGGGTATTCCTCCATTGATCTCAGGAATATCCCTCATGGTTTTGGAATAGGTGTAACTTACCCATCCTGACAGCTTCGCAGTCTCATACTTCACATAGAGCTCCGCGCCATAGGAGCTGGCCTCCCCTACCCTCAATTCGGCCTCCAGCCTTGGATTCAGGAACAACTGGGCATGGTCCTTAAAATCGATGGCGTTATCCATTTTCTTGTAGTACAGCTCCAGGGAGGTCTCTATCTTGTTGTCAAGGAAATTACGAAAATAACCGGCTGAAACCTGATCCGATACCTGGGGTTCAATATTCGGGGATGCAGGAAACCAAATGTCAAGCGGTGTACCTGCGGTGGAGTTGCTGGCCATCTGCAGGTATTGCCGGGTCCTGGAGTAACTGGCTTTTAAAGATTGCTGCTCATTCATTATATAGTTAAGGGCCAGCCTGGGCTCCAGACCATGATAATAATTAAAGAAATCACCCTTGGCGTAATCAGTGGAATCCACTATCTCGTAATCCTTATTGTACGTGATCACTGTCGACGGACCCACATTCTGGAAGATGGAATACCTGAGTCCGTACCGGAGGGCCAGGCGCTCACCGAATTTTGATTCACCGGAGAAGTAAGCGCCACTTTCCAGCGCATGGTTGTGAGGCAGTTCAGACTCGGTGTTCCCCTCTCCTTCTCCTTCGGTAGTCACAGCGCCCGGCTTGATGATGTGATAGGTGCTTGACAGGCCAAATTTAAAGGTGTGATCGGGGGCCGGGTACCAGATGAAATCTGCTTTGGCCTTGTAATCATCCAGATAGGAGATCCAGCTAAAGTAAGGTTGATTTCCCTCGGGGGTTCCCAGATCATAGAAATAGTGGGAATTCAGAAGCGTGAAATTACTGAAAAGTTTCTTACTGAAAAGATGGTTCCAGCGAAAGGAAAAAGTACGGTTCCCAAAATACATACCGGCAAAATCATTGGAAAATACATCTTTCCCAAAATATCCAGATAGAAATATCCGGTTGTTTTCATTGATGGTATAGTTCAACTTGCCATTCAGGTCATAAAAGAAGAGGGTGTTGTCACGAACCGCTGAATCTTTGGCAAAAGCGAGAAGATATCAGCATAGGTTCGTCTGCCCGACAGGAGAAAGGAAGTTTTCTCTGAAAACAGCGGACCTTCCAGGGTCAGACGGCTGGAGATGGTCCCGATGCCCCCTGTTGCAGTGAATTTCCTGTTGTTCCCATCTTTCATGCGGATATCCAGCAAAGAGGCAAGCCTGCCTCCTGAACTGGCTGGAATATCGCCTTTATAAAGCTTTACATCCTTGATGGCATCGTTGTTAAAAACGGAAAAGAAGCCCATCAGATGAGAGGCATTGTATACCGTAGCCTCATCAAGCAGGATCAGGTTCTGGTCGGCGCTTCCTCCCCTGACGCTAAATCCTGATGATCCTTCGCTGGTTACCTGAACACCGGGAAGCAACTGGATGGCTTTGATCACATCCACCTCGCCCAGCAGTGCAGGGATTTTCCTGATGGATTGAATGGGTAACTGGGTGGATCCGGTTTCTAACCGGGTGATGTTGGCATTTCCTGCCTCAGCTGTGACAGTTACCTCCTCCAGTTCCAGCATGGATTCCGTTAGTTCAATGTTCAGCTCCATATCCTCACCCAGACTGATAGGCATTCTTTCAGTAACATAGCCCACATAGGAATAAACCAGGGTATAGAAACCTGGGTTCAGGGAAAGGGAATAATACCCGTAGGTATTGGTGATGGTTCCTGTCCTGTTTCCAGAATTGCCACATTGGCTCCGATGAGTTCTTCCCCGGTGGCAGCATCACGCACATAGCCGCTCACCATGACCTTCCCGGCAAATGGAAAGCAGGGAGAATTAACAAACCTATGATAAGCAGGCACAAAGGTGCCGATATTGACTTCATTAACGAAATTCTGAACACTTGAGAAAAGACAAATATCAGACCAATTTGTTGCATCGATCTGATATCTGTAATAAAGATAACACAAAATTAATGTTGCAGCGCTCTATCAGACAATCTGGCTCATGGCATCGATGAATGCTTCCACCGATGCCGTGATAATATCAGTTGAGGCTGAAAAGCCATAGTAGACCACATTTTTATGCTCCACCTGCATATGCACTTTACCCATGTCATCACTGCCCCTGGTAATGGCCTGGATCAGGAACTCCTCAATCCTTACCTTCTTTTTCAGAATCCTTTCACCGCATTGATGGCTGCATCGACCGGACCATTCCCTGTAGCTGTGGCCGTGTGGCATTCTCCTTCCCATTCAAGAATCACCGTGGCCACAGGTGTGGTACCTTTACCACACACTACCTGCAGGTTATGCAGGTGAAGGTTTCTTTTGATATCCCGGGCACTGGCACCGGCAAGCATTTTCAGATCCTCATCAACGATCTCCTTTTTTGAATCGGCCAGTTTGAGAAACTCATCATAAATGGCATCCAGCGCTGTTTTGCTAAAGGTATATCCCAGTTTTTCCAGCCTGTGTTTCAATGCTGCCCTTCCGCTTCTGGCAGTAAGCAGGATGGATGATTCATTGATACCCACAGTTTTGGGATTGATGATCTCATAATTCTCCCTCCTCTTCAATACACCATCCTGGTGGATACCCGAAGAGTGGGCAAATGCATTTCTTCCAACAATGGCTTTGTTGGGCTGAACAGGCATGCGCATCAGGGTGGATACCAGCCTGCTGGTGCTGTAGATTTTCTTGGAATTGATATTGGTAAGCAGATTCAGATGCTTCCTGCTTTTCATGATCATGGCAATCTCTTCCAGGGAAGTGTTTCCTGCCCGTTCACCAATCCCATTCATGGTTACTTCCACCTGCCGGGCCCCGTTGATCACCCCACTCATGGTATTGGCTGTGGCCATTCCCAGGTCATTGTGACAATGGGTGGATATTACGGCTTTATCAATGTTGGACACATGGTCCACCAGGTATTTGATCTTTTTACCATACTCATCCGGAAGGGTATAACCGGTAGTATCAGGAATATTGACCACTGTGGCTCCCGCATCAATCACTGCTTCAATGACCCTGGCCAGGTATTTATTCTCAGAACGTCCTGCATCTTCTGCATAAAACTCCACATCTTCCACAAAAGATTTTGCATATTTCACAGCTTCCACTCCCCTTTCAATGATCTTCATCCGGATTGCTGTTCAGCTTGTGGTAAATATGGTAATAGGAAGTCCCTATTCCCGTATGGATCCGGGGCCGCTTGGCAAATTTCAGGGATTCTGCAGCCACCTCAATATCCTTCTTTACTGCCCTTGTTAGTCCACAGATCACCGGTTCTGTTACCGCCTTGCTGATTTCAACCACTGAATTAAAATCTCCTGGACTTGAAATGGGAAATCCGGCTTCAATAACATCCACTCCTAAGTTCCTCAAGGGCTTTTGCAACTTCAATCTTCTCAATGGTATTCAGCTGACATCCGGGAACCTGTTCTCCATCCCTTAGGGTGGTGTCGAAAATATATACGCGATCTTTTGCCATGATGGTGTATTTTTCGGTTAATGACTTCATCGCAGCTACTGCGAAGATAATCATTATTCCCATAAATGTGCTCCATTCGAAGCAAAGAGAATTCCTCGCGTAATTCATCAAAAAAGCAAATAAATACAATATATGCTATTCAACATATATTAAAATGGATCAAATCTTAGCTTGTGGATACCAAGTATGCTATTCGAATGCTCCTTTCAGCTGTTCTACCCAGGCTGCTATCCGCTCCTTGTTCATGGATCCCTGGTTTTCGTAATCGATGGCCAGTCCGATAAACTTGTCTCCCCTCTGGGCCCTGGAACTTTCAAATTCATATCCTTCAGTACTGGTGAATCCCACCAGGTTGCACCTTGCTCTTCAAGTATTTCTGCCATAATTCCCATGCCATCCAGAAAATTTTCAGGATATCCTTTCTGGTCTCCCAGTCCAAACAGGGCAATTTTTTTCCGGTCAGATCCATATCTTCAAGAGCAGGAACAAATTCATCCCAGTAATTGGGAAGTTCTCCATCAAACCAGGTGGGTACACCCATGATAATCTGGTCAAATGACATAAATAACTCCTCGGTGATCTCTTCTGCATTGACCATCTCCACCTGTTCATCATTAAATGCCTCTCTGATTCGTTCAGCTACTTTCCCTGTTTTCTTTGTATTGAAACTGTATATGATTGCGGTTTTATTCATTGATCTACAGGTTTATGTATTAATAATTCAACAGCTCCATGGCTGCATCTTCAATCCGTTTATATCCGGCAAAATTGCAGCTTCAAGGATCCGGTTGAATCCAACCGGAGTAAATGTGGATCCCACCCTTTTCACAGGTCCGTCCAGGATATTCAAAGGCCAGTTCATTGATCTGGGCATACCACTTCTCCACCAAATCCACCAAATACCTTGTCCTCATGCACCACCAGTACTTTACCGGTTTTTTTTACCGTGGCCAGTATGGCATCCGTATCCAGCGGACTCAGTGATCTGAGGTCGAGCACTTCCAGACTGGCTTTACCCTCTTTCTCAAATTTTTCAGCCAATTCCACACACATGGGTGTGGTATTTCCATAAGTGATGATACTCAGATCTGTTCCTTCCTTTCTCATCCTTGCCTTTCCAAAGGGTACTTCAAAATCATCCGGGATGGGAGCTGCCACTTTGGGGGCATTGTAAAGGGCTTTGGGTTCCAGGAAGAGGGTCATTCCCCTGGATCTGCATGCTGGTCCGCAGCAATCCTGCTGCATCATCTGCATAGCTGGGATAAACAACCCTGACTCCTGGAAGTGCTGCCAGTGACCTTCAATGGTCTGAGAGTGGTAAAGTCCTCCGCCGATATATCCGCCCGATGCCAGCCGGACCGTGATGTTGGGTGAAAACTGTCCTTTGGTACGCCAGTATTCATGGGTGGTTTCCACAAACTGTTCCATGGCCGGCCAGAAATAATCTGCAAATTCGGCTCCTTCCACCACAATCCGCAGTTTATCATTGAAGCGGCTCATTCCATTGGCGGTACCCATAATGAAATCTTCGGCAATGGGAGCGTTAAAAACCCTCTCCTTGCCAAATTCCTGCTGCATTCCTTTGGTCACATTGAATATGCCGCCCTTTTCCTTATTGGCCACATCCTGTCCCCAGATAAAGGTGTCGGGATTGTGACGGAATTCAGCTTTCAGGGTTTCATTCAATCCTTCAATCAGTTTTTTGGGCTCTCCTTCATAATTGTGAAGTCCTTCCGGATACTTTTCACTTACATAGGCTCGGGAATCACAAAATCATGAATGGATTCGGGAGTAGGATTGGGTGCATTCATGCCCACCTTATGAGCAGCTTTTACAATCTCTTTGGCCTCATTTTCAAGTGCTTCAATCTCAGCTTCAGTAAATCGCTCATACCTGAGCAGCAAGCGCCTGAATTTGGCCAGCGGATCATATTCATGCACATAATTCAGCTCATAATCATCCCGGTAAAGATCATGCCGGTCCGAATTGGAATGGGAATGAATCCTGACACAATTTGCCTGGACAATTACCGGGTGTTCATGTTCAACCACATATTCTTTGGCCTCAGTCATGGTATTCATGCTGTCGAATACATCCTTGCCGTTGCAATGGAAGATCTTCAGGTTCTTAAATCCGGTGAAATTATTGGCCACCTTCCGGTTGGCAGTCTGGTCTGCTTTGGGAACAGAAATGCCATATCCATTGTCCTGGAACACAAAAATCACTGGCAATTTTTCATTGGATGGCACCATTGATGGCTTCATATACATATCCTTCAGAAACCGAAGATTCTCCCTGTGAACTGATGGCCACTCCGGGCACCTTATATTTCTTCATGGCCCTGGCCACACCTACTGCATGCAAGGTATGGTTTCCTGTACAGGAAGATACATTGTGAATGTTCCATTCCGGTTTGGCAAAGTGGTTGGACATATGCCGCCCCCCACCAGCCACATCCGCATCCTTTGAAATACCATTCAGGATCAGTTCCTCGGCTGTCATTCCTGCCGAATGGGTAGTTAGCATATCCCTGTAATAGGGAAACAGATGATCATTTTCCCGGTCAAATACCTGGCCGATGGCCAGTTGAATTCCATCATGCCCTGCATAGGGTGCATGGTAGGACCACCTATGGCCTGCTTCAGGTAGTTGGGAGCACGGTCGTCAATGGCCCTTCCCACCAAGCATTAGTTTGAACCACTTTGCCAGGGTCTCTTTATCGGTTTTTTTTATGCTGTATTGTTTCTCTTTTGACATGTTCTTGCTGTACTATTTAAAAGTTACCAGTTTCCGGATCAAATGATTCGATATAGTCTCCCAGCGTTTCAGGAATGCACCTCCCAGTGCTCCGTCAATGATCCTGTGGTCATAGGTGAGGGACAACCACATTTTTTGCCTGATGGCAATCACATCTCCCTGTTCGGTTTCAAGCACCGCAGGTTTCTTCTTAATGGCCCCAACCGCAAGAATGGCCACCTCGGGCTGGTTGATGATGGGTGTTCCGATATCGTTCTGAAATGTTCCAAAATTGGTTACCGTAAATGTTCCTCCGCTGATATCGTCCGGACCCAGTTTATTGCTTCTGGCTGCACTGGCCAGTTCATTCATCCGCTTGGTGATTCCTGTCAGATTCAGCGTATCAGCATCCTTGATATTCGGAACAATCAGGTTGTTATCGGGAAGGGCAACTGCAATACCCAGGTTGATCCTCTTTTTTAATGATAATCTTATCACCATCCACTGATGCATTGATCTGCGGGAATTCCCTCAGTGCTTTCACTGTGGCTTCAAGGAAAACCGGAGATAAGTAAGCTTTACTCCTTCCTTCTTCAGGAATTCATCCTTCACCCTGTTTCTCCAGTTGACCACACCGGTCACATCCACTTCGATCATGTTGGTTACATGGGCAGATATCTGCTTGGATTTCATCATATGTCCAGCAATCAGTTTCCTGAGCCTGCTCATTTCAATGATTTCATCCTCGCCACTCGATACGCGTTGATACTACTGGTGCAGCTGAGGAGTCGGATGCTTCAGGAGCTTCGGCTGTTGATCGGGAACAGCTTCCTGTTGCATGCTACACTCTGTTTTCAAGAAACAGCAGGATATCCTTTTTCTGAACCCTGCCATTCAGGCCACTGCCGCTATTGATCCAGTTCTGCCTGGGAAATATCCTCTTCCCTGGCTATTTTTCTCACCAGGGGGGAATAGAAACGGTCTTCACTGGAGCTTACAAGCTGGGGGATCTACCTGATTTCTCAACAGCTGCGTTTTTCTTCAGTGGGTACTTCCGCTGCAACAGGATCAGCCTTTTCTGGCTCTTGCTACAGTGGAGGCTCCCATCCATATCGATAACTGCAATCACAGTTCCCACAGCAACAACCTCATCCTGTTTGAACAATATTTTCTTTACAATTCCTTCCACAGGTGATGGTATCTCCGAATCAACCTTATCAGTGGCAATTTCAAGAAGCACATCATCCTCTTCCACTCTGTCACCTTCCTTTACAAACCAGTTGGTTATGGTTGCTTCTTCAATACTCTCACCCATCTTAGGCATGATGATATCAAAATTTGCCATGTAAATAAATTTGGGTGTGGTGTGTAATATAAATTCGATGGTATAACAATGATCCTTTAAAATTGTTTTTATTCTTCTCCTTCAAAATGTACATCAAGTACCACGGTTCACCGCAGGGTTGCGGTCAGATTGGCGGCGTCTTTTTGAATACAGGGTAACTGATTCTGGTATCTGGATAACCCAGATGAACCAGCATGGCTGCCACAGAAAAGATTTTTGGCCCCTGGGGGATCAGGTAATGGAATATTCATCACGGAAAGGAAGGATGGTATTGATCAGACTCTGGTAGATGGCTTGTCCATTGCTGATGGGATAGGCAATCAGGTTTCTAATGGGAGTGGTATTGATCAATGCATGGTTGTTCACAAAGACTTGTTCAACAAATCGCTTGTCCACCGGCGGATCTGCATAATAGAGGTAAAGCAGGTCGGGTTTTTCAATTTTATAGATGGATTCGGATACAGTGGCTTCATGACCAAGTCCCAGATCAGGGCCTTTTTCTTTTTCTTTTTCCGGGTTTCAATCTTCAGGAATTCCTTGACTTTCTTTACCTTCCTCGGTGTATCATCGGGTATATATCCGGCCAGTGTATAGACAAACCTCAAGTGTAACATTGTCAAATCTATCCTGGCTCTCTCCAAACCATCTGAAAAACTCATAATACCAGCGTTGGGACATACTGGTGCAATCGAAGATGATACGGATATCCCTGGATTCTATCCCATGCATAAGCTGATTGATATCGGGTACATCCTTGTGGAAGGATATAAGCTCAAATCCCTGACGATTCAAGTAGGCCTGATTCTCCTTGTATGAAAAATCTTTGAAATGATCGGCAGCGGAAAATGCAATTTTCCGACAGGAAATGCCTTCCAGCATCTTTGCAACAGCCAAACACCTGGATTCATAACTCAGGGTCGTAATACAAAATATCGGCTTGAAATTCAGCTAGTTTATCCGGTTCAATATGGTGAATAGAAGATAGCTCCATATGCAGTACAGCAAGTCCTTAAATATATAAGGAAAATCCCAGCCTACCTTACGATCTGTCTAAAGTTTTGGATTTGTTGCAGGAATTTCTGTAATGGGATTGGGACTGTCTGTTTCCATGGTGAACAGGTCAATTGCAGGCCATTCATTCACACGGTTTACAGCTCCGAACATCATGCCGGACACATATCTGTGGATCCTGGAATGCTTATAGGTACTTGTGTTCATCATCACCACCCAGTTCAATCCATCCTTCTGCCGCACCATCAGGGCCGATGATCCAGTAAGGTATCCGGTCCGCCACCAGGTGCCGTACTTGGTTACTTCCCCGCCATCCGAACAATCCCTTTCCGGCAAACTCCGGATCTGACATCAGTTGAACTGTTTCCGGGTTAAGAATATCTGGCTGTTCAGGGAATCCATCGATGGCAGTTAGGAACTTGATCAATTCAGGAGCCGATGCCACCCATCCACCTGCAGGTCCCAGCAACTCAATATTGTTTCCTCCATAATAGATGGGAACTCTTTCACCTGAACCATCCATGGAATAGGTGGTCATTTTACCAGCACTGCTGTGGTACCGAACTTCATTGGGATATTTCTCATGGTAATAGCTTTTACCAATATGCATATCATGAATTTCCAGTGGTTTTAACAGGTTCATGACCACATAGTCCTGGTAAGGCATTCCGCTTTTCCTTGCAATGATCTCTCCCAGAATACCATATCCCAGGTTTGAGTAGCTGTACTTGCTTCCGGGTTTATAATTCAGCCTTCTGGAAAGTGTAAACTGAACACATGTTGAAATCAGCAGGAGCTTCCACATCCATTTTCCTGGCTATATATAATGAACTGAACATGGGATCCCCTGAATACCTTGACCAACCTGCGGTATGATTGAGCAAATGCCGGATGGTAATTTTTTCAATTCTCTTATCCCTGAAGTTCAGTATACAGAATCATTCAGTATTCCATTTTTCCCGAATACCTTCTTCATCCAGATCCAGTTAACCCTCTTCATACAGTTTCATTACTGCCACAGCTGTTATCAATTTGGAAACAGAAGCAATTCTGAAAAGGTGTCCGGGTTTTACTTCCTCACCTGTTTCGTTATTGGCAATGCCAAATCCTTTGGCATATACAAGCCTTTCGTCTTTGGTGATGGCAATGCTGGCACCCTGAATTCTCCATCTTCTTAAAAAATGTTTACCTGTCTATCGATAATTTCTGTTTCCTGATAATCGGAATACTGGTTGTCAAGCAATAATGAAAAGGGAACTTCCTTTCATTCAGAAGTGAGGGATAACCTTTATCTGAAAAGGTCAACGCAATCTCTCCAAAAAAGAAAAGGAAAAACAAAAAAATAATGCAGAAATTTCTTCACGATCAATTGAATACGAATCACAAATCTATATGTTTCAATGTAAAATTACAGTTATAACAAAAATGGAGGAGAAAGTTCATTGAGAGGATATCAACTCTTTGCTGTTAATAGCAGTAACATTCTTAATATCAATGCTATACATAGTATATTCAAATATCGCGAATGCCATAATACGCATGAATATACACCCTCTTCGCACAGATTAACACTTTGGTGGGAGGTTTTGAGCCATTTACTATAAAACTACCTGCATTGATCAAAAGAAGGGAACACTAGTACTCAATGCACAGTACATAGTAATTAGTACAAGAAAAACCTGAGTACTGGGCACCGTGCACTAAGCACTGAGACAGGGGGGTATAAAACACGAATGGGAGCCAAATTTGCATCTGGTTCCCATTCCACTCGTTAGCTACCGTAGTCGCTAATTCGTGCCAAGTTACGGTTATTATGACCGGAAAACTGGACCGAAGTCTTGAATTCCCTCCTGCTGTCCGACGAATCGGACAACTTGCACGTTGGCTGTCCGAAGACAGTTTACCGTGCTCAACTGTTAACAACTTCCACCGCGTTTTCAGGTACTCTACGGTTTCCGTTTTGAATCTCCGATGTGTTTTTTACAACGCATCCGGTATTCCAGTCAACAGTCCGATCCGAAGACCGGCGGGAACAGCATCAATACCTGGTTATCTGTCCGCGTGACTCATGTTCACGTTTCCGGGTTGCCCCGGTTGCTTATGATCGAATCATTTAAAGAACTGAGTGGCCTTTTATCGCTCACTTGGTAGAATCAAAAGTATAGCTTTGTGTCTCATTCCAAATAAAATCAGCTGAAGAATTGAACATTGAATGAACAGGATTTATTAACAATTGGTTAATAAGATTGTAAGCTGATTATGATATCAAAGTGGTGAAAACTTGAATATCCAGACCTAAAACAGGTTCCCGGTAAAGGATAATCATAGGGTTTGAATGATTTTTGGATCCCTCGGATCAGCTTTTGCATCGGAAATAGCTGGAGAAATTGTATGCGCATGCATCTCCTTCTGATCATAGGGTAACAGCAATTGCCGGGCTTTAAGGAGTGAGATATCACCCGATATCCATGCTTTCTCATTCTCCCGTGTGAGAATCACCGGCATTCTTTGCTTTGTGTTATGGATCTTTTCCATCAGTGGATTGGCTTCAGTGGTGACAATGGTACAGGTACGGTGAATCGTTCCGTCTTCCGGATCCTTCCAGGTATCGTCAAGCCCGGCAAAAACAAATGGTGCATCATCCTTAATCCGATATACCAGGGAATCCTTTCCCCTGTCACCAGCTGCCATTCAAAAAAACCGTGGGCCATAACCAGGCACCTTCCGTTTCTTAGTGGTTCTCTGAATGATGGTTTCTCATGCAGAGATTCTGCCCTGGCATTGTAGGTTCCCTTCCTTATCTGCCGGGCTTTTTCCCGGTCCCCTGCCCATGCGGGAATCAATCCCCACTGCATCAGCTTGCCTGGTCAGGTTGTCTCCTGCAATTACCGGAATCAATGGATTGCTGAAGGCCCTGTAAAAATATCTGAAATCAAAATCATACAGTGCAGAAGTGTCCACCGAGAACCTGTCTTTCGATGGCTTTTCTGGTGAGATGAACTTCTATTGTAAAACACATGTTGATAAAGGTAAAAGTGTTAAATGGGAAAAGTTAAAAGTTAAACAATTATGAAATATGATTTGTTAATCCTTCATAGTTTCTATGAATGGAACAAAAACTGAATTATACTTCCCTATTTTCCTTTAAGTGTTTTCCTCTTTCCAGGGGAAGATATTCCGCTTGCGGATTTTTGAACCCCGCTATAAGCAGCTTATTGAGGATGTCGTGAGCTCGGGTAATTACTTTTGCCATTCCGTATATCATTGACCAGGAGATCCAGGAATTTGGATGTGAAGTCAGGCTGGAGAAATTGTTGCCGAGAATCCTGGAGGAAGAATGGTGATCACTGTTAAATCAGATGCTGTGGTACAGATCATCAGTTTTAGTAAGCAACTTGAAGGAAAACTTTATGCCGGAGGAGCGATCATGCGTATGCCCTGTTCCGATCCTGTGGAAAGCGAAGAGCTTATGGAGTCTGATCAACAATTATACCGATCAATTTGATAAAGATTTTCTGAATTGCTGCGATCATAATGAGTTTACCCGCCAGGATGTAATGAAAGCCCTGAATCTCCCTTCCGATGACAAATACAGGTTTATTTGCATGCCGGATTGGAAACAGAAAGAGGGTTACCTGGCGGGACAACTCAGGTACCTGCAAATGATCCGGAAACAGGAGACTCTTCTGGGCAATGATTTCGGATTGAACTAATTGCCACTCCCTTCCCCTTTCATACTCATTTTCAATTCGATCCATATCCTGTTTCAAACTGGCTACGGTGCGGACAAGTTGGTTCTTCCGGAATGACGGGTTCCGGGATCTCGTGGCTGATAAAATGCACGAATCTCCATATCTCCCTTATCTCCCTAACAGCGATCTCATAAGGTTCATAAAGTGGATTTAGGGAATAGAGTGTAAGCATTCCCTCCTCTTCAATCCTGTTTTCAATAATCTTAAATACAATCCCTTCATTGACCGTCAGGACCACACAGGCCTCCCCTGTTTTCAGGTTCTTCCAGTCCAGCACATATTCCCCGGTGACCCATGCTTTTTCAGGAATGGGAAGCATGGAATCACCCTGTAGCTGAAAAGTTCTGTACTTCTTCTCACCGGACAGGAAATGGCAGCTGGAAAACCTGCAGTTCACTGATGTATTCCGGATCGGAAAATCCGTTGGTATAACCTGCCTGCGCCTTCACAGGTACCAGTTCAATATTCTCCTGGTTGTCATTATTACTGTGGATGCCAGTACCCGCAGGTTCCCCCCGCGCAGAAACACATCTTCACCATGTTCCAGCTGCCGGAGTTGTGTTTCACTCAATTTGGAGAGATCCACTTTCAACAATGTATCCACTGCGATCTGGTAAAATTCAGAAAACAGCAGAAGCACTTCCACCCCCGGCTGTGCCACCCTGTTCTCATAGCCGCTCAGGGTGGATCGCTTCATCTTCAGCTGTTCTGCCACCTCATCCTGGGTACGGTTTCTTGCGTTTGCGCAGGAGCTTAATGTTCGAATCAAAATACATGTTAAAATCCCCTTTGTTTGTTGCATGAAACAAAATAGTTGATTATATTGTAATCAGAAAAATGATTATATTCTAATCAAATGTATAAAAAATATTTAATAGTTAATGGATAGTAGTTTTTTTTCACTACCCTACTACCCACTAATCCATTAACTACTAACTGCGAGAGTAACGAGCATATTAACGCGAACAAAGTGAGCATGACACGCAATATCGTACATCTGGATCTGGACACATTCTTTGTATCTGTGGAGCGGTTGATGAACAGCAAGCTGGAAGGGAAACCTGTGATCATTGGAGGCATGTCGGACCGGGGTGTGGTTTCAAGCTGCAGTTATGAGGCCCGGCAGTTTGGGGTGCATTCGGCCATGCCCATGAAGATGGCACGTTCGCTTTGCAGTGAAGCCATTGTGATCCGGGGAGACATGGATGCCTACAGCCGCTACTCCCGGATGGTGACAGATATTATTGCCGAACAGGCGCCGGTGTATGAGAAGGCTTCCATCGATGAGCACTACCTGGATATCACCGGCATGGACCGCTTCTTCGGATGCATGCAGTGGACCCATGAACTGAGGCAGCGTATTATGAGGGAGAGCGGACTGCCCATCTCTTACGGGCTTTCCGTCAACAAGACCGTTTCCAAGATTGCCACCGGGGAAGCCAAGCCCAATGGAGAGATCGAGATCCCGGACCTGCAGGTAAAGCACTTCCTCTCTCCCCTTTCGATCCGGAAGATTCCCATGATCGGGAACAAGACCTTTCACCTGCTGCGTTCCATGGGTATTGCCACCATTGGCACCCTGGGGCAGATTCCCATAGAGATGATGGACAGCCTGCTGGGGAAGAATGGCATTGTGATCTGGAAAAAGGCCAACGGCATCGATTCCACTCCCGTGGTCCAGTATTCCGAGAGGAAGTCCATCGGAAGTGAAAGAACCTTCCAGCGGGATACCATGGATGTGGCCGGCCTGCATGACCTGCTTACCTCCATGGTGGAAAAACTGGCTTTCCAGCTGCGCAAAGAGGAGAAACTGGCCTCCATTGTTACAGTGAAGATCCGCTACTCCAATTTTGACACCCACACCCTGCAGAAACGGGTTCCCTACACCTCCTTCGACCATGTGCTGATGCCCATTGCCAGGGAGCTGTTCGACCGGCTTTACCAGCGGCGCATGCTGATCCGGCTTGTGGGGGTCCGGTTTTCCGGGCTGATCCGCGGTGTACAGCAGCTGAACCTGTTCGAAGACACTTCGGAGATGGTTCACCTCTACCTGGCTGTGGATAAACTGCGCAGGCGCTATGGATCCGATTCAGTCAAAAGGGCCAGTGGCATACAGCTTAGCGACCTGGAAGAGCGCACAGAGCAATCAGACCAGCAGAAGGCGGTCCCTTCCCCCGAAAAGCGCCAGCAGATGGATAACCTGAAAAACCGACGGTACCGGTATTGGCACAGATAGTGCCAGTACATAGTGCCCAGTACTTAGTGCCCAGTACCCAGTGCCCAGTACTTAGTGCCCAGTACTTAGTGCCCAATACTCAGTAGAAACGCACTAAGTACTAAGTACTGGGCACTGGGCACTAAAATGCGAATGCAATGAGCATGTACTTAAACAACCATTCATACTACAGCCTGCGCTATGGGACCATGGCCGTGGAGACGCTGGTGGAGGAAGCGGCCAGGCTGGGTATTGAGGCCCTGGCGCTGACCGACATCAACAACTCCATGGGGATGGTGGATTTTGTGAAGACCTGCAAGGAGCATGGGATCCATCCCATTGCCGGGATCGAATACCGGAACGGGGACCGGTACCTCTATACGGGCATTGCCCGGAATCCCAATGGGTTCAGGGAGCTGAACGATTTTCTCTCCTACCACAATGAGACGGGACTTGCCCTGCCGGACCGGGCTCCACCACTGGAGGATGTCTGGTTTATGTACGATTTTTCAGACAATCCCTGGCAGGAAAGAAAGAAGGGGCGCAGGAAGAAGTTGCGGGACCAGGAGCTGATCGGGGTGCGCCCGGGAGAGGTGAACAAGATCCTTACCTCCCGCTGGAGTTCAGATCGCTCCAGGCTGGTGGTACGCCACCCGGTGACCTTTCTTCATGAGAGGGACCATGCCCTGCACAGGCACCTGAGGGCCATCGATCATAACATCCTGCTGAGCCAGCTGAAACCCGAGCATCTGGCTGATCCCGGTGAAATATTGATCTCTCCCGACCTGCTTCACTGTGCCTATGACGACTATCCGGAGATCAGGAGGAACAGTGAGCGGATTGCAAAAGATTGCTGGATGGATTTTGATTTCAGCACGGTGAAAAATAAAAAAACCTTTACAGGCACGCGCCACGATGACAAGATCCTGCTGGAGAAACTGGCCATGGAGGGGATGGAATACCGGTACGGAACCCGGAACAAAGAGGCACTGAAGCGGATCAGGCATGAACTGGAGATCATCGACCGGCTGGGTTTCTCCTCCTATTTCCTGATCACCTGGGATGTGATCCGCTACTCCATGTCGCGCGGATTCTACCACGTGGGACGGGGAAGCGGGGCCAACTCCATTGTGGCCTACTGCCTGCGCATCACCGATGTGGACCCCATCGACCTGGATCTCTACTTTGAACGCTTCATCAATCCCAAACGGACCAGTCCACCCGATTTTGACATCGATTTCTCCTGGAAGGAACGTGACGAGGTGCTGGACTATATATTCAAAAGATACGGCAGAAAGCATACAGCGCTCATCGGGACCATCTCCACCTTCCGGGACCGCTCCATCTTCAGGGAGCTGGGCAAGGTGTATGGCCTGCCCAAGGAGGAGATCGACCTGCTGGTGAAGGAGCCCGAAAGTAAACTGAACGAGAACAACATCACCCGGCGCATTTATGAAGCGGGAAGCCTGTTGATGGATTTCCCCAACCTGAGAAGCATCCATGCCGGAGGCGTACTGATCTCCGAAGAACCCCTTACTGCTTATACCGCCCTGGACATGCCTCCCAAAGGTCTTCCCACCACCCAGTGGGATATGTATGTGGCCGAAGCCCTGGGTTTTGAAAAACTGGATATCCTCAGTCAGCGCGGCATTGGACATATCAAGGAGTGTGCCGAGATCATCGAGCGCAACAGGGGCATCCGGGTGGATGTACACCGGGTAGATGAATTCAAAAAGGATAAGGCGGTTCTGGAACAATTGAAGACCGGAGAAACCAACGGCTGTTTTTATATTGAGAGTCCGGCCATGCGGGGATTGCTTACCAAACTGAAATGCAACAGCTACCGTTCCCTGGTGGCAGCCAGTTCCATCATCCGGCCCGGGGTGGCCCAATCGGGCATGATGCGGGAGTACATCCACCGGTTTCACCACCCGGATGATTTTGAATACCTCCACCCTATCATGGAGGAGCAGCTGAAAGAGACCTTCGGGGTGATGGTCTACCAGGAAGATGTGATCAAGGTTTGCCACCATTTTGCCGGACTGGACCTGGCCGATGCGGATGTGCTGCGGCGGGCCATGAGTGGAAAGTACCGCTCCCGGAAGGAGTTTGACCGGATTGCCCAGCGTTTCTTTGACAATTGCCGTGACCGCGGTTATCCCGATCAGCTGACCCAGGAGGTATGGAGGCAGATCAGCTCCTTTGCGGGCTACTCCTTTTCCAAGGCCCACTCGGCATCCTTTGCCGTGGAGAGTTTCCAGTCACTCTACCTGAAGACCCATTATCCCCTGGAGTTCATGACTGCCGTGATCAATAATTTCGGTGGATTTTACCGGACCTGGGTCTACTTCAATGAAGCCAGGCGCTGGGGCGCCACCATCCACCTTCCCTGTGTGAACCGGAGTGAATACAAGACCTCCATCACGGGCAGGGATATCTTCATCGGTTTCATCCACCTGCAGAACCTGGAACAGCAGGTGGCAGAAATGATCATTGATGAGCGAAGTGAACGCGGGAATTACAAGAGCCTGGAGGATTTCCTGGAGCGGGTCCCTGCCGGACTGGAGCAGGTGATCATCCTGATCCGGATCTCTGCCTTTCGCTTCACCGGGAAAAGCAAAAAGGAGTTGCTGTGGGATGCACACCTGGTCCTTGGAAACCAGAAAAAGAAGGATCCCATGCGGGAACTCTTTCCCGTCCAGAAACGGGAATTCAGACTTCCCGAACTGGAACAGACTGCCCTGGAAAACAGCTATGATGAGCTGGAGCTGCTGGGGTTCTCCGTCACCATTCCTGCCTTTGAATGCTCCAGACCAGCTTCCGGGGAAAGGTCATGGCCCGGCAGATGTTGCAGCATCTGGGGAAAAAAGTGCGCATGCTGGGCAATCTGGTGACCATCAAATATGTGCGTACCAAGCACAAACAGTGGATGCATTTTGGGACTTCCTGGATGCCGAGGGTGAGTTCTTTGATGTGGTGAACTTTCCCGATTCCCTGAAACGTTATCCCTATAAAGGACAGGGCATTTACCTGATCTTTGGTGAGATCACGGAGGAATTCGGATTTCCCAGCATGACCGTGGAGAAAATGGCCAAACTGCCCTTTCAAGCCAGATCCCCGGTATTAGTGCCCAGTGCGTAGTGCATAGTACTTAGTACGAAAATCCTGGGCACTGTGTACTAAGTACTGCACTAAGTACTGACACTGTGCACTAAGTACTGGGCACTGTGTACTAGTACTGGGCACTGTGTACTTAGTACTGGGCACTAACTCGTTCTGCGGATGTTGATTACTCCCTTCACCTTCTTCAGCTTTCGGATGAGGGCTTCCAGGTGCTGGGTGTCCTTCACAAAGAGGGTGATGCTTCCTTCAAACATTCCGTCATTCGAATCAATGGAGATGGATCGCATATTCACCTGCAGGTCCTTGGAGATCACATCTGATATATTGCTTACGATGCCCAGGTCATCCATCCCTGTTATTTGCAGCGTCACAGGGAAAGAACTGCCTTTTTCTTTCTGGTTCCACCGGGCCTTGACCACCCTGTAGCCATATCTTGAAAGCAACTGCTGTGCATTGGGACAATTCATCCGGTGGATGGTGATTCCTGAGCTGATGGTCACAAAACCGAATATGGAATCTCCATGGATGGGATTGCAGCATTTGGCCAGTTTATATTCCACATTGGCCAGTTTCTCATCGATGACAAGAAAATCGCCTGCTTCAACGGCAGCCTGGTGACAAGTCTTTCCACTGCTTGCTCATCAATCTTTTCAGGTTTGCGACTCCACAGGTTTTATCACGGCTGGTCAGCAATTCCTTGATCTGAAGCAGATCCATTTTTTCGGTGGCCACATCAAAATAGAGATCGATGGCATCACTGTACTTGAAATGCTGGATCACCTTTCTGATACTGCTGTCATCAAATTCAATCTTCCAGTTCCTGAACCTTCTTTTCAGAATCTCCTTGCCCATGCTCCGACTCCTTGAGTTTGCTCCTCCTTCAGGGCCTGCTTGATTTTGCCCTTGGCTTTGGAAGTAACCACCACATTCAGCCAGTCCATTTTGGGTTTCTGGTTCTTTGAGCGAAGGATCTCCACCTTATCACCGTTTTTCAGGCTGTAGCGGATGGGAACATTTTTTCCATTCACTTTTGCACCCACACAGGATGCACCCACGTCGGTATGGATATCAAATGCAAAATCCAGCACAGTGGAATTTTCAGGAAATTTTTTCAGATCGCCATTGGGGGTAAATACAAAGATCTCTTTACTGAACTGACTTAGCTTCAAGTCTTCCATCAGGTTGTTGGCATCCACATCGGAGCTCTCCAGTGCTTCCCTGACCTTTTCTATCCACTGGTCAATTCCTGCCTGGCCTTTGATCCCTTTGTATTTCCAGTGTGCTGCCAGCCCTTTCTCAGCAATCTCATTCATCCGGTGGGTCCTGATCTGCACCTCTACCCAGTCACCCCCCGGGACCACCACCGTGGTATGCAAGAGATTCATATCCATTGGATTTGGGAGCCGAGATCCAGTCCCTCAGCCTTTCCGGATTGGGTTGGTAGTGGTCAGTGATGATGGAGTAGGCCCTCCAGCAATCGGCTTTCTCCTTTTTCAGAGGCGTATCAATGATGACCCGGATGGCAAATTTGTCATAGACCTCTTCAAATTCCACCTTCTGTTTTTTCATCTTTCTCCAGATGGAAGAAATCGCCTTGGGCCTCCCTTTATTTCCACCTTGAATTTCTCCTTCTCCAGGTCTTCCTGAATGGGTTGATAAATTCCCTGATAAACCTGTTCCTTTTGCTGGGTGGCTTTGAGTTTTGATATCAATTTCCTGATAAAGCGTCCTTTTCAAGCACACTCATGGAGATATCTTCCATTTCCGACATCACATTATAAAGTCCCAGTCTGTGTGCCAGGGGTGAATAGATGAATTTGGCTTCACATGCAAGAGCAATCTGCTCCTTCTCGATCAGGCCTCCATTTTTCTCATCAGGTACAAGCGTTCCGCGATCTTCACCAGGATAACCCGGAAATCAGTGGCCAGGGTAAGGATCAGGTTGCGCATGTTCTCGGCCTGACTCTGGTAGTGGTGGTATCCAGATCGCTGATCTTCAGCAATTCCTCTACACACACTGGCTGTTCGTTCACCAACCAGATCCTTTACTTCATCCAGCGTAGTGGAATTTTTCTCCATGCCTGAATCAACAACACTGCCGAAACACCCAGGGCATCAAGTCCCAGTTCTTTCACTGTCATCCGGGCCAGTTGCATGGCAAAGATGACCAGATGCTGATCAGATTTGAACTTATCCCCGGCTGTCCGTTCAATCAAAACATCCAGGGATCTTCTGATCAGTTCCATTCCCTCCTGGTCGTACTCCTCTCTGCAGATTCGGATCAGTTGCTTGTATCCGGACTGAATCTCTTTCTTCAAATCCCCGCTGTATCTTATCCAGAGCTTCCATTTCAGACCTGTTTGGGAAAAACGATACTTACCTTGGTACCCTCTGCAGGTTTGCTCTCAATGGTCAGTTCACCTTTGTGAATGTTAGTAAACTCCCTTACCAGTGTCATTCCAATTCCTGCTCCCTTCTCATTGGCAGTACCTCTTTTGGTGTATCCTCCATTGTGAAGTACTTTTTCTATTTGTTCCTGATTCATTCCGATCCCCTGGTCAGCGATTTCAAAAATAATCTGATTTTCATATTCCGAAGCAGAGAGAGAGATGGTTCCTCCCGGTTCAGAAAATTTGATGGAGTTGGAAAGCAGGTTTCTGACGATGGCCTCCAGCATGATTCTGTCAGCATGAATCTTTGTGGATTTGTTGACCCGCTGTATGATGGCCAGATTTTTCTGCCGGGCAGTCTCATCAAACAAAGAGATACAACCGGCAACAACCATTCCCAGGTTGATCTCTTCGGGATGAAAATAGTTCCTGTTTTCATCGAGCCTTGACCAATGCAAAAGGTTTTCGAGCAATTCCAGAGAATATGATGCTGAATGCTTCAGGTTTCCCAGCAGTTTTTTCCTGTCGATTTCCATCTGCTGGGATGATTCCACCCTGTGAAGAACCTCAATAGCCGTTAGCTGGTTGCCTATGGTACCCCGCAGGTCGTGGGCAATGATGGACATCATCCGGTCTTTGTTACGGTTCAGGGCATCCAGTTTCAGGTTTTGCCTTGTGATAACCAGGTTTTTCTCTTCCAGCTTGATGGATGAAATCCTCAGCCTGCGCAGGAAATAGGTGCCAAGTAGGGTGACTGCTGCCAGCAGGATGGCAATACCGGCAATACTGTACATGAGGGCATTTCTCTTCTTCATCAGTTCGGAAGCGAGGCCTGACTGGATACGCAGGTTCTCATTCTCCTTTTCAAGCACTTTGGACCTGTGCCTGAACTCCATCTCCATGACCGCTTTGGTGGTGCTGGCATCCATCAGGCTGTCATTGGTCCGTGTGGTGCTCCATGGCATACCTGTATGCTGATCGGTAATCACCCCTGACTTCAGCAATCTCCTGTTTGATCCCATAAGCAACTGCAATGTGCTCGAGTGCACTGATTTCGCTTGCAATATCCAGGGCCATTCCTGACATGCGGTCGGCTTCCTGAAAATTCCGTTTATCCATGTTCACCCTGGCGAGTCCCAGGTAACATCTGACCAAACCCTCCTGATCACCCAAGTCCTGTTTGACGGTATGGCCTCATAGAAAAGTTCGATGGCACTGGCAAAATCTTCCATTTTATAGCGGATCTCTGCCATGTATGTCAGGCAGTTGGAAATGGTCCTTTCGTCTCCCAGTTCAATTTTTATATTCATCCCCTGTTCCACGTACTCAAGACCCTCTTCAAGCTTTCCCATCTCAGAGTAGTTGGTCCCAATATTGATCAGGCTGTTCGAGATCAGTACACGGTCCCCTAATCTTTTCCCCAGGGAGAGCGCCCTCTTGTAAAAATCATGAGCTTCGTCAAAATTGCCGCATTTATTCTGTACTACGCCCGAATTCAGGAGGCAGAGGGCGA
This sequence comes from uncultured Bacteroidota bacterium, assembly GCA_963735755.1. Classification (GTDB taxonomy): domain Bacteria; phylum Bacteroidota; class Bacteroidia; order Bacteroidales. The sequence continues at coordinate 462,638 of CAVTME010000005.1, read as the reverse complement.
TCTCCTTTTCACGCGCTTCCCTTTCTGCAATGTCCAGGGCCATCTCAAAGTATTCAAGGGCCCTTTCATAACTCCCCAGAAAAACAAATACATTGCCCATATTGATGTATCCCCTGGCAATTTGCATGGGGTCCTCTTCCTCATTAATAAATTTGATGGATTCATCATATACGGTAAGTGCTTCTACATACTCGCCCCTGTTCTTATAGATGATCCCCATGTTATTCAGGCAGCGGCTTGCCCCCTGGATCATGCCATTTCTCCTGTAATAATCCAGTGCTGTTTCGTAATAGTTCATGGCCTGGGTATACTCCGATTTGTAGAGGTAAGCATTTCCCTTATCCTTTAAGGTTTCATAATACCCAATGTCATTGTCCGCTTCATTATAGGAACTAAGGGCCCTGTCAAAATCCATGATGGCAAGGTCATAAAATCCGGCATCTGTATGCATCTCTCCCCTGATCTCATAATAACGTCCCTGACAGTTTTTGTCCTGGGCTTGTTCGGCCAGGCGCCTCCCCTCCTCAAGATACTGAAGCGCTGAAATGGTATCGATTGATTTATACTGGGTAGCAATCTCAAGCATCAGTCTGCAGCGGGTCGAATCGGTGGTCCGGGTTCCCAGTTCAGCGAGCAGGCTGTCAATGATGACCCTGTCTTGTCCGGAGCTTTGGACAGGTGCAACCAGGGTCATGCACAGGAACAACACAAGGGATATTTTCATGCCAGGGCAAGTTTTCGGGCCATAAAAATAAGAATTTTTAATACTTTGTACGGCGTTTCTAAAATAACTGTTATGGCCAGAAAGATTCGCAATTCCTCATACCTATGTGATCGTTTTTGCATTTATCCTGGCGGCAGCCCTGCTTACCTGGGTGCTGCCTGGGGGTGAATTTGAGAGGGAAACAGTGGATGTGAATGGTACCCCGAGGGAGGTTATTATTGAAGGTTCTTTTCATTCATCGGAAAAGGTTCCCCAGACCTGGCAGGTGTTCAGTGCCCTCTTTGACGGATTTGCCGGGAAAGCCGATATCATTGTCTTTATCCTGATTATCGGGGGAGCATTCTGGATCATGAATGACAGCAAAGCCATTGATGTGGGGATCCAGTCATTTCTTACTCAGGTGAGAAGGCTGGAAAAGATCCGGATTTTCAGGCTGATTGGCGTCGATAACATGATTATTACACTGATTATGCTTGTATTCAGTGCCTTTGGAGCCACATTTGGCATGAGTGAGGAGACCATTGCTTTCATTATAATTTTTGTTCCGCTGGCCATCTCCATGGGGTATGATTCCATTGTAGGCGTGAGTATGTGTTTTGTAGGGGCAGGTTTGGGATTTGCAGGTGCCCTGCTGAATCCTTTCACCATAGGAATCGCACAGGGTCTCTCCAATCTTCCGCTTTTTTCAGGAATCGAATACAGGCTTTTCGTATGGTTGGTTATCAATGTGGTTGGTATTGGCTGGGTACTCAGGTATGCTGCGAGAATAAGAAAAAACCCGGAACGATCACCTGTGTATCAGTCAGATGACTACTGGAGAAGGAAGGAACAGGTCGACCTGGACTCCCTGAAGTACCATACTCCGGTTTCTGCATGGATCTCATTTTTCATCCTATGTATCGGAATGTTGATTTTTGCCATCTTTGAACCTTCCTCGACCCTTCGTATCGGAAATAGTGAATATACCTTCTGGTTTCTGCCGGTTACCACCGGACTTTTTGCAGTCACCAGTATTTTCTCGCTTCGCAAATCGGTCCACTTTTTCATTCTAAATCTCCTCTCCTTCACCATTATATATTTGATTATAGGGGTGATGGGCTATGGTTGGTTCGTCAAAGAAATTGCGACCCTGTTCTTTGTTATGGGTATTTTTTCTGGGATGGCCATGAACCAGGGCGCCAACCGGATTACCAAGCTTTTTATTGAGGGAATGAAGGATATTCTTCCTGCAGCAGTGGTGGTAGGCCTGGCCGGTGGAATTCTTGTGATTCTGGAGGACGGCCGGGTGATTGATTCTTTGCTTTACCAGGTGGCCCAATCCATGCAGGAGTTTGGGAAGCTTGCATCTGTAAGCATGATGTACCTGATCCAGACCATGATCAATGTGGTGATCCCCAGTGGTTCGGCAAAAGCAGCACTTACCATGCCCATCATGTCGCAGTTCTCTGATCTGATCGGCGTTTCCAGGCAGGCCACAGTAATGGCTTTTCAGCTGGGGGATGGTTTTACCAATATGATCACACCAACGTCACCTGTGTTAATTGGCGTGCTGGGGGTGGCTAAGATTCCTTATGAAAAATGGCTCAAGTGGGTGCTGCCCTTTATGGTTATCCTGATTGTCCTGGGATGGTTGTTGCTGATCCCAACAGTTACCATGAGCCTGAATGGATTTTGAATGTGAACCGCTCTGCTTCACATTTACCTGAAAGAAACACCCACTCCAACAGAATGGGTTGAATAGAGGGTATGTGTGAAATCGTAGTGCAGTGTAAATACACTCAGCTTAATCCTGACTCCGATGTTCAACCTCAGGTTATTGAGGTTCTCATAATTCAGCTCAATAGGATTTTCCACCATCTCATAGGTTGGCTTTCCAATGTTCTCGCCTTCCGTGATCACCGTATGGATGGGGTAATGACCCTGGAGCGCCATCATCCACCTCTGAATTGGCATAACCGATCCCTTCATATACAGTGAGCACTGAAATGGTCTGAGAGGCAATCAGGTTCAGCGTCCATCCGGCCACCTCCTGTATCACAAACTGATCGTCCCAATTAAAATCCGGATTTGGGTCTACCAGTCCATCCATATCCAAGGGTTCCACATCCACATTAACCGATGAAGTAACTTTTGTATATCCTCCCTGGACAGCTATATCCAGAAACTTCAACGCTTTGATACCAGGGATCCACTGGGAAACAGAGTGCTTCCCTCCCACTCCCCAGAGTCCGATCTCTCCATAATCACCCAGTTGGATCATGGGAACAAAGCGGGCCGAAACATCGGTACCAAAAGGGAGTCCAACAGTGAGCTGTCCCATGGGAAGTGGAAAAAAGTCCACCCCTGTTCCATTGGGTAGCGCAAACCTTGCATACTCTATCTCCTGGAAATTTCCACCGCCCAGGTCCACAGTTTCACTGTAGGATAGCGCAGGCCGGTCCTCCATCTCCCCTGACACGGTTGGAGCATAGGGTGGAAGCTCCGGGTTCCACATCCCCGTTTAATCCCAATGCTGACACATCATAGGTCAGCAGACTGGCAGGAGCTTTGGCCCAGCTTACCGTGGCCGTGATATCCAGTCCCCCCAGTTCATGGGGCCTGGCCGTATTGTACCAACCTGCATTCAGATCCGAGCCCAGAATATTTGCAAATGGTTCCAGGTATGCCTGAAGGATCTTTTCAGCATCTTCCACCCCTCCGTATACAAAATCCAGTGCTACATTCTGACCGCTCAACCTGGCTGATGCTACACATATTCACTGCCAGGAGAAAAACCACCTGTCTGCTTGCGAATCTTTTTCATATTTCAATCTCGTTTAAATAGCTAAAATAAAAAAACTAAATTTGTCATCATGGCTCCAGGATTCAAGTTTCCCAACCAGCCACTGGCTGACCGTTTGCGTCCCGGAACGCTCGATGACTTCATCGGCCAGGAGCATTTGGTAGGTCCCGATGCAGTTATACGCAAAATGGTGCAATCGGGTTCCCTTAGTTCATTTATTTTTTGGGGACCGCCCGGTGTGGGCAAGACAACACTGGCCACCATTATCTCCAAACAGCTGGACAGGCCCTTCTATAGTCTAGTGCTGTTCAGTCGGGAGTAAAGGATGTAAGAGAGACCATTGATAAGGCAAAGAAGCTGCAATTTTTTAATAAACCCAACCCTGTACTGTTCATCGATGAGATTCACCGGTTTAGCAAATCACAGCAGGATTCTTTGCTGGGTGCTGTTGAACAGGGAATTGTCACACTGATCGGTGCCACCACTGAAAATCCATCCTTTGAAGTCATCTCCCCTCTGCTCTCCAGATGCCAGGTATATATTCTGAACGCACTGTCAAAGGAAAACCTGCTCCATATGATGCAACAGGGCACTGAAAAAGGATGCCTATCTGAATAAACTTAAGGTCAAGGTTAAGGAGCATGAAGCCATGTTGCAATATTCGGGTGGAGATGCACGAAAATTGCTAAATACCCTGGAGCTGGTTATCAGGTCGGAAGTATCCGACCAGGCATTTACACCTGGACCAAAAAATCATCATTACCAATGAAATGGTGAAAGAGCGGCTTCAGGAAAACATGGCCATTTATGATAAGAATGGGGAGATGCACTATGATATCATTTCTGCATTTATCAAATCGCTTCGGGGAAGTGATCCGGATGCAGCTGTATACTGGCTGGCCAGGATGCTTGAGGGAGGAGAGGATATCAAATTTATTGCCAGAAGGCTGGTGATCCTGGCCTCGGAGGATATTGGACTGGCAAATCCCAATGCACTGCTGATGGCCACCAACTGTTTCCAGGCAGTGCATATGATCGGAATGCCTGAAGCCCGGATCATTCTCTCGGAAACGACCATCTACCTGGCCACATCTCCCAAAAGCAATTCAGCATATGCGGCCATTAACCTGGCCATGGAACTGGTCAGAAAAACCGGCAATCTGCCTGTTCCCCTGCATTTAAGAAATGCACCGACCTCACTCATGAAAGATCTGGGATATGGGGAGGATTATAAATATGCACACAGCTATGAAGATCATTTTGTGAAGGATCATTATCTTCCCGAAGAACTGGATAAGCAGCAGTTTTATATACCTGGCAAATCCACGGGAAGAAGAGATGCGCAAACGGCTTGAAAGCATTGTGGAAAGAGATGAAAACCTATGGAAAAGAAGTAATATGACAGCCCAGGATAAACTGATTCCATTGCTCCATCATACAGATGGCAGATAATTTTCTGCTCATTGCTGGTCCATGTGTGGTGGAAGGCCGGAATATGGTCCTGGATATTGCCAGAGTCAATCAGTGATATTAGCGACCGGTACAAGATCCCCTATATTTTTAAAGCTTCTTACCGGAAAGCAAACCGCTCCAGGCTGGATTCCTTTACCGGTATCGGCGATGAGGAAGCATTGCAACTCCTTGCAGAGGTCAGGGAGACTACGGCATCCCGGTGATTACCGATGTTCATAGCCCGGAAGAGGCCGTTTTGGCAGCCCGGTTTGTGGATGTTTTGCAGATCCCCGCTTTTCTTTGCAGGCAAACCGACCTTTTGGTGGCCTGTGCGGATGACCGGAAAAACTGTTTCCATTAAAAAAGGCCAGTTCCTTTCCCCCGAAGCCATGAAATTTGCCGTGGACAAAGTAAGGGGATCAGGGAATCAAAAGGTAATGATCACTGAGCGGGGTACCACTTTTGGTTACCAGGACCTGGTGGTGGATTTCCGGGGTATTCCCATTATGCAAGAGATGGGCGTTCCTGTCATTCTGGATGTGACCCATTCGCTGCAGCAACCCAACCAGGCTTCGGGGGTGACCGGTGGAATCCCGGGACTCATTAAACACATGGCCAGAACTGGAATTGCTGCAGGTGTGGATGGCATATTTATTGAAACACACCCGGATCCCGCATCAGCCATTCTGACGGAGCCAACATGCTGCCGTTGGATCAATTGGAAGAACTGATCAGCGAACTTGTTCAGCTAAGGGAAGCTGTAATAAAAATTGGATAATAAAAAGAGGTTGTCGCAACAATGAGCTGTGACAACCTCAATCTAAGAGCAGCAGTCGTATAAGCCAGGTTCTGTCTCCTGAATAAACAGGATCCCTGTCATTTTTCTAAGCGGCCTACCCCCCGGCAGAAGCGGGTAGCTTTTATAACGCCGGTATACATGGCCTTTCAGCCCGCAGGACAAACAGCTGTAACGGTCACCTGTTACACTGGTAGGCTCTTACCCCACCTTCTCACCCTTACCCTCAAAGAGGGCGGTTGTTTTCTTCTTTGTTACCCTACCTTCGCAGATACCTGTTTTTCAACAGTGCGGCACCCTGAGCTGCCCGGACTTTCCTCTGCAGAATGAAATTCACTCCACAGCGACAGAGCCAACTGCTGCCAAATGTCAAAGATCACTGCAAAATTAGCTAATTTTGCGGACTCGAACGATTTCAATGACAAATAAGGACTATATTTCCATCGATCGATACCGGTACCCGCTTCCCGAATCGGCCATCGCCAGCTATCCCTTGACAGACAGGGAACAATCCCGCTTGCTGGCTTATCAGGAGAGGTAGCGTGGAGCACAGGAGTATTCAGCGATCTGCCCGACAGTCTTCCGGAAGGCTCCTGGCTGGTATTCAATAATACCAGAGTGATCCAGGCCAGGCTCACATTTCATAAATCCTACCGGAGCCCGTATCGAGATCTTCTGCCTGGAACCGGAAGAGCCCGCTGAATATCAGCTTTCCTTTGAATCCACCAACAGCTGCTCCTGGAAATGCCTGGTGGGAAATGCAAAGAAATGGAAATCGGGCAGTGTATCCCTTGTGACAGGGTATCTGGACAGGATGTGGTACTGAATGCCATCTATGGAAGAGGTATAAAAGGCGACAGTTTTGTCATGTACGGTTCGAATGGGATGCCACTGGCTGCGCTTTCAGCGAGATCATTGAAAGTGCCGGTTCCACCCCCATTCCTCCCTACCTGAACCGGAGTGCAGAAGAAGCAGACAGGCAACGGTACCAGACCGTCTATAACAGGGATCCCGGTTCCGTGGCAGCACCAACCGCAGGACTCCATTTTACAGACAGAATGATGACGCACTGAGGACCCAGGGTATAGAAAGCCGGGAGCTTACACTGCATGTGGGTGCAGGAACATTTGTGCCGGTGAAGCATGAAAATGCCAGGCAACACGCCATGCATGCCGAAACGGTCCTGGTGACCAGGAATTCCTGGAGTACTGGAGAGAGCGCGCGCAGGCCCATTGCGGTGGGCACCACTTCGACGAGAAGCCTGGAAACCCTTTACTGGCTGGGCGTGAAACTTCTGTCAGGGAAAGCACTTCATCCGGAACACACAGAATTTAATCAGTGGGAGAATGAAGGCCTTCCCCAGGATTTTGCCCTTTCGGAGAGCCTGAATGCGCTCATTGAACATTGCCAGAAAAACAGGCTCCGGCAATTCCGGTTTTCCACCAGCCTGATGATCGTTCCAGGCTACCGCTTCAGAACCATTCGGGGACTGATCACCAATTTCCATATGCCAGGAAGCACCCTTTTGCTTTTGATTGCTGCCCTTGTTGGTGACGACTGGAAAAAAGTCTACCAGGAAGCACTGGATAACAACTACCGATTTCTCAGTTATGGGGACAGCTCCATTCTGCTACCCGAGTCAGGCTGATTATGTCATCAAGGACCTCAGCAGGGCCGCAAATCCTTCGATATCCTCTTCCGTGGTATCAAAGGAGCACATCCACCTTACTTCCGAACGATCCTCATCCCATACATAGAAGAAGTATTGCTCCTGCAACCGGGGAATAATCTCTGCCGGGATGGTTGCAAACACAGCATTTGATTCCACCGTCTGTGTCACTTTCAGTCCGGGAATGTCCCGAACAGCTTCATGAAGTTTCCGGGCCATCGCATTGGCATGCAATGCATTCGATTTCCAGAGCTCATTGACAAGAAAAGCATCAAACTGGGCGGCAATATATCTCATTTTTGAAGCCAGCTGCATTCCCTGCTTCCTGGTGTATTTGAAGTTATGGGCCAGATCCCTGTCGAAAAAAACCACTGCTTCGCCATACATCATCCCGTTTTTTGTTCCTCCGAAAGAGAGAATATCCACCCCGGCCCCTCCTGTCATTTCATAAAAATCCATGTCCAGGGCAACCGCTGCATTACTGATCCTCGCACCGTCCATATGCACAAGCATTTGATTTTCGTGCGCATAGGCTGTGATTTCACGGATCTCTTCCACAGAATAGACGGTCCCCAGTTCGGTGGATTGGGTGATGGAGATCACCCTGGGCTGAACGTGATGCTCAAAGCCGATGCCATGCATATGCTGTTTTTACTTTGTCCACGGTCAATTTTCCATCGGAAGTGGGAACGGTCAGCAATTTGCACCCGGTAAATTTCTCCGGCGCTCCGCATTCATCCACATGGATATGGGCGGTATCGGGACATATGACTGCGTTGTGAGATGCTGTGGCGGCTGACAGTCCAAGCACATTGGCTGCAGTTCCGATAAATACAAAAAACATCTCACACTCCCCTCCAAAAATATCTGTCATCTTGCGGATGACTTTCTGTGTGACCGGATCATCTCCGTAAGCCACCACATGGCCCTGATTCACTGAAGCCATGGACTCCAGTATGGCGGGATGAACCCCTGCATTGTTGTCGGATGCAAATCCCCGTTTGTTCGCTGTCATGATTTAAAATTTTTCGTCATATTTGGTCCAAAGCATATCTCCCATCTCCCAGGCCTTGTTCACCACTTTGTCTCCCCACATGATGGTGTAGGCTGTAAGGAGTCTGTTCAGTTTTTCGTGTTCTCCTTTTTCATATAGCTGCTTTGCCTCATTCTCAAACACTTCCTGATTCGCGAAAAGCTCCTCCTGCCAGGCATCCCATACATCGTTCACATCGTAACGCATTTCACCCCACCTCTGTGCTGTTAGTGTCCCCAGTCGGTTAAAGGCCCACCAGGCCGATTCATGGGTATACCCCTTGGGACGGCCAGGAACCTTATACGATTCGGGAAGATTGCTCCCTGAACAATAGACCGGGATGTAGATGGATGTGGCTACATTGTCCTGGGCCAGCCATACCACGCCACCGATTTCATCCGGCAGCCAGTCCCGGCACTGAATGATGGTGGCATACATGGTGTACCACCTGGCAATGGTTCGTTCACCACGCCATCCCCATCCCCCGTTGATGCGGAAAAGTTTATTCATATCATAGGGAAGGTGGGGGTTGGCCAGCGGGGAGACCACACTTCTGCCGCTGTCATCGCTTACCAGCATATCCTTGGTCATATCAAAAGGAGTCCCTTCATAGTAGTCTGAAAATACCATGCGAAGATCTTGCAGGCTAACTTTGTGGTCGGGCTTCACTGAAAAGGGATAATTTTCAGCATTGGGATCAAGTTTCAGTGAAGGGGCAAGCAGGTCAAATACCCTCCACTCCCTTCGCCTGGCGGCAAGAGAAGTCCTGCTTTGGGGTGCATAAACATAGCAGAACCGGAAGGGCTCTTCTCCTGTCCACCATCCCATATCCCTGGCCACACTGAAAATGTTGTCGCTGGCCAAAAAGTAATCCTTGTCCTCCAGATTAATCTCCTTGATCGTACTGGCATTCACATTCACAGCGATATGATCATCCGGAACCCGCTGAGCTACCCATACTGCTCCCGTTTTTCCTTTTCCAGGCCCAACAATTTCAAGATGCCACACTTCCTTTTTATCCGCTATGGTCAGACACTCACCATAATCGTTCCAACCATACTGCTCCAGCAACTCCCCGGCAAGGCCAATGGCTTCCCTTGCGGACTTGCTGCGTTCAAGCATCAGCTTGCATAGCCTCTGGCAATCGATCAGCCCCTGATCCGATTGTAATTCCTCCCTTCCTCCAAAAGTAGATTCTCCAATTCCGAGCTGGTACTGATTCATGGAAGGGTATGCAGTATTCAGGTATTGGTAGGTCTCCCTCACCTGGGGGATCGCACCAATGGGAATATGGCTGTAGGTTGGCATGGCAAATGAATCGCAGGCCACACGTTTGAACATGGGAACTGCCGATCCCTTGCTATGTTTCTCTGCCGGAACCACATCCATCCATGAGCGGGTGCGGTGGCTGTCATCTGTATGGGAAGTGATTACCGATCCGTCTGAAGTGGCTAATTTTCCCGCAGTTATGGAAGTGCAACCATCTGCATAGCCCCCTTCCCAATCGGGATGCTGGGCAGTAGTTAACATTGAAAAAAGTCCTGACAATGCAAAAACAAGTGGGTAGATCTTCATGGATAAAAGGTTTAAAATGAGGAATACGAAGATAATCATTTGTGACTTCGCTTCAAATGTTAAAAAGGCTGTTAAAAGCGGAGGGTTGACAAACTCTCATATAATAATATATGTCTTCTTTGCACCATTCTTTTGATAAGCACATAGATCAAATTATTCACCTACACATCCAAAATGAAAAGAAACAACCTGATTTTCGCATTGCTTTTGAGCAGTTCATTGATCCTGCATGGCCAGGTTCCCCAATCCATCAATTACCAGGCCATTGCCAGAGATCAGCAGGGTAATGTTCTTGCTGGCCAGAACCTTACCGTTAGGATCGGCATACTTCTGGATAACAGTGTGGTCTGGCAGGAAGACCACCCGGTGGTCACCAGTGAACTGGGTCTTTTCTCCCTGGAAATCGGGGATCCGGATGCACAGAACCTGCAGGGAAGTGCAGCATCATTCCCTGAAATTGCCTGGGATGCTGGAAACCACCAGTTGGAAGTTTCAGTGGACCGGGGATCGGGATTTGAAGTCATTGGCCTAAGCAATATAAATGCTGTGCCATATGCCCTTTTTGCTGCTGATGGACCAGATGAACAACTTTTGTCCATTGAGGGATCCACACTGAGCATCAGTGGGGGAAACAGTGTGAATCTTCCGGCGGGAGTTGGTGGAAGCTCTGAATGGAGCAGAGTAGATGATACCATATCCAGTTTCAGCTACGTGGGAATCGGTACGAACAATCCCAACCAGAGCACACTGGCTGTCCAGGGTTATAACATTCATCCCGAAGCACCTCTGTTTGAAGTCAGAAGGGAAGATGGATTTCCTGTTTTCGCCGTATACAACGATGGGGTTATGGTCTACGTTGATGATGACCAGACCAAGGGAAAAAAAGGAGGTTTTGCAGTGGGAGGTTACAGCCGCAAATCCAAAGGAGTCGAACAGGAATATCTCAGCGTATCCTCTGATAGTGTGAGGATTTATGTTCCTGAAGAGGAGGCCGCCAAAGGGAAAAAAGGAGGCTTCGCAGTAGGTGGTTATAGCAGAAAGGCAAAAGGAATTTCCCAGGATTTGCTGTTTGTTAATTCCGATAGTACCAGGGTGTATGTACCCAACAAAGGAAACGATCCCGGGTTCGTGGATGGACTGCAGGGAGGATTTGCCGTAACGGGTTATTCAGAAGGTGCAAAGGGTTCGGAATACCTGATGGGGATCAACCGCGGTATTACCAGGTTCAATACCTCTGACAATGACCAAGGTTTTGCCATTGGAAGTCAGGGCGAAGGATGGGGCTCCAAATACATGGAGCTTACGCCTACCAATTCCTTCGTTGGAACAGATGCAGGTCTGAAAAATCTGGAAATTGATCCGGTGGATGAGAATGGTTGGGGATTGAGTTCCATGAACGTTTTTGTGGGATACCAGTCCGGCATGGAAAACCTGTACGGTCACCACAATACCTTCCTTGGGTTTCGATCCGGCACGAAGACAGTGGGTGAAGCAGGTGAGCAGGAGTCGGCAGCCCACAACGTTTTTATCGGTACCGAATCCGGTTTTAAAAACACCCAGGGCTCATACAATGTGTACATGGGATGTTATTCAGGATATGAAAACCTGGATGGATTTCAAAACGTATTTATTGGTGGCAACGCCGGGTTTACAGGACAGCATGTATCTGCATCAACCATGGTTGGAAACAATGCAGGTGCCTTTTACGATGGGGATGGCGATGTTACTTTCCTGGGTTTTTATGCCGGTAGCTTTTCCACTGGAATCGACAATACCTATCTGGGATCTGGAGCAGGAACATACTCCGATGGCGGTTCTGAGAATGTGATGGTGGGAAGGAATGCAGGTGTCAATGCCACCGGGTCCAACAATACATTTTTGGGTAACTTGGCAGGAGCTTATAACAACAACGGTTCGGGAAATGTCCTGATCGGTAACCTGGCTGGAGCCAATGACGATGTCAGCCATAAGCTATATATAGATAACACGGATACGATCTACCCCCTGATTTATGGTGATTTCATTGATAACTACGTGGAAATCAATGATGATCTCTACGTATACGGAACCCTATACGAAGTTTCGGATCGCAACAGGAAGACCAACATTGCCCCACTGGGGGATGCCCTGCAGAAGGTAATGAAGCTCAATGGGGTTTCATTTGACTGGGCTACAAATAAGAGCAAAGGAGCCACTTCGAAGCAAGGATCTTCCATTGGTGTAATCGCCCAGGATGTGGAAACTGTACTACCAGCACTTGTTTCTGTCGGTCACCATGGTGAAAAGGCGGTGAATTATTCAGGTTTGATTCCTGTACTGCTCGAAGCCATCAAGGAGCAACAGACCGTGATAGAAACACTTGAACAGCGCATCGCCGCGCTGGAAGGGAATTAAAACTCTGAATTGAAATGAAAGGTGATCTCGGGAAATTTTTCCTGGGCCATCTGCAGGGCGTAGGGTGATTCGGCCATATAAACCTCCCTCCCCTCCTTATCGGTGGCAAGCTGCTGGTACTTTCTCAACCTGAAATCTTTCAGTTTCGCGACATCCTCAGTCTCAATCCAGCAAGCTTTATACATGGGCAGCTGCTCATAACGGCACCTGGCACCATACTCATGCTGCAGCCTGTACTGGATCACATCAAACTGGAGGGCTCCCACGGTACCGATGATCTTGCGACCGTTTCCCGTGCTCACAAACAATTGAGCCACACCTTCATCCATTAGCTGGTCGAGGCCTTTGGAGAGCTGTTTGAATTTCATGGGATCGTCATTTTCCACATAACGGAACATTTCAGGGGAAAAAGAGGGCATTCCCTGGAACTGCAGCTTCTCCCCTTCTGTGACTGCATCTCCAATTTTAAAATTTCCTGTATCGTGCACGCCCACAATATCTCCAGGATAGGCCTTGTCGACCACTGATTTTTTCTCCGCCATAAATGAGGTGGGATTGGAGAATTTCACCTGTCGACCTGTTCGTACATGGATATATGCTGTGTTTCTTTCAAATACTCCGGTGACAATCTTGATAAAAGCGAGTCGGTCCCGGTGGTTGGGGTCCATATTGGCATGGATTTTAAAGACAAACCCTGAGAATTTCTCCTCATCCGGAGTGATGACCCGGTTCAATGTGGAAACAGGACCCGGTGAAGGCGCAATCTGGATGAAGCAATCCAGTATATCCTTTACCCCGAAATTATTCAGTGCGCTGCCAAAGAAAAGTGGGGCTGTTTTCCCTGCCAGGTAGGCCGCATGATCGAACTCCGGGTATACCCCCTCAATCAGTTCCAGCTCTTCATCCAGGCGATCTGCATTGGTCACCAATATGCTTTCGAAAGGCAGGATCCTTCAAATCGGTGAATTCCACAATCTCCCCGATGGTCTGTTTGCTGTTCCCGCTGAATGAGCGGAATGTAGCTTCAAACCTGTTGTAAACCCCCCTGAATCCCGGTCCCATCCCCACAGGCCAGCTGAGTGGATGCACCTGGATCTCCAGTTCCTCTTCGATCTCATCCAGCAATTCGAATGGATCCAGGGCAGGACGGTCCAGTTTATTCACAAAGACCATCACAGGTGTTTTCCGCATCCTGCATACATTCATCAGTTTCCTGGTCTGCGCCTCCACCCCCTTGGCAGCATCAATCACAATGATCACACTGTCTGCTGCTGTCAGTGTCCTGAATGTATCCTCTGCAAAATCCTGGTGACCCGGTGTATCCAGGATATTGATTTTCCTTTCTCCGTATTCGAATCCCATGACCGAAGTGGCCACAGATATGCCCCGCTGTTTTTCAATCTCCATAAAATCGGAAGTGGCAGTCTTCTTGATTTTATTTGATTTTACAGCACCGGCCACATTGATGGCCCCTCCAAAAAGCAGGAATTTCTCAGTAAGGGTTGTTTTCCCTGCATCGGGATGACTCACGATGGCAAAAGTTCTTCTGCGGGATATTTCGTCCGTTAATTTCATACATAAAAATGAGCGGCAAAGATAGTATTAAATCCTATTTTTGAGTCAGTTAAAACACATTATATCATGGAGGAAGGTAAAGAAGCAGGGAAGGTATGCAACGCATCTACAAACAGTTGGATGAGTTAACTAGTAAAACAGATGATCCGCTGGCAAGGATGGCCACCATCTGTGCCGTGCTGCATCATAAGATGGATCATTATTTCTGGACTGGATTTTATCTTCTAAAGTCGGACAGACTGGTTGTGGGTCCATACCAGGGACCGGTGGCCTGCCAGGAGCTGGAAGCCCATAAGGGCGTTTGCTGGGCAGCCATTGATCGGAATGAAGCCGGTGGTGGTGGAAGATGTGCATCCTTCCCGGACATATTGCCTGCGATTCCAGATCCAGTTCAGAGATCACACTTCCGGTAAAAGACAATGGTGAAATAGTGGCCGTATTTGATGTGGATTCGGACCAGCCAGATTCATTTCTCAATTGTGGACAGTGAAAACCTTGAGAAAATTCTGAACCTTATCTACATCGAAGCAAAATCCTTAATCTTTCTCCTGATTTTCTCCACTGAATAGGGTTTGGTGATCAATTCATCAAATCCCACATCCGAGTAATCTTCAAAAAAAAGTTCTGGATTGTGTGCGGTAAGTGCAATGACAGGTAGCCCGTTTTTCGGAGAAGGCATCTCATTCCTGATATACTGTGTGGTCTCAATTCCATTCATTACAGGCATTTCAATATCCATAAAGATCATATGGATCTCTTCAGCTTCTAGTATCTCAATGGCCTGTTCTCCGTTTTCAGCCAGCACTACCTCGTTGCCTGTGGTCTTAATCAGTTCAGACAACAGGTATCGGTTGGTATAAATATCGTCAACCACCAGTATTCGCAGGTTTGCCATGGATCGCTTATAAGAAGGATAAAAATAGAAAATATTAACTAATTTTAATGCTTACAGCTTCGCTTGGATGGGGGAATTGAATAAAAAGAGATGATCATCCGGTACAGTGCCATCGGATTTGCGCTCGGATTGGTGGTCATCCTGCTCATATACATGATGCTTGTTCAGGCCCTGGGTGAGGGATTCTCCTTCCAGCGGCTCGGCATTTTGCACAAGTCGCTTTGGTTCCTCTATTTTCTGGATCTGTTTCCGCTGGTTTCAATTCTTCTGGGAGCTTTGGTGGGAAACTGGAGATTCAAGCAGATGGATCAACTCACCGCCAAGGTACAGGAATGAAACAGAAAAAAACAGTGAGATCAGAGCACTTCACCCATGCTCTAATTGCCGGAGACCTGAATACTTCTTTCTCCTTTCGAAGACATGGACCAAACCCTTTCAGATTCACTGAATAAGCTGAAAGATACGCTGGTCAGGAACAGGGAAATGGAACGACAACGACGCCTGGATGAACGACAAAGAAACTGGGTTTCAGAGGGACTGGCTGAATTTGGAGATATCCTTCGAGAACCCATTCCCAGGAGCTGGAATCCATGGCCTATGCAGTGGTATCGGGGATGGTCAGGTACCTGGATGCCAACCAGGGAGCCATCTACCTTACCCAGGAAGAAGAGGATGAGAAGTATCTTCAGATGATTGCCTGTCATGCCTATGACACGGAAGAAATTCCCGGATCAAACGCATTCCCTGGGGTGACGGACTGATTGGTGCTGTTGCCATGGAGAAAAAGGGTTATTATACAGACAAGATCCCGGATGGCTACCTGACCATTACCTCGGGACTGGGAAAAGCCAATCCCAAATTACCTGCTTATTGAACCCCTGATCTGGAACGATATGGTTTTTGGGATCATCGAGATTGCCTCCTTTAAGACAGTCGGAGGAATATAAACTCCAATTTGTGGGACGGGTGGCCGAAAATATTGCCACCACCATCAATACCATGGAAAGCAACCTGCGGACCGAACAACTTGCTGAAAGAGACCCAGGCACAGGCCGACCAGCTGGCCAGACAGGAGGAACAGGTAAGGCAAAATATGGATGCCCTGAAAATTGCCCAGGAGGAAGCTGCCAAACAGGCAGAGATATTCATCAGTTTCACCAATACGGTGAACCATACCCTGATGCGTGCCGAATATGATACAGAGGGAAAGCTGCTCTATGCCAATACCCGCTTCCTGAAAAAACTGGGATATTCAGGAAACAGGGAGGTGGAAGGGAAAGCATATCTCCATGTTTATCAATGAAAAGGACCAGGTCCTGGTTCAATGCACTCTGGAGTAAACTTGCCAAGGGAGGAAGGCATTTTGAAGGGTATATGAAACATGAAACCAAGCTGGGACAGGATCTCTGGACCATGGCCACCTATACCTGTGTAAGAAGGGATGACGGGAGGTGGAGAAGATCCTTTTCCTGGCCATTGATTCAACGGAACAGAAAAAACAGAGCCTCGATTATGAAGGGCAGGTCGAAGCCATTGACAGGCTTAATGCCAAGGCTGTATTCTCACCGGATGGCAAGTTGACCCTTAAGCAATAAGCTTTTCAGTAAGACATTGAAATATACCGAAATGGAGCTGGAACAAATGAATGTCTTTGACTTCTTCGGGACCGGGGAACAGGAACGTTTCAATGAGATCTGGGAGAAAGTGATTCAGGGGGAAGCATTTCAGGGACAGTTGAAGATGCAATCAAAATATGAAGAGGAGCTCTGGTTCAGGGCCACCTTCCTTTCGGCGAATGATATGTATGGAGAAGTGGAAAAGGTGATCTTCCTGGCCAATGAAATTACCAAGGAAAAAGAGATGGAACTGGCCTCCAGGAAACAACATGAACAGCTGATCAGGAAGGAAGAGGAATTGCGTATGGCCAGTCTTGATCTGAAGAAGAAGCTGGAGGAAAGCCAATCTGAAACAGCAGGGAAGAGAAGGAACCGGTTTGAAAAGGAGATCAGGCAGTATACCCATGTTCTGGATGAACTGCCCCATTCGGTGATCACCATCAATAACCTGGGATTTGTCCTGTTTTTCAACCAGTATGCTGAAAAGCAGTGGGGAAGAAACAAAAGGATGTTCTGGGAAAGAAGGTTCGACCTGCTGTTCAGCGAGGAAAACAGTTCCCGGATGATTCGGAATTTCATGGATCCGGCCAAGATCCAAATCACCCGGATTCCATGCGGACAGGAGATTGGTCTGCCTGATGGAAAAAGTGTTAGAAAGATATTATTGTGATCCGGACCGATCTGAAAGAGGAACTTCACTACTCCCTGATCATTCTTTAAGCTTTCATTCAGCCAGTTAATGATTTCCTTGCGTGTCGGGTTTTTTCCTGGGAGGAACATGCCCACCAGCTTTCCCTCTTCATCGATCAGTATTTCTGAAAATTCCAGGTCACCTTGCTGTCCTCCACTCCATTTTCGGACTCTGAGTAAGCCATTGATAAAGCGGGTGGATCTCTTCCCCTTTACAGTGATCTTTGACATCATTGGAAATGTGACATCGAATTTCTCAGTACAAAAGGTTGCAATCTCTTCATTGGTACCAGGCTCCTGACCGGCAAAATCGTTGCTGGGAAAACCCATAATCACAAATCCTTTGTCCTTGTATTCCCTGTATAAGTTTTTCCAGGTCCTCATACTGAGGTGTCAGTCCACATTTCGAAGCTGTATTCACCACCAGTACCTTTTTCCCCTTGAACTGTGACAGATCATAATCATCTCCATTGATATCCTTCACCGTAAAATCATGAAAACTTTTCTGGGCATGCAGTGCATGCAGGGATAACCAGCAACATAATCATCAGTAGGAAGCAATCTTTTTCATCTTGTTTAAATATTTTAGTTGTTTACAATGTAACAAGCGGATAAGAGTCCTTGTTCACTGCTGTCAATATTTATGATTTTTGGTACAGTGATGACGAAACAATTTGAAATCAGGATATATGGACGGGTTCAGGGTGTTGGATTCAGGTATGCAGCCCGAAACCAGGCCAGGTCCCTTGGACCTGAAAGGATGGGTGGAGAACCAATCCGACGGATCAGTGTATGCCGTGATACAGGGACTGGATATACAATGCTTCATCCTTTATTCACTGGTGCAGGAAGGGAACAGGATACAGCTTGGGTGGAACGGTTGGAAATCAGCGAGAAGGAACCGGGAAACCTTCAGCTCTTTCGCATATCAGGTATTAGCCTTCTTTTCTGATCAGTGCAGAAGAAACTGCTTGCAGTAAGCCAGGCGGTAAGCAACAGGATCAATCCGGATAGCACCACCAGCAAGATCTCCCCCTCACGTGATAAAGCCAGCCAGATTCTTAATCATGGCCCAGAGGGTCAGCACCAGGATCACAAGCATGGGCAAAAGGGTATAAAGCAGCGGTATTTTTTTTATGTGAAAGTAGACAGTCACCACTCCCAGTGCCAGGGCAGCCATCAACTGGTTCAGTGAGCCGAACAGCGGCCAGAGGACCATGGCCCCCTGTCCCCCGGGTTTGAAAAAGGTCATGGCAGCAGCAGCCAGCACCATCATCAAAGTGGCAATATAGCGGTTGTTCAAAGGTTTCGGGAATCTGACCACCGGGTGCTGGTGAAGATCTCCTGCAGGGAGATTCGCTGGATCCTGGCAGCCGAATCGAGGGTGGTATTGGCAAAGGAAACAATAAATACCACCACAAATGCTGCCCCGTATTTCACAGGCAATCCAAAGGACGAGAAAAGGTTGGCCGAACCAATGATAAATGCATCCAGTTTGGCTGCCAGTCCATTGGCCGATGACCAGGAGGCATAGTGGTGCTGGTAAGCCTCCACTCCGGTAAATACCTGCCATCTCCTCCAGTCCCATTCCCAGTCCGGCTCCTGCTGCCACAATCACCAGTACTGCCAGAAAGCTTTCTGTAATCATGGCCCCATATCCGATGGGCAGGGTATCTGTTTCCTTGTCCACCTGCTTTACGGTGGTTCCTGAACTGGCCAGGGAATGAAAACCGGAAATGGCTCCGCAGGCAATGACAATAAACAGGATGGGCGCCAGGTCAGGTACATCCGATCCAGGGGCAAATGCCTCATGGTTGATGGCAGGAGCAGAAAGCACCGGGTGGGCAATCACGATACCCAGGATCAGAAATGCCATGGCCACCATCAACTGGTGGGAATTGATGTAATCCCTGGGTTGAAGCAGATTTTGCACCGGAATGGTGGAAGCAAAAAAGACATAAATAAACAGGATAATGCACCATACCACCACCGAAATCTGGTATCCCAGGGAAGGGAAACGGGAAATCGGACGCCCAGGATCACAAAACCATACAGCAAGAAGCAGGGCAATAATAGAGTAGATCAGGTCATTTTTTCCCTTCCGGATCTGCCAGCCAAGCCAGACAGCCACCGGGATCTGGAACCATACCGGGATCACCGATTCGGGATACATAACAAAGAGGGTGCCCACAATCATGGCAAATACCGCCAGCACAATAAACAGCAGCAAGCTGCATGATGAACTGCAGGGCATAACGGGTGGAAGGACTGATGATTTCGCCGGTCAGTTCACCCATGGATCTTCCCCTGTTCCTGGCTGATACCACCAGGGTGGTGAAATCGTGGACTGCTCCCATGAAAATGCTGCCCAGGAACACCCAGAGAAAAGCCGGCAGCCATCCCCAGATAATCCCGATGGCCGGTCCTACGATGGGACCCAGTCCGGCAATGGTGGTGAAATGGTGTCCGAAAATAATATGGGGCTTGGTGGGTACATAATCCACACCATCTTTCAACTCATGGGACGGCATTTTCCGGCCGGCGGACAATTGAAGGATTTTCTTCCCAGGTATCTTCCATAGAGCCTGTAGGCCAGCAAATATCCGATAAAGCCAGTAATAACCAGGATCAGGCTGTTCATGACCCTAAGATAGCAGTTTTAGCTCAAATTCTCCACGAATACCCATCCGGTCTCCCACAATTACCACGCAGGACAGGATTTCCGGAATCGGGCGACCTGCTCCAGTACCGGTTCAATATCGGTCTGATCCTGAACCTGTTGGCCAGTGCGGTGGCCCATGCATCGGCCAGGGGTGTGCTGTGGGAGACCACGGTTACAGCATCGGCCTTTCCCCTGCTGAAGGAGTGACCCAGGGTCCCGGTGGATGTACATATCCCCCAGCTCCCCGGGAAGCACAAGTGCCATTTTTTCGGACAGGGGGATGACCTGCATGAATGACCGATACCAGTTCTGATCTGTTCTTCACAAACAAATCTCCTCCGTTCTCAACCACTATCTCCTCCATTTGAAAATCCTGCATCCAGTTTCCGGGCCACCTGCTCTGCAAACATTCCTGCCACAGCACTCATGGGTCCGGTGCCTGATCAGAATACCAGACTGGTACATGATTTCCAATTCCGATGGAAGACCTGAAATCCCTGTCGGGAAGAGGAAGCGGTTCCAGGCTTCCGGTAAATCCCGGATAGGACGCTTCATGATCGGCCAGAACTTTGTAAAGCCTCATCTGTTCCCGCCGGGACAATACCTGGAGATCACCGTGAAAGGCATTGTGCGGCACACCGATCAGGAGGTCCGATTCCCTGTAAACGGAAGGAAAGAACCGGAAACGGTCCGAGTTCATCTCTTCCCTGTATAGTCTGGGCTGGTACAATCAGTTTACGCCAAAATTCAGTTCAAACAGCTGCAGGGGACAGGCCTTGATGCAGAGTTCACAGGCCACACATTTCTCAGGAGAAAATTTCAGTTTCCTGGATGTAGCATCCATGGTCAGGGCGCCCGGAAAACAGACCGAAGAGCAGGCCCCGCAATGGATGCACTGATCCTCATTAAAAAGAATGGTTTTTATCACCGGGGAGATCTCTACCTGCTTCTCTTCCAGATATACCAGGGCCTCATCTCACCCTGTCGCCTGTGCCACTCATTTCAATCAGCAGGTTTCCCTCCTTGCCATGGGTAATATCAGCATTAAGGATATTCACCTGCACATCATACTCCTTGATCAGGATGTAGGTGATGGGTTCATTGACAGTATCGGCCGGAAAACGCAGTACCATTCTTTTTTTAACTCTTTTCATGCCATATAATTTTACCTGATTTCCAGTGAATTCAATCCTTTGCCTGCGGGAACATTTCCACGGGTTCTGACAGCAGGAAATTCCCTTCGCTCACCTGCTTTTTCAGAATATCTGCAATCTCTCTGGCTTTGTAGATACTTGACATGGAGGATGTCCTGATCTTCTTTCCATTCAGTTCAATCTCCCCCGACAGCAGTGCATCATAATTGACCCGTCCCAGTTCGGGATGCTCGGGATCACCATAATCCAGGATCCGGGTGGTGATCTGGTCATTTCTGATCATTACCCTGGAAGCCATCTCCTCATCAAGCACCGGGATGGGAATCCCAATACCCACAAACATGGAAACCCCATATTTTTCATAGTATGCTGCTTTGATAAAGGAAGTGTTCATTTTGCGGGCATCCCCGATCACTGACAGTGTGGCTGCATTGGATACCGGAACCCCATGTTCATTCAACTCGGCATTGGTTTTGAACTGGGTACCATACCAGCCCACATAACCTGTGGTTCCTCCCAGAAATATCCTGGTTCCAATTCCGATGGTTCGCATTTCCGGATCATTCAGCAAGGGGCTTAATTCTCCTGAAGTGCTGTAATTGGCATTTCCCAGCTTGGGAAGCAGGCTGCCCATGTAGGTATATTTGATCCGGTTGGAAGCATTCACTGCAACCGGATAATTCTGGTAAGCATTGCGCGGATTAAACATCATCATCTCATTGATATTATCCCGGTTGATGGTGGTGTGGATATCCCTTCGGGGATAACAATCCGTTCCTTTGGCATGGGCCACCAGTTCCAGGTCCTTGCCCGCAATCAGTTCTTCAATGAGATGTGCACCTCCATAGGAAGGATTTTCAGGATGATTTTCCGTGGCCCCAATATAGAGATCCACTGCTGCAATCCCTGTAAATACAGGAACACCGTTCAGGGTGGCCTTCTCCATCCGGATGGGCGGATTGGAATGTCCCACATTGATGAACATCCCCGATGAACACATGGGACCAAATGTGGCTGTGGTAACCACATCCACCTTCTCGGCAACCTCGGCAGGGGTATTTCTTCCCATGGCTGAAACTTCCTCAGCTGTAAGCACCACTGCCTTGCCCTTTTTTATTTTTTCATTGATCTCCTGGATACTTTTGTTGACTGCCATGCAATATCATGTTTAAATGTGTTCAAAATCCCCACTGTGGATCCATCCTTCCCTTCCATCGATAATCCTGATGTTCTGCCATCCGGTTACCTCCTCATTCACCTTCAACCTTGGTCCCTTCATGCAGGATAAACAATTCAGTTCCGGACTCACTGGGGGTGCTTCTGACAATCAACCGACGGAGAAATAATGATACCCGATCCGGGGTGAACGATGCTGCGATGCTGAGCCAGTGAAGCTGAAAGGTGAAAATGAAAAAGACCAGTACCCAAAAGAGCCGCAAAAAAACCTGCCTTTTTCAGGGCCAGTCCCTTGGTAAACAAATATAGCAATAAAGATGCAAGCATAAGCACAAATCCAAGAAGGGCCAGGATGCTCCATGTATGTTCGGGTAACAGATGCACTACTGAAGAAATCCAGCTTCTGATAAACAGTTCCGGTACCTCTTCAAAAGCATCCACGATATATCTTGACACATACTCCAGATTGTGAGCCGCATCCTGGTGTGATGGGTCCAGCTTCAAGGCTTTCTCATAATAGAGAACGGAATAACCGATGCTGTTGGACCGGAAAGCAGCATTGCCCATATTATAGTAGAGATCGGCAGCCTCATAAGCCGGAATCAATGATTTCCTTGTAGCAGTTGAGGGCGTTTCATACTTCTCCTGCTGATAGAGATCGCTGGCTTTATTGAAAAGTGAATCGGTGATGGCATGAAGCTGGGTAAAACCAACAAACAGGATCATGTGATATATGTACGAACTTTATCACAGGCTGTTTTCCAGGTTTCTGATTAATTGAACTGCTTCGTTGTAAAGCTTGTCGATGTCACTCTTCTCTGAACTGGGAGCAAAACGGGAAAACTCACTGTCATCCAGTATCCTTGAATACTCCTTCATTAATTCCTCTCCACTCCCCTGGTCGGAGAGTTCATGCGGAATCACTTCCCTGGACAGGGATGAAGTCTCAATGTTGAGTTTATCGGCAAGGTATCCCCAGATGGCTTTCCCGATCTCTTCGTAGAACCGGTCTTCGTTCCCGCTTTTCCTGTATTTCTCAGCCTTTTTCAACCTGCTCCTGGCCGATCTGTTGGCCTTCCGTTCCGCACCAGCCTTAGATCTGCATTTCTTCTTGCTTATGATCGGATCAAAATGATTACCAGCAGACAAAGAAGGGCGCAAACAGAAACAGCAACCTGTACCAGCTCTTCCCATCAAGGAGTATGCCACAGGAGTAAATCCGGGAGTTGTCCGGATGATATCCCGGATATCAGTCCCAATGTTGTCCACACTTTCCTGCATCACCCCAGGAACATATACAGCCCCGGGACCTCTTCCGCTTCACCTTTAAGCACAGTAAAGTTGAACTCATCGGTGGTAGCGGTCATGTATTGCTTTTTTGCAGGATCAAACCATGCAAACTGTATGGGGGCAATCCTGAACCTGCCGGCATGCCTTGCCACAATCGGGTATTCAAACGTTACGGCTCCATTGATCCTGTTCCCGGATGTACTTGTATTCAATGATCTGGTAACATCATAGAGGTCATGGTCCGGGGGAAGATTCACCTCAGGTTCTCCCAGCAAAGGCAGGTTTCCTGTACCACTGATGGTGACCTTCAGGCTCAGGGCCTCATTTACTTCAATCTCCTCAGCAGACAACATAGCATTCATGGAAAAACTGCCCACTGCCCCGGTAAAACCCTCTGGTGCACCGCCAGGAAGGGTTTTACATTGATGGTAACCGGCCGGGTAGTCAATGTTCGGCAGGACCTCCTGAACGCCGCTGAAAAAGGGATCATCAAAAAAACTATCAAACACACTGTTGCTGCTCCTGCGCTGCACCCTCTGCTGAATCATCCATTCCGATTCATAGGGTTCAATGAGTATCTTTCCTGACTTCTGGGGAATCAGGATATGACGCTGAATCACCTGGGTGACATACTGCTGTCCGTTGATATCCTGCCTCTGAGCAGTGGCATCCGGATCCAGTGATTTCTTATAAAATCCTTCATAGGGAATGTCTTTGGAAGCCGAGGCCGGCCTTGTATTTACCCGGTATACACCTTCAACCCACTTACAAACTGCTCTCCCACATAAACCTCCTTTTTGGAGGGTATCACCCTCAGAAATACCTGGTCAGAGACATCTATCTCTTCCGCGGAACCCTGATCATCCTGGGGGGCCTGGCCGGCTCCTGCCCCAGGGGCCGGTTCTGACCCTTCGGTAACCGTGATCTGCACATCATTGGTTTTATATTCTTTTCTCCCTACCCTAACTGTGGCCGGAGGAATGGTGAGATCACCCTTTCCGTGGCTCTGAAGATATGGGTATAGGTGACCACTGTTTCCATGGTCATCTTCCCATTGATCCACTGTGAATGAGAGGAATAAGAAGAAAACGGCCTGCCAGAAGCTGAAATCCATCCATGGATGGAAGGATTACATCACCCTGTTTGGATCCTTCGATCACATACTGGAACTGTCACCTGCCCTGACTACAGCAGGGGCTGTGGCAGTAAAGGACTTATCCTGCCCATTAATGCAGCACTGCCGCGAGCAGTATGATGGCCATATACAGTTCTTCAGTTTCATTTCTTTTCCCGGCGTTTAATTTACCAATCCTTTTCTGTTTTTACCTTGGCTGCAGCAGCTTTTTTCTTGTCCACCTTTTCCTTCACATCCTTCTCCTGCTGCTGGATGGCACTTAGCATCCGCTCCGCATCCTCCTTGGATATCTGCAGTGGCTTTGGCTGATCTCTTGTTGCTGCTGGTCCTGTTGCTGTTGATCCTGATTCTGTTGTTGCTGCTGGTCCTGCTGATCCTGATCCTGCTGATCCTGATTCTGTTGTTGTTGCTGGTCCTGATTCTGCTGCTGGTCCTGCTGGTCCTGCTGGTCCTGATTCTGTTGTTGTTGCTGGTCCTGCTGCTGTTGCTCCTGTAACTTCTTTTTTGCATAGGCCAGATTATATTTGGTATCCTGGTCTCCCGGATTCAGCCTGAGGCTGTTCTTATATGCCTCGATGCTCTCCTGGTATTTTTCTGCTTCCAGCAGACTGTTTCCCATATTGTGCCATACATGGCCATGGATTGGGGATCTTCTGCCTGATCAATCAAAGCTTCATACTGTTTAGCAGTTTCCTCATATTTCTCCTGTCCGTAAAGGCTGCACCTGTATTAAATCCAGCTTCGAAAGATTCATGGTTGATATCTGCGGCTTTTCTGAACTGCACTTCCGCTTCACTGAAATTGTCCTTTTCATAGGATTTCACACCCTGACGGATCACCTTCCGCTCATTCTGAGCATAAGAAGCAAACAGAACAGTGTCATTAACATACTGACCAACAGAGAATACCTTCTATTTTTCATCTTCGCTGGTTTTAAACAGGTTGTATCTTTTTAACAACGGATTTTTCCTGGATCGTATAATAAATTCAAGCACCAGGAACAACAGTGCAAATCCTGCAAAATACTGGAACCTTTCTGCAAATTCTGAGAACACCTTTGTATTGAGGTCTCTTTTCTGAAGCTTATTCAGTTCATCTTCCAGACTGTTGATCCTGTCTCCGGCAATATAGGCCCCGTTTCCGGCTGCAGCCACTTCCATCAGCAGTTTCTCATTGAGCTTACTTACCACTACCTGGCCATCCTTGTCCCTCCGGTTGGAATTGCTTCCCGGGCCTGACAGGAATGGGTACTCCATTGGGATCGCCCAGTCCGACCGTATATACCCGGATTCCTTTTTCCGCTGCAGCTGTGGCTTCACCCACTGCATCATCCTCATGGTTCTCCCCATCTGTGATCACCACTATGGCCTGGCTGGCCCTGGTCTGATACAGGGGAATCCGCCTCGGAGGAGGAGAAAGATCTGGCTGCCAGTCTGATGGCAGCTCCGATGGCTGTCCCCTGTTTTGATACCATGTCGGGCCCGGCCCCGGCCAGGAACATTTTCACACTGGGATAGTCATCCGTGATGGGAATCTGGGTATATGCATCTCCGGCAAAAACGATAAGTCCGATCTTATCATTGGACATCCGGTCCACCATCCTGTTGATCATCTGCCTGGAACGTTCCAGCCGGGAGGGCTTGATATCTTCGGCCAGCATGCTGTTGGATACATCCAGGGCAATGATGATCTCCCGCCCCTTTATCTCCACCTCTTCAAGTTTTGATCCAACCCTTGGACCCGATGCGGCAATGATCAGCAGGGTGGTTCCCATGAAGAGCAGTAATAAATTTCCAGTGATGGGCTGATCGTGGATGCATCTGGCATGAGCTGTCCATCAACTCGCTGTCACCCAGTCTGGCCAGGGATCGTTTCCTGTGCCTCCAGTAAAGCAGGTATCCAACCAGCATCAAGAGCATGGCAAAAAGGAACCAGAGTATGCCTTTATGTGCAAACTGTATCATTCTATGGGATGGTTCTGAATATGGTATATCTGAGCAGAATCTCAAACAAAAGGATCAGCATGGCTGCAAGCAAAAAAGGAAAATACTCCTCTTTCTTTTTACTGAACTGCTTCACATCCAGCCTGGTTTTCTCCATCTCGTCAATCTGCTGATAAATCTCTCTCAGTTTATGATTATCGGTGGCCCTGAAATAGGAGCCATCGGTTGTTTCAGCAATTTTCTTCAATACATCCTCATCAATTTCCACAGGCATGTTCCTGGTGACCGTCCTGCCAAATGCATCCTGAACAGGTACGGGTGCATTTCCATGGGTTCCCACACCAATGGTATAGACCCTTATCCCGTAACTGGCAGCAATTTCAGCAGCTGTAACGGGTCCCACATCTCCCCTGTTGTTTACTCCATCTGTAAGCAGGATAATGACCTTGCTTTTGGCCTTGCTCTCCTTGATCCTGTTCACAGCTGTTGCCAGTCCCATTCCAATGGCAGTTCCGTCTTCTATAACCCCAAAATCAATCTCTTTCAGGAAATTGATCACCACAGCCCTGTCGGTGGTCATGGGACACTGTGTGAAACTTTCCCCGGCAAATACCACCAGTCCGAAGCGGTCGTTCTGCCGCGCATTTACAAATTCAATCCCCACATTTTTGGATGCTTCCAGCCGGTTTGGTCTGAAATCCATGGCGCGCATACTGCCCGATACATCCATGCACATTACAATATCGATTCCTTCGGTTGTCACCTGTTCCCACTGGTTTGAGGACTGGGGCCTGGCCAGCACGATTACGATAAGTCCTACCATGACCAGTCTGAACACAAAGAGCATGTGTCTGAGCCAGATTCTGGAAGAACCCACCCGCTCATCCAGGTTTTCAAAACCCGAAAGGGTCATTGAACTTGTACTTTTCCTTCCCCTCCAGATATACCAGGCGACCATCAGCGGAAGCAAGATCAGCGCATAGAAGAATGCCGGATATGCAAATTCCAATTACTCATCTTGCTCCTTTCCTTCCTTTATCTGGTTCTCCGCGGATTTCTCCATATAAAACATGGGATAAGTCTTCTGCACAAACAGGTAAGCATTGTTCAGGTTGGTCTGGTTATCCACAGGCAACGGATCTTCCTTGGCAAATTTCACCAGGTCGGCCAGTTCCAGCAGCTCCTTCAGCATTTCATCCAGCAAGGGTTCCTCTGTATTGGACCTGCGAAATGCTTCCAGAATCTCCTCGGTGGTTCGCTCCATGGCCGGAATACCGTACTGACGTTCAATATATTGCCGGGATATTTCGGTAAGCCTGGTATAAAACATCTTAACCTGTCCCGACTCCCAGAGTTTTTCCTCCTTTAACTTATCCAGGTCTCTGAAAGCAATCACATGTGCAGGCTCCTGGGGTTTCAAAGAAAATATCTCGGGATCTTTCCTGTGCTGTCGGTACATCCAGATCAAGTGCCATCAACAGTGTCCCAGCAGCCAAATTCCTCCACCCAGGGCTACCCAGGGAAATGCCTCTTTTAATGTGACAGGTGTATTCATAGGCGGTTTAATGGCCTTGATCTGCTGGCTTGTATCCACCACAGGTTCATGAACATGGATGATCAATGGCATGCTGAGCGCTGTATCGAGGCAGCGCTGAATTCATAGACTACCGGCATGGCGGGGATCATGTGTACCCTGCCTCAAACCCGGTAATGATATAGGTGTGGTCAATCACAAGCCTCTCCCCCACATGGGAAGTGTCAGCAGCATAGGGGAAAAGCACTTCAATATCCCTGCTGAGTGTATCGCTGTAAAAGCGGCATCTGAAACGGCAGATTGTCTGCTGCTTCCACATGAATGGTGAACAACACCTGGTCCCCGATCATCATTGAATCGTTACTGAGAGCCGACTTCACACTGATCAACTGGCCTGCATTGTAACAGTCATTCCCAACAGGATCATTCCGGCCATATGGCTCCAGTGAATCTTCATACTATCTTTTCTTAAACAAGCGCATCAAAGGTTTCACATAATCGACTCCGGTGCGAATGGACACACTGTCCACCCCCGACCGGGTAAAGATCTCATTCATCATCTCCACGTGGCTGTCCCATTTCATGGCATAGCTCTCCCTTACTTTGCGGTTGGATGTATCCATCCAGCGTTCTCTGCCCGTTTCCGCATCCTGTACCCTGACCAGTCCAACGGCGGGTAGTGAAGCTTCGCGCCTGTCATATATATGAAGTGCTGCCACATCATGCTTGTTATTGGCCACCTGGAGCGAACGTGCATAACCTTTGTCCCTGAAATCGGATATGATAAATGCAGTACATCTCTTTTTTATGGCATTGGTGAGGAAGCGCAGGCTTTCAGATATATCTGTTCCCCGGCTTTGCGGCTCAAATTCGAGCAGTTCACGGATGATCCTTAGTATGTGCTTTCGGCCTTTCTGGGGAGGAATAAACTTTTCGATCCGGTCACTGAACATGATCACCCCAATCTTATCATTGTTCTCAATGGCTGAAAAAGAAAGTACGGCAGAGATCTCAGTGATCAGGTCACGCTTCATTTGTTGTTCGGTTCCGAAAGCCCCGGAAGCACTCAGGTCCATCAGCAGCATCACCGTAGTTCACGCTCCTCCTCAAATATCTTCACATAGGGATGGTTGAACCTGGCAGTAACGTTCCAGTCTATGCTCCGGATATCATCACCGTACTGGTATTCACGGACCTCAGAAAAAGTCATACCCCTGCCTTTGAAGGCACTGTGGTACTCACCGGCAAAAATCTGCCTGGTCAGACCCCGGGTCTTGATCTCAATCTTTCGTACTTTTTTTAAGAGTTCTTTTGCTTCCACCGTTTATTAATCAGCCTTTACATCCTCGCTCTGTTTCCTGGTCTCCCGGATGGTGAAATACCACTCCTGCCTGATCAGCTCCACCTGGAAGGTGTCAGATTCGACCACAAATTCCCAGTTGGATTCACCTGTCCGATCATATTTGCTGTCAAGTTCCTCCTCCATCTCTTTGAGCTCACCATAATCACAGACCATCTTGGAGGTTTTGCAAATGTCGTCATCGGTAAAGTAGAGAATCCAAGTCTTGGTTCTTATCCCGTTGACATACTTCAAATAGTTGAAGCTTTGTTTGACAACCGAATCATCCTTCCTGAAATCTTTATGATTCTTCTTGACCAGTTCCACCACCTCTTCCTTGGGCAATCCAACAAGTGTCTGAGCATGTATATATATGCCAAATCCCATGATTATACCGATGAAAACCAGTGCTTTTTTCATGTCAGTCTATGGTACTTCCACATTGTTTAATATCTCTGAAATTATATTCTCTGTGGTTATATTTTCCGCTTCAGCTTCATAGGTAAGGCCAATCCTGTGCCTCATCACATCATGGCATATGGCCCTGACATCCTCCGGAACCACATATCCCCTTCTCTTAATAAATGCATAGGCCTTTGCAGCCCTTGCCAGGTTAATACTTGCGCGCGGAGATCCTCCGTACTGGATCAATGGCACAAACTGTGCCAATCCTGCCTGTTCCGGATTCCTGGTGGCAAAAACAATATCCAGAATATAGTTTTCAATTTTCTCATCCAGATAAACTTCCTTCACTACCTCCCGGGCATTCATGATGTCTGCCGGTTTCAGAATCTGTGTTGCATGCGGGAACACGCTGGCCAGATTCTCCCTGACAATCAGTTTCTCCTCTTCCCTGCTTGGATAAGTGACCACCACCTTCATCATGAACCTGTCCACCTGGGCTTCAGGCAAAGGATAGGTTCCTTCCTGTTCAATCGGATTCTGGGTAGCCAGTACCAGGAAGGGGCGCTCCAGCTTATAGGTTTCTTCACCCATTGTTACCTGCTTCTCCTGCATGGCTTCCAGCAATGCACTCTGAACCTTGGCAGGAGAACGGTTGATTTCATCTGCCAGGATCAGGTTGGCAAAAATGGGCCCTTTCTTCACTATAAATTCTTCTTTCTTCTGGCTGTAAATCATGGTACCCAGCAGGTCGGCCGGCAGCAGATCAGGTGTGAACTGTATCCTGCTGAATTTGGCATCAATGGTCTGGGATAAGGTGGTAATGGCCAGTGTTTTTGCCAGTCCGGGAACCCCTTCCAGCAGGATATGCCCATCAGATAACAGCCCGATCAATAAGCGTTCCACCAGGTTTTTCTGACCCACAATCACCTTCTGTATCTCCAGGGTAATCAGATCAACAAATTCACTCTCCTTCTTGATCCTTTCGTTGAGCTCTTTGATATTCACTTCCTGACTCATGTATGGATTCTTTTTAGTTAATAATCTTCATTCTCGTAACGGAGGACAAAAATAGCTGTGAAAATGAGCAATAGAAAGCAGAGGTGGTTAAAAAATGTTAAGAAAAAGGTATTTTTAACAATCTATAGGAGTTTATGCCAAGGTATTTCATCCATATGGCCTATGATGGTACAGCTTATCACGGCTGGCAGGTGCAGCCCAACGGCATAACGGTGCAGGAAATTCTCCAGCATGCCCTATCCACACTGCTGAAGCAAGATATTGCAGTAACAGGCGCAGGAAGGACCGATACCGGAGTTCATGCTTCTTTCTTTGTGGCCCATTTTGATCTTCAAGTCAAGGAAACTGCAAATGGGGACAGGGAATTCTCAGGACCCGATGATGATCGTTTCCTCTTTAAACTGAATCGCTTTCTACCAGAAGATATCGTGGCCTATAAGATTCGGGAGGTGGAAAAAGAGATGCATGCCAGGTTTTCAGCCACCTATCGCACCTACCATTACCACATTTCAACTGTAAAACCACTCTTTAACCGCCTTTACAGCCACTTTATATATGGACCCCTGGACCTGGATGAGATTGGGAAGTGCTGTGACATACTCATGGAAACAGCAGATTTTACCAGTTTCAGTAAACTGCATACAGATGTAAAAACCAACGACTGTCATGTGATGTCTGCCACATGGAATGAGGCTGGAAACGGATACCTTTTTGAGATCAAGGCCGACCGCTTTCTCAGGAACATGGTCAGATCGGTGGTGGGAACCCTCCTGGATGTGGGGCAGGGAAAACTTGACAGCGATGGTTTTCAGGCCATCATCGATGCAAAGGACAGGGGAAAAGCCGGTCAGTCGGCCCCGGCAAAGGCCTTATTCCTTGTGGATATAGGATATCCGGAGTGATCACGCTTCCGGGTCATCCCACCTGATGCGCGAACGAAAAGCCTCAGCCCCATCTCCCAGCCGACTGCCACCCAGAACATGGTCAGTTTTCGTTTGAAGAGTCCTCCATTTCCGCAGCACCGCTGATGGAGATCTCATCCCCGAGTTTTGTCTCCTTCATGAAATTGATCTCAAATTCACGGATTTCCTTCTCAAGTTTCCAATCGTTCATGGCCGTATCAATGCTCCACTCCATGTATTTCACATTGTTTACATGCCCTACGATGTCCAGATCCGAAAAACAGACCCGGTGCCTGTTCAACGCTACCATCTGTTGGGGCAGTTGAATCTTATCCAGGCCGGCATCAAATACCGGTTCTCCGTATACGATACGGGCATATGCTTCCAGCTCTGCCTTGGGCTTGATGGGCCTGTGGGTATTCAAATCCACAATCAGCCAGTTGGTGCTGGCCACGCCTATCTCCTCCCCTTTTTCATTGTTTACCCTGAAATCCCTGACTGCAAAAAGCTTATCTACCCCGCTGGGCCAGGTTTCGATGGTGATCCTGTCGTCCCAGACCGGGTATTTATTCATCCGGATCTTCATCCTGGACAAGAGCCACATGGTGCGACGGGTTTTCATATCCTCATAGCCAAATCCCAGTTCATTGGCATGGTGATAAGCGATCTCCTGGAAGTAGTTGGCCATGGTGGTAAGCCTTGCCTGTCCCCTTGGGTTCAGCTCATATGATGAAACTGAAAATTCTTTCTTAAATGATGATACCATGGTTAGCGTTCATTATTCCATATGTCCCATGAAGCTTCAGCCTGGTATACCAGCATATCGTACCCGTTTACAATGCTTGCTCCCTGCTCTTCACCCCTGGAAGGAAAAGGGTTTTCTCCGGATTGTAAACCAGGTCGAACAACAGGTGGTTTGGTGTAATCGCATCGTATATGATTCCCGGACAGGTATCTACATGCGGATGCATTCCCAGGGGTGTGGTGTTGATGATGAGGGAGTGCTCAGCCATCACAGACCCGCTCAGCTCCTGATAGATCATAACATCTTCTCCCCTGTTGCGGCTGATCATCCTGTATTCGATACCCAGGGCCTCAAGGACAAATTTCACAGCTTTGGAAGATCCACCTGTACCCAGGACCAGGGCATTGCTGTGATGAGGTTTTAGGTGTTCTTTCAGGGATCTTTCAAATCCTATTACATCGGTGTTGTATCCCAGCAAGGATAAGCGCCCTTCCTTTCTGCAGAAGTCAATGGTATTGACCGCCCGATGGTTCTGGAAGTTTTATCCAGTGCATCCAGGTACGGAATGATTTTCTCTTTGTGTGGAACAGTGACGTTGAGTCCCATCAGGTCCTGTTCCCGGGCGATTAAATCCCGGAATCCGGAGACCGCTCAAGGGGAAAATTCCTGTACTCGGCCTCAATCCCCTGCTTTTCGAACTTCCTCCTAAAATAAGAGACCGAAAAACTATGTCCGAGGGGATATCCGATTAATCCAAAAAGTGCCATAGTCAGTGCTCAGTACTCAGTGCCCAGTACTTAGTGCCCAGTACTTAGTGCCCAGTACTTAGTGCCCAGTACTTAGTGCCCAGTACTTAGTGCCCAGTACTTAGTACGAGGTTTTAGCTGAGTTTTTTGTTAAAACTAATTCAATCAATATGATTACTGCAATACCCAGGAGGGCCATGAGTATGGCCATCCATACCCGGTCATCGGCATTTCCCATGGTGGGCAAGATATTTTTTTCAACGAGCGGTTTCACCTCACCTTCCACAACAATGGTCTTCAGGGTCTCCTTCCATGGCCAGATCTTATTCAGCGAGCCGATCATGAATCCCACCAGAACCGCAATGGTGATGTCATGATATTTCTTCAGCAGCCAGGAGAGCAGATTGGCAAACAAGATCAGTCCGATAACTGCACCCGGATCCCAGCAACAACAGATCCAGGATGATCCTTTCATTGACTGCATGAAGTGCAAATTCATATTTTCCCAGCAAAAGCAGGATGAAACTACCTGAAATACCGGGGAGTATCATGGCACAACTGGCCATTGCTCCTGATATGACTACAAACCAGGATGCATCGGTGGTGGTCGCCGGAGTCACACTGGTGATATAAAAAGCAATTCCGATCCCACCCACAAGTGCTACAATAATTGGGATATTCCCATTTGGGTATTTTCCTGGAAACAACATAAGAAGAAGCCAGAATTAGACCAAAGAAAAATGACCAGATCAGTATGGGCTGATGCTCCAGAAGATACTCCAGCACCCTGGCCAGTGAAAGCACCGAAATGAAATACTCCGGCAAAAACTGCAAGTAGGAAATTCCCGTTGATCTGCTTCCAGAACGATTTCCACTTCCCGGTAAAAAACAGCTTCAATGCGTCCAGATTGATGCTTTTGATTGAATAGATCAGCTCTTCGTAAATGCCTGTAATGAATGCAATGGTTCCGCCGGATACACCGGGGACCACATCTGCGGCTCCCATGCCCATGCCTCGCAGGACCAGGAGCAGATACTTTCTGATTTTGTGTTTCAATGCTTACAGTTTTCTGGATTGGAACTCGTCCGGCAGCACATCGAAGAAAGTATCTCCTCGCATGCCACACCTTAAAGCCTCCAGGGAGACCACTTCGGCAGGAGCAATATTCCCCAGGTTCACATTGGCCCCTAGCATTTTAATAAACATCGTCTGTTGGGCCTTATTGGGTGCTTCCCACAATACATCATCCACAGACATCTCTTTCATGATCGCATCGATCAATCTCCCTGTTGGCCGTTCCATCCGAATGGTACATGCCGATGGTTCCACTCTCCCTGGCCTCCGCAATCACCTTCCAGGCACCTGCTTCAAGTTCAGTTTTCATAAAACCGGCCCATTCTTCATTGGATAGCTCCACCCCCTTTACCTTGCTGCCCACTTCAGAAAGTACCTGGAATTCTTCTGACAGCACCTCGATGCACTTCAGTTTCTCCTCATGTTCCATACGGATGGTACCATCGGATACCTCCACATGCTTAAGCCCCGATTCAGACACAAATCTCCTGTAATCGTCAAACTGATTCCGCACAAAAAACATTTCAAATAGGGTTCCTCCAAAATAAGGTTTCAGTCCGGCCGATCCTGATATAGTTTCACTTTCTCTTTCAAATCCCGTGTGATCAGTGCAGTACCAAAACCAAATTTTACCAGGTCGGTATAAGGGGCACTGGATTCAATGAAATGTTCAGCTTCTTTCAGGCTTAAACCTTTGTCCATCATCATGGTAAGCCCATAATCCCGGTCTCCGGTAGTTCTTTCCGGAATATGATTGATGTCAAAATTCATATGAATAATGTTATTTATACTGTTGGATAATCTGTTCTATATCCTGACTATGCGACTCCTTGGGGAAATAATATTCGAATTCTGTGACCAGCGCCTGTTCTGCCTTCAGTGCTTCTCTCAAGGAATTTTAGGGCCAGCTTCTCCTCCCCCAGTTTCAGATGACATACAGCCATTTTCATCTTGATTTTCGCCTCGCCAGGGTGATGCACATATGCCTCCCTAAGGAAATTCAGTGCCTTTTCAAATTCTCCTTCTTTCATGAGCAGACCCGTCAGTGCTGTCCATCCATCCAGATCAGCTGCATCTGACGGGTCACATAACCATAACACTTTACAGCCTCCTCAATAAGTCCTGCATCTTCATTGGCATAACCCAGGTTAATCCAGTAATCCAGGTTGTTGTTGTCAAATTCAATGGCCTTCAGGATATAGGTGATCGCCTCCTGTTGCTTGTCCATGCCGTGATAGATCATCCCTGCCCCAAACCATCCTTCCGGATCGGTATTGTCCAGTTCAATCACCTTCTGAAATGCCGCCAGCGCATCATCCATCTTGTCCATCTGCTCATAACAATCCCCCATATAACAATAGGCCTGGGTACTTTCAGGCTCCACTTCAAGGAATTCCTTGTAGGTTTCAATGGCCTTGTCAAATTTTCCCGCATTCACCCAGACACTGGCCTTGTTGAAATATGCTGATGCATAATCGGGATTAATGGCAATGGAAAAATCATAGGCTTCCACTGCCTTTTCAAACTGCTCCAGCTTATGATATACGATCCCAATGTTGTACCAGACATTGTCAGAATAGGGATCCAGATCCAGGTACTGCTGGTAATATTTCAGGCTTTCATCAAACCGGTGCAGTCTGTCATAAAAATAGCCCAGGTCATACAACACGGACAGATTCTCCGGCTGCTGGCTGTAAGCCTGTATAGGTATTTGATGGCCAGTTCAAAATGCCTGACATTCTCAAATGCAATGGAAATATTGAGCAAGGCTTCAAATGTATCATCCTGGATGATTTCAAGTGCCCTGTCAAACTGGGCTCTCAGCCTCTTTCAATTTACCAATAAGACAAAATGCAGTTCCTTTCAGAAAATAGCGTTCAGGATTGTTCTCCTCCCAGACAGGAATCTCCTCCAGCAATGCCAGCGCCTTTTTTGGTTTTCCCTGTTCAATGTAAATATGGATAAACTTGTATTTGATCTCCACCGATGCAGGATGCTGCTTCTTCCCAAGATCCGCAGCCTCTCTTGCTTCGTCATATTGAAAATCGTCCAGGTAATAATCGATGATCTGCTCAAACTCCTCCACATCGAAAAAGATGGACTGGACACCACTGCGCATATCCTCATACTTCCTCAACAAGTACCTGGAACTCCTCATTCTCAAAAACCTGCTCCCTATTCTCACTCATCTATTGTCCTCAATTTGAAGGTGTAAAGATAATTGATATTTGTAAGATATATAAATCTGTCCCCCTCCCCCGAAACCGGAGCCAAATAGATATCAACTTTTTATTAAGGTCCGTTACGCCACAGACCGATCTGAAGCCCAACCACCACATATACACCAATAGAAACTAAACACTTATTAACATGAAGAGTTCATCCGCACAGCTTCCGCAAGCATACCTGGAAGAGCTCCAGCGAAAAAGATACAGCCCGAGCACCATCAAAACCTATTCCTGTTATCTCCTTCAGTTTCTGAACAGTTTCAGCGGAAGGGATCCAAAAACCATCACCAGGGCTGAAATCAATAGCTACCTTCTTGCATTGATCAAAGCGGGGAATATCTCTGCCAGCCAGCAGAACCAAAGAATTAATGCCATCAAATTCTATTACGAAAAAGTACTGGGCCGAAAAAAGGCCTACTACAACATCACACGGCCGAAGAAAGAAAAAAAGCTCCCGGTTGTCCTATCGCTAAGTGAAGTACAGCAGATACTGTCTACATGTACAAACCTGAAGCACAAATGCATACTGATGACGCTATACTCGGGAGGGCTGCGAAGGAGTGAACTTATCAATCTGAAGATTAATGATATCGATTCTAAAAGGATGCTCATCCGGATCTCCAATTCCAAATGGAACAAGGACCGCTATACCCTTCTTTCCAGGACCCTCCTGAACCTGCTTCGCTTATATTACCTTGCCTACCGGCCCAAATACTGGTTATTCGAGGGTCCAAAAGGCAAGCAATACAGCGCCACCAGCATTGAAAACATATTCAGAAAAGCCATAAAACAAAGCCATATCAGTAAGCACGCTACACCGCATACCCTTCGACACAGCTTCGCCACCCACTTACTTGAACAGGGCATCAACCTGAGGTACATCCAGGAACTTCTGGGCCACTCAAGCAGTAAAACCACCGAAATCTATACCCGCGTCTCCAACCACAAACTCTCCCAAATAAGAAACCCCCTTGACATACTTTTACCCTAAGCACCAAATTATTAGCACATATTTCCCTAAATTAGGTTTATAAACACAACACAAACCTTTATCTTTCGGAATAAACCTATAACACGTGGTTTACTCCTTCGTTGTGCTAATTATAGATACCAGTTTAATGAGCAGATTCATAACAATTCAGACTTTTATTTATCCTCAGGAAGCATATGTTGCTAGAAGTTTCTTAGAGTCTGAAGGTATACCGGTATTCCTAAAAGATGAGCTAACAGCTCAAGTGCATAATTTCTATTCTAATGCTCTCGGAGGAGTAAAATTACAGGTTAATGAATCGGATCATTCACGTGGATCTTGAGCTTCTAAAGCAAGGTGGTTTCATTAAAAGTAACGAAGAATTAAAAGATGAAAAGATTGTCATTATTGAGGTAGATAGGAATACTAAAACGAAAGCCTGCCCAGAGTGTAAATCAAATAATATTGGGAGAAAGACTGATCCTAATATTCTCGCCGTTATTGTCTATTTCATTCTCGGTGTTTTATTTCCAATATTTAGATCATCTTATACCTGATTTGATTGTGGCTTAATATGGAAATTTAAAAAAGTAAAAAGGAGAATAACTACGCACAACACTAGGTAAACTCCATTTGCTATGTCACTCTTTTTGCAATACGATATTCAACCGATAGTGATGCAACCAAACAGAGCAAAAAGTAGTGCCATTAGCAAACAGTACGTTTACCCAAACCGTTAGAGGCAAGGCTTTTTTTATTACGAAA
Organism: uncultured Bacteroidota bacterium; assembly: GCA_963735755.1. Lineage (GTDB taxonomy): Bacteria > Bacteroidota > Bacteroidia > Bacteroidales. The sequence goes on along the minus strand of CAVTME010000005.1, from coordinate 424,351 downwards.
TTGGGAACATAATAGTTTGATAGAAATATGTTTACCTAGTAGATTTATTTGCATATTGAATTTCAACATCCTATCTTTGTAATAACATGCTTACCCCGCTTCCCATAGGAACAGCGCGCTCAGGGTAAGCTTTTTTTTTCTACCCCAATGGCAAAAGTACCGTATCAAAAACCAGCTCTTAGCTACACGGAACAACTGACCCAATTAAAAGAAAGAGGCTTAGCCATAGAGAATGAACCCCTATTTTTGGAGCTATTAGAGAAAAAGAGCTACTATCGACTTAGTGGTTATTGGTATCCATTATTAGCTGACAAGCAAAATCATGTATTCAAGGAGGGCTCCAGCTTTAATCAGGCTTACTCGATGTATTGTTTCGACAGAGACTTAAGACAGCTTATTATCAAAGAATTGGAAAAGATTGAAGTTGCAGTGCGAGCGAAAATGATATACATCTTTTCCCACCAATTTGGACCCTTCTGGTATAGACAAGCAGAGTATTTTAAAAAGCCGCATATCCACAGCGAAACTCTTGAGAAGATAAGAATAGAGTTTGCACGAAGTGATGCCCAATTTATTCAGGCATTTAAACGGAAGTATACGGACGATCTACCTCCTTCTTGGACAGCATTTGAGATCATCTCATTTGGTGTTATATCCAGACTATTCTCTAATGCGAAACCAGGCAAGAGTAAGCGACAGGTTGCAGATTTCTTTGGATTAGATGATCGAACATTTAGTTCATGGCTTCATGGATTTGTATATGTCCGGAATATCTGCGCCCATCATTCACGATTATGGAATAGGGTTATGCGCATTCAGCCAATGATTCCGATTACACCTAAACATCAATGGCTTAATAATCTGGCTATACGTAATGATCGGACTTACTTCATCCTATCTATGATACTTTATCTTTTGAGAAGCATAAATGAATCGAATTCAGTTCTAGATGATTTCAAAGGACTTTTGAGAAAATATCCGAATATTCATACAGTTGCCATGGGATTCCCTTCTATGTGGGAGAAAGAACCTCTGTGGAATGAATTGTAGCCCAGCCTCTAACATCGTGCAAACTCTATATTGGCTTTTCACGTGCTTTGCATAATGAAACTTAAACGATGAAATTGTAGATTGCTGAGGCAATCTAATAGTAAATAAAGAATACAACTGCAGACGCAAAGCCCGCCCCAAGTCCCGCCCCGGCCCTCATTGGAAGGCTGGTAAGTGATTCATAGTTTCGCCAGAGATCAAGGGCGACAGGAATGAGGACCGGAGCGCCAACACAGTGTTTGCACCAACCGTTCAGGCACATTCAGCTAGTGCTGAACTTTTGTCTGCCCGCTGCTTCGCAGCTCCCGCATCCAAAAGAATGTGCCTGAATGGGGCACCAAACAAAATCGCATTTAAAACTCACAGAATATTGTAGGTAAAAAGGCTGTAACTTGTGTTAACAAAACATGAACGTTCCAGAACAATCCGTTAAACGCAATTTTATTCCGCACTTGCGGGCTCCAGGGCCAGGTGAGCAAGCTCACCCGACCACGCCCTCAGTGGCGGAACTTCGTTTAGCGCCCCATTAGCGGTCAGTATAAAAAACACATCTATTATGAGAACATTTAAACTAATATCATTATCTGTTTTAATTCTTACCATAACTGCCTGTCATAATAAACCGACAGTTGAAGAACTTCAAAAATTTGCAGCCCCCGAAATCTACCCTGAAGACACTTTCTTAGATACAGTGGCCAATAAAAGAGCCTTGATAATAGTTGCTCATGATGACGATGACTGCATGATGTCAGGTACAATAGCTAAACTCACATCAAATGGCTGGACGATCCAGCAGTTAAGCTTTGAAACGCACAATAAACCTGGAGAGGATAGAAATCCAGCATATATTATTTGTGAGGGTTCCGAGAAAATATTGGAAGATGGACTTTATCGGCTTGGTGTAGACACAATGAAATACTCATATATGCCAATACCATATGAAAAAATTGAAATGCAATTTCTTCGTGAGAAAGTTGCTGATGCAATTATTACAAGAATAAACGATTATAATCCTTCTGTTATATTCACTCTGGATAACATAAAAGGGGGGTATGGTCATCCTGACCATATTTTTTTAAGCCAATTGATATTAGATTTATTCAATGAAGATAAAATTAGTGCACAACGAATTTATCAGAGTGTTTTAACAAAACACATTGAAACAGAGATTGATAAATATATGACTCCAAAAATGGAAAAATGGGGTTATCCACAAGCAAGTCCGGCAGCCAACAAATTATATGGTATTGACGGAATGCCAGAAGCAGACGTACAAATTAATATCACAGACCAGGCAGAAATAAAAATGGCCTATCTAAGGGCATACCCGGAAAATGTCAGGAAGAATCTGAGAAAATTTCTCATCTACTATGAAGATTTTGATGCTGAAACCTTTTTCTCAGTTTGGGATCGAGAGTTTTTTAGAGTGATCAAAAAATAATACCGAACCGCTAACAACAAATATAATGCATGCCGCAGCTAGTGGCACATAGAAAGTAAATTGAAAATATGAAAATACGAAAACCAAAGAAAACTTATTGAATAAAATGCGGCACGCATCATATTCAAAACGTTAGGCGCAAGGCAGAATTAGTCCACTTAATATAACGAGCATTTTTTGTAAATTTGAGAAAATCCAATGATATGGATACATCGGAATTGAAATTGAGGATTTTCAGAGAAATCGATTCTCTGGATCAGGGTAAGCTACAAGAAGTCTATGGACACATTCAGAATTTCTTGAGAGGCGACAAAGATCTTGGCGATTGGGAAAGCCTTTCAGTTGTTCAAAAGGAAGGATTAAAAGATGCCATAAACGATCTTGATGCAGGAAAAGGTATAGTCCACGAGGATGTAATCTCAAAATACCGTAAGAGATATCCAAATGCCTAAGAAGATTATCTGGTCTCCAGATTCTGAGCGAGATCTAGAACGTATTTTGGAATACTTGTCTAGCGAATGGGAAACCTCAGTTGCAGTAAGGTTCCTGGATATTATTGAGGATTTAACCGAACAAATTTCAATAAACCCAAGGCAGTTCCCCGTCATTCATCTGAAGCTAAATATTCGTAAATGTGTCATTACCAAACACAATACGCTTTATTACAGAAATAAACGAAATCATGTCGAATTGCTTCGGATTTATGATAATAGGCAAGATCCAAGCAAACTGAAATTTGAGTAATGCCCAGCGCCTAACAATGTAAATACCCCATTTCGCTTGTCACGCCTCTTGCTGAAATGCAAGAGATCGCGCCAATTAAACGGTGTATGTACTAACCGTTCAGGCACATTCAGCTAGTGCTGAACTTTTGTCTGCCCGCTGCTTCGCAGCTCCCGCATCCAAAAGAATGTGCCTGAATGGGGCACCAAACAAAATCGCATTTAAAACTCACAGAATATTGTAGGTAAAAAGGCTGTAACTTGTGTTAACAAAACATGAACGTTCCAGAACAATCCGTTAAACGCAATTTTATTCCGCACTTGCGGGCTCCAGGGCCAGGTGAGCAAGCTCACCCGACCACGCCCTCAATGGCGGAACTTCGTTTAGCGCCCCATTAGGAATCATTTGAAATTCACATTGAATCTGATTATTTCGTAAATTTGAGAAAAGCAGAAGCTATGGGACATGAAGCAATAAAGCTTGAGCTAATAGAATGGCTCACGCATCTGGATGATGATGACACCATTTCCTATCTGAAGATTGTAAAGGACTCCAGTGAAACTGGCAGCGATTGGTGGCAGGAATTGTCTGAAGGTCAAATAGAAGGAATTGAAAGAGGCCTTCGTGATATTGATGCAGGCAGGGTAACTCCACATGACCAAGTCAAGAAGAAGTATGGACTATAAACTGTTTTGGTCCAAAGAATCCATTAGCAATCTTGAGGGTATTTTATCCTACCTCGAATCAGAATGGACCGATAAGGAATTATCAAAGTTCAAAAGCAAGCTTTCAAAACAGTTAGATTTAATCCAGAAGAATCCTAGATTATTCCCAATATCAGAAGTGCAACCACGCCTTCGAAAAGCTGTTCTCAGCAAACAGACGACGATCTTTTATGAATTAGTTGATTACGAGATCCATATTGCATATCTATTCAATAACAGGATGGATATTAAAAGGATAAAATGATAAACGATTCCTAACACTAGGTATACTCCATTTGCTATGTCATGCTTTTTGAAACAAAAAGCCCGCCATTAGCAAACGTTTGTATACCCGAACCGTTCAGGCACATTCAGCTAGTGCTGAACTTTTGTCTGCCCGCTGCTTCGCAGCTCCCGCATCCAAAAGAATGTGCCTGAATGGGGCACCAAACAAAATCGCATTTAAAACTCACAGAATATTGTAGGTAAAAAGGCTGTAACTTGTGTCAACAAAACATGAACGTTCCAGAACAATCCGTAAAACGCAATTTTATTCCCCACTTGCGGGCTCCAGGGCCAGGTGAGCAAGCTCACCCGACCACGCCCTCAGTTGCGGAACTTCGTTTAGCGCCCCATTACCAACAAGCGTAAAGATCGATACAGGATCGTCAGAATAAAATCGAAAAGCAAAGCAATGAAATTCTTTTTTAACTTCTTTTCAATATTAATGATTTGGACTTCAGGTTTAAATGCCCAAAGTTGGGATCTAACGCCTGTAAATATAGACAGTGCTTTCCGTGCAACATCAAAGAAAATTGCTCAGGATCCCTTTAGACCAGGTTTTCACTTAACACCACCTGCTGGTTGCATGGGAGATCCTAATGGCGGCATATACCACCAAAACTGGTTTCATGTTTTTTATGGCTTGCAACCTTTTGCATTTCACCCTGGCGCATGGTTTTGGGCTCATGCACGAAGCAAAGACTTATTACATTGGGAGCACATGAGCCCAGAACTGACACCAGCATTCGAATTAGGCCTGGATGCGGTGGGTTCTGGCTCAACCATTATTACCAAAGAAGGTAAGAAGTTAGCATTCTATTCTCAGAGCAGGAAAGGCCCAATGGAATTCTGGAGGGCAGAATTCAGCAGTGAGCTGTCTGAATGGAACCACAATGGCAAAAATCCAATATTGACTCTAGAACACCCTGGATTGCCTCCTTTTGACGGTTTTTGGCGTGATCCATTTGTATTTAGTACAGAAGGAAGGACCTTTCTAATTGCCTGTGCTGATCTTTTTAATGAAAGCTTTGTGGGGGTACCCATTTTTGAAGCTAAAAATATCGATCTCACTGAATGGAAATATCAGGGAATGCTTTTTACTGTACCTAAGTTCAAATATAGAAACCTGGAGGTGCCAGAACTAAGACCAATAGGCGACAAATGGATATTTATAGCATCAACAGATGCCCCAATTGATAAGGTGAATTATTTTATTGGTGATTTTGACTTGAATTACCTAAATTTTGAAATTGAATCAGAGGGTATAATTGATTATAGTGGTCATTTCTACGCGCAGGAAACCATTGTTGATGACCATGGTAATTTATATCTGTTGTCCTGGTTACCCGGATGGGATAGAGAGTGGTTACCCTATTATATGAATGAACCCTTGAAAAACAGTAATCCTGTCTGGAATGGTTGCTTTTCAATTCCTCGAAAGTTGAAACTTGTGAATGGATATTTAATTCAACAACCAATAGATGCGTTAAAGGAATTAAGGGCAGATCATTTCAAACTTAATACCAAGGACCTTCCAGTAGCAGGTCCAATGACCGCAATTGAAGTAATTGAAGAATTTTCAGGCGACCAGCTAGAAATTGTTGTAAAATATGATTTGTACAATGCCTCATTTTGTGGAATCAATGTGCTTACTGATAAAGAAGGAAATGGAGGTCTTCCAATTACTTGGAGTGGGGATTTACTTAATGTAGATGGCGTACAAGTCAAGATAGATGATTGGGAGAAAAAAAGCCCAATTGATTTACAGATATTCGTTGATAAAAAGTTTGTGGAAGTATTTGTCAACGGTGGTCGATATTGCATTTCTCGTCAAGTTCCGGAAGAGGTTGTTAAAGGAAAGTATATCGCTCTCACCTCCCTTGGTGGGACTGGTAAACTATTGTCCATGGAAGCCTGGAGATTAATCTCGATTAATTAGATAATAGGTATGAATCATTTACTTTATGATACCAAAAGGGGAAAGATAAAATGGCCTGTTGGTAACAATAAATATACGTAATGCGGGGCGATTTTATTAATTTGAACATTAAACCAATGAATAAATATTTAGCGGTTTGAAAATGAAGTGCCATGAAATCCCGCACTTCGCATATTCAGACCGTGCAGGCACATTCAGCTAATGCTGAACTTTTGTCTGCCCGCTGCTTCGCAGCTCCCGCATCCAAAAGGAATGTGCCTGAATGGGGCACCAAACAAAATCGCATTATTCAAAAATGAAAAACTGGTAAATTTCTGGTTTTACCGGTTCGTTTCTCATATTTTTATGAGTAAATTGTAAGAAATAACCAGGATAAAAAATAAGATGAGCGAAATTATTATTCTAAAAAAAAATCCAAAAATTGAATTCCAACTTCTTGATAATGGATTTGAATTAATTGATGGACAAACAGAACAAAATTCTGGCTTTTACTCTTATTGTGATGTACAATCCATTGATTTAAATAGTGTTTGGTTTCCCAGGCTAGCCAAATGGTTAAGAGCTATTACATGGATTTTTAATGGAGTTCCATATTTTCCAGATGCAAAATCTTATAAAAAAGCTAACATTATCATTAATTTTAGAACAACGAAGCTTGGTATATGGTTGACAGATACTTATATGGCTGATAAAGCAAAAAAGATAAAGAAGCTATTGAACGAAAAAACTAAACACAACACGCGGTCATAAAACATTGGTGTGCTATCTGGCAAACGTTTATTTACCCGGACCGTTCAGGCACATTCAGCTAATGCTGAACTTTTGTCTGCCCGCTGCTTCGCAGCTCCCGCATCCAAAAGGAATGTGCCTGAATGGGGCGCCAAACAAAATCGCATTTAAAACTCACAGAATATTGTAGGTAAAAAGGCTGTAACTTGTGTCAACAAAACATGAACGTTCCAGAACAATTCTGTTAAACGCAATTTTATTCCGCACCTGCGGGCTCCAGGGCCAGGTTGCCAAGCCCTGATAATAACTCCCAGTTACTTCCATTACGCAGTGCGATTGATCAGAAAGAATTTTGTAAAATTCCTGAAATCCCGAATGATCATTTGAGTACTGGTGGTGATTGTCCTCATTGTCGATAACATCAAATACATCTTTGGAAATGTCAATGCCACAGAATTGCTTATTTTTATTCATACATTTTGTGTTAGGAAAGAACAATCTACTATGGTTCTTACAACCTAGAAACGGGCTTCGGGGCCCAATGAACTGTTCAGAATTTTAGTAGAAAAGAGAGGGGATTATCAATGTTAACGAGCTTTATGCTCAAGGTACAAAGTTACCTTACTCCTCTCTTTTGTTCTTTCTGATTGGTAACACTAAAATTACTAGATTGTAAACTTAGGTTGTGCAAACTCCATATTGGCTTTTCACGTGCTTTGCATAATGTGTCTTCAACAATGAAATTTTAGATTGCAGAGGCAATCTATTATTAAATTGATAAAATTGATTGCATACGCAAAGCCCTCGCAAAGTTCCGCTCCGGCCCTCATTGGGAGGCAGGTTAAGGATTCACGGTTTCGCAAGAGATCAAGGGTGGATATTCAAGCAGAGAAGCTTAGCCTAATTGAATGGATTTCCAGAGTCAATGAATGTAATAATAAGTATATTAGATATGCATTAGCAATTTATAAATCGTTCAAAAACTAAAGAAAATGGAAATTATTGTTATTCTTATCGTTGGTGGAGCAGCTGGCTGGTTAGGCAGTATGATTTACAAAGGGAGTGGCCTTGGTTTCATTGGGAATATAGTAGTGGGGATTATTGGGAGTATTGTTGGTTACTGGCTTTTAGGGAAACTTGGTGTTGATCTTGGCGCAGGATGGATTGGAGCCATACTGACAGGAGCTGTGGGAGCAATAGTTATATTGCTATTGTTTAATTTGATATTTAAAAAACGATAGTAATTCGCTTGTAGACTTCCCCAGCTAATGTAGACAGTTAGATAAGCTACGCTGCGTTTTTAAAATTATAATTATTTTTCTCAAACTCCTCTATTGTTTGGTATTCCAATGCAGAGTGTCTCCCGCGACGGTTATACCAGCTTTCGATCCACTCAAATATCGAAAGCTGAGCTTGCTCTTGATTTCTAAAGGTATGACGATAAATCCACTCCACTTTGATGGTTTTGAAGAAGCTCTCAGCCACAACATTATCCCAGCAGTTTCCTTTCCTGCTCATGCTCTGGAAAACCAGACTGATTTGCTTCAGGATCTTGGTGAACTCATGGCAGGCATACTGGATACCCCGGTCGGAGTGGAAGATCAACTTTTGGGTAATCGGCCGGCTCCTCGCAGCCATCCTCCAGGCAGGAATAACAGTTTCCTCAGCAGACAATCCTTTGCTCATGGACCAACCAATTACCTTTCGGTCATAAAGGTCGATGATTACAGTCAGATACAGCCACCCACACTTCACCTGGCCGGAAGGCGAAGAACTCCTGATTCAACAGATTAGGTGCAACTGGATAATTATGCCTGGAGTCTGTTGTTACCTTAAACCGCTTTGGCTTTCTCGCCCGCAGTTCAGCTCCCTTCATGATCCTGGCTACCCGATTTACGGATACGGTCCAACCATTTACCCGAAGTTCTTTCGTGATCCTCGGACTGCCGTAAGTCTCATTGCTTTCTTCAAAGGCATCCATGATCTCAACCAACAGCTTTTCATTCTCCTGCCAGCGGGCAGATGGTCCGCTACGAAGCCATTTATAATAACTGGCTCTGCTCACCTTAAATGCTTTGCACATCATCTCAATGGAAAAACGGGGACGGTGATCGCTCATAAATTGGTAGATTTTCCATCGCTCTTGGAGAAGATGCTGACCGCCTTTTTTAAGATATCCCTTTCCATCTTAGCATCCCGGAGTTCCTTCCGTAAAAGGGCATTCTCTTTCTCCAGGTCAGTCATCTTGGGCTTTCCCTTGCCTGGAAAGCTATTGTTCTCGTATTTCTGGTACTCTCTTCGCCACCGGTATAATAACTCCGGGCGGATCCCTAATTCTTCTGCAATCTCTTGGGCATTGCCCCTTGCAAACGAAAGTTCTACAGCCTTTTGGTGAACTCTCGATCATACTTTTGTCTCTCTTTTGTCATCATGGCAATTTACTACTTTAATGTAGCTTAACCTGATGTCTACTATCTTGGGGGATATTCAGTTTTAAAATTCCTGGATTATCTGTAATAAAGGCTCTTTCAAAATCGACATATTGAGTAAAACAAATTGATTATTGTTAAAAAAGAATTTACCAAGCATTTAAAAGAGCATCAGGGAATCATACATAAAATCTGTAATGTATACTTCTATAACAGACTTGAGAAGGAAGATTACTTCCAGGAAATTGTTATCGAATTATGGAAAGCATTCCCAAATTTCAAGGGTCAATCAAAATTCTCAACCTGGATGTACAGGGTAGCATTGAATTCGGCCATTGACTTATTGCGAAAAGAAAAAACCCAACCACAATTGATCAAATACACGCAACAGGAATTTAATATCGCTGACAACCCTGTAAAAGAAAACTCAAGCAGACAAGAAAAACTATATAGCGCTATTAATCGATTAAGTGAAGTTGAAAAAGCAATCATCATCCTCTATCTCGAAGCTTACAGCTATAAAGAGATTTCAGAGATAATTGGAATATCAGAGACATACACCGGTGTTAAAATAAACAGGATTAAAACAGAACTTCAGAAAAAATTGAATCATGGAAACCAATGAACTACAACATATCTGGAAAACACTGGCCGAAGAAAAATTAATAGAAAAAGAATTGGCTGAAGAGAATATTGAACGCATAATTTCACTAAAAAGCAGCGCTACCATAGCTAAACTGAATAAAAAACTAAAGATGGATTTTTTTACAAACGGGTTAGCTGCAGTTTTCATAGCGTCAGCAACAATATTTGTATCAGTTTTCAATAAAATTCATCAACATGTTTTGCCTGTTGAAGCCCTACTTTTTTTGTTTTTGACTCTGGCTTTTTTTGTATTTAAATCGTTAGACTTCTACTCAAAACTTAAAATACTTAAGATTTCCGATACTACAATTACAATCAGAGGGGCTTTAAATAGTGCAAAAAAGGCTGTTGAAAAATCATCGAAAAGAGAAAAATACCTCACTTACATCTCTTTCATTGTAATGGTTGTTTATGGTAACATCTTGCTTAATGCGTATATTGCCTTCTCTGACTTTTATGTGAATAGCCTCCAGGGATATGTTTTGATATTTTCTGTAATTTCCCTAATCACAATGCCTTTTATTGAAAAATTAATTTTTAAAAAGAGATTCTCAGGAATCATAAATGACATCACCAATTCTGTAAACGAACTTGAAGAGAAATGAAAGCGGTTATATGTACGAAGTATGGACCACCAGAAGTCTTAAAAGTCAAAGAAGTGGATAAGCCCATTCCCAAGGACAATGAGGTGCTGATCAAAATTCACGCCACTGCTGTTACGGCGAGTGATTGTATCATCCGCAGTTTTAATATGCCAGGTGATCCAAAGTTTCCTATGAAACAAATAATGGGACTGATGATGAGGCTGTATGTGGGTTTCAAAAAACCTAAAAAACCTATTCTTGGGCTGGTGCTTTCGGGAGAAATTGAATCACATGGTAAAGACATTAAGCAATTTAAGACAGGAGATAAGGTATATGGTATGACCGGCTATAGCTTTGGTGGATATGCTGAGTATACATGCATGAAAGAAAAAGATTCAAAAAATGGATGTCTGGCATTGAAACCCAACAATATGAGCCATCAGGAAGCGGCCTCAGTATCATATGGAGGCATTTTGGCTTTGCATTTTATGCGAAAGATGAATATACAAAGTGGACAAAAGGTGCTTATCTATGGAGCTTCAGGAGCAATAGGATCCGTGGCAGTTCAAATTGCTAAATCGCTTGGTGCAGAAGTTACCGGCGTGTGTGGTTCCTCTAATGCTGAATTGGTAAATTCACTGGGAGCCTATAAAGTAATGGATTATACAGACGATGGTTCAATAAGCAAACTGGAAATGTATGATTATATTTTAGATGCAGCAGGGAAAAATAAAAATTCAAATCTAAAAACAGCATCTAAGAAAGCGCTTAAGGTAAATGGAAAATACATATCAGTAGATGATGGAAGTCTCGAGTTGCGTTCCGAATATCTAATACAACTTACAAAACTATGTGAAAGAGGAAAAATTAAAGCGGTCACAGACACCATATATCCCCTGGAACAAATAGTTGAAGCCCACAGGTATGTGGATCAAAAACATAAAAAAGGAAACGTAGTGATAACAATATGTTGAGTAATTAAATCTTAAACCAAACCCCACATGAAACGCTATAGAATTGCTCTGGCAATTCTTCTGATATCATTTATTACCTCCCAATGTCAGCAAAGTCCGGAAAAAACGGATAAGAAAGGTCTTCCTGCTGAAGTTGTGGAGACAATTGAAAGACGTATAGAGGAAGGTCTTACTCCAAGTATTGCTTTGGCTATAATAGACTCTTCAGGTGTTCAATATTTCAATTTTGGGAAAACTGCTAAAAATGGGCAGGAAATAGATGAAAATACCATCTATGAAATAGGATCAATAACAAAAGTGTTTACAGGGATAATCCTTGCACAACAAGTCCTGGAAGGTGATCTCAAAATGGAAGACGATATAAATAGCTATCTCCCCGAAAACTTTAAGATTCCGGTGATGGGCGATGCAGTAATTACATTCGGCAATCTTACAGATCATACCTCTGGCCTTCCCAGAATGCCAGACAACTTTCATCCTGCCAATCCCAACAATCCTTATGCGGACTATACAGTAGATCAGATGTATGAATTTATTTCCCATTATCAACCTTTGCGAACTGTAGGCGCTGCATATGAATACTCAAATATAGGACTGGGTCTTTTAGGGCATCTTCTCGCAATGAATAACAATAGTACTTATGAAGAATTGATGGTTCAAAAAATCGCAAATCCTTTGAACATGAATGACACAAGAGTTGAATTGACTCAGAGGATGAATGATAATTTAGCCCTGGGGCATAGTGGTGGCAAGGTTGTTGAGAATTGGGACATCCCGGCGCTTGCAGGTGCCGGCGCGATCAGAAGCTCGTCCTCAGATATGGCCAAATTTATTTCTGCGAATCTCGGGTATGTGAATACCTCATTGCTCAAGGCAATGGAGCTATCTCATCAGATTAGACATGATAAGGCAGGTGAAATGTCCATTGCAATGGCATGGCATATTAGGAAAGGAAATAAGGGGGACATCATCTGCCATGGCGGTGGAACAGGTGGATACAGGACTTTTATCGGGTTTGTAAAAGAAACGGGCAAAGGAGTGGTACTCTTTACAAATTCATCAGAAGGAGCTGATGATGTTGGTTATTATTTGCTCGATTCCGGATCACGCTTAGTGAGATTTAAAAGTGACGCAGTAGATATTCCAAAATCCCTCCTCGAACAATATGTTGGCTTGTACGCGTTGCGGCCCGAGCTCAAAATCAACATTACCAGAGAAGGGAAGCAGTTATTTGGGCAAGCTACGGGACAAGATAGATTCGGGATTTATCCAGAAAATGATACTGTATTTTACCTAACTGTTGTTGATGCAAAGATTGCCTTTCATTTTGAAAAAGATGCTGTTGAGAGCTTGACTCTAATTCAGGGCGGACAAGAAATACCGGGCAAGAAGATTCAATAGTGAAAGCAGGCAATGGAACATGCCTTGCTTCACCCATAAGAAGAAAATGTTTTGCTTTCTATGGACGGATAAGAAAACCAGTGAACCCTATCGTTTTTGGGTGGAAGGGAAACATTTAAATAAACGACTTACCAGAAAGTAATATTAATGACATGCTATGAAGGTCTTTGTAAAAATATCCAGAACAGTATTGCTTGTCTTGATCAACACGGTTTTGCTAAACTCATTTGGACAAACCAATACATTCAGGGTATTGACAGATCTGGGAACACACTATGATTATGCCTATTCGATTGGCTTGCAGAGCGATGGAAAAGTAATTGTTGCAGGCGATGCATATGGAACGCCAAGTATGATTCGATTTGATACTACCGGGGTATTGGATCATTCATTTGGCTCTGAAGGAAAAGTATTTGCATCCTGGGATTGCGGTTCTAATCCCGCTGACAATGAAATTAAAATTCAATCCGATGGCAAGATTGTCCTGGGTACACGATATTACAATGGTGAAAATGCTGATTTTATTGTGGCACGATACAATACAGACGGAAGCCCTGATCAGGAGTTTGGTGAAAACGGACAGGTGATCAGTCAGTTCGGCAGTTACGACGAATTGTGCAATACAATTGCCATACAAGCTGATGGTAAAATACTTGCAGCAGGGGGTATCGGAGTTCTTCCTGCAGGCTATTCTGAATACGATTTTGTGCTGGCCAGATATCATTCAGATGGCACAATTGATGATTCCTTTGGCAACAATGGTTTTGTAACCACTCATTTTATGTCCAGATCCAGTATTGTATATGACGATGGCGATTCAACAAGATGGCAAGATCGTTCTGGCGGGTGAAGCAAGAGATACATTGTTTACAGATTTTGCACTTGCCAGGTATCATTCAGATGGCTCTCCGGATTTTTCTTTTGGAACTGAAGGAGTCGTTCTGACTGCTCTGTCTGAAACGTATGATCATGCAAGGTCTGTAGTGTTGCAGGCAGATGAAAAAATCCTGGTTGCAGGATCAGCGCAAAACGGTTTGTCCAATGAGAATATTGCACTTGTCCGATATGACACCACCGGTTTGCTGGATGGGACTTTCGGCACAGATGGAGTGGTGATTACAGACATAGGTCTTTGAAACGGACAATCTATCGCCTTACAGCCCGATCAAAAAATCATTCTGGCTGGTGAATATAGAAATACCAAGTGGGATTTTGCTACTTTACGATACAATGTAGATGGCTCTCTGGACCAATCTTTTGGAGTAAATGGAATGATTACCACTTCTTTTGGAAATGGCGGTTCATCTGGAATGGCTGTTGCCATTGGGAATGATGGAGAAATTTTAGTTGCCGGAACGTATAACCACGGAAGTCCGGATTATATGGACTTTGCCCTGGCAAGATTATTCTCAAAACTGGTACCGGATTATACACTACGTGTTGTCTTCCCCTCTGAATGGAGACACCGTACAATCTATGAACCCAACGTTAACCTGGAATCCTGTATTTGGTGCTTCAAGTTACAATTTACAAGTTTCAACATCATTGGATTTTGGTACAACAGCTATAAACGAATCCGGCATTCCCTGAATACCAACTTTCCGGAATGTGCATTGAACAATAATACCACTTATTACTGGAGGGTAAGTGCTAATATTGATGAGACAACGGGTGAATGGTCCGAACCCTGGCATTTCACATACGGGTGTAACCATTGGTATTGATGAAGGTAATAATGAGCATATACGATTGTATCCCATACCCATTACGGATCATTTATTCATTGAAGGTATTGAAGATGAACATACAACCGTTACTGTTTTGACGATGGATGGAAAATTATTGAGACAAATACAGGGATTTGGCATCAGGGAAATAGAATTCCAAACTCTTCCGAATGGCATGTACTTGCTCAGAATCCTAAATTCAAAAAATAAATATATAAAAAAGGTTATAAAGCACTAATACGGGTTACAACATCATATATATCCCATGTTGAGCTCTAAAAAATGCTTTCCCTTGCGTTCAGGAAGAAACCATTAAATTTTCTTTCCTATATAAAACACATAGCCGTAAAATTCTTTATACTTATAATACAATTGCGTTTCATGCCGTTGATTTGCAATGAAGTCTTCGGCAACTTTATTACCTGCATGTTTTTTTAAAAAGACTTCCTGTGCTGAAACTTGTGGCGCATAAAAATGCTCTGTCCAGCAGTTCTCAGGCAGAGATAAATGTAGCTACAGGAATGTATCCGGCTTTTTGCATTTGTTCAACTTTGTTTGGAATCGTGTCTATTCCAGGATAAGCATCCATCCAAAATTCATCTATCTCAGTGGGTCGCTCCTCCGTAAACCACGATGCTTCCGAAACAGCAATATAACCCTCCTGTTTTTATGAATTTCCGCCATTCGCTAAGCCCACGTTCAAAACCAATATTATAAATGGCTCCTTCTGACCACATCAAGTCTAATTCTTCCTTCTGAAAAGAGAGCTTATCCATTGAACCAATGATGCCTTTTACCCGTTCCTGAAGATTGAGTTTATCAGCATTCGAATTGAACAGATCTATAAAAGTGGGAAACAGGTCAACACCTCTAATTTTTCCCTGTGTATGCTGTGCCAGTACCATTGTTTGACCTCCTGTTCCACAACCAATGTCAGCAATATTGGATTTATCAGAAAGATTTTCGATAAAGCTCAATGCTTTCAAGGTTATTTCGGGACTACCTGGCCCTTGTCGTTCTACGCTTGAAAAATATTCGCAGATTAAATTGATGTCGAAATTCATGAATTGATTTATTTTCGTTACTCATGATGTTTAAATTTATTTTGGTAAAGCATGGCATAATAATAGTATATTTCCTTTGCCAAAACTATAACTATTGTTAATATACAGATATGCTAATAACTCCGACAAGAATAAAAACTTTGATAATTTGAAAACAAGCGTTTTTATTGTATTTCTTTTTGTTTGTTGTTTTTCGTGCAGCAACAATGGAGGAGAAAATACTGGAGATGAGAAAAATACACCTACAAGTGATTCTTTTGATTAGGCAAAATGAAATGGTAATTAAGCTCTCTGATGATAACACAGTAGACTTGATTAAGATTCATGAATAAAATAATAGAATTATTTCCTCAGTTAACAGCAGAACTAGTTCGTTTGTTGAGAAGTTTGGAGGCCTCAGATTGGTTAAAGCCTTCACCAATAAAAGACAGAACTGTCAAAGATCTGGTATCTCATTTAATTGACGGTTCTTTAAGAAAATTGTCAATTCAAAGAGATGGATTTAATGATAGAACAAATGTTCCGAATATTAATTCATACGGTGATTTAGTGAATCATATTCAGACCTTGAATAGGGATTGGATAATTGTTACTCGCAGACTAAGTCCAGAAATACTGATAGAATTGTTAGAATACTCGGGAAGGGAAATGTACGAATTTGTGAAAACACTAGATCCAAATGAGAAAGCAATATTTCCGGTATCCTGGGCAGGAGAATCTGAATCCAGGAACTGGTTCGACATCGCAAGAGAATATACTGAAGTGTGGCACCATCAGATGCAAATAAGATTGGCTCTGGATCAACCTGTTCTGCTGGCTAAAAAATTTTCAGAACCTCTTTATGACACATTGATGCGTGGACTTCCATATTTATACAAAGATTTTACTGATTATAAGCCTGGGTATAAGATCAGAATAAGCCTGACAGGCACCTTGAATAAAAGTTGGGTCTTAGAAAAACTGTCTGAAAAGTGGCTGCTTGCTGAAAATAAATCTGATATAACAAATACCTCCGTGGAAGTACCCGACGATATAGCCTGGAAGATATTTACCAATACAGATAGAGATAAAGAAAAATACAAATCAATGATTACAACCATCGGAGATGATAGAATTGGTTTGAAACTTCTCGATTATGTTACTGTGATGAGTTAATGGATGGTAGTTGCCAATGAAGAATAACACAACACGAGCTCGTGGCATATGCCAGCCAGTCTCTAAAATAAGACCTGCTTGCGTCAATAGATTCATTAAAAAATCACTACCCATTTTTCTAATCATACTGATCAGTTGCGGAAATGGTGCCAATAGGAATTTAATCCACGTCTCTCCTGAGTCTAAAGGCTTTTCGTCCTCCGGATTAGAAAAACTGGAGGACCATATTAAACATAGCGGCTCATCTGCCTTATTGATTCTGGTTGATGGAGATGTTATTTTCGATTGGGGCGAAACCAAAAGAAAACATACCATTCATTCCATGAGAAAAGCCCTGCTAAGCTCCTTGTATGGAATAGCCATTGAAAGAGGTCAGATAGATACTTCAATGACCTTAAGAGAACTTCATATCGATGATATCGAACCCAGTTTAACGGATGCTGAACGCAATGCCCGGATAGCTGATTTGCTGAAATCAAGGTCCGGCGTGTATCATCATGCAGCGGGTGTGAGCAAAGGTATGCTTAGAGGGAAACCAGCACGCAACACCCACAAATCCGGAGAATATTTTTATTATAATAATTGGGATTTTAATGTGCTTGGTTCAATCCTCGAACAAAAGACCGGGCAGAGTCTATATGAGCTATTTAAGAGTGAAATTGCAGATCCCCTGGGCATGCATGATTATAAAGGGAAGTATTGTTCTATTGATGGTGAATCCGATGATGTAGACATCCCCGATACGGATGGATTTTATCAATATGAAAAGAGTAAATCGAAATATCCTGCATATCATTTCCGGATGTCGGCACGCGATTTAGCATTGTATGGACAGTTGTATCTTAACGGAGGAATCTGGGGCGAAAAGCAGATCATTTCAGAAGAATGGATAGACATGAGTACCAAAGCATACTCTGAATATAATCCTGAATATGGCATAGGATATGGCATGCTTTGGTATGTAACTGGCGATTCATTTTATCATACTGGATTGGGAGTCCATATGTTGGCAGTTTACCCTGATTCCAAAATGGTATTGGTTCATCGTGTAGATACCGAGAATGATTTCAACTATAATAACGGGGATCTATATAAAATGATTGGATTGGTATTTGACTCAAAAAATGATTGAAAAGAATTTTTAAACAGGCTGACGGTTTCTTCAGGAATGATTCTCGGATTTCCCGGGATATTTTTTTGGTAAAGGGCCAACTGAGCCAAAATTAAATAATAAACCATGGAATGGTTATGAACCACATATTATAACTAACTCCTGGAAGCAGAAGGTGTTTTTCGACAACTACACGTATATGGACATGTTAAAGGGAAAATGGAGAATGGAAGGTTTATCCTATGAAGAGATAAAACCAAAAATAGTTGAAACCCAAAGGAAAATTGACAACAATGAACTCATCCTCAGAAGAGGTCCCAGTAAGCTTGTGCAAGGATTATGGCTCATTGATGTGGACGGATAACAGAACACCTACCTCCTGAAATATTTGGATGGCCTGATTTTGGTTGATCCGGGCATGTGCAATACAACTGAAATTGTCATCAGGCAAATTGAACAACTCGGTTTTCTGAAAAAAGATGTAACTCATATCCTGCTTACGCATTGGCATTTCGACCATGCTCAGAGTGCAGCATTCTGGGAATCGATGGGGCCGAAATTCTCATACATGAGTATGGTGTAAATCCCATACAAACCGGCAATGAAATAACTGCATGGTGGCTGGGGAATGAAGCTGCTGACAAATCCTTTCCCAGAGTGAAAAAGGCCGCATTATGGTTCGGGAAGCGGCTCAATACGATTTGCTATTACCCGGCCATACCGCCATTTGCATGAGCGATGCATCACTTGACATCGACCGCTGCATTGAGGTCATGTCCTACACCATACAGCAACGTCGAACGGGAATGGATTATCAGTGGACAAAACCCTATACCTTTTTCGCCGAGGGGGAGATTTCAAATGCAGAACCTATTAAACTTGAATACAGATAACGACCATGAATTCGGAAACATCATTTTTTAAAAATACGATTCTACTTCTCTATTACCTGTTGTTGAGTGTGCCACTCACTGCTCAAAATACGGATACAAATAATCCTCTCCCCTACTTACAAAACGAAAATGGGAAGTATACTTTTTATGTGGATGGAGAACCTTTCCTGGTTCTGGGTGCCCAGTTATGGAACTCCAGTGCCTGGCCAGCGTATCTTGAGCATATTTGGCCCCAACTGAAGGAACTAAATTGTAATACACTGGAAGCTCCCGTGTATTGGCAGGATATGGAACCAGAGCGAGGAAAATTCAACTTCGAGCAGGTAGATGCCCTTGTATATGGTGCCCGGGAGCAAGGCCTGAAGCTTATTTTGCTGTGGTTTGGCTCATCTAAAAACGGCAGTATGGAGTATACTCCTGAATGGATAAGAGATGATCCCGGGCAATTTCCAAGAATGCTTGACGCCTCGGGGAATCCGGTGCATGTTCTATCTGCTCTTTCACAATCAAATCTTGACGCAGATAAAGATGCTTTCAAAGAACTCATGAAGCACATCAGGAAGATCGATAAAGACCTCCAGACTGTTATCATGGTGCAACCTGAGAATGAACCGGGAAGCCTTGACACGGATCGCGACTATAGCGAGACAGCAAATAGCCTCTTCTTTGGTAAGGTCCCTTCTGAACTGACAAACGTTTTGGCCAAAGCTACCGGCACCTGGACGGAAGTATTTGGAGTTGAAGCTGCAGAGGCATTCTCTGCGTATAATATCGCAAAATACATCAATGAAATTGCAAGGACGGGTAAAAAGATTTACCCCCTTTCCATGTATATAAACGTCTGGATACGTGAGAACTATTTCCGTAGACCGGGAGAGTACCCTTCTGGAGGTCCGACTACAAACATGATTGAAATCTGAAAGGTTGCTGCACCTGAACTGTTTACGCTGGCAGTTGATATTTACATGCAGAATTATATGGATTTCCGTCAGATGTGTGAAGCCTACAAGAGACCTGATAATCCACTGTTTATCCAGGAAATGGGCAATGGAATTAATTTTGCCCGCTATCAGTTTTATGCACTTGCCGATTACGATGCAATCGGCATTGCGCCCTATGGCATAGATCCGTTTTACATTGATCCGCGGGAGTACAGGATAAAGGAAAGCCTGGATCCAAAGTTTTCTGATATGGCTGCCAACTACGCCATGTTTGCCAATACATCAACTATAATTATTGAATTGCAGGGCACCGGAAATCTAAAAGCTGCTGTGGAGGAACATGGACTGAGTGAGAAGCTCCTGCATTTTGAAAACTATGATCTTCTGTGCAGTTTCGGTTATCCCCTTACGAATAAACATGGGGAAATCACAGGAAGAGTGATGGTTGGACAACTTTCCGATGATGAGTTTCTGCTGATGGGTTTTGATGCTAAATTCACCTTTCGATCCAAGTATGGATCTGAATGTAGCAAGGCAGAATATGTAATTGTAGAAGAAGGCTGCTATAAAGACAAAAGCTGGCACAGGAAAAGGCTATGGAATGGGGACGCACTCTATCACTCTGTATTGCCACCGGAGGGAGCAATTTTGAAGGTCAAATTGCAAAGAATTGACTTAAAACAGAAGACAACTGTAGCGCCAAACTTTGAGTCATAGAGTGGGACAGACAGGCAAAACCAGCTGATATTGAAATGTGGTTCTACACTAAAGAGCCACAGAATAGGATTGAATATAAAAAACATGATTTGTATCCTGATTCGATATTTATCCGAGATTTCTTCGGCCACTAATGTGTTATTCTTTGGATTATTTGGTCCGTCTGGGGGCTTTCTGAAATCTTATTCAATCTCTTTCTGCGATCCGGAACTGGCGATAAAAAGCGTCAGGATAAAAGGATCATATGGTTTACAATTGCCATTGCTATTACAGTAGCAGTTGTACTTTCCAATCGTACCCAAAGACCCATTGGCCATCAGCATTTCATTCATTATATCGGACTTCTTATTATTGTGATTGGCATGATTTTCAGATTTTTATCCATATTATCCCTGGGCAGGCTTTTCACCGTTGATGTAACAATTAGAGAAAATCATGCAATAAAATTGAAGAAAAAGCACTTTTAGAACAATTTGGCAAAGAATATCTTGAATACAAAAAAAAAATACATATTGCCTGCTGTCCTGGGTCTATTAAAATGAGTATGGCTGAGAGCTATTTTCTTACCTTGTCAGAATGAAACAAATTATACTTGTATTTGGCCTCTTCATCCTGGGGCTCACTTCCTACAGTCAAACAGCCAGAGTTGTTGGTTATTTACCTACTTATCGGTTTTCTTCAAGCAGTCAGATCGAATATTGTAAACTGACCCATCTGAACCTGGCTTTTGCCAATCCGGACAGTACCGGAAAAATAATCATGCAAGATATTGGCTCTGTGATGTCGGATGCCTTGAGTGACAATCCGGATATTGTTATATGCATATCAATGGCGGGAGGACAGCTACTTACAGCACAGCAAGCAGAAGACTGGTCCAAACTCATCGACATACCTTCCAACAGACCAGCTTTTATTGCCAATATTGTAGAGTATGTGCTCGCCAATGAACTGGATGGCGTGGATGTTGACCTGGAGTGGGGACATGTTACCTCCGGGTACAGTGATTTCGTCATTGAATTAGAGACCGCTTTAAATCCTCATAACAAAATAGTTACAGCTGCGTTTCCAAATCAGACCTTGTTCAGTAATGTTTCCAAGGCTGCGCTGAGCGTCCTTGACTTCATCAACATCATGTCCTATGATGCCACAGGTCCCTGGAGCCCCGGTTCTCCAGGACAACACAGCTCATTTGAATTTTCCACCTCCGGCATAAATTTCTGGAAGAACACCGTTGGCATTTCCGGGGACAGTCTAAATCTTGGTGTTCCCTTTTATGGATATGATTTCGTGGATGCTTCCACGGTAAATGCCTTCACCTTTGCCAGCATGGTTTCAAGCGATGAAAGTTATGCTGATCTGGATCATGTGGGTACAGCGTATTATAATGGAAGGCCAACCATTGAAGCAAAAGTAGACCTGGCAAAACATGAGACAGGCGGGATCATGATCTGGGAAGTGGGACAGGATTCATTTGATGAGTTTTCCCTGCTCAAATCAATTCACGATAAGTATACAGCTCTGGAGGTACTAACAACCGGACTGTGCGGCAATGATGTTTCAGTAGCAACAATTGAACCGGCGGTCGGTGATGTTTTCAGGATCTATCCAAACCCGGCACATAACTTGCTGCGTTTTGAGACCTCTTCCCGCCTGGATCCCGATGCACAGTTATTTATGTATGGTAGTACCGGGAAATTGTTACAATCAGCGACAGTAGCAGATCTTAAAAACAGGCTGAAGATCAATCATCTTTCGCCCGGTGTATATCTTATGGTGATTAAAGATGGTGAAAGGATATACTTTCAACGATTTATGAAAGTTTAGAAGGAGGGTGGAATCCATATCTAAAATTATTTCTTTATGAAACATGTAGTCCTTGTCATATTGCTTTTTAATGTCAGTGTATTGGCCCAAGCGCAAACTGAGGCATATGAAACCCGTACAGACATCCCCTATTACGACAGGGCCGATCGTGATTCTGATGAATATATCAATGAGCGATGTGTTTTGGATATGTATTATCCCGTGAATAAGAAGGGTTTTCCAACCATAGTCTGGTTCCATGGTGGTGGATTAACCGGGGGAAACAAATATATACCAGAAGCGCTGTTGGATAAAGAAATCTGCGTTATCGCTGTCAATTATCGGCTCTATCCAAAGGTAAAAGCTCCGGTTTACATCGAGGACGCTGCAGCCGCTGTTGGCTGGGTTTTTAATCATATAGAGGACCATGGAGGTGACTCGTCACTGATTTTCATATCGGGACACTCGGCAGGAGGATACCTGGCCAGCATGATAGGCCTTGATAAGAGGTGGCTGGGCGCCCATCATATTGATGCCAACAGGATCGCCGGATTGATCCCCTTCAGCGGCCACACCATCACCCATTTCACGGTAAGGGAAGAAAGAGGCATACCCGGAACACAGCCCATCATAGACGATCTGGCTCCCCTTTACCATGTTCGCGCTGATGCCCCTCCCCTGCTTCTTATAACCGGCGACCGCGAATTAGAGATGCTCGGGCGGTATGAAGAGAACGCCTACCTGATGAGAATGATGAAGGTGGCCGGTCACGAAGAGACCAGGATTTATGAGCTGGATGGCTACGGACACGGTATGACCGCTCCAGCCTTTCCTTTGCTCATTGAAGAAGTACGTAGAATCACAGATCATACAGCAGTCAAATGAAAACCCTCATAGTATACTATTCAAACAAAGGCAGCAACCGATATCTGGCTCAGAAAATCGCACAAAGTCTGGCATGCGAAATAGAAGAAATCAAGCCGCGACTCGATGTCTTCTTCCTGTTCCTGATGAATATCCATATGGGTATCAGGCCCCTGAAGCATAGCATCACTGCGTATGACCAGGTGATATTATGCGGCCCCATTTGGATGGGCAAGCTTATCCCGCCACTCAAAAGCTTCATCAGGAGATACCAGGGTGACATTAAAAAAATGATTTTTGTATCCTGCTGTGGAAGCACCTTTGCCAAAAAAGATGAAAAATTCGGACATGGTTTGGTGTTCAGGGAAGTAGAACAGATGTTGGAGGGCAAATGTATTCTCTGTGAGGCATTTCCCATTGGTCTTGTGTTGCCCGATGATCAAAAGGAGGATGCTGATGCCTTCATGAAAACCCATTTGAATGATGGGAATTTTAAAGGAGAGATCCTGGTACACTACAATAACTTCATCCAAAAGGTTGCTGAAAATTAACTCTAAACTGCATATCATGAAAAAAGCAAGCAAAGGAATGTGGATTGGGCTCACGCTCCTGCTCACTCTTTAACCCGGATGGGCGGGGAGACAACCAAATAGCAGTATAAAAAACATTGGCCATGCAGCTTTTAAAAAACAACAATTCATTTATCCTGATCCTCCTTGTTATTTTTTTATGGTCATGCAAGCAGGAATCCCAATGGAAGGGACAGGAAGCCATAAAAAAGGTCAGCACAGAGACGGTTCCAATCCAGTTGCAGTACAGGGGGACTTTTGACCTTGGAGAAGGCGTATTCGTTAGCAATAATTTTGCCGGAGCCAGGCTGAATGGTATTGCCCGGACAAACGATACGCTGTTAACTGTACTGATTACTCCGGAAAATACCCCCATCAATGGAAGCCCGTGGTATGCATTTAAAATCTGGTCGGAGACAGAAACTAAGATCCATGTGAACCTGACTTATTCAAAAGATGCCCGTCATCGCTACCATCCCAAGCTTAGCCTCGACGGAGTGAACTGGAATCCACTGGATTCTGCAAATTTCAAGGTTATCCAAACAACTGCTGATGAGAAGAGACCACTTCCAACAGAGATTGGGATGAGCTTGTTGCTATCGCCGGATACCCTGTGGATCTCGGCACAGGAGTTGATCACATCTGCCCAGGTGGATACCTGGATAAACCATCTAGACTCCAAGTCATTTGTTTCACAAACAAGCATAGGCCAGAGCATAGAAGGGAGATCCATCCGGCTGTTGAAGATCGGTGAAAGCAAGGATCAAAAAATGCTGATGATCATGGCCCGTCAGCATCCTCCCGAAGTTCCGGGATTTATGGCCATGCAGGCATTTGTGGAAACGATCTGCTCTGACAGTAAACTCGCAGAAAATTTTAGAAAGGAATACACTACTTACGTAGTACCCCTGGCCAACCCGGATGGAGTCTACCATGGTCACTGGCGGCATAATCGCGGCGGGATTGATCTGAACCGGGACTGGGCAGATTTTAATCAGCCGGAGACCTCAGCCATACGCGATTTTATGAAGCAAAAGACGGAGTCCGGAATGGGTAAATTTTATGTGGCCATTGATTTTCATTCCACGCAGGAGGATATCTATTACACCATCAATCCCGAGCAAAAAGGAAATATGCCTGGAATCGTGGAGGAGATGATTGTAGCAAGCGGAAAGGAGTTTCCCGACTATGAACCCAATGTGAGACCTTCAGCAGCATCGGAAAGCAAAGTGACCTCCACCTCGTACTTCTTTTATGAATTTGGCGCTGAGTCGCTCACCTACGAAGTTGGTGATCATACACCACGTGAGTTTGTTCAAAAGAAGGCCATGGTGTCAGCCATCAAACTGATGGAAGGCATGCTGAAATGAAAAATATGTATCTTGTACGAACCACTTAAATACCTGAAAAAAAAATGAAACGATTTTCCACGCTAATACTGGCCATAGTTCTTTTTGCATGCTGTGCCTGCACCACGGAAGAAGCTGATTACAAGCCAGACATCTCCACCTATATATCCCCCGAAGGAACGGATGTTTTTACTCCGGATTCGGCCAGCATCGCACAGAATTACAATATCCCCGAATGGTTCAAAGACGCCAAATTTGGGGTATTCATTCACTGGGGAGTTTACTCCGTACCTGCATTTGAGAGTGAATGGTATCCCCGCAATATGTACCAGAAAGACAGTAAGGCCTATCAGCATCATATAGAGACATATGGTGCGCTTACTGAATTTGGGTACAAGGATTTCATTCCCATGTTCAAAGCTGAGAAATTTGATGCAGATGAATGGGTTTCCCTCTTCAAGGAGGCCGGGATTAAATATGTGGTACCCGTTGCGGAACATCACGATGGATTTTCATTATACAATAGCGTGGGAAATAAATGGAATTCTGTAGACATGGGACCCAGGAAGGATATCATTGGGGAACTAAAGGAAGCTAGCCTGGAACAGGGATTGCATTTTGGTTTATCATCCCATCGGGCCGAAAATGCCTGGTTCTTTAACGGGGGTAAAGACATTCCTTCCGATGTTCAGAACCCGGAGTATTCTTCGCTCTATGGTGAGTGTCTGGAGTGGCCGGGTGGCCAGGGAGTGGAATGCCCGGAAGGAGCCGGATTCAATGAACAGTCCATGAAAAACTGGCTGGTTCACACCTATGAGTTGGTTGACCTCTACCAACCTGAGCTGATCTGGTTTGACTGGACCGTAGGTAAATTGCCTTTTCAATCCACCTTCTATCAGTTTCTGGCATATTATTACAACTCCGCCATTGATTGGAATAAAGGTGTTGTTGTCAATACAAAACTGGGGTACGGGAACAACATCCAGGTGTTTGACATAGAAAGAGGTAAATCAGATAAAATCCTGAAGTTCCCCTGGCAAACCGATACATCTGTGGGCAAGAAATCCTGGGGATATATTGATGGCGAAGAGAGCAAAACACCCAATCAGATCGTTGATGACCTGGTGGATATTGTTTCCAAGAATGGCAACCTTCTCTTGAATATCGGTCCCAAACCCGATGGTACCATTACATTGCAACAGCAGGATGTGTTGCGAAAAATTGGGGGATGGTTGAATGTGAATGGGGAAGCCATTTATGGAACACGCCCCTGGACTTTAGCGGCAGAAGGAGAAGTAACAGGCACGGCAGGCGCTTTTACGGATAATGAGGAATCCCAGTATACAGCACAGGACATTCGTTTTACGACCAAAGGAGATATCCTTTATGCCATTTCCCTGAACTGGACTGACGAAGAGATTACCATTCGCTCCATTGATGAGAATCTGAGAGTCAAGCAGGTGTCCATGCTGGGGTCCGATGAAGCGCTTGTATGGTCTCAGAGTCCCGAAGGCCTGGTGGTCAGTTTCCCGAAAGAGAAGCCCTCTGCATATGCCCATGCCCTTAAAATCGACCTGGAGTAAAAAGATGAAAACCATTCTTTGCTTCATCATCCTGATCATGCCTGTGTGGCTTATTGGGCAGCAGGTGGCTGATACAGGCTATCACCCCCCCATCCATAATCCTGCATATGGGCCTGGAGAAGGGCCGGTTGTATTCATTGATGAAGGGCACCATAATTTTCATACAAAGGAGGGGCGCTACAAAGCTTTCGCCAACCTACTGGAGCGGGATGGCTATGTGGTCAAATCCTACCATGGGCTTTTCGAGAAAGCGAAACTCGCTGAAGGCAGTATACTGGTTATTTCCAATGCATTGAATGAGATCAATGTGGAGGATTGGTACCTGCCCAATCCTTCCGCTTTTACAAAGGATGAAATAAAGCTTTTAAAGAGATGGGTGAAGCGAGGGGGAAGCCTGTTCCTCATTGCTGACCATATGCCCATGGCAGGGGCAGCTTTTGATCTGGCTGCAGCGTTTGGATTCGGGTTTTCCAATGGATTCGTTTTTCAGCCGGAAGTGAGGGGACCCGCTTTTTTTAGCATGGAAGATGGTACACTGAAAGAAAGCATCATCACAAAGGGCAGGGATTCAAGCGAAAGTGTCAGGCAAATTGCCACCTTTACGGGACAGGGTTTTCAAATACCTGGGGATGCCACACCCATTTTGGTATTCAATGAAAACTACGTGAATCTGCTCCCTGATACAGCCTGGGTTTTTGATGAGTCCACACGCAGGCAAGATGTCACCGGATGGTCACAGGGAGCATTCAAGCCTTATAAGAAGGGTAAGATCGTTGTATCAGGCGAGGCAATGATGTTTTCAGCACAGCTGATAGGCCCTGAAAAAAGAAAGGGCGGCATGAGTTCAGAATTCGCTCCCGAAAACTATCGCTTGTTGCTCAATATCATCCACTGGTTGGACGGGACACTTGAGTAATCTGACTTGTTGAAAAAAATGTTTTAACTTGTATGTCAACCTATATAAGAAGCATATCATGAAACGAATTACAAAAGAGGATATCAACCAGGAGATGTTTGATTTGTATGATGACTACGCACACAGTAAAATTGACAGGAAGAAATTCCTGGAAAAGCTGTCTGTATATGCTGTAGGCGGGCTTACCCTTTCATCACTCATGAGTTTTATGCTTCCCGACTATATGAGGAAGATCCAGGTGCAATCGAATGATCCGAGACTGAAATCAGCGTTCACTACGTATAAATCTCCCCAAGGTGGAGGAAAGATCAATGGCTTGCTGTCAAGACCGGCTGATGCAGATTCCAGGTTGCCCGGGATCGTAGTTGTTCATGAGAACCGGGGACTGAACCCACACATTGAAGATGTGGGAAGAAGGGCAGCCCTGGCAGGTTTCATCTCCCTTGCCCCTGATGCGTTGAGTCCGCTGGGTGGTTACCCGGGCAATGATGACGATGGCAGGACCATGCAAAGAGAGCGGGACCGGAATGAGATGTTGGAAGACTTTATTGCTGCTTTCGACTTCCTGAGGGAGCATCCCGAATGTAATGGGAAGGTGGGTGTTGTTGGATTCTGTTTTGGTGGATGGATCTCCAATATGATGGCTGTGCGAATTCCGGATTTGCTGGCTGCAGTTCCTTTCTACGGTGGACAGCCGTCAGCTGAGGAAGTGCCACCAATTAAAGCCCCCCTGTTGCTGCACTACGCCGGACTTGATAAGCGGGTGAATGAAGGCTGGCCAGCCTATGAAGCCGCACTGAAAGAATATAACAAGGAATACACTGCCTACATCTACCCCGAGGTAAACCATGGCTTCCACAATGATACAACCCCACGGTACAACCAGGCAGCTGCTGAATTGGCATGGAAGCGAACCATCGATTTTTTCAGGGAGAATCTGAAATAGTGACAGCGAGCAAGAGATCCAGGTTCACACAGCTCAGGTTCCGCTGCTGCAGAAGGGGAAGCAGCTGTTCCAGAATCTGCAGGATATGG
Source organism: uncultured Bacteroidota bacterium (assembly GCA_963735755.1). GTDB lineage: Bacteria > Bacteroidota > Bacteroidia > Bacteroidales. The sequence continues at coordinate 395,723 of CAVTME010000005.1, read as the reverse complement.
TCTGATGTTTCGTGAAGTAGGATAATATCACCGCCCCTGACCTTTTTCATGATCCGGCCAACCACTTTCTCAGCCTCTTCGTTCCTGGTATCAAAGGATCTGATGCTCCACCCTGTCACCTGCATGTCCAGTCCGCGGAGTCCACGGTAGATCCTCGGATTGGTAACTCCAAACGGAGGCCGAAAGTAGCGGATGGGTGCAGCAGTGATATCCTGCAACAAACGGTTGGTCTTTTCGATTTCACGGGAGATCTTTTTACTCCGGAACAGGGGGAACATATTGGAATGGCTATAGGAGTGGTTCCCAACTGTATGTCCTTCTGCGATCATTTTCTTTACCACCTCCCTGTTTCCATCCAACTTTGATCCAGTCAGAAAAAAAGTGGCTTTGCAGCCGAAGCGGTCCAGCATCTCCATGATTTCAACTGAATGAAGCGGATGTGGACCATCGTCAAAGGTAATGGCAATCTTGCTGCCCGCCCTGCTCCCTGCGCATATACTCGGGACAAACAATTGGGAATCGATGTGGGATGCGCCGTAAGCCAGAATGGCAAGCAACAACAGGAGTCCTGCGACGAGAAGCCATATTCTCAATTCCCATGACATGGGAATAAAAAACAGCCCCGCCCCGGCGAGAATAAAAAGTCCGATGATCGTGTAAAACCTGCTCATGAATTTATGGTTTCATGTGAGCACTTTCGAAAGCAGTATAAAAGAAAAATCCCTGTTAGCGGAATGGTTAAACAGCAGGCAGCTGGAGATCTTGTCTTTTGCAACTTTATTCAGACGGATGGTGCGCGGCACCTTATTCTGGTGAATGATCCTGGATGCCAGGCTCATACCAAATGCCGACGCAGTATCATACTCCCCCACCAAATGCTTGTATCCGGCAATCACACTGTGTGTAAATACATCCTCAATGCCCTGGTAGATCTCGCTGGATCCTGCATCACCGTTACGACCTGTAATCAGCAGGTCAATATCAGCTTCGCTTGTTCCGTTCCGGGAAAGGAAAGCCGAGAGCTGCTCCTTTAATGCATGCAGTCCAAGGCTTCTGTTGATTACCTCCATATCATCCATACGGGCCAGGCTTCCCGGCTGCTTCTCGCCTGATAAAAGAAAAAAGGCAGCCCCCTCTCCCGGCACTGCTCCGGGAGTTTTGCTATTCAGGATATCCGCTTCCAGGGAGGCTTTGGCACAGCCGCTTTTTAGCATCAGGGAATAACTCTCTTCAACGATCTCGTCAATCCCTCCCACCAGGACATTCCCGGTTTCCTTCTCATCCAGCAGCAGGATGGCATCCATCAGGGCTGATTCGAAGGACAGGCTCTTCTGAGAAAAGGTGAGGTTGTACTCCCTGCATCCGAGCAGCAGGGCGATCTGTCCCGAAACCGTATTGTGGGTTGATTGGATGAAGGCGGTGGGGTTCAGAAGCTGTTCATCCTGATCAATGACCTGGTTCAGAAATTTGGCAGTATCCTGCACACATCCCAATCCAGATCCTATGATGATTGCTCCCGGCTTCTCTAACCCTGCCTTCTCCATGCAGGATCTGGAGACCGTCAGGCCCATACGGATCACATTGGACATTCTCCTGAGGGATCCCGGATTGATAAACTGTTTGTACTCGGGATGAAGGCAGGTGAAATAATCTTTCGTGGGTGTTAGCACCTCCTCCAAAAAGGACGATGACTGGAATGTATCCTGTGGAGAAATGGTTTCTGTGGATTGTATATACACGGGCATACCCTATTGCTTTGAGAAGATCAATGAAGAATTGTTGCCCCCGAATCCGAAGGAATTTGATAACACATGCCTGATCTGCAGCCCTTCCTGAAACGCTGTGGCAGGTGAAATACCCAGATCTTCAATGGGGTCCTGGAATCCCAGACTGGGCAGCACCAGTCCGTGCCGTATGGCCAGCAGAGAAAATACAGCCTCCAGTCCGGCTGCAGCACCCAGGGTATGACCGGTAAAGGATTTTGTTGAACTGAACAAAGGCACATCCTCTCCAAACACCCTGACCAGGGCGGCCCCTTCCGAAGCATCATTGTTCTCGGTACCTGTACCATGCACATTGATATAATCTATCTCCCCTGCTTTTATTCGGCTCATCTCCAGAGCCCGGGTCATCGCACTGAAAGCAGCCTCCCCGTCAGGCGATGAAGCGGTCTGGTGAAAGGCATCATTGGTATTGGCATAACCTGACAAACGGCCATAGGTCCTGGACTCCCTGGTTTGTACCAGCTTTTCTGATTCAAGGACAATGAAACCGGCTCCTTCACCCAGGTTCAAACCCTTTCGGTTGCGGTCAAAGGGCTGACAACAATCCTTGTCCAAAATCATCAGGGAGTTGAAGCCGTTTAAAGTGAATTTAGACAAGGCATCCACTCCTCCTGCAATAACCCGGTCTGCCTTTCCATGCCGGATAAGCCTTGCTGCATGAATGATGGCATTGGCACCGGACGAACAAGCGGTGCTTAGAGTGGTACGATAAGCAGGCAGGCCCAGAAAATCAGCGATCTTATCTGTAGAGTCTCCACAGGGATGGGTCAAAATATAACCCGAATCGTGGTCACCCGAAGCATAGTCCCGCTCCGTTTTATCCATGCCACCTACCGTGGTGGCCGAGACCAGCGCGGTGCTTATCCCGTCATCCTCCAGAATTCCTGCATCCTCATATGCTTCCCTGGCGGCAATCATACCCAGCAAAGCGGTTCTTGTATAATTTCTGTACCTGTGAGCGGGTATCTTCACCAGCTCCAAAAGCTGCTGATTGGTCAGGGGGATCTCCCCTGCTATGAATTCCGATTTATGGATGGTATCCAGGATCCTGATCTCTCCCAAACCCCGCCTGCCTTCCCTGAAAGAGGCCAGACTCTGCTCCACATTCAAGCCGATGGATGAAGCGACGCCGATCCCTGTAACCCAGATATTCACCCGCGCTTGCTTTCTATAAATTTGGCAAGTGATTCCAACGAGTACATAATTTCTTTTCCCTCCCGGGGATCACCCATTTTTATGTCATACTCCTTCTCCAGAAGAACAATAATCTCCAGCGCATCGATGGAATCAAGTCCGAGGCCATCTCCAAAAAGGGGGGCCGCCGGATCGATATCGGCAGGTTCAAGGTCTTCCAGGTTCAATTGCTCAATCAGTTCTCGCTTCAGCTTATCTATCAGTCCGTCCATATGGTTTCTGTTTAATACTTCAATCATTTAATATACAATAGTTATTTTAACAAACAGAGATCGGCCCGGTATTTCCCGTCCATATCCACATCGATCCATCCAGCAAGGCTCATTGCACCCCGAATGGCCTCCCCCTGTTTCTTTGCATAGTCAAAAATAAATTCCCTGTCAAACGCTTCCTGGATAAAAAATATTCCTTCACCCGTGAACCCGTTCCTGATACAGATCTCCCCAATCAGGATATTGGGCAGCGTATAGACAAAAATAGCCGGACTGGGTTTCGTTTCAATGGACTCCTGGTAGATGCTGTCCGTATGCAATGAAGCGGAGGAGTTGGCAATGATAATTGAAACATGCGCGGGATTGGTGCCGGTGAGATCCTCGTCCTTCAGCAAAAGTTCCGAGGCCAGGAAACCCAGTTTGCTCAGCGGGGACATTTTGTAAAACTTGGAATACCCGATGCCGTAATGCTTATAGATGTCCTTCGTAAAAGCACTGATGGAGTGATCCTCCACGGAGTAGTCAAGCTTTCCATTGACAACCACCTTGCCATTTTCGATGATGATGTGCTTTACAAGTTTCATATCCTTCTCTGAAATAAAGCAGCCGCATTGCAGCCTCCGAATCCAGATGCCACCTTCAACATGCTGCCTGTTTCTCTTTTACCTGCCTCCCCAACCACATTTATTTTTCCCGACACACCCGGACGGGAAAAACCCATGGTGGGAACCAGTATATCCTGTTTCATGGCTTCCACATTAACAAGGGTTTCCAGGATTCCCGCGGCTCCCAGCGTATGGCCCACATATCCTTTCAGGCTGTTGACGGGTACTGTTTCCAGTCCGGCCCTGCTGAGGGCAATGGATTCCATCTCATCATTGTATACAGTAGCCGTTCCATGTGCAGATATCAGGTCCACATTCCTCTTGCCTTTAAGGGTTTGTTCCATGGCCAATAGCAGTCCCTCCCCGCTCCTTGAGGGTCCTGAAATATGGTTTGCATCATTGGTGATGGCGCCTCCCAGTAATTCAACCTCTCCCGGTCGCCCGGAAATAATCACGGTGGCTGCAGCTTCTCCAAGGGTTAGCCCGTCCCGCAATTCATCAAAAGGCCGACACGGTTTTTCACTGAGTGAAAGAAAGGATTGAAATCCAGATACGATGAAATTTGAAACCACATCGGCCCCCACCACAATGGCCTGTTTACACTGTCCGCTCCGGATCATACGCTGGGCCATCAACAGGGCCACAACCCCAGAGATACAGGCATTGGAGATCACCACCGGTTTCTTTCTCAATCCAAAATACCCTGCGATCAGATCAGCAGACTTCCAGAGGAACAAACGATCACGACTATAGTCCTGAGGACTACCCAGCAATTCCACATTTCCTTTGGTGCTTGAAAGGATCAAAACGGTCTCCGGGTCTGCCGGATCAATATCTGTCCCGGCAAGTGCGTCCCGGATGGAAAGCAGGGCTATCTTTTCAAATCTTGTAAAGCTTTCAGCCCTGGCCAGGCCGGCAGCCTCGACCTCCACCCGATCCCAGTCGATCAGGGAAACGGGAAAATCCCGGTCAGACAATTCCCGGTCCTGGCTCAAACTGATCCCGCTTTTCCCGGTCAGCATACCTTTCAGCGTATCCCTGGTGTTTAACCCAAGGGAAGAAATGATGTTGTTTGATTGCAGGTAGGTTTGAACCATTGCTTATCGCTGCTCGTGTTCTACTCCGTTCCTGCGCTTCCACTCCAGGTAGAATGGAGGGTTGGTCAGTTCCAGGTCCCCATCCCTGTTCACAAATACCTGAGTGGTAGTGGCTGTGGACACCAGGGCCAGGTCCGATTTTCGAAAGATACTGTAGTCAAGGATGATCTTGGCTGCGAGACAATTCCTGTACCTTGTCTCGATAATAATCTCCTCTCCGTATCTGACCTGCAGTTTATAGTCGATCTCTAATTTGACAATGGGTGTGAGGAGTTTCTGACTATACACATCAAAATAGTCCAGGCCATACCTTCGCCCGAATGATTCCCGGCCATCTTCAATATATTTTGTAAAATGTCCATGCCAGACAATTCCCAGGGCATCCACTTCACTGAAACGGATTCGTACTTCAGTCCGGTCTGTCAGGAGTTTATCTGCCGGCACGCTAAAAGGGTTTTTGTGATGATTCTTTCAGACTCAGGATCACATTATAATAACTCCTTGCCCAGTAATTCCTGAAACCGAATCCCCCCGGCTTGCCTGAATACCTCTTCAGATGGTGGATCTTGCTGGTGGATACATCGAACACAACCAGCCACATGGATGAGGTCTCCTCCAGTTTGTTCAGCGTCTCCATGATCATCAGGACGCCCGTTCGCTGGTCGGATGCGTTGACATACGATTTGAGGACAGCGGCAAGCTGCTCCTTCCCCAGTTTATATGACCCGGATTGCAGTATTCCATTCATGTCGCGTTGCTTGCTAAGCGTAATGGCATTTTCGATCTCATAAGTAAGTTCGTCTACGCCCAGCGCTCCTTTTATGTCGTATTTCTTGACCTCGGTGATGAAGAGTTGATTCCAGGCAGAAAAATAATGGTCCTGGATTTTCGGCAGATCGGAGAACTGAGAATCATAACCAATAAATTTCACCTGGGTGTAATCCAGTCCGAACCACACAACCTCTTCCTGTGAAAATACTGGTTCTGTGCTTTGCACCACCAAACCCACAGAGAATGCTATAAGTAATAATGCTAATTTTTTCATACTATAAGTAATTATGATTATAAATTACTGAATAAATACCTTTAATTCACATGTCGCAACCACCCTTTCGCCTATCCTTGACGCAGCGGTAAGAACGCTGGCACCCATTACACGATGCTCTTCAGTGATTACTGTAGTTAATTGCTCCCCGACAGATGGGAGGAATTTGATCTCCAGGTTCTTAATACCACCAATATAACCATTCTTTATTTCTTTTCTTCCAGCAAGCGCATGGTAACCCTGAAATGCTGCAGCGGTCTGCGCCATGTTCTCAATGAGTCCGCTCTCCTGGAAAAACGCTCCCTCTACAAAAATATTTTCACTGCTTACAGTGAACACAGATTCAGCATGGTTGTTCCCGGCCGAAACAAGCCTGTCCACCATTACAAAAGGAGGCCGTTGAGGTATAAGGTCCAGTATATCAATCTCTATGAACTGCTGTTTACTCATGGCTTCAACTTGCACTTGTAGAGGGTATGGCTCACGCCAATGTCTTCATATGTATCGGCAACAACCATGCCTGAATTTTCAATCAGTTCCAGCAGGTCGCCGGAATGATACATCTGGCTGCAGCCATTGGCTATATTGGTAAAATAAAGTGATGTGGCATGCAAACTATAGGTTGAAGCTTCAAATTTCTGCTTGTCCCAGAAAAGTTCCAGTATAAAGAGTGATGAATCCATATCCATGGCCTCTTTGCTGCGGCGAAGGAGCTCGGCAATATCCTCTTTTGAAAAGCAATCCAGGAACTGGCTCATCCAGATCACATCAACCCCCTTGGGAAAAGGGATGGTATGGTCAAGCAGATCCATGACGATTCCCGATACCCGGTTGGAAAAGCCCTGGTCCCTGACATTTTCCCTTGCCTTTTCAATCTGGTCCGGATGGTCCAGGATGGTCACCCTGACATCCTCCTTAAATCCAGCACACTGAAGGGCAAATTTCCCGGTATTTCCACCCACATCAAGGAGATGTTTCACGCCCGGTTCAAGCACAAGCGGAAGAATTTCGGAAAAGGAGTAGTCCGAGTAAAAATGGTCGAAGGCCAACCAGCTCTCCATGGCTTTCTCAGGCATCTTTAACAATCCCTGGTAGATGGTATCCCATTCTCCAAGGGTCTTCAGCCCAGTTGGTTTTCCCTCCCTTATCGATTCCTGAAGACTAAACATGCCCAGGTAATTCACATCATGGGTAAAATCCATATTGACCTGTGTCAGTTCATCATTAAGTATATGCCATCCTGTTTTGGTGATCTTGTACCTTCCTTCTTCAACCCAGACCAGTTCCAGACTCAGACCTGCTTCCAGTAATACCTTCACTCCATAAACACTGAGCTCCAGTTCCCTGGCGATCTCTTCCAGTTCAACTCCCACGGAACGGTGCTGCCTGATCAATTTCAGGATCCCCAGATCACGCAAAGCCCTTGCAGCCTGAAACATGATGGGCCCAAAGGCAATTTTCTGCGCATCAAATTTGGCCTGCAGCGCGCTCTTTTTATCTGAACCGTAATTTATTTTCATTGTCATTTGCTTAGGGTGCAACTTGATCCTCGTTCCAGAAATGATAGTAGTTAAACCATTGCAGCGGATACTTCCTGACCATCATGCTCCAGGGAGCGAACATAGGACGCTACCATCCCCCTGATTTCTTCCTTCCTGGTTTTCAAACGTGCCGGGTAGGGAAAAACCTTCCCGGGGGTTGCATAAAAATGGTAATGGCTGGCTGTTCTCCTTCAAGGTATACACAAATGAAACGGGAACGCCATGTTTGCTGGCCAGGTAAAGAGGGCCTGTGGGAAACATGGCTTCTTTTCCAAGAAAAGAAAGCGATACTGTGTTGTTTCCCGGAAGGTACCTGTCGCCGTGTATCACAACAAACTCATTTCTTTTGAACGCTTCATCAATCAAGAACAGATGAGAGTAATCCTCCTTCTGCGGAATCACCCTGATGCTTTTATTCACCAAAACCTGGTCCAGGAGTTTCCTGATCTTTTCATGTTCTGCTTCCAGCATCACAATATTCACCGGGGTATCGATCCGTTCAAGTAGCTGTCCGGCCACCTCCCAGTTCCCCATATGCGCTCCGATCAGGACCCCTCCCTTTCCCTGCTCACTCATGTGGTGCAGGTGATTTTCACCCTCGAAACTGAAAGTGTAATCCGTTTTTGCCCCTGACAACATGGCCACCTTATCCACCAGAATCTCACCCAGCAGACAATAATTCCGGTAGATGCTTCTCAAAGCCTTTCCCCTGCCATACCCTTGTATCTCCCTGAAATAGAATTTCATAGCAGATTTATCTGAAAATACAAAGTAGTGGAGCGCAACAACCCTGATAAAGAAATATGTAAGCCTGATGCTGGTATACCGGATCAAAACTATGAAAAAACGATACCCCAGCGTTCCGCCTTTCGATTTACCTGACCAACCGGGCATAGCAATGGTTTGTAACTGTTATTTCTCTAGACTCGCTTCTCAATATAGGTATAAAGATCATTCAGGGTGCGCACCTCAGTAATCTCCTCTCGTTTGACTTTAAAACCAAATTCTTTTTCTATGGACACAACGATATCAACGAAATCCAGACTCTCTATCCCCAGGTCGTCAATCAGATTCGCATCCAAATCGAGAGCACTCTCCTCAATCTCGAACTCCTCAACTAAAAACTCATTAACCTTTTCTATAATTTCAGCCCTTTGCATGTGTATTGTGCGTTAATTATTTTCTGTATTTAGATACTATTAAAGATGAATTTGTTCCTCCGAATCCAAAAGAATTGGACAGAAAGGTATTTATATTATAATCGGTTCTCTCCGTAATTATGTTCAAACGTGCAGAAGCTTCATCGGGATTTTCAAAATTCAGATTCGGCGCAATGAAACCGTTTTCCATCATGATCAGGGAATAGATCACCTCACTTGCACCCCCCATCCACATCTCATGCCCGGTCATGGATTTGGTTGAACTCACCGGCACGGTTTGTTCACCAAATACCTCTGGCCAGCGCGATGGCCTCATTACCATCGCCCACCGGAGTGGAAGTGGCGTGCGCATTGATGTAATCTATTTCCGACGGGGCCATGCCCGCATGTTTCAGGCAGTTTACAAGAGAACGGGTGGGTCCATCAATATTGGGAACCGAAATATGATCGCCATTGGATGAAAACCCGTAACCCCTGATTTCTCCAAGGATTTTTGCGCCCCTTTTCAGGGCCGAATCCAGGCTCTCCACGACCAGGGTAGCCGCTCCACCGCTTGGGACCAATCCGTCCCGTCCCTGTCAAATGGTCTGGACGCTGCAGTTGGATTGTCCATCCGGACCGAAAAAGCACTCAATCCATCAAAACTGCCCATGGATTCGGCATTCACTTCCTGTCCTCCTCCGCAAATGATCATCTCCTGCAAACCCTGAGAAATGACCAGGTGAGCCATGCCAAGGGCATGAGAACTACTGGCGCAGGCTCCGCTCAGGGTGAAATTGATCCCTTTCAGTTTCAGGATGACCGCCAGGTTCATGGTGATGGTGGAGTTCATGGACTGGAAAATGGATCCCGAACCGATTAAAGTGGTGTCCTTCTTCTCCCTGACAATGTCGATGGCCTCGATCACCGGGACAGCCGAACTGTCATTTCCATACAGGATTCCTACTTCATTGGCCTCCAGGAAATCCATATGAACACCTGCCTGCTCCAATGCCTCCATGGTGGCCACGTAGGCATATTCTCCCTGTTCGGCCATCCCCACGCGCATGCGCCTGGGCAATAAACCTTTCAGGTTCGGTCTCTCCAGTATACCGGTCAGCGTAGACCTGAAACCAAAATCAACCCGCCTGGGATCAATACCAATTCCGGACCTCCCCATCAGTAAGGATTGCTTCACCTCCTCCATATTCTTTCCTATGGTGGAGTAAATCCCTGCTCCGGTGATGACTACTCTTCTGTTCATGCTAACTATACATTCCTCCATTCACCGAAATAATTTCGCCGGTGATATAGGAGGCTTTATCCGATACCAAAAAACTTACTACTTCGGCTACCTCTTCGGGGGTGCCAAATCTTCTGAGCGGGACCATCTTCGACAGTTCCTTTTCATCAAGGGCAGCTGTCATGTCCGTTGCAATGAATCCCGGTGCCACTGCATTCACCCTTATCTTTTTCTTACCTACCTCCATGGCCAGTGATTTGGTAGCGGCAATAACAGCGCCTTTTGATGCTGCATAATTAACCTGCCCTGCCAGTCCCTTCTGTCCGGAAAGGGATACCACATTCACAATCTGTCCGCGCTTGTGAACCAGCATATCCTGCAGCAAATGCCGCGTCACATAAAAAAAGCTGTGCTGGTTGGTTGCAATAACATCCTTCCACTCATCATCTGACATAAACACCATCAGGTTATCCTTGTTCAATCCAGCATTGTTCACAAGCACTTCAATATAGTGCTCCCTGTTTGCCTCCTGCCATTCATCCAGTACTTTTTTTACCCGCACCGGGTCTGATACATCACACTGCATCAGCTCGCCTTCTCCTCCGGCCTTCCGGATCTTTTCAAGGGTATCATCTGCTTCTGACTCATTGGATCGGTAATTCACCAGCACATAAAAGCCATCCCCGGCCAGCTTCAGCGAAACTGCCTTCCCTATACCCCTTGATCCTCCTGTAACCAGTGCAACCTTCATCTATTCCTTTATTGGCAGCAGGGCTTTTGTATTAAACAGGTAATCCCTGATCCGCTTGATATCTTTGTGTTTGGGTGTGTCCTCAACAAACCTGGGGACCAACGCACGCATTTCTTTATAATACTTTGATGTAGTTTCCGACAGCCTGTGGTCCACCTCCAGGTAATCCACTGCCTGCAGCAAAGCAATCATCTCTATGGCCTGGACCTGGTATGCGTTGTCAATGACCCGTTTGGTAATCAAAGCCGCATTGGCTCCCATGCTGACGATATCCTGGTTGTCATTGTTGGTCGGAATGCTGTGCACATATACCGAGTTGGAAAGTGCCTGGTTTTCCGCCACGGTGGATGTAGAAGTAAACTGGATCCCCTGCATTCCGAGGTTCAGTCCCAACTTGCCCAGGTTCACGAAAGGCGGAAGCAGTTCATTCTGCTTGGGATTGCAGAGAAAAGCAAGATGTCTTTCTGAAAGCATGGAGACGCGTGTCATGGCAATCTTCAGTTTGTCCATCTCAAGAGACACATAATCTCCATGGAAGTTGCCTCCGTGAAACACATTCTTCTTCGCAACGTCCACGATGGGATTGTCACTCACCGAATTCATTTCGTTGACTAATACCTCTTGCGCATTCCTGACGGTATCATACACCGCTCCAAGAATCTGGGGAATGCAACGCAGTGAGTAATACTCCTGGACTTTCCTTTTAAAGATGCGCGCCTCTTCATTGTTGTTGTAGAAATACTCCTCCCGCCTGTCGATCAGATCACTTGTGGAAAGAATGTGCTCAAGGGTCTCGGCAATATAACGTTGTCCTTCATGCTTCTTGACCTGATTCAACTCTTTTGCAAAGTGGTCATCGAAGGAATGGACAATCTCATTGATCAGTGCTGAAGCAACAATGGACCAGTCAAGCAGCTGTTTTGCCTTGATCACATTGATGATCCCAATCCCGGTCATCACGGAAGTTCCGTTGATCAGGGAAAGCCCTTCCCTGAGCACTACCTCGATGGGCTTCAGTCCAAGCGCTTCGAATACTTCATCGGTGGGACGGATTTTTCCTTTGTAGGTAACCTCACCCTCCCCGATCAGTATAAGAGCAAGATGGGAAAGTTGGACCAGGTCACCGCTTGCTCCTACACCGCCATGTTCCGGAATGAAGGGATAAACATCCTTCAGGATAAGTGATCGCAGGAGATGAACGCAGGAGGGATGAATTCCCGAATTGCCCTGGATGATTGACATGAGCCGGACAAGCATGACAGCTTTTACGTAGAGGTCCGGAATCTTTTCACCCGCTCCGGCCGAATGACTTCGGATCAGATTGTACTGCAATTCCACCTGCTTGTCCTCATCAATCTTGTATTGGGCCATGGGACCAAATCCGGTATTGATACCGTATATAATCTTTTCCACAGAAAAATCCAGCAGGAAATTCAGGCTCTCTTCTACCAGATCCAGGCTCTGCTTGTCCAGTTCAAATGGTTGTTTCTCAAGTATGATTGCCTCAGCCGCCTCAAGTGTAAGACTTTCCTTCGCTTTAATCTTTATCACGAAACAATTTATTTGGGAGTAGGATAAATTTACTTACAATTCCCCAACATCCGGGATTCACTTCTCAGAAAAGCTCCAAATTTACTAATATTTTCTTTTACTACCTTTGCCCAAATGATCAATATTACAGCTGGAAATGAAACTTCAAAATGCGATACGGATGCTTGGCTTCATTCTTCTCATGGGTCTGGTACCCATCGACCTGGCCGGACAGGAAGACTTTGTCCCGGCAAGTGACCCGGAAGGCCTTGTGGAGCAAATCAATCACAACGCCAGTGATATTGAGTCTATTCAGAGCAGTTTTATCCAGAAAAAACAGCTGGAGTTCCTTGATGAGACCATCATGAGCAAAGGCAAGTTCTGGTTCCGCATGGAAAACAGCCTTCGATGGGCATATGAAGAGCCATTTCAATACACCATCATTATCCACGGCGGAAAGTTCCAGATCAAGGATGGTGAACAGATCAGTGCCTATGATATCGAATCCAATGCCGCTTTCAAGGAGATCAATGACCTGATCATCGGAATGGTACAGGGGAATGTGATGAAACAGGACAAATTTGATCTGAAAGCTTTTGAAAATGAGCAATACTACCTTCTCAAACTTATCCCCCGGGATATTCAGATGAGAGCAGTGATCTCAACCATGGAGGTGTATTTCGATAAAACAGACCTGATGGTGTCTGAAATCCTCATGAGGGAGAGCGAGAAAGACTATACAGTGATTACCTTTTTTGACAGGAGCATCAATGAGAGCATTCCCGACGCTGTATTTACTACTGATTATTAGCCTGTTATACACCTCATGTTGTCCGGCCTCGAAAGTGGGTGAGGTAAAGCCGGCTGAAGGAAGCAGAATAATGAGGTTTGCCCCCCTTGACACCGGTAGCGAATCCATGCTTTTTAAAGCGAATATCGGATTGTTCAAGGAGCATTATTCTGGACTTTTCCTGATCAAGGAGATGCCTGACAGCTCCACCCACATTGTATTTTTGTCTGAACTGGGGCTCAGTTTGATGGATCTTCGATACCAGGATGATCAGTTTGAGGTGGTCAGCGTCCAGGAATTTCTGAACAAAGCGTCCATTTTAAAAACCCTGGAGAATGATTTTCGCACCTTATTATTAGATTTGTCTGCCATAGAAAGCTATTCGCTCAGCAAAACAGAAGCGGGTGATCCGTCAGAGGTCCTGAAGTTCAGGCACAGGAAGGAGAAATACACCTATTTCCACCTCGCAGAGCGGGGTACATACAAGATTACCCGGAAAAAGGGATTATTCAGAAGCGTAGAATTTAATATTGAATACAACAAAGGCGTGAGAATTGAGATCGGACATAAAGGCATTAGATTGCACATCGTCCTGCAACAGTTGAATCAATGGAGTGATTATGCTGATCAGTGACCTCTATACATACAGGGTGACTGGCCATAAGGATCATGTCATCGAGGCCAGGATCCAGGTCAATGGTGACAGTGTTGTATACGGGGGTCATTTTCCCAACTTCGCTGTTACACCCGGTGTTTGTCAGATCCTGATGATCAAGGAGATTCTCCAGGGTGAGATGGATACGCCCCTATGGCTTTCTGAAGCAAAATATATCAAGTTCACCGCCCTGCATGAACCGGGAAAAGCCAGGGAAATCAATGCCCGGATCTCTTATACAGCCATAGGACCGGATTTTACGGTGGAAGGGGTGCTTTTCATGGGAGAAACCAGGTATTTAAAAATCAGGGGGGAGTTCAGAAGTGATGCAGGATAAAACCAGGGAAGCATGTAAAAGGAAAAAGTGCTGTGTGATCATTCCCACCTTCAATAATGCAGCATCCATTGAAAGTGTGCTGAATGAGGTCATGGAATATTGCTGGGATATCATCGTCGTCAATGACGGCTGCACGGATCAAACCCTGGAGATTCTGTCAACATTCAAAACAATCCATGTTATCACATTCCCTGAAAACCTGGGAAAAGGAAAAGCACTCAGGGCTGGTTTTCAACGAGCCCTTGAGCTGGGCTTCGATTTTGCCATTACCATGGATGCTGATGCCCAGCACCGGGCCAGTGACCTGCCTGCTTTTCTTACGCTCCCCGGGAATGAAAGCCGGGTACTGATCGTCGGATCAAGGGTGCTGAAGCAAAAGAATGTACCGGGGAAGAACAGGTTTGCCAACTGGTTATCGAGCTTCTGGTTCAGGATTGAAACCGGTCGGAAAATAAAAGATACACAATCAGGTTTCAGGCTTTACCCCATCCGGGCACTGGAGGGTACCAGACTTTTCTCCGGCAGATACGAATTTGAGCTGGAGATTCTTGTCAAAGCTTCCTGGAGCGGAATTAAAATAATGGAAGTTCCCATTGATGTCTATTATCCTCCATCCGGGGAGAGGGTCAGTCATTTCAGACCATGGACGGATTTTTTGAGAATTAGTCTGCTTAACGTCCTCCTGGTATTCCTTGGACTGGTTTATTACAGGCCCAAACAGGTTTTCCTGAAATACAGAAACAAAAGCATCAAGCAGATTTTCAGAGAAGATATTATCGGGAGTGATACGCCCAGGTATGTGATCGCACTTTCTATAGCTTTTGGTATATTCATGGGTATTTTTCCGGTTTGGGGATATCAACTGGTAATCGGGTTGTTTTTCGCACATCTGTTCAAGCTGAATAAAGCCATCTTTTTCATTGCTGCGAACATCAGCATCCCGCCCATGATACCTTTTGTGCTTTATCTGAGCTACGTGACCGGCAGCTACGTGCTTGGAGATGGAAGCTGGAATGTGGACATTGAGCTAAACTTTGAATCCATAGGACAGAACCTGAAACAGTACCTGACCGGGGCTGTGGTTTTTGCAATCATTGCAGGAATAGCGACGGGTATAATCTCATACGCGGTCCTGATCCTGTTTAAAAGAGCAAGATAAATGCAGAGTTTTTTTGTGAGCCTGAATAGCTACCTGGCCAGACGAAAAAGGATCTTCTTCCTGCTTTTCATCCTGTGTCTTGTTGTGGCCGGATACATTGCTTCCGGGGTCAGGCTGGAAGAGAACCTGAATGCCATCATTCCCGAAGATCAGAGAATAAGTAAGATTAGCGCAGTATTCGATAAATCGGAACTGGCTGACCAGCTTGTCTTTATCCTTTCTTTTCAAGATACATCCCAAATCAATCCCCTCTCACTCATAGAGAAAGCCGAACGCCTGGTTGATCTTCTTGAAAAGGATACAGCCCTGGTGAATGAGATCCGATTCAAAATGGGGGGAGATGCCATGCTGGGGGTATATGATTTTATATACAACAACCTTCCTCTTTTCCTGACTGATGAAGACTATCTTGAAATCGGGAAACTTCTCTCTGCCGAAGCCATTGAGAATACCATTAAAAAGGATTTCAAAACACTGATCTCCCCTGCGGGGATGGCCACCAAGGATTTTATCCTCAGGGACCCCCTGAATCTTACTCCAATGGCACTAAAGAAACTGGATCAGTTTCAGCTGGATGATAATTTCATCCTCCATCATTCAGCCATCTTTACCAAAGACAAAGCAAACCTTCTGTTCTTCCTCGATCCGGTCTATCCCAGCTCCAATACAAAAGAGAATCTGAAGTTAATTGAATTCATCAACCACACCATCGAAAGACTCGGCGACACTGCAGATGGAATTACCATGGAGTATTATGGTGGCACGGCTGTGGCAGTGGCCAATTCGGTGAGGGTCAAAAAGGACATCATCCTTACCGTTTCCATTGCCCTGGGCTTCTTCCTCCTGGTCTTTTTTACTTTCTTCCGAAGATTCAGGGTAATTGTTCTGATGTTTGTTCCTGTGGTCATCGGGGCAGGTATTTCAGTGGCCATGCTCACCCTCCTGTATGGAATGGTATCTGCCATTGCACTGGGCGTGGGCGTGATCTTCATTGGGATTACAGTTGACTACTCCCTTCACCTGTTTACCCATATCAGGGCAGGTGGTTCCGTATCTGAAACGATGCAGCAGGATCACCAAGCCTGTACTGATGAGCAGCCTCACCACTGCATCGGCATTTCTTTGCCTTTCGGTGGTCAAATCGGAGGCCATGAACCAGATCGGGATTTTTGCCGCTTTTGCAGTTGTTATATCTGCACTGTCTGTCCTGGTCATCACTCCCTTACTCATAGGAAAGAAAAGCAGCATGTCCGTCAAAAAGAGAACCGGGACTGGACTCGCTTCATTGAAAAAGCAGTTGGATACAGCTTTGAAAAGAACAGGGTGCTGATTTTCCTCATACTTCTGCTGACCATCCTTTTTGCATTCACTTCTCAGAAAATCAGGTTTAACGGTGATATCTCTGTCCTGAACTATCAGACGAAGCAGCTGGCAGCTCCGAAGCCAAACTCAAATCCATCAGTTCGGTAGCCAACAGTTCGGTATACCTGGTTACACAGGGAGAATCCCTGGAAAAAGCGCTGGAGAAACTTGAAGTAAACCGGGAGCTGCTTGAATCCTGCAGGCAGGAGGGCATGGTGACAGAAATTTCTTCTGTTTCGGAATTAATACGCACCGGAAAGTCCCAGGAAGAACGGATTGAGAAATGGAAGCAATTCTGGGACGAAGCCGACAGGGACCGTGTGGAAAATAACATTCGGACCAGCGGCAATAACTATCATTTCAGGGACCATGCTTTTGAATCCTTTTTCTCACAGATGAACAGGAAGTATGAACCCATCGCCCATGGAAGATTACAATATCCTGATGGAGCTCTTCCTGGATAATTATGTGGACCATCGAGGATGGTGTCACATCGGTGATCTCGATCCTGAAGGTGGAGCCGGAAGAGAAGGAAGGGCTCTTCAAGAGGCTGGGAGCATCAAAGGATTTCATCATTTTTGACAACCAGTATTTCATCAACCAGTTTTTTGACGTATTGAAGGAGGACTTCAATAAACTGGTCATGATCTCCATGGTCGTGGTATTCCTGATCCTGCTCCTGTTTTTCGGAAGGATCGAAATTGCACTGATCACCTTTATTCCAATTATGATTAGCTGGCTTTGGACCCTGGGTTTAATGGGATTGTTCAAGATTGAAATCAACATCTTTAACATCATCATCTCCACCTTCATATTTGGGCTGGGGATCGACTACTGCATATTTATCATGAACGGGATCATCGCCAATTACAGGGAAGGAGAACATCAGCCTGACTCCCTACAAGCTATCGATCCTGCTTTCGGCCCTGACAACCATTGCGGGTATAGGGGTACTGATTTTTGCCCAGCATCCCGCCCTGAAATCCATTGCCGTTGTCTCCATCTTCGGAATCTCAACCGTGGTTCTGATCTCCTATACCCTCTTACCCCTGCTGTTTGACTTTCTTACGAGAAAAGGTGGAAAAAGAAGACTGGAACCTGTTACCCTGTTCAGTTTCCTGGGCACCCTGGTCACCTTTCTCCTGTTCCTGGGTATGTGCCTTTTTGGTCACCCTGATCCTTCCTGTTTTCATTATCTTGCCTCTGAGAATAGACTACAAAAAGAAGATTTTAAACCAGCTCATCTATCTCTTCACTTCGTTTATTGCAGGCATCGGATTCTTCATTAAAGAAAAGATATATTAACGAGGATCTGCTGGATTTTAACAAACCCTCGGTGATCATCTCCAACCACCAGTCCCAGCTCGACCTGATCCTGATGCTGAGACTCCATCCGAAAATGATCATCCTTGTGAACGAGTGGGTCTGGAACAATCATATTTTACGGATCTATCATCCGCTTTGCCGATTTCTATCCTGTATACAAGGGTCTGGATCATAATTTCGAGAAACTTCAAAAGAAAGTAAATGAAGGCTATTCCATCCTTGCCTTCCCGGAAGGCAGCAGGTCTCCGGACGGGAAAATCAAGCGCTTTCATCAGGGAGCATTTGGCATTGCAGATATGCTTGGACTGGAGATCCAACCCGTGATGATCCATGGAGCCTACGATTGTCTCCCGAAAACAGAAAATATTCTTAAACCGGGAACAATTACCATGAAATTCTTCCCACGGATCAAACCCAGGTTTACAGAATATGGCGGGATGAAAACCTACCGGGATCAGGTGAAGGAGGTCACTGCATTTTACAGGGAAGAGTATCAAAAGACTTGAGCGAGCAGGTGGGTACCCCGGCATATTACAGGAAGAAACTGATCAGTCAGTACATTTATAAAGGTCCGGTTCTGGAATGGTATCTGAGAGTGAAGCTGAGGCTTGAAAAGGATTATGACTTCTTTAATAACATCATTCCCAGGGAAGCCACAGTTGTGGACCTGGGCTGCGGATATGGATTTCTTTCGGTGATGCTGGGTCTGGTATCCGAAAACAGGCAGATTACGGGAATTGATTATGATGAGAAGAAAATCGCAGTGGCCCGGAATGTCTCGCAGTCACATGAAGCACATTGCATTTCTCACAGCGGAGACATTACTTCCGGATGAAATTCCGAAAGGCGGATGTCTATATTCTCAATGATGTACTACATTATTTGCCTGTAAACCGCAACTCAAGGTCCTTGATCAATGCATGGAAGCCATTCCCGATAACGGGATGATCATTTTGAGGGATGCAGATACTGAATTGAAAAAAAGAACACGTTTATACAAAATTTACAGAGATCCAGTCCACCAGGATATTCAGGTTCAATAAAACAGAGTATAAGCTTAGCTATTTGCCTGCCAGTACCATTGAAAGCTTTGTAAAAGAAAAAGGATTCAGCTTCAAGAGCTTCGATCATTCAAAATTTACCTCCAATATTACCTATCTTATCACAAAATAAAAGATGCGATTGATGACCGGGAAGAGATTTTGATATTGTGATTATAGGAAGCGGACTGGGCGGACTCATTGTGCGGTGCCATTCTTTCCAAAAATGGGTTCAGGGTTTGCGTACTGGAGAAACAACACAAGATCGGCGGGAACCTGCAAACATTCAATCGCAAGGGAGTCAAATTCAATTCGGCCATGCACTTTGTGGGTGCCATGGATAAGGGACAGATCCTACACAAGGTTTTCAGCTACCTGGGTATTCTGGACAAACCGGTCTGGAGAAACTTGATAACACGAAGTATGAAACAGTATACATGGGAGATAAGGTCTATTCCCATGCCAACGGCATTGAAGGTCACAGAGAACGGCTGCTCTCCTATTTTCCACTGAGAAGGAAGGCCATTGACATGCCTATCTCGAACAGATTCGAAAGTCTGGAACAGCACCAATGTTCTGAATCTTCAGGATTTCAGGAACCTCATGGAGGCTGACACCCAATATACCCATGTCAATGCATATGAATTCATTGAGAAGCTCACAGACAATGAAGATCTGAAGGCCTGCTGTGGGGGGTATCCAGCGCGCTCTATGCAGGTGTTCCCGAGTCATCTCCCCTGCTTACACATGCCATTATCTACTACCACTATATCCAGAGTGCCTACAAATTCAGCGGAGGATCTGACCTGCTGGCCAACTGCACTTGAGAAAGTAATTATTGATCACGACGGAGAAGTTCTGAGAAACAAATG
This sequence comes from uncultured Bacteroidota bacterium, assembly GCA_963735755.1. GTDB lineage: Bacteria > Bacteroidota > Bacteroidia > Bacteroidales. The sequence continues at coordinate 376,041 of CAVTME010000005.1, read as the reverse complement.
AGGTCCTTCAGCTTTCATCTATGAGGAGAAGAATGCTTCAGCCGTGCAGTGCAGCGACGGTTCGGTGATTGAAGCCAAATCCTTTATTTCAAACATTCATCCTGCACAACTGGTGAAGCTGGTGGAACCGGGAAGGTTCAGAAAAGCCTATGTGAACCGCGATTGAGGAACTGGAAAATACCATTGGATCCTTTTGCGTCTATATCAAACTCAAAAGAAGCAGATTAAAAACATCAACTCCAATGTTTTCATTTCCACCACCAGGGATGTCTGGAATGCCGGCATCTATGATCAGGCCGGTCATTGGCCCGAGATGTGCATCATGTATACCACTCCGGACCCGCACGATACGAAATTTGCAGAGAGCATGACCATTTCTGCCTTTATGAAATTTGAAGAGGTGAAACAGTGGGAAGAGACCACGGTGGAACAACAGAGGGGAAGCATACAGAATCCTTTAAAAAAGAGAAGGCCGAAGCCCTCATGGACCTGGTTGCCACAAAATTCCGTGATCTTCCGTGAAGCAGTGGAAGCCTATTACACAGCCATCTCCCCTCACCTTTCGCGATTATACAGGAACCCCAGAAGGATCCATGTACGGGATATTGAAGGATTGTAATAACCCGAGAAGATCCTATATCTCGCCCAATACCAGGATTCCAAATCTGTTTCTAACAGGTCAGAATTCAGGAGTTGGATTGCATGGAGTACTGGGAGTCACAGTTTCAGCACTGTTCACCTGTGCCAATTTTATTGATATCGGTAATCTATTGAAGGAGATCAGAAATGAATAGTCCGGTAAAAAGAACAGGCCTGCTCAAATGGTCTGCCATTGTCCTGGTGGTGATCACCTTTCCTTGTTGTGCTTTTCAGAATGGCCATCACCATCGAAAAACCCCCTTGGGGATGAATATCTTGCAGATACACCTGAAAGGACCGAACTGGCGGAAAACATCTATACCTGTGAAGACAGCTGGCTGAAGAAGAACGAGTTTGGCCTGTGGGAGATGTACCTGCAGGGCTCCGGATTTGAACTGGGTGTAAAAAACGGGATTCTGGCAGTGGAACAGATCCATTACCAGGAGGAGGTTTTTGTGAACCAGCTTCAGGAAATGGTTCCGTCGGACTTCTATATCAGGTTTCTGAAGCAGGTGGTGGTCTGGATGAACCGGAAACTTGATGACCACATCCCCCTGGAATTCCAGCAGGAGATCTACGGGGTAGCCCTGCATGCTTCCGATACCTTCAGTTTTATTGGGCCGGCATACCAGCGGATTCTGAATTATCATACCGCCCATGACATCGGACATGCCCTGCAAAACATGAACCTGGTGGCCTGTACAGCTATGGGGGTGAAAGGAAGCAGGTCGGAGGATGGCAATCTCCTGGTGGGAAGGAATTTTGATTTCTCCATGGGGGATGATTTTGCCAGAGAATAAGATCATTGCATTCTACGAGCCCGACGAAGGGTTACAAATTTGCCTCCATCACCTGGGGAGGAATGATCGGAGTGGTTTCGGGAATGAATGACCAGGGCCTGGTGGTCACACTCAATGCTGCAAAATCGGGTATTCCCAAATCTGCAAAGACACCTACTTCCATTCTGGCCAGGCAGATTTTGCAATATGCATCAACCATCGAGGAGGCTTATGAGATGGCAGGTCAGTTTGAGACCTTTGTGGCCGAATCTTTCCTGGTGAGTTCTGCCAAAGATAAAAGACTGTGGTCATTGAAAAATCACAGGACGGTCTTGCCCTTTATGACCCGGGGGGAGAAACGCTTATCCTGACCAACCATTTTCAAAGTGAATTCTTCAGGAATTCTGAACTGACACTGAAAAACAAGGCGGAAGGTGCTCAGTATACCGTTGGGAAAGAACACAGGAATTACTGGAAGAAGCAGAAGCACACACTGTGGTCTCCTTTGCTGAAATCCTGAGGGATCAGAAGGACTTGGATGATGAACCCATCGGGATGGGTAATGAGAAAGCCGTCAATCAGCTGATCGCCCACCATTCGGTGATATTTGAACCCGGCGAACTCAGAATGTGGGTCTCCGCCTTTCCCTACCAGCTTGGAGATTACCTGTGTTATGACCTGAACAGTGTATTTTCAGACTCCACTGACGTCACTGACCAGATTTTCTGCCTGGAGAACCGTATCGACGAAGATCCTTTCCTCTTTTCGGAAGAATTTCAGGAATTTTGAGCAATACAGGCAGGAAACCATAAAGATCAGGGAATATGATCAACCAAAAGAGGGTGCAGTGAAGCGGATGAGACCTTCCTGGAGGAATATCTGCAACTGAATCCTCATTACTACTACCCCTACTTCCTGGCGGGAGAGATCTACCGGATACAGGGAAATCACCTGCGGGCCAGAAGAATTATACGAACGATCCCTTGTCATGGAGATCCCGAGAAAAGTGGACAGGGAACAGGTAGAGGAGGCCATGGAACGACCTGAAATAAAACAACAACCAAGAAACGAGGATGAACACAGCACTGTCATTTCAAAAGCACCAGGGAGATTGAAGACCATCAGTCTGCCGCACTGGTGAAACAGCTGGAATATGTGATGCAACATTCTCCCTTTCTACAGGGATCACCTGGATGCATCCACGTGGGATGCTATCAGATCAATCGAGGATCTGAGGCACTTCCTGTGACCACCAAAACGGACCTGCAGGAAAGGAATATGGATTTCCTCTGCGTGGAAAGAGAAAAAATCATTGACTACATTACCACATCGGGAACCACAGGAAATCCCATCACATTTGCTGTAACAGAAGAAGACCTGGAGCGTCTGGCTGACAATGAATTTGCCTCCTTTATCTGTGCCGGGGGTAGCAGCAAGGATATATACCAGCTGATGCTGACCCTGGACCGCAGGTTTATGGCAGGACTGGCCTATTTCCTGGGGCTGAGAAAACTGGGAGCTGGGATCATCAGGGTTGGGCCGGGTAATGCAGTCCTTCAGTTCGATACCATCAGCAGGACCTCCCCACTGTACTGGTTACCCTTCCGTCCTTCCTTGAAATTTATCGAATACGCAGATAAAAACAACATCGACCTGTCCGAAACCTCAGTGAAAAGCGCGGTCTGCATCGGGGAACCCATCCGGGACAGCCAGTTCAGGCTGAATAAACTGGGAAAAAGGATCACTGACAAATGGGATATCAAATTATACTCCACCTATGCATCCACCGAAATGGGTGCAGCATTTACCGAGTGCAGTGCAGGAAAAGGGTGTCATCTGAATCCCGAAATGATCGTGGTTGAGTTCCTGGATGACCACAATCAGCCGTGCAGGAGGGAGCATTGGGTGAAGTGACCATTACGAGCCTGGGTGTGGAGGGAATGCCCCTGGTCCGGTTCAAGACCGGAGACATCTGTCACCATTTCACGGAAGCATGCAGTTGCGGCAGACAAACTTTGCGGCTGGGGCCCATTGTGGGCCGAAAAAACCAGATGATCAAATTCAAAGGCACAACCCTCTTCCCTCCTGCTTTTTATGAGATTCTTAATGAGATGAGTGAGGTGGAGAACTATATCGTGGAAGTATCAACCAACAGCATAGATACCGATGACATCATTGTGATCATTGGGTGCCGGCTTCCCAATTCACAATTGGAAAAATCCATCAAGGACCATTTCAGGGCCAAGCTGAGGGTAGCCCCGTCCATACGATTCCTGGATCCCGGTGAGGTGAAGCAGCTGCAGTTCCCGAAAATGAGCCGGAAACCAGTGACTTTCATCGACAAAAGGAATCCTAAGTAATATTTCCCATATTTGGGTATGGATTTGTCAAAACAATTTGAAGTTATCAGACCCTATTTGGACCATGAGGTGAAGCCGGCCGTTGAACGACTGGTACATCATCCCCGGTTTGAAGGCGTACTGAATTATCTGTATGAAGGCCGGAATGTGAATGAGTTGAGGGAGAAGTTTTTGGAGATCGAAACCGTTGATCAGTTCCAACTTTTCTTCTCAAGCTACACTGTTAAAACCATTATTGACAAAACCTCCCGGGGAATCACCGACCAGGGATCGGAAAACCTGGATCCGTCACAACCCTACCTGTTTGTGGCCAATCACCGCGACATTGTACTGGATGCGGCCATTATGCAGTACCTGCTTCATATCCATGGACATACTACCTCCCAGATCACCTTCGGGGAAAACCTTATGTCGGGACAACTCCTCCTGGACCTGGGTAAACTGAATAAGATGTTCACCTTTTACAGGGGTGGTTCAAAGGTCAGACAATACAGGAATGCGGTGACCAATTCGGCCTATATCAATCATGTCATAAAGGAAAAGCGGGAGTCCATCTGGATCGCCCAGCGGAACGGCCGCACCAAGAACGGGGATGACAAAACACAACCGGGACTGGTCAAGATGTTCACGGTTGGAAAAAAGAACATCTTTGAATCACTGGCCAGCCTGAATATGGTTCCTGTTACCATCTCCTATGAAATTGAACCCTGCGATATCCAGAAGGTCAGAGAGTTGTATATGGCAAAAAGGGAACCCTATGTGAAATCTCCCGATGAAGATCTGATGAGTATACTGGCAGGGATAACCGGAGCAAAAGGACGGATCCATTATGCATTCGGAACACCTTTAAAGCCATTTATAGAATCATTGGCCGGGGAGGGTTTACACGACAACGAGGTGATTGAACGTATCACACTGGAGATAGACCGCCAGGTGTACCGGGATTACAAGTTGTGGCCGGGAAACTATATTGCCTTTGATATGCTGGACGGTAACGGGGAGTACAGGACATATTATACGGATGAGGAGAAACGCGACTTTGTACAAAGCATGCAATACAAAACAGCCTCCCTAGAAGGATTGGACCAGGCTGAACTTCAAAGCATGTTCCTTCAGCTCTATGCCAATCCGGTCAAGAACAATAGGGAAATGTTCCCTTTATAATCCTGTCAGGCCGAAAAACGGAGATCATGTTTAACATCTAATACCTTTTCAATGTCAAAATTAATCATCAACAGCTACGAGGAATTTGAGGAGTATGTCGGGAAAGAATTGGGGTCCTCTGACTACCACAGGGTCACCCAGGAACAGATCAACCAGTTTGCTGAAGCCACGATGGATCACCAATGGATTCATGTGGATACGGAAAGAGCAAAAAAAGAGAGTCCGTATGGATCGACCATTGCACACGGCTATCTCTCCGTTTCTCTGCTGCCTTATCTGTGGGACCAGATCATCGAGGTGAACAACATTACCATGCTGGTTAATTATGGAATAGAAAGTCTGAAGTTTGGTCAGCCTGTACTGGTAAACAGTGAAGTGCGGATCACAACATGGTTAAAATCCATCGTGAACCTGCGGGGTACCGCCAAAGTCGAGGTGGAGGTGGTTATGGATATAAAGGAAAGTAAGAAGCCTGTCTACAAGGGAGTTGTGGTCTTTCTCTACAGGTTCAAATAGTCTGCGGCACCATGCAACAACCCTTATTCATCCCCATGAAACCACTACTTGTTATTATCAGCGCTGTGATCATGATTTCCTGTGGCGTTTCAAAACAGGAAAATACGAATCCTCAGGTCTACCTGGATAACAGCACGCTGGATCAGAAATTGCTTCTTCAGGACAACTGGGTGGTAGAATCCATTCGCGGAAAGAGGCTGAATGATAATCCAAACATCCTCCCTGAAAAGCTTCCGCAAATAGACATCGATGTGATGGAAATGAAGTACTCAGGCAATGATGGATGCAATAACTTTTTCGGAGCTATCATTGACCTTGACGCGTCAGTCATCAGGTTTGGCGTTGGGGCCGGAACCCGGATGGCCTGCGAGCATATGGAGATTCCCCAACTATTTAACCAGGCTCTGCCCTCTGTTGCCTTCTATTCGCTGGAAAAGTTGACACTGACGCTGATCGATGAGCAGGGAGAAGAACTTATAGAGCTGAAAAAAATGGATTAAGCACCCATGGAGATACTGATCAGACCGCTTACACCCGAACGCTCAGAAGACTTTATCGCTTTTTTTGATGGCGTGGACTTCTGCGATCATCCAGACTGGTCGTCCTGCTATTGCTACTCCTTCCATTTCACCGGTCCGTCCGAAAAATGGAACAAAGAGAACAACAGATCAGCTGTGAGGCGGCTCATCGCCGAGGGCCGAATGAAGGGCTACCTGGCCTACATGGACGGGAAAGCGGTGGGCTGGTGCAATGCCAATAAGCGCCAGAACTTCCAGCGGCTGGTCTCCCTGTATGATCTGGCAGATCCCGGGCATGAGAAGATCTGTTCCCTTGTCTGCTTCGTGATCCACCAGTCGGTAAGACGCATGGGGATTGCGGCCAAAATCCTGGAGCAAATCATCATCGATTATGCTGCCCTTGGGTATGAATTTCTGGAGGCCTACCCCTTGAAAGGTGAGGCCTCAGATGAAAGCAATTACCACGGTCCCATGGCCCTATATGCAAAACAGGGATTTGAAATTGTCAGGGATATGGATGCTTATACCCTTGTCCGCAAATCCCTGCAGGATTAATCATATGGTTTCCCCTATGAAAAGTTTTTCTATTTTCATACCCTCAATCAAGCGAGGGGAGAAATATGGGCAGTTCAAAAGAAAAAACCGGAATCTTACAGAGGATGCTAAACTGGACAGAGCGTGCTGGAAATGCCCTGCCTCATCCAGCTACGCTTTTTGCCCTGTTCGCCCTGATGGCACTTCTCTTTTCACTTCTGGGGTACTGGCTCAACTGGGAAGTAATCCATCCGGGGACCAAGGAGATGGTAGGGGCGGTGAACCTTCTGTCGCATGACGGAATACACCGGATCCTGCTTGAGATGGTTACTAATTTTACATCCTTTGCTCCGCTGGGGATTGTACTTGTGGCCATGCTTGGCATCGGGATCGCAGAACAAAGTGGTCTGATCCATGCCATCATCCGACTCCTGGTCCTCAATGCACCGGGAAAGATCCTCACCTTTGTCCTGGTTTTTACAGGTATCCTTTCCAACGTGGCATCAGATGTGGGCTATGTGCTGCTCATTCCATTGGCAGGCGTCATATTCAAGGCAGTCGGCCGGCACCCCATCACCGGTATGGCTGCTGCTTTTGCCGGCGTATCCGGGGGGTTCAGTGCAAATCTAATACTGGGCACAGTTGATCCGCTTCTGGCAGGACTTTCTACCGAAGCGGCACAGATCCTGGATCCGTCTTACGAGGTGAATCCAACGGCCAACTATTTCTTCATGGTAGTCTCCACTTTTGTAATCGCACTGACCGGCACATTTGTTACCGAGCGCATTGTGGCCCCCCGGTTGGGAGAATACAAAGAGGTCGAAAATTCGGAAGACCACTCCTTCGATACACTGTCCCGCAGAGAGAAGAAAGGTCTGCTCATGGCCCTCTTAACCCTTCTGGGAATTATTGCTGTCACACTGATCGGAGTCATTCCCGAAAGCGGCTTTTTCAGGGGAAGTGACGGTGGACTGCTGACCTCACCGCTGATCAAAGGGGTGGTATCCATGCTCTTTGTTACTGCCGGAGGGATGGGACTGGCCTATGGTTTTACCACAGGTGCATTTAAGAACGATTCGGACGTGGTCAATGGCATGGCTGCATCCATGAAAACACTGGCCACATACCTGGTCCTGGTCTTTTTTGCAGCTCAGTTTGTGGCCTATTTCAAATGGAGTAACCTTGGAATTATCCTGGCTGTAAAAGGTGCCAACCTTCTCATGTCGACGCAAATGGGGCTGATCCCGCTGATGATCCTCTTTATCCTGTTGTCGGCCGCCATCAATATGCTCATGGGAAGCGCTTCTGCAAAATGGGCAATCCTTGCCCCCATTTTCATCCCCATGTTCATGATCATGGGATACTCGCCTGAACTGTCTCAGGTTGTCTATCGCATTGGAGATAGTGTGACCAATGTGATCTCACCCATGATGAGTTTCTTCGCCCTGATCATTGCCTTTATCCAGAAATACGATCCGAAAGCCGGAATTGGCACCATCATTGCCACCATGGTCCCCTACTCGATGGCTTTCCTTCTGGTCTGGATCCTGCTTCTGGTGGCATGGCTGCTGCTGGGCCTTCCCCTGGGACCTGATGCAGGAATCCTGTATAATCTTCCAGCGTAATGCCCAATGAAATCAGACCGTTTTTATATCTTAATGCCACCAATTTCTATTTTCGCTTTTCGATGAACATTTCAGTTTACATTGAGGTTATGGAGGAAAGACTGGCCATCTGCAGGCTGCCTGGGGATGCATCGCTCCCTGACTGGATTGATCCGGAACGATTCTTTTCAGTGACCAAAACAATGGACGAATTGTCTGTAGTATGTGCTGAAGGGTGTGTCCCCACAGGGATAAAGGCAGAAAAGGATTGGAGGGTAATGAAGGTGGCCGGACCGCTGGATTTTGAGCAAACAGGCATCATTGCCTCCTTGGTAACACCACTGGCTGGGGCGGGAATTCCCGTGTTCGTGATTTCAAGCTATGACACGGACTACCTGATGGTAAAATCAGAGAAACTCATGGAAACCATCAGGATCCTGTCAGTGTCGTGTACAATTAATATGTAAAATACCATGATTAAAAAAGCCGTTATCACACCGTTCCAGAAATTTGTAAAGATCGAAAGCCTCAGTGGTATGCTCCTGTTCGGGGCTACACTTCTGGCACTGATCATTGCCAACTCACCCCTGGGAATTCATCTTGAGTCTGTATGGCAATATAAAATCGGGATCAGCACCTCCAGCTTTGAGTTGATCAAACCCCTGATCCTATGGATCAATGATGGTTTGATGGCCATCTTCTTTTTTCTGATCGGACTGGAGATTAAACGGGAGTTGCTTATTGGCGAGCTGAATACAGTAAAGAAAGCATCGTTCCCGCTGTTTGCTGCCATAGGAGGAATGACCATCCCGGTTGTGCTGTTCATTGTCCTGAATCAAAACCCTGAAACATCTAAAGCATGGGGCATTCCCATGGCCACAGATATCGCTTTTTCTTTGGCTATTCTTAGGTTGTTGGGGAAAAGGGTTCCCCTGGGCCTCAAGGTGTTCCTGACTGCATTTGCCATTGTGGATGACCTTGGAGCAGTCCTGGTGATTGCCGTTTTTTACAGTGAAAGCCTGAAATGGTCCCTCATTGGAATTGCTCTGCTTCTCCTGGCCGTACTGTTTTTCCTCTCCTACCGTAAAATATATACCAAAGGTCTGATCCTGCTTTTCGGGGTGGTGATCTGGGTCCTCTTCCTGAAAGCGGGGATTCACCCCACCATAGCAGGTGTCCTCCTGGCTTTTACTGTACCCATCAGGCAAAAGATCAATTTAAAGGCCTCTGTAGATAATTTGTGCGACATGGTCGACACCATCAAAAACTCCGGGAATTCCAATTCGCCCCTGCTATCCAGGGTCCAGATCCAGGAGATCGATAAGCTGGAGGATTGGACTGAAAAGGTCCAGTCACCTCTTCAGCACCTGGAACATAAGCTGCACAACTGGGTGGCCTACCTGATTATGCCTCTCTTTGCCTTGTCCAATTCGGGTGTTGCGCTGGGTGGGAACATGGAACTGGATACAACCCTGAGCGGCATTATTGTGGTGGGACTTGTAATCGGGAAGCTCGTCGGCATTACCTCACTCTCCTGGCTGGGTGTAAAACTGGGACTGGCCGAACTGCCGGAAGGGGTAAACTATTCCCAGATCATCGGGATTGCACTGCTGGCCGGGGTGGGATTTACCATGTCAATATTTGTGGCCAACCTGGCATTTTATAACCAGCCAGCACTGCTCGACTCGGCCAAGGTGGGTATTCTCCTGGGTTCGTTTATTGCCGGCGTGGCCGGATTCCTGGTGCTGCGGTTCAGCGGAAAAAAACAATAACCATATGACGCAACTGACCATCAGGATTTTCTATTCATTTTTTTTGATCACAGGGATCTGTTCTCAGATTAACGGTCAGGAGCTTACTGAAGAAGAGTATCAAGGCAGGCCCCATTACAGAGTCAGCACGGCCTCAGCCACCTATCTGTATGACAGGGCCGGTGGCGGATTCTCTTCCATAAAGGATAGCCACAGCGTAGAATGGATCGGTTTCAAACCGGGAGAGGGAAAGGTGCCCGGTTCAGCAGGCGCGGATTTCCGGGGCCTGCCCAACCTGGTTTTCAGGGGCTCGGAGAATGGTGCTGGTCACCCGGGATTCGGGCAATGCAACTCCAGCATAACCGGTGTCAATCAAATCACCAGTGAATCGGTATCAGGAAGGTGGAAATGGTGCTGGACCTTTGACGATCAGGGTGCTGTGTTGGAGATTCTTCATACCGATACAACCCGGCAATACTGGTTCCTGTATGAAGGAACGCCTGGAGGACGATTTGAACCGGAAAAGCAGTTCTGGGGAAACAACCTGGATGGGGAACGCTCGGATGCTCCTCCCATCGGATCAGATAAAACCGCCAACGGGAAATGGGACTGGGCCTTTTTCGGCCATAAAGAAGTAGAAGAGGTTTTTTTTGTGGCACAGCTATCAGCAGATCAAGAGAACGATACCTTTTCCTACATGGGAGCTTCTGATGCAGGGATCAAATCGGAAGATGGCATGGTGGTGTTTGGTTTTGGCCGCAGGGGGGGAATCCCACTGATGTCAGGGCCCAATCGCTTTCTCATAGGCTTCCATAAAAAGATACCTGGCAAAAAAACCTATGCTACGCTCAAAACACATATTGAAAAGATAAGCGACCACTACCCTCAATAATTTCGTGATGGTCTACAATTTAATACCAATGTCCTCATTTTAAAACCATAAACATGCACTTCTACCATCCTTCTTTGCAAAACACTTTCCTGCTACTAACACTTATTTTCCTCTCTCTCGCATGCACCTCCCCGGATGAAAGGCCTGTGGTTTCCATCGAAGCAGACCAGTTCCTGGTGGATGGTGAACTGACGTATCAGGGCCGGACCTGGGAAGGTAAGCGGATCGAAGGACTGTTAATGAATTCTCGAATGGTTCAGGGAATATTCGATGATCTGAATCCCGAAACTGCAGTAAGATGGAAATACCCGGATACAGGGATTTGGGATCCGGACAGGAACACAGATGAATTCGTAAAAGCCATGGAAGAATGGCATGCCCACGGACTCCTTTCCTTTACCATCAACCTGCAGGGAGGGAGCCCCATGGGCTATGGTAACCAGGGATGGTACAACTCTGCCTACGACGAAAAAGGGGAGCTGAGGCCAGACTATATGGCCCGTTTGAAGAGAATACTGGATAAAGCCGAAAAACTGAAAATGGTCCCCATTGTGGGGCTTTTCTATTTTGGACAGGACCAGTACCTTGAAGATGATGCAGCGGTGATCAATGCCGCTGAAAATGCGGTGGATTGGATGCTCGAACAGGGCTACAGGAATATTCTGATTGAGGTGGCCAATGAATGCGACAACAACGGGTACGAGCGGGAGATTATCCAGGCTTCGCGTATCCATGAACTAATCAGATTGGTAAAATCAATGGAGAAGGGACGGGCATCGTTTTCCAGTGAGCACCAGTTATAACGGGAACCAGATTCCGAGGGCCAATGTGATCGAAACGGCGGACTTCATCCTGATCCATGGGAACGGGGTGGATGATCCGGACCGGATCACAGAGATGGTGGAACAGGTGCGGCAGATGGAAGGGTTCAGGCCCATGCCCATTGTGTTTAATGAGGATGACCACTATGCCTTTGACCAGGAGAGGAATAACATGATGGCTGCCATTGGTGCATATGCTTCATGGGGATTTTTTGATTTTCGACGGGACGGTGAAAGCTTCGAAAATGGATTCCAGAGTATTCCCGCAGACTGGACAATCAGCTCGGCTCGAAAAAAGGCCTTTTTCGGGAAAGTAAAGGAGATTACAGGCCCTTAATTTGCAATTGGTTTTACTTTTCATAATATTTAGTTTTTATCAATATATACCTATCGTATGGAGACCTTTCAACTACAGGAAAAGGAACTGCTTGAAATGAAGCAATTCTACAAAGAGGAATATGATAAGACCAAGCGGAGATTAAACCATATCATAAGCATTCTGAAACGCCTGGGGCTTGCCATACCAGAAGATGGAGAGGACCTTATTTCCTGATATATCAATACCCGGTGGCGCAGCTGTAATTCTGGAAAAGGGAGCAAAAAGATCCCCGAAAAAAACAGGCAGAAAGTCCAAATGGGAACTGCTTATCATGAAGAGAATGCGTCAACTTGATAAGCCCGTCACCTATGAAGAGCTGACCGATGAGATCATGGCTTTTTCAAAGCTTCCAGAAGGAAAAAGAATCAGCACCAAACAGGCCGTTGTTAATGTGGTCTTCCGTCTTCGGAGCAGGGATAGAAAACTGGATACATTCTCCATGGGAACCAGGGAGAAATATATTGCACTTAAAAGCTGGTTTGACGGAAAGGGAGTGATTAAAAAGGAATATGTTTCAAAAATCGAAGGCGTACATCCTGTAAAAAAAGCAAAAAAGCGGAAGGTTGGCAGACCCAGAAAATTGCCACAGGGATGATGAATCAAGCGATCTGTGCTCATATAAAGGCCCGTCTTTGACAATCCAAAAACGGGCCGGGAGAAAAACCTAATCCAATTGCCGGATTAGTCCATATAAAATCCTAGCCGGATTTCAATGCGGTTATAAATATCTGTATAATCGTATTCCTGCTCATTCCATTCATAAATCTCTGTATAGGAAGTCCGCTGGTAACGGTACATCAATGCAACATCCCATGCAAAGTGATTGCGGGTTCTGATTTTCAATCCCACCCCCAGTGCACCCAGTGGTCCACCCGAATAGCTGTAGTCAACATCATACTCCGAATAGTCCGGGGTTATGGGAAAGGAATAGCCTCCTTTGGCCACCAGATAGGGCACCACATCTTTTCCGGTCAGGTCATACCTCAGATCAAGGAAAACAGGAAAATAGTTTGTGGATAGAAATTCAATACCTACCCCCACACCAGTAAACAATCCCAGAGAATTACGCCATCCATTTACCATCAGAAGGCTGAATGGGGCTACCTGCATGTTGTTGGATGAACCGGCCAGAAATCCCATGGAAGTCATGTTGATAAAGCCAGGATCAAAACCGTGGACTTCCTTATCTTCAACCGGGTTTTTAAAAGTCTCGGAAGTAATTTTCTCAACCTGGTCCATGGTATAGTACCAGATATTCCCGCACAGGTCCTGAACCTTTACATGGTCGGATGGTTCCATCTCCAACATGTTTCCCCTGATCACACTTCCGTTTTTCAGATAGATATGATCGACCTCCTGGGCTGTTAGCAGTCCGGATGAAAACAAGGAAGTCAGGAAGATCAGCATGAGGGGCTTCAGGGTAGGGATCATGGTCTCTTTTTTGGATTCAGGTTTCATTTAATCAAGGATGAGCCTTGCCGGGAAAAGGTTGCGTCCGCAACGCAACCCGGAACCCCTTCCATGCATCTTAGGAGCAAAACCACGATGACCAAAAGTCGACCATGATGATGCGAAATTTTTTCCTGATACTGATCTTTGCCTCTGTTCTCTCCTCCTGCGCTGACAAAAGATTGCAGACCTATACCGCCAATGTCCCTGAATACATGACCTACGATGCATTGAGAACCTCCTTTGAAGTTTCAGAAGGGAAAGCACTTACCCATCCGGGGAAGATCTATTTCAAGGACCAGGTTATGTACATCAATGAATACCGGAAAGGCATACATGTGGTTGATCTATCTGATCCATCCAATCCCCAGTTGAAAGCTTTTATTTCCATTCCAGGCAATGTGGATATGGCCATCAAAGACAATGTCCTGTATGCTGACAGCTACATCGATCTGGTTCTGGTGGATATCACAAATCCCCTTCAGCCGGTTGAAAAGAAACGAATTGAAGGGCTGTTTGAGTATGTAATCCCTCCCTATGATTATGATTACCCGCTGGATGAAATCGACCAGGAGAAGGGCGTAATTACCGGTTTTGAAATCAAAGAGATCACCAGAGAGGTCCCTCTCAATCCTTATCCATGGCCAGTATACTATGATTACAGTGCTGCATCGGGTTTGCTCAGTTCAGCAGCATCTTCCCCGGGAGGAACGGAAAGCTATGGAGTGGGTGGTTCCATGGCCAGGTTCCTTACCTATGATGATTACCTCTATGTACTGGAAAGCACATACAATCTAAAAAGTTTCGATATAAGTAATTTTGACCAGCCAGCGCTTAAAACCGAAAAATACCTCTGGGGAAATGTAGAAACCATTTTCATAGCGGATGAGTATATGTATGTGGGAGCTTCCAACGGCATGCATATTTTGAGCCTGGAGGAACCAGCTGTTCCCACACTGCTCTCCACCTATCAGCATATCACTTCCTGCGATCCGGTGGTAGTGGCCGGAAACCGGGCCTATGTGACACTGCGTGCCGGAAACAATTGCGGTGGGGATCAGAACCTTCTGGAAGTCATTGATATCTCGGATAAGTATGAACCCAAAAGGATGGCTTCCTACGGTATGACCGAACCTTACGGATTGGGTATCGATCAGAATACACTCTTCGTTTGCGAAGGCGGCTACGGTCTGAAGGTCTATGATTCCAGCGATCCCTTAGAAATAACATCAAATAAGATCGCTGAATTCGGTGATATCCATGCCCATGATGTGATTCCCCTTGCTTCTTTTCTCTTCATGATCGGTGCAGACGGCTTTTTCGTCTACGACTACTCCGACCTGCAGGATATCAAACTGATGGGCACCCTTCCTGTAAGCCCATAGCACATTCATTCAATCGGCCCATTCCTCTTTCAAGTCTGTCTGATTTTCGCTACTTTTGCAGCTTGCAAAATGAATATAGCAACAGATGTTTGAAAATTTATCGGAAAGGCTTGAACGATCCTTCAAAATACTGAAGGGACAGGGAAGGATAACAGAGATCAACGTAGCTGAAACCCTGAAAGATGTGAGGCGCGCCATGCTGGACGCCGATGTTAACTTCAAAATTGCCAAACAATTTACCGAAGAAGTCAAAGAGGAAGCGCTGGGACAGAAGATTCTCTCCGCGGTGAAGCCCTCAGAGATGATGGTTAAGATTGTTCATGACCACCTCACCAGGCTCATGGGAGGTGAGAATGAAGGCATCAATCTGAAGGGAAATCCAACGGTTATACTGATCGCCGGATTGCAGGGTTCAGGTAAAACCACATTCTCCGGAAAACTGGCCAATCATCTGAAAAGCAAACAGGGAAAGCAACCTCTCCTTGTGGCCGCTGATGTATACAGGCCAGCTGCCATCGACCAGTTGAAAGTGGTCGGGGAACAGGTTGGTGTACCGGTATACACCGAAGAAGGAAACATGAACCCTGTGAAGATCGCAAAAGCCGCTGTGAAAGAGGCCAAGATGAAAGGGCACAACGTTGTCATCATTGATACCGCCGGTCGTCTGGCCATTGACGAGGGGATGATGAAAGAGATTGCTGCAGTAAAAGAGGCCGTTAATCCCCATGAGATCCTTTTTGTTGTGGACTCCATGACAGGCCAGGATG
Source organism: uncultured Bacteroidota bacterium (assembly GCA_963735755.1). Classification (GTDB taxonomy): domain Bacteria; phylum Bacteroidota; class Bacteroidia; order Bacteroidales. The sequence goes on along the minus strand of CAVTME010000005.1, from coordinate 360,483 downwards.
CAGTGAATACTGCCAAAGAATTCAATGACCGTCTTGATTTTGACGGCGTGGTCCTGACCAAACTGGATGGTGATACCCGGGGTGGAGCTGCGCTCTCCATCCGGTCGGTGGTTGACAAACCCATTAAATTTGTTGGAATGGGTGAAAAGATGGATGCACTGGATGCATTTCATCCCAAACGTATGGCTGACAGGATCCTGGGAATGGGTGACATTGTTTCCCTGGTTGAAAAAGCACAGGAACAATATGACCAGGAAGAGGCCAGGAAACTGCAGAAAAAGATTGCTAAGAATCAATTTGATTTTACTGATTTCATGGCACAGATCCAGCAGATCAAGAAGATGGGAAATATCAAGGATCTGGCATCCATGATTCCGGGAATGGGGAAAGCCATGAAAAACCTTGACGTGGATGACGATGCTTTCAGGGGCATTGAAGCCATCATCAATTCCATGACTCCTGACGAAAGAGCCAATCCAACAGTTTTAAACGGGAGCCGCAGGAAAAGAATTGCAGATGGAAGCGGTACTTCGGTGCCGGAAGTGAACCGTCTGGTGAAGCAGTTTGACGAGACCCGAAAGATGATGAAGATGATGACCTCCAGCAAAGGAAAAAGAATGCAAATGCCTAAAATGCAATAATGCGTTTTGCATTATTGCGGGGATTAGGTAATGGATAAAAGGTAATGGATATGCAGATTATTGACGGTAAGGCAACAGCCACGGCAATCAAGGCAGAAATCAAGGCAGAAGTTGATGCCATGGTAGCAGCCGGAAAACGAGCACCTCACCTGGCCGCCATACTGGTTGGTCATGATGGCGGAAGTGAAACATACGTGGCCTTCAAGATCAAGGATTGTGAAGAAGTGGGTTTCCGTTCATCCCTGGTCCGTTTTGAGGACAACGTGAAGGAGGAGGAACTTCTTCATAAAATCGGGGAACTGAACAAGGATGAGACACTGGATGGATTTATCGTCCAGCTTCCACTGCCCGGCCATATCAATGAACAAAAGGTGATTGAAGCCATCGATCCAGGGAAAGATGTAGATGGTTTTCATCCTGTCAATGTGGGAAGAACTGTCATTGGCTTGCCCTCTTTTATATCAGCTACACCTTACGGCATCGTGGAACTTCTGAAGCGTTACAAAATTGAAACCTCGGGAAAACACTGTGTGGTGGTGGGTCGCAGCAACATCGTGGGCAGGCCCATGAGTATACTGATGTCACAGAAAGCCATAAACGCCACAGTAACAGTAGCTCACAGTCGGACAAAAGACCTTGGGAAATTGTGTGCATCTGCGGACATCCTGATTGCAGCCCTGGGTAAACCAGGGTTTGTCAAAAGGGATATGGTAAAAGAGGGCGCTGTGGTGATCGATGTGGGAACCACAAGGGTCCCATCCGCGGAAACAAAATCCGGATTCAGGCTCAAGGGAGACGTTGTATACGAGGAGGTTGCTCCCCGGTGTGCCTATATTACCCCGGTGCCTGGTGGAGTAGGCCCCATGACCAGGGTATCCTTATTGAGCAATACCCTGCTTGCTGCCAACGGACTGGGACGATGAGCCGACTATATTTCATTGTTTGGGTCTTATTGATGACCGGAATGGTATCCGGCCAGACAACTTCAGTAACCGACACCACAAGCACTGATTCACTTGTTGTGCAGGTCAGTTTCAGCACACCGGAAGCCTGGATTTATATCGATGATGCCCTCAAGCAAAACAGTCTCTGGAAGAGCGATTCGGAACCTTTGAAAGAGGCCCTCAGGAGACTTCTTGACCAAACAGCAGAGCCTTATGACACGGCGCGTCAGCGGATTTCCAGTCAGAATTTCAGCGATATACCAGTTCGTACCGGCGTCCTGGAACCAGCCGGAACCGTTGACATCCATTGGGTCAATGATTCCACTTTCGTCATCGATCCCCAGGGATGGAATTCAGATCTGTATTTGAAAGATGAAATCGAACTGGTCTACCCGGTAGACTTTGCAACACTGACCCTTTCCGATTCATTATTGGATGATAACGGAATGCTGGACTCAACCCTTTTTATTCCAGATACCATCCTGGTCCAAACCATCGATACAGCAGCCATTAACTCACTGGAGATTAAACTATTTCATTACAACGGGGACAAGTTTAGTCCTCCCCTCACAGAGCCCGGGAGCAACAGGACCGCGCGCTTGTCTGATGATCTGAGCGCAGTCCTGTATTTTGTTCATGGCTCGGCGTGGGTCGCTGATGATTCATCTCCATTTTATATTCTGGATGGTGAACATCACCTTGATTCCCTGCAAGTTGCTGTCAGTACCCTGCTTGATTTCACTGAACGAAGGGATTCAAGCCAACTGTTGATCAGTGACCTGTATGGAAGAAAAAAGCCCTTCTGGATCACCACCGGATCGGGTGATACCCAGCGCTTCTGGGTAAAGAACTATAACAACGATTCCATCACGCTATGGATCGGCAATCCAGGAACCAATGAAATCAGCCTGCTGCTTGAAGATGATGTCAATTTCAGCAGGTTGGTGAAAGAGGAGCTTCGCTACCTTCCGAGCTTCATCACTGAACCAGCGAGAAAGCTTCAGGAGATGAATATGCTCAAAACCATTCCCAAATACTGGGACTATGAGCTGGCCAGCAACTTTACCCTGAGTCAGACCTACCTGGAGAACTGGACCAAAGGAGGGGAAAGCTCATTTGCCACCATGGTGGATATCACTGGCATGGCCACCTATAACAACAAGGATGCAAAAACGCAGTGGATCAATATCGGCAGGTTTAAATTCGGGACCATCAGCACCCAGGACAAGGGATTCAGAAAAAATCATGATCAGTTTGAAATAGATTCTAAGTTCAACCGGAATGCCTGGGGCAAAATAGGAATGAGTGCATCCTTTTATATGAAGAACCAGCTGGCCAGGGGCTACAATTACCCCAACGATTCAGTAGCCGTATCCAAATTCCTCAACCCGGGAACCATCACTGTGGGTATCGGTGCAGAGTATAAACCTATTGAAAAAACCACCATCAACGTTGCACCCCTTTCCTATAAAACCACTTTCGTCTTCGACACCGCCCATATTGACCAGACCAAACACGGGATCGATCCGGACAAATGGGCCAAACGGGAGTTGGGTTTGCAGGTGGTGGTTAACAACCAGTTCAATCCCACAAAAACCCTTGAAGTTACCAACCGGGTAAGACTGTTTTCAAATTACCTCCATAAACCCCAGAACATGGATGTGGACTGGGAAATGATTCTTGAACAAAAGATAGCCTGGTTTTTTACCATCCAGCTGAATCTTCACCTGATTTACGATGATGACGTTCACTTCACGGTGTTTGATGCAGACGACAATCCCATCATGAATCCTGATGGAAGTGAAAAGAAAGTTGCCAAAGCGCAGTTCAAGGAGTTTTTGGGATTGGCCCTCTCCTTCAAATTCTGATTATTCCTCAAGATCTTTCATAGATTCTTCTGCCTCCTTCATCTCCAGCTGGTAATATAGCTGGTGTAGCTTTGAAATGGTATCTTCATCGGAGGGGTTCAGCTCATAGGCTTTTTCAAGCCATTGTAATGCTTCTGTAAGCTGAGCATCAGACTGGCGTTTGATGATCTGATAATCGTCATTGTCGGAGATCTTCAGAGCTGCCTGATCCAGATCAATTCCCCGGTTATAGTAAATAACGCCCAGGTGATAATAAATCTTCGACTCATCAGGAGCTATTTCAAGAGCAGATTGAAAACTGTCGATGGCTTTTTCAAATTCACCCAGGCGCCTGTATACCAATCCACGAGCCCAAAAAAAGCGGTAGTTGTCGGGCTTGGAAATAATGGCTTTGTCCAGCTCCTGGATGGCCAGTTCCAAACGGCCTGTATCCACCAAGTGATTAACCAGATATGTAACTATCTGTTCTTCAAAATTATACAGATCAACTGCTTCAAACAACACCTCCTCTGACCTTGCTGTATCACCATACTCCAGTAGCGCCTGGTAGAGCAGCAAGCTGGTAGAAGGATCGTGTGAAGCATCATGTAGGCCCGTCAGGTATCCCACAGCCTTCTCCCAGTTCTTGCTCTCATAGGCTGCAAGGGCCGCATTGTATACCAGGCTGGTATCTACTCTGGCATTAACCAGATTGCTTTTATTCAACAACAGGGCATGTTCAAAAGCACTCAGCGCTTTTTCGTACTCCTTTTTTATATAAAGATCACGACCAAGAATCCTGAAATCATTGGACAGGAGGTAATATTTTTGCGAAATGGATGTTTCAAGCCGGCCCCTTACATCCAGCTCCAGCGCCCGCTCATATGAATGGTATGCCACATAGAGCTGATCGGGATATATTCCGGTCTTCTTCGTGTCATTTTTTGCATACCCATCCTCGTAAGCAGTCTGACAGAGTAAAGCTTTGGCATAATAGGTTCTGGGCCAACGGGAGGTTTTCTCATTCCAGACAGCCAGCTCGATGGCTTCTTTGGCCTCCTCGTATTTCGCCTGGTCGATCATCTGGAAAACAGCCAGGACCCTGCTTTTCTGTCCGCAGACGACAAGACTCAAACCGCTAAGGAAAAAAAGAATTAGTAACCGTTTCATTCCAGATGATTCACGCTTCAATTTACATTCTTTCAGGCATCTCGATACCCAGCATCTCCATTCCGGACTCGATCACAAGCCCCGTCACCTCCACCATCAATAATCTCATACGCACCAGTTCTTCGCTATCAGCACTTAAGATACTGTGTTCATGATAAAACTGATTGAATTCTTTGGCCAGCTCATACAGGAAATTGGCGATCAGTGAGGGATTGAGTGTCCCAGCTGCCTCCTGAACAAGATCAGGATATTCATACATCATTCTGATCAGGGCAAGCTCCTTCACGTTCATGTCCAGATTCCCGACCTTCTTATCAATCGCTGCTCCTTTCCTAAGCACACTCTTGATTCGTGCGTAGGTGTACTGTATGAAGGGACCGGTATTTCCATTAAAATCAACAGATTCCCTGGGATCAAAAGTCATGTTCTTCTTTGGGTCCACTTTCAGAATGAAATATTTGAGGGCTCCCATTCCCACTTTCCTGTAGATCTCCTTTTTCTCATCATCACTGTACTCCTCCAGTTTGCCCAGCTCTTCGGACATCTGTTTTGCGGTGGCAATCATCTCATCCATTAAATCATCGGCGTCAACCACAGTGCCCTCCCGGGATTTCATTTTACCCTCAGGCAATTCAACCATACCGTAGGAGAGATGGAAAAGGCGGTCTGCCCAGGCATAACCCAATTTCTTCAGAACGATGGCCAGAACCTGAAAATGGTAATTCTGCTCGTTTCCCACCACATAAATATGCGAATCGAAACCATACTCTTCATACCGCTGATGGGCAGTACCCACATCCTGTGTCATGTAAACAGAGGTACCATCGGACCGCAGCAGTAACTTGTGGTCCAGACCCTCATCCTCAAGATTGGCCCAGACCGAAGCATCTTCCTTCCTGTAAAGGATTCCCTGCTCCAGTCCTTTCAGCACAAGTTCCCGGCCCAGTTTATAAGTCTCCGATTCATAGTAGGTTTTATTAAAACTGATCCCAAGCCTTTGGTAAGTCTCCTCAAAACCTGCATACACCCAGGCATTCATCATTTCCCACAGGCTCCTCACAGCGGGATCTTCTGCCTCCCAGCTTCGGAGCATCTCACGGGCCTTCACCATCACAGGAGCTTCAAGCTCAGCCTCAGCCTTTGACTTCCCCTGGTCCATGAGATCCTTCACCTCCGATTTATAGGATGTATCAAACTGCACATAATACTTACCCACAAGATGATCACCTTTCATGCCTGAAGATTCAGGAGTTTCTCCATCTCCCTCCTCCTGCCAGGCCAGCATGGACTTACAGATATGGATTCCTCTGTCATTGACAAGGTTAACTTTGTGCACACGGTTTCCGGCCGCTTCAACTATTTTTGATACCGAATGCCCCAGAAGGTTGTTTCTGATATGCCCCAGGTGAAGCGGTTTGTTTGTGTTGGGGGATGAGAATTCGATGAGCACTTTTGGAGCGTCTTCAGAAAGTGCCACTTTCCCATAATCTGGGTCGCGAAGATCTGAATTCAGCAACTCCTTCCAGTATGATACTGAAATAGAGAGATTCAGGAAACCCTTGATGACGTTATATCCGGAAATTAACTCCGAGTGCTTTTCAAGTAAACCTCCCAGCATCTCAGCTGTTTGTTCCGGAGACAGCCTGGAGATCCTGAGTAGCGGGAATACCACAACTGTGAAATCTCCTTCAAACTCCCTGCGGGTTTTTTGTATCTGTACCATCTCCTCCTCTGCCGTGGAGTTCCACTGGTCCTGAATGACCTGGACGGCCAGGGTCCTGATATGTTGTTCTATACGCTTCATTCTGAGAAATCAAAGCAACAAAGATATAAAAAAGATCCCCCTGCTGGCGCAGAGGGATCTTAAAACTAAACTAACCCTAAAACTAAATCTATGAAAAGAAATGTAGAATAAAAGAACGAAATTATCTAACTGATAATCAATAAACTTTCTACACTTTATTAAACGTGTAACACGTAAAAATGTTGCACTGACTTTTTTAAATAAACATTAAAAAATGTTAATAAATTATGCCTTATCTTTAAACCTTAGATACCAATTGATCGCCAGGGTTTAATATGTCGTTGCAAAACCTCCATGTGATAGCATTTAACGTCCCCTTTCCTGCGGATTATGGAGGTGTTATTGATATCTATTATAAACTAAAGGCTCTGAAACAGGCGGGCATCCAGATAATCCTTCACTGTTACACCTATGGCCGAAAACCTTCCAAAGAACTCGAGGATCTGTGCTTTAAAGTGCATTACTACCAGAGGAAATCCGGATGGGTATATTTCCTTCAAAGCAATCCTTATATTGTTACTACAAGGAATGCAAACAATATGCCAAAAATGGTACTCAGGGATAATATTCCCGTATTATTTGAAGGTCTTCATTCCACAGCCCTGTTGCGCAGTTGCGCTGATGCAGGAAAAATAACGCTGGTCCGCGCCCACAACGTGGAACATGAATACTACAAAGCGCTCTCAAAAAGTGAGAACAGGCTGTTTCAAAAATTTTTCCTGTATACGGAATCGATAAAGCTCAGAAGATACGAAGATGTATTGGAGCATGCCGACCAGATTCTGGGTATATCCAAGTCTGAGACCGAGTACTTCAGGAAAAAATATGGACCTGCACAATTCATACCTGCATTTCACAGGTTCGAGGTGGTATCTATCATTCCTGGTAAAGGAGATTATATCCTATTTCACGGGAACCTGGGCGTAGCTGAAAACTTCGATGTATTTCTCCGCATCGCAAAGAATGTACTTTCAAAAACAGCCCACCGGGTTGTGGTAGCAGGTAAAAACCCCAATAAACAGTTCCTTCGCAAACTTGCAAGTTGGCCCAATATGGAGGTAATTGCGAATCCTTCGGATGCTGAAATGGATGATCTGATACAGAATGCACAGGTAAACCTGCTGTATACCGCTCAATCCACCGGGATCAAACTGAAACTACTTCACGCACTTTTCGGGGGCAGGCATTGCCTGGTTAATCATGAGATGGTCCGGGGAACCGGTCTTGAACACCTCTGTATGCTGGCCGATCGTCCGGATGAAATGGTGAACAAGCTGGAAGAACTCATGGCTCTACCATTTACAACTGAGCAGATAAGAGAGAGAAAAAAAACCCTGCAGGATTACTCCAACAGGGCCGGTGCTGAAAAAATTCTTCGCTTGATCAACTAATCCCCTGATTCCATGTGATCTTTTCGCTCTGGTCTGTCCAGTATGGAAAAAATCAGAACAACCACAGCAGCAGCAGCAAGGATTACCATCAGTGATTTAAACATGCGCGCAATCAGATCTTCAATATCCACTATTTCCCATATTCCGAGAATAGCAATCACTGAAAACAGCAATACAAGAATGGACAATGTATAGGCAATGATCTTTTTTACTCTCATGATTTCAAGTTTTTGATAGGGTTCAAATAATTGAATTATATATTTTGCGTCAATAACCGGGCCAATTTGTGCAGACTATCACATACTGTTTCATCTTGTTTCTGAATAAGCTTCCATTGGACTCCGGTTTTGCCTGATTTCACCTCGATCCGGATGGAAGCATCACCGGCTTTCTCTTCAAAGCCCAATCTCTCCATCGCCCGCCTGGTCCAGGCCAGGGCCTGATCCGTATCCCCGGTTAACTGAAATCCTCCCCTGGGTTTCACCCTGTACCCAAACCGGCCAGTTTCCAGGTCAAAAGCAATCCCTGAAGAATCAAACAGCCTGTCAAAAAGTCCTGACATTCCCAGGTCTTCCGGAGAGCCTTCAAAAACCCGGCCACCATCAATGACCCAGAATTTATCAGCGCACATCATGGCTGTTTCCAGGTCATGCGTTGAGTAAAGAACAGTTTTACCCTGGTCCCGGAATCCGGAAAGAAGACGAACCAATTCGTATGTATTGGGAATATCAAGATATGCTGTAGGCTCATCCAGTACCATTACCCGGGTATCCTGCGCCAAGGCACGTGCAATCATCACCCTCTGTCTTTCTCCGTCACTGAGCTGATCCAGCTTCCGATCCATTGAAGATGCCATTCCCACTTCGCGGATGGCCTTTTGAACCATATCCTCATCCTCCCTTCCCAGTTTACCGCTCCAGCCTGTATATGGCATTCGGCCCAGGGAAACCAACTCCCTGACGTTAATGGAAGGCAAGCTTGCCACTTTGGAGGAGACATAAGAGATGGTTTGCGCCCGGATTCTTTGATCAAACTGCTGCAGCGGCATATTCAGAAGCCGGCATTCACCCTCTAAAAAAGGGATCAGCCCAAGTATGGATCTCAATAAGGTGCTTTTACCAGTGCCGTTGCGACCCACAAGTGCAATCATTTCGCCCTTGTCTGCGGCAAGATTCACTCCTTTCAAAAGGGGCACGCTCTTCAGATAGCCAATGGCGATCTGATCAAGGGAGATCATATGTCCGGTCAACGCGGCTTCCATCAGAATGCCTGCGCTTTTCTGTTCATAATAACCAGCCAGATGACCACCGGAATCCCGATGAGAGACGTCACTGCGTTGATGGGGAGTACCCTTTCCGACCCCGGAAGCTGGGAGATGATGTCACTCAACACCAGAATGAGCATACCTGTTACCATGGTTGCGGGCAGCAATATGCGGTGATCGGACTGCCGGAAAAGAAAACGCGCAATATGGGGTACTGCAATCCCTATGAAACCGATGGGTCCGCAAAAAGCAGTGATGGTCCCTGTCATGATGCTGGTGGTGGCAAATATCACTGTCCTGGACCTCCTGATCCGCACCCCCATGGTCACTGCATACTCTTCCCCCAACATCAAACCGTTCAAAACCTTTGAATAGCCTAAGGTAAGCACCAAAAGCGGTATAACTGTCAGGGCCATAATCATAAGCTGGCCATCTGAAACACTACCCAGACTCCCCATGCTCCAGATTACAAATGACTTCAATGCTTCGGCCTGACTGAAATACTGCATGATGCTGATCACAGCAGCCAGTCCGCTCGAGAACATGATCCCAAGGATCAGTATGGTGAGACCATCCTTGATCCGAAAAGAGACAAGCAGCAACAGGAGCATCACCATCCCTGCACCCATCCAGGCAGCCAGGGCCAGGCTCCACGTGGCCACCAAACCCGCTGCCCCTGTACCCAGGACAACAAGCGCTGCACCGAAACTGGCACCCGAACTGATTCCCAGCACATAGGGTCCCGCCAGGGGATTCCTGAAAAGGGTTTGCATCTGTAAACCGCACAGCGGCAGTGCGGCGCCTGCAAGGAGCGCGACTGCCACACGAGGCAAACGAAATTTTGTTAATATAACCAGTTGATGTTCCGACAGTGGCTCGATTTGTGCCAGGTGCCTGGCCATATCGGAGAAAGTAATCCTGATGCTGCCCAGCCTGATGTCTGCCAGAATAAGTACCACAAGCGATAACACCAGGGAAACCAGGATCAGGATACTCCGGAGACGCTTGTTCACCTCCTATTTTTTTAGATCATCCACTACGCCTGCCAGCTGGATCAGGTCCAGCTGAACCTGCTTATAATGCGATTTAAGGGAGGCGGAATCTGCATCAGTTTCAGGATGATTTGCCCTTAATATCAAATCATTACGAAGTAAGACAAGCTTTTTTATCACATCGTCAAATTTATCCTCCGAAAGATCCTCTGAGAAATGCCTGTAGGAAAAACACTCCTGCAGCAGATTAAAAGCAAGTTTATTGATGTCTTTCTTCAAAAGCCTGATACTTGCCATGGTCCTGGGTATTGATGTAATTCAAAAGTAACGATTATTTTAATTTCTTGTAATAAAACATGGTATGATCAGTCAGCAGGCCGGGATGAAATATGGAAATGAGATCTGCAAGTATCAGATCGGGACGAACAGTTCCAGATTCCCAGTAGTCATTGCCCCCTCCCGGACTCATCCGCGCGTTGTTGTTAAATACATGGCCCTTCTCCATAACAGTCAGCATGGCAAATCTTGAATCGAACCTGACCAGTTCTTCGAGGCTGCCGGCAACCCCCGGATTGATCCAAACATCAGCATTTACTGCCCGCGAATAGACCGATTCCAGATCCAGTGGAATGGCTTCGGAAGAAGCATCATCCTTCCAGAGATAGTCGCCTCCGGCATCCCCGATCAATCGCGATGCAAAACTCCTGCCACCCGAGACATACCAGGTATCCTTCCAGGGCAGTCCGATCATTACGGACGGTTTCTTCTCCAATTCAGAAGTAGCGTTTAGTAAGCTGTTATAGCTGGAATCGACAGCATCAAAAAGCAGATCCGCCTCCTCCCCAAGATCATAGAATCGGGAAAAAAAACGAATCCACTCTGCTTTGCCCAGCGGATGGTTTTCCAGGTACTCTGCACAATATACCACCTGTATCCCCATTTCTTTGAGTTTTTCAGCTGCAGTGGTTACATTGCCTTCCACACCATAAAAAAATACCACATCGGGGTCAAGGGCAACAATGGCCTCATAATTCAAACCCTGATTATATCCCACCTCACGTAAAAGACCAGCATCGTCCCGCTCCCTGATCTCACTGTTATAAATATAGGCGGTACCTGAAGCTCCCTGAATGCTTCCTTCCATTCCCAGGTGGCTGATCATGGCCACATGTGTGGTAGACATGGTCACTACACGGCGAACCGGAACTTTGATAAAGGGAAACTCCCGGAGTGAGTCAGGGACCAGATCATTACGTCCCCCCAGGAGATAGGTAAAGGTCATCCCTTCACTGTTCTGCCAGGGATTGAAAACCCTGAGAAGTTGACAATCTCCCACATCTGTGAAACTGAATCTTGTGGCATACCGGGTGCCGGGATTCTCTATCCTTCCATTGGTGTCCCCATCCGCTTCCACCTTCCTGACACAAGACGAGAGAACGAAAAGGATTGGGATCCATGCATATAGAGCCCTCATGGTGCGATTATAAATTTGTGGATTTCCCTTCCGGAACCGGAATCTATCTGCAGCATGTACAATCCCGGGGACAGGAGTTGAACGGGTACTCTGATGGGACCCGTCACATCGGAACTTCCGGTCAGGCGTACCACGCCGCCCATGTCAAATATCCTGAATGTTACCCGGTCAACCATGGAGGATTGCGCTCTTATAAAGAGAACCTCCGTCACCGGATTGGGGTATATCCTGAAATGACTGTCAGCAACTGAATAAGACGGATCCATACCCACAGGTATCATGCCATCCAGGCTCGACTGCCCTGTACCCAGGGGATCGAGCCATGGTTTGAGCGATCGGTTGGCCATTTCATTGTGATCCCAGGCCACATTCAACCTGGTGAAGTAATCATCCCTGTTCACGTCAGTACTGTAGATCACCCTGTCCTTTTCATCATCGTATCCAATGGAGTCCCCACACCTGGCGTATCCCCAACTCAATACTCCGATCACCTGTTTATCTTGATTGAGCAGGGGTGATCCGGAAGACCCAGGCTCGGTGGAGCCCACATCCCACTTTTTAATCCACCAAAATGAATAATAAAGATAATCCTTGAATTCGGGGTCAATATCTCCCGGCTCTGTGGTAGATACTGGAGACCTGAAATCAAAGGATATCTTTTTCACATCCCCCTGTGGATGATGAATGACGGTTGAGCCGGATGGCTGATCTTCTTCCAGGTCCCAACCCGAATAGTACGGGTTGAAGGAGCCAGGTGGTGCAAGCGACAACCGCACCAGGCTGAAATCGATGCTGTCTCCCCTGGCCAATAATTCACCACCCGAGATGGACATATCCAGGGCGCCGTCCCCTCCGAAACAGGAAGGACTTTCATAATTAAATGCAAAGACGGTTCTCTGGGCAATGATACCCTGGTCAATACAGTGACTGGCCGTTAAAAGGAGCGGATCGCCATCATAGGCCGTATTATTCACAAGAACCCCAGAACAGTATTGGGTTAAGGTATACAATCGCACCACCGAACGTTTTTCAGACTGCCAGTCAGCTCCTTCTTCACAATTGACATCAATTTCACAATCCTCAGAACAGCCAAATTCCCCGGCACAGAAAAAACTGGATGCTAACTCCCTGGTGTCCAGGAATGCGTGGGAAACGGAACCCAGTGACAACTCCCCGAAATCATCCAAATATCCGGGTACCTGCAATTCGATGATAACCTCCTCCCCCGGAATATGACCCACTGCAAGGATTCCCGAGGACTTGTTGTTCAGGGCTGTGTAGGCACCCATCACATGGGTTTGTTCCGGATCGTAGATCATCACTTTGACATCCTTCCTGAGGCGGAAGCTATCGAATAATAAACCCAGGGACAATGCACCCGGGGAGATAACATGTACCCTCCATACCCGGTATGCTCCCTCCTGTATCCACGCACCGTTCCTGTCCGGTGCCAGGAATACGGGTCGCTCAATAGCAAATTCCAGGGACTTGAAATAAGAAGTCTCCAAACCAGCCTGTTTCCTGGCATCAATCTCAAATGGATCCGGGGGAGGGAGCAGGTAGACCACATCGGCGCCTTTCATTCGGCTGAAATCCCCCATAATTCTCCCTGGAGACCGAAGCTGTGCATGTACCTCAGTCAAGCCTGAAAGCAATACAAAGCATACAAGGATTGGCCCATATGGTATTCTGTATTTCATTGTCTTCAGTTCTAAAAGTAGAGAATAAAACCTAAAGGTGAAATATTTTTTAATTTTGCTTAAAATCAGAAACAAATGACCCCGGAGCAGGCCAAAGAAAGAATTGAAGAACTACGCCAGACCCTTCATCAACACAACCACAATTACTATGTTAAATCGGAGCCTGTCATCTCTGATCTTGAATTTGACCGGTTGCTTCAAGAGCTTCAATCCCTGGAAGCATCCCATCCGCAATTTTTTGATGCCAACTCCCCTACCCAGCGTGTGGGGAGTGACCTGAACCTGGAGTTTGAGTCTTTTCCACACACCTACCCAATGCTCTCTCTCGGTAATACTTACAGCAAAGAGGAGCTTGCTGATTTCGACCAGCGTGTGCGAAAGGTTACAGGTGACAAGGTGAGTTATTTCTGTGAACTCAAATATGATGGTGTGGCTGTGGCGCTCACCTATATCAAAGGCTCGCTCTCCCTGGCGCTTACCAGGGGAGACGGAACGCGTGGGGATGATGTAACTAGAAATATCCGGACCATCAGGAACATACCCTTGAAAATCACGGGAAGTGATGTTCCGGACCAGCTGGAGATCCGCGGGGAGGTGATCCTTCCTGCCAAAGGGTTTGCCGAAATGAACCAGGAGCGGGAAGAGAGAGGTGAATCCGCTTTTGCCAATCCGAGAAATGCTGCCTCAGGAACCCTGAAAATGCAAAACTCAGCACTTGTATCCACACGCCCCCTGGATTGCCTTTTCTATTATATTCCAGGTGAGCAGAAACTATTTGAATCACACCAGGCCGGATTGGAGAAAGCCCGGGAGTGGGGATTCAACATACCCGGGTACAGCAGGATCGCCCGAAATATTGATGAGATCTTTGACTTTATCAATTATTGGGATAAAACCAGAGATACACTTCCTTTCGATATTGACGGAGTTGTGATCAAAGTTGATTCCATCCCCATGCAGCAGCAACTGGGCTTTACAGCTAAAACTCCCCGTTGGGCCATCTCCTACAAATTCAAAGCCGAGCAGGCAAGGTCCAGGCTCCTGGGAATAGATTTCCAGGTGGGGAGAACCGGTGCTGTAACTCCTGTTGCCAATCTTGAACCGGTACAGCTGGCCGGTACCACGGTAAAAAGGGCTTCCCTTCACAATGCAGATCAGATCAATATGCTGGATATCAGGATTGGGGATGAGGTTTTCGTTGAGAAAGGCGGTGAGATTATTCCAAAGATCGTAGGCGTGGATCCTGACAAACGGGATCCGGCTTCCATCCCCTTTGAATTTGTCAAACAGTGTCCGGAATGTGGATCAGACCTGGTAAGAAAAGAGGATGAAGCTGCGCACTACTGTCCAAATACTGCCGCTTGCCCACCGCAGATCAAAGGTCGTATTGAACATTTCATAAGCAGAAAAGCCATGAATATCAATGCAGCTGAAGCCACCATTGACCTGCTCTTCAGGAAAGGGCTGGTTCAAAATGTGGCGGATCTGTACACCCTCCGCTACGAGGATGTGGTCGGATTGGACCGTTTTGCGGAAAAATCAGCCCGAAACTTGCTGGATAGCATTGCAGAATCATTGCGTGTACCTTTTCCCAGGGTTCTTTATGCATTGGGAATCAGGTATGTGGGTGAAACTGTTGCGAAAAAACTGGCCGAAGCTTTTGGATCCATGGAAAACCTGATGAATGCAGATCAGGAGGCATTGGAAGCGGTAGATGAGATCGGTGAGCGCATTGCCCAATCGGTGACTGAAACCTTCAGGGACCCCCTTTACCTTCAACTTATTCAGCAGCTCGCGGACCATGGTCTGCAATTTACAACGGTCCGCAAATCCGCTTCAGTCAGCCAGGCACTCCAGGATCTTACATTCGTTATTTCAGGAGTTTTCGAGACCCATTCGAGGGACCAGTTTAAAATGATGATTGAAGAGCACGGCGGAAAACAAACCGGATCAATCAGCAGCAAGACCGATTATATACTGGCAGGAGAAAACATGGGTCCCAGTAAGTATGAGAAAGCCAGGAAGCTGGGGATCCCAATCCTGAGCGAAAAGGAATTCTTATCCATGCTGGTTTAGCATCCTATGATTTAAATTGTAATTTTGGACTCAATGGCAAAGCTGAAAGAAAGCATTGGAAAAAAAATCCTTAAACGTAAAATGAAAGGATTCAACCGCAGCGTCAGGGTTCATAATTTTGAAACTGCCCAATCGGCTGTGGTGATATTCGATGCCAGTGTGGCTGAATCATTCCCGGTTATCAAGGAGTTCAGGAAGTTCATGGAGAGCAAGGAAATCTCATGTAAGGTCTATGGATATGTTCCCCAGAAAGAGGTTCCCCAGGAAATGCTTTTCTGGAAAAATTATTCATTTATCACACGCAGCCATCTGAACTGGTACATGAGACCTTCAGGCGAGCCAGTGGATGCATTCTATGAAGAGGACCCTGATATTCTGGTGGATTTCACCCGTGACATGAAACTGGAACTTCAATTCCTGGTCCAGTTGTCTACGGCCAGGTTCAAAACAGGATGTTTCACCGAGTCTGAGAATGACTATGATCTGATGATCAAGCTGACAGAGCAAAATGACATCAGCTTTCTGGCTGAGCAGTTCAAAGTTTATATCGGAATGTTAAATCCAGTTAAGCATTAAACCAATGAAAGAACATCAGCCATATACAGGAACAGGTGTTGCCATGGTGACACCATTCAACAAGGAAGGTGAAGTTGATTTTGACGCTCTTGTTCGGCTAACAGATAAACTGATCAACAATGGGATCTCTTACCTGGTAGTCCTCGGCACCACAGCCGAAACCCCTACCCTCTCCAGTGGTGAGAAACAGGATATTGTTCGTTGTGTGGTAGATGCTGGCGGAGGCAGGGTCCCCGTGGTGGTTGGTGCCGGAGGGAATGATACCAGGGCCGTCATCCAGGGCCTCAAAGAGATGAACAGGGAGGGGGTAGATGCGGTATTAAGCGTGGTTCCTTATTACAGCAAACCAAGCCAGGAGGGCATATACCAGCATTTCTCTGCTGTGGCTGCATCCACTGACATTCCCATGATGCTCTATAATGTTCCCGGCAGAACAGGAATAAATATGTCGGCAGATATTGTCACCCGTCTGGCCACAGATTATCCAAACACTGTGGTAGCTCTGAAGGAGGCTTCGGGGAATTTTGAACAAATATCGGATATCCTGAGGGACAAACCCTCCGGATTCCAGGTGGTTTCGGGTGACGATTCCATCACCCTTCCCATGATATCCCTGGGTGCAAGCGGGGTGGTCAGTGTGATCGGAAACGGGTATCCTGCCATCTTTTCAACCATGGTGGCTGCAGCCCTGGAAGGTGCCTGGGACAAAGCCAGGGAACTTCATTTTCGGCTAACACCCATGATGAAAGCAATTTTTAAAGAAGGGAATCCGGCAGGGATCAAGGCCGCCATGGAGGCTCAGGGTTGGATAAAAAATGTACTGAGACTTCCCCTGATTTCAGCCTCCCGGTCGCTTCAACAGGAGATCCTGGAACTGGACAAGTTGCTTCATTGATCAAGCGCCTTAAGCACCAGGCCGTCCGTGACAGGCCTTGAATTTCTTCCCACTCCCACATGGGCAGGGATCATTCCGCCCCACTTTCTTCTCAACCCTCACAGGCTGCTGAGCCTGCGTCCTTCCATCCTTGGCCTGACCTCCCCCTGAAGGATCGTTGTAGCGGGGCATTTCATCTTTGTTGGCTTCAAACTTACTCAGATCCATACGCTTGGGGGCCTCGGCCCTTTGAACACTCTTGGGATCTTTCAGTGGAATATGGGCCTTCATCAGTGTGGATACCACATCGCGGTTCACTTTATCAATCATGGCTGTGAACAGCTCAAAAGCTTCGAACTTATAGATCAGCAAAGGATCTTTCTGTTCATACTGGGCATTCCTGACCGACTGGCGAAGATCATCGAGCTCGCGCAGGTGCTCCTGCCATGATTGGTCGATGGTGGCCAGAATAATACTTTTTTCATAGGAGCGCACCAGTTCCTTTCCACTCGGACTCATGACACTTCTCAAGATTGGCCAGTACCTGGAATACCCTTGTTCCGTCCGATACGGGAACGACGATATTTTCATACACCTGGCGCTGGTGCTCATAGACCTGGTTCGATCACAGGCATGGCCTGTTCAGAAATACTCTCCTGCTTCCTTTTATAGGCATCCAGAAGGATCTCATAAATGGCATCTACCAGTTCCTGGACTGTCTTTCTTCTTGAATTCTTCCTCAGTGACAGGCGATTCTATGGAAAAGAAGCGGATCAACTCCAGTTTGAATCCTTCAAAATCTCCACTCTGGTGAAAATCGCTTACGATGCTTTCGGTCACATCGAACATCATGTTTGCAATGTCGAGGCCAATTCTTTCTCCATACAGGGCGTGCTTCCTGCGCTTATAGATCACCTCCCGCTGGGAATTCATCACGTCATCATACTCAAGCAGGTTCTTCCTGATCCCGAAGTTGTTCTCCTCCACCTTTTTCTGAGCCCGTCTCGATGGACTTGGTAATCATGGAATGCTGGATCACCTCTCCTTCTTTCAGTCCCAGCTTGTCCATCATGCCCGCAATGCGCTCCGATCCGAACAAACGCATCAGGTCATCTTCCAGGCATACATAAAACTGCGAAGAACCCGGATCTCCCTGCCGGCCGGCCCTTCCACGCAACTGGCGGTCCACCCTTCTTGACTCATGTCTTTCCGTACCGATAATAGCCAGTCCGCCTGCCTTTTTCACCTCATCCGAAAGTTTTATATCCGTACCCCTACCTGCCATGTTGGTGGCGATGGTAACTGTCCCAGCTTTCCCAGCCTGGGCAACAACTTCAGCCTCACGCTGGTGAAGCTTGGCATTCAGCACATTGTGATTGATTTTCCTGATCTTCAACATTTTTGAAAGAAGCTCCGAAACCTCCACTGTGGTTGTACCCACCAGCGCAGGGCGACCTGCCTTGTTGAGATTGACCAGTTCATCAATCACCGCATTGTATTTCTCCCTTTTGGTCTTGTAGACCAGGTCCTGCTGATCATCCCTGACAATGGGCCGGTTGGTGGGGATCACCATCACATCCAGTTTATAGATATCCCAGAATTCACCGGCTTCAGTTTCAGCAGTTCCGGTCATACCGGCCAGTTTGTGATACATTCTGAAATAGTTCTGAAGGGTGATGGTAGCCCAGGTCTGCGTGGCCGCCTCCACCTTCACATTCTCTTTGGCTTCAATGGCCTGGTGCAGTCCATCGCTGTATCTCCGGCCTTCCATGATCCGGCCGGTCTGCTCATCAACGATCTTCACCTTGTTGTCCATCACCACATATTCCACCTCCTTTTCGAACATGGAATAAGCCTTGAGCAGCTGATTCACCGTATGGATCCGTTCCGATTTCACAGCATACTCCTGAAGCATCTTGTCTTTCACCTCCAGTTTCTTCTTATCGCTCATCTCTGATTTTTCGATCTCGGCCACTTCACTGCCGATATCAGGAAGGATGAAAAATGCCGGATCGTCTGAATCACCTGTTATCAGGTCGATTCCTTTTTCGGTGAGCTCCACCGAATTCTGCTTCTCTTCGATGATGAAAAAGAGTTCATCGGTGACCAGGTGCATGTTTTTGGACTGCTCCTGCATGTAATGGTTCTCAGTTTTCAGCATCAGGGATTTATTTCCCTCCTCGCTGAGCAATTTGATCAGCGGCTTATACTTGGGAAATCCCTTGTGGGCCTGGAGCAGTTTGAATCCTGCCTTCTCCGTATTGCCTTCCTGCAACAATTTCCTTGCCTCGGCGAAAATTCCATTTACCAGCTGTCGCTGTGCGCCGACCAGGCGTTCTACCTTGGGTTTATACTCCCCAAATTCATGGTGTTCTCCCCTGGGTATGGGCCCTGAAATAATCAAAGGAGTCCGCGCATCGTCCACCAGTACAGAATCAACCTCATCCACAATGGCATAGTTGTGCTTCCTCTGAACAAGTTCAGCGGGAGTGTGCGCCATATTGTCACGGAGGTAGTCAAATCCGAATTCATTGTTGGTTCCGAAAGTGATGTCACATTTGTAAGCTTTGCGCCTTGCTTCAGAATTGGGTTGGTGCTTGTCGATACAATCCACGGTAAGACCGTGAAATTCATAGATGGGACCCATCCATTCGGAGTCCCGCTTGGCCAGGTAATCGTTTACGGTTACCAGATGTACACCCTTCCTGATAAGGCATTCAGAAAAACAGGCAGGGTAGCCACCAGTGTTTTTCCCTCCCCTGTTGCCATCTCAGCAATTCTTCCCGTGTGCAGGGCCACTCCTCCAATGAGCTGAACATCATAATGAACCATATCCCAGGTGATCTCATTGCCACCTGCCATCCACCTGTTCTGCCATATGGCCTTGTCTCCTTTAATTTCAACGGAATCTCGTGAGGCCGCCAGTGTCCGGTCATATTCCAGTGCAGTCACACTAAGTTGTTCATTCTCCTTAAACCGCTTTGCGGTCTCCTTGATAACTGCAAAAGCTTCGGGAAGAATCTGGTCAAGAACTACCTCATATTTCTCATCGATTGAATCCTCCAGCTTATCAATCTCCTTGTAGATCGCTTCCTTTTCAGTAACATCCACTTCAGGATCTTCGGCCCTTTGTTTCATGTCTTCAAGGGAAGTTTTCTCTTCAGCCACATAATCCGACACCCTCTGTTTCAGAGATGCCGATTTCTCCCTCAACTCATCGTTGGAGATATCCTGTAGTTTTTCAAACTCCACCCTTACTTTCTCAACGTAGGGCGTAACCTCACGCATATCCCTATCCGCCTTATTACCAACGAATTTCCCTATTATTTTACTAACATCCATGACCTGGTTAGTTTGTTATATGATCAACGTATTGCTTGCGAGCACAAATTTACTTTTTTATTTGTCACCTTCCGATCATCAAATAGCATACCAACATCGATTTCATGCACATTTGACAGAAAAAACAGAGCTGGCCCGGCGATCTTGCCGGCCAGCTCTGTGAATAAGTTCATGAATTTTTAGCTGCGATCTGCTATTCAGCAGCAGCAGCCGTCACCCCTCATGGTCATAATGTCCCGGTCAAACATATAGAGATTGTTCTTTCCAAGCAGATTCAGTTTATCAATGATGGTCTTCACAGATGCCTCTTCCTCTATCTGCTCGGTAACAAACCACTGTATCCAGTTCTGGGTGGTGAAATCATTCTCCGCAATGCAGACAGCTACGATGTCATTGATGGAGCCTGAAATAAATTTCTCATGGGCAAGTACTTTGTCAAACATTTCAAATACATCTCCAAAATCATCCGGCGGCGTATCAATCCCGGGGATGACAGCCGATCCATCTCTCTCATTCACATATTTGACGAGTTTCAACATATGCACTCTCTCCTCTTCTGCCTGGGCATACAGCCAGTTTGATACACCTTCAAATCCCTTGTTCTCGGCCCATGAAGCCATGGACAGGTACAATTGTGATGAATAATCCTCTTTGAGGATCTGCTCATTCAGAATTTTCTCTACTTTTTTTGGAAGCATAACAATTAAGGTGAAAGGTGAAAGTTAAAGGTTTAAAGTAAAATGGTAAATGGTATAATGGTAAACAAATATAGGAAGGATTTTACTTACCACTTACCTCTTACTGCTTACTTTATTACATATTCTCAATGATTGCCGTTCCGAATTCGGAACATTTCAACTCGCTCACTCCATCCATCAGTCTGGCAAAATCGTATGTGACTTTTTTCTTCAGGATGGCGTTCTGCAGTCCACCAACAATCAGGTCAGCTGCTTCATTCCAGCCCATGTACTCGAGCATCATCACACCTGAAAGGATCACTGATCCCGGATTTACCTTGTCCAGTCCCGCATATTTGGGAGCTGTCCCATGGGTTGCTTCAAAAATGGCATGTCCGGTTTCATAATTGATGTTTGCTCCCGGTGCAATTCCGATTCCCCCCACAATGGCCGCCAGGGCATCTGAGATATAATCCCCGTTCAAATTCATGGTCGCAATGACTGAATACTCTGCAGGCCGGGTAAGGATCTGCTGCAGGAATGCATCTGCAATTACATCCTTGATCAGTATCTTGCCCGACTTGAGCGCTGATTCCTGTGCCTCGTCTGCTTTCTGCTTACCCTCCTTCTCCGCAATCCTGTCATACTGATTCCAGGTGAAAACCATGTCGCCAAACTCCTGTTCGGCCAGCTCATATCCCCATTGCTTGAACTGTCCCTCAGTATATTTCATAATGTTTCCCTTATGAACCAGGGTTACCGACGGTAGTTTATTTCTAACTGCATACTGTATGGCTCCCCTGACCAGCCTGTCAGTTCCCTCTTTGGAGATGGGCTTGATTCCAATGGAGGCTGATTCCGGGAACCTGATGGTAGAGACACCCATCTCTTCCAGCAGAAAGCGCTTTACTTTCTCTCCCTCTTCAGTTCCGGTCATCCACTCAATCCCGGCATAAATGTCCTCTGAGTTTTCGCGGAAGATCACCATTTCCGTTGTGGTGGGATCCTTTACCGGGGAGGGTACGCCTTTATAATATCGGACAGGCCTCAGGCATACATAGAGGTCGAGAATCTGACGCAATGCTACGTTGAGGGACCTGATGCCGCCACCCACAGGTGTTGTGAGGGGGCCTTTGATGGCTACGAGATGTTCATGAATTATATCGAGGGTTTCTTCGGGAAGCCATTTTCCTGTTTCATTGAATGCCTTCTCCCCTGCCAGCACTTCCTTCCAGATGATTTTTCTTTTGCCTCCGTATGCCTTCTCAACTGCTGCATCCAAAACACGGACCGAGGCAGCCCATATATCGGGTCCAGTACCATCTCCTTCAATGAAGGGTACAATTGGGAAATCGGGAACATCTATTTTTCCGTAATTATTGGTAATTTTTTCTCCGGTCATGGTTTATCTTTTATTTGAATGTGGTTTACGTATAGAATTACAATTATCATTGGGATATGTTCAATCATCAAAATCCAGGGTGAACCTGGATTTCAACTGACCAAGCTCAGGATTCTTTTTTATCAGGTAATCAAGCTTATCCTGGTCCGTATAAATTTTCTTGCCGTTTTTCTCCTTTTCGACCACATCGGTAAGGATCTCTATGGACGCTAACCCGGTGGCCTTGCAGATGAACCTGGATAAATCAGAATTGATATTCCTGATGAAATTCTCACGTTGAGCCTCACTGTTCAGGAGCAGCTGGATGCTACCATCAGCTTTCACCACCGGTCTGTTGCTTTTCAAAGTACTGTAAACCCTTGGCTTTGATTTCTTAACAGATGCAGCATACTCCTTCCAGGCCTTAATAAGCTGGTCGGGATCCATTACCCCTCCCCCTGATTGTTCAGCTTGTGAATCTGATGCATGTTCCTCCATGGGCGCACTCTGCTCAGCTTCCCCTTTCAAGGAGCCTTTGATAGAGATGGATGGTTTTCTGATTGTTCTGCTCGATCCGTTTTCATCTTCCGCCGAAAAGGATGTTGCAGAAGAAGACTGCTGAACAGCCTCTGGTTCAGGATCCGGTTGACTTCCTGAGGTTTCAGCTAATGATTTTTTTTTTTGAACCTCTGAAAGGTTGGCCAGTTTCACCAGAGCTAGCTCAATGGTAAGCCGTTGGTTCCGGCTGGCCCTGAACTGAATATCAGCCTGATTACAAATGTCCAGCCCTTCATAAAGGAAGGGGAGCGATACGAGCTTTGATTGCGAAAGATATTTTTCCCTGAATCCTGTCCCAACCTCCATGAGCTGTATGGTTTCCGGATCTTTACACACCATCAGGTCCCGGAGGTGTGCTGCATATCCATTTATAAAATTTCGGGCATCAAAACCTTTGGTCAACACTTCATTAAAAAGCAAAAGCATGGAAGGGGCATCACCTTCAAGGGCAGAAGCGGTAAGCCTGAAATAGTATTCAAAATCAAGAATATTCAGATTCTTGATAACATCCTTATAAGTGATCTTTTCTCCAGAGAAGCTGACCACCTGATCAAAGATGGAGAGCGCATCCCGCATGGCCCCATCAGCTTTCTGAGCGACGACATGAAGTGCATCCTCTTCATATTCAAGGGACTCTTTGCCTGCAATAAATTTGAGGTAACCCACCGCATCTTCGACACTGATTCTGTTGAAATCAAAAATCTGGCATCTGGATAGAATCGTAGGTATAATTTTATGCTTCTCGGTAGTGGCCAGGATAAATATGGCATGCGCAGGAGGCTCTTCCAGTGTTTTTAAAAAGGCATTGAAGGCTTGCTGAGAAAGCATGTGTACCTCATCAATGATATATATACTATATATACCAATCTGGGGCGGAATCCGAACCTGCTCTGTAAGGGTTCTGATATCATCCACAGAATTATTGGAGGCAGCATCAAGCTCATGAATGCTGTAGGAACGATGTTCATTGAAAGACTGGCAAGACTCACATTGGTTGCAGGCCTCTCCGGATTCGCTGATGTCTGAACAGTTGATTGTGCGGGCGAAAATCCTTGCGCAGGTGGTCTTACCAACTCCCCGTGGTCCGCTGAACAGGTAGGCATGACCCAGGTGATTGTTGACTATTGAATTCTTTAAAGTGGTTGCTATGGAAGGCTGACCAACAACATCACTGAAGGTTGCCGGTCGGTATTTCCTCGCTGATACAATAAATTTATCCATAAGCGATGCTAAGATAACAACTAAAAGGGAAAAGGTAAAAGGGAAAAGGGAAAAGAAAATGGGAAAAAAGAGCTTTCTTCTTGGCTGTCAATCAAAAAGTTTCTACTTTTGCAGTCGATTTTTAACAAACTAAATTCATATCTATGTTGAACCAGTACGAGACCGTTTTCATTGCAACTCCCGTTTTGTCTGAAAGCCAGATGAAGGAAGCGGTCAGCAAATTCAAGAAAGCGATCACCGATGACAAAGGTGAGATCGTCTATGAGGAGGATTGGGGCCTGAAAAAACTGGCCTATCCCATTCAGAAAAAATCCACAGGCTTCTACCACCTGATTGAGTTCAGGGCTGAGCCAGAAACCATTGCCAAACTTGAAACTGAATACCGCAGGGACGAGCGTATTCTTCGTTTTCTTACCATGAAGATGGAGAAATATGCTGTGGCATATGCAGAGAAGAAAAGAGCCAGGAAATCAGCAGAACAAAAAACGGAGGAAGCATAATGGCACAAGACAATTCAGAAATCAGATATTTAACTCCGCCAACGGTAGAGATAAAGAAGAAGAAGTATTGCAGGTTCAGAAAGAACCGGATCAAATACATCGACTATAAAGATCCCGAATTCCTCAAGAAGTTCCTGAATGAGCAGGGTAAGATTCTTCCCAGGCGACTGACCGGAACCTCGTTGAAGTATCAGAGAAAAGTGGCCGTAGCCATCAAGCGTGCACGTCACCTTGCACTGCTTCCCTATGTAACGGACATGCTTAAATAATTAGGAGGAAGAGACATGAATGTGATCTTAAAACAAGACATGCCCAATCTGGGACACAAGGACGACATCATTGTTGTTAAAGATGGTTATGCCAGGAATTATCTGATTCCCAAGGGATATGCCATCAATGCTACTGCCCAGGCCAAGAAGGTTCACCAGGAAATCCTTCGCCAGCGTGCACACAAAGAAGCGGAATTGATAGAGGCTGCCACGAAGTTGGCTGAGGATCTGAAAAAAGTTTCCTTAACCATCGGAGCCAAGACCAGTACCAAAGGCAAGATCTTTGGTTCTGTCAATACCATTCAGATTGCTGAGGCGCTGATCGAAAAAGGATTTGATGTTGAACGCAAGAATATTTCCATTAAAGACGACCTGATCAAGGAGATTGGAAGCTACTCAGCGACCGTCAAATTGCACAAGGAAGTACTGGTGGATATCCCCTTTGAGATTGTTTCCGAGTAAACAACTCTTATAGTATAGATGAAAAGCCGTCCGGAATCCGGGTGGCTTTTTTTTTACCCAGAGGGCTATTTTACCGCGATGGTTTCGATCTCAACCAAAACCCCCAAAGGCAGCGCTTTGACTGCAAAAGCGGCCCGTGCAGGCTGGTTCTCCGGGTAATACTGAGCATATACCTCATTCATGGCCTTGAAATTATCCATGTCTGAGAGCAGGCAGGTTGACTTCACTACATGTTCAAATCCATATCCGGCGGTTTTCAGGATCGCTTTGATATTTCTCATCACCTGGTCTGTCTGCTCTGAAATCCCTCCTTCCACTACTTTGCCCGTTTTCGGATCAAGTGGAACCTGACCTGAAATATAGAGGGTACCATTGATCTCAACAGCCTGTGAATAGGGTCCGACTGCGGCCGGAGCTTCTTGTGTAAATACAATCTTTTTCATGGGTTTGGTTTTAGAAATTATCTTGCCAGGATTTTGTCTTCTTATATTTAAGGTCGGCCAGTATGGATGATTTGGCGTTGATCTGGAAATTGTAAGACTTATATGTTCCGAAAGGTACCACTGAAATCCGCATTTCCCAGCAATGCAGATCCCTGTATACACTCAGATTGGTGGTCGTAAACTGCTTTTTGTCCAGATCGTAACCCGTATTGAAACCGATCTTCCAGTTGGGAGAAAGGCTAAAATCGCCTGAGAACCTGGCAGTTTGAACGATTTTTGACTCATCTTTCGGCTTCGAGTAACTGAAGCTGTAATCGACCCGAAGTGACCAGGGAATTTCAAAATCCACATAATCTCCATAATAGTCCTCCCGGTTTGGATCATAGGTCTCCATGGGATCCCCTCTGGCCATATCGGGATTGTTCAGCTGTGATTCCCGCCCTATATCATCCTGGTTCGGATCATCATTTCCATTTCCCTGCTTGGATTTAAGGGTGAATCCAGCAGTAACACTGGCGTTGGTCAGTCGCACCAGTTTTCCTGTCTGCGAAAAATAGGTCTCCCTGGTCCGGGATCTTGTCTCGTCATAACCAAAAGGATCCAGCACTCCCCTGAAAGAGATGTTCAGCTTGTTATTGAAGATTCTTGTGTTTCCATTGAAACTTACAGGCCGCCATGCAGGGGTAAGTGTATCGGTATGGAATATATTCAAGCTGGTGCTAAACCCAAGGTTATCCAGGAGCTTTACTTTCTCTATCTCATCCACGGTGTCATTTTTAGAACGCATTTTGGCCTCAATGTTGTTCCGCAAAGAAAGATTCAGAGACCCTGAGGCGCCGTTGGATGTTGGTGTCCCGTAAATCTGATCCTCATAGATAGAGTATGTCTCCAGTGTATCCATATTGATGTCATCAATGACCATGCGATAATAATCAGGCTGAAAGGCTGTCATATCGGGCACGTATGAAAAACTGGCAGAAGGGGTCATTACGTGCCGGATGGCCTCCATCCTGCCATCACCTTTGAACTGGTACATCCCGTAAATCTTAGGAGCCAAACCGGAACTGATGCTCGGGAAGAGCGATTGTGCATAGGATAATTTATTGATGATGGAATCGGTTACAATGGGATTGTAGATGGTTCCTCCGTTTCCATCATCAACTTCATTGCAATCTGAGACAAATTTGTAGGTCTGCCTGGTGTATACCATTCCGTTGTAATTCATGGAGGGAGTAATTGCAAAGCTCTGAAGTGCAGGGGTTTTCCGGAATGGCTTAATGGCCAGACTCAAGGGAATATTGTGCTTGTAACCATTCTTCATGTCATCCCATACCGCACTGGTGAAAAGAAGTGAATCATAGGTACTGACCCTGTTCTCAAGGATACTGGTATAACTCAACTGGATATCCTCATACCATTTTTTCGGTCCTGTAGCCACCTTCCTCTTAAAAGGATTGATGCGGCCCATGTTAAATGAAATCTTCGGAAGCGTCATGCTTACTCCATTGGTATTGCTGTTCTGCGAATGATTCAAGGAAGCACTCATGTTGAAGGGACTGTTGGGCCATGATTTGGTATAGGAGATACTGGATTGTTTGGTGTTGGTCATCACACTGTTGATGTTCCGCGTGTGGTTCTTATCATAGGAGGAGCTCGACAGATTCACACTGGCCCGGAACGAGCTGGTTGGATTGGCTCGTGAATCCTGGCTGTGGCTCCACCCGATGGCATAGTCCTTGCTCACACTGTAGAGTCCTTCAATATTTTTATACCCATTGATATTCTTGAAATATTTGACATTCAGGTTTCCTGAAAACTTGTAATTCACTTTATAGTTGGTACCAACCCTGAGACCCCAGGTTCCGTTGGTGTAGATATCACCAGTCACCCTCAGGTCCATATAATCATTCATGGCAAAATAGTATCCCCCTTCTCTCAGGTAAAAACCGCGCCTCGATTCTTCACCGTATCTGGGGATGATGATCCCTGAAGTTTTGGTTTTTGAATTCGGGAAAAAACCGAAAGGTATTCCAAGGGGCAGGGGAACATCAGCAAGTACAATATAGGCAGGGCCGGAAACGATCTTGTCCCCCGGCATGGAGATTCCTTTGGTTAATGCGATATAAAAATGAGGGTGATCCGCATCACAGGTGGTATATTTGCCATCTTTCAGGTGAATATGGCCATTGGACTGCTTCTTGGTCTGTTCGGCATGCAGGAACCCTCCCTCCTGCTCGGTGATCACCTCTTCAATATATCCTTTCTTGG
Source organism: uncultured Bacteroidota bacterium (assembly GCA_963735755.1). Classification (GTDB taxonomy): domain Bacteria; phylum Bacteroidota; class Bacteroidia; order Bacteroidales. Next base: position 332,609 of record CAVTME010000005.1, on the reverse strand, counting down.
TTTTAAAATTATATTGAAGCCGCTTTGACTCAAATGAATTATCGGGATCTGTGAAAACCGGGTTTCCTTCTATCACTCCGGAAGAGTCAGCAACCCCATAGGCTATCACCAGGTTCTGATCCATCTCATACCTGATATACGCGGCTGTCAGCTCAATATCTTCAAAGGTTATAATCGCATCTCCATACAACTCGACCTGACCTCCATCCAGAGAGAAAACCAGCGAATCAGTGGCTGTATAATCCACTTCAGAGCCTATTTCATTCCCGGAGGTGGCCGGCGGCGGAATGGAGTCCATGGCCATGGAATCAGCAAGCGCCGAATCAGGCAGCATCAACAAACTATCTCCTGGAGCCTGGAAATCAAACACATCAAGTGTATCAGGCTGCTGAGCCTGCAATATTCCGCAGGTTGAAACAGTTAGTAAGATGATGAAAAGTATCTTAATCCGGTCGCAGTGCAAACTGAATAAATCTGTTATTTTGTATGTGCTAAACGTACGTTTTAAAGCTAATCGCAAAGGTAATGCCAATAAATATAAAACGGTCATTTCGCGGGATTCTTGTTTTAACATTTTTAGCAGCCTGCTTGGGGGATCCATTTGGGCTGCCGGGACTGATCTGCCCAAGGGGATCAATACTGTTGTGATCGATGCCGGACATGGGGGAAGGGATCCCGGTGCAGTGGGAAAAAGAGGGAAGGAGAAAGATATTGCTCTTGCCATCGCCCTGAAGGTCGGTCAATATATCGAAGAAAACATAAGGGATGTGAAAGTAATCTATACCCGGAAAACAGACGATGTTTATTGAACTCTGGGAACGTGCCGACATTGCCAACAAGGCCGAAGCAGATCTCTTTCTTTCCATTCATGTGAATGCCCTTACCCGTTCATCGGCCAAAGGGACACTTACCCTGGTTCTCGGACAGCACAGAGCTGATGAGAATTTTGATGTGGCAGTCCGTGAAAACTCTGTGATCCTGCTGGAGGAGGACTATGAAACAAGTTATGAGGGATTTAATCCCAAATCCACCGAATCCTACATCATGTTCTCATTGATGCAAAAAACCTATTTCAAACAAAGCATTGAATTTGGAGATTATGTCCAGGATCAGTTCAGGGAGCGGGCAGGAAGAAATGACCTGGGTGTAAGGGAGCAGGGAATCTATGTTCTTGCGCAGATCTCCATGCCCGGGTGTACTGGTGGAAACCGGTTTTATTTCAAATGCCGAAGAAGAGAAATACCTGATGTCCGAATATGGGCAGGATATCATTGCCTCCGCAATCTACAGGGGATTCAGGGAATATAAGGAAGAGATTGACCACAGGAGCAATATGTCCATGGCAGTTGACGAACCCGCCCCGGTGATTCCGCTTGTTGAATCTGCTCCTGTTTGGCCCAAATTCCGGCCGACCAGGTTGTTTTCTGTATCCAGGTTGCATCCTCGCGGAATAAAACATCCACAGAACCGTCATCATTTAAAGGCTACACAGATGTGAGGATTGTTCAGGATGGGAGATGGTTCAAATATATAGTTGGGACAGGAATCCGACTATAACATCATACTGAGCTCCTGTAAAGCAGTAAAGGAAGATTTTCCTGATGCCTTTGTTGTAGCTTTGAAAAACGGAAAGCTCATTCCACTCAATCAAGCCATCGAAGAAATCAATAAATAATATGAAAATCAGCAGTGAAGCAAAAGTTGGTCTGATTGGCATTGTAACCATTCCGTTCTGATCTGGGGGATCAACTATCTGAAAGGAAGGAATATATCTGAAAGGTAACTATACGCTTTACACCTTTTATCCAGGATTCGGGAGGACTCGAAAATTCAGCGCCAGTCCTGCTCAATGGCGTCAAAATTGGTTTTGTGGACCAGATCTCACTTCGGACAAATGAGAGTCCTCCGATAAAAATGGCCCTCCAGATTGAGCAGGAATTCCCATTTCAAAGGAGTCTTATGCAGAGATTATTCAGTCGGGACCTGCTGGGTTCAAAAGCCATCCGCATCATACCCTCAGGGAATAGCCAGGTATATAATCACCTGGATACCATCACTTCTGCAACTTGCTCCCGATCTGATCAGCAGCCTTCAATCCCGCCTGTTTCCGGTCTTTGAACAACTTGGAATGCTGGCCGGTTCACTCGATACGCTGTCAAGGAGTCTCGATACACTGATTTCCCAGGATGCACTTTCAGAATCTCTGGACCATATCGCTCATATCACCGGATCCCTGGAAGCCTCTCTTGATCCAGGCGGTTCTCTGAATCAGAGCTTCAGCAATCTGGAATCCTTCACCGGAATGCTGAAGGAACAGGAGGAAGAAATGGCCTCATTGATCGGAAGTCTCAATGGTGTGGCAACGGACCTTGACAGCGCAGGACTTGACAGATTGGCTGCAGAATTTCATGAAGTTGCCAGTCAGTTCCACATCTTGCTTGACCAGGTGAATTCGGGAGAAGGCAGCGCCGGAAAATTCTTCTATTCCGACTCGCTGCATGAAAACCTGAACACGCTGGTTTTTGATCTGGATCAGCTTGTCAGGGACCTGAATGAGAATCCTGAAGATTATGTGCAGATATCCGTTTTTGGGAAATCCAATAAGGAGAAAAGTCAGAAGTAGGAAATTCGGACCCATTCCAATTTGACAATTGACCCTATTTCATTGATCAACATTGCCATTCCTGTGACAACACAATTAAAGCAAATATTGAATTAGAAATGCTAAAGGTTTAGATTACAATTTCTTAAGGTAAATTTAATTCGTCGTCTTTGTATCCGACTGATATTCAGCTATTTATTTTTTTTCATTTTTTTTTCATTCTATAAACGATTGAGCCTAAAAACAATATAGTTTATCTGACTTATTCAAGTACGATAGAGTTTTTTTTCTACTTTTTTTTCACAATCTTTGCTTTAGGGAATCCCACGTGCAAAATAGATAAATTATCAACCCTAAAACCTACGTTTGCAATGCATGAACGTGTTTGGAACAATTGTCTCAGTGTAATTAAAGACAACGTACCCTCCATAAGTTTTCGTACTTGGTTTGAGCCTATTGTTCCGATGAAGCTTGACGGAGATGTACTTACCATTCAGGTTCCCAGTCCATTCTTTTATGAATATTTAGAAGAGCAATATCTTGATATCCTTCGTAAAGTTATCAAGAAGGAGCTCGGAGCTGAAGCCAAGCTTGAGTACAATGTGGTTATGCAGAATAACAGCTACAGCAACAGCAAACCCTACACTGTCAAATTCCCGGCCAGGAATAGCAGAGAAATTAAGAATACTCCTGTATCAGTCCCCCTGGACACCAATGAGAATACGATAAAGAATCCATTCGTCATCCCGGGTCTGAAAAAACTTGATATTGACCCCAGGTTGAATCCTGAAAACTCATTTGATAATTTTATTGAGGGGGAATGCAACAGGCTGGCCAGATCTGCAGGCTATGCTGTAGCCAACAATCCAGGTGGCACAGCATTTAATCCACTGCTGGTTTACGGAGAAAGCGGGCTTGGGAAAACACACCTGGCACAGGCCATTGGTATCGAAGTGAAAGAATTGTTCCCTGAGAAAACAGTCCTTTACGTCAATGCAAATAAATTCCAGACACAATTTGTGGATGCGATCCGGAACAATAATAAAAATGATTTCCTGCACTTCTACCAGATGATCGATGTACTGATTATCGATGATGTGCATGAGTTTGCCGGTAAAGAGAAAACCCAGGACACCTTCTTTCATATTTTCAACCATCTGCACCAGAGTGGTAAACAATTGATTCTGACTTCGGACAAACCTCCCGTTGAACTACAGGGGATGGAGTCCCGTCTGCTCAGCAGGTTTAAATGGGGATTGTCAGCGGACCTTCAGGCACCTGATTTTGAAACCAGGATGGCCATTCTGAAGAAGAAAACATACAACGACGGAATTGATCTGCCCGAAGAGGTCCTGGAGTATATCTCCACACATATCTCAGACAACATCCGGGAATTGGAGGGAGCCCTGATCTCTCTGCTGGCCCAGTCTACCCTGAATAAGAAGGAGATTACCCTTGATCTGACCAAAGAGATGATCGATAAGCTGATCAAGAGTACAAAGAGAGAGATCTCCATTGATTACATCCAGAAGGTCGTATGCAATTACTATAACATTGGACTTGAGCAATTGCAGTCCAAAACCCGAAAACGTGAAATTGTGCAGGCGAGACAGGTGGCTATGTTTTTCTCCAAGACCCTAACCAAATCATCCCTTGCAACCATTGGTTCACAGATCGGAGGAAAAGATCATGCCACAGTGCTGCATGCATGTAAAACTGTAAATAACCTGATTGAAACCGATAAAAGGTTCCGACTCCAGGTCGACGAAATTGAGAAAAAGCTAAAAATGTAACACATTTGAGAAACAGGTTCCAGGCGAACCTGTTTTTTTTTAACCCAAAGGCCTGAATGCACTTTCTGCTGCTTTGTATACTCTCCTCTACCGGAATCTTTATCGTATTTAAAACCATTGACCGCTACGGAATTCCTTCGTTTCCAGTTATTGTAATCAATTATCTGCTGGCTACCCTGCTTGGATTTCTGATCAATCCAGACCATTCGCGAATCACTGACATACGGGAGATGGAATGGCTACCGGCCAGCATGATCATTGGAATCCTTTTTATCCTTATGTTTTTCCTGGTTGCCTATTCAACGAAAACGGCAGGAATATCAGTAACAACCGTTGCCAGTAAAATGTCGGTATTTTTCCCATCGTGTTTTCTCTCCTGATTGACCGGAGCGATCAGTTCACAGTTTTGAAAGCTGTAGCTATCCTGTGTACCCTGGCCGGGGTCTCGATGACCGTATTCAAACCCCGGACAGGAAAGTTTAATCCGGCTGCTAATTTATATCCCCCTGCTTCTTTTTGTGGGAATGGGTATCGTTGACTCCCTGGTGAAATTTGCACAACACCGTTTCGTAAATGATCATGAGACAGCGCTCTTCAGCGCAGTGCTTTTTCTGAATGCATTCATTGCGGGGGTCCTGGTACTCATATTCACTCCCAGGTATTTCCGTTTTTTCAAAAGAGCTTCCATTTGGGGATGGGGCTTTCTGCTCGGGACTGTGAACTTCGGATCCATCTTCTTCCTGGTGCAGGGCTTTGAACTATAAATCAGCAAGCGGTATAGGGATCGACAGTTCCGTGATTTTTGGTGTGAACAATACCGGGATCGTGGCCCTCAGTGTACTTGCCGGACTCTGGATATTCAGGGAACGGCTGCAACCCATTAACTGGCTGGGTATCCTGTTGTCTGCCATTGCACTCACTCTTTTTTCCCTGGGATAAATGAAGGATCTGTATAAAACCATACGATCCCAAACTGAAGGGCAGTACCGCGACAAGGGCAGTAAATTTATCGCATCTGCTTTTCCTGTGGACAACGAGGATGAGATCAAACTACGGATCGACGAGTTGAAGAAAACATACCATGATGCCCGGCACCATTGTTTTGCATGGAGGCTGGGGGCTGATATGGACAGGTACCGGGTCAACGACGACGGGGAACCTTCGGGCAGTGCCGGTAAACCGATCTACGGACAGATCCAGTCCAGGGACCTCACCCAGATCCTGGTTGTGGTTGTAAGGTATTTCGGAGGCACACTGCTGGGAGTGGGAGGATTGATCAAGGCCTACCGTTCAGCCGCGGCGGCTGCGCTGGAGAATGCAGTGATCATAGAGAAGAAGGTGGAGGAACAGCTGATTCTACAATTTGAATACGCATCCATGAATGCGGTTATGAAAATGATAAAAGATTTTGACCTGCAGTTTGAAGACCAGCGCTTTGACCTGAAGTGTTCTCTGACCCTGCGTGTATGGAAAAGAGAGATGCCGGCGCTTATGGAAAGAATTTCAATGATCGAAAAGTGCAATGTTCCGGAAAGATGAAAAATGGAAGTTATTAAACGTTATAAACAATAAGAAAGCCCGTATAAGCACTGTATTATATTTGTAATAAACCACAATTTATGAAGAACAAAAATCTTGTATCCATCACTGATTTTACCAGGGACGAATACCTGAGGATCCTTGAGTTGGCAGTAGAATTCGAGAAAAATCCAAGACAGGATATCCTTCACGGATATGTGATCTCCACCCTCTTCTTTGAACCTTCAACAAGAACAAGATTAAGCTTTGAAACTGCCATAAACGGACTTGGTGGCAGGGTCGTTGGCTTTAGCGACTCAGGTGCCACCAGCGCTTCTAAAGGGGAAACCCTCCATGACACCATAAAAATGGTCAGTAACTACGCGGATCTGATCGTCATGCGCCATCCACTGGAAGGCAGTGCCAGGTTGGCCAGTGAAGTATCTTCGGTCCCCATTGTTAACGCAGGAGACGGAGCAAATCAGCACCCAACCCAGACCCTTCTGGATATGTATTCCATCCTGAAAACCCAGGGAACCCTTGAAGGTCTGAAGATCTTCATGGTGGGCGACCTGAAATATGGAAGAACAGTTCATTCACTTCTTCAGGCCATGTCTGAGTTCAACACCACCTTCTACTTTATCTCACCCGATGAATTAAAGATGCCAGCGGCCTACAAGCTATATTTGGACGAAAAAGGTTTAAGCTATTATGAAGGAAGGGACCTGAACGAGTTCCTGGACGAGGCAGATATCATCTACATGACCAGGGTTCAGCAGGAAAGATTTACAGATCCCATTGAATACGAGCGGGTAAAAAATGCATATATCCTCAGACGGGATATGCTTGACGGATGCAAAGACTCCATGAAGGTCCTTCACCCCCTCCCCAGGGTAAATGAGATCCATACGGATGTGGATTCCAGTCCCCATGCCTACTATTTTGATCAGGCACGCAATGGTGTGTATGTGCGAATGGCCATCCTTTCTTCAATCCTTGGTATCAAATAATCTGTCGTAAACGAACAAGTCTGAAAATATGAAAGACAAGCAATTATCAGTCAGCGCAATCAAAGAAGGAACAGTGATCGATCATGTGCCTGCCCCTGCATTGTTCAAGGTAGTCTCTATCCTGAAGCTGGATGAACTGGATACCATGATCACCATCGGAAACAACCTTGGAAGTAAGAAACTTGAAAAAAAGGGGATCATCAAACTTTCAAAAGTTTTTTTTCGGGATGACGAGATCAACAAAATTGCCCTTGTGGCCCCCTGTGCCAAGCTGAATATTATCCGTGACTATGAAGTGGTGGAAAAGAAGGTGGTTGAGATCCCTGATGAGATCATCGGAATTGCCAAATGCGTAAATCCCAAGTGCATCACCAATAACGAGGCGGTAACGACCAGGTTCATGGTGCTATCAAAGTCGGAAGTGAAACTAAAATGTCACTACTGCGAAAAGATTACCAACCGGCAGAACATCGTGATCATCTGATCCGGTCGTAAGCTTTCACCAGCAACTCATCCCTTCTGATCCTTCTGTATGCAAGGTAGAGCAGAATGATGCAAACTGGCGGGATAATAAACCTCCACAGGTAAATTGTATGTGAAGAATCCAGGGTCTTGCTCACAATCCAGGTATAATAAAACATCATTCCGGTCATTCCCGCACTCAGAAATATGATAAAGGTGGCAATACGCATCTGCCTGATCCGGTTCCTGTAGAAAAAGATGTTCAAAAATGAAAGCAGGGCAACCACAAAGAAAAGCACAGTCAGAGGCCATGTGGCCAACTCCACCTTCACCCCTTCGTCATTCAGAACACCTGAATGCTCCAGAATCAACTCCCCCCCTTCTGTGAAGAACTTTGCCAGGGGACCTGTCAACAACAATGTGGTAAGTATAAACACCCCCAACAGAAAGAGGGACTGAGATCGTTGCAACATGATGTCCGGTTCTTAGTTGTTACCCAGGATCAGAGGCATACCATTATCGCCGCTTCCGATGACAATCACCTTGCTATTGGGTGAATTGGCCAGCTCCAGTGTTGCATCAATTCCCTTTTGGGTCAGGATGCGGTCGGTCAGCGATGCGCTGATGATGGCATTGTAGTCAGCGATACCCTGGGCCTGGATCCGGAGACGGTCTGCCTCACTTGTCTCACGCTCCAATCTGTACTGGTAGGCAAGCGCCTCTTGCTGCTGCTGCAGCTTGCTTTCAATGGCAGCCTTTATCTTTTCCGGCAAAGTGATGGCTCTGATTAGCAGGTCTTTCATTTCTATATCTTTATCCGCCAAAGCCTTGCGGGTGGCTTCAATGATCTCGGTCTCCACTTCGCCCCTCATGGTTGAATAGATTTCCTCCGCTGTGTAACGGCCGGTGACAGCCCTTACCGCTGATCTGACATTTGGAATGACCATGACAGAAACATAATTGGTTCCGATGTTCTCATGAAGGTAACCGATCTTGTTATAAAACGGATTGAATATGATGGTAACATCCACATTGATGGAGAGGCCTCCCTTATCCAGCACATCCATGGTCTCCTCTGCCTTCTGTTCCTTCACATCGTAGCGAATCATGTCATTCCATGGGGCAATGGCATGGAAGCCCGGGACAAAGATGTTATCCTTGTCAAGACCACCGCTGAATTGCTTAAAAATCACAGCACGTTCACCTGGTTTTAACACGAAAAACATTTTGCTTCCAAAAATGAGAAGCAGTATCACTGCGGCCACTACGCTTACGATAATATATTGAATTCTTTTCATTTCTCTAACATTTAATATTGTGAGTAAATATTTTCTAAGCAGCTTCAAAATTACACTATTTTTATCGAAAACACAGTACAATCCATAAGTATGGACGCGATTTCACATACTGATCTTATTCTGAATCCGGATGGAAGCATCTACCACCTTCACCTGCAGGCGGATGATATTGCAGATACCATTATTCTGGTGGGGGATCCCGGACGGGTTGCGCAGGTCTCATCTCACTTCGATTCCATTGATATTGTCAGGGAAAACCGTGAATTTGTGACCCATACAGGAAGATACAAAGGAAAACGGATCAGTGTACTCTCCACCGGAATTGGCACCGACAACATCGATATTGTGCTCAATGAACTGGATGCGCTGGTGAATGTGGATCTGGATCAAAGGAAAATTAAATCCAAACACAGGTCCCTGCAATTGATCAGGCTGGGTACAAGTGGCGCCTTGCATCCCGACATTCCAGCCGGGGCAACCATCATTTCAAAAGTAGCGGGTGGCTTTGACGGGCTCTATCATTTCTACAGGGATAACAGGAAGATAACTGTTCCAGGACTTACCGAGGCTTTCATGGCGCATACAGATTGGAAAGAGAGCCTTTCTTTCCCCTACTTTGTGGAGGGTTCACAGGAATTATTCAAGCGCTTTCACGGCGAGGATCACATATCAGGTATCACCATCTCTACACCTGGGTTTTATGCCCCCCAGGTCAGAAGCATCCGGCTCGCCCCATTTGATGAGCAACTCATCGCTAAAATTGATACCTTTTCTTTCAACGGACTGCGCATCAATAATTTTGAAATGGAGTGCTCGGCCCTTTATGCCCTTTCATCCATGCTTGGTCATGAAGCCATTACCATGTGCGTGGCCATAGCCAACCGCATATCCAAAGCTTTTTTAGAGGATTATAAACCTTTTGTGGATCACCTGATCAGTATGGTCCTTGATAAACTTGCGGACAATGACTGAACCGGAACGCAAAGAACTTGAAGCCCTGATACGTCTGTTGGAGGATCCTGACAACCAGGTATTCAACACGGTATCAAACCGCCTCATCGAACTCGGCGAAGAGGTAGTCAACCCACTTGAAAAGAGATGGGAACTAACCCTGAAGCCTGATTTACAGGTCCGCATAGAACAGGTAATCAAACAAATCCAGTTCAACAAGCTTGCCTTTGATCTGAATTCCTGGAGGTCCTCCGGTGGAGAAGAATTGCTCTATGGAGCCTTCCTGGTGGCCCGGTTTCAGTATCCTGACCTGGAGTTTGAGGCATTTGACCGCCAGATTGAGAAGATCAGGAAGGACATATGGCTGGAACTTAATAATCAGCTCACTGCCCTGGAGAAAGTGAGGGTAATGAATTACTTCCTCTATGAAATTCATAAATTCGATAAAAGTCTGAAGAAAGCACATACGCCACAGCTCTACCTGGTGAATCATGTACTTGACACCCACAAGGGAAGTCCGGTGCTGCTGGGATTGATCTATGCAGAGCTGGCCAGACGGCTGAACCTCCCCATCTATGGAGTAAATCTGCCCAGAAATTTTGTGCTTTGCTACTATGACCAGGATTTTCATGAAGATCCAAACGGAATTTTGTTTTATATCAATCCGTCAGATAAAGGGTCGGTCCTGGGATTAAAGGAGCTCAAATCCTATCTCAGGCAGCTGAGTATAGAAGAAAAAGAATTCTATTTTGCACCATGTTCCAACATTGATATTCTGGAACGTTTGCTGATCAATCTGGGATATGCCTATGACCGCTCGGGTCAAGGTGAAAAAGCGAAACAAATCAAGCATCTGATGCGAAAAACCTCCAACTGAGTACTGGGCACTAGGCACTAGGCACTAGGCACTAGGCACTATAATAGGATTTGTACCAGTCGACGAATTTCTGAATGCCCTCTTCAACCGGAGTATCCGGATTGTACCCGTAATCCCTTTTCAAAGCCGATACGTCTGCCCAGGTTTTTTCCACATCACCAGGCTGGATAGGCATCATCACTTTTTCAGCGGACTTTCCCAGGGATTTTTCCAGTGACTCGATGAAATGGGTAAGCTTTACAGGAGCGCTGTTTCCGATGTTGTATATTCTGTAAGGAGCAGAAGAACCCGAGGGGTCAGGCTTTGAGGAGGCCCACTGATTATCAGGCAATGGCGGTTTAGGTACCATCCGCTCAATCCCGCCCACAATATCATCTACAAAAGTAAAATCACGTTCCATATGGCCATGATTGAATACCTGGATGGGTTTCCCTTCTATGATGGCTTTTGTAAAAATGAAAAGTGCCATATCGGGCCGCCCCCATGGACCATAAACAGTAAAAAACCGCAATCCAATGGTGGGTATACCAAACAGGTGGCTGTAAGTATGGGCCATTAACTCGTTGCTTTTCTTGCTGGTTGCATAGAGGCTTACCGGATGATCCACATTGGAATTCACCTGGAAGGGCATCAGCTTGTTCAGCCCATATACACTGGAACTGCTTGCATAAATCAGGTTTTCCACCGGGTGGTGCCGGCATGCTTCCAGTATATTCAGAAAACCGGTAATGTTGCTGTCGATGTATACCTGTGGGTGTGTCAGACTGTAACGGACCCCGGCCTGTGCTGCCAGGTTAACCACCACCTGGAATTTGTTGCTTTCAAACAACTTAAAAATTGAATCCCTGTCCTCCAACTTCAACTGGATGAACTGGTAATTTGGCGATGTCCGACTGATAATTAGCTGGTTGTAGGAGATTTTCTCCTGGTAAATCCCTGACTCCTTCAACCTGTCATACTTTAAACCCAGGTCATAGTAATCATTGATTTCATCAAGTCCGGTGACCTGGTAACCCAATTCCACGAGTCTCCTTGACAAATGAAATCCAATAAATCCAGCAGCACCTGTAACAAGTACTCTTTTCATTACTTGGCGTAACTAATGGCCCGGGTTTCCCTGATGACCGTTATCTTAACCTGTCCGGGATAGGTCATTTCATCCTGGATCTTCTTGGCAATATCGAAAGAAAGACTTTCAGCATCCTTATCAGACACCTTCTCACTACCCACAATCACCCTTAACTCACGCCCTGCCTGAATGGCATACGTTTTCAAAACGCCCGGGTAGGACAATGCCATGGCTTCAAGCTCCTTCAAGCGCTTGATGTATGACTCAACCACCTCCCGGCGAGCTCCGGGCCTTGCTCCTGAAATGGCATCGCATACCTGTACAATGGGAGCCAGTAATGTGGTCATCTCAACCTCATCATGGTGCGATCCAATGGCATTGCAAACTTCAGCTTTCTCCTTGAACTTCTCAGCCAGTTTCATGCCGAATACAGCGTGTGGAATCTCGGGCTCATCATCCGGAACTTTCCCAATGTCATGAAGTAAACCGGCCCGTCTTGCCAGTTTTGCATTCAGTCCAAGTTCGGTGGCCATAATGGCGCATAGGTTGGAGACCTCTCTGGAATGCTGGAGAAGGTTCTGACCATAGGAGGAACGGTATTTCATCTTTCCAACCATCCTGGTGAGTTCAGGGTGCAAGCCATGAATTCCAAGATCAATGGCAGTACGTTTGCCAACCTCAATGATCTCCTCCTCAATCTGCTTCTTTGTCTTGGAAACAACCTCTTCGATACGGGCCGGATGAATCCGGCCGTCGGTTACCAGTTGGTGAAGTGACAGCCTGGCCACCTCTCTTCTGACCGGGTCAAAGGCCGAAAGAATAATTGCTTCGGGCGTATCATCCACAATGACCTCTACCCCGGTGGCAGCTTCCAATGCCCTGATGTTGCGTCCTTCTCGGCCAATAATTCGACCTTTCAACTCATCCGATTCGATATGGAAAACAGTGACCGCATTTTCAATGGCGGTTTCACTGGCCACTCTCTGGATGGTTTTGATAACAATGTTCTTGGCCTCCTTGTTGGCAGTCATCTTTGCCTCGTCAACAATCTCGTTGATCAATGACATGGCCTCGGTTTTGGCCTCCTCCTTCAGGGATTCAACCAGTTGTGACTTTGCCTCCTCTGCTGACAGGCCCGAGATGGCTTCCAATTGCTCCACCTGCATCCGGTGAGATCGCTCCAACTCTTCCTTTTTCTTCTCAACAATTTCAAGTTGAACATTGAGGTTCTCACGAATGGAATCCACTTCATTCTTCTTTCGCTGAACGTCCTCCAGCTTTTGTGAAATAGACAACTCCTTCTGTTTTACCTCATTCTCTCTTTGATTTAGTTTACTATTTTTCTCATTGATGATCTTTTCATGTTCCTCCTTCAACTGAAGAAATTTCTCCTTGGCCTGAAGAATCTTCTGCTGTTTGATCATTTCGGCTTCTCCTTCTGCCTCTTTTACCAGGTTGTTGCTTTTCTTCCTGACGATTGCATTCACCAGAAGAAATGCAATACCTGACCCTACCAGCAATGAAGCACCTCCGATCAAAAAATAAGGAACCATGGGTGTTTGTAAAACCAATGATTGTGTGATCAGTTCCATAGGTATCTTATTTTAGACAAAAAAAACCCGCATATTTCCTCAAAATTTTAAAAAACCCCATTCGACATGGGTGGAACCGCCAAGTTATATCAAGTTTCCAATGACCGACGTATCAGTATCCCGGCGAACCGAAATTTTGGCCTACTTTTTATAACCCGAGCTTTGTTCCAATTACATAAATGTTGAGTTTCAAAAATAATTGAAGAAACAATGCGGGCAATATCTTAATATGTAAAGAACGCTATTACTCTTATTTCAGTAAATCATCCAACTCACTACTCAAATCAACCAGCTCCTCTTCCAAAGATACAACATTTTGTTGTTGTTCGCAATCTAATAAGTTAATTACGAACTGAAGTGCTGCCATTGCCATGAAGTCCTGCGCATCCTTGTCAGTATATCTCTGTTTGTACTGCAGGACCTTGTCATTTATCAGCTTGGCTGCCTTCCTGATCTTCTCCTCATCCTTCTGCTTTATTTTTAGGGGATAAAACCGTTCAGCTATCTGAACTTTTATAGAAAGTTGTTCCTCCATTATCCCCTTATGATCTGTTTAAAAGAGCAATACACTTATCAATCTCCCGCACAATTTTATTAATTCGTACCCTGGCATCGTTTGCATCTTCGCTATCGGCCATGATACTTTTCACCAGCGTTAATTTCTGGTTCTTCTCCTCTAATTCCTTTATCTGCGACTGCTTTTGTTGAACCATTAGCTGAAGATCATCATTCTTCTCCTGCAATTCCACGTTCTGATCCTTCTGCTCCTGCAGCCGGATCTTCACATCGTGAATTTTGCTTTTAATCCCTTCCAGTATTTCAGCCTGCTCAACGCTCATTTAACAGAGATATATTGTTTACAAATATAGAATTATTTTAATAATATGGAAGGACTGAGGTTTCCAATTCAGCTTTAAAACTATAGCTTTGAAAACTTTAATGGAGCAGGATAAATATGCGCAGATATATCTTATTGATCATCATACATTTTATTGTATTTCAATCTTTTGGACAAAGTGACACAGGGTTTCACCCACCGCTGAAGATTCCCATGTACCTTTCAGGCAACTTCGGGGAAATCCGTTCCGACCACTTTCATTCAGGCATAGACATTAAAACACAGGGAACCACGGGCCATCATGTATTTGCCATTGACAAAGGCTATGTTTCCAGGATCAAGGTGCAGGCCAACGGGTATGGCAAATCCATCTACCTTGTGCATCCTGGCGGATACACATCGGTTTTCGGGCACCTGGACCGCTACCGGGATGATATTGCTGAGTATGTAAACAGTGTACAGTATCAGCGAAAGGCTCACCAGGTGGACATCTACCTCGAACCAGGGAAATTTCAGGTCGAGAAGGGAGATTTTATCGCCTACTCTGGAAATACAGGAGGTTCTTTCGGACCCCACTTGCATTTCGAAATAAGGACCACCGGAGACCAGCATCCAAGCAATGCACTTAAGTACGGATTTAATATCAAGGACCATGTGGCTCCCAAATTTATCTCCTTGCAGCTTGAAGCAGATCCCGGTAAAGGACATGTGAACGGGACAGGTAAAAAACAGTCTTATCATCTTGTTCGCGATCAGGGAATCTATACAGTGCCCTGGGGAACCCGGCTGGAAGCTGAAGGTGATATCAGAATGGGGGTAGAAGTGTTCGACTATCTGGACGGAAGCTCCAACCGCTGTGGTATCTATACCCTGGAGGTGTATGCAAATGAACAGCTGACCTTTAGCCAGGTAATGGATGAGTTCTCCTTTGCTGAGACACGGTATGTCAATGCCCACACTGATTATGGTGAGCGAATGACCTCCGGGAAAAAGGTCCACCGGCTTCATCGCCTGCCCAATGACAAACTCAGGATTTACGGGCCCCTGGTCAATGATGGAATTTTGGATGTCAGCCAGGGGAAAACCTATGCGGTCAGGGTGGTCGCCACCGATGTGGCTGGAAACAGGTCCGAGCTTCAATTTACACTTTCAGGAAAACCTGGCATTCATGCTTCATCCGACCATTCAGGAATAGAAATAGAAGAGATGAAGTATAGCCAGAATAACCTCTTCCAGGCTGAAGATGTGAAGGTCGAAATTCCGGCCAATGCGCTGTATGAGGATCTTGGATTCAGATTTTCAGTTTCTGAACCCATCCCGGGAGCCCTGTCCGCTCAATACAATATTCATAATGCAGAAACTCCTCTTCACAAACCCTATACGCTTTCTGTAAAGGCGCCTGATGTCAATCCTGAATTACGGGACAAACTGATTTTTGTCACGTTGGACGAAGAAAAAGACCAATGGGTCTCAGAAGGAGGTACATATAAAAATGGAATGCTTGTGGCCAGTCTCAGGACATTCGGCAGTTATTCCATATCCATGGATACCATTGCACCTGTAATTGAGCCACGGAACGGAAGCGGCTCGGGAAACCAATCCGGAAAAAAGGCACTGAGTTTTACGATTACAGATGATCTCTCGGACATCAAATCCTATGAGGGGTACATAGATAATCGCTGGGCCCTGTTTGAATACGATCCTAAAAATGACCTTCTCACTTATACCTACGATCGTGGACGCCTTGCAGAAGGTCAGACCCATGAGTTGGAATTGTATATCACAGATTACCAGGGTAATGTGAATTTGTTTCATACATCATTCACCTGGTAAAAAACATACCATGGCTGAAATATTCAGGGTAACGGGACTCATGTCGGGAACATCGCTGGATGGTGTGGACCTGGCATTTTGCGAGTTTTCCAGGAAGAACGGAAAATGGGATTTCCGGATTCTTACAGCGGAAACCATACCCTATCCCCTGGCCGTGAAGAAACAGCTGGAAGATGCAAGTGACTGGGATATGAAGCGCATAGGCCAACTGGATGTTTACCTTGGCTCTTATTTTGGGAAACTGCTCAATGAATTTCACAAGAAACACGGATGCATTCCTGACCTGATCTCTTCCCACGGGCACACCATCCTGCATGATCCTTCAAAAGGAATTACATTCCAGGCCGGTGATGGCCGGACAATGGCCGAAAGGACAGGAATCTCCGTGGTAAATGATTTCAGGAGAGAAGACGTGGCCCAGGGTGGACAGGGGGCTCCATTGGTTCCTGTGGGTGACCGCTTGCTTTTTGCTGATTTTGGGGCCTGTCTGAACCTGGGAGGATTCGCCAACATATCCTTTGACAATGAAGAAGGCAAAAGGAGGGCCTTCGATATTGTTCCGGTCAACATGGCCCTGAACCGGATCGCCGGACTCAGAGGGCTTGATTTCGACAAGAATGGCAGGTTGGCACGTCTTGGTGAAGTTGACCCTCCATTGCTTGATAGCTTAAACGCTCTTGAATATTTTAAAAATGATCCGCCTAAATCGCTAGGAAAAGAATGGTTCACCCAATACCATGCACCCATAATTGATCAATCACCTCTTGATGTCAATGATAAGCTGGCCACCTTAACCGAGCATATAGCAGTTCAGATTGCCATGGTATTGAACAGATCAGGGGTGCAGTCTGTTCTGGTTACCGGAGGCGGTACATTAAACGGGACATTGATGAAGAGAATCCGTCAGAGAAGTAAAACAAGCTTTGTTATCCCCTCCCCTGACCTGATTAATTATAAGGAGGCCCTGGTATTTGCATTGCTTGGACTGTTGAAAACAAAAGGGGAGATCAACTGCCTTTCCAGCGTAACGGGCGGAGCTTCAGATCTTTCAACAGGTAACATACATCGAATTTAAAACCTATCTCATGAGAAACTTTATTGCATTTAATCCCACAAGACTGCACTTTGGAAAAGAGGTTGTAAAAGATCTTGGAAACGCGGCTGCTGACCTTGGGAAACATGCGCTGCTGGTTTACGGCGGCGGATCCGTGTTACGTAACGGAAGCTATGGGGACACCCTGGCACAACTGAAATCTGCGGGACTCCGGGTGACCGAATTTAATGGCATCAAACCCAATCCCCTGGTGGATGATGTAATGCAGGCTGCAAAACTTGGCAGGGAATCGGGAGCAGACCTGGTGGTTGCAGTGGGAGGCGGGAGCGTTATTGATTCTGCTAAAATTATCGCGGTTTGCATGTCAGGAGCGTATGATGCCTGGGATGTGATGAAAGGAAAGCATGCCTCTCTTACTTCCCTTCCGCTGATCGCTGTACTCACACTGGCGGCAACCGGTACCGAAATGAACGCTACCTCCGTTCTGCAAAATCCGAAAACAAGGGAGAAGATCGGTTTCAACAACGAAGTCATGTACCCTGTCCATTCCTTCCTTGATCCCAGGTATACACAGTCGGTACCAGACCACTACACCGCTTATGGTACGGTGGATCTTATTGCCCACTGTCTCGAGGCATGGTTCGGCGAAGGAGATGCCTCTCTTTCGGACAGGTTTGTCATTTCAATCATTAAAGAAGCCATGGAATACGGTCCCGCGCTTCGAAAGGATCCTCATAATTATGAATTGAGGGCCAGGATCATGTGGGCAGCAACCAATGCTTTGAATAACACAACCATATATGGAAGGAAATCGGGCGACTGGGGAGTACATGCGCTTGGCCATGTGCTTTCTTTCCTGTATGACACTCCCCATGGAGCTACCCTTTCAATCATCTATCCTGGCTGGTTAAGAACCATGCGTGTAAGAGCCAAAGAGAGGATAGAACTTCTTGGGTCCGGCCTATTCGGCACTCCGGATGTGGAAGCCACCATCAGGGGAATCAAGGAGTTGTTCATCACACTGGGAAGTCCGGTCCGCTGCCAGGATGCAGGCATTGAACCTGCCTCGGGAAAGGATATCCTGGAGCTAATGAACCAAAGCATGTCAGGAGGCCTGAATTACCCAGTCTCCGAAGCTGAAAGGGAGGAGATCCTGGGATATATTTGGTAGAAAAAAGAAAAGGGTTGTCTGACGACACACCCTTTTCTACAACACTAACTAAAACTACCAACTAAACTACCAACTAAATTACCTTTGAAAAAACATTTACTATTCTTTATCAAATAGTATGCCACAAAGATAAATACACTTTTACTACCCTGCAAGCATATTGATGTTAAATTTAGACACCAAGATATATTTTGCTAATATTTCCATATAAACCCCCATTTCAACAGGGGGTTTATTCCCTAATTAATTACTTTTAAGCATTCTTTATGTATAGCATTAGGGGGGTATAAAGATTATGTAAATAAATACACTTATCAACTCCTGCCCTATTCACATTGGCAACTTTGTGTTATTCAATAGGATCTGTTGGTAGTCTAAGAGAAAAATGGAATCTTGCAGCGGCATTGAAAAAGTATAAAGTAAAAAGTTGAAAGGTTATGAAAAGAGTATTGTTTGGAATGGTATTGGGATTGTTTATCTGGAATGGGAATACAGAAGCCTGTACCAATTTTCTAGTTACACCCGGAGCTTCGGTGAACGGGTCGGCCATGATAACCTATGCCGCAGATGCACATGTGCTCTATGGAGAGTTGTATTTCAGGCCGGCTGCCAACTATTCCCCCGGAGCCATGATGGATGTTCGCGAATGGGATACCAATAAACTTCTGGGGCGAATTCCCCAGTTGTCACACACCTATTCGGTGATTGGAAATATGAATGAACACCAGGTGGCCATCGGTGAAACCACCTACGGAGGAAGAAGTGAATTGAGGGACACCACAGGGATCATCGATTATGGCAGCCTGATCTACATTACCCTTCAGCGGGCACGCACAGCCAGGGAAGCGGTTAACATTATGGGGGAACTGGTGAAAGAGCATGGGTATTACAGCTCCGGGGAATCGTTTTCCATCGCTGACCCAAACGAGGTCTGGATCCTGGAACTGATCGGGAAAGGAACCGAGATGGTTAGCAAAGGCGGTAAAACAATCAATAAATATAAAGGAGCTGTCTGGGTTGCTGTCCGCATTCCCGATGGATACGTTAGCGGTCATGCCAACCAGGCAAGGATCCAGCAGTTTCCATTGGATGATCCTGAGAATTGCCTGTATGCACCCGATGTGATCGATTTCGCACGCGAAAAAGGATACTATGAAGGAAGCGATGAAGATTTTAGTTTTTCAGATACCTATGCACCCGTAGATTTTAGTGCAGCAAGGTTCTGCGACATGAGGGTATGGTCCTTCTTCAAAGATATCAATGACAACATGGACCAGTACTTTAGCTACGTAAAGGGTGAAGAGCTGGAGAACAGGATGCCGCTTTATATCAAACCCAATCGCAAGCTTTCCAACAGGGACCTGATGAATTTCATGAGGGACCACCTGGAAGGAACCGAACTGGACATGAGTAATGATGCCGGCGCAGGACCGTTTGGCCTCCCCTACCGGTGGCGTCCCCTGACATGGGAATATGACGGCAAAATGTATGTAAATGAACGGGCTACTGCCACGCAGCAAACCGGGTTCTCCTTTATAGCCGAATCCAGGCCTAAAAAACCGGACTGGCTTGGTGGAATTCTCTGGTTCGGGATTGATGATGCTGCAGCCACCACCTACGTCCCCATGTATTGTGGCATGACCAGGGTACCGGAATCCTACGCAGTTGGGAACGGAGATTTGCTTACCTATTCTGAAACATCAGCCTTCTGGGCATTTAGCTTTGTTTCCAATTTCTCTTACCTCCGCTACAACGTGATGATGGAGGATGTAAAGAAGGTGCAAACGGAGCTGGAAGAGAAATACATTGCAGAAGTCCTGGAGATCGATGCTGCAGCTGCCGCTCTCAACAAGGCCAATCCAGAAATGGCCAGGGAATTCATCACAGACTATTCTGTAAAAACAGGAAACAATACTGTTCAACGGTACAAAGAACTGGGACAGTTTTTACTTGTAAAATATATCGACGGAAACATTAAAAAGGAGGAGAATGGTGTGTTTCTAAGGAGTCCGGACGGCTATCCGCTGAGCCCTGACCAGCCAGGATATTCAGAGCAATGGAAGGGAATCGTCGTGGAGGATGCAGGTAAAAATCTGAAGATGCCCAAAGGGGACGCCGGCCATTAACATTTTATTGTTAATAAATCACATTTCCGTGTAGTCAATTATGAAAATTATTTGTACTTTTGCGACCTGTTAAATCAGGCTTAGAATACACAAAAGAATAGAATCATGGATTTAATGAAGGTTGTAGACCAGGAATATGCTTCCCAAACTGAACTGCCAAAGTTCAGCGCAGGTGATACCATAACTGTTCACTACAAGATCAAAGAGGGGAACAAAGAGCGTGTCCAGCAATACAGGGGTGTGGTTATCCAGCGCCGCGGAAAAGGAAACACTGAAACTTTCACTGTAAGGAAAATGTCAGGAAATATAGGTGTGGAAAGAATTTTCCCTTCAGCTTCTCCGTTTATCGAGAAAGTGGATATCAACAAACACGGACGCGTCAGAAGGGCACGTATCTTCTACTTCCGTGAACTGACCGGAAAGAAAGCCCGTATCAGAGAGAAGCGGTTTTAAATTCCCCGGAAACAAAAGATTGGAAGGCTGCATCATTTGATGCGGCCTTTTTTTTAGTCCCTGATCAGATCCGCTCTGCCTCTTCCCTGGCCTTCTGAAGAATTTCATCGGATTTTTCCTGTGCCTCCTGCAGAAGATTCTCTGATTGCTTCTCAGCCTGGCGCACCAGTTCCTTTGCAGCCTCCTGGGCGGCAAACTTCTTCAATGGATTGCTCCCGGCCTCCTTCACCAGGGCTGCCCCCTGTTTTTCAGCCTCCTTCACCAGGTCTTCTCCAGCCTTCCTCGCTTCTTCCATGATGCGTGCAGCCTCCTCCTCAGCCTCTTTCAGAATCTCATCGGCCTTCTCCCCTGCTTCCTCGCGCACCTGCTCTTCTACTTTTTCCACTTCTTCTCTTACCCGCTCTTCTACGACCTCTTTCACTGCTTCTTTGCCTGCCTGAATATTTTCGCTTAAATCGGTGGAGACGCTGGGGTCATCGAAGGTGCCTGTGATCCTGGCCTTTATCTTCACAACATCTGATTCTGGAATTTTGAATCCAGCCCCAGCAGCCAGGGCAGATACACCGCTGATCACATCATTGGCACCGGAACCCAGGTCGCTTTTTGCAATTTCCATATCCAGCAAATAGTTCATAGTCATATCGATACCATGCGACCCTGAAACAGTAATCCTGGAGTCGTCAAAGTCAAGATCAAAAGGATCGACAAGGACCCTGCCATTCCTGACCCTGAACTTGATGTTCATATCATCCGGCGCCATTTCCCTGAATTTTTCATTCTTAAGCAGCTCACTGAGTCTGACAAAAGATTTCGTATTATAGAGCTGCAATCCTTTTGTGAATATCCGGCCATCGGCCTGGACAGACTCATACACCGGGGATAATGAAGCATCCAATTGCGAATGAAACTTCAGGCTGATATTGGCAGTGCCTTTGCAATACTTCGCCATGGGTGCCAGGCGTTCCACAGCCACGAAGGTGGTATATGCGGAGGGAATATCCACACCGATCATGTCCAGTGCAAGGTCTGCTTCCGTGAACGCTCCACGCGTATCCACTTGGCCATCGGCAGTCACCCTCCCCTCAATCACTTCCATCTGCAAGCCATTCAGGTTGGCCACTCCCCCTCGCACCAACATTTCCCCACTGATATTCTCCAATGCTATTTCATCATAAACGACGCTCTTCATGTCCAGCCCCAGTGCAAAATCAATATTTTCAGGAATTTTGACCTGGGCAACTTCCGTAGTATCACCGGAATCTTCAACACCATCCGCGACTTCTGCATCACCCTCAGCCTCTTCCGGCATCAATTCATTGGCATCAAGTAGGTTTGAGGATACCTGTAGAAAACCTGCAACCGTTTTACCTTCAAATACATAGGGAATAAAATTTGTCAGTTCCCCTGTCATGTGTATATCTGAACTGCCCAATTGCAGGTCAAGTCCGGCCAACTCCACAAACCTGGGATTAAAATTCATCTCCATTCTCTGCAGATGCACCGGCACCGGTATGTCAGGAGCTTCCACCATCACCCCCTCAATGAGCAGACTTCCATCCAGGTCAACCTCTTCATACTGTTCCTGCTCAATATATGACATGCGAGTATCAAGATTCAGATCGGCTGTCAGCTTGCCTTCCATCTCCAGATCTTCGAGGGGTAGCACATCTTTCAGGGAGGCAAAATCAATCATACCTTTTAAAGAACCAGCCACATGCATGTCGCTGACAGGATGGTCCACATGTAGCATGACATCAAAGGGATTCCCTCCCAATAGCAGGTGGAACCTTTCCAGGTCCACTGTGGATCCATCCATATCCTTCCCGTCATAATGAGCCACCAGGCTGATCTGTACGTCAGATACATCTTTGGGAAGGTCGGGATAGCTGAAATATCCGTCGGAGACTTCAAGAGAGATCTGGGCATCGGGAAGCAATGAATCCATCATGATTCCCCTGACAGTTCCTTCAAGTCCAAGAGTTCCACTGGCATCGAGTGCTTCAAAATCCTGCAGGTAGATGGCCGGCACCATGGAAAGTAGTGACTGAAATGAGGTCTCCCTGGTAAAGAACCTGAGATCCATATCCATTCCTCCATTCTCCATCATGGCCACCACGCCCTCGATCCCCAGTGCCAGGTCATTGATTCTGATCTCATTTTCAAGCATGGAATAGGTCTGGTCCACCATGTTGGCTGCGGCTTTCAGATCGATACCAAAAGTACCATCCCGCAGGTAGCGGATCCCTCCATGGGTGGCATTGATCTTATTCACTCCCACCTCCAGGAGTAGTTCCGTCTCTTCCATGGAGAGGTCACCTGATAATTCAAGATCGAAATCCTCCAGGGAGGCGTCTACACCCATAACAGCATCCGTATAAAAAATGCGCCCATCCAGAATGGCAAATCGTTGAAGCGATACACTCATGGAAGATCCTTGTCCCTCCCCAGTTTCCACTTCAACCTCTTCAGGTTCCGAAACTTTTGCAATATCCCAGTTGGCCGTGCCATCCTCCAGTACGATTCCGTTGATCAGCGGCTGATCCAGTAAAATGGCCTTCACCTCCAGATTCCCTTTAATGGCACTGAAAGGATTCACCCTGAGTTCAAAGCGCTTTAGCCCTGCCAGTGTATCCCCCTGAAAATCATCGACTCCCACCACAGATACATGGTGCAGATTCACACTCAGGTCAGGGAAACCCCTGAAAAGCGACAGACTGAATCGAGACCAGTCCACCGTGGCATACACATTCTCATTGATCTTCTGCTTCACCGTGCTTTCAATCCTCGATTTAAAGAGGATCGGGATCAGTATGAGCAGAAGGAGAATAACACCTATGGTAATACCCAGGATACGGAGGACTTTTTTCATGGCAGCACTTTTTATATAAATATATAAAAGGAACACGAAATAGGGGTCAAGTGTTTTGGATTTGGCCCGATTTGTTTAAATTTGCCGTCAATTACCGGACGAGTAGCTCAACTGGATAGAGCACCTGACTACGGATCAGGAGGTTGGGGGTTCGACTCCTCTCTCGTTCACTCTGAGAATGAAGCAGTTACATCAAATGAGGTGTGGCTGCTTTTTTTGTTATTTGCAAGCAATTTGCATAACAACGGACTTTCTACTCCGGCTGTTAACTTAACCCTCCCTGGCCGAGAAGTGCCGGAAATGGGGCTGATTGGAGGTTGATTTGGGAAGTGGAAGAGGTTTTCTTGGATGACTTTATATGGAGGCTACCTGTGTAACTTTGCTTTTCAATTTTTTCCTGAAATGCAAGGAATTATACTGTCGAAACGATATCAGCAGGGCTCTATTTCTGCAAAATGGAAACAGCAGCATTCACGCGGGCGATCAAATTCTTTCTGGTAGAATGAGGCTGATCTGTCAATTACCAAGAAGTTTCAGGGCAATTGAATTATTCTAATGTTTCTGAAATGAATTTCAGCTCCCTCTGATTCAAGACATATAAACCCTTCCTTTTTAGTTGATTTACTTATCCCGTTAACAAATTTACCATTTACCGAAAGCTTAATGGTTCCATCAACACACACCACTTCGTAGGTGTTCCACTCCCCTCTTCCTTTACACCTGTTTTCAACAGATTTACTACGGCGTCCCCTTGGATTATCAGGCACAGTTTCTATCCCTCCAACTCCGAATATTTCGCCATGTACATAAGCAATAGGAGGTGTTTTACCATCTCTTGTATTCAGGTTTACCCAATCGAGCTCCAACATCTGTACTTCTACCCCGTTTGGTAAACGGTTGTCGCCTGGATTAGCGTCGCTCCAAACAAAGGTCCCTGAATTCCCTCCCGGTTCCATGTGTTTCCACTCGATGTGTAATATAAAGTTCTCGTACTTAAGCTCTGAACGGATTACACCAATCGGATGTCCGGAACAAATCAACTCATCACCCTTTGCTTTCCAGGTTTCAGCTTCGGTATTTACCTGTATCCAA
Source organism: uncultured Bacteroidota bacterium (assembly GCA_963735755.1). Lineage (GTDB taxonomy): Bacteria > Bacteroidota > Bacteroidia > Bacteroidales. The sequence goes on along the minus strand of CAVTME010000005.1, from coordinate 308,001 downwards.
TTAATGGGTACACCTTCCAGATTCTCTTCTGATATCATCTTTTGCAGACCAAGCTCTTCACCGAAACTGAACAGTGATTCCTGGGCTGAGATCACTCCGGCCCATAGAACTAATCCCGCAATAAAAAGCAATTGTTTCATTTCAAATAAGCTATAAGTTAGATTTAAGTCAAGCTGTTTTCTTCTCCAGCCAGGGGTCTTTCTTCAGGAATTCCGGGGACCGGGCCAAATGCATATGTTTTGGGTCCCAAATAGAGGTCTGAATTCATCACTTCTTCCCAGGTAATATCTTTTCCGGTATAGGCTGCAATTCGACCCATTATGGTCATCAAGGTCGAATTCACCTGTGCTTCAGCATCGTTAACAGTGATTCCGGTTCTTATCCCAGTTACAAGATTAATGTGTTCCTGTACAAATGGATTGGTCACCTTCCATTTCGATTGGGTATCTTCTTCTTCCGGCTTCGGATATTTCCATACTTCATTCCCGTAAACATCAAGTATTTGACCGGAAGCTATAGCTACTCCATTAGTACCTACAATACGTTCCACCTTGCCGTTGGAACAGCCATTTATCTGACGTGCTGCACAGTGTGTTCTTACACCATTTTCATATACATACTCCACGTTAAAAAAATCATACTGATCGCCTGTAACCCTCCTTTGGCGGCCACCCCAGCCAACTGCTTTTATCGGAGGCCTACCCATGTGCCAGCTCATTACGTCAATTTCGTGAATAAATTGTTCCGTTATATGATCCCCCGAAAGCCAGCAAAAATTTGCCCAGTTTCGCAGCATGTATTCCATATCGTTCCATTCGGGTTTTCTTTTTCTATACCACAAAGCACCTCCGTTTCGGATAATATTAGCGCCAACAATTTCGCCTATTTCACCGTTAGCAACTTTCATCTGGGTGGTCATATAATCTTTCTGTACTCTTCGAACCGTACCACTAACCATACACAGTCCCAGCGATTCAGCCATTTTTGAAGAAACCAGAACAGAGCGTGCACCTACCGGATCGACAGCAACTGGTTTTTCCATAAAAACATGCTTGCGGGCAGTTATTGCCGCCTCCACATGTAAGGGACGGAAATGAGGCGGTGTGCAAAGCAATACCACATCTACACCTGATTCAATCACTTTTTGATAACTATCAAAACCCAAAAAGCAATTTTCATCGGCAATCTCAACGCCTTTCTCTTCTTTCAGATTTGCTCGACAAGTATCAATCCTATCCTGAAAAACATCTCCTAAAGCCTTAATCTCCAGGTTTGGCCCAGCTTCTAAAAAATTAATAGCCGCACCGGTTCCGCGTCCACCGCAGCCAATTAACCCGGCTTTAATAACATTGCCCTCAGGTGCCCGATCAAGCAACTCAGGTGGCTCATTGATTGTTTTTGTTTTTTTCTCTGTTGAACAAGCCGATATGAAAGCTGCAGCTCCGAATGTTCCGATTGTAGCTTTTGTTATAAAATCTCTTCGTTTTAAATCTTTCCGGTTCATCGTTTACTGAAGTTTAGTTTTGTTTTTTATTTTCTCGGTTCCATTTAAACAGTCTCCTGATCAAGCTCTTTCATGCGCTTGAGATTGGAAACGTTCATTCCGCCATACTTGCTCTTCCTGTTAAATTAAGGTGGCCTGGCTTATCCCGTGTTCGCGACAAATGTCGGATACAGGTAGTCCAGCTTGTTGCTGTTTTAGAATACTAATGATATTACTCTCGTTGAATTTTGACTTTTTCATAGTTCCCCAAATTTAAGCATTAACTCTTGTTTTAATTTATGATGTTTTTGGGAAAGCTTTCACAACCTACCTGATCATTTAGAAATTCTATCTGACCAATGTATCCACCTTTATTCACGATTTCCCACTGACTCTGAATACTTGCAGGGATCAGCAGGCTTAATAGAAGCCCCAGCGTGAACCGAGGCAGCGTAGCTGACGAGCTCATGAGCATACGTAGTATGCGAATAACCGAGGCAGCGTAGCTGACAAGCTCACGACATAGCGATGCAATGGAGTAACCGGGGGGATAAAATCACAGCTTGATTATCTTTCGAGTGGTTACATAATCCCCAGACCTGAAGTTGATAAAATAGATCCCCCTGCAAATCAATCGGAAGGTGTTGCAGTCCATGATTCACTGATTGGATTGCATGTGGAGTTATCATAATTATATGTTCCGTTGCAGGTCTTCTTATCCTGAGAGAATGTCCCTTTGATTGATCCCGTACTTCCTTCCCAGGAACTTCCCAGGTTTCCGGTAAACATGTTATCAGAAATATTTACCCCGTACATGGTTGTGATTATACTTCCTGAACAATCACCCGTAAAGGTAAGAGTGACCCTCAGTGTATCAATTTTGGATTCCTGGCTGACAAAAAAGCTAACATCCCCTGACGGAGTAGACCATGATCCATTGAGTGTAGCTGGATTATTATCACCATTATCATCGTCATCACATGCCGTGAAAACAGCCGTAAGTAATACAGCCAATAATATGGCTCCCAAAAATGTGTGTATTCTTTTCATTATTTCGTTCTCATGAATTAAATATTTCAATGAATCATTTCTCAGCCGGAGCTGATAGTTGTACAATCAGATCGATCTTCCATACTCCATCTTCCTTTATCAGATGAACAATTCTTTTCTGCTTCATATTTGGAAGTAGGCTCTGGAATCCAGATGGCTTCAAGCCTGGCAAGGTCACGGTCGAAATAAGCATCTCGTTCTTCCTCATTTACTGCAACAACAGCCGCCTTTTCTTTGTCAATATCAACTTTATTCTGGGCGAAAGTCAATCCTGCCAGAAAGCCAAATACAGAAGCAAACATTAAAATTTTCATGAAAATAAATGTTGCTGGCTTGGTCTATAATAAGACGTATAACTCCTATATATTGTTGACATTTAGCAAATTATTCAGTTCCATCCCTCCATAAAGACATCTTGTTTTTTAACATTCTGACCCCATTAAAAAGAGAAGGAAGGACATGAATAATGTGTACATTTGACTATTCGAGTAATTGAGAAACCAAAGTAAGGAAAGTATGAGACGCGCCATGATGAGTATTCTCTCCAGAGTGATTAAGTTCAATCCCAATACAGGACAGCCGGTTAAAGCATTAAAAAGATGGGCCTTGCCCCTTCTGAGTATACTTGCCCTGATCTGGGTCTTGATACGCGTGATTCCGAAACCGCAGAGGGCTACCTACCCCTGTATGAAGGTGGCCATACCTTTTGCCTCCTCACTATTGATCTACCTGAGCGGACTTCTGGCATCTGCACTGGTGTTTAAAAAGGCTTTCCGGAAAATTCTCCAGAGTAAATACCTGGCAGCTGGATTCCTGCTGTTGGTGGGACTTGGCGTAGGGCTTCTGACCATTGCCTCCAATGACAAAGATGCATATGCCAGTGAGCTGGCAGAGACGGAAGAGTGGGTAGATCCACTGGGTCCCAATGTTCCCATTGGTGAAGCGAAAGGAATCATTCCCGGCCGCGTGGTCTGGACCCACAATCCTGCTGCAACCAACGAAAACTGCGATCCTGACAAATGGGGCGATGCCTACTTCCTGGACAAGAATTGTGATCAGGACCTGGTGGATGAGTTGCTTGTGGAAGCCATTTTAAAGATAAGCGATGAGGACACAGAAGAAGAGGCCTGGAGTGCCATCTTCAAATATTTCAACAGCACACACGACAAGGGGGATGTGGGCTATGCCGACGGTGAGAAGATTTTCATCAAGGTCAATGCGGTGCATGCATGGACAACCAATAATGACCTGTCCATAAGGAATGATGGCAGTTATGGCAATGTGGACACCTCTCCCCAGGTGATCCTGGCCGTTCTTCGTCAGTTGATTTACAAAGCCGGCGTTCCGCAGGATGCCATTTACCTGGCTGATCCATTGACCCAAATCTTTGAACATGTGCACGACAAGCTTTCTGCAGAATTTCCCGAAGTACATTACATGTCCCGAAATAACGGGGAGCTCCGGGAATTGATGAAAGTGACCAACGAAGATACGCTGCTTTATTCTGACAGGGGATCGGTGATGCAAACCGATCACCATAAGTTTTATGATTGTCTTGTGGAAGCAGATTATATCCTGAACATTCCGGCCATGAAAGGGCATCGCTGGGGTGGGGTAACTTTCTTCGCCAAGAACCACTTTGGCTCCAATACCGGCGATGGTTCATGGCGTCTCCACCCGGGTCTGCATAAGGCCGGAAGTTATGATTCACCCATGCGGGGTGAGTACAAATCGTACCGGGTCATGGTGGACCTGATGGCCTACAAGGACCTGGGAGCAAAGACATTGATCTTCATCGGCGACTTCCTCTGGGGAACGTCCTATGAACATGATCCACCCCTGAAGTTCCAGAGTGAGCCTTTCAATAACGACTGGACCTCCTCTATCATCGTGTCCCTGGACCCTGTAGCTATTGCCTCCGTGGGTCTGGACATTCTGCAGGAGGAATTCCAGGTGGAAGATCTGACTACCGATCCGCCCCGTTATACCTATGCCCGTTATCCGGCCGTGGACGATTACCTGCACCAGGCGGCGTCCAGTGAATGGTGGCCCGATAGTGTGGTCTATGACCCGGAAAACGATGGGACCCCCATGGGAAGCTTGGGTGTTCATGAACACTGGAACAATGCGGAGGAAAAGAAATACTCCCGAAACCTTGGAACCGGTGAAGGTATTGAACTCATTTACCTGAGCACCTACCAGGAGCCTACTTCCACCAGGGGGGTAATTTCCGGATCTCTGGAGCTTAGATCATATATGTCACCGGGGAACACCCTGGTGAACCTCTTATTTAGCGAGGACCTTCAGGAAACAACTTCCATTCGCATCGTTAATCTGTCAGGACAACTGGTTCACCAGTCCAGGCATGAATTTATTTTGGCCCATACGCCCACCCAGATACCTGCGGGCGATTTCACACCGGGTTACTATGTAATTCAGATTCAGTCGGGAACATTGCGTCTGAGTCATCCCGTTATGATACAGTAGACAGCAAACCTAACATTATGCTGGGACAGGAACTTCAACCAAGACAGGCATTCCGGGCATTGAAACTGATTTTTTATGCCTTGAACTCGGGACTTCTTATATTCTTTTTCATTGGCGTATACCTCAATGGGATGACCATTCCCGGATTTAGTAGCGAGGTAGATATACTGACCATCGTGAATGTGCTGATGCTGGGTTCCATCCCCCTGGGTTATTTGATCTCATCAAGGAAACTGGAGGTCATCAAGGCAGGGGATCCCTTTTTTCGGAAATTTGGACAATACCAGACTGCCATGATCCTTCGCTGGGCCATGATCGAAGGGGTAGCGCTTCTTTCCATCGTCGGCCTGATCCTGCTTCAGGATGCCAAGCAGCTGGTCCTGTTTATCCTGTGCGTGCTCCTGCTTTCCATGAATACGGTGACCAAAGAGAAGGCGATAAAGATGGCCAAACTGAATCCGGAAGAGGCCAGGGCCCTGGATGAATAGACCGGAGGAGCAGGGTGATCCTATTTCTTTTTCAGTTTGCTGATCACTTCACTCCTGTAGGTCCGGCTCACGGGCAGTTCAATCTCTCCCAATACAACCTCTTCACGTGAAAAAGAAGTGATCTTGGATGCATTCACAATAAAAGACCTGTGAATCCTGAGAAAACTTTCCGGCAAACGATGCTCCATGTGACTTATTTTCTCCTTGGATACCACCTCTCCCCCATCATCCCGGTGGATCGTGATATAGTCAGCCATACTCTCTATGTAAAGCAGTTCATCATATTCAATGCGTGATGTTTTCCGCTTGGAACGTACGGTGATGAATCCCTTCTCCAGTTTGGACTGCTGCTCCTCCAGACGGCTGATGGCTCCCTGGTCTACGAAGTAGTGCTTGATCAGGAGGATAAATGATTTGAAAAGCACAATGAAATACAGGATCAAGGCCAGTGTAAAGACATCGGTAACCAGGGGGCCGGTCCGGTTGACCCCAAACTGGATGATCAGCAACATGGCAACAACGCTGGCTACCAGTTCAAGACAGAGAGAGACGACGAGCATGTAAAAGGAATAGAGACCAAATAGAAAGAACTTTTTCTGAAAGAGATAAAGGGGTACCAGGAAGTAATTAAAGAAGTAGGAAGTACCAATCACCACCGGTAGCAGCAGGGACACATAATAGAAAGCTTCAATGTAATCCTCAAACCACTTTCCGAATAGCAGGGTGAGTGATCCGTGAACCACAATCCAGAAGATGATGTGCTGGTAGGTTTTCATTGACTTGGCAGACTAAATATCGCAAAAAATGTGATCCAAAACACCCTTTATCGACAGAAAGCAGGTTTCGAAGCGGATTCGACCTTGCGCTGTATAGCCCGTCCTGCCTAGCTTTGTAATGTTATCAAATGTTAAACTTAAAAACATCTTATTATGGACACACTGAATAATCTATTTCATGTGGGAGGCCCACTTTTCATGGGTATTCTCACCACATTGCTCGTGCTGCTCCTGGCTATGGCCGTTGCATTTGCAGTTTACATTATCTCCGGGAGAGCCCGGAAAATGACCCACTTCAGGCACCGGCTTACCTATCTGAAATCAGCAGGACTGTTTACCATGATTACGGGGATCCTGGGACAACTGATCGGATTAATGATGGCATTCGGTGCCATTGAACGCGCCGGAGACATCTCCCCGGCAATGGTATATGGCGGATTGAAAATCTCCATGTACACTACGCTTTATGGCATATTTATCTATTTGCTTTCCATTCTTCTATGGTTCATTCTGGACCTATGGCATCACAAAAAGCTGGAATCATGAAAACACCACTTCACATAGAAAAAATTTTCCTGTATGCTTCTTTTTTTATCCTTCTTGGTAGTCAACAGTCCCTGGGACAGCAAAGCTATTCAGGGAACTGGACAGGTATGTTCATGGATGATTTCAAAACAGTCATACAATTAGAATGGAGCGATGATTCAGGATTCACAGGCTACATTATGATGTACAACGGTTCCGAACAAATCCAGGATGATGCGCTCTCCAGGATCGCAGTGGAGGAGAACAAGCTGACATTCTACATTCAGGCTAAGGAAACCTCATTTGAAGGGACATTCAATGAGGAGATAAATGAACTTTCTGGTAAATTTACCTTTCCGGATGGGTCCAGACATCCGCTGGTTACCAGGAAAGATCCTCCGACAGGACCAGAGGCTACCTGACCACCAGGATAAAATCGCTGCCCGGCTCATTGTCCCCAAACTCACCAAACCTGGGCTGGGGATTGACCTTCTCCACAAACTGAAGGATCTCCGAGGTGGTCAGCACACCATCGTTGCCCCCGTAATACCTGAGCGATTCAATGAAGCGCCTGGCAAAAGGTGAATGAAATCCAGGCCTGCCATCGGGCACATACTCCTTTCCTCCTGAGGTCAGATAGAGCCTCGTTTTGTATTTCAATTTCCGCTCCACAAATTCGCTGGTGCTGATATCGGCGTAGACAGCCGGAGTGCCCCGGTGGGTGGCTGTCAGGTGGGGATCAAAGGTGCCTCCGAAACAGACATCCATGACCAGGAAGATATGCGGGCAATCGATGTTGTTGATCATGGTCCGGAGGTTGGAATGGGACAGGTAGGATGTTTTTCCCAGGTCGTCGGTCCTTGAATCCCTCGAAATCACATATCCTTCACGAAATACTTCATCATAGACCCCATGACCGGCAAAAAAAACCAGCAGGTTATCCTCGGGGGCATAATTCATGGAAGCATATTCCCTGAGCACAGTGGCTGTCTCAGCAAGGGTGGGATTCAGTACCACCTCTGAAATTACTCCATAGGACTCACCCAGTTCCATGGCAATGGTCTGGGCATCCAGTACCGGATTGACCAGGTCGGAATAGTAATCGTACACATTGGATGCAAACATCAGTGCATAGGTTTTTCCTTTGCCGTCAATTGAATCCATGCCGGCTGTTTCGACTCTTTATGATTTCGGTTCGAACCATGGCCTTCTCCTCTTCCTGATGGAATGGATTCTCCAGGGGTGTTACCGGGTAGTATTTCTTATCTGAAGGATTATAGAGCTCGTAGTTGCTGTAACGGTAACTCTTCCCTCCTTTCACCTGAACACGCTCAGCCCTGATATGGGATCGCTGCCATTGTTCTTTAAAATCCCTGGCCGCTTCAATGGGAATGGCCACACCGGCTTCGGTCTCCATGAACCGGACCTTATAGATTTGAAGATCCGCGTTGTATCCAACGATTCCCTGGAGCGGGATCTCTACATGGCCCTGCCTGCTCTTTACCTCATACTGCTTCTCCATCTCCTTCTGAAGCAGGTTCAATGATAGGTCGGCTACCTGCTCTTTTCTCGCTTCATATTCCGCGGTGGTCTCAAATTCATCCTTGGGCAGAACAAGGACATAGGGTACGCCCATCAGGATTCTGTTGACGGTGGCAGGTTTGAGTGCCCGGCGCTGAGCCAGGGTAAGCCCGGCACCCAGCCTGGAGACCAGGATCGATTTTGAGGAAGGCTGAATATGGTCTATTTCCCAGACGATCAGACTCTGATCTCCGCTGAAGGTCACAAAAAACTGCCCATCGTCAGAAAAGTTTGCCCCAAACACAACATCCATATGCCTGTAAACAACCTCCTCCGGAAAAATGGAATCGCTGTCCACATGGAAAATCACCGCCGTCTGATAATTTCCAGCTGCCAGGTGAAATCCATCCGGACTAAACTGCATGGGATAACTCACACTGGCTTTCTCCTCCAGTGAATCGGACAATACAAATTGCTTCTCATTCAGCCGATACCTTCTAATTCCGTAAAGGGATCCTGTAACAAACTCATATGGCAGTGGGATTAAAAACAACCGACTCTATGCCATGCCTCCTGTATTGAAAGCGTTGGAACTCGGTGTAATCATCCCCTCCCCGCTCAAGAATCAGTACATGTCCTCGGGAATCACCGGTAACCAGGAAACGGTCATCCGGACTGAAAGTGGATTGGCTCAGGGAAGACTCAAAACCTTCAAGCACCTGGCTCAGTGTAAATGTCTCATCCTCAAGCTTCCATATGATGGCACGCTCATCGGAAGAGGAGGAGACCAGCAAATCACCCTCATGGCTGAATTCCAGGTGGTTGATGTAGTCCGTATGCCGGCTCAAAACCTGCACCACCTTCAAATCCTCCAACCTGATAATCGCAATATCATTAAATCCCTTATAGCGGCCGTAAGCCAGGTATTTTTCATCGGGAGAAAATGCAAAAACACCGCCAACTGCTTTTGGATTCCCCTGGTGTTCGAAAACTTTTTCCCAGTCGCGGTCATACACCCTGAGGGTATTGTTACCAATGGTAAATGCAAAATAATTCCTGTAGGGTGAAAATTGCGCCTGCCGCACATAATCTCCCAGGTTACTGAACACCTTGCTCTCTTTCAATCCCATCTCCTGGGCATGGATTGAAAGCAGGGACATCAGTATAAGGATGCCGATTAAACATGATTTCCTCATGAAGCTGTTTTTATGTTTGCCAACTAAGGTACAAAACCCTATGCATTTGATTTGTATATTTAAGGTCATGAACAGGGCCATCACCATCATCATCCTGTTTTTTCTTGCTCTGCAAAGCATGGGGCAGGATTCCACTGGCATACTGAAATTTCCAGAGGAGAGAAATATGCACCTGACACTCCTGGGGAACGAACTGGGCACCAGATCGGGGATCTGCGGACAGCGTACTCCCGGACTCCATCATGGTCAGGGTTATGTGACGAAAACGATAGTCCGGTGCCGGGAGTGATGGTCGCATTTACAGTGATCTCTGCACCGGGCAGTTCCGATGACAGCCAATTGAGCTCCACTCTGGTCACTACCGATTCCTCTGGAAGAGCAGGTTCAAGCCTTACCCTGGGCTCAAAACCTGGCAGATACCAGGTATCCTGCAGAATCAGTGAAGGATTTCCCAACAACCAGGTCATCTTCAAAGCCAGTGCCAACAAGAAGAACTGGGTCTATATGTTGCTCATCGGACTGCTGGGAGGCCTTGGGCTGTTCCTGTTCGGCATGCATACCATGAGTGAAGGGATGCAGCAATCGGCAGGTGAAAGGATGCGGTCCATCCTGGGAAGTGTTACCCGAAACAGGATCGTTGGTGTAGGTGTGGGAACACTGGTTACCACCATCATCCAGAGCAGCAGCGCCACATCGGTGATGCTGGTAAGCTTTGTGAATGCCCGGCTGCTCCAGTTCAGGCAAACCATCCCGGTATTGCTTGGTGCTGCCATCGGCACCACCATCACCGCACAAATGATCGCCTTCAAGATCACAGAATACAGTTTGCTTCTGGTTGCCATTGGTTTTTTCCTTCAGGCTTTTTCCAATAAGGAGCAATGGAAATCTGTGGGAACTTCCTTGTTTGGCTTTGGAGTGCTCTTCTTCGGAATGCAAATCATGTCCAATGCCATGGCCCCCTTGCGGGAATGGACCCCCTTTATTGACCTTTTGCTAAAGCTGGAAAATCCCGTTTTCGGCATCCTGGTGGGAGCCCTGTTTACCGCCCTGATCCAGTCCAGCAGTGCCTTTGTGGGGATCATGATCGTTCTTGCCTCCCAGGGTCTTGCTTTCACTGGATGCTTCCATCCCGCTGCTCCTGGGTTCCAACATAGGAACAACAGTTACTGCCTTGCTTTCAAGCATGAAATCGGACCGGGAAGCAAAGAAAGTGGCCCTGGCCTTCCTGATCATTAAACTCGTCAGCGTTCTGATTTTTGCAGGTTGGACAGTCAGACTGGGCGACTTTGGTCAGAGATTTTTCGCCTGATGCCTCACTGGCCCGGCTGATCGCCAATTCCCATACCCTTATCAACATGGTCCTGATGTTGGTGGTTTTACCTGTCACTCCGCAGGTGGCACGCCTGGTGGACTGGTTGATGGGAAAAGCAAAGGAACAGGAAACTGCCGGATTTTCAACACTTTACCTGGATATGGGGCTCATGTCTACACCTGCCCTGGCCTTGAACCTGGCCAAACAGGAGATCATCCGCATGGGCATGATCGTGCGTACAATGTTTTCCTTGATCCTACAACCATTCATGGAAAAAGATCCTTCCTCTTTGAATGCGGTCTATACCCATGAACAGGAAGTTAATTTTCTCAGGGATTCCATCAAAGCGTATCTGCTGAAAATTAACAGGGAGATGGTTAATGCTGAGGGGGTCAACGAATCCTTCCAGATGCTCTATTCGATGAATGAATTTGAGAAAATTGCTGATGTGCTTTCCGGTGGCCTGGCCAACCGGGCTGAGAAATGGGTGGCCATGGGCTATGATTTTTCAGAGAAAGGAAAAGAGGAAATCAGGACCTATCACAGCAAAGTGGAGAAGCAATTGAAAAGGGCCCTGGTTGTTTTTGATGAGACCAACCTTCAGAAAGCTGCACGAATGAAGGCCAAGCATAAAGAGTATCGTTCTCTTTCCCAGGATCTTGAGAAATTGCATTACGCAAGGATCCTGGATGGCATGAAGGAGTCCATTGAAAGCAGCAAGACACATGTGGAGATCCTGGCCCTACTGAGCACCATTGACACCCACGCTACCAACATTGCCAGGATCGCACTGGAGTGGGATCAAAAGGCCAATTAAGGGATGGTAGATACAAGGCACAGGTACAGCAGGGAAGATACAATCCACCTGATAAACCAATACGGTTCCGACAGGACACCCTTTGTTTTCCTGATCAGTTTTAATGGTGAGCAAAACTGCGTGTTTAAATCTTCCGGATCAGACCGGCATGGATTCCATCTGGAGATGCCCGGATTTTCCAATCATCGTCTGAAAGGGACAAATTCAGCTCCCATTTCCATGAACAAGTTTCCTATTGAAAAGGAGCGATACCGCCATGCCTTTAACCTGGTCACCAAACAGATCCTCTACGGCAATTCCTTCTTGCTCAACCTGACCTTCCCTACGAAGATTCATATCAACTGCAGCCTGGAGAATATCTTCACACGCAGCCATGCTCCCTTTAAGCTGTTCCTGAAGGATGAACTTGTGGTGTTCAGTCCGGAACGCTTCATCAGGATCGAGGGGAATACGGTTACTTCAAATCCAATGAAAGGCACCATCGATGCCTCCATACCCGGTGCCCATGCAAAACTTAGTTCGGATCTGAAGGAGGATGCCGAGCACAACACCATCGTGGATCTGATCAGAAATGATCTGAGCACCATTGCCACAAATGTCCGGGTTAAAAGATTCAAATACATTGACAGGGTAGGACCCACCATGGTGAATTGCTTCAGATGAGTTCCGAGATCTCAGGAAACCTGCCCGAAGGATTTGAAAACAGGATGGGAGAGATGATCTTTCGTCTCCTGCCCGCCGGATCAATCTGCGGAGCTCCCAAAACAAAGACACTGGATATCATCCATGAAGCTGAACAGTATGAGCGCGGTTACTATACCGGTGTATTTGGATACTGGGATGGACAAAACCTCGATTCGGCCGTGGCCATCAGATATATGGAGAAGGAAGAAGATCACATGGTTTTCAAAAGCGGAGGCGGGATTACCTTCCAGAGTCGGTGTGAACTCGAATATGAAGAGATGCTAAACAAAGTCTATGTCCCAATTTATTGAAACCATTAAATTATTGAACGGGGAGATCATGAATCTCGCCTACCACCAGCGTAGATTCAACCGATCCCGGGAAAAGGTGCTGGGTTTAGGAGAACACCCAAGGCTGGAACAGGTCATTGCCATTCCCGGCGGATTGGACAGAGGATTGTTTAAATGCAGGGTCCTTTACGGAGAAGATGTGGAGCGGATCGAATATGAACCTTACCATACATTGGAGATTCACAGCCTGAAGGTGCTTGAATCGGAAACCATCTCCTATGAGCATAAATTTGCTGACCGCTCCGCACTGACAGCGCTCTATGAACAGCGGGGGACCTGTGACGATATCCTGATTGTGAAAGCTGGCTGTGTTACCGATAGTTATTTTGCCAATGTGGTGTTCTGGGACGGGTGGGACTGGATCACGCCAGACACCCCCCTTCTGGCAGGCACCATGCGGGCCTCTCTGCTTGACCAGGGCATGCTAAAGGAAGCCCGGATTCTGAAAAAGGATCTGGACCGTTTCAAGAAAATCAGGTTGATCAATGCCCTCAATGATCTTTCCGGAGCGAAAGACATTCCCATGGAGGCTGTCAGTGGGTAGATGCCACCAATGAAAAAAGGAAGAACATCTCCCTGGCTATCTGCCTGCTTCTATCCAGATAGCCTTCCTGCTCATTGGGCATCCCGTCAAATACCTTGGGATCATCATAGCGAAGGGAAAACCTGGACGAAGCTCCATGTACAACGGGACAGGCTTCATCTGCATCTGAGCAGGTCATAACTGCAATATAGGCTTTGGTTGGATTGGGCGGATCTGTATATTTCTTGGAGAAGATGCGGTCGCTTCGATGAGCTTCCGGAAAGTCAATTACATATACCGGATTGGATCCTGGAATCACCGTTTTAAAGCGAAATCCATCTTCCTTCATCGCCTTTACCGCCCTGGGGTTAAGAGCTGTGGATTCCGTACCACCTGAATAACAGTGTATATTCTCCACACCATAAAACCATGAAGCAAGCTGAGCCCAGATCTGCCCCATGTGACTGCGGCGAGAATTGTGAGTGCAAATAAATATCACATCCACATGATCCTTCGTCTCAAAACCAGAATGGATTCCTTCGGCCAACTGCGCCAGTTCTTCCCTTCTCCCCTTTGGTATCAACTCAAACTCAGCAATCCTCTTTTCAACATTGGACTGCAATACCTCAAATCCCCTCCAATCATTCATCTACCCGGCAATTGATTCTACAATGCGAACCGCTTCCTCCACACATCCTGCACACACCTTTTCCATGATCTTTTCATCCTTAAACTTTGCTGCCCCCTCCGGAGTATTCAAATCACAATCGATGATTTCCCTACAGCTTGTGGTTTTAAAGGAGACTTTGAATTGCTTTACCAGTTCCTTGACAGCCCCATAGGTCTCAGACTTCAATTCATCATTGTTGTTCACTGCCTCGCCCTTCAGAATGCCCAGTACCATAATGGCCCCGGTAACAGCACCACAGGTTTCCTGCGTCTTGCCCATGCCGCCCCCGAATCCGGCTGCCATCTTCAGGGCAAGTTCCTTACTGAACTTCTGCTCATCGGCAAAGGACAATAACACTGATTGGGCACAGTTGTTACCTGAAAGAAAAAGTTCTTTGGCTTGTTCTGATCGTTCCATAACCGTAAAATTTGGGTTTACAACAAGATAAGCATTTGTCTCATACTTCCGCTAATCCTTCCATAAGCTTCTTGGCATAATTTTTACCTGATCACTGAAATGGGCAGGGTTAGTTTCAGAAAGATTGCATCTGCCCTCGCCAGGTCTCCCAAAACTTCCGCCATCTGATCATGAGAATAGATCAGGTAGAGTGCTCCGAACGGGGGTTTGAATCTCCATCCGGCCATACCATAAAAGTATACTTTGCCGTGCCCTGTACTGTTTTGCGCAAACACTTTAATCCACAAATCTTTCGTAAAATTATAGTTGAAAGACAACACATTGATGAAGGTGGAGGAGCTGTCCACATCAGGGGTAAAACGAATCAGGTCCCCATTGTATTCTGCCGCAAGCTTTTCTGTTATCTTCATCCTTCCACCCAATGAGAAGCGTTGAAAATCACGATCAAAATTTCTTCCGAATGAGTAAGCCATCAGCGCATGGCTCCACTCAGCCCTGTTGTACCCCAATCCAAAATAGTGCCTGTGGTTATAATACTCCTTATCAAACAGCTTAAACTCATTGTTATACATGTATTCCAGCGAGAAACGGTTTTGCATGTATAACTCCACGGCCTCTGTCACATTCCAGCTGCGCATTACCCCTGATGTGCGGGCCCAGAATATATTATTTCTCGATTCCACACTGATATACTGGAAAAACCTGTTCCTGAGCCACCACACATAGGATAGATCACTGTCCACTTCCCTGCGGTCATCATCAACAATATACCCGGTCTGGTTTACATTCTCCTTGAAATTCTCGCCCAGCTCGGTGTACCGTAGGTGCAGATGGTAGATATGGGTCTCTTTTGCAAAGCGCATAAACCAGGCACTGTGCGAAAGCAGGTCGCCCGGTACACTGGCCACAAACTGACCGGTAAGTTTCCAGGTATCACCAAGGTTCAGTACATAATCCCCGCTGAATGAGGTCACATAAGAGGAATCATTTCGGCGATCCACCGCAGTAATACCCACCGAAGACGATTCCAGGAAATCCCTTTTCACCCTGGCCGTGGTAAAAAAGGAAGGAGGCTCCCCTTCTTCATCCGACTGCAATGTCCTGACATTAAGCGCATTAAAATTGTACTTACCTGCCTTTCCATTCAGTTTAGCGCCGTAGAGAATATCCTGTATCCGTCTGGAATAGAAAGTCTTGATCCGGGTGGAATACATTTCATTTCCCTCCTGGAAAAAGAGTCTTTTCTCAGGATAATTCAACTCGTACCGGGTAAGATTAATCCGTTCCTGATCAGCTTCCACCGTAGCAAAATCGGGATTGATGGTTGCGTCGGCTGTAATGTTGGGGGTCATCTGCCACTTCACATCCACGCCTGCATCAGGTTTAACTTTGTGCTGAACGCCGGTAAATTCATTGTTTTCATAGCTGATGGTGGCATAGGGAAACAAGTGTTAATTTGCCCTTGGAATCAGGAGTTTTTATCCCGGTCAGTTTGCCTCCCTGCGAGATCCTGAAATCATCAGTCACTGTACCCGACCACCAGACCGTTTCAAAATTACTCCTGATAACCCGGCCGAAATTCACACCCCAGGTATCTGAACCAGGCTTGAACTGCAGGCTTTTGAAAGGGATGGCCATCTCCAGGGTCCATCCTCTGTCATGGATACTTGAGGCTGATTCCCACTCAGCATCCCAGTTTACATCGGTGTTGCGACCGTCATCATTGATTCTGAAATCGGTCTGGGTGCCCAGGGCATTGGTCCAGAACCCGTATCCCGACCTGTTGTCATTGTATGGATCAAAGGTGATTACAAAACAATCATCCCCCTTGGATAGCACGTCCCTGCTCATCACTTTGGCCAGCACCTCCTTCTCCTGATAGAGGTTAACACTGATATAGATCTTCTCCTGGTCAAATCCCACATAGCAGGCAGTGTGTTCAGAGGCAGGATCTCCAGGAAGAGGTTCCATCTGGAAAAAACCTGTAGCTGAATCGGCTCCAATCCATATTCCGGGTTCATGGACGCCGTCGATGACAATGGGATGATCGAGCCTTGTGGCCTGATGGGACCGTTGGCCAACCAGGGTAAAAGGACATAGTACCAATAAAACCAGGATGAAACACCACAACCTCATTACCGCCCGATACACATTATTTTTGCTAAACTAAATAAATAATTCCTAACTTATCTGTCCAAATCCTCAGAAACCATCAAGCATGTACAGGTATACAATAGCGTTTATTATTGGCCTGGTCTGTCTCACCCTCAACGGCCAGAACGTGAATGAAAATCCCCCGGATGGAATGGTTCTCATTCCGGAAGGGACCTTTCTTATGGGTGCCAGCGCCAACCAGCAAGCCATCGCCTCTCCTGCCCACCATGTAACACTGCGCGCCTTTTATATGGATACCCACGAAGTAAGCAATAAAGCCTATAATGACTTCTGTATGGCCACCGGGCACAAATTCCCTGAATTCTGGGGTATGGACCCATACAAATCAGGCCCCGGTTTCCCCGACCATCCTGTGGTAGGTGTAAGTCAATTTGATGCCAGCGAGTTCGCTGACTGGGCAGGAAAGAGGTTGCCCACAGAAGCTGAATGGGAATATGCTGCGCGTGGCGGACTTGGGGAGCTTGACTTTCCATTCGGCGAAAAGGCCGACCACGCCAAGGCCAGGTACAATGACCCCACAGCGGAAAAAGGGCCGGTTCCCATAGGCTCTTATGAACCGAACGGTTATGGATTGTATGATATGTCAGGCAACGTCTGGGAATGGGTAAGTGACTGGTTCCATGCGGGCTACTACGCTGAATCCCCTATGGATAATCCCCCGGGGCCGGCAAGGGGAACATTCCGAGTAATCAGGGGTGGCGGTTGGCATTCAGGCGCGGGTTGTAGCTCTGTCCACAACCGAAACGCCCTTCCCCAGCACTGGGTTGATATGGCAGGTGGATTTCGGTGTGTCAAAGATGTGAATGAATAAGCCCTAGAGACAAGTTGGCGGGTGCTTCCAGAATCAATACAGCCCCCTTGTAGAGTGAAAGAGCACTGAAACTCAGGATTACGTGGCTGATGTCATTGTGATTGAACCATGGGCTCAAACCCCATTCGAAGCTGAAAACTACAGCCGACAATATCCCAATGGCAATGCCAACCATTAATTTAACCATCCCCCTGCTGCCTGTTTTCTGAAAAACCACTAAACTGAGCGATCCCACAACCACCACCATTCCGAAGATGGTGTAGTACTTGACCGCGGAAAATGCCAGTGTTATCAGGGTATAGGTCAGAGCAAAGATCAAGATTGCCATGTTCATCCTAGCTACCGTTCGGGAGATGACTGGCCTCACCAGAGGCCTGGCTAATTCAATAAGCGCATGACCGATAATGGCCACTGAAATCAGGGTGAAAATCCACGATACCAATTTCCAGGGAGGGGAAAGACTATATAAAAAAGCGTGACCAAATAGCCCACCGCACAATGCCCCCATCCCCAGGGTGAGAAAATAGTACTTAAAATATCCTTTGATCCTGCCGCTGTTTTCCTGCTTATTAATCCTGAAGAGGGCATAAAAACAGACAGCTGCCAGGAGCAGATCGGTAGCGGTAGTGATGGGTTCATCAATCCGGATATTAAAAAGCTCCACCGAGGGCTGTGTGAATTTCATAAGCACTGACAAATTTAGAACTAAAAATCATATCTTTCCCCATTAGATTTACACAAGCCATCCTGTCATGAAACACCTGCTCTATTTATTTGCTATCACCACTGTAGTTTTACTGTCTTTCTACACACCAGAGAATGAAGATCCATCCCGGCAACAAGTATATTCTGAGGAGACACTCTTTGCTGCCATGGAATCCAATACCCAGTGGCCCTCTTACAGGGGATTCTTTGCATCGGGATACATGGACCATACAAGCCTGCCGGACAGTTTCGATATTCAAACATCATATAACGTGAAGTGGAATGTGGAGATACCGGGTCTGGGGCTCTCCTGTCCGGTCATCTGGGATGATCATGTATACATTACAACAGCCGTCAGTGAGGAGGACCAGGAGGGGTATCAAACCGGAATGTTTGGTGATATTGCCCCAGTTCAGGATTCGTCAGAACATGTCTGGATGGTTTACTGTCTGGACAAAAATAGTGGCGAAATTCTGTGGGAAAGAGAAGCCAACCGGGGTATTCCCATGGTAAGGCGGCACCCCAAATCTTCTCATGCCAATACCACAGTGGCAACCGATGGGAAACATGTGCTTGCATTCTTCGGATCCGAGGGGCTCTACTGCTATGACAAAGAAGGATCCCTGCTCTGGAAACGTGATTTTGGTCTGATCAACTCCTCCTGGAATGTGGTGGAATCAGCTGAATGGGAATTCAGCAGTTCACCCATCATTTACAATGACAGGGTGGTCATCCAGGCAGATGCCCTGAACACTGCCTTTGTGGCTGTGCTTGACATAGCAACTGGCAAGACCATCTGGAGAAAGGAGAGGGATGAGATCCCGGGATGGTGCACACCGAATATCTATTTTGACGGAGAGAAACCAAGAATTGCTGTCAACGGATACAAACATCGTGGCGCTTATGACCTGGAAACCGGGGAAGAGATCTGGAAAATGGCAGGTGGTGGAGATATCCCGGTACCTGTACCCATTGTATGGAAAGACCTGATCTATTTCAACAGTGCTCACGGGCGGCATGCACCGCTGATGGCAGTGAAGAACAGCGCAAGCGGAGAGATTGCCTATCCCAGAAAAGGAGTCTGAACCAGGTGAAGGAATGCAATGGTTTTATGACCGCGGAGGTGCATACATGACCTCAGTTCTGGTCTATGACAGTCTGTTGTACCGACTCAGATGGAACGGAAACCTGGCCTGCTATAACCCGCGAAGCGGCGAACTGATCTATGATCAGACGGTTCATCCCGCAAGTTTTATCGCATGCCCCGTGGCATCTGATGGCAAAATCTATATGGTCTCGGAAGAGGGTCAGCTTTTTATCGCCAAAGCCGGACCCGAATATGAGCTATTGAAGACCATTCCTCTTTTGGAAGCTTCACTGGTCACACCCGGGATAGCTCCGGGAATGCTGATCCTCCGAACCGCCAGCAGGATCATTGCCGTATCAGATATGTGATGGCTCACCCACAACAACCGTTTCCAGAATTGCTTTAATCCTCTCCTGGTGACTGAAACTACAGTCAAGCGGACAGGTGATCTCCACCAGGTATAAACCTTCATCCACAGGGAAACCCACAAACAGATTCTGGTATGGCCGCTTGCCTTTTACACAACACCCTCTCAGGATCAGTGCCACCTGGTCATTGAGGACAGTATCATAGTACCCCCCTGGAGAGATCAGCCCTTTGGCTCCTGAGATCCGTTTCAAATATCGTTTCGGATGCCTGCATTCAGGAACATAGCTGAGACAGATGCTCATGTTATGATTGGGATGAGTCAACCGGTATTCCTTCCCATTCACCTCCCGAAGTACCTGCTTCCAATTGGCTGAAGCTTCAAAGCTGATGTCATAGAGGGGATGGGTATACCTTGTATTCTGCCCTTCTGCCGCCCGGAAAACAAAAAGGCCGAAAATAAGGAGATGCAGCATATGGAATTTCAGACCGCGCATGATGGCACAGGTATCAAGACCAAAAGATACAAAAAGTCAAGCCCATATGCAATTTATATCATTGAATTTCAATGTAATATGCCTTATTGGCAGTAAACCGCCTGCAACACCAGACCAACGACATCAGCTTTTTAAGAACATCTTTCAGGATATGGCAATCCGCTTTAATTTTGCGACATTAGATATGTGATACAAAAGTTTCATATCCTGATCCTGATTGCACTGCTGGTCATCAGTTGCAGCCAGGCTGAAACACCACAAAAATATGTCCCGGCCAGTGATCGCAAGAAGGAGAAATATGCAACTCCGGAGCCAGGGACCTACCTGAGACCCATGGCCTACACGCTCCTGAATGGGATCAACAAAGCCTTTGAAGAACCTGAGTCATACAAGGAGCCCGCCGACTGGATCAAGAACATGTTTGCCATTCATCAGAAAAAAGTAGCGGACACCATCCTGCAATATGATGGCCAGCGCATTCCTGTGAGAATATATTACCCGACCAAAAAGAGTCTCAGTGGAAACCAACCCGTTACCCTTTTCCTGCATGGTGGTGGTTTTGCCTACGGGAGTGTTGATGAGTACCATATCATGGTAAGCAAATTGGCAAAATCACAGGACAGATCATTTGTTTCGGTGGACTATCGCCTGGCTCCCGAACATCCATTCCCGGAAGGTCTGAACGACTGTTATGCTGCCCTTTGCTGGCTACAGGATCATGGTCGGACCATTGGTGCAGACACCGCAAGGATATGTGTGATGGGCGACAGTGCAGGAGGTAACCTGGCAACTGTACTTACACTGCTTTGCCGGGATCAGGAAAGGCCGCAACCTTTGTACCAGGTTCTGATCTACCCGGGTGTTACCTTTGTGGATACTTCATATCCATCCCGCGAGTACTTTGGTCGGTGTAAAGCAAGAAGTTTCGTGCTCACTGAAGAATTCATGAGAAGTGTGAAATCCATGTATATGGCCAATGAAACCAATGACAGACATCCCTACCTCTCTCCCCTGGAAGCTGAGCTGACACCTGATCTTGCCCCTGCACTTGATGATCACAGCCGAGTGTGACCCCATCAGGGATGGCGCGTGTCTTTATGCTGAGAGACTTGAAAATTCAGGTGTGGAAGTGGATCATATACAATACAGTGGAATGATTCATGGTTTCATGAGTTTCCATATGATTATAAGAGAAGCTGTTGATGCCATGAAATACATCAGGGATTATTCAAATAGGAAATAAATTCCGAATCGCTATATTTACCGTCAGCTAGGGATTCGGACATGATCGGGAAGCACCTCTTATTAACCTTACGAAGCCTTAAAAAAAACCTGCTCTATGCAGTCCTTGTGATCACCGGACTTGCCATTGGCATCACCACTTTTCTATCCACCATCCAATGGTCTGCATGGCACCTGACTTTCGACAGGGATTACCCTGAAAAAGAGCGCATCTACCGATTGACATTTGAAGAGATCAATGATGGTTTCTACAGGCATACAGCAAGGATTCTTCATGGCAATGCATTGAATAAGATCATTTTCTCGGATGTACTTTCCGGCATCGAAAAGTCAGGCCGTCTTGCACCATTCAGGAAGGCAGCCTTCATGATTGGCGAGGATACCTATTATGAACAATATGCCTATTCATGTGATCCTTCATTCCTTGAAATTTACAGTATAAAGGTCATTCAGGGAGAAACTGAAAATCCCCTGGGTATTGCACACACGGCCATCCTCACCGAATCCACAGCCAGGAAGTTCTTCGGGAATGAGGATCCGGTGGGTCAGATCCTTCGAGCTGATGCACCAGTTCGATGTGAATAGCCAGACCTATACAGTGGCAGCAGTGATAGAAGATTTCCCGGATAATTCACATCTCAAGATATCAGTGCTGACTGCCTTTGAAGATCCACTTGAATACAAAGGTACCGGTTGGGCTTATGTGAAGCTGGAACCAACTGCTGATCCTGACCGAGATTGAGGATAACATAAAGCTGTTCTTGGACAGCAACATCGATGAATCTTATGCTGATCACATCCATCCGCGGCTTCAACCGGTGACTGACATACACCTGAAGTCCCACCTGGCCAGGGAAATTCAGCCCAATGTCCGGTTCAGAACTGTATTGATCCTGATGATCACCGGCATGCTTGTTTTCCTGCTGGCATGGTTCAATTTCACATTGCTTTCATTCAGTCAGAACCAGCTGCATATCCAACGCCTGGTGATCCAATGGCAGATGGGAGCCGGGAAAAACACCTTCTTCAGACAATTCCTGGTGGATAACCTTTTCGTGGGTTTCATCGCCTTCCTGGCAGGGATCACGCTGACCATCGTGCTGCTTCCATCCGTCGAGAATCTGGGTGGAAGTTCACTCATCCAGGATCCGGGGATATTCCTGTTCTCCATCCTCCTGCTGTTCATTCTTATCATCACAAGCGCCGTGTTGACAGCCCTCTTCTCAACCGGAAGACTCTACCGGCACCTTCAGCACAAGTACCTTTCCACCAAAATCGGATCTCCACCCAACACAAGCGGGAAGAACATTTTTATTCGGGCAGTGATCATCCTTGAATTTATCATCACCTTCGTTCTGGTTTCGAACCTGATCATGATCACAAAACAAACCCGTTTCGCCATGGGCAGTCAGCTGGGAGCTTCAACAAAGGAGGCCATCCACCTGCACAGCCTCCACCGTCCCATTGTGGATCAATTTGAAATCTTCAAGGAGAAGATGCTGGAAAGCCCTCATGTTGCCATGGTCACCGCCAGCATGGAAGAACCCACCGGGCAGGCCATGGATGCCAATACATTTGATATCAATGGTACAGATGAGGCCGACAAGCAACTGTTTCTTTTCCCTGTAGACCAGGACTTTATCAAGTTTTACGGACTGAAGATCCTTTATGGATCGGACATGCCAGCCGATTATAATCCAGCGGATTCTGCAGAATTCTTCCTGCTGAACGAAACTGCTGCCAAAATGGTAACTGAACAACCTGAGTCTTTGATAGGCAGTGAGCTTACGTCTGCACTTTCATTACCCGGGCTTAATCTGGCCGGGGCCCATCACCGGGATTGTGGAGGATTTTCACCTGTCGGGACTGGATTATGAGATCTCTCCCATGGTGATCTTTCCCAAATACACCTGGCTGTATTGCTTTTCCATTTTGCCCGGAAAAAGTGAAGAGACTGGCTATGGAACATCTGAAAACGGTCTGGGAAGAACTATTCCCCGATATCCCCTGGAATACTATCATTCATCCACCTTGATAGAGAACCTTTATGAAAGTGAATTGGTCCAGATCACGATCCTCCTGGTATTCTGCGTACTCTCCATCATCATTGCAGGAATGGGTTTGTTTGCACTCAGCGGACTCTTCATGCAAAGAAGGGTCAAAGCAGCAGCTCTTCGTAAAATCAATGGGGCCAGGATTCATCAGATCATCCTTCCCGAACTGCTTGTATTACCTGTGGCTGGCGCTCCTCTCCTCCGCCCTGCTCCTTCCTGCATCATTGTTCCTCATTGAACGATGGATGAGAAATTTCAAATACAGGACCGATATTGCCCATCTGGATATTTCCCCGTATGTGCCCTCGTATTGATCCTGTTCAGCTGGATCGCAGTATTCTATCATACCATACGCCTGGCGCGGATCAACCCGGTTGAATTTATCAGGGATCAGTAGAATGGAAAAGACTTTTACATATGCAAATGAGATCCAGTCCATCCCTCAAATAAGGAAGGATTTGGAAGAACTGGCCGGCCATTGGAAGTGGCCTGGATCGGAATTTAAACAGATTCTGCTGATTATTGAAGAACTTTTCTCCACTACAATCAGGTTTGCTTTCGAGGATGAAGCAAAGCACCAGATCGATTTTCAGGATGTCGATGATTGACCGGGTGGTCATCATCGAGATGATTGACGACGGCATCCCCTTCAATCCGATGGAATACAATCCGGATATACAGACCGACCCGGCAGCCCTGGATGAAGGTGGCATGGGACTTCTGCTGATCAAGGCTTTTACTGATTCCTTTGAGTATCATAGGACGGGAGAGAAAAACCACCTGGTAATAAAGAAAATGATAAAGACCAAATCTGAAGAAGATGAATAAATCCGGCAGACCCATTATCGGCTACATTAATCAGACCCATGAGCGTCAAAAGAATCTCTGGCGCAACAACGTTATATTAATGGTTGCCCTGGTGATCATGATCTTCCTTATGCCCTTATTTACCAGACAAGAGCGGACTCTGACATCAGGCTGGTTCTTGGTATTGTTGTTCTTTCCGGGATGTTTGCAGCCGAATTCAGCAGGAAGGTATTTGGGATATTGTTTTTCCTGGGTATTGTTGTTATGATTGCCATGGCTCTCGGGTTTATTTTTCCGGATGCCCGGTCCATTGTTGCCCTTGGATTCGTGCTGGTAACATTCTCACTTATACTCTCTACCATCGCCCTGGTAAGCCATGTAGCCGGATCACGAAACTGTGGACAGATCCACCATTGCTGTGCGCCATCAACAGCTATCTGCTGATGGGCCTTACCGGCTTCTGTGCTTTTTATCATCATTGATTCTGTCTTCCCAACAGTTTTCTCGAACTGAATAGCAGCTCGGATGAACTCAGCAGTTATATCTATTTCGGTTTTGTAACCCTCACCACCCTGGGATATGGGGATATCACACCGACAGGAGCCGTCTGGCCAGATCTTTTTCCACATTTATCGCCCTGGCCGGTCAGCTTGTACCTGGTCATCATCATGGCGCTAATCATCGGGAAATACCTCAACTCGAAAAACAGGTAGCTGAACAAATCATTGGACTCTTTTTTGAAAAGAACGGAAGAAACTTTACCAGGAATTGCTATTTTCGTCTTTTTGAAAACCAAAGTGACAATCAAGCATCACATATCATGACTAATAAAAACTTAAGCGGATGGCAACTGTGGGCACTGGTGATCCTCCGTGTAGCCATTGGCTGGCATTTCCTCTATGAAGGAATCACCAAACTGTTGAATCCTGACTGGTCCTCCCTGGGCTACCTGATGGATTCAAAAGGGCTTTTTGAAGGGATGTTTCACTCCATCGCGGGGAATGCAGCCTTATTGAACGTGATGGATTTTTGAATGTCTGGGGTTTGGTCCTTGTGGGGGCCGGACTGATCGTGGGACTGTTTACCCGGGTTGCTTCCATAGCCGGTATGGTATTGCTGGCTTTTTACTATCTCTCGCACCCGGCGATCATCGGCGTTACATACGCCATTCCCAGTGAGGGCAGTTACCTCTGGATCAATAAGAACCTGTTGGAATTGCTTACCCTCTGGGTCATCGTTTTGTTTCCTACCTGGAAAATAGTCGGTTTGGACCGGTTTGTATTAAAGAAGTAGAATTATAAAGGTAAAAGATTATAAAATGAACAGAAGGGATCTGATCAAAGGACTTGCCACCGTTCCCGTACTTGGAGCAATGGCATACGGAACATTCAGAAAACGCAGGCAGGACCATATCAAAAGCCACAGGCTGGCCAAGGAGCTCGGCATGAGCAACAAAAGTCTTGAATTCAACCCTTACAAACATGACGGTGATGCGGTCAGAATCGGAATCATCGGATATGGGATCCGGGGAACCCAGTTGATGAAAGCAGCCGGATTTGTACAACCTGAAACCATCAGGGAATGGAAAGAGGCCGGAGAGAAGGATTCCAGGAATAAAAGGTATGAAGAGTTCCTGCAACAGGAGGATCTAAACGTGAAGATTACAGGCGTTTGCGACCTCTTTGACACCCATGCGGAAAGGGCCGTGGCTGCTGCAGCAAACACGGGAAGAGAAGCAACTGGCGGTACCATGGGGCCTTCTCCGAAACGATACAGGAATTACAAGGAGATGCTGGCTGCCGATGACATTGATGCAGTGATCATTGCTGCCCCCGACCACTGGCATGCACAAATGACCATAGATGCTGCAAAGGCCGGGAAGCATGTGTATGGTGAAAAAGGTTTTACCAGAACCCTTGGAGAAGTCTATGCTGTCCGGGATGCAGTGAAGGAGAGCGGGATTACCTATCAGCTTGGACACCAGGGAAGGCAGACTGAAAGCTACATCAAGGCGAAGGAGGCAGTGGATAAAAACCTGCTGGGCAAAATTAACCTGGTGGAGGTTTGCACCAACCGGAACTCCCCCAACGGTGCCTGGGTGTATGACATTCATCCGGACGCCAATGAGAAAACGGTGGACTGGGCAAAGTTTGAGGAACCCTGCGATAACAAGCATTCCTGGAGTCCTGAACGATTTTTCCGCTGGAGGTGCTGGTGGGATTACGGAACCGGCCTTTCCGGCGACCTGCTCACCCATGAGTATGATGCAGTAAACCAGATTCTGGGGATGGGAATCCCCGCATCAGCTGTCTCCTCTGGTGGTGTCTATTTTTTCAAAGAAAAGGAACACTATGTAAATGAGGTCAGGGAGGTACCCGACGTCTGGAATGCTGTGCTGGAATATCCCCACCTGGACTTTACGCTGATGTACAGTGCTTCACTGGCCAATAACCGGGACCGGGGCAAAGTAATCATGGGCCATGATGCCTCCATGGAGATGGGCAACAGTCTGAGCATCTATGCCTGCAGAGAAAGTACCCGGTACAAAGAGCAGATTAAGAATGGACTCATTGATCCCAACCTACCCATCTACACCTATATTCCGGGACGGAAAAATGTGGATTCTGTGGCCACAGCTACCGAGCAGTATTTTGCCAGCAGGGGCTTGCTTTATACCTACAGGAACGGTCGCAGAGTGGATACCACCCACCTTCATATAGCTGAATGGATTGAAGCGATCAGGGAAGGAAAACAACCCAGCTGTGATATTGACCAGGCTTTTGAGGAGGGCATCACAGCCGCCATGGCCACAATGGCTTACAGAGAAAACAAAACTGTATTCTGGGACAAGGACGAACAAAAAGTTGTTCGAGGATAAAGGTGAAAGGTAAAAGATCTTTCTACTTTCACCTTTCTACTTTTCCCTTGTTTTCCAGGTGCTGAAGCTCCTGGAATACCTCCCAATGGCTATGGATTTCTGAATAGACCCTATATTCCGTGCATTGAAATCACATACCATTCTCTGGAACAGATAGGCCATGAATTCCATGAGTGGTTCACCTGCTGAGTCCGCATATCTCCGATATGCTTTCCGGACTGATGATGGCATCAAAAACTTCATGCTTTTCACGGTTCTTCTCAAGCCAGTACACCTTCCTTTTTGATTTTTCCAGTTTGCTGTATTTGTGGTATAAATAGGATACCGGAGAGGTAAAAAGAAATGCAGCACTTTTCAGCGATGATTCATTCATATCATAGGGAATGTAATCGGGATCCTGACGGGGGAGCCCCATGGATTCGCCAAAGGTTTGCTGGTTGGGCATTTCAATGATTGCCTTCCTGAAATCCCCATAGGTGGATCCCCATTCAAAAATAAGCACCTCCTCCAGGGGATAATAAGCCTCTCTGAGTGTGATATACCTTTTGCGAAGGATCAGTGCCACCGGAACAATGGTATCCAGATACACTATATTCCTGAAAAGCAATGTGTCATTCTTTTGCTACAGGAATCTGAAGATACCCAGGCTGTCTGAAACGTCGCCTGCATGGGAATTCAGATTGATCACATGGGTGGCAGGTACCGACTGGTAAGAACCATTGTAAACAGTGCCGGTCAGAATAAAAACCGAATCGGTCCTGCCCCTGAACAAAGCAGATGAACAAAAGAAAAGAATGAGCAGGATAAAATGGTCCTTCTGAAATACATATGTTTAAATGTATCTAATTTTGTTCTTCCTGCGAAAGCATTTAACAATCCTTAACCAATGAACCAAATTATCCTGGGGAGTGTTTACCAGTAATAGTTTCGTTTACTATTCACATAATTCTACAGGAGCATGGATCATATTGTATTTCTCGATTCGGAAACCATCGGTAAAGTGGATAACATAAAATTGCTCTCCAAACGGGGCAATCTCGAAATCCATGAGACCACCAATCCCGACCAGGTGGTTGAAAGATGCACAGGGAAAGAGATCGTGATTGTAAACAAGGTGAAAATGACAGCTGATATCATGAAACAACTGCCTGATCTTAAACTGATATGTGTGGCTGCCACAGGAATCAACAATGTGGATCTGAACTATGCCGGAAACAATGGCATTGAAGTGAAAAATGTGGCGGGCTATTCCACCGATTCCGTAGCCCAGCTCACCTTTACCATGCTGCTGTACCTGGTCAACAAGCCCTATTACTATGACAGTTATGTAAAAAGCGGGGCCTACTCAAGAAGTATTCGTTTACACACCACAATGAACCTTTCTGGGAGTTAAAAGGGAAGCGGATGGGAATTATCGGACTTGGGACCATTGGCAGGCAGGTGGCACGTATTGCTGAATCATTCGGTATGGATGTGGTATTTTATTCCACCTCCGGAAGGAACAACCACATCAGTTATAAACGGTTTGATCTGGACGATCTGCTGAAAAGCTCGGATGTGGTATCCATTCATGCACCACTGAATAACCAGACCAGGGATCTGATTACCTATGAAAAGATCAAATTGATGAGGCCATGTGCCATCCTGCTGAACCTTGGAAGGGGCGGTATTATTAATGAAAAGGACCTGGCCAGGGCACTGAACGACAATCTCATTGGAGCGGCTGGCATTAGATGTCATGGAGCATGAGCCCATCAACGCTAACAATCCCATGTTGAAATTATATGACAAGGAGAAAATCCTGATTACTCCGCATATGGCCTGGGCCTCAAAAGAATCCCGGGAACTCCTTGTGGAAAAGATCGCACGTAATATTGAGATTTACCAGAAGGCACGCTAATTGACTTGAAACGATGGGACGGCTGAATGAAAACATGTTGATAACCACTTGAACTGTATCTGATTATTTGGTAAATTACACTAGAAAATCACATTGCCCTTATGAAAGGCCATGCATATAGCGATTACAGGGATCATTTTGCATCGGACCTGGTCCAGATGCAGGATAATCTGTATTATTATGCCCTGCAACTTACCGAGGACAGGGAAGATGCCCTGGACCTTGTTCAGGAAACCAGTTATAAAGCCCTGAAAAATAAGAAACGGTTGCACAACAATGATCACATCAGGGCCTGGCTTTATACCATTCTTAAGAATACCTATATTAACTACCTGAGAAGCAGTCACTACCGGCAACTGGTCTATGATACAGACGAATTAAATGTATACTCCGACATCAAATGAAGACCGTGGAAATCTCTTCCTGATGAAATGCTACTGAAGAAAGAACTACGGGAAATGGTCAACTTGCTCCCAGGTGTATATGAAAACCCATTCAATGCTCTTATCAGGCTACTCATACAAAGAGATCGCCAAACATATGGATATTCCCATCGGAACAGTAAAAAGCAGGATCCACCTGGGAAAAAAGCAAATCCGGAAGGTCTACTCTGCCTGATCAGACCAAGATCGCAGGCATCAGCCGGCATCCAGTGTGCTCCTTTCCTTCCCATTTAACATTGCATCCAATGGGATTTGTGACCGGGTACAGAGACCTGTTTTCCCGATGAAATTCTTCCAAAGCCCTGTCCAGATCATTCACAGTGATCCGGGATGATCTCTGGGTTGATCTACTGCCCTGCCTGTGTAAACTAGTTTCGTTCACTGTCAAACACATAGAAATGAGGTGTGCGCAAGGCCCCGTAGGCCTTGCCACTTCCTGGCTCTCATCATAAAGGTATATCCAGGGAAACTTGTGCTCATTCATCCGTTTTACCATATGCGGAAAATCGTCTGATTGATAGGTATTCGCACTGTTGGAGTTAATCCCTATAAATCTTAACTCCCTTGCTCTGCAAATTTCTCTGCCGAAGCCCTGGTTACTTCATCCGAACCAATTACATATGGACAATGATTACAGGTAAAGAATATGACCAGAAATCTTCCTTGAAATCAGATAGTGAATAGGTGTTGCCATCTGTTGCAGGAAGTTTGAAGTCAGGTGCAGATTGCCAATATCTAATGTAAATCCCATAATAGAAAGGTTAAAGGTTAAAGTAAAATAATACTACAAATAAAACCATCAATTGTTTAAACGACTGCTTCAGAGAACAAACAATTGACTGTCCTTATCTGTTTAATATATGATGAAAAACATTGCTGTTTTACTCCTGCTATTTATCATGACCTCCGTCCGGGTAGACGGCCAGTCATACTCTGAAATTGACACAGAGCAACTTTTGCTAATAACCGGAATGAAAAATGATACCACCTATGTGGTGAATTTCTGGGCTACATGGTGTTCTCCCTGTGTCAAAGAGATCAGCTATTTTGAGGAGTTACACCGTCTATACGTCAAAATCCGGTGAATGTATTCTGGTGAGCCTGGATTTTCCAAACCAGGCAGCAAAAGGGAGCTCGTTTCTGACAGAAAAAGAGATCACAGCACCTGTATTGCTGATGACAGACCTCAACTATAATGACTGGATTGACCAGGTAGATCCTTCCTGGTCGGGGGCTATCCCCGCCACACTGATCTACAAGAAAGATCAGCGGATCTTCCTGGAACAGGAGCTCACCAGAGAAGAATTACGATCACATGTAAAACAAATAATGAATTGATATGAAAAAAGTACTATTAACACAGGTCTGGCCCTTGCAGGAATTTTGATGATCCATGCAGGCTTAAAACCAGGGGATACGGCCGAGGAATTCACACTGATAAACGTGGACGGAACGGAGGTTTCACTATCCGACTACAATGATCAGAAGGGAGTCATTCTTGTATTTACATGCAATCCCTGCCCCTTTGCAAAAGCCTATGAACAGCGGATCATTCAACTGCATCAAAAATATGCTGAACAGGGTTTTCCGGTGGTAGCCATCAATCCCAATGATGATGAAATATCTCCGGATGATACTTTTGAAAAGATGAAAGCGCGGGCTAGAGAAAGAAGTATCCCTTTCCCTATCTGAAAGATGAGACCCAGGAAGTATATAAGGCCTATGGAGCCACCCGGACACCACATATTTTTCTGCTCGAAAAAAAAGGGAAAAATTTAAAGTGCTTATATTGGCGCCATCGATGACAATGCCATGGATGCAGCTGCTGTCGTGCAAACTTACCTGGAAGATGCCATTGCCGACTGTCGATCGGGAGAGAAACCCAGATCCTGCCACTACCAAGGCCATTGGATGTACCATAAAAACCAAAGGATAGAACTTGATACGAATTGAAAAACATTGTAATTACAGGATCTTCGCGCGGGATCGGCAGAGCCCTGGCTCTGGAGTTCCTGAAACGGGATGCAGGGTGGTTGTAAGCTCCCGCAATGCGGAGGCTCTCAATAAGGCCATTGACCTGCTCGGTTCTGAAAGTGGAAGCAAGCTGGTTTCCGGGATTGTTTGTGACGTACGCAAATGAAAGGATCTGCAGGCGCTATGGATTTTTGCATCCAAACCGGACCTGTGGATATCTGGATCAACAATGCGGGCATTAATCACCCGGGAGATCCTTTCCATGAACTGGACGCAACAATCGCTTTCGAATGTAATCGAAACCAACATTAAAGGTACTGTATTGGGATCAAGGTAGCCATCGAAGGGATGCTGAAACAGGGACAGGGAGCATCTATAATATGGAGGGATTTGGAAGTGACGGCAGGACCATAATGGTATGAGTGTATATGGAACATCCAAAAACGCTGTAAGCTATTTTACCAGGTCCCTGATCAAGGAGTATAAAACCGCTCCAGTCAGGATTGGAAGCATCAGTCCGGGAATGGTTGGTGACTGACATGCTGCTTGGAACCACTACGCAAAGAACCGGAAAGAAACGGGAATGCATTGAAAGATATTTCATATTCTGGCAGATCCGGCGGAACGCGTTAGCCCATGGCTTGTCACGCAAAATTCTGAACAACAGTAAACATGGCAAGTATTAAGTGGCTAACACCATGCAAAAGTAACGTTCAGGTTTGCCATGTCTATGTTTAACAAAAGAAAAGTAAAAGGATTGCCTGATTTCTGATTCTTATCCTGAAAAAAATCAGATATTTGCAGGCCGAATAAAACTGAATGATCATGCATCTCAACATTATGGAAATCCTGGCAGCATTCATGGTGCTGTTTGCCATCATTGATATTCTTGGATCCATTCCGATCATCCTGGATGTCAAAACCAAAACCGGAGCCCTTTATCCAGGAAAGACCACCC
Organism: uncultured Bacteroidota bacterium; assembly: GCA_963735755.1. Taxonomy (GTDB): domain Bacteria; phylum Bacteroidota; class Bacteroidia; order Bacteroidales. Next base: position 275,805 of record CAVTME010000005.1, on the reverse strand, counting down.
TTGTGGCCTACGCGATCATGTTGCTGTTTCTCTTTATCGGCGAACCTTTGCTGGGCGTTTTCGGTGTGGATATCTCTTCATTTGCCATTGCCGGTTCTGTCATACTGTTCCTGATGGGAATTGAAATGGTTCTTGGGATCCAACTCTTTAAACATGATTCGGATGGAGGTGGTGGGGCCCATCGTACCCATTGCCTTTCCCCTGATTGCCGGAGCAGGTTCCATCACCACCTTGCTTTCACTACGGGCTGAGTATCATTCAATAAATATTCTTATCGCACTTTCATTGAATATGATTATTGTGTATCTTGTCCTCCGACTCACAACCTTGTTTGAAAGATATACTCGGGCCCAATGGATTACATATTCTGAGGAAATTCTTCGGCATCATCTTGCTTGGCCATTGCCATTAAGTTATTTTTGTCAAATACAGGGATTGAGGTACCTAAAGGGATGTAAATGAAAGGCTTCTTATTTATAGGCATACTTGTTCTTTCTTACGGATGTATGGATGAGGAATTATCCTATATCTCAATCCACAATGATACCGGGATTTCCATTTATGCACTACCCTATTCTTCAGAATTTACAGATGGTGACTGGATCCAGCCTGGTTTTACCAATGAGTTTTATTCCATAAGCTGTGATTGTCTGGATGGTTATGACTATTTCTCTTTCTACTATGACAGTCTGATCGTCTATATCAAGGATCATGATGACGACCCTATCAAATTCTATAAGGATGGAACCACCATCAATTATGATCCCACGCTAAATCCTTTTACAAATCCCGAGGTATGGCTTACACTGGAATTTGATCAGGAATTGCCTGGTTCTCGGACTGGAGATTACCGAAAGGAAACACATCCTGGAACACTTCTTCTGCTTTGAATCCGAAAAGTGTGAAATCACTGGGGGATACAATCCACTTCAATCTAAATCCTGCTTCTTAAAGAATCTTCCATCTGTTTGGGAGTCAGTAGTACAGGATGGGATTTATGCGAAGTGTTTTCAATAATTTTCGGTATAGATGCTTCTGTGAAACCAAATTCAGCAAATCCCGGGACTTCCAGAAGGCTGGTGATGTGAAACAGCTTCTCCTTAAATGCCTGCAAATATTCTGCTCTTTCTTATATTTGAAATCTGCGAAAACCTTGCTTACAATGACCAGTTTTTGGAGGGCCGGATTATCCAGGCTGATCAATCAGGTTATCAATGGTATGGGCAAAGACCGGTGCCATCAGGGAACCACAAACTACCCCGTGGGGATGTGGAAATAGCCACCCAGGGGCGATGCAAATCCATGGACGAGTCCCAAACCGGCATGAGCAAGTGTAATCACCTGAAAACATGGCTGCCAGCGCCATTCCTGATCTGGCCTCAATGTTATTCTCACCTTCAAGGAAGGCCCTTAAAAGGTATTTTTTAATCTGCTTCAGCCCCTGCAAAGCCAAGGCATCAGTCATTGGATTGGCCTGCTTTGACACATATGATTCAAGGAGTTGTGTAAAGGCATCCATCCCTGCAGTGGCTGTAAGGCGGGTCGGGCATGAGAGCATCATTTCAGGATCAATAATGGCCATCTCGGGAATAAAATTATTGTGGCGAAGTGACTTTTTAAAACCCTGATCCCCCACTTCTGAAATCACAGCATTTTTTGTCATCTCACTTCCCGTTCCTGATGTTGTGGGCATGGCGATAAAAGGAATTTTATGACCTGGATGTTCCCTGTTCCCAATTCCTTCCAGATACTCCCTGATGCTGCCTTCAACCGGAATCATAGCCGAAATTGCCTTTCCTGCGTCCATGACGCTTCCGCCACCCACAGCCACAACCACATCAATCTCATGAGCCCTGTTCCTGTCAGCAATTTCATCCACAAGGGAAGGAGAAGGTTCATGGGCTATCACTTCATGATACAGATTGAGGCCAGCTTCTTTCAGTCCGGACATAATCTCATCGCCATGACCGGAATTGTGAATGGATGACGATCCGGTGAGCAGCAGCACATTTTTTCCATGCATTTTAACTGCTTCAGCCAAATCATTTCGCTTTCCCCTCCCGAAACGGATTTCCGGCAATGATGAGAATTGGAAAGAATCGATCATGGGTGTATTATTTTGTGTAAATATAAAAAAAGGAGACCAACTATCTGATGAATATCAAAACTATCCTTTATACCCGGAAATGTGGACCTGAAACTATGATTTGAAGGGTGGAAAAGGTCCTTCTTTTTTTTTACCTTTAAAGGAGGAATTTCACCTTCATGAAATACTTTCGCGCATGATAGCATTTGAAGATTTTCTGAATATGAAAGACACCGGATCAGTTCCGGAGGACATCCCTCCCCTTCTCCAGGCACTTCTGCTGGACGCCGCAGGAGACTGGGACAGCGCGCACAACCTTGCCCAGGGAGAAAACAATCCGGACGGATCCTGGGTCCATGCCTACCTGCACAGAAAAGAGGGCGATCGGGGAAATGCGGGCTACTGGTACCGGAGCGCCGGGAAGAATATGCCAGATTTGTCCCTGGAAGAAGAGTGGGAATACATTGCCATGGCACTATTAGAAAAAAGTTGAGTCAGGGATGAAATTTTACCGTTTACTATAAACTAAAACCAGAATTAAAATGAAACAACTTGTCTTTTGCATTTCTATGTTGACCCTATTCTTTGTCCTTCCGGCCCAGGTTGAAAGGGATCAGATCGAGGATAAATACAAGTGGGATCTCACTGATATCTATTCCAGCGATGAAGCCTGGCAAGAATCCAAGGAACAATTGATCAAAGAGCTGGACAAAGTTGAATCCTTTAAAGGGACCCTCACCAAATCATCAGGTCAGTTGCTAAAAGCAATGGAGTACACTACAAAAATCTCCAAAGAGGCTATCAAGCTGAGTATCTATGCCGGAATGCACTCGGACCTGGACACCCGCGACATGCATTACCTGGGGATGAGACAGGAGGTCCAGCAGCTCTTCTCCAGTTTTGGAGCCAAAGCCTCTTTTATTGATCCGGAAATTCTGTCTGTTGAATGGGAAGTCATTGAAGAATTCATAGAGGAAGAACCATTATTAAAACCCTATGAAAAGGGACTTAGCGACCTGTTTCGCCTGCAGCAACACACCCCCGATGAAGCTGAAGGAAGAATTATCGCCCTGTCAGGGATGGTTTCAGGAGTCCCTTCGTCGGTATACAGTACCTTCACCAATGCAGAGATGCCAAATCCGGAAGTAACCCTCAGCACCGGAGAAAGTGTAATTCTGGACAGTCCCGGGATTTGGGAAATACAGGGCAGTAGCCAACAGGGAGGACAGGGCACTGGTTTTTGAAGCTTTTTTTGGAAACCTTGAGAATTTCCAGGCCACCCTGGGAGAACTACTTTACGGGGGTATTAAAAGGGATGTGTACATGTCCAAGGCGCACAATTATAATTCTTCACTTGGAGAGGGCATTGTACCCCAACAATATTCCAACAGATGTTTATCATTCGCTGGTAAAGGGAGTAAACGATAACCTGGGCACCTTTCCACCGCTACCTGGGTATTAAGAAGCGAATGATGGGCCTGGATACATTGAAGTACCTGGATCTTTATGCCCCTGTGGTAAAAGATGTGAATCTGACTTACGATTTCGAAGAAGCGCAGAAAATCCTGCTCAAAGCGCTGGCTCCCCTGGGCGAAGAATATATTGCAACCGTTGAGAAAGCATTTAATGAACGGTGGATTGATGTCTATCCCTCCAAGGGGAAAAGTTCAGGAGCCTATTCAAACGGCGCTTTTTATGATGGGCATCCTTATATCCTACTGAACTACAATGATCTCTATTCTGACATGAGTACCACGGCTCATGAATTGGGGCATACCATGCAGAGCTATTTTTCCAACAAGACCCAACCCTACCCCACTTCCAGGTACACAACCTTTGTGGCAGAGGTTGCATCCACTTTCAACGAAGTGCTTCTGTTTGACTACATCATCGATGAAATCACTGACGATGACATCAAGCTTTCTCTCCTGATGGACAGGCTCAATGGATTTAAAGGAACCCTGTTCCGCCAGACTCAGTTTGCCGAATATGAGTTGAAGATTCACGAAGCCGTTGAAAAGGGTATTCCCTTAACAGGCAAATACCTTTCAGAGCTCTATCTTGAGATTGTCAGGAAGTATTATGGTCACGACCAGGGAATATGCCACGTGGATGATTACATTCATATGGAATGGGGCTTTATCCCACATTTCTACTACAACTACTATGTGTACCAGTACAGCACTTCATTTACAGCTTCCATCTCGCTGGCCAAACGATTGCTGGACGGTGAAAAGGGTGCCAGGGAAAGATACCTCGAGTTCATCAGTGCCGGAGGATCTGATGATCCCATTGATCTGCTTAAAATCGCCGGTGTGGATATGACCGGGACCGAAGTGTTCACCTCCACCATTGCAGCCATGAACGAACTCATGGACCAGATGGACAAGATCCTGGACAGAAAAGACAAAGCCACTCCTTGAGGATTCAAGCTCAAGCAGTCAAGCTACTGCCTTGAATAACAAACGAGAAGGATGAATGCTCTATTAAATCATTAATAGTCAGCTAAATACTTGACATTGTAGCTACAATTTTCGTAACTTGAGTTTGTACTCCTAAAACCCAAGTGTAATGAAAAAAAGAGCATTTCTTATCTCAATGATTCTCAGCATTGTGTTTTGCACAAGTGCGCAAGTCCCCAGAAGTTTAACTATCAGGCAGTGGTGCGTAATGCACAACATGTTGTGATCTCCAACCAGGATGTTTCTTTTCAAATGAGCATCCTTGAGGGATCAGCCAATGGATCCCAAGTGTATGTGGAGACCCATACAGTGACCACCAATGCGGTGGGACTTGCCAACCTGGTCATCGGTGAAGGCTCCGTAAGCAGCGGAGCATTTGAAGACATTTTGTGGGGAGAGAATCTACATTTCCTGAAGGTAGAAGTGGATCCTTCAGGAGGCAGTTCCTACGACCACCTTGGGACATCGCAAATGATTTCAGTTCCCTATTCACTTTATTCTGGAAACATCTCCAGTCCCACAAGGAAATTCACGGTGCAGGAGGAGGCCGGGCACCCTGTGGATTCAGCACTGTTTGAAGTGCGTAATGCAGAAGGCCAGACTGTCTTTGCAGTTTACCCAGAGGGAACCAGGATTTATGTGCTGGATGAGGAAGCCAAAGGCAAAAAAGGCGGATTTGCTGTGGGAGGCTATTCCCGGAAGCACAAGGGGATCACCCAGGAGTACATGCATGTATCGCCAGACAGCATCCGGCTCTATTTTGATGAAGAGAACACCAAAGGCAAGAAAGGCGGATTTGCTGTGGGTGGTTATTCGCGCAAGACCAAAGGCACTACTGACAACTATTTTGAGCTTAAACCCGACAGTGCAAACTTCCTCATGGTTTCAGATCAACCTGTAGATTCCTATTCCGGTGCCCTGTCAATTAAAACGAAATCAACGTTTGGAGGAGAGCTGGATCAGGGAACCAGTCTCTTTAATCTCACAAGAGAGAATTATTTTATTGGTCACAGGGCGGGAGAGGCTATCACCTCAGGCTCACATAACAGTTTTATTGGTTACGAGAGCGGAGCAAACACTAGCACAGGTAATGGTAATATTTTCATCGGAGAGAGAAGCGGACAACAGAATACCAGTGGGGGATCTAATTCATTTATTGGTCCCAATGCAGGACAATCTAATGTGGATGGATTCAACAATTTATTCATGGGAATTTTCGCAGGCAAGAATAATTTATCCGGTCATAGCAATGTTTACATTGGACAATGAAGCAGGTTCGCATGCGCTAGATTCATGGAATGTATTTATTGGATCAGGCGCCGGGGCAAATAATGTATGGGGAGGGACCAATATATTTTTGGGACATATGGCGGGATATGAATCAGATACTTCGGGGGCAAATATTTTTATTGGAAATTTAAGCGGGCTCAGGAATTCGGGAGGATCAGCCAATGTGTTTGTTGGTAATTCAACCGGGGAAAACAACGAACATGGATCCGTTAATACATTTTTAGGACATGGATCCGGTAGTAGAAATGTAAATGGAGAAGCCAACACCTTTATTGGAGCCTATTCAGGTGAGCAGAATGTAGATGCGTTTGGAAATGTTTTTGTAGGTCTGAATGCTGGGCGAAGCAATGTAAGCGGCAATACAAACGTTTTTGTTGGCCAGAATGCTGGGTGGGATCATGCATCAGGAAGCAATAATGTGTTCATAGGTGACGGGTCTGGTTTTAATAATAATACAGGAGAATCAAATGTCTTTATCGGCACCCTTTCCGGTTTCAATTGTAATGGAAAGGATAATGTCTTTATTGGTAACAAGGTTGGTATGGATGAAAGCAGGGATGGGATATTATATATTGATATTGACAACAACACATCAGATAATGCACTGATATATGGTGAGTTCTATAATAACCGGGTACAAATTAACCGCCAGTTGGGAGTAGGAATGATGGCCACCGATAACGCGCTTGAAGTGGCTGGTGAAGTATCAAAAACAACCCCCGGGGAATGGCTGGCCAACTCCGATGCAAGAATCAAAACCAACGTGGCGGATATCGAAAATGCCTGTGACCTGATTGCCAGGCTGCGACCAGTCCGCTACAATTATACCGAGGACTGGATGCAAATGAACCCATCTGTTAAGGACAAGACCTACTACAATTACATCGCTCAAGAATACAGGGAGGTTTTTCCTCAATATGTCCAGAAAGGGGGCGGAAGTCTGGATGGAGATGAGGATCCACTCCTGCAACTGGATGGCCACCCGGCGACCGTAGTGGCCATAAAAGCCATCCAGGAACTCACCGAAGAGAGCAGGGAGCAGAAGGCCATCATTGAGGAACTAATTCAGAAGGTTTCTGAGCTTGAAAGACAAATAGATGGTATGAAGTAGTAGCTTTCTCGGGACTTCGTCCCTCGTTATCACAAAAACACCGCCCGAAGGCGGTGTTTTTGTGATTATTCCTTCACTTCGCTCAGTCATGAGCTCATCCACCTTTGGTGGATTCGGTTCCGGCGCAATTATTCGCACACTCCGTATGCTCATGAGCTCGACAACTACGTTGTCTCGGTTCGAAGGTTCTCATCGCTACCTAAGTGATTACTCGGGACTTCGTCCCTCGTGATCACAAAAAAACCGCCCGAAGGCGGTGTTTTTGTGATTATTCCTTCACTTCGCTCAGTCATGAGCTCATCCACCTTTGGTGGATTCGGTTCCGGCGCAATTATTCGCATACTCCGTATGCTTATGAGCTCGACAACTACGTTGTCTCGGTTCGAAGGTTCTCATCGCTACCTGAGTGATTACTCGGGACTTCGTCCCTCGTGATCACAAAAAAACCGCCCGAAGGCGGTGTTTTTGTGATTCCGGCGCGATTCGAACGCGCGACCCACAGCTTAGAATGCTGTTGAGCTCGTCCAACTGATTGTCTACGGAACCGAAGAATCTCATCGCGAAGCTTAATCGAATGCGGTCACGAGAAGCTGTATAGTTTCGTGATTGACGCGATTCGAACGCGCGACCCACAGCTTAGAAGGCTGTTGCTCTGTCCAACTGAGCTACGGAACCGAGAAAGCAAAAATCCGGTTTTGCGCTGCAAAGATAAGAAAAAAAGAAAATTTATTGATCCCTGATCCAATTGACCAGACCTTTGCTTTCCAGGATCTGCATAAGCTTGTCAGGAAGGGCTTCAAAGGGGTACTTGTTTTTGCCTATGGAAATGATCCCAGCTTTAAAATCCACCTTCACCTGATCGCCTGTATGGTAAGCGTCGACCGCATCGGGATGGACAATGAGGGGAAGGCCCTGATTGATGGCGGAGCGATAGAAGATCCTGTTGACGGATTTGACAATCACAGCACTTACACCCACATGGGCAAGTCCCACTGAAGGGTGTTCGCGTGAGCTGCCGCAGCCAAAATTCTCCCCGCCCAGGATGATGTCTCCACGCTTGACTTCCGTTGAGAAGCGTTGATCAAATCCTTCGAAAAGGTGGGGAATGATTCCCGCCGGTTCAGAGCTGGAAACTTTGTAGGTAAGGTTGCCAGCGAACATCTGGTCGGTATTCAGGTTATCGCAGTCGCCATAGTCCCAAACACCCTTTTCCCTTCTGAATTCGTTATCTTCTATGGTCATGCTGCTTACCTGTGCCTTCTTGTAGGGAAAGCGCTCGGCTCCTGTGATTTTTCTTGGATCCCGGATCTTGCCGTGCAAAGCACTCAATGCAACAGCTGCGGGAGATGCCAGATAAATTTCAGCATTCTTGTTCCCCATCCTGCCCAGGAAATTCCGGTTTGCCGAGGAGATCACCCGGGTGTCGTCTGCGGGAATTCCCTGGCCGGTTCCCAGGCACGGTCCGCATGAGGAGCTCAGGATATTGGCCCCAGATTCCAGGAAAGTAGTAATAATGCCTTCCTCAATGGCCTGCAGGTAAATCTCCCTGGAAGCGGGAATAACCAGCAGTTGAATGCCATCCTTGATCTTTTGGCCCTGAAGTACAGCAGCCGCTTCCCGCAGATCTTCTATTCGGCCATTGGTGCAGGTTCCGATCACACCCTGATGGATCTCCAACCCGGAGACCTCTGCCAGTGCCATGATGTTATCCACATGATGGGGAGCCGCCACAAGGGGGTAAATCTCCCCAAGGTCTATGGTGATCTCACGCAGATAAGCGGCGCCTTCATCAGCCCAGATACCTTCAAATTTCTCTCCCAGGAACGCTTCCAACACCCTGTCGGGCGGAAACACTGCATTCTTAGCGCCCATCTCCGAAGCCAGGTTGGCCAGGGTCATACGGTCAGCGATGGTCAGTGATTCAACGCCGTCTCCATGGTATTCGATGGACAGGTAATTGGCTCCAGCCGATCCAAGTATCCCAATAATCCAAAGACTCAGATCCTTGGCATACACACCCTGCTTCAGTTTACCGGTCAGGGTAATCTTCAGCGAGTCGGGAACCCGGAACCAGGTTTCGCCCCTAAGCCACAATCCGGCCGTCTCGGTCCGGTCAATCCCTGCCGCCATGGCATTAAATGCACCGGCAGTGCAGGTATGGCTGTCACTTCCCACCACCACCATTCCGGGTTTTACATGCTGTGCCATAATCTGGTGACAAATCCCACTCCCTGCATCATGGAATTTTAGAATTCCCTGATCCATCACAAAATCACGAATGGCCTTGTAATTGTTGGCCAGGGCTGAAGTGGTGGGTGGAGCATTGTGGTCCAGTACAACCACCAGGCGACCGGGATCAAATACCTTCTCGCCTCCCATCTGCCCGAAGGTCTTCAGGATGCTGGATGTATTATCATGGGATAGGATCAGGTCGGGTTTTCTGAACACAATGGCTCCCTGTGGCGCATCAAATATCTTCTCTACAAAGGTCCTGGACATAACAATTGGAATTTATCTTTTAAACCGCACTGTGTACTAAGTACTGGGCACTAAGTACTGGGCACTAAGTACTGAGTACTAAGTGCTGGGCACTATGCACTTAAATAAGGAAGATGTTGCTTTTACGGCAGTGGGCCACCATTTCGCCGGGCCATGTGGCCGACTGTATCTCCCCGATATGGGCTTTTTTCAGCAATTGCATGGCTGTTCTTGACTGACCGATCCCTCCCCCAATGGATGAAGGTAATTCGTCATTCAGGAGCCTGCGGTGAAACAGCATTTCGGTCCGTTCCATATCCCCGGTAATCTCCAGTTGCCTGATCATCTCTTCCTTATCCACCCTGATGCCCATGGAGGTGATCTCGGCTGCACACTGCAACACACTGTTCCATACAATGATGTCCCCGTTCAGACCACGGTAGCCATTCACTGTTTCAGTACTCCAGTCATCATAATCCGGTGCCCGCTGGTCATGAGGCTTGCCATCGGGAAGATCTGCCCCGATTCCGATAATAAATACAGCTCCCTCCTCCTCAGCGATCTTATCCTCCCGCTCCCTGGGGCTCAGCTCAGGATATTTCTCGAAGAGCTGCTCCGAATGGATAAAAGTGAGTTCTTCCGGAAGGGAGGGCTGCACATTGGGATAGAAGGTATGAATAAAGAATTCACTCCTCTTCACATTGTCCCATACTTTCTGAGCGGCGTGTTTCAGCATATCCAGGGTTCTCTCTTCGGGAAATATGGCTTTCTCCCAATCCCACTGGTCCACATAGACCGAATGGAGGTTGTCCAGTTCCTCGTCGGGACGCAATGCATTCATGTCCGCATAGATGCCGTATCCCGTCTCAATATCGTAATCCCTCAGCATCATCCGTTTCCATTTGGCAAGGGACTGGACCACTTCTGCCTCCTCACCACGCATATCCTTAATTTTGAAACTGATGGGCATCTCCGTGCCACGAAGATCATCATTCAATCCGGTTCCTTTTAGCATGAACAGCGGGGCGGTCACACGTCTCAGCCGAAGGTCAGATGCCAGGCCTGACTCAAAATGGTCCTTCATCATTTCGATGGCTTTTTCTGTCTCTTTCAAAGTGATGAGGGGCTTGTAGCCCTCAGGGATAATTAATCTCATGGTTCATAATGTTAAAACAATCCGTTATTCTGATAAATCTCCATCTGTACTTCTGAGAATGGAGCAGTAACAAGAGTGATTCCTTTGCTTATGTTTTTTATCTCACCGGTGCGAAAGTTCGCATAGATCTCCTCGCCGTCTTCGAGATTCAATTCGCTTAAGCTGTCCGAACTCATAATTGGGAATGCTGCATTGATGGCATTCCGCTCGTATATAGCCCCGAAAGAGGCTGCGATCACACACTGAACACCCAGGGAAACAAAACAATCCACAGCCTGCTGCCGTGAACTGCCGGAACCGAAATTTTTTCCAACTACCACCACATCACCCTCCTTCACACGGGTGGCAAAATCTTCATATCCTTCGAGGTTATCGAATGTATACTGCCCCATCTCGGATAGTTCGGTCACAGAGAGGTAGCGGTTATGATAGATCATATCCGTATCAATGTTGTCCCTGGGAATAAACCAAACCCTGCCAGATACCTCTTCAAGACGCTGCAAAGAAGGTTCTGGTTGAACCGTGACGCCAGGGCGTTTCTCAATTGGCTCTATGACCCGCTTTTCTATTTGTTCCGGGATTTTTACAGGAGTTGTGATGAAACCAGCAATGGCCGATGCTGCCACCACTTCAGGTGACGCCAGGTAAACATCACCGTATCCCTGTTTCCCGGGGAAATTCCTGTTACCGGTACTCACAGTTACTTCACCAGGACCATTCTGTCCCACTTGTCCGGCAGCGCACCCGGCACAACCCGCATTGGAAACCAGTGCACCGGCTTCCTTGAACACCTCAATCAATCCCTCCTCAAGGCACTGCTGCCAAACCCTGTCGGTGGCAGGCACAATCTTCAGTACAACACCGTCGGCCACTTCCCTGTTCTTCAGGATCTGCGCTGCAGCCCTCATGTCCTCAATCCGCCCGTTGGTGCAACTGCCGATAAAAGCGGAGTCGATCCATACACGCGCTTCGGGTATACCTGAAGTATCATGCGGTTTCCCCGGAAGTGATATCCTGGATGTGAATTTAGATACATCCACGTTGATGACGCGCTCATAAATCGCATCACCATCCGCCACAAAAGGAGTGATCTTCTTCCCCGACCTGGATTCGCAATAACTGAGCACCTCATTATTCGGTGGGAAGAGGATGATAATGGCTCCCATTTCAGTGGCCATGGATGCGATGGTAATTCGCTGATCAAGGGTAAGGGCATCCACCATTGCCCCTTCAATCTCAATGGCATAACCAAGCAAAAAGCTGGCTCCAAATTCATCCAGAAGATTCAGGGCGATATCTTTTGCCGAGATGTCGGTTCCGGGTTTTCCTGTCAGGATAATTTTTACCGAAGGAGGCACCTTGAACCAGGTGGTTCCCCGGTGCCAGCTTGCTGCAATGTCTTTGTCACCCATTCCCTGTCCAAATGCTCCCACTGCCCCAAGGATATTTGCATGGGAGTCTGTTGAAACGGCAGTTGATCCAGGCCAGGCCAAACCCTCTTCAATGAGCACGTGGGTACCAATTCCTTTATCTATATCGAATACCCTGATTCCCCTTTGCCTTGCATATTGCCTGCATACCTGTTGATTGGTGGCATATTTCTGATCCGATCCGGTGGGATTGCAATCAAAGGTAAAAAAGGTTCTGGACACATCATCCAGATCCAGGTGGTGATCCATCATGTGCTTCACAACGTTGGCACCGCCGAAATCACGGGCCACACGTGCATCAATGGCCACATCCACGATGTCCCCAGGTGCAACTTCCGACTGGCTTGCATGAGCCGCCAGAATCTTTTCAATTACTGTCATTCCCATTTGAAATATCTTACTCTCAAATATAGGCACAAAGCCATTTCCATAAATATTTTCTTAAACATCTCATGGGGATCGGTCCGGATTTAATAGTTTTGCCGCAAACACTTCCTGATTTGCCCAAAATCACTCATCCAAATATCATCAGGTTATACCTGATTAAGACAGCCAAATGGTTCATGCTGTACATGCCCATTGTGGTTCCCTTTTATGAAAGCAACGGACTTTCAATGAAAGATATCATGATACTGCAGGCTGTATATTCCATCGCCATTGTTGTGTTGGAGATCCCCTCGGGTTATCTTGCTGATGTAATCGGCAGGAGAAAAACGCTGATTATTGGGGCTGTTTTTGGCACCATTGGATTTACCACCTACAGTCTGAGTTTTGGTTTCGTGGGTTTCCTGGTTGCAGAGGTCATACTGGGAATCGGGCAGAGCTGCATATCAGGTGCCGATTCGGCCATGTTGTACGATTCGCTTCTGGAACGGGGAGAGGAAAAAAAGTATTCCCTGTTTGAAGGGCGTATCACAGGCCTTGGAAATGTGGCAGAGGCCTTGGCCGGAATTCTGGGAGGATTGCTGGCCGGGATCACCCTGAGGGTACCTTATTTTGCACAAACATTTGTAGCCTTTGTGGCTCTGCCTGCTGCCATTACACTGGTTGAACCAAGCCGGAAAGTACCACTGATTAAAGCAGGATTTTTGGAGATCGTCCGTATTGCACGCTTTGCATTGTTTGAGAACCAGCCACTCAGGCGAAATATCCTGTTCAGCGCCATTACAGGTACAGCCACACTTACCATGGCCTGGTTTGCCCAGCCGTTTTTTGAATACACCCGCATAGAGATTGCCTGGTTCGGTTTGCTCTGGACCAGTTTAAATCTGACCGTGGCCATTACATCCTACACAGCCCATCGGATTGAGACCAGGCTGGGCCAGCGTAAATCCATATGGATTATTGCCCTGCTCATCCCGCTGGGTTATCTGGCCCTGGGGCGTTTTCACCTGCCCATCGGATTGATTGTGCTCTACCTCTTCTACCTGGTCAGGGGATATGCCACCCCGGTACTCAAGGACTATATCAACAGGGTGACAGCATCACACATTCGGGCCACCGTTCTATCTGTGCGGAATTTTGTTATCAGATTATTGTTCGCACTTACCGGTCCCCTGCTGGGATGGATCAAAGATATCTACTCCCTTCCCCAGGCTTTAACCCTGGCAGGTGCCATATTTCTCTTTATGAGTATCATTACAGCTGTTTTGTTTATTTCATCAGGGAAAAAGATGAGCCAGACCATTGATTATACATCGAATACCAACCCGTCATAAGCGGGTCGGATATTCGAAGGAAGCTCCTTTTCCAGCAGGGCTGCAGGTCCCATCTGATGAGATATGTGGGTGAGGTAAGCCATTCTTGGACTTAGTTCTCCAATGAGATCGATGGCCTGTGAAAGTGTAAAATGTGAAATGTGGCTTTCCTTTCGCAATGCGTTAACTACCAAATACTTCACCCCTAATAGTTTCTCCTTCTCCTGCTCGGAAATGTAGTTAGCGTCCGTAAGGTATGCAAAATCGCCTATCCTGAAACCCATTACAGGCAGCCGGTAGTGCATCATCCGAACCGGAATAAGCTCCATATTTCCTAAGGTGAAGGGATCAGTGGTAATGGTATGCATAACTACCTGCGGAACCCCTGGGTACTTCTTTTCAGCAAAAACATAGGGGAACATACTCTTCAGGGCCCTGACCACCCGCTCCTCGGCATACACATCCATGGAACTCTTCTGGATGAAATTGAAAGCCCTGATGTCATCAAGTCCGGCAATATGGTCACGGTGTTCATGGGTGTAGAGCACTGCATCCAGTTGCTTGACCCGGGCATTCAGCATCTGCTGCCTGAAATCAGGTCCCGTATCGATGACCAGCACCTGGCTGTCCAGTTCCACCAGTACGGACGATCTCAGTCTCCGGTCATGAACATCTTCAGAAAGACATCCGGGACACGTGCATCCGATCACAGGAACTCCCTGTGAAGTACCTGTACCCAGAAAAGTAATTCTCAATTGATTGCGTATTGGTAACGGTGTTCACGAAGTTATAATTATTTTTATTACAAAAATCAGATGCAAGGAGTCCTTTACCTGGTCCCGAATACGCTGGGGAATCCAGATACTTCCATGACCATACCGGAAACAGTTGGTGGAATTACAACATCCACCAAAGTGTTCATTGTTGAAAACCTTAGGAATGCCAGACGATATCTGAAGAGCCTGGACAGGAACATTGACATAAACCAGCTTACTTTTCATGAGTTGAATGAGCATACCCCACCGGCCGATGTGCCAGGTTTCCTTTCAGAGGTCGAGAATGGAAATGATGCCGCTGTGATTACAGAAGCCGGCGTTCCTGGGGTAGCTGATCCGGGGGCCATGGTGGTGCGGGCAGCCCACGAGAAAGGGATTCGTGTAGTCCCGCTGACGGGGCCTTCTTCCATCTTACTTTCTCTGATGGCTTCCGGTCTGAATGGCCAGACATTTTGCTTTCGCGGATACCTTCCTGTGAAAGGTCCTGAAAGGATCAGGAAGATCAGGGAATTGGAGCAGGTTGTCAGACGAACAGGTGAAACTCAGATATTCATTGAAGCGCCTTACCGCAATGATGCCATGCTAAATGATATTCTTGAAACCTGTGATTCAGTCACTCTTTTGTGCGTAGCTGCAGATATAACATTGGATACAGAATTCATCCTGACACAAAGCATTTCTGCATGGAAAAAGAAGAAACCGTCGCTGCACAAGCGCCCGGTGATTTTCCTGCTGGGCAGGTGAAGCGTGATCCCTAAATGGGTTCCTCTGGGTCTATATAAGTTTTCACTTTCACAATCTCAATATCGAACACAAGCGTTTCGTATGGCTGGATGGCATAGATGGCTCCGTTGAGCCTGCCCATTTCTCCATAGGCAAGGGAGTAAGGTATGATCAGCCGCCCTTTTTCTCCTTCTCTGAATTCTTTCATTCCCAGGTGCCATCCCCGGATGGGAGAAGTCTCGGCTGTAAAGTCGCCAACCTTAAATTCATAAGGCGCATCTTCCACACTCTCATCAAATACGCGTCCGTCAATGAGATAACCTTTGTAAGCAATCTCAACCACCGAATCA
This sequence comes from uncultured Bacteroidota bacterium, assembly GCA_963735755.1. Lineage (GTDB taxonomy): Bacteria > Bacteroidota > Bacteroidia > Bacteroidales. The sequence goes on along the minus strand of CAVTME010000005.1, from coordinate 260,246 downwards.
TTATTTACCTGGCTGCCATCCGTATGTTCGTCAACCACGTAGTACATTACTGCATCGGTTAGTGTGTCACGGATCATTTCCGCACCTTCAATGGAATTTGCATATGTTTCGATTTTATTTGCCTCATAGGCAACCATGTCGTCAATAACCTCAATCAGTCTAAGCTCATATTTGAGAGACTTGTATCCGGAAATTGACTTCATCAGATTGGCTCCACCGGTTCCGTAACCCAGGTCGCTGGTCATACACATAATGGCCTCACCACCTGTTTTCATCATAGAAAGTCCCTCTGTCAACCCCTTGGTCCGTGTACCATTGAGCATTTTAAAATCTCCATACATGGCATCTTCACTATAGATGCCGTTGTCGGTGGCCACATTCTCAATGTAGGTATCTACAACCGTCTCGTCTGGAATGGTTGTGCAGACATAATTGACCAGTACCCAATCGTCCGAATCAGGAGAATCACCTTCGCCCTCAGTGACTTCAATGAAATAAAGCCCGCTTTCGGTAGGAGCATCTATGGTATCCTTAAAGGTGGAAGACATATAAAGGTCAAAAAACCGCAATTCCTGAACTGCATTTTCATCAACAGTAGATTCCTCCTTACAAGCTGTGGCCGCGAAAACCAATGCGATGGCTAAGGACCAGATTGCGGAGTATTTATATATAGATTTCATCATTTCTTCAAACAGATCACATTCTCAAATATTGTGCAAAAGTAGCAATTTCATTTACCTTATCGAACTTCTTTTATCTCCAGGCTGTATATAAGGACTGAATTGCCGGGAATCTTCTCCCGGTCTCCGAAGTTACCATGGGCAAGGTGAGGGGGAATGAACAGAACGGCCTTGCTGCCCTGTCTCAAATGACCAAGTCCCTCTTCCACGCCTGATTCAATGCCTCCCTGTCCCATTACCACCTGTTTCGGAGCATCCTCTCCCGATTCGTAGCAGGGAGTCCCATCCAGAAGGGTGGATGAATATGTATAGGTAACCCTGCTGCCTGCAACAATCTCAGTGCCTTCCCCCTTTTCTTTGACCACAATCCATAATCCTGAGGGAGTTACTTCAGCCTGCCAGTTGACGCGATCCACAAAAGCTGCAATGTGATCCTGGTGCCGCCGGTACATGTACTGGTTCACCTTCACAAATTGTTCCCCGGCCAGGTCAGATTCAGGAGCTTGCTGCTTCTGTACAGGTGTATCACAGGCACACAGCATGAACAGCATAAGCGCTAACAAGATTCTAATCATCGGAAAGCAACTTTGCGTAGCCTGGAAGCAATGATTCAAAATGAGAAAGCGTCTCCTCCATGGATACATATGAATCTCCGCCCGCTGCATTGATATGTCCGCCTCCGTTGAAATGCTCAGCAGCCACCTTGTTCACAGGAAAATCTCCTCTCGAACGAAACGAAACCCTGATGAGATCCTTTTTCTCCACAAACAGTGCTGTAAATCTGATTCCCTTCACAGCAAATGGGATATTTACGAATCCTTCGGTATCACCCTTACGGTGATTGTATCGTTTCAATTCTTCATGAGTCAGGCTGATATAGGCCGTGTTATACTTTGGAATCACGACCATTTTTTCCTGCATGCAGTAGCCCTGCATGCGCAGACGCTCCTCTGAATATGCATCATACACAGAGCTGTATATACGGTCTTTCTCTATATCATATCTCATCAGGTCTCCCACAATGTGAAAGATCTCGGGGTAAGAGCTGGCATAAGAAAAATTGCCGGTGTCTGTCATGATGGCCACATAAAGGCAGCTGGCAATTTCCTTGTCCATGATCTCCTCGCCAAATAGCATGGTAAGAAAAAGATAGATCATCTCCCCAACAGATCCCCTCCAGGTTTCGGAGATTGTGAGGTCTGCAAATAAGACCGGGGCCTGGTGGTGGTCGATAAGAATTATTTTGGCACTTGATTCTTCCATTACTTCTTTGACGCCATTCAACCTTTTGGGATCATTGAAATCAAGACAAAAGATCAGGTCAGCTTCCTGAATGATCGCGGTACCTTTCTCTTTCTTATAGGCAAAAGTCGTGGACAGTTCGATGCCGGGCAGCCACCTTAAAAAATCGGGCAGTCCGTCAGGTATAACCACCTGGGCATCGAGACCTTGCTTCTGCAGGGCCAGACAAAGGGCCAGGCTCGATCCGATGGCATCCCCATCCGGGTTGGTATGGGTAAGTATGGCCACCTTTTCTGACTTGCTCAGCCATTCCTTAATGGTTCGTTTATCGCTATCGTTAAGCATTCTGAATCCTTTGAAAGTGAGGCAAAGTTAAAAAATATTGAAGGTGGTATAACAAAGGCCGATTTAATTTGTTAATATGCATTACAAAAACCATAAACCATGGCAGGACAATACACATTTACCATTATCAAACCGCAGGCAGTTGCCAAAGGCTACATAGGTCCGATTTTAAATAAGATCACGGAAGCAGGATTTAAAATTACAGCCCTGAAGATGCTGCAACTCACGCGTGGAGAGGCAGAACGCTTTTACAAAGTACACATGGGCAGGCCTTTTTACGATGACCTGGTGGAATTTATGATTTCCGGCCCCATCATTGTCAGTGTGCTTGAAAAAGAGAATGCTGTCGAAGAGTACAGAAAATTGATCGGAGCCACAGACCCGGAAAAGGCAGAAGAAGGCACCATCCGTAAAATGTATGCAGAGTCAATGACTGCCAATGCAGTGCATGGTTCGGATTCCGATGAAAACGCTGAGATTGAAGCCACATTCTTTTTCCCCTCTTCTGAACGATTCTGATTACCTGAGGACAATATCATCGATGACTTTCATTCCCGCTTCCTCATTGAGGCGGGCAATCAGGGTATCTTTCATCATCTCCAGTTCATTTCTCATCACAGATGAGTGCAGGCTTACGAATAATTTACGGTTGTGAATGTGAAGGCTTTTGGTTTTTTTTGCCACTGAAATGCCCAGCAAAACCTTCCATGATTTGATGAGCCGATGCTCAGCGAGACCCTTTTCAAGCTTGTTTGATTTTACAAACTGGTCAAGCAGGGAATCGATTCGCTTTACATCTTTTCTTTCCATATCAGGCCTCCATCCTTTCAAATGATCCCTCGCGACCAATCCTGTAAACCCTGTGCTCTGCCGGCAAAGAGGCCAGGATACCCAGAAGCCTCGACTCATTGGTATCGGTAATGAATATCTGGCCAAAATGGTTTTCAGCCACAAGACTGATGATCTGTTTCACCCGGGTGGAATCAAACTTGTCAAAAATATCATCCAGCAGAAGAATGGGAGGAAGATCAGTCAGTTTCCTGATAAAATCAAATTCAGCGAGTTTCAATGAAACCAGGAAAGTCTTCTGTTGCCCCTGGGAACCACTTTTCTTCAGGCTGTATTCACCCAGCTCCATGGCCAGGTCATCTTTGTGAATCCCAAAGGTGGTATACTGGACAATACGGTCTTTATCCACTGATTCCGTGAGCCCTTTTTTGAAATCGGTCTCCAATAGCTGTCCCTCATAGGAGAGGGTTACCTTCTCTTTATTCAAAGAAACATGCTCGTAGAAATTAGCAAATACCGGCAACAACTCATCCACAAACCGTTTCCGCTCCTGGAATATGGGTTCTCCGTACCTGATCAGTTGCAGGTCCCATACCTCGAGCATTTCCCTGTTGAAACTGCGGGATGCCGCAAAATCCTTTAACAACCTGTTGCGTTGGGTAAGGGCGCGGTTATACTGAATTAGATTGTCAAGATAAACCCGGCTGTACTGAGCGATCACACCATTCATGAACTTTCTACGCTCCTCGCTCCCACCATTGATCAGGATGCTGTCGAAGGGAGATACCATCACCACGGGAATGAGCCCAATGTGCTCAGAAAGTTTCTGGTATTCCTTCTGGTTCCTTTTGAACTGCTTTTTTTTCTGTTTTCTGATACCACAGTAGATATTCTCCTCCTTTGTCAAGCGTTCAAATACGCCCTGGATCACGCAATAGTCATGGTCATAGCGGATGTTCTGCGTATCCACAGGATTCAAATTGCTCTTGCACAGGGCCAGGTAATGTATGGCATCCAGGAGATTGGTCTTGCCTACACCGTTTTCGCCAACAAAACAGTTGATCTTCTGAGAAAAAGGTATATCAACCTGTTCATAATTCTTAAAATTGACCAGAGCGAGAGATTTCAGATGCATACACAAAATTACTAATTTTAGCGCACACCTAATACAAACAATGTATGTGCTTATTCATAAAAAGACAAATCCTGGTTCTGGCGCTTCCAATCATCGTCCTTGGTGGATGTGCTGAAATAAACTCTCTGATGCAATCTGTTCCAATGGATGTTCCCCTTTCGGAAGCGGAGGTAGCTGATGGTTTGAAGGAAGCCTTGATTACCGGGTCAAAAAACGCGTCATCTATACTCTCATCTGTTGATGGTTACTACGGAGATGAAATGGTGAAAATCCTGCTCCCTGAAGAAGCCTCGGTAATCATCGATAACCTTGGGAAGATTCCTGGAGGAGATAAATTGGTGGAGGATGTTCTCCTTAGTATCAACCGGGCTGCTGAGAATGCCGCCAGGGAAGTAGCACCCATTTTCATTAACAGCATCAAACAAATGACCATCAGCGATGCATTTGGAATTCTCAATGGAGCCGACAACGCTGCCACACAGTACCTGAGCAGTACCAGCCGCGGGGATCTCTATAATTTATATAAACCCAAGATCCAGCAAGCCACGGAGCAGGATGTTCTGGGAGGAATTTCTGCCAAAGACTCATGGGAGACCCTGATTGGAAAATGGAATATTTTCGCCAACTCCTTCACCGGTAAACTGGCCGGATTCAATCCTGTAAACACTGAGCTTGACGACTTCCTCACGAACAGGGCTCTTGATGGCATGTTTTTGAAAGTCCAGGATGAAGAAAAGAGAATCAGACAGAATGTCTCCGCCCGCATCACACCTTTGCTAAAAAAGGTGTTCGGTAGCCTGGACCAATGAGGAAGTATCCTTTTGAACCGATCTCACACTTGTTAATGAATCGTATAAATCACGTGGTCAAAAATGCTATTTTTGTGCCGCCGCTCTACCTTTTCTCCGAAAAAGGATTACTTTTGCGGAAGTTTTTGAAAACCAACAAACAACCGAGTAATGGCAAATAAGAAGAATGTGAAGCAAACGGATAAGAACCTGGAAGGCATTGAGCAAGCGTTAACACGTTCGGAACAGTTTATAGAGGACAACCAAAAAGTACTTACCTACGTATTGGGCGGGTTAATTGTAGTCCTGCTTGTTATCATCGGGGGCAACCGTTATTACCTTAAACCTCTCAATGAAGAGGCTGCAGGAGAGATGTATTATGCAGAGCGTTTCTTTGAAATAGATTCATTTAACCTGGCTCTGAACGGATATGGCACCTATCCCGGATTTCTGAACATTATCGATGACTACGGATTAACCAAATCAGCCAAAGTGGCTCGCTATTATGCAGGCGTATGTTATCACCAGCTGGGAGACCATGAAGAGGCCATCCGCAACCTGGGGAAATTCAAAACCGATGATCTGCTCGTCGGGGCAGCCAAATACAGTACCCTTGGAGATGCTTATGTTGAGCTCGGGGAGCTGCAGAAAGCCGTTTCTTCATACAAAAGCGGAATTGATAAGTACAAGAACAACTTCTCCACCCCTATCATGTTGAAGAAACTGGGGATTGTATGTGAAGAGATGGGTGACCTTGACGGAGCACTTGAAGCCTACACTGCCATTGAATCCTCATACCCTGAAACTCCGGAAGGAAGGGAGATTAAGAAATACATTGGCCGGGTAGAATCGAAAAAGGCCCTCTAATCATTATCATGGCCACAAGTCTGAAGAACCTATCTGATCACGATCCGGCATTCATTCCGGATGGTTCATCAATGAAAATCGGCATTGCCGTTTCTGAGTGGAACGAGGAGATTACATCGGCACTTCTTGGGGGCGCCTTAAACACCCTGCAAAAGCACGGTGTCTCCAGGGAAAACATTCAGGTACGCGCTGTCCCGGGAAGCTTTGAACTTCCTTACGGAGCCCGTATTGTGGCTGAGCAGTTCGCGCCCCACGCTGTGATCTGCATAGGCTGTGTCATCCAGGGAGAAACACCCCACTTTGATTATATCTGTCAGGGTGTCGCGCGTGGGATCACAGAGCTGAACCTGGATTATGACATCCCATTTATCTTCGGAATCCTGACCACCAGCAATCTCCAGCAGGCACTGGACCGGGCCGGTGGCAAACACGGGAACAAGGGAGATGAAGCCGCGGTTACCGCTATAAAGATGGCCGCACTCCGAATGAATCCAAAAGCTTCTTAAAGGACCTAGCGCTTTTTCTTGGGCAGCGCTTTGCCGCCCTGTTTCTGCTGTTTCTGAATCTCTTCCAGACGTCTGGCAAAACCAGACTTCTTGGCTGGTTTGCTTTTCCTTGCAGCGATCTTCTTCAGGATTTTATCCTCGTCAATAAACTGCTTGAAAAGCAGGTTTTGTCCAAGTGTAATGAGGTTGGCCAGGAAGTAATAATAGGTCAGACCCGCCGAAAAATTGTTCAGGATCAGCATGAACATCAAAGGCATGATGTACATCATGGTCTTCATGCCCGGCATGGCGCTGTTACTGGCCGATGCCTGGTTGTTCCACTTCATGGACATCATTGTCGTTACCGTCATCAAAAGGGTGAACAGACTCACGTGGTCGCCATACATGGGAATGGTAAAAGGCAGGTCCAAAATGGAATCATAGGTGGAAAGGTCATGGGCCCACAGGAAACTCTGCTGCCGCAGTTCAATGGAGGTTGGGAAAAACCTGAACATGGCATAGAGGATCGGGAACTGCAGGAGCATGGGCAGACAACCGCCCATGGGGTTGGCCCCCGCCTTTTTATAAAGATCCATGGTTGCCTGCTGCTTCTTCATGGCATCTTCCTTCTTGGGGTACTTTTCGCTGAGTTCATCCACCTGGGGTTTCAGCACACGCATTACCGCCTGGGATTTATAAGAGCGATACGTCAGCGGGAATAAGGCTGTCTTAATAATCAGTGTCAGCATTAAAATGATGATCCCATAGTTGACGATCCACTTGTTCAACCAGTTGAAAATCGGAATTACTACAAAGGCATTAATCCATCGGATCATGGATCCTCCCACGGTCACAACATCTTCCAATGCCAGTTCATCACCGTAGTCCTTCAATGCTTTGAAATTATTGGGGCCCAGATATAGCCTCATCCCTATGGTCTGCTCGGCAGTCCGGTTATAGGGCAGGCCTATGGAGGAAGCATATTGCCTCACGTAGGGCCCGGGATCATTGAACCTGTGCTGGCTCATATCCGCCCCCAGGAAAGCCTCATCGGCAATCAGGATGGTTGAGAAAAACTGGTGGCTGTAGGCAATCCATTTAATCCCTGTAGTAACATCTGCTGTTTCAAACTCCTTTTTAGACCTTGATTTGAAGCTTTCAACATCACCCCCGTGAAATTTATAATAAAGGGTCGTATACATGGCCTCGTTCTGATACCCTTTCTCCTGTGAGGGAGCATAAAAGGAGAACTCAAAGTTCATCCTGTCAGTCCCGAAAGCATCCAATCCTTTCAGCTGAAGATCCAGGTCAATCATATAATCGTTGTCATACAATCTGTAAATGTAGGACACGGAGCTGGACTCGGTAGGCTCCAGTTTCATGGTGAGCTGCTGAAAGGCCCGGCCGTCGTCATCGGTCATGGACTTTAGCTCCGGTGTGAAATAGAGATCACCTGTGTTGATTGTTTTCCCCCCTGCAAAAAACTGGAGTGAGAATACAGTGGAATCCCCGTCAAAAAGGATCAATGGAAGCGAATCGTGGGTTTGGTACTTTTTCAGATCTACTGTATAGGGGCGACCTCCAAGGGTTGAGAAAGTCAACTTCAACTGTTCATTTTCCAGCACCACCTTTTCGGCCGAACCAATGGCTGCCTGAGCAAAATCACCATACTGATTGTTCAATCGGTCCATGGCTTCTGAACCCTGCTGTAGGTCCCCGGTTTCCAAGGTTGCTTCCTGCACTGATTGCTGCAATGCAGCGGCTTCTGCCGCTCTTAAGTTCTCTGCCCTTGCAAGGGAATCCTGTCTCAGCGCTTCAGTCAAACGTTGTTCCCGCTCAGCTTCAAGTGCCTCTTTTGAAGGTTTGTTTAAAAGACCCATTCCTACGATAAGGAGTCCGATTATTGCAAGCCCTATGATTGTATTTCTGTCCATTTACTGCGCATTAATTCAGGCACAAAAGTAATCGTTTAGTAGTTATTTCATTATAAAATCAACTAAATTCGATAAGATTTCGGCGAATAGATTTTTGGCATGCTTGATGATCCTATTTCATGTGGTCCACACTTGCTTTAATAAAGGCAATGAACAAAGGATGCGGATGAAGTACAGTACTGCTGTATTCAGGATGGAACTGGGTTCCAACAAACCAGGGATGATCTGTTAACTCCATGATCTCAACCAGACCGCTTTCCGGATTGATCCCAGTTGAAATCATACCGTTCTTCTTAAACTCAGAGAGGAATTCGTCGTTGAACTCATACCGGTGCCTGTGACGCTCACGTACCATTTCTGTCTGGTATGCCTCATGAACACGTGATCCTTTTGTGAGGGCGCAGGCATAGCCACCAAGCCGCATGGTCCCACCCTTTTCTGTAACACCTTTTTGCTCTTCCATCAGGTCAATAACAGGGTGTTTGGTGATATTGGTCATTTCGGTGGAATGGGCATCCCCATATCCAATTACATTTCTGGCAAACTCAATGACAGCACACTGGAGTCCAAGGCAAATACCCAGGAAAGGGACTTTGGTCTCACGCGCATATTTTACTGAGAGGATCTTCCCATCAATTCCCCTGTCCCCGAATCCGGGAGCTACCACGATGCCGTCAAATCCCTCCAGGGTCTCCACCACATTGGCAGCTGATATCATTTCGGAATGAATACAAACCACAGTAACCTTCACCTTGTTCATCGCACCGGCATGGGTCAATGATTCAATGATGGATTTATAAGAATCGTATAACTCCACATATTTTCCAACAAGGGCAATACGGATCTCCTGTTCTGAACTCTTCAGCCTATTTACAAACTCTTTCCACTCCTTTAATTCAGGGGCTGCCCTGATAACCATATGCAGTCTTTTCAACACCATCACATCCAACTTCTCCTCCTGCATCAGGAGCGGGACTTCATAAATGGTTGACACATCAATGGATTGTATGACAGCATCGAGCTCAACATTACAAAACAGGGCCACCTTTTTCCTCAGGTCCTTGGTAAGCTCATGTTCAGCCCGGAGTACAAGTACATCGGGTTGAATCCCATTCTCCAGCAGAACTTTCACAGAATGCTGGGTAGGCTTGGTTTTCAACTCACCCGATGCTGACAGATAGGGTACCAGGGTAAGGTGAATAAACACCGTGTTCTCAACCCCCAGATCCCATCGAAGCTGCCTCACTGCTTCGATGTAGGGGAGAGATTCAATATCCCCAACTGTTCCGCCGATCTCCGTGATGATGATGTCATATTCGCCCTTCCGGCCCAGAAGTGTAATGCGTCGCTTGATCTCATCAGTAATATGAGGAATCACCTGGACCGTTTTCCCCAGATAATCTCCACGTCGCTCCTTGTTGATCACCGACTGGTAAATCCGTCCAGTCGTTACATTATTGGCCTGGGAGGTCTTGGTACCCAGGAAACGTTCATAGTGCCCAAGGTCCAAATCCGTTTCCGCCCCGTCATCTGTCACATAACACTCCCCGTGTTCATAAGGATTCAGGGTACCGGGATCCACATTGATATAGGGATCCAGTTTCTGAATGGTTACTTTATAACCCCTGGCCTGGAGCAGCCTTCCCAATGAGGCAGAAATAATTCCTTTGCCCAGAGATGATGTCACACCACCCGTAACGAAAACATACTTTGTATTACCCAAGAGGCTTCAGATTTAAGTTCGGGGCAAAAATAGAGATTTAATTTGCATTTTCCATATCATCCAGAAGTCTGATCTTATACTCCAAAACCCTGATTCGTTCATGGGCCGACTCTATTTGTTCATGGAATCCCTGGATGGTACCCTCCGAGCTGTCTGACTGCTTGAAGAAACCTATATTGTTTTCCCATACGCCTATATCATTCCGCAATTGCTGCAGCTTATTCATCAGCTTGTCACGTTCAAAATTCAGCTTCATCTCAGCACGTGGAGCATGCATCATGCTCCTGATCCGATTCTTAAACCTGAAAATTGAGCGCTCTGATTCATTCAATCCGATCTTTTCCAATAACCTGTCCTGTGCCAGCCTGAACTGATCTTTGATCAAGTCTTTTTTAGCAGACGGCACGAACCCAATGGCATCAAACTTCGTCTGGAATTCCTCCAGGGCCTTCATGTTTGCATTGCGGTCTTCGCCGGGCACAAATGCATCCATCTCAGTCACCAGTTCCTCTTTCTGCTTCAGGTTATCATCAAAAGAGGAGTCTATATCCTCAAAGTACTTTGATTTTTGATTAAAAAAAGTATCACATGCCGCCCTGAACCGCTTCCACAATTTATCAGAATCTCTTCTTGGCACCGGCCCAATCTCCTTCCATTTTTTCTGAAGGCGGATCAATTCGGTAGTGGTCTCTTTCCAATCCTCACTTTTACTCAGGGATTCAGCTTTCTCCACAATTTCCACCTTCATGTTCAGGTTGTCCTTCTGCTCTTCATAGGCAGAGGCATAATAGGCTGCTTTGTTCCCAAAGAAAGTATCGCATGCCTTCCTGAACCTGGCGTAAATGGCACTGTTATCCTTCTTGGGGGCATATCCAATGGTTTTCCAGGTCTTCTGAATCTCAAGCACCTGATTGGTTTTCTCCATCCAGGCCCCATGGGTTTCATATTTGGTTTGAGCGATGCGCTCCACCCGTTCACACAGATCACTCTTCTTTTCAAGGTTATCGTGCAGGGATTCCTTCAGTTTTGAATGATAGTCCTGATGCTTTCGGTTAATAACTGAAGTAGCCAACTTGAAGCGGTCCCATACCTCATCCCTGCTATCCCTTGGTACCGGTCCGATTTCTCGCCACCTTGTGTGAAACTTCTGAAGTGTCTTGAATGCCTGCACAACATTCGGATCCTTATCCAACTCCTCTGTTCGCTCACACAACTGTATTTTCAATTCAAGGTTCTTTTTCAGGTCCAGGGCCCTTAATTCCCTGTTGATCCGCACATAATCATTGAATTTATCAACAAAATAGTTGTAAGAATCCCATAAATCCTTGAGGTTCTGTTGTGGGACAATTCCAGCAGCAAACCATTTACGCTGAAGATCTTTGAATTTCCTGAAGGTTATTTCAAAAGACTCCTGTCCCTCCATAAGCATCCGCAGTTCCTCAAGGATCTCCTGCTTCTTGATCAGGTTTTCCTGCTTGGTTTTCTCAAGCTGCCGTGTAAAATCAGCTTTCATACCTCTGTACACATTGAGCAGCTCCTTCATCTCAGATTCCACAGGATCATCGGCCGGTTTAAAATCTTCCAGGTTCCCACCCTCCTCCAGGAAATGCTTCTTCTTTTCCTCCATGGCACTCTTTTGCTTATCGAAGAATGCCTGTTTGATCTCCGCCACTTCTTTGCGGATATTCCCCTTTCCAGGATTATCCAGCTTCTCACCCAATAGCTTTACCAGGTCCTCCTTGCTCAGGAGACCATAGTTAATATTTTCCGGTTCCTCTTGATGGTCTTCATGGTCTATATCGTCATCATAGGAATCATTGATCTTCTTCTCTTCATGGTCATCAAGGAGTTCCTGTGATGGGGAGTCCCCGGATGGTTCATCAGTTCCGGGAAGCTTTTCAGGCTCTTCAGATTCAGCGCTTTTTTCAGCCAGGGTATCGGCCTGTGCTACAGGCTCATCTGGCTGTTCCGATGGAGTCCCGGTTGGAGCTAAGGGCTCTAAAGGTTCTGCAGGCTCATCGGGATCGGCGGGTTCAGCCTGTGATTCAATTGGATATGGGGGAGTGGCAGCCTCTTTGGCGGGGATGTCAGATTCGCTTGGGGATACATCTTCTACCTTGGGTGGAACAAGGTTCTCCAGTTCAGTTGATCCGGTGGATTCTTGCTTTGCTTCTTTTTGCTCTTCTTTTGGTTCTCGCTCTTTCAGAGGGTCATTGACATCGTTCGTTTTCATGACAGGTAGAGGATTGGTGGCTCGCTTAGATACACAAATTACTCATTTTTCGCTTATAAGATCACTTTTGGGGCAAAAAACTGTTATATCTTAGCACCCTGATTACACCGAAAATGCGCATAGATATCATCACAGTTTTGCCAGCACTTCTGGCAGGTCCCCTGGATCACTCGATCATTAAAAGAGCCCGTGACAAAGGATTGGTGGATATATTTATTCACGACCTCAGGGACTTTTCCAAAAACAAGCACCGGCGTGTTGATGACTACGCTTTCGGAGGTGATGCAGGCATGGTCATGGCCATTGAACCCATCGAAAGGGCCATTGAGCACCTGACCGCTCAGCGAAATTACAAGGAGATCATTTATACTTCCCCTGACGGTCAGCTTTTCAACCAGCCAGAGGCCAATCGGCTTGCACTTGTTGAAAACATCATCATCCTGTGTGGACATTATAAAGGGATCGATCAAAGAATCAGGGACCACCTGATAACCAGGGAGATCTCCATTGGGGATTTTGTGTTAACCGGGGGAGAGCTGGCTGCAGCTGTGATCACCGACAGTGTTGTCAGACTCCTGCCCGGGGCCATCTCGGATGAGACCTCTGCATTAACTGACTCCTTTCAGGATGGTTTGCTTGCCCCGCCTGTATATACCAGGCCGGCCAGCTATAAGGGATGGGATGTTCCCGAAATCTTGCTGTCGGGACACGCTGCCAAAATAGACCAATGGAAATACGAGCAATCGGTGGAAAGAACAAAAAAACTTCGCCCCGACCTTCTGAATGAGGGGGAGTAAATCACCGCAGCACTTTCCTCACAAAAGCCACGGTGAAATAGGACATCAGAAACAATCCAAAGAAACCTTCCAGGGATGAAACCCACCGGATGGATCCATAGGGATAATGGTCTCCATATCCAATGGTAAGGAAGGTGATGGCACTGTGATAGAATGCCCTGGCTACCATGCTCAACTGATCATCCACCGAGGCAATGATATCAGCATCAGTATAAAGCATAAGCAGGAGGTAGGAAAAGCTGAATGCAACAAAGAAAAAGAGCATGGTTATCAAAACCCTGACCGGACTGGTGGCATAGAGCCCTGCTTTATCAAACAAGGCCAGTTTGAACCCGTAGAGGGGATATTGATACACGGCATTCAACGGTGATTTTCGAAGGGACTCGGATAGTTCCGCTTTGGATTCATTTCGTTTGAACTCCACATAAGCCCTGTCCTCATCGCTATAAGAACCCTGGTTCTGGAAATTCTCTTTCAGTATTCTGAATTGTTCAGCTTTAACCCGATGGCTGGATTCTGTCTGGGCATAGATCATCTTCTTCACCCTGGAGTGGTTCCAGTCCAGGTAGATTCTTCCGATGAGTCGCATTCCGGCCAGTGATATGGTCTCAATCTCCGAGGAAAATTCATGGGGATGGATGTCAATAATATCACGGACCACTGTATTGTCAAGGTTGACAGATCCGCTCATTTTCAGTCGCAAATCCACATACCCGTTCAGGTGACAAAAGCGCATGGAGAGAGAACGGAACCAGGATTGATAGAAGCTTACCTTCCCATGGCCAAAAACGGTGCGTTCAAAACTCACATCCACATGTTCGAACATAACATCCTCAAAACTGACATCACCTGATCCGAATGTGGCCCTTTTGAAATTGAATTTCCCCGATTCCATTTCAGCCTCATCAAAATTAACCTCCCCGTCACCAAAGACCGAACGGTTAAAATTCACACGACCCGGTCCAAATTCCACGGTTCGAAAATCAGTCCTGCCTTCTCCGAATTCTGTTCTTTCAAAACTTGTGTTGTTCCCCTTGAAAGTGGCAAAATGAAAATCAACCTTTCCGGAACCAAACCTGGTTACCTTGAAAGAAACATCTCCGGTACCGAAATCGGTATTGATGAAATTCACATTCCCGTCTGAGAAATCCGCATTGATAAACTGGATATTTCCCCTGCCAACACTCATATACTGGAAATCCTTCTCTCCACAGCCAAACCGGCAGTTTTTGAACGAGATCTCCTCGGATTCAAATTTTACATTCTTGAAATTCAGGTAGCCATCAGGAAGCCTGGAATTGTGAAAACTTGAGCTGCCAACCCTGAATCTGGCCGACTCAAAACTTATATCTCCTTTGCTGATCCACGCATCCTCCAGGCTGAATTCATCCCCCTCAAAAACAGCAAAGGAGAAATCAAGGGATGAGAGTCCCCCGAACAATGCATTTTTGGCCGTAAACCCCTTGATCACTACCTTATCCCGGGCACCCATGTTCCTGGTCAGCCTGTAATCCCGCAAACTGAATTTTTCGATATAACATTGATCCAGGTTGATGACCTCACCCCGGTCAATGGAATTGTAGACCTCATTCTCTTCCATGTGGCCCATCAACTCTACAACAGGCTTCTCCTTATCGCCTACAAAAAAATTAACGAGCGCGGTGAAGGGAAACCTGATCCCTTTATCGGTCTCGAACTTCATTTTTTTTATCTCAGCTGTGTAATCTCTGTGCCCGGGGATCATGAAACCACCTTTTGTTTAGTTAAATATAGCAAAACCTATTCAATGACTGACCGGCTGCAAATGGCAGCAAAATCACAATATCTGCATTTTGTTTCATTCTCGGTCCTGGTAAAAGGATGCCCCGGGTCGAACAATTTGTTCAGGGTGTCCCTCAAAAGACTCATGTATTCCTCCTCGTACACAGAGAAGGAAACAATTCTTTGCTTCTCCCGTTGGCTGCCGATGGTAAGCAAGGGATCAAATTTTTCGTCATAAAGTGATTTCATAACATACAAACCTGGAGCCACCTGTTCGCCTGGATGCTCTTTACTTACCAACCACGCATACAAAAGGGTCTGAAGCCCTGGCCCGTTCCTCGAAGCCAGGTTCCCGTCAAAAAGAGCCTCCAGGCTTGAGAAACCCTGACTGGAATTTCCTGTTTTATAATCAATCACACGCAACAATCCCCCAACCCTGTCCACGCGGTCAATCTTACCGCCGATCCTTATTGTTTTCTTCTTATCCCCGGTTTTCAGTTCCAGGTCCCTGGTGTAGGTTGCCTCTGCCGAAACCAATGTAAAAGGCGCAATGGCCAGATCGGTCTGAATGATCTTTTTCAGGTAGCGGATCATCACCCTGATGATAATAATGTTGCGGCCTTCGATGGAGGCATTCTTCCTTCCTTTGAAATGATATTTGATGAAGATGGACGTCAGCACCTCCTCTATCCGTTCAGAATCAAGCAGCGTTTTTAAGGCTTTGCGGTGGATCGTTCCATCTTCCTCGGCAGAGATCTCTTCATACAGCAGCTTGATGGAATCATGTACAACAGTTCCAAAACCTGCTGCATCGATCTCCTCCAGGACTTCATCCGGTTCACCGATACCGGCCAGGTATCTCAGGTAGAATTTCAGGGAACAGTCCACATAGGTGTTGATAGCCGAGGGAGACAGGTATTTGTCTCCTTCCGTATCTGCTAAATACCTCTGCAGCAAGGTTTCAATCTCCCCTGTATGATCGATGACCAATTCAGGAACCTCCCTGGCCATTACTTCCAAACCAGGTCTGATCACCTGGATTCCCCGGGAGAAAATCAACTGGTGCAGAAAACGGCTCATTTCACCGGTCCGTATCCCCTCTGAGGTGCTGTTGAAAAGAAGATCCACCTTTTCCGCCCTCTGAAGAAGCCTGTTGAAATAATAAGCATACATGGCATCCATATCCTCCCTGCCCGGCATGCCAAAAGCCAGCCGCAAGGCATAAGGAATATAGGATTGCCTGAAATGAGAAGCCGGCATCACCTCTTCATTCATGGATAAAATGATCACATGTTTGAAATCCAGCATCCTGGTTTCAAGGATTCCCATAACCTGGAGTCCGCTAAGCGGTTCACCCTCGAAAGGAACCCGCAGAACTGCCAGGACCTTTCGAAATAGCTTTTCAAGTATGGGAAGGGGTAGATCCGGTCTGGAACTGAGCAAGGCCTCCAGCTTATTCAAATGAATAAGCAGGGTAAATACAAATTCGCGATGCAGTTCAGGCAATACCTGCTCCTCTTTTGAAGCCAGATTTTCCAGGATATGTAAAAAGAGATCCCGAAAATAGACGATAAAACCGGCTGGGCCATCCACACTCCTGAAGATCATCTTTTCAAAATCGCTTCCAAACCTGGAACGCTCCACCTGGATCAGGTTCCCCGAGGCCATCTCCTCCAGGAGGGGGTGAGGATTTCCATCTCCGGCATACTCCATATAAGGGTGCAACAGGACAGATTTTACATCCTTATGGTAAAACATTTCAGATCCATCTGCACTCCTTCTGATATTGCGCTGCAGACGGAGCAAAGCATCCACAAATCCCAGAACAGGAGTGATGCTCATTGGATAACCCATGGTTACATTGATATCACCGATGGATTCGGGTACCGACATGAGGACCGGCATCAGCAACTCCTCATCACACAACACAACAGCTGTATCTGTGCAATCATTGATACTACCCCCATCCTCCTGCTCAAGAATACGGTGCACTGTTTTTGCCTGAAGAATATCTGTTGGCAGCTCGAAGATCCTGATCTCTTTCCTGGTTTCCATCCCTTTGAATACATCGAGGTCAAGAGGCGGTGGAAACGCAGCCAGGTTTTCCCGTAAAAACCTTCCCGCTTCATGGGCCGGATCATCCATATAGGAAAGATCATAGTCCCAGAAAAACTCGGCACCAAGGTTTTGCAGCCAGCCAAAGATCCGTTTCTCACATCCATTCAGGGCATTAAAACCAGCTACAATGATCCTGTCCCATTGGGAGATGGTGAGCCTACCCGCTTCAATTTTTCCGGCAATCTCCCGGTATTGCATGCCAGGACACCCCTCACCCCTTTTTTGCAGGGTTTCATGCAGTCGTGAATAAAGGACAGGCAGTAGTTTCCATATCTCAAGAAACCGCTCCTTTTCACGGGTCGTCTGACCTGCATGAAATCCTTCCCAGAACTGCCTTATAAATGAAATCTGAGACGCGTCAATTCCAGCCAGCGGCTCCTCAATCTCCTTCAGGTCCACAATGTTCCGAAAGAGCATTTCGGGATCCACCATGTACTTATCAATCTCATCAAAGTCCTTGAGCAAAACTTCTCCCCAGTAGTAAAACTCATCCAGTGACTCGGGTTGTTCCTTTGTATCCTGGTAGATGTCATAAAGGGTGAACAGTGTTTCAACGGGATCACAGGCTGCAAGATCGCTGAGTTCATTAATAAATTCGGTAATGGAAAAAATGCGTGGCATCCAGCCCACCTGGCTCATGTGTCTGGATAGGTGACGCTCCAGGAATAATCCGGCACGCCTGTTGGGTAAAATGATACAGGTTTCTCCTGTGAGTTTATCCGGATCATCGGTCAGGTACCTGGCCAGTATGTCTAAAATGGCTTGCATTATTTTTCCTTTTCATAATATTTCCCCTGCCATGTATCCTTCTCTTCCAGCAGTTGTTCGAAATTGCTCAGCACCCGGTCATACCGAATACCCCACCCCTCCTTTACTCCCATTCCGGGTGACACCTCCCCCGCGATCCGTTCCACTACAAAATCAGGGTTGAGTTTTTCAATGATCTCCACCATCACCTGTAGATAGGCCTCCATGCTAAATTCCACGAAATCTTCTGGTTTCTCCCTGTATTCCCTTGCCATGGCAGTTCCATGTATAAGCTGTAGCTGGTGAAATTTGATATTGTTCAGAGGCCATGCAGACAGGATCCTGGCCGCATCCAGAAAATCTTCCCTGCTTTCTCCTGGCAATCCAACAATCATATGTCCCCCCACGCGAATCCCCCTTTTGGCTGTCTCCCGGATGGCCCAGGCACTCTTTTCCACATCATGCCCCCTGTTTACGCGTTCCAGGGTCCTGTCAAGCAGTGACTCTATTCCATATTCAAGAACCACGTAACACTTTCCGGAGAGTTCCTCAAAAAAATCGAGCTTCTGTTCATCCACACAATCAGGCCTGGTCCCCACCACAATGCCGGCAATTTCCGGGATGGCCAGGGCCTGGTCGTACATGGCCTGTAAGATTTCCAATTCAGCGTAGGTATTTGAATAGGACTGAAAATATGCAAGATACCGGGTCGCCTTGCGATAACGGGTCCTGTGAAATTCCATGCCTTGCAATATCTGCTCTTCAATGGATCTCCCGGGCGTGTTATAGGAGGGTGAAAAAGCATTATTGTTGCAGAATGTACATCCCCCGCTACCACATGAGCCGTCCCTGTTGGGACAGGTAAAACCAGCATCCACAGAAATTTTCTGCACCCGTGTTCCGAATTCTTTCTTAAAATAGTCACTGTACGCGTTGATCCTTCTTTCCGTTCCCCAGTGATAGATCATATGGCTTCAATTTTTTCGATTTTACCCAGCATAGCGTACCAGATGTAAGCTGTTACCCGTTTATATTTCATGCTGATCAGCTGCTCCATATAATATCTGACCTGATCCCTGTAAGTCTCTTTCTCAATCATTCCGAATTTAAAATCTACTACCCTTACGCCTTCCCTGTCGATAATCACCCGATCGGGTCTGACCACCTTGCCCTTTCCACACAAAATGCTCCGTTCATTATAAATGGATCGCCCTTCTTTTGCTGAAAACCATTCACTTACGCCTGTCTGAGAGATCATCTCCAGAATTTTCTTCTCCAGTCCGGGACGCTCCCTGGCAGACAGGATTCCCTCCTTTTGCAGGGTTTTCAAAAGGGGAATCACATCTTGAACCAGCTCAATTCTTGAAAAAACCAGGTGCATCATGTTCCCGAATCCCTGTCCAGTCCGGAACACTCCTTCTTCATCAGCAAAATACTGATCACTTCTCAGTCGGATTCCGGGCAGGCGGTTGCCGGGGTTTGCTTTGTAGGCAACAAATTGCCAGGGATCTGCACGCTCTGCTGTTTTTTGCTGCTCAGGCATTCTCCCAATGATGATCTCCTGATCCTTCCGATAGCTGTTCAGGGGCAAAAGGGAGGGTTGTCTCACCGGGTCCAGATCAAGAATGGCCGGCAGCAGATCCCCTGTGGTTTTCAGTCCCTTCTCCCCAGACTCAGGAATACCCAGGTACAATACATCAACAGCCCTTGTAAAGGCCACATACATCAGATTCAGGCTGTCCAGGTAACCCTTCATCCTCTCCTGGTAATAAAACCCTGAAAACAGGGTATGCTTCATTCCGCTTCCGAACCGGACCGGAACAGTGGGTATGCGGTTAAAAGGTGTTCCACCAGTGGGACACCACAGGATGTTTGATTTTCGCTGGTCTGTTGTGATCTCCCAGTTACAGAATGGGATCAGAACTGCTTTGAACTCCAGTCCCTTGGACCTGTGAATGGTGAGTATCCGAATGGCATTTGAGTTCTCCGATATCTGAATCCCTTTTTTTGATCCATGCTGCTCCCAGTAATGCAGGAACTCGGCGATGCCCATGGGTTCTCTTCTCTGAACTTCTATGACCATGTCCTGCAACGCCTGGATATAGGGTAGGTCATGGGGGCGTTCATCCAGTCCGAAAAGACTGATCAAAACCTCAACAAGCTCAAAAAGGGGAAGCTGCCTTAACTCCCTCATCCTGCTTTTAAATGCTGAAGGAAGGACCTGACCGGGAGTAATGCAACCATCGAACAGCCTGTTCGTCCCTTCGCCTGATACAAATCCAGCCTGGTAACACCGGTACTTTAACAGCGCATTGTTGATCTCATCGCCCGGAAATACCATGAAACGCAGGGCAGAAACAACAATCGACACTGCTTCATTGTGAGCCATCAGCAGTGATTCATTGGAAATCAGCCTGTATCTCTTTTTTTCCCTGTATTCCTTGCATGCTCCAGGAGTCTCTCTGCCACAAGCACGCCCTCCCTCCTGGTTCGCACAAGAATTGCGATTTCACCGGGTTCAATTCCTGAGAGCTGAATCTCATCAATCCAGCCAGGGATGCACTCCAGTACCTGATCACGAAAGGTGAAATCCTGCTCCTCTCTGAAAAAACGGATCTTTACAAATCCATCCGAACCTGCCGACCGATCGGGAATCTGCTGAACCGCATCAGCATACGCGTCTTTGAATTGCTGAACGGCCTCCTCAGCCTCAGACTTTCGAACAGTGGTCGAATAGAGTTCTTCTTGTATGATTCCCGCCAGGAGTTCCGGTGCCAGCTGGAATACCGTATTGTTGAAACGGATCACCTGCTCACGGCTCCTGTAATTCTTTGATAGCGTGTGGACTTTGTATGGCTGGTGGGCGAAATCTGCTTTCAGTCCCGTCGCCAGAATTCGCCAGTCAGAATTCCTCCAACGGTAAATGGATTGTTTCACATCCCCCACCACCAGGTTGTCGTTCCCGGAAGCCAAGGAATTATCCAGCAATGGCATAAAATTGTCGTACTGAAACACCGAAGTGTCCTGGAATTCATCCAGCATGATATGCCTGAAGCGCATCCCTGTTTTCTCATAGATAAAAGGGACCTGGTTGGCCCCAATAATTCCCCGAAGAAAACGACTTGAATCGGAGATGAGGAAAAGGTTATGCTCCTTCAGGTAACTCTGTACTTTAGCCCTGATGTCGCCAAGGATTCCCAGCGTATAGTAATTGGACCTGATGGCCCGGATGGTGTTCAGCACAACCTGGGTACCGTAAACCTGGTTCAGCAAAGGCAAAAGTACATCTTCAGTGAGCCGGGTCATCTCAGTAGTTGCATTCTTCAGAGCCACTTCTCACTGACCGCAAGGGCTTCAATTTTTGAAGGTGTAAAATGAACCGCACCATCCCTGGCCTGTAGGAAGAGCGCAGGTGGCGAGTTCCCCTTAAGCTTGAAATCCTCCACTTCCAAACCCATCTGACGGATGTGATCCAATGCCCTTATCCCAAGCGCCTTCATCTCTCCTGTAACTAAACTTTCGGTCTGCCCGAGCTCCTCCAGGAAATCCTCCAGGTTCTTCTTATTCAGCAGACTCAGATCAGCATCTGCATACAATTCCTGGAATGACTCCCTGAACAATTGCATCCCCAGGGCCAGAATTTCATTTTTAAAGTTCCACGACCTGGACTCCTCCAGCCGCTCTTCTGCAAACCTGATGAGCCACTGCTGGAGTTCAGGGTCTTCCCCGATATCCTGGAATAACTGGTCAACGCCCATGGAAAGGATCCGCTGTTGATCCAGCTCCAGGTTATAACCCGGTTGAATACCAATCTCCCTCGTGAATGCCCGGATAACCGACTGAAAGAATTTATCGATGGTTCCCACTGAAAAACTGGAGTAGTCATTCAAAATGATATTCAGTAATTTGCCGGAGCGACCGATGATCTGTTCCGGGTCCAGGCCAGTCTCAGTCGCGAGTGCATCCAGGTCCTCACTCCCCTTTACAGGATCACAAACAGAGAGTTCATGCAGCCTCGTGAGAATCCGGCTTTTCATCTCTCCGGCTGCTTTGTTGGTAAAAGTCACAGCCAGGATATGCCGGTGTACCTCAGGTTTCCTGAACAACAACTTCAGGTACTCCAGGGTAAGCGCATATGTTTTTCCGGAGCCGGCAGAAGCTCGATATACATGGAGGGGGGACATTAGGTAAATATAGTGCTTTCAGGAAAAATGGTAATTTTGTGCCAAAATCAGAATTTTGGCAAAAGGGTAGTGGTTGGATTATCGGGAGGAGTAGACTCCAGTGTGGCAGCATATCTGCTGAAGGAACAGGGGTATGATGTGACCGGGCTGTTTATGATTAACTGGCATGACAAGACCGGAGTGATCGATGCAGATTGTCCCTGGGACGAGGATGTGGTATTTGCCGAACTGGTGGCCAAGAAGCTGGAAATCCCCTTTCATGTGGTGGATCTGAGCGAACCCTACAGGGAGCGGGTCATTGACTACATGTTCTCTGAATACCAGAAAGGGCCGGACTCCCAATCCCGATGTTTTGTGCAACAGGGAGATCAAATTTGATGCATTTCTGAAGGCTGCTGAAGCCTATAATCCTGATTTTGTAGCCACAGGACATTATTGCAAAAAGAACAGCACTGTGGATAAACGGCAAAATGGTCCACCATCTCCTGGCAGGCGATGATCCCAATAAGGAACAGAGCTATTTCCTTTGCCAGCTCTCCCAGGAACAGCTGGCCAAGACCCTCTTCCCCATTGGCCATCTGCATAAACCGGAAGTAAGGGAGATTGCCAAGAACAGGGACTGGCATCGGCCGATAAAAAAGATTCCCAGGGGATCTGTTTTGTGGGGAAGGTGCATCTGCCGGTCTTTCTCCAGCAAAAACTCAAAGCCAGGGAAGGAAATATTTTTGAAATCCCTGCGACCTGGCACAGTACTACAGAGAAAAAAGGACCGACAGATCTGGAGATCTCATGCATCCCTGGAACTATGCAAAGGAAGATGGCACATGGGTAGGGAAACACCAGGGTGCCCATTTCTTTACTGTTGGGCAACGCAAAGGACTCAATGTGGGTGGCAAAGAGGAACCCCTGTTTGTTATCGCTACCGATGTAGAGGACAACCGGATCTATGTGGGTCAGGGACAATCCCATCCGGGATTGTACCGACGCGGACTTGTTCATTCTGCCGGAAGAGATTCACTGGATCAGGAATGATCTGGCCATGAAACCGGGAAATCAGCAGGAATACATGGTGAGGATCCGTTACCGGCAGCCGTTGCAGGAAGCCGCACTTCATATGACAGAGAAGGGTATGTTTATTATTTTCGGCGACTGCACAGCGGGAGTTGCAGCCGGACAATTTGCAGCCTGGTATGAGGAGAATGAGCTGTTGGGCTCGGGAGTGATTCACCATGCTAGGATCTACCGTCTTGTGCAAACCACACTCCTTGTGTAGTCTCATTTTCCCACCACCACCGTCCTGAACGGATATCTTCACCAGGTTCAATGGCACGGGTACAGGGTTCACACCCAATGCTTGGGAATCCCCTGTCATGCAACAGGTTATAAGGAATGCTGTGTTTCTTGATATACTCCCAGACTTCCTTCTCTGTCCAGTTGATCAAAGGATTGATCTTAACCAGTCCGTTGTTGTCATCCCATTCGACCATCTTGTTGAAAAACCTGGTAACCGACTGGTCCTTTCTCAACCCACATATCCAGGCCTCCATGCCCTCAAAGGCCCTTGGAAGCTGTGCAACTTTCCGGATGCCGCAACACATTTTCCGTTTCTCAACACTATCATAAAACAGATTGATTCCATGATTGGCCACCATCTCTTCTACTTTCTCTGGCTCAGGAAAATAGGTTTTCATACGGATCCCGAAGTGTTTGTTGGTGCGGGCAATCAGATCGTAAGTCTCGGGAAAAAGTCTTCCGGTATCCAGTGTGAAAACTTCAACGTCTCGTTTCTGACGGAGCACCATCTCCGTGAGGACCTGGTCTTCAAGTCCCAGGCTTGTGGACAATACGACTTTTTCTCCGAAATGCTGCAGAAAATACCCGATCACACCGATGGCACTCTTTTCCTTCAGGGATTCGTTCCACTCTCCTATCTGTATTTTTAATTGCTCTGTCAGCTCCATATCTCTCATCCATTTGCAAAAGACTCCAATTTACCCATATCCATCCAGTTATCGGCATCATGCCGGTGAAGAATACAGGTTTTTTTCCTGGCCAGTTCCAAGTAGAATGGCATCAATGGAAACTGCTTCTCTTTGGGAAACAGTTCAAAAACCAGCGGGATCCATGATATGAATGGCGCTGAAAGCAATGGGGGTCAGGGCTTGGTCACCTTCACCCACCAGGATGGTCTCACCGGTCCGGTTATCCTTCCAGCCCCTCAGGTAATCCTCATGGTTCATGAGCAGACTCCTTGTGGTTACCCGCTCCTTCACTGCCATGGTGGCAATGGCACCGCTTGCTCTGTGCGCTTCCATCATCTTCTGAAGGTCAATCCCACTCATGATGTCCACATTGTACACCAGGAAAGGCTTATCTCCGAAAAACCAGGATGCCTTGGCAATCCCCCCACCCGTATCGAGCAGCTCATCCTTTTCGTGAGAAAAGACAATGTGGATTCCAAACTGTTGCTTCCTGTTTACATGATCCATGATCATCTCTGCATAGTGATGCACATTGACAATGATTTCATGAAACCCCGCACTTTTCAGCTTCAGGATGGCATGATCCATCAGGGGTACACCCTTCCATTCAAGCAGCGCCTTGGGTTTGTGATCTGTGAGCGGTCTGAGCCTGGTGCCCAGGCCTGCCGCCAGGATCATCGCTTTATTTCCTTCGGTTTGCAGCACCATTTCTCTTTGGGGGATTTCTTCTCGCACTTTGCACAGAAGTATTTTTTCTGTTCTCCTTTAATTTTCTGCGCCAGGCCGTCACTTTCCCTGCATATCTTCTTGCTCATTCATCGCCGTTATCTTTCAATAACACAGAAAAAGACCAAATGTTTTTACTTTCAAGTATTGAATATTACTTCCTGCCGGTGGACCTGGCATAAAGAAGGGCTGTTGTTCTGTAGAAAACATGTCCCAGTTTGGTGAAGGGCAGGTACATGATCACAAACCATACAGCAACCAGGTGAAAGAAATAGAGGTGGTATGCGATGGCCCACTGGCCAAAGCGGGCCATTTCCACCATTGTGCCCGACAGGGTCAGGAGCGCAATGGCAATAAGAAGCAGCCAGTCCGTATAACCGCTTTTTCCAAACACCGCCTTGTTAAACAATCGCTGGTATATCATGATTCCAAGTCCGGAGTAAATCATAACTGAAGCCACATTCCCGGCGATCTTAAATGGGTTCAGTAAAGAAAGGGGATACTGGTGCGTTAGAGAGGCCCAGATGGCATAAAGCGTGACCAGGATCAGTAAACCAAATCCGAAGAAAACAAACATATGGGCCCATTGCCTGGTCCGCCTGGATCCGCAGGCCGAAAAATTCGAATGAGCAAGGATCTCCCGCATCACACGTAAAAAAGGCACCCTTCCCTGTTTGCCGTCACCCGGAGGAGTTAGCCTTTTCATGTCCCTCCAGAATGACCCGATGCCCAGGGAGGCCAGGAAATAAAACAGGAGTGTAATGGCGGAAAAGGTCGAATTAAGCAGGGCATGGGGAAAAAATGCCGAATAATCCACAGGGCCTTCCGGAATCGACAAGGTTCCGGCCAGACTCAGTATGAGTATAATTACCAGCACCGGTATGGCCAGAGCAACAGGCAACAGAGCCGGTCTGCTTACCATCCTTCCCAGGAACCTGGGCCGGATATAATGCTCGTATGTTTTTTGCCTTACAGCCGCAATCACATCTGCAGGCTTCACATCGCGCGGACAGGTTTTACTGCAATCGCCGCACTGATGACAAAGCCACACATCAACATTGCCCACAAGTTTATCCTTCAATCCCCACCCCGACCAGATCATCTCCTTGCGTGGAAAGGGTCTGTCAGCGGGAGCCAGCGAACAGACTGCCGAACAGGTACCACACTGCATGCACTGGTTCAGGTTCGAAGCGCTCAGCCGTCCCAGCTCTCTTTTAAATGATATGTCAGGTTTAATAATGCTCACTTCATTCGCATTTAAGTGCTCAGTACTTAGTACTCAGTACCTTCAGTACTTCAGTGCTCAGTACTGGGCACTGGGCACTGCGTTTCTACATACTCTTAAACGGATTTGGCCCGATCAATTCAAGCTCCTCCACATAGTCATTGATGATCTCCTGTATTTTATGGTGGTCACTGATCTCTACAAATTTCGTCATGATCCTTTCTGGTTCCAGCATCATGGTCTCCAGGGTTTCCTGAAGATTTTCGCCGCGCTGCTCGGTGAGTTCACTTCCATGGATGAAATGACACTGGTAATCGTCGCCCGGTTTGCATCCAATCTGAAGGATTCCATCATATCCATGGGAAAGTGCATCGGAAACCCATACCTTGTTGACTGAACCCAGGCACCTGACCGGAATTATCCGGACAAAAGGACTGTATTTTAAACGGTATACACCAGCAGCATCCAGGGCAGGATAGGCATCGTTCTCGCAGACAAACATAAGCACCCTGGGCTTCTCCTCAAATTCATCAGGTACATGAATGGCCTTGATCATGGCCGAGACACTATTGATGGAGTAATCGGAGAAACCGATCACCCTTTCCGGGCAGGAACCCACGCAGATTCCACACCTTCGGCATCGGGCCGGATTGGGCAAGGGGGTTCCTTTCTCAGTTTCATCATATGCTCCGAAAGGGCATTCCTCAGTACACCGCTTACAGTCGGTACACCGTTCCATATAGAGTTCAGGGAAAGTCAGATCACCTGCCCGGGGATGTACAGCCTCCCCCCTCTTCACACATTCAATACATTGAATCGCTTTCATCATGGCCCCAGCGCCATCCTCTGCACTGGATTCCATGTCCATGGGTGCCCTAACGGTTCCTGCTGCGTAAATACCTGTCCTGCGGGTTTCGTAGGGAAAACAAATGAAATGCGAATCACTGAAATCGTATTCAATGCCTGGAAGTCCTTCACCCATGCGGTATTGCAGGTGAAGATCTTCACTTCCCGATGGCACCATTCCCGTGGCCAGAACCACCATGTCCGATTCGATCACTATCTCTTCATCAAGGAGACTCCCGGTCACTGCAGTCTGTATAGTCGCTTCCACCTGGCTGACCGACCGGATCATTCCTTTGGTGAGAAAAATGGAATCATCCTCCTGTACCTTCCGGTAGAACTCCTCCTGAAATCCACTGGTGCGGATGTCCCTGTAGATAATGTAGACCTGGGCATTGGGATTCTTCTCCCTAACGTAAAGCGCCTGCTTCAGGGCTGCAGTACAGCAATAGGCTGAACAATAAGCCAGGTGGGCTTCATCTCTTGATCCTGCACAGAGAATAAACGTCACACGGTCAGGCACGCATCCCCAACCACAAAGCGTTCGAACTCCTCCATGGTTTTCACCCCGGGGGAAAGACCATAGCCCAGGTGGGCCAGCTTGCCCGGTTCATAAGGTTTCCAGCCTGTGGACACAACCACTGCCCCGGTTTTTAATGTTGTCTTTCGATCATTATCAAGCACCACAGTAAAACTTCCCGGTTCCCCTGCAATGCTTTTCACTGAACTTCTTAGATATATCTCTGCTTTGGGATGGGCCATCACCCTGTCCACAATGATTTGCGCATCCGGCTCCCTGAGCCTGGTCTGATCATTCAAGGCAGGAAGCAGTTTGTGGATCCTGGCCGCATATCCTCCCAATGATTCGCCCTGCTCTACCAGGTGTACCTTATATCCCGTATTCAGTCCCTCCATGGCGGCATTCAGACCAGTAATGCCTCCTCCGACTACCAATATGTCCGAGACTCAGTTCAGCCGGTATATAAGGTGTATTGTCACCAATGGCTCCCAGTTTGGCAAGCGCCATTCTTACCAGGTCCTCGGCACACATCTGTGTATCCTCTTCACCCGGTTCCATGACCCAGGCAACCTGCTCCCTCAGGTTTACACGCTCCACATACTTTCCCTCCATGGTAAACTGCTCAACTTTCGCCCTGGGAGAGCATGCCGCAATGGCCAGGCGGTGGATGCCACTCTCATGCAGAGCAGAATGAAGTTTGCTTCAGCCGGCCTCAGAACAAAGTGCCGGATGGTTCATGACAGACAAGTCCCTCAACCTCCTCCCGGGCTATCAGTCCAAGCTTCTCCGTATCGATGGTTTCACCGATACCGCATCCGGTACAGATGGCCAGTGCTATATGTTTATCCCTTCGCTCATCTGAAACAAACATTGATTTGATGGCTGCAGCTGTTGCATCCTTTACCGATGCAGAAACATCCATGGGACGCTTGCAGGTAGCAGCCGGGTAGATTCCCTGCAACTGCGTTGTATCATAGAAACCATATTCGTTGGCCGCCAGAGACAGAATCAATGGATTGGGGACCAGCCCTGTGGCCAGCACAACCATATCAAAAGAATCCATTCGCTTCTTCCCCGCCATGATATCCTCCACTTCAAGAATGATCCTGCCACTTTCATCTCCCGGTCCGATCCGGCCTACCTTTCCCTTGGTGAAAGTGATTGTGCCGGTCTTTTCAGCTTTCCTTAACAGTTTTTCATTTCTTCCTGTAAGCCTGAGGTCGATATAGAAGATCTCTGTTTCTATCTCCGGGTAAGCTTCCGCCAGTGTAAGTGCATGTTTGACCGATGCGGAGCAGCAAACTGCAGAACAATAGGGCAGGTGATTCAGTCCCTCGATCCCGCACATTGTATAAAAGCAATGCGTCCCGGCAAGCCCCATCCGAAGGCCTGGCCTAGTTTCCTGTGCTCCCTGGTGCAAGCCGCCATGAGTGCTCAAATTCCAGATTGGTCACCACATCAGGTTCCTCAGAATAGTTATAATTTTCAATCCGCGATGCATCGTAGGATTGCCATCCGGTAGCCACGATGATCTTCTTTACATGAATTTCAATTCCGCTGTTTTGCATCCAGCTGGATGGCATCATAGTCACAGACCTCCAGGCATTTCCCACACGATTCCTTCTTACATACCTCTGGATCAATGGTATATTTCATGGGGAAGGAAGTCCCCCGGATATATATGCAGCCTTCCTCCGGATTCTGCTACCCGGACTGCAGGCCTGTTCCACGGGACATACCTCTGCACATTTGCCACAGGAAGTACACTTGTTGTTGATGAGCCTTGGTTCAAGCTAATATTTACACTGAAATCACCTTCACTTCCGGAAATTCCGTCACTTCGGCTCCCGTATAATAACGTGATTCGAGGATTGGACCGGATCCTTCGGTAATTGATCTCCAGTCCGCATGCCGGAGGACACAGTTTGGGAAAGTAATTGTTGAAATCCGGACACATTCCTCCCAGGTAAGGCTCCTTTTCAATAGGACCACTTCCTGGCCAGCTTCTGCCAGTTCAACTGCAGCTGTTATTCCGCTGATTCCACCACCTATGATTAAAGTGGGAAAGTTCAAAGTTGTGAATAGTGAGTGCAAAGTTATAAGAATTTCTCGTTTGATCATTTCCCATTCACCGGTTTCAGGATCCCATCTGCAGTTGGCAAAAGCTTCCCATTCCTCCTTCATGGAAGGATGATCGGTTCGGAAATAGTAACCGGGCCACCTGGTCTCTTCCCTGAACAGTACGGTACGGATATGCGATTCAGCCTGCCACATCCGGTGCACATTCTCCCAGCAGCGCATCAGTTCATTCAGATCACCTGCAGCCAGCTTTTCAGCATCCTCCTTCATAAACTGAAGGTATTCCAGCCCTTTGGTAAGCAATGCCTCTGAAGTTTTGAATCCAACAGATGCACCCCCGGCATATTCATCCATGATCTTCTGAAGGCGGAACATGAACATCTTTGGTTTGATATAATTCGGATTCACATCCTCATCATTGGTATATTCATGGTGTTCCTCAAAGATCTTCAATGGTTGCAAGACCTGCTCTTTTAACGCGCCAATCTGCTCATCACTGATCTCAACCTGCATCGGGATGATCCACGCAAAATGCCATGGCAGCCTTCCCGGCAATCCTTCCTTCGGTAAAGGAACCTGAAGAGAATTTATGGGACGAAGCTCCCGATGCATCTCCGGCAGCAAAGAGTCCTTTTACCGTGGTCATATTATCATATCCCCAGAAATGTTCCCCTGGTGCCAGATCTTCGGACCACTTACCCATGCCCCGGATGCACCCGAATGTGAACTGATGAAATAAGGTTCACAGGCAGAAATCTCCGATGGAGTTTCCTCGGGCATGATGTTGTGTGATGCCCAGTTTAGTGCCTGACTGATGGTCATATCCAGGAAATCTTCCCAGGCCTCAGACTCCAGCTCCTTCATTTTCCGCTTGGCCTCTTTTTCATCGGGGATCTGTGCCACCAGCTCCTTGATGGCTTCATCGGTCCGCATATAAATGGGCCCATTGCCCTCTTCAAGTTCCAGCAGCATCAGGTAATTCCGCAGGTTGGCCGGTGTTGGTTTTGCTGTTCCATAGGGAGCCCATTTCTCCAATTCCGCTTGCCCGGGTCTCCATATAATCTTCTCCTTTTGCATTGGTGGCTTTGGATTTAAAGAGAAGGAACCATGCTCCTACCGGGCCATAGGAATCCTTAAAACGTACCGGAACAAAACGTACCTCCTGGCAGGTCATTTCAGCCCCGGCTTTTAAGGTAAAATATGTACTGGCCCCGCTGTTAAAAGGCGGATACCAGGATCTGCCCAAGTCCTTCTCCCACCGATCTGGGGCGAAATATATGCACTGCACCACCCATTGAATCCAGTACTGCCTTGGCTTTGAAAACATAAAATTTGTTCTCCCTTACACTGAATCCAACCGCACCCACACAACGGTCATCAAACATCACCGGTTCAGTAATGAAAATGCGTTCATAATAGCTACCATTTTCACCCAGCTCTTTCAAGGCATTTTTGGCAGCTTCTGAGACAATGTTTTTATAGGATTCACCATGGATCATGATCTGCCACCGTCCTTCATTCACATAATTGCCCTTTTCATCTTTCCAGATGGGAAGCCCCCACTTTTCAAAAAGATGAACTGATGAATCCACATGGCGGGCGATATTGGCCACCAGGTCTTTTCGGGCAATTCCCATCAGATCGTTCTTCACATAACTGACATAATCTTCCACTGTATTGTTGCCCTTGCTTCAGGCCCAGGTAGAGGTTGATCGCCGATAATCCCATGGCCACGGCGCCGCTGCGTTCCATGGATGCTTTATCAACCAGTGTTACCCGCTGCTTATGTTTTTTTGCCCAGTATGAAGCTTCATATGCAGCCCCACAGGCTGCCATCCCTCCACCAAGAATCAACAGGTCGGTTTCCACTACAACCGTCTCAAAACTATCTGCATTCATCGCTTTTAGATTTATATTAAAGGGAATCGGGTTCGGTCCTCAATACTGAACTTTTCAGATCCTCAGAGCCTGTAGAAAATCCGGCATCAGGTACTATGGTACCCTTCGGGTGTTGTCCGGATTGGAAATTTGAAGCGCTTCACCATCTTGTTGCGGAACCTGACCGACCACATGATGGAATCGGTGCTCCTTAACGGCTGAACGACCCCTCCAAGAGGCATAAAATCGGCATAACCCCTGATCTCTATGGCCTGAGTAGGACAGATCTTCACACAGCTGTAACATTCCCAGCACATATCAACGGCCCTGTTATAGGCTTTGTTTTTTTCCTTATCAAGAACCATCAGGTCGTTGGGACAGATATACTGGCACGCTGTGCGATCCTGGGCTTTGCAGCCATCACACTTGTCATTTCTTACAAAGCTGGGCATAGCTAGTTTTCTTTGTGAATGTCACAAACATAAGTAAATATTCCGGTGAGAACCTGTTGAAAACCCGGGTGCGGGGAAATTTAGAATAATTATAAAATCATTCCTCCGAGAAGTGCCTGAGCATCTCCCTGTAGGAGGAAAAGACCCGTGCCCTTGAAACAAATCCCAGGTATTTGCCATTCTGAAGCACTGGGATGTTATAGCGCCCGCTTTCGGAGAATTGCCGGGCCACTTCTTCCATCTGGTCGGTGGTTTCGATGGTCCATTCGGGCGTAATCATCAGGTCCCTGATCCTCGTGGTATCGTACATCTCCTGGTGAAACATGATATGCCTTATGTCGTCCAGCTTTACAATACCCTTCAGGCCTTTCTGATCATCAAGTACCGGATATATGTTCCGGTGAGACTTGGTGATGACCTGTACCAGGTCCCTGAGGGTGTCGTCTGGCTTCACCGACGTGAAATCGGTTTCGATCAGCTCTGAAATTTTCATCATCAGGAGGATATTCCGGTCCTTGTGGTGGGTCATCAGTTCTCCCCGCTTGGCCAGCTGAACCGTATAGACCGAATTTTTTACAAAATAGCGGGTTGTTCCATAGGAGATGGTTGCTGCCAGCATCAGGGGAAAGAAAAGCTCGTAGCCTCCGGTGATCTCCGCCACAAGGAAGATGGCAGTTAGCGGTGCATGAACCACCCCGGCGATCATGCTGGCCATGCCTACCAGGGCCATGTTGCTTACCGATACGTCCACACCCAGCTGGTTCAGAATCAAGCCGAACAGTAGTCCGGTATTGGCTCCCATGAAAAGGGAGGGTGCAAAAATACCTCCAATCCCTCCTGCCGCAAAGGTCAGGGAGGTGGCGATCACTTTGATCCCGATCACCAGTAGAATATAGAAGGCTGTCAACATGAATGTGCTCTGCCACCCTTCAAAAAAGGTCCCGTCAAAAATCCGAAGATACTCTCCCCTCAGGCCCTGGTTCACAATCTCATACCCCTCTCCATACAGGGCAGGGAAAAAGAAGATAATCACTCCCAGAAGCCCCCCTGCCATCAGCAGTTTCTTCCACGGATTCTCGAATCTCTCAAAGAGCTCCGTGATGTAGATATAGCTTTTGGTAAAATAGACTGAGAGCAAACCCACCACTGCCCCCAGGATCAGATACCAATGGATATGGCCCATTCTGAAAGCATCCGACACCTGAAACTGGTACAAAACATTCTGTCCCAGGAAGAGATAAGACGTTAGCGCTGCGGTGGCAGAAGAAATAAGCAGGGGAATAACTGCCCACATGGTCAGATCCAGCATAATCACCTCCAGGGCGAATACGATTCCGGCAATGGGTGCCTTAAATATGGCAGATAAAGCTCCAGCACATGCGCAGGAAATCAGTAAGGCAATTTCCTTATAATTCAAATTGAACAATCGCCCCAGGTTTGCCCCCACAGCTCCCCCTGTGGCCACGGTGGGACCTTCCAGTCCAACCGAACCTCCAAAACCCACGGTAAGGGCACTGGTAATGACACTTGAATAGAGATTATGGGAACGAATGATCCCGTTGTTTTTGGAGATCGAGAAAAGAACGCCCGGAATTCCATGGCCAACTGTAGCCTTATTAATATAACGGATATAGAGCACGACCAATGTAATCCCGACGACAGGCAAAATAAAGATGAAATACCGGCTGTTTTCCCCGTGGAAACCAATCTCCAGTGCTTCGCGTATAAAATGCACCAGGTTTTTGATAATCACTGCAGCAAGCCCCACACCAAGTCCGACAATGGCAGCCAGAATATATAAAAAGCGGTGACCAACCAAGTGCTTGATCTTGAAATTATTAACCCTGGTAACGAAACGCTTTTTGGACATAGTTGACAAAATTAGCATTTTCCCCTCACTACAAAAGGGAAAGCTGAAAATAGATGTTCTATCTTTGCATAAATGACAGAAAGTAATATAAATCAGAGCCTGGCGTTATTGTAAGGTATGAATGAAAAGCGGGCATACGGATGGTTGTATGGTGCGGTGATGGGATTGGCATTTGTACTGCTTCCGGCGTTATCTCAGGCACAGGACCTACCAGACAAACCGGACCTGATCAGGGTCACTGTTGATCACTCCGACAACGGCGTATTGATCCAGTGGGAGGCCAGTACTGATACCACAGTTGATCTGTACCACCTATACAGAATGAACCGGGGCACTGGCACCAAGCTTTTTTCATTCTCTTCCGAGACCCTGGAATACAAACACCTGACCAGCGGACTTGAGAACCTGGCCTACACAGTAACCGCAGAAGATACGCTGGATGGCTCCGCTTCCAGGGAGAGCCTTCTTGAAGATAATGAGCACAAGGCAGTGTCCCTGAATCTCGAATTTGATCCCTGTGCACCGGCCAACATAGTTACCTGGACCGCTTACGAAGGCTGGGAAGGCAAAATATCAGGATACAGGGTTTATGGGGGGATTGACGGGGAAGCGCTGCAAATGCTGAAATTTGTACATGAGAAAACCCGCTCATTTACCCACTTTGACGTAGTGCTTGATACCCTCTACAAATACTATATTGAGACGGTGCAAACCAGCGGACTGACCTCACTCTCCCCACTTGAATCCATATCTACCATCTTCCCTGACGCCCCGGCCTACCTCACCCTGGATTATGTCTCTGTGCTCGGCCGTACCGATGTGGAGCTTCAGTTTACCGGTGACACAGAGGGCCCTGTCAACAACTTCAGGGTTTTGAGAAGAAGCAGCAGCGACGCAGCGTATACCGAAGTAAAAACTTTCTGGAACACCACTCAGTCCACCCATATTCTCACCGATAACTTTCCGACTTCAAGCTCCAGCTTCACCTATAAGGTTCAATCTATCTACCAGCCTGAACCGTGTAGCAGTCCTTTCGTCATATCGGAATCCAATACAGGAACAAGTATTTTACTGAATGGGACCATCGAGGACCAGATGACCATCCTGAGCTGGAATCCGTATAAGACTTATGATACAGGGCTCTCGGGATATATAGTTCAGCGAAAGAGTGGCCAAGGGGAGTTTTTTGATGTGCAATCACTTGGGCCTGAGGTTAACACATGGAGGGAGAACATCGAATCCGTGATCAATGGATTTCAGCCCGGCCAATTGCAATATAAAATTGTTGCTGTAAGCAATCAAGTGGAAGAAGGCCACCCGGGCATCAGTGAGTCCAACATTGTGGACCTTGCTGTTGAGACCCATCTGAAGGTTCCTTCTGCTTTTACCCCCGGAAGCAATGACATGAACTTTGAATTTAAGCCGCTCATCGATTTCGCACCCAGGGAGTATGTACTGATCGTATTCGACAGGGGTGGTAGAAAACTTTTCGAAAGCACCGACCCTGGAGAGGGATGGGATGGCACATTCGGTGGCAGTTTTGTTATGGAAGGTGTATATGTATACTATATACAATACACTGATTATACCGGATTATCACGGTCCATATCCGATAATGTGACTG
The DNA here is from genome assembly GCA_963735755.1 of uncultured Bacteroidota bacterium. GTDB lineage: Bacteria > Bacteroidota > Bacteroidia > Bacteroidales. The sequence goes on along the minus strand of CAVTME010000005.1, from coordinate 225,219 downwards.
TGATCTACCCCTGATTTCCAAAAAAATGCCCCTCTAACAGCAGACTTTCTTAGGAATCACTAATTTTGTAGTGATGGAGGAAAAGGTAGTCACCGAAGACCAGAAGATGAACGCTCTTCTGGAGCAGCTGATCAGGAACTGTTCCTATTGCAAGTCTTCAAAGGATGAGAAACTGATCAGGAAAGCCTTTAAAATGGCCAGTGAGGCCCATAAGGGCATGAGAAGGAAATCTGGTGATCCCTACATCATTCACCCCCTGGAAGTAGCTGTCATTGTAAGTGAGGAGATCGGGCTTGGGGTTACCAGTACAGTGTGTGCCATCCTCCATGATGTGGTTGAAGATACCGATCTGACCATTGAAGACATCGAGAATGCATTTGGGAAGAAAATAGCGTCCATCATTGACGGACTCACCAAAATCTCCGGGGTCTTTGACAAAGAGACCAACTCGCTCCAGGCTGAGAATTTCAGGAAAATGCTGCTCACCCTGTCCGATGATGTAAGGGTAATCTTTGTGAAGCTTGCCGACCGGCTTCACAACATGAGAACACTGGATTCGCTGCCCCGTCATAAGCAGATCAAGATTGCAGGGGAAACTATCTACCTTTACGCTCCCCTGGCACACAGACTCGGACTTTATACAATCAAAACCGAGCTGGAAGACCTGAGTCTCAAATACCGTTACCCTGAAGTGTACAATGAGATTGCCGAAAAGATCAAACTGACCGAAGAAAGGCGTCTTCACCTGATCAACCACTTTTCGCTTCCCATTATGGATGCCCTGGAAATGAATCATTTCAGCTTCGATATCTCGGGCCGTCCCAAATCCATTTATTCCATCTGGCAGAAGATGCATCAGAAGAATGTTACTTTTGAAGAAATATATGATCTATTTGCCATCCGGATTGTATTTGACCCCTTGCCGGATATACCAGAGAAAACGCAGTGTTGGAACATCTATTCCATCATCACGGATATCTATGCCCCAAAACCAGAGCGGATCAGGGATTGGGTATCCACTCCCAAGGCCAACGGTTATGAGGCCCTGCATACTACGGTCATGGGGCCCAACGGGAAATGGATGGAGGTCCAGATCAGGTCGCGCCGGATGAATGAGATCGCCGAAAGGGGATTTGCAGCCCACTGGAAATACAAAGACAAAGAATGCACCCGAGTCTGAACTGGACAAGTGGATCAAACGAATCCGGGAAACACTTGAAACACCCTCGGACAATGCCATGGATTTTCTGGATGATTTCAAGCTGAACCTCTTTTCATCGGAGATCATGGTTTTTACTCCCAAAGGACATATCATCACTCTTCCCAAGGGCTCAACAGCACTGGATTTTGCCTACGACATCCACACCGAAATCGGAAACAAGGCCATCGGTGCAAAAGTGAATCACCGCCTGGTTCCCCTGAGTCACACCCTGACCAGCGGCGACCAGGTTGAGATCGTAACCTCAGGCGTACAAAAACCAACCCTGGAGTGGTACCAGTTCGTCACAACCGTAAAGGCCAAATCAGCCATTAAAAATACCCTGAAAGCTGAGACAAAAAACAGAACCGAGGTGGGAAAACAAATGCTCACCGACCGTTTAAAGGAGCTGAACCTCACCCCGAGTTCAAGGATCCTTAAAAAACTGGTCCCGGCATTTGATACTTCCCACAAAGATGAGCTTTACTCTAAAATCGGGAGTGGGATGATCAGCCTTGATGACCTGAAAGATGTGCTGAGCAAGAATACAAAGAGCAAGTGGGTCAGGGTGTGGGACCTCTCCCTGGGCAGAACGCAAAAAAAACCTGAGAACAAGGAGGAATATGATTCAAGGGGAACACTGATCCTTCGTGAAACCATGGAGGATGAAGAACGGACCTACCACCTGGCCAAATGCTGCAATCCCATTCCAGGCGATGAAGTAGTGGCTGTCCGTCAGGAGAACAATTCACTCCTCGTTCACCGGACCGACTGCCATACAGCGGTGAAAATCATGTCCAGGCAGGGCGACAAACTGGTCGCTGCCAAATGGACCCAGCATAAGGTCCTCTCCTACCTGGCAAAGATCCAGTTAAACGGATGGGACCGTTTTGGTGTGTACAACTCCATTACCAATACCATTACCAAAGAGTTGAACATTAGCATGCGAACCATCAATCTGCACGGGCACGACGGCATCTTCAACGGGACCATAGACCTGTATGTCCACAGCACAAGCGACCTCAATAACCTGATCCTGAACCTAATGAAGCTAAAAGGAGTGGATTCGGTTCACAGGGTAGAAGTCAAAGAGTAAATTTCAAACCTTATCCGTTCTAAATAAAAATTATTACTATCTTAGCATTGTAATTTTTACTTAGACTAATTATGGTCCAAGATGAAACCAAAGATACTGTAAAACAGATTTTTACAGATTATCTGGAGAGAAAAGGACATCGCAAGACACCCGAGCGTTATGCTATCCTGGATGAGATTTACTCGCGGGACGGGCACTTTGATATTGAGTCTCTCTACATTTTCATGAAGAATAAAAATTACAGGGTTAGCAGGGCTACCCTGTATAATACCATTGAACTGTTGCTGGATTGCAGCCTTGTAGTGAAGCACCAGTTTGGCAAAAACATTGCCCAGTTTGAAAAGGCATACCATTGCATGCAGCATGATCACCTGATCGATATGGATACAGGCAATGTGATCGAGTTCTGCGACCCGCGGATCGAAGAGATTATTAAGACCGCATGTGAACTTAATAACTTCTCCCCCAGTCATCATTCCCTCTATATCTACGGCAGAAGCAAAAATGAGGGAAATGGGGATAAATAGTTGATCCTCCACCTGTTTTTTTTTCTTATTTTTATCGCGGTTCGTATGCCGGATCGCCGGTTTATTTTGCGTTTAAAATCTCACAAATCTACAATACATGAAAGTTGATGTTCTTTTAGGTCTCCAGTGGGGAGATGAAGGAAAAGGTAAGGTTGTTGATGTACTGACACCCAGATACGATGTGATCAGCCGTTTTCAGGGCGGACCCAATGCTGGTCATACCCTTGAATTTAACAATCACAAACATGTACTTCACAACATTCCGTCCGGCATATTCAGGGAGGACAAACTAAATCTGATCACCAACGGTGTGGTATTGGATCCCATTGTATTTCAAAAGGAAATTCAAGCCCTCGAAGCCATGGGAATTGATCTTACAAAAAACCTATGGATTTCAAAAAAAGCCCACCTGATCATACCTACTCACAGGATTCTTGACGCAGCTTCAGAAGCAGCCAAAGGCAAGTCAAAAATCGGCTCCACTCTGAAGGGGATCGGACCAACCTATATGGATAAAACGGGACGCAACGGACTCAGGGTAGGCGACCTGGATCTAAATTTCGAAAAGAAATATGAAGCACTTAAAGCCAAACACAAGGATCTGCTGAGACTGTATGACTTTGACTATGACCTGTCAGAGGAAGAGAAATTCTTCGAAGGAATTGAGGAGATCCGGAAATTCAAAAGGGTTGATACAGAGTATGAAATCAACCGCTTCCTGGAGGAAGAGAAATCCATCCTTGCAGAGGGTGCACAGGGAACCATGCTGGATATTGATTTTGGCTCCTACCCCTATGTGACCTCATCCAATACCATTTGCGCCGGAGCATGCACAGGCATGGGCGTAGCCCCCACCGCCATCGGAGAAGTATTTGGAATTTTCAAAGCCTACTGCACACGTGTTGGAAGCGGACCTTTTCCTTCTGAACTTCTGGATGACGAGGGAGAGAAACTTCGGGAAATCGGCAAAGAGTTTGGTGCTACCACAGGCAGACCAAGGAGATGTGGCTGGCTGGACCTGGTTGCATTAAAATACAGCCTGATGCTCAATGGAGTTACCCAGCTGATCATGACAAAAACAGATGTGTTGGATACCTTTGATACCATCAGGGTGGCTACAGCCTACTCCATCCAGGGAGAACTAACCGACCAACTCCCCTATGATCTGGAAGTCGATGTTCAACCGGTCTATACAGAATTGCCCGGTTGGAAGACGGATCTTACGGCAGTCCGTTCAAAGAACCAGTTCCCAAAAGAACTGAATGACTACATCCAGTTCCTTGAAAAAGAGCTCAAGGTTCCCATCAGATACATTTCAGTGGGGCCGGATCGTGAGCAAATCATTGAAATGTAGAAGCGCTTGCTTCGCAAGTGATGGTGTTTGGAGTTCACTGGGTGAATGATAGTGGGCATTGTTGTTAGGAGGATTCTACCGAATTTTATATCTTTCCTTCACTAAGCATGAATCAATATCTACTATCCATTATCTACTATCTATTATCTACTTCTATTTCACTATTTATTTACTATTAAAGCATGAAAACACTTGTTCAGTTTTTTGAAGAAAATGTCGATAAGTTTTCAGACAATCCCTACATGTGGGAGAAGCGGGATGGTGCATTCCATTCCACCTCTTACAAGGAGATACGCGAACAGGTCTACCAATTTGCAGCAGGCTTAATTACGATTGGCATAAATAAAGGCGACCGGATCTCACTGCTTTCCGAGGGAAGAACGCTGTGGGTAGTGGCCGAGATGGGTATGTTTTACGTGGGAGCCATTGATGTGCCCATATCCATCCAGTTAAATGAACCTGCCGACCTCACCTTCAGGCTGAAGCACTCGGGTGCCCGGATGGTTGTTGTCTCATCCAGCCAGACTAAAAAAATTGATGCCATTAAAAAAGATCTTCCGGACCTGGAGAAGATCATCCTGGTGGACCCCAAAGAGTCTTACGAGGCCGATGAAATCTATATGGGTGACCTCATGGAGGAGGGAAAAAAGCTACTGGAGAAGGATTTTGACACTTTCAAAAAAGTGAAGGAATCCATCCGTCCCGATGATATCGCCAACATTTGTTATACTTCAGGAACCACGGCTGATCCCAAAGGGATCATGCTGAGTCAGCGCAACTACACTGCCAACACCGAACAGGCCCTCTCTCTGCTTTCTGTACCCGAACATTACAGATTGTTCCTGTTCATACCATGGGACCACAGTTTTGCTCATACGGCCGGGCTCTTTACGATTATGTCGGTTGGAGCAAGCATTGCTGCTCTGGAGATGGGGAAGACAGCCTTTGAAACAACAAAAAACATCTCAAAAAACATCAAGGAGCTTAAACCCGACATGATGTTCAGCGTGCCCACCATATCTAAAAATTTCAGAAATAGCATCGAGAGCGGTGTAAGGGCCAAAGGGAAACTCACCTATTCGCTGTTCAAAGCGGGTTTAAAGGTGGCATACCGCTACAATGGAATTGCCTGGGATAAGGGAAAGGGATTAAAAGCCCTGTGGAAACCTGTCTATGCACTTTTCGATGCGGTCATTTTTAAGAAAGTCCGTGAAGGATTGGGCGGCAACATGGCCTTCTTCTTTGGTGGAGCTGCCTTGCTTGATATTGAGTTGCAGCGTTTTTTCTATGCCATTGGTATCCCCGTATTCCAGGGTTATGGTCTTACTGAAGCCAGTCCCATCATCAGTGCCAACGGAGAGAATGCCTATAAAATGGGATCATCGGGACTTATACCCGAGAATTTGGAGATCAGGATATGCAATGACGAAGGCAGCGAGCTGCCGCTGGGTGAAAAGGGAGAGATTGTGATCCGTGGAGAGAATGTGATGAAAGGATACTGGAAGAACGACGAAGCCACCGCTGAAACCATAAAGGATGGGTGGCTCTTTACAGGAGACATGGGGTATATGGATCCGGATGGATTCCTCTATGTTCTGGGCAGGTACAAGAGTCTGCTCATTGCCGATGACGGAGAGAAATACAGCCCTGAGGGAATTGAAGAGGCCTTCGCAGACCAGTCCGAATATATCGATCAGTGTTTGCTCCACAACAACCAGAATCCATACACGGTAGCACTGGTTCACCCCTATCCTGATGCCCTCAAACGGTACCTGAAGAGCCAGAAACTGGATCCCGCCTCTGATGAAGGCATCGATGCCTGCCTGACCCTGTTGGACCAGGAAGTCAGGGAATACAGGAGCAGCGGAAAATACGGGGATATGTTCCCCCAGCGGTGGATCCCGGCCAATATTGGGATCCTTCCTGAAGGGTTCAGCGTTGAGAACAAACTGATGAATCCTACCTATAAGATCATCCGGCCGAAGGTGGAGGAGCATTACAAAGATCTGTTTGAATTCCTCTATACACCCGAATCCAAAAAAGTACTCAATTCACGAAACAGGGAGGCAATGAAACAGCTGCTTTCCAGATAGAATCAGAAACATCCATGAACAAATTCCCAACCCGGTGCGTGCACGCAGGCACCATGAAGGATGACCTGAAAAAGGGGATCAATTCACCCATTTACACCTCCACATCCTTTGCGTTTATCGACCAGCCCGAAACTGTCTACCCCCGTTACCTGAATACGCCCAATGAAAAGGCGGTTGCAGAAAAGATTGCATCCTTGGAGGACTGCGAAAGTGCACTGGTATTCAGTTCAGGGATGGCTGCCATCAGCACGGTTTTGTTTACTTTTCTGGGACAGGGCGATCATGTGGTTTTTCAGAAGGGGCTCTACGGTGGTACCACCCACTTCATGGACAGGGAACTGGAACGTTTCGGGATCACCTATACGGTTGCTGCCAGTCAGGAAGCCAGTGACCTCAAAGCAAGCATTCAGGAGAATACCCGGCTGGTTTACATTGAGACCCCCTCCAATCCCTTGCTGAGCATCACTGACATTGAAGCAGTTGCCCATATGGCCCGGGAAGAAGGTGTGCTGACTGTTATCGATAACACCTTCGCATCGCCTGTAAACCAGCAGCCTGCCACCCTGGGCATTGATGTGGTGCTGCACAGCGCCACCAAGTATATGGGAGGACACAGCGACATCCTGGCTGGTGCGGTGGCCTCCAGCAAAGAGTTGACTGACCAGATCTACCAAACTGGGCTGAACCTGGGGGGAAGCCTCAACGCCACCACCCTCTATCTGCTGGAAAGAAGCATGAAAACCATGCACGTCAGGGTGGAGCGAATCAATGACAATGCCATGGAGATGGCCCATTTCCTGGAAACCCATCCCCGGGTAAAAAAAGTAAATTATCCAGGATTGCCCGGTCATCCGCAACATGCGCTGGCTGCAAAACAGATGAAAGGATTCGGGGGCATGTTGTCTTTCGAAGTGAATGGACAGGACGGGATAACATTCCAGAAAAAGCTCAGATTGATCAAGCCATCCATGAGCCTTGGCGGACTGGAAACCATTTGCAGCTCACCGGCACATACATCACACAGACACCTAGGCCCGGAGGGCAGACAAGCAGAGGGAATCTCTGAAGAGCTCATCAGGCTATCGGTGGGCATAGAAGATGTGGAAGATCTGAAGGCCGATCTGGACCAGGCACTTGCTTAGCACAATCCCCACTGCAGCACTAAACAATTACGGAGACCCCTTTCTTCTGCAGCTTTTCCATCTGCCATGCAGGGATCCGGTTTCCCATGACATTCAGGTAACTCAGGTGGCTCAGGTCAAATAGCGGGGAGAGATCGTCCACATCATTGTAGGATATATCCAGCACCTGCAGCACGGACAGATTGCTCAGGGAATCAATCATCCCAATGTGGTTGTTGGCCAGGTAGAGCCGCTCCACCTGCCGGAGCTCACTCAGTTCGGTCAAATCAGTAAGGTTGTTATTGGTCAGGTCCACTACCCTCACATAGCGGCAGGCCTCTATACCTTCAAGTGATTCTAAATCGTAATCCGCCATTTCGATCTCCTCCAAATCCTCCAGCAGGTACATGGGGAAATCAACATTCATGGTTCCATAAACCCGGCGTTTCAAGGCAATCAGAAAGCTGCGGTTTGTAAACTCCAGTTCATCCTCCTGTTCCGGGTCATCCTCTTCCTGGTCCATGAAATAGGAGTACCCGTCAGCCTGGTTTTCCCATCCAAATTCCTCCGCCAGGTCTTCATCGGTGATGATCGAACTTACGGTGACATGCTCGGGCTCCAGATTCTGGACAGTCAGAATATGCGACATGGAGTACAGCAATTCGAAATCACCCTCGCCATACGCTTTTTCTAAAACAACCAGTGACTGGTTGAGCCGGTCGGGATGATAGAACATGATCAGCCTGGAAAAGACCCTGTTGATCTTCTCCTCCTGGCACGGAGTGAATTCATTCACAACTTTTTGCAAAGCACGCAGCGCATCATACCTGTGATCTCTGAATAAATCGATAATCCGGCTCGAGATCAGGTTCAGGTTTTCTGCAGTATATGCTTTTTTCAGATTTTGATATAAGTCCCCGATATCCACGCTGCAAAGCTAATAAACCCTGAACTTCTTTTTATCCTTTTTGCAAATGGCTTCAAAAATCCATTTTCCCGATTGTGCAGATGGAGGCAGACCTCCTCCGGGGTGAGTCCATTGGCCAGCAATGTAAAAATTATCCAATCCCCTGACTGTCAGTTTAAGGTTCTTTCCAACATTGTTACTGGCAGGCATAAATCCCTCGTATGCACCTTTCCACACACCGGTATAGCGCACACAGGTTAAGGGAGTTGTCACATCCACCACTTCAATATGCCCCTTCACACCCGGGTAGTGCTTCTCCAGAAAGGCTGTCGCATCCTTCCTGATCTTTTCCTTTTCATTCCTATAGGCCTCCTTCTCCATGCCCTCCCAAATTTCAAAAGGAGTTTCAAAACACAACTTCATCACGCATTTACCACCTGGGGTAATGACAGGATCATGGTTATAATTATATATATGGTACCCTGGGGCCAGCGTGGTCATACCAATTTTTTCACCGGCAGCCATCACCTGGTAGGTATGAGACTCGGTATCAATGGAGCGGTCAATTCCAAAGGAAACCTGGACAATGGGTTTGAAAACGGGCCAGTTCTGAAAAGCCTTATCAATCTCAGGGGTCACATATTTTCCGTCAAGCAGGTCGTACATCAATCCATGCAAATCTCCTGCTCCAATGATGAAATCAGCAAACAGCTCTGATCCGTCCGCAAGGCGCACACCAATGGCTTTCCCCTCTCGGGCAATGATTTTTTCAACCCGGATGCCACCCTTAAAGGTTCCTCCCAGTGACTTGTAGCGTTCAGCCATTCTCATGGTAAGAGGCTTGGATCCGCCAACAGGATAGCCTGCGTTTTTCTGGGTGAACCACGCAAGTGTCAGCAGAAATGCTGAAGCCGAAAAATCATGCATGGCATCTGCGATACTTGAAAACATCTCTTTTAAAACGGCACTTTGAAATCCCAGCTTGTCAAAATATGTATCCACATTTGTACGGCCATGCCTGACGATCACAGCAATTGCTCTAATACTTTTAACGAAAAAAAGGACCACATCGAGCCAGGTTTGCCGGGCGGGAGACTTCTCCATCAATTTGATGGTAGCCATCGTTCTTATATCCCTGCACAATCTACGGACGGCTGTGTCATCTTCTGGTGCCAGTTCCAGAAGGTATTGCTCCCACCGGTCGATATCAGAGTAGATCACCAGGTCCTCTCCCCTTGCTGTCCTTATGATTGCAAAGGTATCCATGTCTAGCACCCGAGTGGAATCATTCAGGCCGCCGGTCTCTCTCCAAACCTTGTAAAAGGGACCGTGCGATGACCCAACGAGCCAGTGGATACAATAGTCGAAGGTATATCCTTTCCTTTTCCAGGATGTACATTGTCCGCCGGGAGCAGTATGCATCTCAAAAATCCGGGTGTCATATCCGTTCAATTGTCCGTAAATTCCCGCAGAAAGGCCAGCGACTCCCCCTCCGATAATGATTGCAGTTTTGCCCATCCATCTAAACTACTGAAAAACATGCAAACAATCTTCTTTTGTTCTTGTTATTGAAAAAGAACAAAATCCAGATGAAATACACAACAGAAGTAATTATTGAATTACCTCGTCAAAAGGTTATAGAACTTTTTGACAATACTGAGAACATGTTTAAATGGCAGGAAGGCCTGAAAAGTTATGACCACCTGGAGGGAAATCCCGGCCAGGAAGGAGCGCGGACAGCCATGGTTTATGAAAGCCGCAGGGGTGAACTGAAAATGACCGAGACCATCACAAAGCGCAAGCTGCCCGAGGAATTTCATGCTGTGTATGAAGCCAAAGGGGTATACAACGAAATGTATAACTATTTTGTTGAAAACGAGCCGGGCAGAACCACCTGGCGAACGGTCAGTGTATTTCGATTCAGGGGCCTCATGGCCCTCATGGCTCCTTTTATGAAAACTGCATTCACCGGCAATACACTTCTAAACATGGAGCGCTTCAAAAACTTTGTAGAGAAAAATAAATAATCCTAACTTCAAGGGATAAAACAAAACCAACCATGAAAAAGTATAGCCTGACCCTATTTGCCATCCTGCTCTCCGGATCCATTTTTGCTCAGGACCCCACAGACGCAGATACCCTTTGGAAAGTAACGGGAGTTGCATCGCTGAATGTTTCTCAACTTTCTATTACAAACTGGGCTGCAGGGGGAGAAAACAGCCTCTCCGGAAATGCCCTGTTTAAACTTTCTCCCGACTATGACAATGACACACTCAGCTGGGACAACGACCTTACACTCGGCTTTGGCTTGCTCAAACAGGGTGATGATCCCTCCAGGAAGAGTGATGACCAGATTAACATCTCCTCAAAAGTAGGGTATAAGGCTTCCAAGCACTGGTCCTACAGTGGCTTGATCAGTTTCAAGACCCAGTTTGCCGAAGGGTATGACAACCCTGGAGAAGCAGATCGCCTGAAAATTTCAAATTTTATGGCTCCCGCTTACCTGAATCTATCCTTAGGTATGGACTATAAGCCTGTCGAAGGCCTTTCACTACTTATCGCCCCCGTTTCAGGGAAAATTACTTTTGTCCTGGATGAAAGTATCTCTGGTGAATCATATGGGTTGGGCGCTGACCAAAACATTCGGGGAGAATTTGGAGTTTATGTAAAATTCGCCTACAAAAAGGAGATCCTGAAGAATGTCCTTCTTGACACCAAAATCGATCTGTTCTCCAATTACCTGGATAATCCCCAATATGTGGATATAAATTGGGATTTGCTTCTCACATTCAAGGTGAATGATTTTATTTCGGCTACCCTGATGACCCAGCTTATTTACGACTATGATATCAAGTTCGGACCTGACCTGGATGAAACCAGGGTACAGTTCAAAGAGATGTTCGGGTTGGGATTAACCTACAGCTTCTAAAAATACCCGAAGTATCTATACCTCTGTATTTCTGAATATTACACATGTCCATTCTAAATAAAAGACAAGTTAATCTTATATAGAATTTGCATATAGCTATTCTGTATCATATATTTGATTCATCAATAGTCACGCATCGCCGTGATATGTTATTGAGAAGGGGTAAGAGATTAGGCTCAAAGATCCCCTGGCAACCCGCCACAAGGCGAAGGTGCCAAAACCTAACCCGAAAGGGAGATAATAACGAATAGAAGCAATGAAAAAAATGACCATCAGTAACTGGGAACAGGCATACGATCCTGTATTGTTCAGGAACTTCATTATGCCCATGTTGCCTATGTCCATGCCCTGGCCGGAACTTCGGTAAGGGTGTCTGGCCTTCTGGCCGGCATAGAAGTTTCGTATCCCCAACACAACACATTCTGAGCACTAAGTACTAAGTACTGAGTACTGAGTACTGAGTACTGAGTACTTTCACCTTTTAACTTAAGCAATATGAGCAATACATATAAGAATTTCGAGACTTTACAGATCCATGCCGGACACAGCCCCGATTCAGCCACCAATGCAAGGGCGGTACCGATTTACCAGACAACGTCTTTCACTTTCAACTCTTCGGAACACGGAGCCAATCTTTTTGCGCTGAAAGAGTTCGGGAATATCTACTCCAGAATCATGAATCCCACCAATGATGCTTTTGAACAGCGCATTGCTGCGCTTGAGGGTGGGGTTGCCGCACTGGCCGTATCATCGGGGCACGCGGCCCAGTTCCTCACCTTCCAAAATATACTCCAGACCGGTGACAACATTGTGACCAGTCCCTACCTTTATGGCGGTTCCCACAACCAATTCAGGGTCACCTTTAAAAACCTGGGCTGGGAAGCAAGATTCTCGCCATCCCTGGAAGTGGAGGATTTTGAAAAGCTTATAGACAACAAGACCAAAGCCATTTATCTTGAAACCATAGGTAACCCGGGATTTAATATCCCTGATTTCGAAAAGTTCGGAGCGCTGGCAAAGAAGCATGACATACCCTTCATCGTCGACAACACCTTTGCGGCAGCGGGTTATCTGCTCAGGCCCATTGATTACGGAGCCAACATTGTGGTGGAATCAGCCACCAAATGGATCGGTGGACATGGAACTTCCATCGGTGGTGTGATTGTAGATGGCGGAAATTACAATTGGGGAAATGGTAAGTTCCCACAGTTTACCGAACCCTCTGAAGGATATCATGGATTAAAATTCTGGGAGGTTTTTGGAAGTGATGGCCCCTTCGGCAACATTGCTTTTATCATCCGGGCCAGGGTGGAAGGGCTTCGGGATGTGGGTCCGAGTCAGAGTCCCTTCAATTCTTTCCTGCTTATCCAGGGACTGGAAACGCTGTCACTTCGGATGGATCGCCATGTGGAAAACACACTGGCCCTGGCCAAATGGCTCGAAGCCCACCCTGCTGTGGAGCAGGTGAACTATCCGGGCCTTGAAAGCAGCCCCCACCATGCACTTGCTAAAAAATACCTGCCCAAAGGTGCAGGAGGTGTTCTATCCTTTACCTTGAAAGGGAACAAAGACAAAGCCATCAAGCTAGTGGACAACCTGGAACTGGTCAGTCACCTGGCCAATGTGGGAGATGTAAGAACCCTGATCATACAACCCGCTGCCACCACCCACCAGCAGCTGTCGGAAGAGGCACAGCTGGCGGCAGGCGTCACCCCTACCCTGCTGAGGGTCTCGGTAGGACTGGAGCATATCGATGATATCATCGCTGACTTTAAACAGGCCTTTGAGAAATGAAACCATCTATCTATCAGCATAAAGAAGCATTCACACTTGAGTTAGGGGGCAGGCTCCCCTCGCTCAATGTGGCCTACCATACCTATGGAACGCTAAACGATCGGGCTGACAATGTGATCTGGGTTTGCCATGCCTTCACTGCCAATTCGGAAGTAGCCAGCTGGTGGCCAGGCATGGTGGGAGAAGGCCGCCTGATGGATACCGAGAAATATTTCATCGTCTGTCCCAATATGCTCGGCTCCTGTTACGGAACCACAGGTCCGCTCTCCACCAATCCGGAGACCGGATTGCCCTGGTACAACTCCTTTCCCGACATAAGCATCCGTGACCAGGTAAGGGTCCATGAATTGCTAAGGGAACACCTGGGAATCCGGAAAATCCACACCATCATAGGAGGATCCGTCGGGGGATTTCAGGCCCTGGAATACAGCATCATGTACCCGGATCTAATCCGCAATCTGGTATTTATTGCCGCATCGGTTCAGATCACCGCCTGGGCCACAGCCTTCAACCAGTCCCAGCGTCTCGCCATTGAAGCCGATCCCTCTTTCAGGGAGGAACGGCCCTATGGCGGGATCCGAGGATTAAAAAGTGCCAGGTCCATTGCTATGTTGAGCTACAGGAATGAGTACACGTACAACAGAACCCAGACCGAACCGGACCAGGCCAGAACCACTGAGTTGAAAGCGTCCTCTTACCAGGACTACCAGGGGGATAAGCTGGTACAAAGGTTTGATGCTTACAGCTATTATGCCCTGACCAGGTTGATGGACACCCACAATGTAGTGCGTGAAAGGGGATCACTGGGAAATTCCATCGGAAGGATCAGTGCCGGTGTGCTTGCGATCGGAATCTCATCGGATCAGCTATTTCCTGTGCATGAACAGAAATTACTGGCCCATGTGGCCCAGGGTGAGTACCAGGAGGTCGCGTCAGATTATGGACATGATGGGTTCCTGATCGAGGTGGATCAACTTACTTCCATGGTCAGAGATTTTTGGGGAAAACAGGATGTCGCAAAGCAAAGTAGTGAATCTCAGGAAAGTTCCCTGACCCTGGAGTGGTCAAGGTCAGCCTGATTCGAGAATCAATTGAATGGGAAACTGATCCCAAGTTGATTATCTTTGGAGATCTATCATATACAACAAATGACCGAATCAAAAAAAAATATAGAACAGATCCTGAAGCAGCGGGTTCTTCTTCTGGACGGTGCCATGGGGACCATGATCCAGCGCTACCAACTGGAAGAATCCGACTACAGGGGAAAGCGATTCCTGTCACATCCCAGTGACCTGAAAGGAAACAACGACCTACTTTCTCTTACACGGCCCGATGTGATCCGGGAGATACACGAAGCCTACCTGGAAGCCGGATCGGATATTATTGAAACCAATACTTTCAATGCAACATCCATTTCCCAGGCCGATTATCATACCGAGGATGCGGTCTACGACATCAATTTTCAGTCGGCCCGTATCGCGGCAGAGGCTGCCAGAAAGTACAGCGCATTAAATCCCGACAAACCCAGGTTCGTGGCAGGATCCATTGGGCCCACCAATAAAACTGCTTCCATGTCACCTGATGTGAATGACCCTGGATTCCGGGCCATCACCTTTGACCAGATGAAAGTGGCTTACAGGGAACAGGTGAAGGGACTTGTGGAGGGGGGAGCTGACTTGCTTCTGGTGGAAACAATATTTGACACACTCAATGCCAAAGCTGCCCTGATGGGAATTGAAGAATACCTTGCAGGAGAAGGGCTTCACATCCCCGTGATGGTTTCCGGTACCATCACCGATGCCAGTGGCCGCACCTTGTCAGGGCAAACCCTGGAGGCTTTCATGCACTCCCTCGACCATGTGGATCTGCTATCCATTGGACTAAACTGCTCCCTGGGGGCAAAGGAGATCAGGCCCTACCTGAAGGAGCTGTCCGCTAAATCGACTCATTTTGTTTCGGTTCACCCCAATGCAGGTTTGCCCAACCAGTTTGGAGAATATGACGAGACCCCCGAAGAGATGTCGGTTCTGATCAAAGACTTCCTTGATTCTGGCTTTATCAATATTGTAGGAGGTTGCTGCGGTACAACACCGGAACACATCGGCGCTTTCTCCAATCTCCTGGAGGATGCTGCCGCCAGGGAACCCATAACAGCTACACCCGGATTAAAACTAAGCGGACTGGAACCCCTTACCGCTTTCGAAGGCTCCAATTTTATCAATATCGGTGAACGATGTAATGTGGCTGGAAGCCGGAAATTTGCACGGCTGATCAGGGAGAAGAAATATGATGAGACCCTGGAGATCGCCAGAAGGCAGGTGGAGGATGGAGCCCAGATCCTCGACATTAACCTGGATGATGCCATGCTGGACGCTGAACATGAGATGCATACCTTCCTGAATTTGGTGATTGCCGAACCGGACATATCCAAAGTACCGCTGATGATCGACTCATCCAAATTCTCAGTGATAGAGACCGGATTAAAATGCATCCAGGGTAAAGCCGTTGTCAACTCCATCAGTCTGAAAGAGGGAGAAGAGATATTCCTTGAGCAGGCGAAAAAAATCAGAAGCTACGGAGCTGCAGCCATCATCATGGCCTTCGATGAGAGCGGGCAGGCAGACTCATTTGAACGAAGGACGGAGATATGCCAACGTGCCTACAATCTGCTTCGGGAAAAGCTGGACTACCCGCCCGATGATATCATTTTTGATCCCAATGTACTGACCATCGGCACCGGTATCGAGGAACACAACAACTATGCCGTGGATTTCATTCATACCGCCCGCTGGATCAAGGAAAACCTCCCCCATGCCAGGGTTAGCGGGGGCATCAGCAATCTATCCTTTTCGTTCCGGGGCAACAATGTGGTGAGAGAAGCCATCCACTCTGTATTTCTTTACCACGCCATCAAGGCTGGTCTCGATATGGGGATTGTGAATCCCAGCATGTTGCAGGTCTATGATGAGATCCCCGCTGAACTGCTTGAACGTACCGAAGATCTGGTATTGAACAGGAGGGCCGATGCCACAGAAAGGTTGATTGAATACGCTGCCACACTGGGAGAAGAGGTAAAAACTGAAGTTGTAAGAGATGCCTGGAGGGATCTGCCAGTGGAGGAGCGCCTGAAGCATGCCCTGGTGAAGGGGATCGCAGACCATGTGGAGGAGGATGCTCTGGAAGCGCATAAAAAAATCGGACTGGGCCTGAAAGTAATTGAGGGACCCCTGATGGCAGGGATGAACGTAGTGGGTGATCTTTTCGGAGACGGCAAGATGTTTCTTCCACAGGTGGTCAAGAGCGCCCGGGTGATGAAGCGGGCTGTGGCCATACTGCTTCCCTTTATCGAGCAGGAGAAAACCGGCACCGAAGCAGGCGGAAGTTCCGCAGCCGGAAAAGTACTTCTGGCCACGGTAAAAGGAGATGTGCACGACATCGGAAAAAACATTGTGGGGGTGGTCCTGGCCTGTAACAATTATGAGGTCATCGACCTGGGCGTAATGGTACCCACCGAAAAAATCCTTGAGGAAGCCCAGCGGCTTCAGGTGGATATTGTTGGTCTTTCGGGACTGATCACCCCTTCTCTGGAAGAAATGATCTCTGTGGCTGCAGAAATGGAGCGACGAAATATGACACAGGATCTGTTGATTGGCGGAGCTACCACATCCAAGATCCATACAGCCGTAAAGATCGAACCCAAATTTGGCAGACCGGTCATCCATGTGAAGGATGCCTCAAAGAGTGTGGCTGTAGTAAGCGCCCTGCTTTCCAAAGACCAACGTGCTTCTTTCGTCGATGAAGCGAAGAAAGATTACCAGGCCCTGAGAACCAGCTATGCGGGTGCAGGAAAGGACATCAAGTACCTCAGTCTGGAAGCCGCCAGGAAAAATGCACTAAAACTGAAATGGACCCCCGGGTCCATTATCAAGCCGGCTAAACCCGGCGTACATGCACTTCTGGATTTTCCCATGGAGAAGATCAGCGAATACATTAACTGGGTGTTCTTTTTCGTTACCTGGGAGCTCAGGGGAAAGTTTCCTGATATTTTGGAAGATCCAAAGTATGGAACAGAGGCTACAAAACTTTATAAGGATGCCAGGGATATGCTGGACCGGATTATCAGTGAGAAGTGGCTTACAGCCAATGCAGTCTTTGGCATTTACCCTGCCAATGCAGTGGGTGATGACCTGCTGGTTTATTCTGACGAAACCCGTAAAAAGGAGATCTCCAGGTTTACCAACCTGCGTAACCAGACCCAGAAGGAGAAGGGAATGGCCAACCTGAGCCTGGCAGACTATGTGGCGCCGCTTGAATCGGGGCTCACCGATTATCTTGGGGCTTTTGCACTTACTACCGGCATAGGGATCGAGGAAAAAATCCGGGAGTTCGAGGCACAGCATGACGACTACTCATCCATCATGCTGAAGGCGCTCACCGACAGGCTCGCGGAAGCATTCACCGAATTGATTCATGAAGAGATCCGAAGAAACTTCTGGGGCTATGCAAGCGATGAGGCGCTCAGCATGGATGAGCTCTTCAAAGAGAAGTACGCCGGGATCAGGCCGGCCCATGGCTACCCCGCCTGTCCCGAACACTCGGAGAAAGCGGTGCTTTTTGAATTACTGGAAGCTGAGAAATATGGAATCAACCTGACAGAGACCTATTCCATGGTCCCGGCAGCATCGGTGAGCGGATTGGTCTTTGCCCATCCCCAATCGAAATATTTCTTTGTTGGGAAAATTGGTAAAGACCAGGTGAAAGATTATGCAGAACGTAAAAAATTAAGTGTGCAGAGGGTAGAAAGCCTCCTGGCATCCAATCTTAATTATTAGATATCCTGTACCAGGTCACCTGTTGATGGTTCCCTGTCAATCTCCAGCTTGGCACGGTCATTTACGAAATCGGCCACGATCTTCCGGCCCCTGATGGAGACGTCCTTCCTGGATGTGATTTTTTCTATGCTGATGTGGGGAATGTTGATGGCATTGATCCCTATCCGACCGTCTGACAACCAGGCCTCCACGACGTAAGTGCCCTTTACAAGCTTCAAACGCTTATACCTCCTGACGGTCATTGCCCGTACCACATTTACTTCCGTCCCGTGGATCACCAGGTTCAGCTTTCTTCCTGACCTGTTCCTGATACCCAGGATGCAGTTCCCTTCCCTGGAAGGGCCTGGATTTTGAGCAGCTCCGCTTATGCCACTTTTTTGCTTGTCCATTCAAATGTCAAGTTAAGCAAAATACAGATAACCATAAAATATGAAGTACGCTCTCTAAACAACTATTTAAAAAGCGAAATTTCCTCCGATTCAACCACCTTACGAAATGCAGCCCATTCTGATTCCATAAACGTATCTATGGATTCAAGGGCCTCATCTGCAGTTGACATGTAAAGGGCCAGTTTCTGCATCTGGTTTTCCGTCAGTGGCTTGTTGGACATGGTGATGGACCAGGTACCCGACATCTTTACAGACAATACATCGGAAGGCTCGTAGATACCCTGGACTGTTTCATTGGTAAAGAATTGCCCGGAAAGCTTGTCCAAGTGCTTCTTCACGTTTTCCAATGCCTCTCCCAATGGCTCGGATTTATCTTTCCCTGCCAGCTTATTCACCAGCTGATAACGCTCGTTGCAATCCCTGATCTTCGAAAGACCTGCATTGAGCTCCTTCAATTTCGCCAGAAGCTGATCCGTTTTCTCCGCCTTTACAATCATTCCTTCCATATCGTAGGTTGTCCGGGGATCAGCTTCCACGCGGATGCTTGTATGAACCGTATCTCCCTTGAATGCAATCCTCACATTGTACTGGCCGGGTAGCACAAAACCTCCACCACCGGTCTCTCCCTGTCCCGATCCGCCTGGTCTTCCACGTCCTCCACCGGAACCACCTGCTGTCGCGCTGAAATTGACCCTGACACCCTTTTTGTCCAATCTCCAACCCTGCCTGTTCAATCCATTTTTCGGCACGCTCTTCATGGTACGTAAGACATTCATTTCCTGATCAAGAATCTGGATGCTTACGCTGTCTTTTTTTCCTTCACCCTCATTCTCCTCCACTTTGGCAAAATAGCTGATCCTTGCACCCGATGCCCTGTTGTCTCCTTCGTAATATGCATCACCCGTAAAGTAATAACCCGGAGCATTCCGGGTTTCGGCCAGGTAGGCCTCCGGAGGATCAACGACGTAGACCTTGCTTTTGGTAATCTCGTCAAAACTGGCTGCAAGGGCTCTCAGGGGCCTGATGTCGTCAATGATAAAGGCTGAGCGCCCAAAAGTACCGATCACCAGGTCATTTTCGCGGGGATGAATCACCAGGTCCATGGTGGGCACAGTGGGGAATCCATTGGTCCATTTGGTCCACTGCTCACCTCCATCAAGGGTCACATAGAGACCGTATTCGGTTCCCAGAAACTGGAGACGGCTCTCTTCAGGATCCTGGGCAAAGGAAAGCACAAAGCCCGGAACGTCGGTCTCATCAATCACCCGCTCCCAATTCTTACCAAAATCTGCTGTATGGAACAGATACGGTGCATAATCATTCAGCCTGTAGTTATTTACTACCACATGGGCTTCTCCCTCATTGTTGGAGGAGGGCACAATCTGAGGCACCCAGGCACCAGCCGGCAGCTCCTTGATCCGGGGCGAGCAATTGGACCAGCTGGAACCACCATCGGTAGTCACCTGGACATTGCCATCGTCAGTTCCCACCCAGATCACTCCCTCTTTTACAGGACTGGGAGCGATGGTCAGGATGGTGGTATGGTTCTCTGCCCCGGTCACATCGTAGGTCAGTCCACCGCTTTCATTAAATTTCTGCTTGGTGGAGTCGTTGGTGGTCAGGTCAGGAGAGATGATACTCCATGAATCTCCACGATCCGGGCTTTTATGAACAAACTGACTGCCAAAGTAAATGGCAGAGGCATCAAAGGGATCCTGTGCAATGGCTGCATTCCAGTGAAAGCGGAGCTCTTCCTCCCCTGTTCTGGCAGGTTTGATATCTACAGCTCCCCCGGTTTCCAGATTCATTCGGCGCACATTCCCTTGCTGGGACATGGCATAACAATGGGTGGGATCCCCCGGAACCGGGATCACATCAAAACCATCGCCACCCATCAGGAAGTCCCAGTAAGTGTTAATGATCCCCCCTCCACTCCAGGTATATCCGGGTCCTCTCCAGGAACCATTATCCTGCATACCACCATACACATTGTAAGGTGTTTCCATATCCACGCTGATGTGATAAAACTGTGAAACGGGCAGATTGGTCACATGGCGCCAGTTCTCTCCCCTGTCATAGGTAATGGCAAGACCGCCATCATTGCCATCAATCATAAAGGTGGGATCGGTGGGATGGATCCACCACGCATGGTGGTCCAGGTGGATGTTGTAACCGATGAGGGTGGAAAATGATTTCCCACCGTCCTCGCTAATATTCACCTGACTGTAGAGACTGTATACCCTGTTCTCATTGGCCGGATCCACATATATTTCTGCATAGTAGAATGGCCTGTTTCCAATATTTTTTTCCCCTCTCTTTTCCCAGCTGTAACCACCATCGGTGGAGCGATAGATGGCATTCTTCTTCGACTCAACCAGGGCATAGACATACTTTGTATTGCCACCTGCAATGGCCAGACCGATCCTTCCAAGCTCACCTTTGGGAAGCCCCTCTTTGTCAGTTAGCCTGGTCCAGTTCGCTCCCCCGTCAACAGTCATATGAAGTCCGGAGCCTTCTCCTCCCGACTTGAAGAACCAGGGCCAGCGCTGGTGCTCCCACATGGCTACAAACAGCTTATCGGGATTGGATGGATCCATGACCATTTCAGCCACACCGGTCAGTTCGTTTTCAAAAAGTATTTGCTTCCAGTTCTTTCCGCCATCTGTGGTCTTATAAACCCCCCTTTCGGGATGGGGGCCCCAGGGACTTCCAATGGCACCTACATATACCACATCGGGATTGTTGGGATGTACAATAATCCTGTGGATATGACGCGTCTTCTCAAGTCCAAGCAGGGTCCAGTTTCGTCCACCATCCAGACTTTTATAAATACCGAAACCACCATTCAGGCTGTTCCTGGGATTTCCTTCGCCGGTACCAACCCAGATCACATCGGGATTACCTGGATCAACAGCCACAGCACCAACACTTGACACTCCCTGGTCGTCGAAAACGGGCTTAAAATTGATTCCTCCATTGGTGGTCTTCCACAATCCTCCAGAAGCTGTGCCCACGTAGAATGTGGAAGCATCTTCGGGATGGACATCAATGGCGGTCACCCTTCCACTCATACCTCCAGGCCCTATATTTCTGGCTTCCATACCCTTTACATATTCCATGTCGAGGGGCTGGGAAAATACAGACACTGCCACACAGAGTAGCACAACGGAAAAAACAGTTGATTTCATCGGTTTTGGGGTTTTAGATGTGAAAAAAGAACGGTCGAATATAATAATAATTAGAACAATTGACCCAATCACGGGAGTTTGCTACTTTTGAATAAAACAAGGATATTACTGGCATGGCATACACCAAAAACAACCTGGAAATTCAATCCATGATCGCTGGATTGTACAAACAATACGGCAACAAAGGATTCATACACTTCAGGAAGGCTCCGGAGGTTAAAGGCACCCAGTACCTGCAACCCATCATTAGCGCCATCGAAAACAAAAGGGTGCTGCGCATCACTTACCTGCCTTTCTATGAGGATAAACCTTACTACAACGAGGTGCATCCCTACCTGCTTAAAGAGCATGGCTTCAGATGGTACCTGGTAGGCTGGAATGAATTCAAGGGACAGGTGCGCACCTATTCACTTGATCGTATTCGCGACCTGAAGGAGGTTTCCGGATTGAAATACAGGGCACCAGGATTCAGCGCGGGAGAGTATTTCAGGTATGCCCTTGGAATCATAGCACCACCGGGTGCTCCTCCCCTGATCAAACTGGCAGTTCAGAAAACCCAGGCCCAGTACCTGATCACCCAGCCCTGGCACGAATCCCAGAATATCCATTCGGAGGATGAAGACCAGGTAGTCTTCAGTTTCAGGGTTCATCCCACCTATGAATTTAAATCGCTTGTCCTTGGTCTGGGAAAAGACGGTGAAGTCCTTGAACCGGAAAGTTTAAGAAAGGAGTTAAAGGATGAACTGGGAAGAATGATGGATAAATACCGCTAACTACAAATCTGCTACCGGGGTCCGGGCAGCTTTGTAATCGTCAAAATCCTGCTCTTTGTAGGCTCCACCTGAAAAGTATTCCAGATAAATCTTAAATGATGCAGCATCCTGGTACCCGGGTGCCACTTTCAACACCGCTCCACGGTCACTCAAATAAGAAATGGTGGGATAAACCAGGCGACCGTTGGTCACCACAGCGGCCACTTCATGGTAGCCCCTGCGCCCATTATCAACAAATTTATAGACCTTGTCCCCAATCAATATGTCATCTTTTCCCTCCGCATCCAGCTTCACCGGGTAGAAATGTTTGTTCATCAAAGCTGCCACTTCAGGATCAGCAAAAGTGGTTGCGTCAAGACGCTTGCACCAACCGCACCAATCCGTGTAGACATCGATTACCATGATCCGGGGTTCCTGGCTGGCCAGTTGAACCGCCTCTGATATGGAATACCACTTTATTGTCTCCTGCGCCGACACACTGCCGAGTCCCATAATAACAAGGGCTGCAACCCAAATTGTCTTTTTCATAATTTCTGCTTTCTACTATAACCAAATAGTCGGTATCGGGTTCACTTCCTTACACAAAATCAGTTTCTCAAGGGATGTAAATATAGAATTATCTGCATACAGGATCAGCATCTTAATTCAGTATGTTGTTTAAAACACTCCCGGCCCCCATATTTTTTCTATTTTTAGAACTTCATTCACAAAAACTTGATTTGATGGAAGCGACAAAGAAAACGCTAAGAGATTCAGCCCCCATGCGATGGCTGATGCTGGTGCTGATCAGTATGCTTATACTGGCCACCTACTGGTTCCAGGATTTCTTCGGTGGACTGAAGGGTTTGATGGAGACCGAAATGGGTTTTACCAGTGAAGAATTTGGAAGACTGATCGGACTCACCACCATTGCCAACCTCTTTGGTATGATTATCATAGGCGGGATTGTCCTGGACAAGTGGGGTGTTCGCCTGGCCGGCTTACTCTTTGGCGCCCTGGCAGCTGTGGGTGCAGCCATTACCGCACTGGCGGCACATGGCTTTTTCGGTGAAGCACACAATACACAATTGACCATGATGATCGTCGGACGGGTCCTGTTCGGCTCTGGTCTCGAAGTCACCTGTGTTGTGGCTACACGAACCGTAGTGAAGTGGTTCAAGGGATATGAGCTGGCGCTGGCCATGGCCATCAATATGGGCTTCGGCCGGCTGGGTTCAGCCATGGGCTTGGCACTCTCCATCGATATTGGAGGAAACTCGGTACCCCCGGCGGTGGCTTTTGCTGCCACCCTGATTGGGATTGCTCTGATTATGTTCCTGATTTATACCATTTTCGATTACAGCCTGGACAAGCAGGACAAAGCAGCCATGGTAGCAAGTGGTGAAACAGCAGTGGAAGAAGAATTTAAGTTTTCAGACCTGATCACCTTGATGAAGAACCGCTCTTTTGTATATATCGCACTGCTCTGTGTTTTCTTTTATTCGGCAGTATTTCCCTTTATTCAGTATGCCCCCGATCTGCTGGTGAACAAATTCGGATTCTCTTACGAATTGCCGCTAAGTGCCAATTACTTCAGCCTCTTCGGCAGCCAGTCATTGGGCAACGTAGCCATTTATCTGGGACTTTTCTTCTTCGGTCTTGGTTTCTCCATGATTCCCTCAAAGATTAACAATGTGGGAGGAAAAATTGCATCCATGGTGGTCATCGGACTTCTGTTTTTTCTGTTCATCAAGGGACTATGGGGAAGCACCCTCTCTGTCTGGCTTCAAAACGGACCAAAAACCGCCAGTCTGATCCCCATGGGGACCATCCTGTTCACACCCATCTTTGGTAACTATGTGGATAAAAAAGGCAGGGCTGCCTCACTCATGATTGTGGGTTCTGTCCTGCTTATTTTCGCACATATATCCCTGTCGCTATTCAATAGCGAAGTGCTGGGATATTTTGGATTACTCAGCCTGGGAATTGCATTTTCACTGATCCCGGCGGCCATGTGGCCCTCGGTGGCTAAGATTGTGAAAGAGAGCCGGCTGGGAACCGCCTACGCAACCATGTTCACCATTCAGAACTATGGATTGCTCTTCTTCTTCTGGGGCATAGGCGCTGTACTGGACCTGGCCAACAAAAAAGACCTGGAGGCCATCCGTGCCGGTGAGATGAGCTACAATTATACCGTACCCATCTTTATGCTTGTGATCCTTGGGGTGGTTTCCATTTTCCTGGCATTGCAGCTGAAACGAGCCGATGCAAAACAGAAATTCGGTCTTGAACTTCCCAGTGGAGTAAAAGCGGAATAACATGAAAAGAAAAAGGCAAACCGTCTCCTCATCGATGATCATGTCAATGAAGCCGTGTGCCTATAAATATGTAAAAGAAAACAGCATGAGTTCAATTAAAGATTTAGCACCCGTTGAGGTTTGGAAACATTTCCATACACTTACTCAGATCCCCAGGCCTTCAAAAAAAGAGGCCGAGATCATCGCGTATATGAAACAGTTCGGGGAGAACCTTGGACTGGAGACCATCGTGGATGAGGTTGGCAATGTGATCATCAAGAAACCGGCCACACCCGGAATGGAAAACCGGAAAACAGTTGTTTTACAGGGACACCTGGATATGGTACCCCAGAAGAACAGCGACAAGGATTTTGATTTTGAGAAGGATCCCATCGAAACCATTATTGATGGTGACTGGGTCACTGCCGACGGGACAACCCTTGGTAGTGACAACGGAATAGGCGTGGCAGCAGCCATGGCTGTACTGGAATCAAGCAGCCTGGTCCACGGACCGGTGGAGGCGCTTTTCACCATCGATGAAGAGACCGGAATGACAGGAGCGTTCGGGCTCAAACCCGGACTGCTGGATGCAGACATTTTGATCAACATGGATTCGGAAGATGAAGGAGAACTTTACGTGGGTTGTGCCGGTGGTATTGATGTATCGGCCTCCAAATCCTACACCGAAGAGGATGCTCCCTCAGGTCATGTGGCATATCTGATCCATGCAAAAGGATTAAAAGGCGGACACTCGGGCATGGACATCCCCCTGGGCAGGGCCAATGCCAATAAGATCCTGTTCCGCTTCCTTATGCAGGCCGAAGCAGACCTGAATGTGAGGTTATCCAGAGCCGAAGGCGGAGACCTGAGAAATGCCATTCCCAGGGAATCAACCGGTGTTGTTTTGGTTCCTGAAGAATCTGCCATTAAATTTGAAACACTGGTGGCTGATTACCAAAGCATCTACAGGAATGAATTTGCCGAGACCGAACCCGATCTCTCCTTCACCTGTGAAAAAATCAGTGCGCCGGCCAAAGTGGTTCCGGCAGATGAGCAGAGGAAATTTATCCGGGCCCTATTCGCCTGTCCCAACGGAGTGCAACGCATGAGCCAGTCCATGAAAGGACTTGTGGAGACTTCAAACAACCTGGCCATTGCCCGGGTAAAGGATGGCCGGTTCCTGGCCCTGAACCTGACCCGGTCGTCTGTGGACAGCGCCAAAGATGCTACCGCATGGAAAATTGCAGCAGTATTTCACCTGATGGATGCTGAAGTGGAGTTAAGCGGAGCTTATCCGGGCTGGAAACCAGACATGGAATCACCCATTCTGAAAGTATGCCAGGATGTTTATAACAAGAATTTCGGGAAGATCCCTGAGATCAAAGCCATTCATGCCGGCCTCGAGTGCGGTTTGCTGGGAGGTGTATATCCCAACCTGGATATGATCTCCTTTGGCCCCACCATTCGTTTTCCCCACTCTCCTGATGAGAAGGTTGCGATCGGTACTGTGAAGAAATTCTGGGATTTTCTTGTGGCCATCCTGGAAGCCATACCTGCAAAGTAGTCTTTTCCAATACAATACCAGGGAGGCTGTATCAAAAAGATACGGCCTCTTTCTCGTTATATATACCTGTTCGTTGCTTCAAATTTTTGCTTCACAAAAATTTATAGACTGTCTCACAGGCATACATTACAACATCTATACCATCATGAAACCTTCAACTTTTTTACCTATGAACGTTATATTGTTGTTAAAGACTTGGTTCCAACCTAGTTTTTTCGGAAATTTGAACAAAGAGCTGATCCATGAAAAATCCGATAACTTTCCTTTTGGTAATGATTGCGAGCACGGTAACCCTGAGTGCTCAGCAGATACAGCTTACTCCCAGTGTCCTTTCATCCGGAGGAGCTTACTTTGAAGGCAATGACATCAGCATCTCCTGGACATTGGGTGAACTGGCTGTTTCCACACTGGCCGGAACCGACCTGGTACTGACCCAGGGATTCCAGCAACCCTTTGATATTGATGTGGGGATGGAGGAAAACCAGGTGAACTGGGGTATTTCAGCCTATCCGAACCCGGTGGGAGATCAGCTCAGGATCCGCTTTGATATAGAGACTACCGGGGACTATTTCATCGAAGTTCAGGATGTGACCGGGCGTCTGATCAGCCAACAACAGCACAAGCTAGTGAACCCTGGAGACATCATCCTGTTGAATACATCAAATTATACTGTTGGTGTCTATTTCCTTAAAGTCCTTACGCCAGATCGTCAACAGGTTCAGGTAACGAGTCTCAGGAAGCTTTAGATATTTATTTCAGCGGGGAAGCAATCAAGGCGCCTGACTGGTAGATAGAGATCCTCTGCTGGCAAAGCTCTTGTTCACCAAAACTTACTCTGAGATCAACCACGTCCGGCAAGCGATAATAAAGCAGGTTGCTGTTGCCTCCGATCTTGCTTCCAGCATGGTAAGCTCCCAAATCAGCAGTTTTCCCAAGTGGTTGTATGCTTAGCTTCAGGGGGGCACCTTCCAAAAGATCCTCTGGAACAAAACCAAGCTGTTCGGAGAACATCCCCAGATTGTATGATGAAGATGCTCCACCTGATTCGGGAACAATAAACCATGCCATTCTGGATGTTTTACCAAAAGTTTTCCCAGTGAAAAGGGTCAGGTAGGAAGCCTCCAACTCATCCAGCTTATTCAGGGCCGCTTTCATGGCCACCCCCTGCGGATATACCTCGTAATCGCCCGTAAGCAACTCAAAGCGCCTGGTCCGAAGCTCCAGTATGAATTCCGCAGCCTCCTTTGCTTTGGTGGAGGGCGACTTCTGTTCGGTAATGGTGCGGTCCACCGGAACCTCTACAAAAGAGGTATCTGTCACAATGGTCTTGTACATGGTCTCGGTCCGCTCTGCAAAATTGGATTCTATCCCCAGATCTTTATAGCTCACATAATCCCTTAGCACCAAGGATCCCAGCGTGGGGCTTTTTATCTCTTCACGCACCAGACCGGTTCCGTCAAGGATGCAGCCTTTTTCCAGCAGGGGATGCATGAGCGCCTCATTGAAGTCCCCTTCAAGCACATTGACTTGAAACACCATCCCAGGATCCAGTTCTGTATGGGATGCCACTTCCACATCGAGGATCTGCCATTGGCTGAAATTGCTCCTGATCACCTCCGTAATGCCCAGGTACTTCTCTGCATAATCCCTGAATGGACCAGGCACATGCTTCATCTCCTGGTACACTACCTCTACCTTTAAAACAGTCTGCGGCAGGGCATATAGATACTGATCCTGGGTTTCAAGAACATCTTCACCCAGGGGGGCAACTTTTACCTGCATCGCAGCAGGAGCAAAACAACCGGTAGCCAATGCGGTCAATACGCTGTATAGAATGATCCTTTTCATGGACTTATAGAACTGATATACCGGTGAAATTAGTATATCACATCATTGAAAACAAGAAAACTAATAAACAAGCTGAATGGCACTCTCCAACACAAGGATTTTATAATATCCGAAAACGCCTAAACGAATCCACCCAAGCCTCGGGCCTTCGGTCATTTTAATACCGATGAAGTGGGTTTCATCCATGGGGAGATCGCAGCAGTCATTCCCGTAAACCTCGCTCTTGTGGTACATGGTATCCCCACTTTCCCAACTTACGGGAGGGTAGGCGAAATAATCTTCATACAGGGTGAGGGTATCAGCAAGGAAGCTATCATTTAGCCGAAGCTTCTCATCCCTTTCAAAAGTTTTCATATGAAAAGCAGGTTTTACAGAAAGGATTGAATCTGCCTGATCGATCCGATGGCAGACATAGTTAAAGTATTCCCACACTTCTACCTGGGATCCGGGTTCATCCTCCACCCAGATCCCCCTGTTCAGGAATGTGGTATCAAAGGTGTAGACGCCGGCTAGTTGTATCGCATCATGAAGGCATCCGATGGTAGACCGGGGGTGCTGTCCCAGACCAGGAGAACCCCAAATCTCATAGCCAATCTGAAGGTCATTGATTCCGTCACTATCGATATCAAGGTCAAGTGTTTGGGCCTCATGGTAGCGGCTATGGAGTGTAGTATCATGGTGGTTCACCAAGATGTGATTCGCATCGCCCATCCTGATCTCAGGTTCCGGCTGATCCCGGCTCAAGTTGTTGCAGCTAGTGATCAGCATGCAGGTAAGTAACATACGGAGCAGTATACTGGTCAGTATCTTATACATTCCGAAAAGCTTTACCCAGACAACGGATCATATCCCCGGCAATCATGGCTTCCTGGCTGCTTTCCTCCGCCGCCAGGTCTCCGGCCAATCCGTGCAGGTATACCCCGGCGATGGCTGCATCCAGCGGTTTCATCCCCTGCGCCAGCAAACCTGTGATCAGGCCGGTAAGGACATCGCCACTTCCTCCAGTAGCCATTCCCGGATTGCCTGTGGTATTGAACCAGTAATTGCCATCCGGAGCTGCAATTCCAGTAAATGCTCCTTTTAATACCACAACTACCTTGTGCCGGGCTGCAAATTCCACCTGCTTCAGATACCTGTCATAGGAATTGTCACTCGCACCGGCCAAGCGGTCAAACTCCCTGGGATGGGGTGTCAGGATGCATCCTTTTGGCAGCAATTCCATGCATTCGGGGCAGGAAGCCAGGAGATTCAATCCGTCCGCATCAATAACCATGGGTACGGAGGCTTGCTCCAGAACCATTATCAATCCCTTTCCAGAATTGGGTTTGCAGCCCAGTCCCGGGCCGATTCCAATGGCTGAATAGGGAGCCAGGTCGGGCGGTTTACTGAAAAGGATGTCCGACTGATCCAGGCTCACAATGGCCTCCGGAAATCCTGTCTGAATGATGGAATATCCGAAACGGGGAATATGAAGGGTGACCAACCCGGCCCCTGCCCTCAGGCAGGATTCACCTGCAAGAAGAGCTGCACCCATCATGCCATAACAACCCGAGATCATCAGGGCATGCCCAAAGGTTCCCTTGTGGGCAAACCTGGGACGCCGGGGAAGAATCCTGGCGATCAGCTCCTTTTCAATGGTCTGGTGCGCTGCCTCTGTTTCGGATATGATTTCAGGGTGAAGCTTTATGTCATGAACCTTCCAGGAGCCCACAAACGGGTCGTTCTCGCTGAAGAAAAAGGAGAGGAATGGAAACTGGAATGTAAGGGTATGGGTAGCCATGATCACCTTTTCATGATCATTCTCCCGGTTATCCTCCCCGAACAGTCCGGATGGGATGTCGATGGCGATGACAGTATCAGCATGGGCATTGATATGGCTTATCACCTCCCCGGGGAAACCCGTTGCCTTTCTGCTAAGTCCCGATCCGAATATCCCGTCCACCACCACAACATTGCCGTCTATGGAAGGAAGCTGGTCCTTTTCTGTGATCTCTGTGAGTGTAACCATGCCCTGCTCAATCAAACGCTTCCGGTTCTTTGCGCAATCCTCCGAAAGTTTTCCGAACACAAGCAAATAACAGGATACCTTGAACTGCCGCTCTGCCAGCATCCTGGCCATGGCCAGCGCATCTCCGCCGTTGTTGCCGGAACCTGCAAAAACAAGCACCTTCCGGTCCGTATGATAATGTCTCACATACCAACCGGTCAGGCGCTGTGCCGCTCGTTCCATCAGATCAATGGAAGCAATGGGTTCGTGAAGGATGGTATACGCATCAATTTCGCGAACGTTCGAAGCCTCAAAAATTTTCATAACATGCTAATCCAATCAAATTTAAGAAAAAACTATTTCTATATTTGTGCCCAATCCATAAATCGAATTATTCACGAAAATTTAATTCTATGTTAAAAGGACATCCCAAAGGACTATACGTCGCCTTTTTTGCAAACATGGGTGAGCGCTTTGGCTTCTATACCATGATGGCGATACTGGTTCTTTTCCTGCAGGCCAAATTTGGTCTTGCTGCAGAAAAAGCAGGTGATATTTACAGCTGGTTCTATTTTGCCATTTATGCCCTGGCGCTGCTGGGCGGTATCCTGGCTGATGCCACAAAAAAATATACATCCATCATAGCCCTCGGTCAGGTGATCATGTTTTTGGGATATGCTTTGCTGGTAGTCCCTGGCCTGTCCCTGCCCATCACCGTGGTGGGGCTGTTTACCATTGCCATAGGAAACGGCCTGTTCAAAGGAAACCTTCAGGCTGTTGTTGGCCAGTTGTATGACGATCCCAAGTATGACAAAGTAAGGGACAATGCCTTCCTGATCTTCTATATGGGAATTAACGTGGGCGCATTTTTCGCACCCTTTGCTGCCAAAGGCATCAGGAACTGGTGGTTAAAATCCAACGGCTTCCTGCATGATGGCAGTATTCCTGCAATTGCTCACCAGTACAGGGATGGAACCCTTCAGGATGTGGGTGTACTCCAGAAACTGGCCGATGCTGTCAGCCTGAATGGTCCTGTCACCGATCTTGGTGCATTTGCGAATTCTTACATAGACACCTTCTCCAAGGGATATAATATGGCTTTTGGAATTGCAGCCATTGCCATGGTGATCTCCCTTGTAGCCTACCTTGTTTTTAACAAGCATCTTCCCAAAAAAGCGAAGGTCGCCGGAGAAAAAACCATCTCCATTACAGAGAAACCCCTGGCTATTCCCGTAGCTCTGGTAGCTGGTGCTCTTGTTGCTGTACTGATCAGTTTCGTTAAAGATTTTGCAACCGGAGCTGCCATTGGGCTTTTTGTTTCCTTCGTTACTTGGATTGTAATGATTGCCACCAAGGATGAGAAACAACGGGTTGTATCTCTGCTACTGGTATTCTTCGTGGTCATATTCTTCTGGATGGGATTCCACCAGAATGGCCTGACCTATACCTTTTTTGCCAGGGACTACACACTGAAGCGGGTGGATCCAATCACCTATATGTTCTTTAATCTATGGAACATCCTTTCTGTAATCGCTTTCCTGGTGGGTGTTTTTATTCTGATCGGAAAAAACATCGCCAGGAACACCAAGATTATTGGCGCTGTTCTAACCGTTGTCGGAGGAGTTGTGGCTGTTGTCCGCTTCAGCATGGGAGGTGCTGATAATCCCATTGAACCCGAAACATTTCAAGCCTTCAATCCGCTGTTTATTGTGACCCTCACCTTTGCCGTTATGGCCTTTTTTGCCATGTTAAACAGAAAAGGGATGGAACCATCCACACCCAAAAAGATCGGGATTGGAATGATCATCGCCACCTTCGGTTTTGTGATCATGGTCATCGGATCAAGGTCATTGGTCTCTCCTTTTGAACTCGATGGAATGCCTGTTCCCGACTCCTCCCGGATTACGCCCTACTGGCTCATGTCTTCCTACCTGATCCTCACCTTTGCAGAACTGTTCCTCAGTCCCATGGGGCTCTCATTCGTTTCCAAGGTGGCCCCTACCCGCTTCCAGGGATTGATGCAGGGTGGCTGGCTGCTGGCTACTGCTGTAGGTAACAAGCTGCTCTTTATCGGAAGCTTTTTCTGGGAAAAAATCGAATTGTGGCAGCTGTGGTCGATCTTTGTTATCACATGTCTGTTATCGGCAGCCTTCATCTTTTCCATCCTGAAACGGCTTGAGCGAGCCACCCAGTAGCAGCTTTAAATTTAATCCCAATCATATGAAGATGCCGTCTCCTTCCGGGGGCGGCATTTTCTTTATTCCGCAGCAAAGATATCCTGAACGTTTTCCAGCATACCGTCAGTGGATGCCGGAGAGAGGCCCAGAATGTGAGCGACAATACCGTACACTTCCACGTTGGAGAAGGGCGGGCGGGTATATCCGTTCCGAAAGGCAGGGCCTTCGGCCATGAAGATGGCGTGCATATCAGTAAAGGCATTATCGTATCCGTGGGTACCACCTGCGTATCCCGATGATACAGGTTTTGTACCGATGCTCCAAAAACTGTCGGCCACTGCCACTATCCCGGGGAAACGGGGGCTGGTGCCATAGTGTAAATGGGGCGGCATATCCTCAGCCTGCCAGGCAGAAACGCCTTCAGTCCTGTTCAGGCTGATGCACACTGAATCCCCAAAGCCGTCAGCCGGATCAATCAGGTAGACAGGGTTTCCTCCAATCACATGATCGGTCCATCCTTCCTTCAGGTGATCATTCAGATTCACATACCTGTCTGAAGAAATGGGCCCCATTCCATGATCAGACACCACGATCAGGTTCATCCTTTCACTGTATTCAAGTTTAGCAATTTCTGTGCGAAGATAACCCAATACAGAGTCAAGGTAGGTGACCACCTCACGGGTTTCGGCATGCTCCGGACCATACTGGTGTCCGACTCCGTCGGGCTCATCAAAATAGAGGGTAATCAGTCCAGGTCGTTTCTCCATGGGTTCCTCCAACCAATCAATCACCTGGTCCACCCTGTCTTCATAGGACACACTTTCATCGTATTTCTTCCAGTAGGTAGGATGTATCCCCATGATGGGTGCCTCAGTGCCAACCCAGTAAAATGAAGCTGTTCGTATCCCCTGTTGTTCAGCCGTTACCCATATGGGTTCACCGAAGTAAGCGTCTCCGTTCTGTACCATATCCCTGTCTCCGATCCGGTATAACTTCCCCAGGTCATTGGCATAGAAGCTGTTGTTGATGATCCCGTGGTGATCCGGGTAGAGCCCGGTGGCCAGGGTGTAGTGGTTGGGAAAGGTTTTGGTGGGAAACGAGGGGATCAACTTCTCAGCCTTCACCCCGCTCTCAATCAATGCCTCGAAGTTTGGTGTATGATACAAGTCCGTATAATCCCACCGAAAGGCATCAAAGGAGACCAGGATGACATAACTTTCAATAATCTCAGTCTCACCGCCCCTGGCTTTTTCTTTATGGTTACAGGAAACAGCACTCAAAAACAGCAAAAACAGCAATCCGAAATTAATTATTCGCATGTGGAAATTTATTTTCGATCGGGATCGTAATTCAGGTATTTATGTCTCTCATCATCCGAGGGACGGAAAAAATAGTTCTGCCGGGGCAGTTCCGGAACCTCAAATTTGCGAATGGTCATATCAGGAAGAAACTGGTAGAAAGGGATTGTGGAATTCTCATATCCTCCTGCAGACGACACCCTCGAAAACACATAGGGTTCAAACACCAGTTCGGGATGATATTCGCTAAGGGAAAGGATAAAACGGGGGCCGAATATCTTCAGGGCATTGACGAAGTATAGGGTCATGTCATAGCTGACAACCCCGTAATTGATCCCTTTCCTGGTCATGGCCCTGGGCTCGGCATAAAAATGATCCCTGAATTTGCGCAAATACGCATCCACCCCGGGATCCAGGTAATCCATCCAGAAGGGATTGTAAAACATGAGACTGAGCTCATGGTAGTATCTGTAATCAATGCTCGAAAACTCAGTCCAGTCGGGAGTTCCCACAATTTCAATTTCAAAGTCCTTCAATCTGTAATAAAGTGAAGAAACCACACGACTGGCCAGGGCTTCGTTCCTGGTGGGTACAATCACCAGGTTTTTCCGATCGGATGAAAGTGAATGTATGATCTCGTCTGTATGCTCCAGGGTCAGGACAAGCTCTTTAAAGATAACCGGTTCTTCTGGCCTGTAATCATCAAACCCGTCATAGATCATCTCCCGCAACAGGCCATGCCGCTCCACATCAACAGAATCCTCTTCCCTCACATAAACAATGTTGTATGTATGTTTGCTCGCAACAAGTTTTGCCACTTCCCGGTATCCAAGTTCCATGGAAGGACTTAACTGGAAAAGATATGGATTGTCCCATGCATAGGTCATTTCGTTGAAGAAGGGGGTGACCACGGGGATCTTTTCCCTTTTTGCAAATTCAGCCACTATCTCCAGGTTGAAAGCATAAAAAGGACCAATGATCAGGTCCATGTCCTCCATTTCGGGATTCTCCAGTAATAACAGTGTCTGGTCAATGCTCTTTCTGGTATCAAAAAAACGGACATCCAGTTTCATCCCGGTCTGCCTCATTGAATCAAGGGCCAGCAAAGAACCCTGAAAGAACTCCAGAAACTGGACCGACTGGGGAGTCTTCTGCTCCATCCGGTACCGCTCTATGATCCTGTTCCGCCTGGTAGCCGATGCCACATCTTTGATCAGCGAATCCAGCGGTTCTGGTTCCTGAAAATCGAAAGGTATAAAATATGCAATTCGGTAGGTGCGTCTCCGGTTGTCATGACTGGCCATAAGTTCGTCATAGTAGTAGGTCTCCTGAACCTCCCCGGTGAATATAGAGTCCTGAACGGATTCAGAAGCACTCATTTCCCGGGATTGGGGTATCCTGATCACCTGGCCTGTTTTGGGTCCTCCCCATCCCAGTTCAGGATTGGCCGCTCGAATATCCTCCACATCCACTTCATAAAACCTGGCTATGGAATAGAGGGTTTCCCGTTTTTTCACCTTGTGATAGGCGAATCCCTCTTCATTGTATGCCGGTTCCTGTTCCAGTCCTTCTACCTTCTTCACTGGCTGTGGTAAAACCAGCCGCTGGCCCGGTTTCAACCCTTCAGGACGAACGGAAGGATTGGCCTCTCTCAAAGCCAGCTCTGTAATTCCATGCTGCCTGGAGATGCTGTAAAAGGTTTCACCAGCCTTCACTTTGTGTGTGTTTCTGCCAGGTGAACTCAACTCCACCTCCGAGGTATCAATCTCCTCCTCAATGGTAGGCTCCACAGGGATTTTCAGCGCCTGTCCAATCTGGATTCCGGATATTACACCGGGATTTTCAACAGCGATCTCCTTTTGAGAAATGTGATAGGCCTGTGCAATGGCAAAAAGCGTCTGGCCAGGTTCAACCACATGGATATAGTATACCTTTCCTTCCAGGATGACCTTGTTGGCAGATCGCTCCACCTCAACAGGTTCCTGTGAGATAGCCGCCATGGTCAGCAGCAGCCCCAGCAGCAGGCTCCATAGCCTTCTATTTAGCAATAAAATCATTGAGGTTCTTAAGAATCCGCTCTTCTATACTACTTGTATCAGCTTTAACGAAGGTCTCTCCTGTGATGTTCTCGAATAATTCAATATATCGCTCACTCACCTCCTTCACAAACGCCTCGGGCATTTCTGGGACAAGCTGTCCTTCTTTTCCCTGGAATCCATTGCTGATCAACCACTGCCTCACAAACTCCTTGGAAAGCTGCTTTTGCTGCACTCCCCTTTCCTGCCGTTCCTGATAACCCTCAGCATAAAAATAGCGGGATGAATCAGGCGTATGGATCTCGTCAATCAACAAAATCTCTCCCTCCTTCATTCCAAATTCATATTTCGTATCTACAAGAATCAGGCCCATCTGCCCAGCCATCTCCGTTCCCCGCTGGAAAAGCTTCCTGGTGTAATCTTCCAGTTTGAGATACTCTTCCTCCGGCACCAGCCCAGAGGCCAGGATCTCCTCCCTGGAGATATCCTCATCATGACCCTCATCCGCCTTTGTGGTTGGCGTGATAATTGGTTCAGGGAACCTGTCATGCTCTTTCATCCCCTCCGGCATGGGCACGCCGCACAACATCCGCTTTCCTTCCCGGTACTCTCTCCATGCGTGACCGGTCAGATAGCCCCGGATCACCATTTCAACTTTATATGGATCAGCCAGGTGTCCAACCGTCACATTGGGATCGGGAGATTCAATTTTCCAGTTGGGTACAATGTCTGCAGTAGCATCCAGGAATTTGGAAGCAATCTGATTCAACACCTGTCCCTTGTAGGGAATACCCTTTGGCAGTACCACATCAAAAGCCGAGATCCTGTCCGACACCACCATGATCAGATAGTCATCGTTGATGTTATACACGTCCCTGACTTTCCCTGTATAGAGATTTTTTTGTCCTTTCAGATTAAACCGGGTACCCTTTAATGCATTGGCCATAACATGAGTTTTTTCTTACTATTTACAACTTACCAATTACTTTTTACTTTTCTTTCTCCTTTGCCTTTTCCTTTGCCACTTTCTCCTCCCCATTGTAGGCCTTTACAATGGATTTTACGAGGCGGTGCCTGATGATGTCGCGCTCGTCAAACCTTATAACAGAGATCCCCTTTATTCCTTTCAGAATCCTCATGGCCTGTATCAGTCCGGAGTCTACATGCCTGGGCAGATCGATCTGTGTATCGTCGCCTGTGACAATAAACCTGGCATCGGGACCCATCCTGGTCAGAAACATTTTAAACTGGCTGGATGTAGCGTTCTGTGCTTCGTCCAGGATCACAAAAGCGTGATCAAGGGTCCGGCCCCGCATGTATGCCAAAGGTGCGATCTGGATGGTTCCCTCTTCAATAAACTGAATCAGTTTTTTGGCAGGTATCATGTCCCTCAGCGCATCGTACAGGGGCTGCAGATAAGGATCCAGTTTCTCTTTAAAATCCCCGGGTAGAAATCCCAGTTTTTCACCAGCTTCTACGGCTGGTCTTGTGAGAATGATCCGCTTCACCTCTTTCTCCTTCAGTGACCGAACTGCCATGGCAATAGCCGTATAGGTTTTACCGGTACCGGCAGGTCCCACCGCAATAAGCAGATCGTTCACTTCCCCTTCATCCACAAGCCGTTTTTGGTTCACGGTGATGGCCATGATCCTCCTGCCCCGTTCACCATGTAAAAGTACCTCACCATCGGGTCCGGGCGCTTCCATTTTGTGATCAGCCTTTCCATTGATCAATTCCTCCAGATCAGCCAGGTTCACCACATTAAATTTGCGCAGGTACCTGATAATAAGCTCAACCTTTTCCTCAAATTCCCCGAGCCTCTTTTCATCTCCTGTAGCCCTTATCTCATTACCCCGGGAAACAATCTTCAGATCGTCGAAAATTTCAATGAATTTATTGAAGCGAACGTTGTTGACACCATAGAAATCAACCGGATCAATACCATCCAAATAGATCAGCTTTTCAGCCATAAATCAAATTATAATCACTAATTTTGGAACCACAAATTAAGCTGTTTTTTTCAACATTCCAATAAGAAAATCCCTGCCGAAATCCCATGCACATTATCACCCTTACGTCCGACTGGAATGATGATGACTATTATGTGGCATCACTAAAAGGGAAACTTCTTACCAACTGTGCAGAAATCAGGGTAGTGGATATCAGCCACAAAGTTATTCCTTTCAATTCGGCCCAGGCAGCATTCCTGGTTCGAAACAGTTATCCCAGTTTTCCTGAAGGCACCATCCATATCATTGCTGTAAACTCGGAACCGGCTGAGGGTGGCCAGTTGCTTGCAGCCCGGATGGCAGGTCAGTATTTTCTGTGCGCAGACAATGGCATACTTGGTTTACTGGGTGGGCCTGAACCGGATCAGGTCATTCGTATCGAGGAGAATCCGGAGCACAGTTCATCCAGTTTTATCTCCATGTCCATTTTTGCCGATGTGGCCTGCAAACTGGCTGGCGGAACGCCATTGGAGAAATTGGGGAGTTCCACCGATTCCTATGACAGGCAGGTGCCTCTCCGCCCCACCATTGAGGATCATACCATTACCGGAAGGGTGATCCATATTGATTCTTATCGGAATGCCATTACCAACATTTCCAGGGAGTTTTTTGACCGGGTAGGAAAAGGCAGACCATTCCGGATTTATGTACAGAGCAAACACTATGTACTGGACGGTATCAATGAAAGGTACAATGAATCACAACCTGGCGACCTGCTTGCCATATTTAATGCTGTAGACCTCCTTGAGATAGCCATAAGGAATGGGAATGCAGCAGGGCTATTAAAGCTAACGACCAGCTCAACCATCAGGGTTGAATTTAAAGAAGGATAAGATGCATAGCACAGAAGAGAAACTTAAAGCCTTTGAACAGCTTCTGGAAATCATGGACGAATTGAGAGAAAAGTGTCCATGGGACCGGGAACAAAGCCTGGACAGCCTGAGAAACCTGACCATCGAAGAGACCTATGAACTTGCCGACGCCATCATGGATCAGGATCTGGAGGAAATCAGAAAGGAACTGGGGGACCTGCTGCTACATATTGTTTTCTACTCCAAAATTGGATCAGAGAAGGGTGCTTTTGATATCGCCGACGTGATAAATGGAATTAATAAAAAGCTGATTTTCAGGCATCCGCATGTATTTGGAGACAGAAAAGTAAAAGATTCTGTCGAAGTGATTGAGAACTGGGAAGAGCTGAAGATGAAGGAGGGCAACCGCTCGGTTCTGGCAGGGGTACCCATATCTTTGCCGGCCATGATCAAGTCCCACAGGATCCAGGATAAGGTGCGTGCAGTCGGATTTGACTGGGATCATCGCGAACAGGTTTGGGATAAGGTGGCTGAGGAGATGAATGAAGTAAAACATGAAGTGATCAATGGCCAGGATCATTCAAAAATGGAGGATGAATTCGGAGACCTTCTCTTCTCCATTGTAAACGCCGCCAGGCTTTACGACATTGAACCCGAAACTGCCCTGGAACGAACAAACCGAAAATTCATCAAGCGTTTCAAATACCTGGAGAAAAAGGCCCTCGAATCGGGTAAGTCACTGAAAGAGATGAGCCTCCAGGAGATGGAAGCCATCTGGCAGGAGGCCAAGTCTATGTAGGGGTCTCACCGGATTTCTATTCCGGCAGATCTTTCTCCGGTGTTTCCTTCGCAGGCGTTATCCTTCGCAGGCGTATCCTTCGCAGGCGTATCTTCCTCAGAAGATGCTTCCTCTCCTTCCTCTTCCTTATCAATCACCTCCAGCAATCCATGTGCATGGAGCTGGTTGTACCACTGGAATACTTTTTTGATATCGGATACATAGACCCTCTCATCGTCGTAATCTGGTACGAGTTCCTCGAAAAACTTCTTCAGTTCATCCGAAGATGCCTTATGTGAAATGGTCTCTTTGCCCTCACTCCTGTCATGAATTATCATAAAAATATCTGCCAGAGCAACCTCTTCTTCCCGGGTGAAGATTGCTATATCTTCAAGTGAGCTTACCCGCGCAGTGGATGGAGCTACATGCCGTTTATCATCATCAATGGATTCCACAACAATCCCGTTGCGGGCCTGGGCGATAAATTTGAACAATCCCCCTTTTCCAGAGATGGATAAAATGTCTTTTAGTTTGATCGTCTTCATATAATTATAAAAAGTGAAGCAAATATAGCACTTCTAGTTGATTCCACGCTGCTTCTTAATCTGATCATATGCTTCCTGGACTTTGCGGAATTTTTCGTGCGCCACCTTTTTGAAATCCTCTCCAAGGTGGCTTACCTTATCCGGATGGTATTTCATGGCCATCCGACGGAACGCTTTCTTCACATCTTCATCTGACACTGTAGGTTCAATTTCAAGGATTTTATAGGAAGCATCGGTCTGGCTAACAAACATGGCCCGGATGCTCTGAAAATCGGAGTCGGTAATGCTCATATAACCTGAGATACGCTGAATCACATTGTTCTCGGAATCACTAACCGTTCCGTCTGCTGATGCTATACCAAACAGGAAATGAAGCATTTCCAGCCGATAGGAATAGTCAAGTTTCTGAGACAACTGGTGGGTCACATCCCGGAGCGGGATCTCCTGTTTTAAAATATCCCTGAGCATAACCACCGCTTCCGAGGCAGTATCCTCTCCGAACCGGGTGGTAAAATAGCGTTTTACATAGTCCAGTTCACTTTTCATCACCCTGCCGTCGGCCTTCATAACCGCTGCAATTAATACCAGCAATGAGGCAGCGTAATCTCCTCTCAATGTTCGGGTTCTCACATCCCTGGCCTGCCCTGGTGCTGCGTTGGCTCCTGAATCGAAAATTGAACCAACGGCCAGTCCCAGAATACCTCCAATGGGACCTCCAAGTGCCCAGCCCAGACCCAGTCCAACCCATTTTCCAAATTTTGCCATAATTATACTTTCCTATTGATTATTCTTTCATGCAATGAAACTACCTGCGGAGTCAACAACTGACTTTCATCATTCACTATGATCTCGTCGGCCAGGATCCGCTTCTGATCCTCATCCATCTGGTGCATCATGCGTTTTTTAACATCTTCCAATGCAACGCCATCTCGCTTCATGACCCGGTTGATCCGCAACTCGCTTGGTGCATATACCAGTACTGTTTTGTCAAGAAGTAGATGCGCCCCGCTCTCAAACAATATGGCAGCTTCCTCCACCACATAGGGAACATCAGACCATTGTGCTACCCATTGGCCATAATCTTCCCGTACAGCGGGATGTACAAGATGATTCAGCTTATCAAGCAACTCCCTGTTTCCAAATACCATGTTGCCCACGTGCCTTCGATCCAGTATACCTTCCTTATAAGCTTCCTTCCCAAGGAGATCTTCTATCTGCTCTCTTAACACAGGATGATCGTTCATCATTCTCCTGGCCTCACTGTCTGCATTGTACACCGGAATACCAAGCACCTTTAGCATATGGCAAACAAGCGTTTTACCGCTTCCTATTCCACCTGTTATACCTACCTGGTACATCACCGCCTTGAAATAAGGAACTCCACAGACTTTGGATAGTACTCATATCCAAGCAAGTAAGCCGGTATATTGCTAAGGCTCACATCAAGTTCATTTATCCGATCCTTCACACTTGCATAATCTACCACCGCACGAAACATGTTGTTGTCCATCCGGTCATATTTACTGAGGCCCACTGTACAGGTAAGCTTTATCTCATCAGGAAAAGTCCGGATGGAAAGGCTGTCGGGCAGATTCACCACTTCAATGGGAATGGAAAGCTGCACCTCTGTGTATCGCTCCAGTTCAATGGAACAATGAACCTTTGAAACTTCATATTCCAGATCATGCAGCATCTGAAGTTTCACCTTATCGCTATAATTCTTTGAAAGTAATCCCAGGTCGGTTTGAATGGTCGGCACATGGGTCATTGTATCGAGAATCACATCGGGTCCGGTAACTGAAACAGAATCGGGTTCCAGTTGAATACCATCCTTTGTGGTAAACTGTTTATCCGTCTCAAAACCAAATACCGGTCTGACCGGCAACACCCTGGTCAAGCTCCTGGCAAACTGGAAATGAAGGGTATCAGGCTTGATCTCCAGCAATTGCAAATCAGAGGGCAGTTGCCTCGACACCTGGTCTTTCAGGTACCGTGTCTGAATATAAGCCCTGCTGCTGTCCTGGCCAGGCCTGTTCAGGGTAAAAGCCGATACATTGAAACTGATGGGAACCGGTTTCCTGAATGTTTTGTACCTCAGTATGGCATACCCGGAAGCATTGATGCTGAGATCAAGATGACCGGGCAATTCCCCTACAAAAACCCTCTCCACGGGGAGATCAGTATAGACCAGGGGATATTCAATGACGGAGCTATAATTCTTGCTCAGCGCATTGAGCAACCAGATAAACACAGATATCATCAGAAAGACAGAAAACAACAGGACCTTTTTCCTGAATTGCAGTTTCTGTCCCTCTGACACCCTGGGCCAATTCTGGAGGAAACCGTTTTCCACAACAGTGGTTTGGATCTATTTTTTCGCAGGTGCAGGCTGGTCACCAGGATCAGCCGTTACTGCAGCCTTGTCTACTTTGACAAGCACATTGTCAGCAATCTCCAGGGTAACAGTCCTGTCCTTTACATCAGTAATCTTACCATAAATACCACCCGTGGTGGCCACCTTATCACCCTTTTTTAGTGCGTTCCTGAAGTTGGTTGCTTCCTTTTGCTTCTTTACCTGGGGGCGTATCATAAAAAAATAGAAAACAACGATGATCAAAAGTAAAAAGATCAGGGATTGCATACCAGCTCCACCGGGGCCTGAAGCTGCCCCAGTTGCAGTTAACACTTGAAATAAGAAACTCATGCTTAAAAAAATTAAATTAGTTTATATCTACTTACCATTTACTACTTACTTACATTTACTTATATTTACTACTTACTATTTACTACTTACTATTTACCTCTTACCATTATCAATCATTGTTCCAAAGCCGAATGTCTGACATTTTGTCCATTCTACTCACCCTCACCAATGAGGCCTCTTCCCTTTTTCTGGATCTTTTTCTCCTCCTTCAACTGAATAACCACTTTGTCAAGTACACCGTTGATAAAGACATTACTTTTGGATGTACTGTAAAACTTCGATATCTCAAGATATTCATTGAGAGTTACTTTGGTAGGGATGGATGGGAAGGCCACAAGCTCAGCCAGGGCCATCTGCATAATCAGAATATCCATAAAAGCGATCCTCTCGAGGTCCCAATTCCTGGTATTCTGTTTCACATACTCCACATATTCATCCCGGTGAAGAATGGTCTGCCTGAACAATTTAACCACATATTCCCTGTCCTCCTCGTTCTTGTAGAGCTCCATCAGGCGCTTCTCCGGACCATCGGTCTCCTTGAACTTCTTGATGGTCTTGACGATCATGCTGGTGATAAACTCCAGGTCATCGTTCCAGTATATACTCTGCTCCTCCAGTATGGATGTTAGCAATTCACTGGGAAAGATAATATGGGTGTACAGCAGGGCAACCATCTTCTTATCTTCAGCATATGTGCTCTCTTCCGCACCCATATAGGAGGCAAATTCTTCACTCTCCAGCATCCGGGCATAGATCTCCTTTACCAGTTCCGGATAGTTGGCCCAGTTCAGCTTATGCTGATCGATGTACCTGAGCAACTGATCGTTGTTTCTCAGCTGATCAATCACGCGGTTGTTAAGAAAACGCGTATTGGGGTGAAGGTCCTCTTCGGTGGGAATGCGCTTGTTGCGGGCAAGCTCTATCCTTGATTCGGAATAAAGGACCACGTCAATTACCAGTAAAAGCAGGTAGTGATAAAGCTCGAATGCCTTCTCAATATTGAAATGCAGCTCCTTTTCAGAACGGCTCATCTCTTCTCTGCCCGTCTTATAATAAGCATACAGCGTCTGCAGTGCTTTTATACGTAATTGTCTCCTGCTGATCATGTGTTAAAGAACCGGTCACTATAAGTTTAAACCCTGCAAATTTACACTAAATTTTCATCTATGAAACATCTGTTCACCAGCAAGTTTCGCTTCGGACTAAAATGGGCGAAAATTTGAATATGTTTAAAATATTTTACACTTTTGATGATGTACACAGGTAACCCTAACTAAAACTGAAGTAATGAATGAAGAAGGAAATGTCAAAACTGAGGAGCTTGTAACGGAAGCAGCGGGACGGGAGGAGATCCATTCTAAAGCTGTTAGGGCCGGGAAAAGAACCTATTTTTTTGATGTCAAGGCTACGCGGCGCAATGACTATTA
Organism: uncultured Bacteroidota bacterium; assembly: GCA_963735755.1. Lineage (GTDB taxonomy): Bacteria > Bacteroidota > Bacteroidia > Bacteroidales. The sequence continues at coordinate 181,557 of CAVTME010000005.1, read as the reverse complement.
TCTCACCATCACTGAAAGCAAAAAACGTTTCAATCGTGATGGGAAATTCTTCTATGAAAAACACAAATTGTTTCTCTATAAGGAAGACTTCGATAAATTTGCAGACAGCCTGACTGAGATCATTGAGTTCATCAGGGAAGCCAATCCGCAACCCATTGAAATAGATGATATAACCACATCTGAACCTGGAAATAACAAAAGGCCCCCATCCGAGAAACCAGTGGAAGCGGAGAAGGACTTTACCAATGTGGAATTTGAAGATCTTGGCGAAGAATCAGCCTGATCTTATTTCAATTTACGTTCCAGAAAATCCTTAATCTCCTGAAAGGAGAGTGTCTTTACATTGGTGACAATAAAATCATCCTTCAAAAAATCACCATATTTATTGCATTCGTTTATGGCCTCCTGGAACACCACTTTCAAAGAGTGGTTCATGGGTAGCAACAGCAGGAGCGTTGCCATATATTCCGAATAATTGATCTCCTCCACTTCAGCATCATATTTCCCCAGGATATATTCAAATTCATTAGATATAACCTTTCTCTGGGTAGCATCTAACTCCAGTTCAGCTCTTGAAACCAGGACAACAAAATACCTCAGCTTCTCCTCTTTGCCTCCCAACCCTGTTGAGATAAACACCTGGTTTTCTTCAAGCAAGCTGCTTTCTAGCAGCATCCTGTTTTCATTGAGGGCAAGCAGGGCCCAGTCCCTCAGAGCACCGGATGATGTTTTGCCAAATGCCTCAATAATCCTGTAACACTCTACCCTGTCAATGCTTGCCAGCCTGGCAAGAATCTCCTTTTTAACCTGGTCCGAATACCCGGGTTCATCCAGGTATTTGGCCTGATCCTCTGCCCATGATTCATCAACCTCAATTCGCAGCTTTTTGGAGCATTCATAGTACTCCACCTGAAGATCCATATCGATCTGCTGTTCCAGAATTTTCAAGCTTCCCGGACTTCCTCCCAGAATCTCCTGAATCTTCTCATACAGGTTCTCATGTTCCTCCATTGAAGCGCATCATTTCAATTAAATGTACGATTTTTTATTAATTTTCGGAAAAGTCCAATCTTGGAAAGAATTCATGACATATGGAATAAAGTGGATGTAGCCTCTAGCGGATTTAATATATCCATTGAGAACATTCTCCAGGTTGGCTTTAACCATTTCAGGAAGGCTCCCGGAATCTTCATCCTCTACAGCATCCTTGGAGCGCTTGCCCTATCCAATCCTGTCAGCGGATTGCTTCTGGGCGGACCGGTCATTGCCGGATACTATATTGTTATCCGCCAATTAAGGCAGCAGCAAGCTGCTGAAGTGGGAGATTTCTTCAGAGGTTTTGACAAATTTGTGCCACTGCTGATTCTGAACCTGCTTATGTCACTCCTCATTTTCCTGGGCTTCCTGCTCCTGATTATTCCAGGTATCTATCTGTCCATTAGCTATCTGTTTTCCCATTTTTTTGTCTGGTTCTATGATGTTGAACCATCAGAGGCCATCAGAATGAGCAGAAAAATGGTATCTGGAAATTTCATGCAGATCTTCTGGCTGTGCATGATACTGGCGGGGATTAATATGTTGGGAGTATTGGCATTCGGCGTTGGCCTGCTGGTCACCATTCCATTTTCCGCCTGCGTGATTTATGCTGTTTTCGATGACATTATAGGTATCCCCTAATCTTTAGACCATGGACATCACACTTGCTATTCTTGGAATCATACTGGTACTCATTGGATTTTTCGGAAGTTTCCTGCCGGTTCTCCCCGGACCACCCATAAGCTGGGCCGGATTCCTGTTGCTAAAATGGACAGCGCACATTGATATGAACCTGGAAGGTTATGACCAAACCCTTTGGATACTTCTCTTTTTCGTGATCGCTGTGACCATCATGGATTATGTGGTACCCATATGGGGAACCAAAAAATACGGTGGATCCAAGCGGGGCGTCTGGGGAGCCACCATCGGAGTGGTTGTGGGACTTTTTTTCGGCCCCCTGGGAATCATCATAGGCCCTTTCCTGGGAGCCTATATAGGCGAGATCACCACCGGAAAGAAAGAGCGCGAAGCCCTGAAGGCAGCATGGGGTTCATTTGTGGGATTTCATGCTGGGAGTGGGGATGAAACTGATGACCTGTGGGGCCATTTTCTTCTTTTACATACGACAGCTCTGGTTTGTATAATTCTCACATCCCAGGGGTAAAAGGTAAATGGTAAATGCTACCTACTTGCTCACTTACTACTTACCAAGGGTAGCTACCAATATGGCCTTGATGGTATGCAAGCGGTTCTCTGCTTCATCAAATACTATGGAGTGCTCTGATTCAAAAACCTCCTCGGTCACCTCCAGGGCTTCCAGTCCGAATTTCTGAAAGATCTCCTCACCCACCCTGGTTTCCCTGTTGTGAAAAGCAGGAAGGCAGTGGAGAAATTTCACATTGGGATTGCCCGTGAGATTGATTACTTCCTGGTTTACCTGGTAGGGTTCAGCAAGTTTGATTCGTTCTGCCCATACCTCCTTGGGTTCACCCATGGAGACCCAAACATCTGTATAGAGGAAATCCGCATCCTTCACAGCGCTTTTTACATCTTCTGTAATGGTAATCTTCCCCCTGTTTGGCTGCAAGCTATTTCACGGCACTTCTCCACCAGTGCCGGTTCGGGCTGGACAGAGAGGGGAGCCGCTGCCCGAAAATCCATTCCTACCTTGGCAGCACCCACCATCAGTGAATTGCCCACATTGTTCCGGGCATCACCCAGGTAGCAGAATTTCATTTCATTCAGAGGTTTCTCTGAATGTTCCATCATGGTCATAAAATCGGCCAGCACCTGGGTGGGATGAAATTCATCGGTAAGTCCGTTCCACACCGGAACCCCTGAATATTCTGCAAGCTCTTCCACGATGGACTGCCCGAAACCCACTGTATTCGATCCCATCATACATCCTTCCCAGTACCCTGGCAGTATCCTTCATGGATTCTTTATGCCCTATCTGGGTCCCTGATGGCCCCAGGTAGGTAACACCAGCTCCCTGGTCCAGGGCAGCCACCTCGAAGGCACACCTGGTGCGGGTGGAAGTTTTTTCAAAAATCAGGGCAATATTCTTGCCTTTCAGGTTCTGGACCTCGGTCCCGGCATATTTTGCCTTTTTCAGGGTTGAGCTCAGATCCAGTAAAAAACGTATTTCTCCGGGGGTATAATCAAGTAGGGTCAGGAAATGACGGTTGCGCAGATTGTATGCCATATTCGTATCAGATTTTAATGGGTCAGACAAAGTTAATCGATTATCTTATTTATCGTATTCCATGGTAATTTTTGTACCATACTTCCTGTCTTCCAGCTTAAAGGCTTCGGTGATCACGCTCTTCTCTCCTCCCTGTTCTATAAACTGAAGACAGGCCCTGATCTTGGGAGCCATATCCCCTTCTCCAAACATCCCTTTTTCCAGCAGATCCATGGTATCCTTGTAGTTTAGGAACTCTCTCACCTCCTGTTGCGGCGTATTAAAATTGATATATACATAGGGTACATCGGTGAGGATATAGAACTCATCGGCCTTGATCCGGGCTCCCAGCAATGCTGATGCCAGGTCCTTGTCAATCACCGATTCTGAAGGCCGTATACGGCCCTGCTTATCTCTGTAAACAGGAATCCCACCCCCGCCCGAAGCTACCACAATATTTCCCTGCCTGGCCAGTGACTCCACCGCTTTCTCATTGAAAATTCCAATGGGTGCCGGTGAAGGGACTACCCTTCTGTATCCTCCCGCCCGTTTCTTTGACTCCTTGAAGATCCAACCCTTTTCACCGGCGATCCTGTTTGCTTCATTCTGATCATATATTTTCCCAACCTGTTTGGAGGGCTTTCCGAAAGCAGGGTCCTTTTCCTCCACAAGAACCATGGTAACCAGGGTAATTACCTCCTTATCAATCCCATGCTTATGCAATACATTTCTCAGCATGCGTTCGATCATGTAACCTATGCCACCCTGGGAATCGGCTACACATATATCCAGTGGCATCTGGGGGATTGATAAATACTCTCCCCGGCATCATTGCGCATCAGGATGTTCCCGACCTGGGGACCATTGCCATGGGTGATCACCAGATCATATCCCTCCCTGATCAGAAAAACCAGGTTTTCCAGGGTATCGGTTGTATTCTGTTCCTGTTCATCTATGGTGCCCAGCTGATTGTCTCTCAGCAATGCATTCCCGCCAAGGGCTACAACTGCCAGTTTATTCATTTGTTCAATTTTTGGTTCTTTTACAAAACTATATATTTCCAGAACTGCCCTTTCGGGAATAAACAAGCTCTTAAACATGATTGACTAATTTTTCATCGGGGGAAGTAAATAGATTTTCCTACTTTTGGAAAACTGATCCCTTGATTGTGAACCGGAAAAACCTATTCATCTGTCCATTTTTGCTTGTGATCCTCCTTGTTGGATGCCGTCGCGTTAAAGAACTTCCCGAAACCATTGATGCCTATTATATTGAATATGAGATCGAATACCTGGAGGATAAGGCGGGGGATATTCCCACTAAAATCCTTCCGCGCACCATGGATGCCTATTATACGAAGTATTATGTACTCACAGAAATTGAAGGATTCTTCAACCAGTTCACCCTGACCCAGATTGCTGACCTGAAGCGCAGACGGGTAACTACCTTATTAAATTTCTTTGGCAACAAAGTCTATTATGTGGGGGAAACTGGCGAACTGCCAGCAGGTATATTGGAATTGCCAGATCTGAAGATAAGTTCCACGGATGAAACAACAGTCATTGGCGGTTTAGATTCGGAACGATTGGATGTGGAAACTGCCCAGGAACAATACAGCATTTACTTCACAAAAGATTTCTCCGTGCGACGACCCAATATCAGTACTCCCTATCACATGGTGGATGATCCTTTGACGACTTCCGGATCCAGTTAAGCCTCCTGAAAATGCATCTTACATGCTCTTCCATGGAGTTCAAAGCCATTGAATCCGAGATATTTAGCAGTCCCTGAAGGTATAAGGCAGTCAACAAGGCCACCATGGAAGAGATTATCAACAGCCTGTTTACAAATGATTAGCCACTAAAATTTCCGTTATTATTACCTTAGGAGGTCAGTTAACCCTTGATTAATGGCTAAGAAGAAGAAGAAAAAAAGCAATCGTTTTGTAAGTTTATTGAGTTCCGCTGGTGGCCTTTTTTCAGAGACGACCGCTTCAGGTACGCCATGGGAATTGTGCTGCTGCTTGCCGCCATCTTTATACTGCTCTCCTTCATCTCCTACCTGATCCACTGGAAAACCGACCAGGATTTTGAATGGGCCAAGGTTTTTTCCGGACCCGAGATTGAGGTGAAGAATCAAGGGGGCAAAATGGGGGCCTGGCTATCGAACCTGTTTATCAATAAGTGGTTTGGCCTGGCCAGTTTTCTGTTCCCGGGCATCCTGGTCATCTGGGCCATGGCCCTGTATAAAATACGGCTTCTGAAAACATGGACAGCTGTGAAGAACAGCCTGATCCTGATCATCCTGCTCTCGGTAACGCCTGGGATTGTTGTTTAAGGACGGGAACGGGATTGCTGGGCAGCGGACCCGGAGGACAGCATGGATTTTTTATCAGCAGGTGGTTGCTGGCCAGTATCGGATACTGTGGGAACCGCATTCCTCCTGCTGATAGGCTATACGGCCTGCTCCTGTTCTCAACTGGATTTCTGGAATGGGTTCGCAAGCGGCACTATTCAGTTCCCATTAGAGTGGCTGAAGGAAACGAAAACGGAGATTCACCGGGGAAGACATGATTCCTGATGACTACGGAAGAATTGATCATTACAGAAGAGCAGGTATCTGAAGAGATTGTTCAAGCCGAAGAGGAAGCCTTTGTGGTTTCCACCACCAGGGAGAAGCAGACAACTACCAGGATAAGGCTGATGAAAAGCAGGCCGGGAATGCGAAGAAAAGAATGCAGAAAAGAATGATGTGGAGATGATGGTGGAGGATGTTTCCGGGATTAATGCGGATGATTTCAATCCGGATGAAGGGGCACTGGGTGAATATGATCCCACGCTTGACCTGGCCAAATTCAGGTTCCCGCCACTGAGCCTGCTGAAGGATTATGACCAGGGAGATACCACAGTTACCAATGAGGAGCTTATCTCCAATAAAAACCGCATTGTTGAAACCCTGGGCAACTACAACATCAAGATTGACAAGATCAAAGCCACCATTGGTCCAACTGTAACCCTGTATGAAATTGTTCCGGCACCGGGCATTCGGATCTCAAAAATCAAAAACCTGGAAGATGACATTGCCCTGAGTCTTTCTGCACTGGGCATCAGGATCATTGCCCCCATCCCCGGCAAAGGAACCATCGGAATTGAAGTTCCCAACCAGAATCCGCGGATCGTCTCCATGAAATCGATCCTGGCATCCAAAAAGTTCCAGGATTCTGAAATGGACCTGGCCATTGCCCTTGGCAAGACCATTTCCAATGAAACCTTCGTATTTGACCTGGCCAAAATGCCCCACCTGCTGGTGGCCGGTGCTACCGGACAGGGGAAATCGGTTGGATTAAATGCCATCATCGCTTCCCTGTTGTATAAAAAGCATCCTGCCCAGCTCAAATTTGTAATGATTGATCCTAAAAAGGTGGAACTCTCCCTCTATACCAAGATTGAGAGGCACTACCTGGCCAAATTGCCCGAATCCGAGGAAGCCATCATTACCGATACGCAACAGGTAATCCATACGCTGAACAGCCTTTGCGGTGAAATGGATGAGCGCTATAACCTTTTGAAGGCAGCCCAGGTGCGAAACATCAAGGAATACAATGCCAAATTCATCAGCCGCAAACTGAATCCGAACAAGGGACACCGCTACCTGCCATTTATGGTGGTGGTCATCGATGAGTTTGCTGACCTGATCATGACAGCAGGAAGGGAGATCGAACATCCTATCTCCAGACTGGCCCAACTGGCCAGAGCCATTGGGATCCACCTGGTCATTGCCACCCAGCGACCGACCACCAACATCATTACCGGTGTGATCAAAGCCAATTTCCCTGCCCGTATTGCTTTCCGGGTAACTTCCGGAATCGACTCCAGAACCATTCTGGACGGATCCGGAGCAGACCAGCTGATCGGGCGCGGAGACATGCTGTTCCTGAGCGGAAATGAACCCATCAGGCTGCAATGTGCCTTTATTGATGGTCCCGAAATTGAGGAGATCACCGACTTCATTGGCGAACAAAGGGGATATCCCAGCGCCATGATGCTTACCCCGGTAGAAGAAGAAGGTGGTGGAGCTCTGCGATGTGGACCTGGACAAAAGGGATGACAAATTTGAAGAAGCTGCTCATCTGGTGGTGCAGCACCAGCAGGGATCCACCTCCCTGATCCAGCGAAAACTCTCCCTTGGCTATAACCGGGCCGGCAGAATTGTTGACCAGCTGGAGGCTGCAGGTATCCTTGGACCTTTTGAAGGAAGCAAGGCCAGACAGGTATTGGTCCAGGATGAATTCAGTTTGGAACAGATTTTGAAAGAACTATCCTAAAACACAACTTGCCATGCATCGATTCAGAATATATACGCTCATTTTTCTGGGCCTTCTTACCACTGCAGACTAACGTATTCGCAGGACGCAAGGGTTCATCCCTACCTTCAGGGAGTCTCCGATCAATTTAAGATGGATGAAGGATACCTGATTGAAATGGATTACTTCCGCGACGATATCATGAGGGAAACCCATGCGCGAAGGAGAGGGAACGATCTGGATGAAGGGCTTTCAATATAAGATCGTGGTGGATGAGTATATTGTCTATTTTGATGGTGAAAAGCTTTATTCGCAAAATACCGATTCAGAGGAGGTTTATGTGAGCATACCGGATCCCGATGATCCCGGATATCTGCAAGCAGTTCCCCTGAAGATCATTAAATCGTATGAGCAGGATTTCAAATACCAGTTCATGGGTGAAACAAGGTTCCAGGGCAAACAGCGGGTTGAAATCCAGCTTTACCCAAAGGACCTGACAGGACCCTACTCCATGCTGAAGATGTATATCCATCCACAAACATTGAAGCTTGAGGCTTTTGTCCTGAAGCACAAAGAGGGAATCAATTATACCATGATCCTCTCTTCTGTGACCGGTAAACAGAAGCTTTCAGAGGACGCTTTCCGGTTTAAGCAGGAAGAATTCCCCAATACAGAAGTGATTGAATTGCTTGATTAGCTTCGAGTTACTTCGGGATATTCAATCCTGGAGTGATAGATATTCTGAAGCCTGTTCTTGAAAATTTCCTTCACAGCCGATACGTCCCCGTAAGTCAGGTTGGTTTCTGAAAACTGACCCTCTTTGGTCTGGTGCTCCACGATCCCCTCCACAAGTTCGTGAATGGACTCCGGACTATAGGATTTTAACGTCCTGGATGCAGCCTCTACTGAATCGGCCATCATCATCACTGAGGTCTCCTTGGAGAAGGGCTTGGGTCCCGGATAGGTAAATTCTGAGATGTCCACCTCTTCCTCAGGGTTGGAATTGAGAAAGGAACGATAAAAATACTGAACTGTACTGGTACCGTGATGGGTCCTGATAAAGTCAAGTATCCGGGCAGGCAATTTGTGCTTTCTCCCGATCTCCTCCCCCCTGATGACATGATCGATAATCAACTTTGCACTGGACTTGAAATCCATCGAATCGTGTGGATTGATTCCGTCTTGCTGGTTCTCTATGAAATACTCGGGAGCTTCCATCTTACCAATGTCATGATACATGGCGCCTGCTCTTACAAGCAAGGAGTTGCCCCCAACCTTCAGGATGGCTTCCTCGGCCAGACTTGCCACCTGCATGGAATGCTGGAATGTACCAGGAGCCTTTTCAGCCAGCTTTCTTAATAGCGGCTGGTTGGTATCAGACAACTCGAAGAGGGTGGCATCCGACAGGAATCCAAAGATCCGCTCAAATAAGAAAAACAAGGGGGTAAATGGTTAAGACCAGCAATCCGTTACCTGCCAGCCACAAAACATTGATCCAGTTTACCTGGGAAAGGTCTCCTTCCTGCATCACGGATAGCAGAATATAGACCATGGCATAGGTAGCAAAGATGAATAGGGCCGTATAAAAGAGAATTCCGCGTTTGTAATAGGAACGCATACTGAACAGGCCCACCAGACCCGCAAGAAAATTCATCATCACAAACTGGTAGGAGTTGGGAACCCAGAATCCGGCCAGCAGCAGGGTAATCATGTGTACGAAAAGGGCATACCTGATATCAAAAAACGTTTTCAGGAAGATGGGGACCACCACAAAGGGGATAACGTATACGCTAACCGCATCATTTGTAGAAGCGGCCATGGTAAGCCCTACCATGACCACGATCAGCCCAAGGGTAAATAAGGTCTGTATCCTACTGATGAGTATATCCTTCCTGAAATAATAGATAAACCAGAAAAGGGCCAGGAAGACCAGGGTGATCAGCAGAAACTGTCCGGTATAGACCACCAGGTAATTTTTACCTACATTGGGATTGGATTCATACTCTTTTCGCAGCGATTCAATGATCTGAAAATTGACATTGGATACCAGTTCTCCACGTGAAATGATCCGCTGACCAGCCTGAACCATACCCTGGGTAAGCGTCAGATCTTCAAGGCTGGCCTGACGAACCATGGAGGTCATCTCCTCATCATAAAACAGATTGGGCCTCAGGTAGTCATTAAGCGTCAAACGATTTAATATATCAACGGAGGCTGGATTCGCTTTCTCTACTGCAGCGATAAGGTATTCGTAGGCACTTCTTTCCGTATAGAACTCCCGGTGACGCTGCTCCTCAACCATGGTGTTCCTGACCACCATCACAGAAAGCTGGTCCAGATCCAGGCCATCCAGGACTGGGTGACGTCCGATGATTCCTGCAGAATATATTTCTCCCAGTACATCAGTAATCACAGTACCCGTGACCAGCCAGGTTTCGGAGACATAAACATCAATCCCCATGGATGATACCAGGTTGTTGAAATCACTGCTGAAGGTGGATACCATGCTGCTTCCCACAAGTGAATCACTGTAGAAGTAGAGTTTTGCATTCTGCTGAAGGCTGTCCCGCTCTCTCTGGATCTGTAAATCAGGCTTGTAAATGGGTATATCGAATGGTGCTACAAGGGTTTCATGCATCCACGGCTTGTTCTTGGAATATTCATATTTGAATTTTCCTTCACGGGGAAACATGAAGTATACAAGGAGGATGCTGATCAGGTAAATGAGAATGATCTGGATTGTCTTCCAGAACCTGACAATGCCTTTAATCCAGTTCATGGGGTGAAAATAGGAGTTCTTTTTCACTTTTAAACCCTTACCTTGCATTTTTGTTCGACCTTTGCCAAATTGCATGGGTCAACATCTGAAGATCGAACCCAATGACAAAAGGCATCGCAATACAGGGATTTATACCCCTCAGGCAGGATCCATCTCATACATCTGAAATGATCTCCCAGATCCTGTTTGGAGAAATATTTCACATCATGAAAACCAGTGGATCCTGGCACCATGTAAAGCTCGAATTCGATGGTACGGAAGGGTGGGCAGACAATGCGTCCATTCAAGCTCTGGAGGAAGAGGAGGGAGACAGGCGGGTATTTAAAATTGCCGTTAAGCCAGTCGTATCCATAAAGGACCTGGACCGCGCCATGCCCATGATCCTGCCAGCAGGATCCATATGGAATGCGACTGCAGGAAAAACATGGACGGCCGGGAGAAGAAGTTTTGAGCTTCTTTCTGAAAAGGGATGGACGGACCCCGGTATGCACAATGACCCTGAAGAGATCGGCAAACAGCTGCTATCTGTCCCGGGCCTGTACGGTGGGCGATGTGGTTTTGGCTTTGACGCTCCAGGCTTCATACAATTGCTTTGCAGAATCATGGGAGTTTCCATGCCCAGGGATTGCAGTGCCCAGGCCGAATCAGGCTCCTCTTTGAGCTTCATTCATGAAGTTGAAAAAGGAGACCTGGCATTTTTTGATAATCAGGCTGGAGAGATCAACCATGTGGGGATGGCGCTTGGCCAGGGAAGGATTATCCATGCCTATGACCAGGTGAGGATCGATACACTGGATCACCAGGGTATATTCAACGCAGATACTGAAGGATACACCCACCGGCTCAGGATCATTAAAAGACTGGGGTGATAAATTCCAGGGCACTCCTCAGGGTTTCAAATTCTTTTGCATCCTGAAACCACTCCAGCCTGGCATCCCCCGACTGGATCATCCTTTCGATGATGCTGATTGCCTTACTGTGATCTCCACTCTTGGTATATACATGTGCCACATTCCAGAGTGTCCAAAATTGGTCTGGGGCTATTCGAAGCCAACGGTCCGCAATAAATACCGCCTTATCCCATTGTTTTTCTGACAGATACAGTTGAATATCCTTTTGGAAATTCATTTCCAGCAGATAGAGCAACCTTGAAGCCAGTCTGGAAGTTTCCAGATGATTTGAACGCTCCCAGCGTTTCAGTTTGTCAATCTCAAGGTCCCACCATTGGGAAGTATGAATAGTATCGGGCCGCAGGGGTGTTGTTAATTCATAGTAGTCAAGTACATCAATATACTTTGACTTCATCCCGGGCTCCTCCAGGTATGCTGTTCTTCTTTTTCTGGCCTGCTTGACATAACCTTTCTTTTTCATCAGTTCTTCCAGATGTGAGGTGAGTCCGGGATCCGGGAAATCGTCCTTCACAGACTCCAGCCTCACAGCAGCATCCAGATAGTCTCCAGTTTCCTCCATGGATTCAATTTTACCCAGCTGATAATCCTGATAATACTTCCTTGCAACACTGTTGCTACTATCGTTTATGAACCTGAGCCAGGACACGCCAGCAGCAATCTCCTCTGCCAGAGGCCAAACATGCTTTATATCATTGTACTGGATATGGTACCTGACCCCCTTCGAAGATAGACGCTCCCCTGTTTCATTCATATCGGGAAGATTGATGTCCCTGTACCCAATGATCCCATAATAACTGAATGTCCACGGAATTTGTAGTCGCGTTATATTATTCTGTGAGAGGCCTGCACCACATGCGAGGACTCCTTTGATCCTTGAATCTCTAATGGCCAGATCCGATGCGAACCTTGAGCCACCAGAAAATCCTGAAACAAACAGCATAGAAGTATCGACAGAGAACCTGATCAATGCATCTCTGATTATGGCCTCCGCAGCATTTTCAGAACCCGCATATGATGCATTCGAGGAGTTGTTGGAACAGATCAGGATCATTCCAAATCTTTCACCTGCCTGCCGGAAAGTGTCTACAGCCATTTGCCCCCTGGCTGCCGGTTCGAAAATAAATACCACAGGCCACTTATTATCAGCGTTGTAATATGAAGGGAGATACAAAGCGTAGGACTGTTGATGATCCTCTTTGCATATTACTGTATCAATAACAATCCCATTTTTTAGGCCATCGCATTCGTCCGAATCAGCTGGAATCTGACCAGTTAAAAGCAGGTCATGCCATAGCAGTACCATGAAGATCGTAAGGAGGTATCGCAAGACACAAATCGTGTATTTATCTGAAGTACACATCACATATAAGATGCTATAGAATATAAATACCCTACGAGACATTTTTCTATCTTTAATTGAATAAATCAAGATGTTTAGAAAGCTCACATTTGGTTTCATGACCATCTTAGTCTCAGGATATGTGACCGCCCAGGTGAGTATTCGGGCCCATCAACACTTCTTCATCCTGAGCACAGCGAACATGGATACATACAAGGTGGATGTCATTGATGGAGTGGCTACTGCGCGTTATACCAACGATCCTGCAGGTCTCAGCGGATCCCCCTATTTCAACGATGAATTTTTGGATGGAACCATGACTACCCTGGATGGGACCATCATACCGGGATTAAAATACAGGTATGATATATATGGTGACAAAATGGATTTTATTTTAGACGGCGATACGGCTACCATCAGAAAACCCCTGGCCCTGCGCTCGGTTGAACTGGGAGAACGGAAATTCGTTTATGAAGTATACTTGCTGAATGACAACAGTGTGGCTACCGGCTATTTTGAATTACTCCAGGATAGTGAATACCTGTCGGTCCTGCTCAAAAGGGAGGTTGAATTTGAACAGGACATCTACATGGCCAATTACGGAGGTGGTGGTGGAACAAAAGCATTCAATCTGAAGCAGGTTCACAGCGTCTATGTAAAGCATGGCGAATCAGCAGCACTGAAGATCGGTAACAAAAGGGATCTTCTGGAAGCAATCCCGGATCACAGGGGCCAGGTCAAGGAATTTATGAAAGAGAAAGAACTTTCCATAAAAAGAGCTGAGGATATCCAGGACATCGCCAGGTACTACAACAGCATTCAGGAATCTGGTTCTTAGATGATTGATGTGAATAAGAGTAAACTTCGAAGATGATGAAAAAACCCACAATCGCTCTCATCAGCATCTTTGCCGGATTAACAATGCTCCAGGCCCAGAATGCAACAACCCGGGTAGAGAACGTACGCACACAGATGACCGGTAAATCACTGGTAGTCAGTTATGATATCCTTGGTCCGTCTTCAGAATCCTATCACAACATCGATTTTGTGGTGGTGGATAACAAGGGCAATGCCATCTATCCTGATTCGGTATCAGGAGATTTTGGCCCCCTCATTGCTGCCGGAAGAGACAAGAAGATTGTATGGGATATTTACAGGGAGTTTGATGTGGTTTACGGAAATTTCACCCCCCGGATAATCATCGATGCAGGTGAACACAGGAAACATACCCATGGTCCTGAATACGCAGCGCTCTCCCTGTTGCTACCCGGACTTGGGGATTATTTTGTGGCCGATGTGAAACAATTAAAGATCAAACCCTATTATAAAACTGCAGTAACAGCAGGAATCCTCGGACTCTCCTGGGCAGCCTACAGAGAGCGGGTTGATATCCCGGCAGTAATGGCCCCGCCAGGCTGGTACCTGTCAGCAGGATCCGTCGACTATGTATACTTTCCAGACGGTTACATGATTAAACCAGCCAGCATAGATTATTGGCTCTTCCCGAAAGATGCTGAGATCATCCTTGGAATAGGAATCGCTTCGTGGCTCTTCGATGTGATCTGGGTGACCAGGAAAGGTGTCGTCAACAACCGCATATACAACAGTGTAAAAGGGCATGTTGCCCTGCTTCCGGCAAGAGAAGGACTAATGCTTGGCTACAGCGTGCAATTCTAAACCGGTTCGACCCAATAGAGCTAAATCCGATAAACAGCTTTGGTCCAAATTCCTTTGTTTTATGTAAATTTGAATAAAACCGAAGATGATGAAAAAACTCACAATCGCTTTCATCTGCATCTTTGTCGTATTGACGATGGTTAATGCTCAGAATTCAAGTGCCCGGGTGGAGAACGTCCGCACCCAGATGACCGGTAAATCACTGGTAGTTAGGTATGATATCATAAGCCCGTCTTCAGAATCCTATCACCACATCGATTTGGTGGTGGTGGATAACAAAGGCAATGCCATCTACCCTGATTCGGTATCGGGAGATTTTGGCCCCCTTATTGCGGTAGGAAAGGATAAAAAGATTGTGTGGGACATCTACAGGGAATTTGATGTGGTATACGGGGACTTCAAGCCCAGGGTAATCATCGATGCAGGCGATCACAGGAAACATGCCCGTGGACCTGAGTACGCAGCACTCTCCTTACTGCTGCCCGGACTTGGGGATTATTTTGTGACCGATGCAAGACAATTGAGAATCAAACCCTATTATAAAACTGCTTTAACAGCCGGAATCCTGGGACTCTCCTGGGCAGCCTACAAGAACCGGATGGATGTCCCTGCCGTAATAGCACCTCCGGGATATTACCTGTCCGCAGATGCACCTCCGGGAGAAAAGTATAAATATTTTCCAGACGGCTATCTGGTTGAACCTGCCAGTACAGAATACTGGCTTTTCCATAAAGATGCGGAAATAATCCTGGGAATAGGAATCGCATCATGGCTCTTTGATGTAATATGGGTGGCCAGGAAAGGTGTCGTCAACAACCGTATATACAACAGCGTCAAAGGGCATGTTGGCCTGATTCCGGTAAAAGAAGGTCTCGCGCTAAGTTACAGCGTTCAATTTTAACCCCATTATTGAAAAATCAAATGAAAATCAATCGAATTACCCTTACAGTTTTGGCCCTACTCTTAGCAGGATCTCTTTCTGCCCAGGTTAGTTTTAATGAAGGTCAGGGCTCCTTTAGTCTGAGCACAGTGAATATGGAGCCGAACCAGGTGGATGTAATTGATGGTGTTGCCACCATGCGCTATGAGAATTCAGCTGCCTCACTTCATGGATCACCCTACCTCTATAAGGAATTCAGAGATGGAACCATGACAGCCCTTGATGGGACGGTGGTGCCCGGATTAAAATACAGGTATGATATCTATGGAGATAAGATGCAGTTTATTCTGAATGGCGATACTGCTACCATCTTCAAGCCGCTGGCTCTTAGCTCTATAAAATTAGGGAATCAGAAATTCGTATACGAGGTATTCATGCTTGAAGCCGACCGGGTGGCAACCGGCTACTTCGAGGTGATTGAGGAGAATGAACACATGACGGTTCTCTTCAAAAGAGAGATTGAACTGGAGCAGGACATCTATGTTTCCAACTATGGTGGCGGAGGCGGAACCAAGGAGTTCAAGATGAAACAGGTAAACAGCTACTATATCAAAAACCAAGGTTCAGCCGCGCTGAAGATCAACAATAAGAGGGATTTTCTTGAAGTGATTGACGATCACCAGGACCAGGTCAGGCAGTACATGAAAGAGAAAAAACTATCCGTCAAGAAAGCGAAGGATCTTCAGGCCATTGCCAGCTACTACAGCAGTTTACTGGAATCAGGTTCTTAAAGACGCTTACAGGATCATTCCTGCCCCAACCGTGTTGTTGCTAGCCTCATCAATGATGATGATGCTGCCTGTGATGCGGTTTTCTTTGTAGCTGTCGTAAAAGACGGGCTTGGAAGTCTTGATCCGGATGCGGGCAATCTCATTGAGACCCACTCCTTTGTCTTCCAGATTCTGCTCCAGATTGTTGATATTGACCTTGTAGGCCACTTCCCTTATAATCCCCCTTAACTCGGAGGTGGTGTGACGGATTACATATTTCCCCCCCAGCACCATGGGTTTCTCATTCAGCCAGCAAACCATCAGGTCTATTTCCTGCCCAATCCTGGGTTTATGCTCTACCGGAACAATCATATCTCCCCGGCTGATATCAATGTCATCACTCAGACGAAAAGCCACAGACTGCGGTGGAAAGGCTTCCTCTACCTCTCCGGTCATGGTATCGATGGCCTCCAAAGTGCTTTCCTGACCACCGGGTAAGACAGCGACCTTTTCGCCCTTTTTCCAGACCCCACCGGCTACCCGGCCTGCATAGCTTCTGTAATCGTGAAACTCCTCCCTCATGGGTCTGATGACATACTGTACCGGAAAACGTCGGTTTTTGAGATCCGAATCGCTTCTGATATCAATGGTTTCCAGCATTTCGAGGAGGGTCTCTCCCTGGTACCAGTCCATTTTCTCACTGCGGTCCACCACGTTGTCACCATTCAGTGCAGAGATGGGGGTAAATCTGACATCATGAATATTCAGGGTCTCCCTGAAGGGCTCAAACTGCTTTTTGATCGTCTCAAATGTCTCCTGCTTATATTCCACCAGGTCCATCTTGTTCACACAGATCAGGATATGTGGGATTCCAAGAAGGGAAGCAATGAATGAATGCCGGATGGTCTGTTCCAGCACACCATGCCTTGCATCCACCAGGATAATGGCCAGGTTGGCTGTGGACGCTCCGGTAACCATGTTCCGGGTATACTGAACATGCCCGGGTGTATCTGCGATAATAAACTTGCGCTTTGGTGTGGCAAAATAGCGGTAAGCCACATCGATGGTAATACCCTGTTCTCTTTCGGCCCTCAGTCCGTCCGTCAGAAGCGCCAGGTTCACCTGTTCCTCACCCCTGCGCTCACTGGCCATCTCCAGCTGCTCCATCTGGTCCTCGAAGATTGCTTTTGAATCATAAAGGAGACGCCCGATGAGCGTGCTTTTGCCATCATCCACACTTCCTGCAGTAGTAAACCGCATCAGTTCCATGTCCAGATAACCGGGAGCCGGATTCTCTTTGTTACTCATTTATTATCGATTTTATTAACGCTTGCTAAGCAAGCAGAATAACATACTAACTTATTAACGTGAGCAGCTTTGCTGCGAACTAGAAGTACCCCTCTTTCTTCCTGTCCTCCATGGCAGCTTCCGATCGCTTATCATCGTATCTGCCCCCCCTTTCCGTAGACCGGGCTGCTGCCACTTCCTGGATAATATCTTCCAGTGAATTGGCTGAAGAGAGGGTCAGTCCTGTGCAAGTAATATCACCAATGGTTCGGCACCTCACGTCCTTGCTTTCATAGGATTCTCCCTCTTTCAGCTGCATAAAAGGAGCTTTCGCAAGCCATACGCCATCGCGGTAAAATACTTCTCTCTTATGGGTAAAATAAAGATTGGGGATCGCTATCTCTTCCAGGTATATATATTGCCAGACATCCATCTCGGTCCAGTTGCTGAACGGGAATACCCTGAAGTGCTCCCCCATGTGCTTCTTACCGTTGAATATATTCCAGAGTTCGGGACGTTGGTTCTTTGGGATCCCACTGACCGAAATCATCCCTGTGGGAAAAGAAGCGCTCTTTGGCCCTGGCTTTTTCTTCATCACGCCTTCCTCCACCCAACGCTGCATCAAATTTAAACTCCTCGATGGCATCCAGCAGCGTTACGGTCTGAAGCAGGTTGCGGCTGGCATTCACTCCCGTTTCCTCTACAGCCTTACCGGAATCAATGGCATCCTGCACGTAGCGGACAATCACCCTGCCTCCTGTTGATTCCATCAGCTCATCGCGAAACCGAAGGGTTTCCTCGAAATTGTGGCCGGTATCAATATGCAGGCAGGGAAAAGGAACAAGCTGTGGCCAGAATGCTTTCCTGGCCAGGTGATACATCACAATGGAATCTTTGCCCCCGGAAAAGAGCAAAGTCGGTTTTTCAAACTGGGCCCCTACCTCCCTGATCACGTAGATCGCTTCGGCCTCAAGTTCTCTCAAATGGGTGATGGAGTAATCGCTCATAAGCAAAAAAAATTATCGTCAAAGATAGCAAAAAAAATGGGGCTGCCCCCTTTGGAAAGAGGCAGCCCCGTGTATTAAAAACCTAATTCTGACAGGTCTATTTCAGAGAAATAACTTCCTGGAATGTAGTCAGAACATCTCCGTCAGACGGCTGATGCAGGTTATAATCAATAACGAGGGTCTTCTTGCAGTTGTCCCATACTCCTACACCGGAGATACCATAGCTTGGCTGTGGATCACCGTTCCAGGTGGTTGACATGTAGTACTGGTTGTCGATGACCAGTGTTCCGTCAGGATTCATGGTTACAACAAGCGGAATCTGCTCGGTAACAACTTCACCCCAATAGTCAGTCATCCAACCTACCGTGAAACCGTCGGCCATGAAGTTCTCTCCATCCAGGAAAGTAACAACTTCTGTCGCATAACCCCAGTCATCATATCCTTCCCATTCTCCAACCAGGTCATTCAGGTCTTCGAGCGGGCAGAATTTGATCCTTTTCATGGCGTAGTTGAGCGTGGTCGCAGAATTGGCCTCAGCTCCACCGGCATCCATGTTCAGGATACAGGTTTACAGTTTCATCTTCAGTCATCTTATCTGCAAGAGCTGTCAGGTTCACTGAACCCGAGGTAGCGCCGGCAGGAATAACAATGGAATTTGAAGACAGTGTATATGCATCAGCTGGCATGGTGGATTCCGGAGCAACCACCAGGTCGACTGTAACATCTGAGGATTGAGGAGCACCCAGCAGAGCCACACCTACAGTGGTCGTGATGTTAGTGGGTTGTCCATCTGCATCAATCGCAGTAGCATAACTTGCCGAAGCATTGAGATACTGGATATAGTATGTAGTATTGTTCTTATCATAGTCATTGACTGCGCTCTCCTGGTTGGAAACTTTTTCCTCACATGATGACAGTACCAAACCTCCTATGACAAAGATCAAAACGTATTTAATGATATTTTTCATAATTGCTTTCTATTAAATTTTTATTGTATCATGTCTATTGGTCCCACCATACTGGAACAATGATTGATCCTACTGCAGGAACATTGTCCGCATTGTAGATGATCTCACCCTGAGCATAAGGGAACCTCTTCGGAATCTCCGTCTTGGTTGCACCTGTTGCCAGAGACATGGCTGGAATACCAGTCCTTCTCCAATCGCTGAAAGGCTGAATCTGACCCACCAGAGCAATACGCTTCTGCATGATGATCTTCTCCAGGGTAATGGTTCCGGCACTCTCATTGTCGATGTTGGCGGCAAGCCAATCGGTAGCATCCACACCCGGGGCTATCTGCGCCAGAGAAGCTGTAACACCTTCCTGGTAAGCAGTGGCTGCACGTGCAGCATCTGTCGACAGGGCAGCTTCAGCTTCGATGAACTTCAGCTCAGCATAAGACATCAATACAATGGGTGTAGTCTGAGAAGCCAGGTATGCTCCCGGAGGAGAAGCTGCTTCAATTTCACCAGCTGGCGGGCTACCACTGATTCCACCATCTGCATCGTCAGCAAAATAGGGAGAAATCCTTGGGTCAGAAGTGGCATTCAGCTCATTCAGGAAGGTTTCACACATCCTGATATCACCTCTTTCAACCATAAACTGGTTCAGAGGATTGGGATTGGCAGCCTCGAAAGGAACCAGCATGTCGTCTGCATTGGATCCAAAAGCATACCCACAGCGGCAAGAGCTGCAGTATAAGCTGCGGCTCCATTCACTTCTGAAAGCTGAAGCTCGGCACGGGCGATCAGGGCATAAGCTGCCATGGTCCATGCATCAGCATCGCCATCATAGATCACATCATCGCCTAACACCTACTTCATCACCTTAGCAAGGGCAGTAAGGCCTCATCAAGCAAGGTAACGATGGAAGCATATACATCCTGCTGTGAGTCATAGGCAGGTTCCAGTATATTCTCCGTGCCTTTTAAGGCCTCACAGTAAGGAATGTCGCCAAAAAGGTCGGTGGCAATACCCAGGGTATAAGCCAGTAAAACCTTGGCCACACCTTCGTTGTGAGGAGATTCCTCAGCCACGGCCTTATCCAACAGGATCTTGGCATTCATCAGCGCATCAGTATAAACTGATCCCCAGTAGATTATTGACATCGGCAGCGGTCAGCTGATATCTGGCCTGGGTGTGGACTGACGTGCAACGCCGTCATACATCTGCATCCAGATATTGACTGGGCCTGCTCCTATCGTTACCCATAATGGAATATAACCCATGATCTGTTGAATGCCCGGGACCAGCAAGTGACATGGGCACATCTCCCGGAGCATCAGGATCCACGTTCATCTCGGGATCAATCCATTTCACAGGAGGAGATAAAAGCGACCAATGCAATCATCAATCCAGGCTTTAGAATCCTGTGAGTTTTGAAATTTCTCTTTTTCATATGTTCTTGTTTTTTTTTATCTTACATTATTCCTCTAGAAAGTAACTTCAGACCAATGGTATAAGTCTTGGTTCCGGGCATGTTGAAATAATCCATACCCTGTCCGTTGATAGCACCCTGCAGGTTGGTCTCAGGATCAATTCCTGTATAAGGTGTGCTTAACCAGAGGTTTCTTCCTGTGAAATAAACTTCAGCATGCTGGAAAACCTTCTTCTGAACGGGAATGGTGTAAGACAGTGTGATTTCACGCAGTCTTACCCAGTCGGCAGGTTCCATGGAAGCAGTCTGCGCTCCACCACCGAAGTTACTACCAAATCCTTCATACCAGTCCTCATCCAGTACAACAGGAGAAACATTCTCTACACCTGGAGCCAACAGGATTTCCGTCTGCATCAACACTTCCGTAAACACCATCAAATACAACCAGGTTCTCTTCGGGAGTCCGATCGAAATCAATGGTTCCTTCAGGAGTGTAATATACTTCACGGTTTGCAGTCCTTTCATGGGTACCGAAATAGTTCATGGCAAAACCAGTTCCGTTGTACATCCATCCACCCCTCTTGATGTCAATCAGGAAGGACAAACGAACGCCCTTATAACCAAAGGTATTGGTGATGTTGGCAGTCCAGTCAGGATTTACATCCCCAACAGGCACCATCTGCCTGGTATCCGTCATGGGATAACCATCCCTGTAAGCATCAGAAGGATCGTCATTGATCAGAACCTTTCCTGAATCGGGATCCCTGTACCAGTCGTTACCGTAAATACTTCCGTATTCACTGCCGGCAACTGCCCTGGTCTGGGGAATGGTGAATCCACCCAGTGCAGATACTTTCAACACCTTCAGCAAGAGAAATAACCGTGTTGGTCATCTTGGTAAGTTTGCCATAAATATCCCAGGTGAAATCACCCTGAAGACTGGCCGCATTGGCACTGATCTCGATACCTTTGGATTCCATGGTTGCAGCGTTCAGATACACTGATCCGTATCCTGATGACTCAGGAATCGGCACGCTCAGCAAGAGGTCTGTATTGTTGTTATTGAAATAAGATACATCAAGACCGATCCTGTTATTCAGGAAGCGTAAATCAGCACCTACCTCAAATGAACCCATGGACTCATGCCTCAGGTCCGGGTTTCCAAGTCCATAACCCACTTCGAAACCGGTGGTACCCATGTAGGGGAAAGAAACACCGTCTGTCCATCCGTCTCCAGCTCCAGCAGCATAGAAGTAGCTGGTGGTATTATAAGGAGTGGCGATGTTGGCAGTATTGGCATAAGATGCACGGATCTTACCAAAGGAAAGAACGCTGTTGCCCTTCAAAGCACCCAGTTCTGTGAATACAAAACCAAGACTTACTGAAGGATAGAAAGCTGAAAGATTTGCTTCGGGCATGGTGGTAGACCAGTCGTTACGGGCCGTTGCGCCCAGGAAAAGCATGTCTTTGTATGCCAGTTGAAGATCACCAAATACAGCCATGGTGCGGTATCCCCATCTGCCAACACCCGTCTGGTTGTCGGCTGAGTTACTCAACTGATAGAATCCAGGAATCTCAAGTCCGATGGCATCACCAAACAAATCCTGGTACCTGTTTCAAACAGGTTGTGTCCAACAGTCAGGCTGGCATCCAGGTCGCCGAAACTCTTATGGAAGTTCAGCAAGAGGTCGGAGTTGAACTGACGTGAAGTATAGGTTCCTTCTTCAATGGCACCCTGGGGCTTGGCCCTGGAATTAATGGCAATCA
Source organism: uncultured Bacteroidota bacterium (assembly GCA_963735755.1). GTDB lineage: Bacteria > Bacteroidota > Bacteroidia > Bacteroidales. The sequence continues at coordinate 159,241 of CAVTME010000005.1, read as the reverse complement.
CGTCTTTCCGCTCCCTGGTATAGGTATCAATACCTATGTTGTAGGAAGCACTGAACCAGTCTGTAAAGGTGAAGTTCAAGATGGCATTACCGATAAAACGGTTGGTTCTGTCATCCAGGTAGTTCTTATTGGCCGTCCAGTAAGGGTTGTCATAACCTCCACCGTTCCTGTAAGTACGCTGGGTTCCATCAGGGAACTCATAACCTGCACTGTTATCGAATGATGGGGGAGTCCTGACAAGACCAAGCATCACACCGGATACGTTGGAACCCTGCTGAATGGCATTGGACCTTGAATTGGAGTAGGTCATGTTTGTGGAAACCTTCACCCAATCGGTAAGCCTGGCTGATGAATTCAACCTGACGTTGGTCCTGCCATACTTGGAATTGGGAACGATACCGGATTGCTCCATGTCAGCCACTGAGAAATAGTAGCTGGCATTGTCGTTTCCGGCAGTAATACCCAACCTGTTGTTAAAAGTAACCCCTGTCTGGAAGAAATCATAGGCATCATACATTTTTGCCTGCTCGCCGGTAGCACTTGGATCGCTTTGTCCAACAAGCCTTCCGTTCTCATCCCATTTGTAATCAGTATCACCGTCATAAGACATGGTATCCACATTGGGACCCCATGAACGCTGGTGACCACCGATCCATTCGCCATTGTTTCCCTGAACAAACTGCTTTTGCATTTCGGGAAGCTGTGATACCCTGTCAAATCCAACAGATGTGTGGAAATCAACCTTCATTTTCTGAGCACCCTTCACACCACTTTTGGTGGTAATGATGATGGCACCGTTGGCAGCACGAAGTCCGTACAGCGCGGTAGCAGCACCACCCTTCAGAACAGTCATGGAAGCGATGTCCTCGGGGTTCAGGTCAATACTCCTGCTGGAGGCGGTTGTTCCACCCACACTGGTACCAGTATCTGTTGGTTTCAGCTGTATCCACCACGGCCGGTTACAATCGGCATCCCGTCGATAACGAACAGGGGCTGGTTGTTTCCAGTAATGGAAGCTGCACCACGAATGGTCATGTAAGTGGAAGCACCAGGTGAACCTGATGAACTGGTGATGGATACACCGGCAGTACGGCCGGAGATCGCATTCACAATGTCAGAAGTGTTGGCCTTTGAAAGCTCTTCCGATTCAACGGATTGAACGCTATATCCAAGTGATTTCTCACTCCGGGTCATACCCAGGGCGGTAACCACCACTTCGTCGAGCGCCGTAGAAGAAGGTTCAAGGACCACATCAACTACCGATTGCCCTGCGAGGGCTACCGTCTGGGTATTCATACCCACGAAACTGAACATCAGTGTGGCTGATGCATCAGGAACGGTAATTGAATAGTTTCCTTCAAAATCTGTTACGGCACCAATTGTCGTGCCTTGCACAACAACCGATACACCGGGAAGTGCAGAGCCGTCCTCGGCACTGGTCACATTACCCGTAACTTGTACACCCTGCGCCTGCATAAGATTAATTCCTACAACCAACAGGAGTGACAATACGAAAACAAATCGCTTCATAGATTAAAGTTTTAGGTTTAATAAGTAATTAGCAAAAGACTCTATTGGTGCCAAAACTAAAAAAAAAAACCAAACACAAAATTATCCTCATCTCAATATTGACGGGCGGTGCAGATGAATAAGGCTAAAAAAACTCGACCGCCTTTAACAGAATTTAACAAATGTTTACAATATTTTTAACTTATTAGACTGATTTACAATTTATTAAATAACTATATTAAAGCCCTGATATTTTAGAACAAGTAGCTTATTCGGTCCCGAAATATAAGTTGTAAAGCAGTATTTGGTTTAATTCTTAATACGTCTCCATTCTTCCATACCAATAAAAAGAGGCTACAACAGCATAATTTTCCAAATAAGGTCTATTTTTGGGATTTTTAAAGCAAAGATCCCAACAGCTATTTGCTAAAATCTATACGTCGTTTATACATTAATCTATCTTCTATGAAAAGATTATTGGTTATTTTCTCGTTCTGCTTGCTCAACCTGGGGGTGTATGCACAGAATACAACCATCAAAGGTAAAGTCACCCTGGCCGAGGATAACACGCCCCTGCCAGGGGTTAGTGTGGTAGCTACCGGGACAACCGTCGGTACAATCACAGACTTTGATGGCAATTACGCTATCACGGTCTCAGAAACTGTCGAGATCCTGAGATTCACTTTCGTGGGTCTTCGCACAGAAGAGATCACCATAGGGTCCAGGCGCATTATTGATGTGGCCATGGTAGCCGGTACCGAGGCGCTTGACGAAGTGGTTGTGGTGGGATATGGCTCCAAAAGAAAAGGAAGTATCACAGGATCAGTAGGTACGATAAGTGCTGACCAAATAGAACAAATCCCGGTGGCAAGTTTTGATGCCATGCTTCAGGGTCAGGTGGCAGGAATGCAGGTTATTTCCAACTCGGGAGCACCAGGCTCCAGCTCCTCCATTCGGATCAGGGGAGTCAGTTCTCTGAATGCCGGAACACAGCCCCTGTACATCATGGACGGAGTTCAGATCACCGCAGGTGACTTTTCGGCATTGAATCCCAATGACATTGAGAACATCAGTGTATTGAAGGATGCCTCCGCCACCTCCATATACGGATCGAAAGGGGCCAACGGGGTGATCATCATAACCACAAAAAGAGGAAAAAACAACCAGGCCACCGCCATCAATTACAGAATGCAATTTGGAAGGTCTGTGCTCGCTTCCGATCGCTTTGATATGATGGATTCGGATCAGAAAATCGATTACGAGATCGAATTGGGTATCAGGAATCCAAATGATCCCGAAAACGATGAGCTGCGCCGGGTAAATACCGATTGGAGGGACGAGGTCTTCCAAAATGCCCCCATGAGTTCACATGAGCTTTCGGTACGGGGAGGAAACGAAAAAACAGCCGTTTACATTGCAGGCGGCTATTTTTACCAGGACGGTATCCAGTACCGCTCCGACCTGAAAAGGTACACGGCCCGCATCAACATTGATCACAAGGCCTCTGATAAACTACAGGTAGGAGCCTATCTTACTGCCGGTTATGAAAAGGTACAGAACCCTGTCACCGACGCAACAAATGTATACAACCTCACCTTCAGGTCTTACCTTGAAAATCCCTACGTGGGGCCCTATAACGATGATGGGTCCTACACTACCCTGGAGGATGGTTTGTTATGGGAGAATCCCATTCAGCAATTGGATCTGAACGATCAAGAGAATTACGATCTGAAAATGGTAGGAAAAATCTACCTGGATTACAAGATCATGCCGGGCCTCAGTTTCCGGTCCACACTTGGAGGTGACTTCTCCGATTTCGTCAATAAAGGATACCTCCACCCTGAATCTGTATGGGGTGCCGAAAATGGAGGAGAGGTCTACAGGCTTTTCAACCGGAGCTTCCGGATGACCAATACCAACCTCTTTTCCTACAATAAAAGCTTCGGAAGTCACGGGCTGACCGCCTATGTGGGCCAGGAATCCATCAGTTATACAAACGAAAACTTTGAATCCGAAGGTTTCGGGCTGCCCAATAACATTGTGAAAGTACTGAGTACAACCGCCGTTCCGGGAGACAGCTGGAGTGGTGGAATCTCAGAATACGCTGTACTCTCGTTCTTCGGTAATGCCAGTTACGATTTCGACCGGAAATATTTTGTGGACCTGAGCTACCGGAGGGATGGTTCATCCAGATTTGGGCCGGACAACCGCTGGGCAAACTTCTGGTCGGTGGGTGCACAGTGGGACATGAAGAAGGAAGGATTCCTTGATAATGTAAATTTCCTGACCCGCATGAAGCTGAGGGGAAGTACCGGTACGGCCGGAAATTACAACATCGGGAATTACAACCACCAGCAAACCTATGCACTGGATGCCATTTATTATGATCGCAATGCCAGCTACCCGGATGTTCCCGGCAATCCCGGACTTACCTGGGAGAAAGTCCTGCTGACCAGTGTAGCCCTTGACTTCCAACTGATCCGCAAGCTTGGTTTCATTGTGGAGGTTTATCACAAACTGACTTCCGACATGCTCTCCCAGGTACCCTACTCCTATACTTCAGGATTCTCAGGAGGATGGGACAACATCGGTAAGATGGTGAACAAGGGAATTGAGGTTAGCGCTGACATGAACCTCATCCAAACCACCGACCTCTTGGTGAACATCTCCACGAATTTTGCATACAACCACAATGAGATCATTGAGCTTTATGGAGTGACCGATGAGGTGCCGCCCAGTCCGGATTCGGACTGGATCCATGCTGTGGGCAAACCCTATGGATCATGGAAGATGGTTGAATACGCCGGGGTAAATGCAGCCAACGGGGAACGCCTCTTCCTGGATGCAGACGGGAATCCAACCAATGAATTCCTGATCAGCAACAAACGGTATGTGGACAGGAGCTGGATTGCTCCCTGGCAGGGTGGTTTCACAGCATCTGTGTCCTATAAGGGGCTGAGTGCATCTGCATTCTTCACCTGGGTATACGGAAAATACATGGTCAATAACACCAGGTACTTCACCGAATCCAACGGCCAGTTTGCATTTGCGAACCAATCCACTGCCATGCTGAGGGCCTGGAAAGAACCAGGGGACATCACAGATATTCCCAGGGCTGATGGAGTGAATTACTTTACCACCCAGTACCTGGAAGATGCTTCATTCGGACGCTTGAAAAACCTGACCATCTCTTATACGATCCCACAACAATGGGCTGAAGCCTCCAGGGTCTTTAAATCAATCAGGATCTACGCACAGGGACAAAACCTGGTAACCTGGACAAAATATCAGGGATTCGATCCGGAAACTGATTCACCCTATGAGGTAGGCCTCTATCCGCATGTGAAGACCATCACCTTTGGCATTGATGCTGGCTTTTAACTTATTCTAATTCGTAGGCAACATGAAGAAACCAATCATATTATCCGTCCTGATCCTCAGTGTGCTGACCGCCTGTGAGGATTTCCTTGTAAAAAACCCTGCTGATTCGGTCATCGCTGAAGATGCCATCGAATCCGTCGAGGATGCGCAGGTTGCACTCCACGGGGTATATGCCACTTTTAAAGCCACGGCCTATTACGGAAGGTATTTTGTGGCCCATGCAGATGTACTGACCGATCAGTTGCAGTCAGTCATCGGCTACTCAAACCAGTTGGGAGAGTTGTACAAATGGTCCTATGTATCAGACAACGGTGAGATAACCGGTGCATGGAGTGCCATGTATGCTGCGGCCGTCCGGGCAAGCAACATCATCGACAAACTGCCCGGACTGGAGGGTTCAGTCAATGAACTGCAACAGATCGAAGGTGAGGCCAGGCTGGCAAGGGCCATTGCCCACTTCGACCTGGTCAAATCCTTCGCCAAATCATACACACTTTCCAATCCCGACACCGACCTGGGCGTTCCCATTGTGGAGCACTTTGAAATCGGTCAGCCGGAACGGAACACCATCCAGGAGGTTTACGATTTTATCCTGGATGAAGCTGAAATGGCAAGATCGCTGATCACAGAAAATGGAAGTGAGGACAACTCCAGCGTATTCCTTACCGTGGCTGCAGCCGATGCCTTCCTGGCTCGGGTGAACCTCTACATGGGCAACTGGGAAGATGCAGTGAACTACGCCACCCGGGTCATTGACCGGGACTACTTTAGCCTGGCTGAAGATTCGGCATCCTATGCAGATATGTTTCTCAATGACCAGGGAACGGAGGTGATTTTCAGGGTGGGACTCACCTCCTCCGACTACAACGGCAGGTACATCGGGTACAATTATTACAACAAGCCCCAAAGCAAACCGAATCCGGACTATATTCCTGCCCAGTGGGTGCTGAATATGTATGATACGGCAGACTACCGACTGCAGGTGAATTTTAAAAATGACAGCACCACCCATGGCTGGGACTGGCCGCTTGTCTGGAAATACCCGGGAAATCCACAGTTCTACGGCCAGTCAGGGACCACCACCAATGCAAACATGTACAAAATGTTCAGGCTGCCGGAAATGTACCTGATCAGGGCTGAGGCCAATGCCGAGCTGAACAAAGACAACCTGGCCATCTTTGATTACAATTTTCTGAGGAAAACCAGGATATCCGGATACGCTGACGAAGCACTCACGGGCGAAGCACTCAAAGAGGCCATATGGATGGAGCGGCAGCGGGAACTCTGTTTTGAAGGCCATCACTTTTTTGACTTGAAAAGAAAGGGCCTTGGTTTCACCAGAAAACCCATTAATCATCCCGACCAGGGATTAATTACCAACCCGGGGGCCAATCAAAACGAATTATCTGTGAATCCGGATCATAACAAATGGTTGTGGCCCATTCCCGATGCCGAACTGAGAGCCAACGAGAACATCACTCCCAATCCGGGGTACTAATTTTAAAACGTTTTCACCATGAAAAGTAGATTCTATACTATATTGTTCCTGTTTATCCTGGCATTCCTGGTCAGCAGCTGCGGAGAGGTGGAGCCAACCATCTATGATGGCGATCTTTTCATCAGCTATACACAAGGAACCGAAGGCCGGTATGTGGTTCTGGGTCAGAATGTCCCTTATTCTATGCAGATAGGGATCCCCTTTCCTGTGGAACAGGACCTGAATGTGGGACTGAATGTAATCTATGCCACAGGGACCGAAGGGGTTCATTTTGATCTCCCCTCCTCGGTCACCATCCGCAAGGGCCAGGTAACGGCCGACTTCTATGTATACGGTCATGCTGAGAGCATGACGGACAGAAAAGACACCCTGGTGATTGGGATTGTACACGAAGATGCAGCCACTTTCGCCAATGAATATACCATTTACATGCAACCTCCCTGTGAATTTGTGCTTGAAGAGTTCATCGGAGACTATACGGCGTATGAGCAATCCGATTATGAGGAGTCACCCTATGATCCTTATCCGGTGAATTTCGCGGAAAATCCCAATGGGGGCGATACGCTTATTGTTACAGGCATGTGGCCCGGCGAACCCTTTAAGGTGGTTTTCTCTTCAGAGGATCCGACCAATTATACCTGGAACATTCCTGATCAGTTTCTGCTCGCCGATCTTGGGGGATATGGCGAGACCAGGATATCTGACCAGGGGCCCGGTGTGGTATTGACCTGTGAACATGAGCTGATCATCCGCTACCAGATTTATGTGGCCGATGGCTACTTCGAACAAGCACTCATCCAGTTCGTGAAAGATTGATGAAACATCTCCCTCACCTACTTTGTGCTGCCATGCTGGCAGCTGTCTCCGGGCTTTCGGGGCAGACCGGCATGATCTCTTCGGGGACCGAAATGATCACCTTCATGAATTCGGACCTGAATTATATTAACAACCAGAAGGAGCGCTATGCCAAAATCGAAGGTTCGGCCTACCTGGATGAAGCTTTTATTGAAGGATCGATCTCTTTCAATCGGAAAAAGTACATGGGCTTAAAATTGAGGCACAATGCCTATGAAGGCTACTTCGAATTCCAAACCGATGAAGGTATCAAATTCTTTGATCCAAGCCTTACTCCTGTTGACACGGTATGGCTGGACAAGGAGGTGTTCATTTTTGTCCCTTACAGGTCGGGTAAAACTTTGAAGAAGGATTATATGAGATTGGTGAACAGGGGATCCACCCGGGTCCTGATCTTCAGCCAGGTTTTTCTGATCCAGTCCGAGCCGGCCAAAGGATATGAAGAGGCCAGGCCTGCCCGTTTTGAAAAACGGGGCGATATCATTTTCATCCAGGCCGGGAACCGGCCTGCCATGGAGTTCAGAGGAAAAAAATCCCTGGAAGAGATCTTTCCCGAACACCATGAAGCGCTTGTTGACCATGCAAAGGAGGAGAAACTGAAACTGAAAAAAGTGGGGGAAATCGTCAGTTTATGCGCCTATTATGACAGCATCCGCTAAGCGGCTTTAGAAAAGCGCCTTGTATTTCTGATCCATAGAATTTTTTGAGAACCTGAGCAGGTAGATGCCATTGCCGATAAAAGCGATCTCATTCTGGCCCGGTCCGGCCTCACCAACCATCACTACCTGTCCCCCCACAGAAACAATGGTGAAATCCACCGTGCTTCGGGTGGTATTCTCAATAATGATTGTGGTTTCATCGATGCGGTATGCCAGGAAATCATATTTGTCCTGGTCTATTTTCACCTGGGCTGCATCACTTCCTGGATTCCGGCAATCCTCCTCACTGATGGTCTCCACACTGTATAAACCATTCAGGTTCACTACCAGTGGGTTGAGTGTCCCACTCTCCCCCAAAACCGGATCACCATTCCTGTACCACCGTATGGATTCAAATTCAGACATATTGGTAACCTCCAGCTCAGGTAATCCAATGGGACCGTTGTATTGAATCACACTTGCATCGGGAGGCACCGGTGAAGTAAGAAAGAGCCGGCTTCCCTGCTTTTCTCCACACTGATTCACAGCGGTCAGAAACATGAAACTTTCAGCTGCACCAAGTTCCACCACCACCGTATCCAGGTCTGTTTCACCGATGATCTGCCAGTCATCCTGCACCTCCCATAGATACTGGTAACCGGGCAGGGCATTCACATAGAAATTCTGCGTTGTATACGCGCAGGGAGGTACCTTTTCAGTGAGAATCCCCGGTCTTTCCGGTATATTTACCACCTCAATAGCCATCGTGACCTTATTTCCCGCGCCGCAGGCATTGGTTCCTGTGACGGTAAGCATACCCGATTCTGCATCAGGAACAAAGAATAGTGTATCGGATTCGCTCGTCCCGGCCCATAAAGAGGGCAATTCCCACTGATAGCTTACACCCGGAATTGAGTTAACCATCAGCACAGATGACGATCCCGCACACGGAACCGTATCACCCCACACATAGTCAATGTTGGGTGTGCTGTTCTGGGGCTGAATGGTAAGCACTGCCTCTGCCCCCAGGCCACACCGGTTATATGGAGTGACTGTCAGTGTCCCGGACAAAGATCCCACTGCCAGATCGATCCCATTGAAGGATTTTTGTTCGAAGCCCCAATCTTCGCTGGAAACCCAGGAAAAATCGGCTCCTTCCTGTCCCATGGAGAAATAAGCGGATGAGGTAAATTCACAGGGGTAGGGTTCTCCGGTAATGGTATATGCTCCTTCAGGAGCCACCGTGCAGTATTTGGCCAGAAATCCCCTGGCTGTGACCTGGTCATTGGAGGTAAAGGTCACAAACATCTCATCTGAAGTGGCAGTGACCAGGGTATCGCCCGAATCGAGCAGACCACTGAACTGAGCAATCACCGCTGCGGTAGTATCCTTCCCATCATAGATGGTCAGTACATCATTGATCTCCTCTGTCTCGAAAAAGTCAAAATAGAACGATACAGGCTGTCCGTTTTCGGGCTGAATAAGCCACTGAACATCCATATTGTCCAGGTAGCGGTCGGCCGAAGAGAGGAGGATGGAACCATTGGCTTCTTCCAGCACAGTCAAGCCGGAAGCAATGTAATCCTGGTTGAGTCCGGTGATGACAAGTGCATAAGGCTGATTCCCTCCGCCCACAAGGGAGGACTTGTGCGAAACCTGGAGGGTATAGAATCCGGCCATGGGCTGCGGTATATGAATCTGTTCCACATTATCCAGGATATTGTCGCCGGTCATGGCTTGCTTGGACGGATTGGCCGGATCAAGCACATAGGGCCTGAATTGTTTATCATCCACACTCCGGATCAAACGTATATCCAGGTCATTTATCAGTGCCCTGTTTGTGGGATTCAGTTGCGCCGAAGGCACCACGCCGGGTACATCGGTCCATACCATGGTAATCCGGATCTCTTCATCCCCCCTGCTGAAGAATGTGAACTCTTCCACCTCCTGGTCCTCCAGTACATCGTAAAAAAACCGGTCCTCCGGAACCCCGGAGATCACCTCAGCTGCCCTGAGTGTATTCATTACACCCCATCCATGGCGATAGTCCGGGCCGACATTCCCGGCTTCGTCGGCTGTATGAATAACCAGAGACTTAAGTTGGGATGCATACATATATTCCCCCTTCAGCGTATAAAAATGCTCCTGTAACAGGGCCAGAGAACCTGCAACAGAAGGACTGGACATGGATGTTCCCGAGCTGTATCCATAGCTTTGATCAGATTCATCAGCGCTTGAATACAATGAGAGGCCATTGGCCAGAATATCGGGTTTAATTCGGCCGTCATCAGTGGGCCCGAATGCAGAGAATGAAGCCAGTATTACATCGGAGGGACTTTCATATCCACCGGGAATATCATCCACTGCTCCCACTGTAAGAATGTTTTTGGAGGTTCCCTGTGTACCCACACAATCAAATCCATCGCTTCCTCCATCCAGATCCCTCACCGCTGTACTTTGCCGCCAGGATCCCCCTGAATAGACATAGTGCGGGCTTCCGGGAGCCGGACCATCACCCCTGTCATTTCCTGCAGACTTCACAATCAGGATACGGGTTTGATCATGGGCAATGTCATCCCACTCCCTTGCTTCGGCACCGTAAAATCCAAAATTGTAATCCTCCTTCACACTGATGCCCTCATCGCCCCACCACTCCCACCGGTCTCTTGTCGTATTGTAATCCCACCCCTGCACAAATCCATAGGAGTGATTGGAGAGCAACAATCCCTGACTGGCTGCACTCCTTATTTCCTCATTGTCATTATTCCAATCATAACTATCAATGGTGCTCTCATGGGCCATTCCATGTGCTGCGGATTTGATTCCACCGGCACCAATGGTTCCTGCCACGTGGGTAGCATGGAAATCGATCTCTGCGGCTGGATTCATGAGACGGGCCCTGCCTTCAAACTCATCATGGCTTTGCCTTACCGATCCTGCATCCCAAACACCAACTACAATGCCTTTGCCACTCAGGTCCAACCCTGTCCCACCACCATCCCATACATTTTCGGTGGATATGGTCTTCGCCGCATTCAAATTGAAGGTTTTGTAATACATGGGCTGACCAGTGGGCGACAGCCTCCTGATTTCCAAGACTGTACCATCGCTGTACCTCAGCCGCTCCGGAAGGTTATTTCTCCTTACGTATTCTACTGCAATCCTTTTTGCCTGGTCGGGTTGAAGTTCACTGATCTCCAGCTGCCTCTCCCTGATGGACAGTTCAGAATTCAGCTTCTCCTGGGCCATTATTCCCGATACCATACAGGACACAACTGATATAATAAGGATTCTTTTTCGCACGGAAAACGAAATTAGTACCATATACCTGAAATAACGCAGGGAGAACAATTTTGTTATCGACTGATCTTCTGATTCACCAACACAAGGATCTTTTCCTTTTCGCTTCCCGCCTTTAGAACCAGTTCAGATCCATTTTTAAGCATCTTCACTACATCCTGGTGCGTGGCCAATCCGGCTGCATTGATCTTAACATTCAACCACGCTCCTTCAATACAGGCGTGCAGGGCGAGGGCGCCCACACCAGCATCGGATACACTGTTTGGATTGCCTTCCCGCGCCATCTCTTCGGCCAGAGCGAATCCCTCCATGGCAGTTTCCATGACCCTGAATGGAACCCGGGTGGCATGGATGGTAGCTGCTTCGATCGTTTCCTGCCTGAACTTTTGCTCTTCCTCACTTTTATTGGGCAAGCCGAAAGCCTCCATAATTCCATTAAACGCACGGGTATCTTCATCAACCAAAAAAAGCAACCGTTCCTGGATGGCCTTCCCCTTTTCTGCCAGGTCAGAAAACTCCTCCCAACGGTCATCCCATCCCCTTTTATGGGCGGACAGATTGGCCACCATGGTAGCCAGCGCACTTCCCATGGCTCCCATATACGCACTTACCGAACCTCCCCCAGGGGCTGGCGATTCTGAGGCTGTCTCCTCCATGAAATGCTGAAGGCTCATATTCACAAGTTCCTTACCGGACTGGCTTTTCAACTGGTACTCGATGATCTTCTCTTCAGGATTGAAAGGAGCAAGTTCATCAAGGCCCATGGATTTTACCGCAATTTTAATCAACTCACCGTCTGAAACCCCTGTGGACCGTTTCTGCTTCTTCAGGAAATACCTGCCTGCATCCAGCATAGCTTTCAGCGGCACCAGTCCCACCAGCTCAGAGCCAGTTACCCTGATTCCCCTGGATCCGGCCTTCTCACATACCTCATCAAAAGCTACGTGAACCGGTGTAACAGAAACATTGGTCAGATTCATGGAGATCTGCGCCACTCCATACTCCTCAATATACCACCCGATGGCTTTTACCGACTTCAGTGAGCCCGGGATCATCACCGGATTTCCATCCCTGTCTTTTACGATTTTGCCAGTGAGCGGATTGCCTTCCCTTTTGGTTCTTCCACGCTCCCTTACATCAAAAGCAATGGCATTGGCCCTCCTTGTGGACGTAGTATTGAGGTTGATGTTATAGGCAACCAGGAAGTCCCGGGCACCTACTGCCAGGACACCGGTCCGGGGAATAAATTGTGCAGGCCCGAAATCAGGTTTCCAACTGGGATCAGCCAGTTTATCCTTCAGTCCCTCGTATTCTCCTGATCGTACATTGGCCAGGTTGCGCCTTTTTTCAGAAAAGGCTGCATTCTCATAACAATAGACCGGAATTCCCAGCTCTGTCCCTATCCTTTCTGCCAGCTGACGGGCATAAGCCACAGTCTCCTTCATGCTGATCCCAGCAACCGGGACCAAAGGGCACACATCCGTGGCGCCGAACCTGGGATGCTCCCCTGAATGCTTCGACATATCAATGATCTCCGATGCCAGTTTCACTGCCTGGAAGGCTGCCTCCATTACCGATCCGGGTTCACCCACAAAAGTTACCACCGTCCGGTTGGTGGCTTTCCCCGGATCCACATCCAGAAGTTTAACTCCTTCTACCGCTTCTATCTTACTGGTAATCTGTCTGATTACCTCCATATCCCTTCCTTCGCTGAAATTGGGTACGCATTCAATTATCTGGTTCATATGTAATCTCTGTTCTGAATTTTTCCGTTTAATATGACTTTACTGATCTGGCTGGATCCATAGGAGTATGGCATGAATCCAAAACCCGGAATGGGCCGGGTGATGACCAGATTGGCTACCTTGCCGCTGGTAATGGTTCCATGGCTCTCCTCCAGGCCCATGGCATAGGCTCCGTTGATGGTCACTGCATTCAATACTTCGTGGGGCAACATCTTCAATTGCATGATTCCCAACGACATGATCAGCTCCATGTTACCTGAAGGTGAGGAACCCGGATTATAGTCAGAGGCCAGTGCCACAGGCAATCCGGCACGGATGATATCCCGGGCAGGTGCATAGGGCATCCCAAGAAACAGAGATGCACCGGGAAGTAAGGTTGGCATGGTATGGCCTTTCTGCAAGGTCTCCAACTCCTCTTTGCCTGTAAATTCGAGATGATCCACAGAACGTGCTCCGTATTTTACTCCCACCTGGATCCCTCCTGAATGGGCCAGCTCGTTGGCATGAATCTTGGGTGTAAGTCCATATTCAGCACCTTTTTCCAGGATTCTGGCAGTCTGTTCAACGGTGAAGAATCCCCGGTCACAAAACACATCGATAAATTCGGCCAGCTTCTCTTCACCCACAGCAGGGATCATTTCGTTCACCACCAGATCCACATACCGGTCGGGATTGGATGCATACTCCTTTGGGATGGCATGGGCTCCCAGAAAAGTTGACCTGATATCCAGGTCAGTATTTTCCTTTAAGCGCCTGACCACCCTGAGCATTTTCAATTCATCAGCTGTGTTCAGTCCATATCCACTTTTAATCTCCACCGCCCCGGTCCCCGTGCGGATGATCTCATGAAGCCTTGGAAGGGATTGCTCGAGAAGTTCATCCTCTGAAGTACTGGAGAGCAATGCTGCAGAATTGAGAATCCCTCCTCCCCTTATGGCGATCTCCTCATAACTCAGTCCCCGGATCTTGTCCTCATACTCCTTCTCCCTGCTTCCTGCATATACCAGGTGTGTATGGGAATCGCAAAATGCAGGCATCACCATTCCCCCTTTGCAGTCCAACACATGATCATTGGGAAATGGTATCACCTCACCTGTACCAAAGCAGCCAATCAATCCGTTTTCAATGACCAGCCAGGCATTTTCGAGGGCGCCAACCTGTTCCATCGCTGCACCTGCAACGAATGCTTCCGGTTCATTTTCAACCATCAGCAAACTTGCAATGTTTGTCAATACAAGTCTCATCCTACGAAGATAGGAAATTGTTTATTTCAGCAGGTAGGCAATCGCTACCCCGAGGTAGTTTCCAATGGCGTAACCGATCACGCCAATAATCATACCGGGCACAACCACCTCCTTGTTCCTGATGGCAGCAGCCACCACCGGGACGAATGGTGGAGAGTTGGAAAGGGCTGTTGAAGTGATGATGTAATCGTCCACACTGATCCTGAATACCCATGACAATAAGGCATGTAAGAGCAAAGAACCTACGATCACAAGTGCTATGTAAAGCAACAGATTGGTCAGCAGGCTCATGTTCTCCACGCTGAAAAGCGCAATAATATCAGCCTTGGAAGCCACAATGACACAGAAGACATAGATGAAATACATTCCCAGCTGGAAAGAGCTCTTGATCCGGTTGATACCGGGTACCAGTGAGGCAAGGATCCCCAGGGAGGTCACTGTCAATACAGCTGCCGTATCCTTGGCGTCCCCTTTGAACAGGTAGGTCATCCCGTACCCAATCCCGAAAATTACAACGGAAATACCGAATGCTTTCAGGATTCCTAAAAAATTATTTCTTTTAAAAAAACCATCATAGCTCTCGAAATCAGTCACATCCAACTCCGGCTGCGATTTTATCTCTCCAGTCTTATAGGGCCTGAGCCACAGACCGAAAAAGGGTTTGGCTCCTGTGATCAGAAATAAAAGGACCATGGCACCGATCACCAATTCAGCCGTATGGGTCATGATATACAACTCTTCTTCTACTGCAAGAGCCCGTGCAATGGCCGCCAGGTTCGGCGTTCCACCGGTATAGACCCCGATCATCATCCCGGATATCTTCCAGATCCCAGGAATGGTGTTCCTGAAAATGAAGTATCCCACAAAAACCAGGATGACCACTGATGCCACCCCCAGCAACAGAGAAAGGAAGGTGGTTTTGGCCATTTTCGCCCATTTGACTACATTCTCTGAAAACAGGACAAGGGGAATGCCCAGTAGGATGGTCACACCCATCAGGTCACTCTGAAGTCCGGAGATGGATTCAGGAATAATGTGAATATTCCCAAGGACAAGCCCCCCAGCATAACAGATCACCACAACCCCGATCTTATTGATGATGGAGAACCTGGTACTGTAAAAAAGAAGGTAAGCCGGAAAGAGAAAGTAAAATAAAATGACAGCTATGCCCATGGTATAATGCGAAATGGTGTTTCGCAATATAAGGAAAAAGTTATTCGGGGCAGTCCTTGAAACTTTTTTCGTACTGTTCAATGGCCCTGAAGCTCATTCCCATGCTGGAGAACCCTCCATCGTGGAAAAGATTTTGCATGGTCACTTTTTTGGTCAGGTCAGAAAAGAGCGTAATGCAGTAATCAGCGCAGTCATCAGCAGTGGCATTACCCAGCGGGGACATCCTGTCAGAGAAATCCTCCAGCTTGTCAAATCCGGAAACGCCGCTACCGGCCGTGGTAGGGGTCGGTGACTGGGATACCGTATTGATCCTTATTTTCTTGTCCCTTCCGTACATATATCCGAAACTCCGGGCGATGGATTCAAGGATGGCCTTGGCATCAGCCATGTCATTGTACCCTGCAAATGTTCTCTGGGCAGCCACATAGGACAAGGCCACAACCGAACCCCACTCCTTGATGGCATCCAGTTTCCGGGCTGTACTCAGCACCTTGTGCAGCGAAAATGCAGAAACATCCAGGGTTTTATGGTAGTAGTCGTAATTGAGGGCATCATAATCGATCCCTTTTCTCACATTGGGTGACATGCCAATGGAGTGAAGGATAAAATCAACTTTCCCTCCCAGGATCTCCATGGACTTATTGATCAGGTTTTCAAGGTCTTCCAGGCTTGTGGCATCAGCAGAAATCACTTCTGCATTGGTCTTCTTCGCCAGTTCGTTAATGGTTCCCATTCTCAATGCGATGGGCGCATTGGTGAGGACGATTTGAGCCCCCTCTTCATGGGCCTTTTCGGCCACCTTCCATGCAATGGACTGCTCATTCAGTGCACCGAAAATGATTCCTGTCTTTCCTTTAAGTAAATTGTAAGCCATGGTGAAAGCTTTTGATTGGTTTGTTTTCTGCCCTAATAACAAATTTGTGCATTGTTTGTGCGATCCTTTTATTAAACCTTCAACAGAACCCTGGCATTGGATAATGCTGCTTCAGTTACCGACTCACCCGAAAGCATCCGGGCAATCTCCTTGATGCGCTCTTCACTGCTCAGCTTCCTGATTCTGGTGTAGGTAGCGTTGTCGGTATCTTCTTTAAATACAATGAAATGGTCCGATCCCATGGAGGCAACCTGGGGAAGATGGGTAATGGCCATCACCTGTCTGCCTCCTGCCAGCCGCTCCATAATTCCACCCACTTTTTCAGCAATCTCCCCGCTCACTCCGGCATCAATCTCGTCAAATATGAGGGTAGGCATGCCTTTCCTGTCAGAAACCAGGGCCTTGATACAAAGCATGAGCCTGGAAACCTCACCACCTGAAGCCACTCTTGAGACCTCTTCCATGGCCACCTGTTTGTTGGCTGAAAAAAGGAAACGTATCTCATCGGATCCATGAAGATCGTACACTGCCTTTTTTGAAATATCCACCTTGAACCGGGCATTGGGAATACCCACCTCCTTCAGTTGCGCCTCTACCTTTTTCTGCATTTCCACACCTGCAGCTGTTCTTTTTTTGTGAAGATCTCCAGCAATCCGCTCCATGTTAACAAGGCAGGCATCACGCTCTTTTTCAAGTGCAATGATCTTTTCATCTGAAAATGTGATCTCCTCTATACGGGTATACAGCTGGTCCCTGATGGCAATCAGCTCTGAAACTTCACGGACCCTGTGCTTCTGCATCAGGCTGAATAACAGGTCAATTCTTTCCTGAAGCTGTTCAAGCTTTCCAGGTTCAAGATCGGTTTTCCCTGCCTGAAGTTCAACTTCTGAAGTGAGATCTTTCAATTCAATATATGCAGACTCCATCCGCTGGGAGAGCTCCTGGGCAGGTGTAAAGACCTTTGATATCTTTTGCAGCTGCTTGAGTGTTTCCCTGATCTGGTCCAGTACCCCCGTAGATTCCTGAAGCAGAAGGTTGGCAGACTGCCCCAGCGCAGTCTCAATTTCTTCGGCATGTTCAGCCCTCTGGAACTCTGCCTCCAGGGATTCCAGTTCACCCTCTTTCAGGTGGGCGGAATGCAGTTCATTATGCTGGAACTCCATAAAATCCAGGTCCTCTTTCATCTTTGCAATTTCAGCTTTCACCCTTTCCAGATCTGAGCTGACACGGCTGTATTCCCTGAATGCGGATTGGTATATGGAAAGAGCTTTACCGTTTCGGGCCAGGTAATCAACCACCTCCAACTGGTACCGGTGCTCGGTCAGTTGCAGGTTCTGGTGTTGCGAATGAATATCCACCAGCCTGTTACCCACCTCCTTCAGGACAGGCAGATTGACAGGTGTGTCATTGATGAAGGCCCTGGACTTTCCCCCCGGGGCTATCTCCCGTCTCAATATGGAAACAGTTTCGAAATCGAGATCGTTGGCTTCAAATATCTCTCTAACCCCATCACCCGGTCTGAATGATCCCTCAACGATGCATTTGGCATCTTTCAGCTTCAGCACCGAAGTATCCACACGCTGGCCCAGGATAAGCGACAGTGCCCCCATCAAAATGGATTTACCTGCACCCGTTTCACCGGTGATGGTGGTAAAACCCCCGGAGAACTGCATATCCAGTTCATCAATCAGTACATAATTCTTAATGTAGAGGGATTGGATCATGCGAAAGAGCCTACATGGTTTGCTCCAGGATGGCTTTGTATTTGTTGGTATTGGGTTTGTCTATTTCGATAAGAATCTGGTGGGCACGGTTTCGCTCTTCGGGATAAGATTCGGTATATACACTCACAATTTCATCTGCCTTGGAGTCAAAGACCAGGCTCAACAGGTACATGTAAGGGTCGGGACGGTTCCTGTAGACCTTCTGAAGCTCTTCCAGACTATTGGTAATTTCACCCCTGCCTTCTGCAACTTTTTCATCCATGGTGTCCAGTCCCAGCCTGTGGTACTGGTAATTAAATCGGCGAATGCCTTCATATTCACTGTCCAGCATGTCCTTAACCAACCAATACCTGCTTTTGTGCGCCAGGTTATCCAGGGGTTTCCAGCCACTTTCAGGAACATTCTGAGCATTCAGCACAATGCGTTCTGCATCAGAAAAATAAGGAGATCCACCCATGAGAGAAAAGGTGTCATAATCAATGCCCAGTATGAAATAGGCATAAAAACCGAGGATGGAGGTGAGGTTTGAAGTGTGTGAATTCAGATCCAATTCAAGCGGGGAAAACTCCACATACCGGAACTGAATATCATTGTCCACGAAATTTAAGGTGGTTGTGCTGTAGTTGGTATTGAAAACGGGCCTCCTGGCCTGAATGGTCAGGGTACCCTTAAATTCATCAGCGGAGGGCTGATCAGTGATATTGAACATCAGGTTGCACTCGATGCGCTCATCCATGGTATATACATGGTCGGTCCACACACGGTTGTTCATGAATTCGTAAATGGCGTTCTGGAGGGTCTGAAATACTTGCTTGTTGGTACCCTGGATCTGCTGGCTTACCACCTGCACATTGCACCTGAACTCCTGGCCCACTGCAAGACCAGAGAGTAGAGAAAAAAGACCAATCATTAATATCCTACGCATCTTTGATCATTTTTAACACCCTGGTTACCAGATCAACTGCCACCTGGTCCTTGGGTTTCAGTTCATATTCCTCAATCTTTCCTGAGCGGTCAATCATCGTCACCCTGTTGGTATCAGTACCAAATCCGGCACCGGCTTCCTGCGCTTCATTCAGCGCAATCAGGTCCAGGTTCTTTGATTTCAGCTTTGCCTGTGCATGCGCTACTCCCTGATCCGTCTCCAGGGCAAATCCCACAAACAGCTGTCCCTTCTTCTTGTTCCGGCCAAATTCTGCTGCAATATCCTTTGTGGGCCTCAACCTGATGATCCACTCCTGACTTCCGCGTTTCACTTTTTTTCCCTCAGGCGCAACCGGCGTAAAGTCAGATACAGCTGCATTAAAGACAGCAATATCTGTACTACCAGCCACTTTCATACAGGCATCATACATCTCCTGAGCAGAACTTACACTGATCACCTTGATTTCAGGATTTACTGTTTGTACATGTACCGGACCTGAGACCAGGGTAACACTGGCACCCTCTCGGGCAAATGCTTCGGCGATGGCATAGCCCATCTTCCCTGAAGAGTGGTTGCCTATATAACGAACGGGATCTATACTTTCTTGCGTGGGGCCTGCAGTAACAAGAACCTGCTTATTCAGAAGTTTTTTTTTTACCGGCGCCGGGTCCAGTTTTTTGATAAAATCGAGGATGGCTTCCGGTTCCTCCATTCTGCCCCTGCCCTCCAATCCGCTGGCCAGTTCACCCGATACGGGTTCAATCACATGGTTGCCAAATCCCTTGATCACCTCCAGGTTTTTCCTGGTGGAAGGGTGCTTGTACATATCCATATCCATGGCCGGAGCCACAACAACGGGACATCTTGCTGACAGGTAGGTAGTCACCAGCAGGTTATCTGCGATTCCCCCGGCCATTTTCCCCAGGGTCGTGGCGGTCACAGGGGCAATGAGCATCAGGTCGGCAGATACTCCCATATCCACATGACTGTTCCAATCCCCTCCTTCTGAACTGAAGAAATCGGACAGAACTGTATGGCCGGAAAGTGCTGAAAAAGTAACGGGGCCCACAAACTCCTTCGCTGTGGGGGTCATGATCACCTGAACCTTTGCTCCTTCCCTGACCAATAACCTGAGCAGATACACGGCCTTGTATGCGGCAATGCTGCCGGTAACACCAAGGATAATGTGTTTTCCTGCCAGTTTCATCAGGAAAGAAAAACTACGATTGTTCCTCGATTTCAGGAGCTTCGTTGATCCTGAAATATATCTGGTCATCAGATAACTCCTGCAGTGAAATAAGAGAAGGTTTGGGTAGACGCTCGAAAAACCTGGAGATCTCAATTTGCTCGGGATTCTCAAAAACTTCTTCCAGGTTGTCCGTATACGAAGCAAACTCTTCCAGCTTTCTATTCAGCTCCTGCTTCATCTCAACACTGATCTGGTTGGCCCTTTTGGAAGCCACCATGACAGTCTGGTAGATGTTATCTGTATTTACATCAAGGTCATTCAGATGCCTGGTCACAGTTGTCAGGGGTGCCTTTGTCTTTTTGTAATCCATATTTTACGTGTCTTTGTTTTGTTCTTCCAAAAATTCATTGGAGATTTCATACATCCTGTTGGCTTCCCTGGTATGTGTGCCATCCGGGAATTCTCCAATAAAACTATAATATTCGTCCACTGCCGCCTGGTAGCGTTCCCGCTGTTTGCTTGGAATACTGTTATCGGCATACAGGTAAGAAGATTTGAGGATCATAAACATCAATTCTTCCCTGTACCTGGTCTCCGGATATTCAATCAGGCTGTTGCGCAGGGCAATGATGGCTGATTTATAATACCCAAGATCATAGTATAGTTTGGCACTGATGAAGGACTTCTCCACCAGTTTGTCACTCATTTCAACAATGATCTCCTGTGCCTCGTTCAATCGCTCCGAGTTAGGATACCTGACCATGAAGATCTGCATGGTGGTAATGGCCTTGAAGGTATTGCTCTGATCAAGCTCGGGCCGTGGAGATTGTTTATAATAGCAATAAGCCACCATAAAATCAGCCTCCTCCAGGTAAACACTGTTCGGATACGTAACTGAAAGCTCATTGAAATAGTGACCTGACATCATATAGTCCCGCTGACCATAATAGCTCTTGGCCTGGTAGTACTTTACCGTATCGGCCTTGGTGGTTCCACGGAATATATTGGCGACCTGATCGAACAGTGTTGCTGCCCTTACAAATTCCCCGTCTTCGTAATAGTTTAATGCCTTATCGTACTTCGCCTGGTAGTCCCTGCTTTTCAGGAGTTTCTCGTATTCACCACATCCAGTTATCAGCAAAGCTGACACTCCGATCACCAGGAAGAATATGACCCTGTTTTTAAACATTGCGCAAAATTACAATTAATTGAGTGATTAATAAAACGATTGCATGAATAATTGCTATACCTATGAAACAAAAACCATTCCACTTTATTGTATGGCATGTTTAGTTTACAGAGATTAATGTGCCGGGGCCCTAAATATCAGCATCCTGGCTGGTTAATAATCAGGTTCTTTGCCTCCCATTAAAAAAAGCTTAAATTTGCAGCCAATAACAACTAAAAAACAAATCTGTGGATATTTTTGAAAGAATTACCAAGAACAGGGGTCCCATCGGTCAATACCAGAAGGCGGGACATGGATATTTCACATTTCCAAAGCTTGAAGGGGAGATCTCGGCCCACATGAAATTTCGTGGAAAAGAGGTACTTACCTGGAGTCTGAATAATTACCTCGGACTTGGGAATCACCCGGATGTAAGAAAAGCGGATGCGGATGCAGCCATCCAGTATGGAATGGCCTACCCCATGGGTGCCAGGATGATGTCGGGCCAGACCAAGAAACACGAGGAACTGGAGCGTGAACTTGCGGACTTTGTGCAAAAAGAAGATGCATTCCTGCTGAATTATGGATACCAGGGTATGGCTTCCATTATCGATGCAGTTACCTCGCGGAATGATGTAATCGTCTACGATTCAGAATCCCATGCATGCATCCTCGACGGAATGAGGATGTCTCTGGCCAAGAGGTTCGTATACCCTCACAATGATATGGAAAACCTTGAAACCCAGCTGAAGCGCGCCACCAAGCGTGCTGACCAGCAGGGTGGCGGCGTACTGTTAATAACTGAAGGTGTCTTTGGTATGGCCGGTGACCTGGGTAACCTGAAAGCCGTTTGCGACTTTAAAGACAAATATGATTTCAGGCTTCTGGTAGACGATGCCCACGGATTCGGTACCATGGGTGCCACCGGAATGGGTACCGGAGAGCACTTCGGCGTACAGGACAAGATCGACCTCTATTTCTCCACCTTCGCCAAATCCATGGCAGGGATCGGCGGATTTATTGCCACCGATAAAGAGGTTGTTGATTTTCTCCGCTACAACATGAGGTCACAGACCTATGCCAAATCATTGCCCATGCCCATGGTAATCGGTGGACTGAAGCGTCTGGAGATGCTCAGGAGCATGCCCGAACTGCGCACCCAGCTCTGGGATGTTGTCAACGCACTTCAAACCGGACTGAAAGACGCGGGTTTTGACCTGGGTGCCACTGAATCTCCGGTCACTCCCGTTTATATGCGCGGAGGTGTAATCGAAGCCACCCACCTGATCCTGGACCTGCGGGAGAACTACAGTATCTTCTGCTCCATGGTGATCTACCCGGTGGTTCCCAAGGGAGACATCCTCCTTCGTTTGATCCCTACGTCCATGCACAGCCTGGATGATGTAAAAGAGACCATCGCCGCATTCACCGAATGCCGTGCCAAACTGCAGGCAGGGGAATATGACAAGGCTGAGTTCACTGATATCTCGAAATACGCTAGCTAGCGTATTTCGTAGTACTCAGTGCACAGTACTTAGTACTCAGTGCAAAAAAAATGGGAGCCTTTCGAGCTCCCATTTTTTTTCCCTATCCTTCCCTATCTATCCTATCCTTTTAATTATTCCTGTTCCCCCAAATACCGCTCTGCATCCAGTGCAGCCATACAGCCTGTTCCAGCAGCGGTAACGGCCTGTCTGTAGGTTTTATCCTGGAGGTCACCACAGGCAAACACACCGGGAACATTGGTTTTGCTTGAACCAGGGACGGTGATTACATATCCTGTTTCATCTGTTTCCAGGTAATCCTTGAAAACTTCTGAATTGGGTGTATGACCAATGGCCAGGAAGAATCCGTCGATATCAACCTTCACGATCTCTTCGCCTGCTTCTCCTTTGTTCTTATAAAGCTCAACCGCTGTGACCACCTGGTCACCCAGCAACTCCTTGGTCTGGTGTTTCCAAAGCACCTCGATATTCTTTGTATTAAATACCCTTTTCTGCATGGCCTTGGAGGCCCTCAGTTCGTCCCGTCTGACAATCAGGTAAACCTTCTTACAAATTCCTGCCAGGTAGGAAGCCTCCTCAGCGGCTGTATCACCACCGCCAACCACTGCTACCACCTTGTCCCTGTAAAAGAAACCATCGCAGGTGGCACAGGCCGAAACTCCGAATCCCTTGAATCTCTCTTCGGATTCCAGTCCCAGGTATTTGGCCGTAGCTCCTGTAGCCAGAATTACCGTATCCGCTTCAATGATGGTCTTCTCATCAATTTCCACGCGCTTCACCTTCCCATCAAGCGCCACACCTGTGGCCAGGCCAAAACGCACCTGGGTGCCGAAACGTTCTGCCTGTTTCTTCAGATCCTCCATCATGGTGGGTCCATCAATCCCTTCCGGATAACCGGGGAAATTATCCACCTCGGTGGTGGTGGTCAGCTGACCTCCCAGCTGCATACCCGTATACATGACCGGACTCAGGTTGGCCCTGGCAGCATAGATGGCTGCCGTATATCCTGCAGGTCCCGATCCCAGGATCAGGCATTTTACGTGCTCGGAAACTTCAAGTTCTTTTTTCTCTGTGTTTGACTCCTCGGGAGTACTGTCCATGGGTTTGAAAAGGTCCATTGTTATGAGTTATTGGGTTATTATGTTATCAAGTAATTGGGTTATCAAGTTATTGTGATATTATGTTCGCTTTGCTTGCGTGATTGGGTTGGTCTCATAAAGACCATTTAAATTACAAAAATTCTTCATCCTCTGGTCAAAAACAATACCATTCACAAAAATAGACCATCCAGGAGAACCAAGCGGACAATCTTACAGACAAGGTATTGACAGAACATCCATATGCTGACGGGATGACAGAAAAACAATCCTTTGAAAATCCACAGGGGTATTTGAGAATATCAAATGAATTCCTACATTTGCACCCACATTGATCGGGGTGTAGCTCAGCCAGGTTTAGAGTACTCGTCTGGGGGGCGAGGGGTCGGAAGTTCGAATCTTCTCACCCCGACCAAAGAGAAAAACCATCATGTCGCAGACATGGTGGTTTTTTGTATTTCAAGACGGACGTCAGAAGCTTGCAGCTCTTTGTAAAGTATTCGAATGTAGGGTAAGCTTTGTGGTGACTACGTCGAGTCTTTTCGCTTAAAGCCAACAGGATTACGGGGCTCCGATTTTTCCTTTTTCTCCATTAACTCATCCAGGTAGCTGAACACAAGTTCTATGTTCCGATCCTGGCTCTCAAGTTTCTTCTTTATCAGTTCGACATCAAGATGAAGCCTAAGGGTATCGGTTAGCATTTCTCTCATCTTAACAAAGACCTCGATCACTTTTATGCTCACTTGAGTCGCCCGTGCACTCTTTAAAATATTAGCCAGCTGAAGTACACCATATTCCGAAAAAGCATATGGCAAGGAACCTCCAAGGTGCTGTTTTGAAGGTATCGCATTTTGCGATACCATGATTTCAACCTCCTCCTCTGATAGCTGGAACAAGAAATGCGAGGGGAACTTCTCCACATTTCTTTTCACTTGTTCCCGTAATCGGATAGCCTTAACATTAAAAAGTTCGGCCAAATCTCTATCCAGCATTACCTTTTTATCCCTTATCACATAGATTTTGCTGGTGATAAACTCGTCAGGAATAACAATGTTGTTCTTGTATTGAGCCATTTCATGAGTGATATCTACTGTAGCTTTATTAAATATTTAGATAAATATCAGCCAGAAAAGCGCCCTGGACCATGCCAGCAGACCCGGATTAGAACAGCGAAGAATTAGCGTTGATTTTCCAGTATGGATGGTTCATCAGCTTGATGTAATTGCCCGTCGTCTGGGAGTCACACGTCAAAGCGTAATAAAAGTCTTTATCTCAGAGAAGCTGAAAGAGGAAAACCTATAAAACAGCACGAGTGCTGTGGTTTTTGTCTTTGAAACTCCCCCACCCCAGATCATGCCCGAATGCAATGAGGGCATAATCTTCTTACCTACCCTTTTTGCTTCTAAAAAGCTACCCAGGCCGAAGCATCTTACTATTGATAATTGATAACTATGGAGCTGTATAGCTGAAGGGAATAACATATTAAGGTTATCAACTACCTTATCATTCACAAGTATACTGGTCGGGGTCTGCCAAAGCAGCGTCTAATTCGTCGCCACATAAATCAAATTGCCCATACACAACTCCATTTATGTCCTTTGCAATACAAAGCTGACACCTGCTACATGATTTTGGCATTGATAGGATAACTACGAATGCGATGAATAAAAGTGCATTGAGGATTATTCTTTTCATTGTTGTGGTATTTGATCTTGAAGATAATTGTCTTCCTCCAGACCTCCAAATCTCATTCTCCCACCAATCAGCCATACTCCCCCCAGCATGATCCAAGGCAGCATAGCTGACGAGCTCACGACATTGCGATGCAATGGAGTAACCGGGGGCTTGTAATCACAGCTTGATCATTTTCATAACCCGCCTACCCTGACCGGTTTTCAGTTCACAGATATAGATTGCTGGATTTTTTCCATTGGCATTCCATTCTACTTCATGGTTGCCTGCCTGTTGTGTTTCATTTACCAGGGTGATTACTTTCAGGCCTGAGAGATCATAGATGCTCAGTTCTACATCACCTGTTGCTGGTAAATGGTAGCTGATCATTGTTCTGGAATGGAAAGGATTGGGGTAGTTCTTGAAGTGAATCCCATCCCTTTCTTCAAGAAGATAATCATGCCCCATTCCTGTAGTAGAAGTATATTCAGTCTTCAGTAAAAGCCCGTTATCACCCACGGCCCATCCATATCCATCATCTATATGAATCGCATTTAAGCCAGCAGACAATGAATCCATCACTACCTCCCAATCAAGTCCACTATTAAAGGTTTCAAGGACTACACCTCTATCCTCTTTATCCCTCCAACCGCCCATCCATGATGCCTGTTTTCAAAATAGAAATCATTGATCAGGTAATTCTTTTCGTAGATATGGGTCCAGTTCTCTCCACCATCAACAGATCTTAAAAAGAGAGGCCTAAATCCATCATTATTACTATATCCACCGGATATCCATCCCATATCATGATCAATAAATAATACTTTACTTATTGGAAGATTTGTTACGTAAAGGAATTTCACTACACCAATGCCCTTCAGTATATCTAAGAACATAGCTTTTATAATTATCAGATCCTGTACTTATTTGACCAACAGCCCAACCGGTCTTTTCATCTAAAAAATTGATTGAACGAGGATGAAAGATAAGGTATCACTTGCATGATAAAGATTCCATTCATTGCTTCCCTTATTTGCGAAATATATTCCAGCAGCAGCATCTCCCCAACCGGATGAAAATGCCCAACATGTTGAATCATTTGCCAGGCATAAATCATACACTCCATACATTGTAGTGTCCCCGGTCCAACTATACCCCCCATCGGAGGAAGTAGAACAATTAACCACAGCTCTGGTTAAAAATCCTAAAGAATCATTAAGAAAAAGGCAGGATGATAACCAAGCATCATCATAATAATAGATTAAATCCCAGGTAACACCAGCGTCTTCCGTTTTAAACAATGACCCATTACCAAAGTGCCACCCATGTCCTCCAGCAAGGATAAAGCCTTTCTCCTGATTTAAAAATTGAACGTCAAATAGGCGGCCTCCGGATATGTTGCTACATGACCAGGTATTCCCTTGATCGATGCTCTTCATGATAAAACCTATCTGTCCATTACCACTACCCTAAGTTCGCCTCCAAAATAATATCCTGTATTCCCGATGAAATGCGTCAAATTTGATATGTTTGAATTGAAATCATAATTTAACGGAATGAACGAATCCAGGTAGGCCCAGCTTACACCTCCATCGTAGCTTTTTATCATTCGGATATGTTTAGCAGAAGTCCCTTCGTATTCCTCGGAAAGGCCCACAATAACATCATTCTCATAAAAATGACATGAATGAACTGGCAGTTTGGTACCGGACAGAATAGTCCAGTTGCTAAATAAGTCTGTTGTCTCACATATATATTGATTTAAATCATTGCCTTTTCTGGCAAGAAAATATGCTGAGGAATCATTGATGAATTGAACATTATATATTTTAGAAAAATCAGGTGTTTCAATTTTTTCCCACGATTCACCCTCATCAAACGTTCGGAAGATGATTCCTCCATTTCCAATGACAATTCCTGTATCAGCATTAATAAAACTGGCAGAGCCAAAGTCTGAATACATGGAAGGGGTAATATTTCCCCAGTTTGAACCACCATCAGCAGTTTTATAAATACTGTCCCCAATGGTATATGCAATACTATCTGTAACCACACATAGCCCATTAATTGAACCTTTCACATTCTTTTGTAGAAGCCAGTTTCTGCCTCCATCAGAGGTTTTCATTATACCTTCTCCATAATAGCCCATCCAACAATCGAATATAATAGCCCACCCAATCGATTCACTATAAAAATCAATCACATGAAAATCAAAATCATCATTCATTTGCACCCAGTTTTTGCTACCATTGGTGGTTAGGAAAACTCCTTCTTCTCCTGCAATCCAGCCTGTTTCATTGTTGATGAAGTCAACTGACTTGGGAGTGCAAACAAATCCTTCATTTACGATCTCCCACTCTCCCTGTCCGCTTAAAGGGATCAGCAGACTTAATGATATGATTAATGTTATAACGGATCTCATGATAATGTCTAAATACTTGCTCAGGTCATTTGAACCTATCACATCTTAATGATCTTCCTTGTGGTTACAAAGTCCTTTGACCTGATGGTGATGAGGTAAACTCCTTTCTGGAAGGAGGAGAGGTCAACCTGGTGTGAGGCTCCTTCCATCTCTCCGATAAGTATGTGCTGACCATTCAGGGTAGTGATATTGATTGAGTAGTGGTCGGAGGACTCTGTTTCGATGGTTAGTAGAGAGTTTGTGGGGTTGGGGTAAATGTGAAAACTTTCAGAATTTCCTTGTTCAACTCCCACTCCCATAATTGTAAATGCCTCGAATTCGGAGATATTACCAGTTGAATCCCTTGCATACAACCAATAAGTTCCATTATCCAAACCGGAGAGAGGTACGTTTACCGGTGTATTGGAAATTGCCACAATTGAATCAATACACGCTCCACGAATAACAGCAATGTCCGTGTCCGTGTCCTCAGGCACCAGATATATTATTCCGTCTTCACAAATTGTTACTAAAATTGAATCTGGTAGGTAAATGGTATCAATAACTGAAATTGTTTGCATTTCACTATTTGAAAGGCAGGGAGAATAAGTTCCCCTATTATAGCCTGTTATCAATTCACGTTCCGGGTCAACCTGAACCGAAGTGATAGGGAAACTGACATTTTCCACATATAACTGTCCATTCTCTGTATTTTCAAGTCGTAACCACTGTGATTGTCCATCACTGCCATTCACTTTGACCGGTACAGGCATTTCAAAAAATGACACTGAAGGGTGAGATTGTGATTGGTTGATAAGAAAATAGGCATCATCACCACTTTGATTCCATTGTAATTGATAGGAAGGATGTCCTTCACCCGTATACCAATCAGCAAAAAAATTGTCTAAATCAAAGCCGCTCTGTGCTTCAAAATGATTTTGCAAATCAATCGTTCTGGCATAGCCAAAAGCAAGTTCAGGATCGGCAAGGTAATTTTGAATAGCTCCAAAAAAGTCGGTATCTCCTAATTTATACCGAAGCATATGTAAGACCATTGAAGCTTTTTTATACGTAAGTCTGTAGTCAAATATCCGATCTACCGAAGTAGTATCAGTGCAAAAAACTGACCCGTTGCTTTTTGCGGTGATATCACGGACATATTGTCTTCTCTTTGTTATGAATGCTTCATTACCATCAAGATGCTCTCTTGTCAAAAGATCAAGATAGGTGGCAAAACCTTCGCTAAGCCAAATATCTTCCATTGAACCACAGGTAACTTTACAGTCAAACCATTCATGGGCAAGTTCGTGGGCAATAAACTCCCTGTCATCAAAGACTCCCATAAAAGCTATGGTCGGATTTTCCATACCGTAATTCGCTATAATCTCTGCATGTCCGTATTTTTCATCAGCATAGGGATACATTTCGAACAAATCACCATAAAGTTCCATTATGGTAGTAGTAACCGGTGTGTATTTTTGCACATCAGACAAATGCTCCGGAAAGACATAATTTATAATCGGAAATTCATGGTCGGTTCCTGCATAAGCATATTCATGATATACGCTATAGTTAGTCACGGCAATGCATATTAAAGGGGCGGGAATAGGATATCTATGTTTCCAATGTGTGGTTTTGGTACTGTCATGAACCGTTTCAGAAACCAAAACACCATTTGATGCGGTTTTATACTCATGGGTATTGTAAAACTGAGGATGCGTAACAAAAACATCTATGGAATCAGCTCTTTCTTTCAAATCTTGTTTACAAGGGAACCATTCCTTTACTCCAAAGAAAGATTCAGTCCATAATATTGGAATTCCGTTGTGGGTTTGCTGATTGAACGAGACAAAACCTCCAAACAACGAGCCAGAAGCACTATCAGATGGGTTACCCCAGTATGTAATTGTCAGGGAATCCAATACACCAGTAACTTGTGTTACTGGTAAAGTAACCACCAATTCATCACCATTGTGTGTAAAAGTCAGGCTATCGCCTCGCTGTATTACCTGACTGACATTCATATTCCCGGCAAGGTCGAAAATGATCGTATTCATGGGTTCAACAGCCTCCCAGTAAGTAGTAACATTACCACTGATTGAGGCCGGGTCTGAAGCTGGATCTACCGTACATTCCAACCGATGGTATTTTATATCATAATTGGTTGTATTCTGGTTGGCTTTAAACTGCATTCGGTTTTGTGCCGCCCTGCGTTCTGCTTTAATGATCTCGTGAAATGTATCATTTGGTTCCTGTGCTATCTTTTTGACATCCTGAGTGTATCCTGATATTGTGAACAGGAATAAATAAAATACCACTGATATTAAGGTACGTGTCCGGATCATGACATATTGGGTTTTAGGGTAATGGTACAGCAAGTTACAACCTCTTAATCCATAATGTCTATAGGAAAAGTCTCAAAATTTAACAGTAAAGTATCAAATTAAGGATTGATGCTAATTCAATCCACGAATTGCCCCATTTCAGGTACACAGCACTTGTAAATGGAAAGTCTGGAGTAGGTCGGTCAATCCGCCCAGCCCAAGAAAAAGGGCCACAAGCCGAAGAGGGCATGGGTGGTACCTCCGCCAGCCGCACTCCAGATTGCCTACTTAACATAATAAGCTTATTGTTACACTGTAGGTCAATTGCTTACAGCGGATTTTTATTTGACTAACATTTGGCTTTGCACCCCTCTTTTATCCTACCCCTCCAAGGCTGAGAAGAGCCGGAAATGGGGCTTTTTGAGGGCTGTTTGCCCTGATAGATCAAAGAAAAACCCCCAACTGTTGAACCAAGGACTGAATTCACATCTTAATGATCTTCCTGGTCGTCACATAATCCTTTGACCTAAAGGTGATGAAATAGACTCCTTTCTGGAAGGTTGAAAGATCGATTTGGTGTGAGGTTCCTTCCATAACAGTGCTGTAAACAACTTGTCCGTTCAGAGACGTTATTTCAACCAGGTGGCTTCCTGTAAAGCTGGCTTGGACCGTCAGCAAATCCTCAACCGGATTTGGGAACAGAGCGAAATGACCTGGTTTGTTATTTTCGATCCCATCCACCAGTTTTACGGTAACCACACAGGAAGCTGAAAACTGCCCGTAATTATCAACTGCGTAGAGCAAGTAATCCTTAGGGTATAGATCAACTGTGTACATTTCCGCCAAGTTGTCAGATGAAACTTGCACACTGTCCCTCACCCGGCCTTTAACAAAGTTTTCTGGAGTTGTGCCTGTTACCACCAGATAAATGGTGCCATCTTTATTGCTCGTTACATAGATTGTGTCACCTTGTTTAACGGTATTATCTTCAAGTGTTAAATCTGGTGGACGAGCATTTTCAACGACTTCAAGTAGGTATGAGTTGGTACTTACAAATCCCATACTGGTTACCCCAAGTATAGAATATTTCCCAACAGATAAGTCTGTCAGGGGTATTTCAGTTTCAGTATTTGCTAATACATCAGCAGAAGCCATCGAATATTTGATTATAGAATCCACTAATATACTGGTGCCTTCTGGGACTATATATATTGTTCCATCTAAGACAATCTCAGCAACAACTGTATCAGTGGAATCATAAACTGGTTTGTTTTCGATCACCAACACATAAGGTACTCTTGTATCGGATTCTGCATACCCGATTCTTTGTGAATCATCTGTTTGCCCTCCAACATACCACATCTTATACTTTACACCAGCACTGTCAATAACTGGACCAGCCCCAACATGCTTCTGATCCCAACTACCTGCTGGACCTGTGCTAAATACTGGATTATGATCATGTTTTTCCCATATACTCCCGTCATCTGATGTTGCGTATCCTACCTCCCAGTTATAACCAGAACCACCAGTGTACCACATCTTATAATTGAAACAATCAAATACTGTGTTTAGGTAAAAAACCATTTTACCTTCCCAGTTATATTCCGGAATAAGGATCGGATTTAAAGAATCCTCCATCCAGTTAACTCCATCTGGTGAGATGGCATGACCTGCCCTTCCACACCATTGACCACCCTTATACCCAGCCCCATTATACCACATTTGAAAATTATCACCATCATGTATTACTGAGTTTAACTCGATTAATAATTCATCCCATTCTCCTACCTGTCCCTGAACCATAACTGGATTATTTGTGTCTTTTGACCAAAAAATTCCATCTGGAGAAGTCGCATGACCGATCCCCCAATTTTTCTCTATATCCTGACCAGAATGTCCATTGTACCACATATGAAAAATGGAATCATGCAGTATTACAGAACAACCATGGATAATATGATCATCCCAGGCTCCCTCCGGTCCGGGTTCGAGAACGGGATTATTTGGATCCTTTGTCCAGTTAATTCCATCCGGTGATATTGCATAACCAATCGCTTCCTTGAAGGGGTAATCTGGATATCCCAAATTATCGTCTTTTGCACCCCAATACCACATGTGATACATGCTATCGAGATAGATTACAGATCTGGGCAAAACATAATCACCTTC
Organism: uncultured Bacteroidota bacterium; assembly: GCA_963735755.1. GTDB lineage: Bacteria > Bacteroidota > Bacteroidia > Bacteroidales. Next base: position 126,848 of record CAVTME010000005.1, on the reverse strand, counting down.
CCATTCTTCTTTTGCGACCATTACAGGATTGTTTTCATACTTTGTCCAATGAACCTGGCAGAACAAATTCAGTGATAGAAATAAAACTATCAGGGTGAGCGCAATTCGTTTCATGACATTTTGGGTTTTAGGGTAAGGGTACAGCAAGTACTACTAAGCAGGTATATGAGTCAAGTATTTTGTTGATATTTAACGGATTAAACAAGAAACCCCCAGCGTGAACTGGGAGCTTGAAATCATAGCTTGATGATCTTTCGGGTGGTTACAAAGTCCTTCGACCTTATGGCAATTAAATAGATTCCCTTTTGGAAGGATGAGAGGTCGATTTGTTGCGAGGTTCCTTCCATCTCTCCGGCAAGTATCTGTTGACCATTCAGGGTAGTGATATTGATTGAGTAGTGGTCTGGGTATTCTGTTTCAATAGTTAACTGGCCCTTTGTAGGATTGGGGTAGATCATACAGCTGTAGGATTCTGAACCCGTAATATTCTCTGGCGCCAATTCTGACCAATACGCAAATTGTTTTTCTACGAGAATCCAATCTTTTGTTTCAAGGTCCCAATCATATTCTAATTTGCTGGTGATTTTTCCATCTGAATCATAAGTATTCACTCCACGCCCTTCCCCTACCCAATCATTTATCTCTGAGTCCCAAGAATACTTAATCTCCTCAGTTATATTCCCATTGGCATCATAAGTATTAAGCCAATGACGGTCCCCTACCCAATCATTTATCTCTGAGTCCCAAGAATACTTAATCTCCTCAGTTTGATTCCCATTGGCATCATAAGTATTAAGCCAATGACGGTACCCTACCCAATCATTGATATCCGTGTCCCAAGAATACTTAATCTCCTCAGTCATATTCCCATTGGCATCATAAGTAATAAGCCAATGACGGTCCCCTAACCAATCATTGATATCTGAGTCCCAAGAATACTCAGTCATCTCAGTTTTAGCCCCAATTGAATCATACATATTAATTTCACGAGAATTCTCTACCCAATCCTCCATATATGGGTCCCAAGAATACTTAATCTCCTCAGTTATATTCCCATTGGCATCATAAGTAAAAACATACTTCCGATTTCCTGCCCAATAATTGGTTTTAGAGTCCCAGGAAAAAATAATATACGCATTTAGATACCCATTGGCATCATAAGTAATAACTGTACGCCATTCCCCTACCCAATCATTGATATCCGAGTCCCAAGAATACTCAATCTCCGCAGTTTTATACCCATTGGCATCATAAGTAATAACATCACGCTCTTCCCATACCCAATCATTGATATCCGAGTCCCAAGAATACTCAATCTCCTCAGTTATATTCCCATTGGCATCATAAGTAATAACATCACGCTCTTCCCCTACCCAATCATTGATATCCGTGTCCCAACTATAATTGATACTTTCCGTTCGATTCCCATTGGCATCATAACTCCAAACTTCCCGGTCATCCCCTACCCAATCATTGATATCCGAGTCCCAAGAATACCAAATATCCTCAATATGATTCCCATTGGCATCATAACTCCAAACTTCCCGGTCATCCCCTACCCAATCATTGATATCCGAGTCCCAAGAATACCAAATATCCTCAATATGATTCCCATTGGCATCATATGTATGAGCAGTGCGCCATTCCCCTGCCCAATCATTTATCTCTGAGTCCCAGTAATAATAACTTTCATCAGTTATATTCCCATTTGAATCATATTTATAAACACTGTGATGTTCTCCTACCCAATCATTTGTTATTGAATCCCAATTATAATGGATTGTGGAATCAAGAATGGCGGGTAGAAATGCAGGATCTGGTTCAGCAATAGGACTATAGGAAAACAACGGAAAAGCCACTATAAAAATGGCCATCAGGGTGAGCGCAATTCGTTTCATCTGGATTTTTGGATTATACATACAATTTACAATCCCGGGAAGGTGAAAGTCTATAAGGAAAATCTCAAAGATTATTAAGGAAGTCTCATTCTGGATCAAAGGCCTGTGAACTGTTGCTGCGAATGTATTCAGTAGGCGTTAATCCATAGCGTTTACTAAAACATACTCCGAAATAAGACTGATTGTCGAATCCCACCAGGTGCATCACCTGTGCCACATGATGATGGCCGCTTCGGAACAGGCTGGCTGCTTTTTTTAGTCTCATGTTACGGATTAAATCTTTTGGCGTATATCCTGTAATGGCAGATACTTTTCTGAACATCTGGGCCCTGCTCATATGAAGTTCATCTGGCAGTTGAGCGATATTGAATTCGGGATCGGCCAGATGCTGATTCAGGATAGACATTAATTTCTCCAACAACTGATCCCCGGGTGGTACAACTGATTCTGCCGAATCAGATTCAAACTCCTTCCTGAACTTTTCGATTAGTTTCTTGCGCTGATCGATCATATTTCTCACGCGAACCTTCAGCTCTTCTGCATCGAATGGCTTGATGATATAATCGTCAGCTCCGGTTTCCAGTCCCTCCATCTTGCTGCCACGGTCAGCCCTGGCGGTTAACATAACAACCGGGATATGGCTTGTCTTTTCATCACTTTTTAACTTGCCGCACATCTCCAAGCCATCCATATGGGGCATCATCACATCGCTGATCACAAGGTCAGGAATGTTTTCCGTGGCAAGCTCCAAGCCTTCGATTCCATTTTGTGCAGTCAGGACCCGGTAGCCCTTGTCCAGAATGCTGACTATATAGTTGGAAAGATCCGCGTTGTCCTCAACAACCAGGATGATTGGGCCATCTTTTGATTTTTCCTGACCGTCCCGATCACCGGATTCAATATCCGATGGTTCCTCCTGCACCAGGTCCGGATCAACCTTTTCATTAATCACTTCATCTTCACCAACAACCTTCAAAATTTCATCCTCGGTAAACTGTTCAATGGAAACCGGGATCTTTACCCTGAATGTGCTGCCCTTTCCGGATGTGCTTTCAGCACTGATCTCACCCCGGTAAAGGTCCACCAGTTCTTTGGTGAGCGCCAATCCGATCCCCGTTCCTTCCTCTGTCCTGGTATCAGAATCATTCACCTGGTAAAACCGGTCAAAAATATTTTCCAGCTTTTCAGCGGCAATCCCAATGCCGGTGTCAGACACAATGATTTCAGCAAATTGGTGACCGTCCGAATGATCATATCGCAGCGATACATGTACTTCTCCCCCTGCAGAGGTAAATTTAAATGCATTGGATAAGAGGTTGGAAAGAATCTTCTCCACCTTATCACGATCAAAGTAAACGTTCCCAGATGCTTCGGGAAGATTGAATGCTAATTTGATCTGCTTGCTTGCAGCAAGTGATTCGTATGAGATGACAATTGTTTTAACCAGTTCATCCAAACTCCCTTCTGAGACCTGCAGCTTTACATTGCCTGTCTCAAGTTTTGAAACATCCAGCAATTGATTGATCAGTTGCTGCAATCTCCTGGCGTTTCGATGCATCACGCCGAAGATATCCCTGTTTAATTCTATCCGCTCTGATCGCTTTTTAGCCGCATCTTCCATGGGACCTAAAATAAGCGTGAGGGGTGTTCTGAATTCATGTGAGATATTGGCAAAAAAACGACTTTTTAATTCATCAACTTCTTTGCGCTGTTCAAGAATCTCGTGGGTCTTGTCATCTACCTTTTGCTCCAGCATCAAGGCCCGTTGTTTCAGGTTCCGTTCCCTGAAGCGAATGATTATGATCAACAGGGAGATGGCTATTACGCATTCAATGACTATGGCCCACCAGGCAAACCACCAGGGGGGATGGATCGTAAAAGTATATTCAAATGGTTCGCTCCACTTTTGTGCTTCTCCAATGGCTCGTACAACGAAGGTAAAGGTGCCATTTGGCATGTTGCGGTAATCTGCCTTGGCTTCATCTGTTGGCGAACTCCAGTTATTATTCATGCCATCCATTTTATAGCTGTACCTTAATTTATGCGGTGCAGACCAGTCTATGGCTGAAAAATGAAAGGTAAGTTGATTATTGTTGTAGGGATAGTTCCAGGTTTAAAGGGTAGTTATGATACTTAGCCACATCTGTGAAATCATAACCCATCCCCTGACGATCCTTCAATTGCCGGTAATCAGCAAATTGACCGTTTATTTCAATCCAGTCCAGTTGCATTTTTGGTGGATCAACCGGAGTCTTAAAATTGCTCATATCCAAGGTGATAAGGCCAACACCACCATTGCCCATCCAAATCCTGTTTTTACTATCTAAGTGCAAGGTTCTTTCAACGATACGCCTATCTTTCAGGCCATCCTGCAAACCATAGGTATGAATTACGGGTTGGTAAATTGCACCTTCTGAGCCATCCTCTTCATCCTCTGAGGTGTACAAGCCCCAGGCAGTCCTGAAGACATTACTGGAACCGATGTCAAAGTAATTCAATCCCTTTTTTGTGCCTACCCATATATTACTGTTGTTGTCCTCCATGATGGACCAGGCACAATTATTACTTAAACCCTCCTTTTCGGTAATATGTATGAAGGTTTCACCATTAAATATGCTTGCGCCCCCACCCTCTGTTCCGAACCAGAGATTCCCATAACTGTCCTCAAAAATGCAATGGATAAAATTACTACCCAGGCCTTCTTTTTCGGTAATATGTAAAATCGTCTCACCATTATATTTACACACTCCACTGCCATAGGTACCAAACCAAAGATTTCCCTGGCTGTCTTCTGCGACGGACCTGATATCATTATTACTTAAGCCCTCTTTTTCTGTATAATGCGTGAAAGTTTCACCATTATACATGCTCACCCCTCCACCTTCTGTCCCGAACCAGAGATTGCCATTTCTGTCCTCCACGATGGAATAAACCCTATTATTACTTAAGCCTTCTTTTTCTGTATAATGTGTAAAGGTTTCGCCATTAAACTTATTCACTCCTCCGTTCCTGGTGCCAAGCCATAGATTACCCTGGCTATCTTCCAGGGTGGAATAAATCCAATTATCACTTATGCCATGGATGGTATCAAAAATCGCAATGGATTCCTCATTATACTTACTCAACCTCCACCCGGTTCCAAACCAGAGATTGCCCTGGCTGTCCTCAGTGATGGATGCAACATAATCAGCACTTAAACCCTCTTTATATCTTAAATAAGTGAAGGGTATGTTACTATACATTCTCACTCCCCCGGTTCTGCTTCCGATCAACATGTTGCCCTGGCTGTCCTCCAGGACGGAATTGACATGATTATCATTTGTGGATATTTGTGTAAAGGTTTCGCCGCTATAAATAATAAAGCCCGCTCCAAGTGTACCAAACCAGAGATTACCATGACTGTTCTCAAAGATGGTTTTGACAGGATCAATAGTAAAGCCCACTTTTTCGTAGAAGTGAATAAAAACTTCGCCATTGAACTTGTATACTCCCCTATCTGTTCCGAACCAGATATTCCCCTGTCTGTCCTCCAGGATGGAAGTAATCGTATTTCGTAAACCCTCTCTATTATCAAAGTGAGTAAAAATTTCACCATCGTATTTGCTTACTCCGCCCCTGGTACCGAACCAGATATTACCCTGTCTGTCCTCTATGATGGATAGGACATTATTATCTTGTAAACCCTCTTTTGTAGTAAAATGCGTAATGGTTTTTCCATTATACTTAGCCGCTCCTCCACCTTCTGTGCCGAACCAGATATTATCATGACTGTCTTCCATCATGCATAGTATATTCGTATTAATCAAACCCTCTCCATGGGAAAAATGAGTAAAAATTTCTCCGTTATACATACATACACCTCCTCCCAATGTACCAAACCAGAGATTACCATGCGTGTCCTCAAGCATAGCGCTTACATATCTACTACATAAACCTTCTTTTTCTGTGAAATTCGTGAAGGTAATGCCGTTATACTTAATTACTCCTAAATCCATTGTGCTAAACCAAAGATTACCCTGCCTGTCCTCCAGGATGGATCGTACATCAGACGCTGGCATCCCCTGGGCTTCATTCAGATATTTTATATTAATTCTGTCATTATTACTTAGTAAAGGTGGCAAGGCATTAACAGGTTTGGGTTGTACACAGCGCACAAGCTTTCCTTTTGTTGGTATCGGTATGCCTGTTGGGATTGTATCTCCGGACGGGTAAACCAACACATTCGAAGGCTTATCCACTCCAGGTGTAAATGTTCTAAGCGCGTCTTTATTTACAGGAATGATTGTTAAGTTTTCCGGAATTTTAAATACGCGTCTGATGATGGGCACTGCTTGTGGTTTCCCAGCAGGTATTATGATGGGTTGTCCCACACTGTCGGGATGGATTATTTTCCCTTTTACAGGAACAGGCACCCCCGATTTAATGGGTTCACCCAATGAGTTTATTAAAGGTTGAATGCTGTCTCCTGTAATGCGATTGATGATATAACCCTCTTCTGTGTTTAGTCTTATTGGCACAGGAGAGGGGTACAGAGGCGGCATTTCTTCTTCACTAACCTGTTTATTCCTGTTACAGGAAACGAGCAGTAATGCCATGGTCAGAAACAGAATGATTGAGCTATTGTAGCAAATAATCCTGATAGTGGATTGGAGTAGAAATCCAGGGAAAAGTAATCCTTTATAATTTGCACATTCTGAGGGCATAGAATGTCAATTATAGTTCTGTAAAACAAGTTACACTAAAAATCTCAATTATAGCCAGCTTGGAAATGGTCCTGACTATTGCCCATGGATGCATGCTTGATAATCTTCCTCGTGGATATAAAGTCTTTTGACCTGATAGTGATAAAGTAGACTCCTTTCTGGAAAGAGGAAAGGTCGATTTGCCCTTGGTTTGATTTCAGTTGTTGATTGTAAATCAAGCTGCCATTAGAATTGTAGATTTCGATGTCGGATTTAAATGGATCGGTTATTTCAATTATTATTTTGCCATTGGTGGGATTGGGGAATATCTTCGACCTTGTAATAAGATCGGGCAACACCTCGGTTGCACTCTTCTGCAGGTTCAATAGCGTGGTGGAAAGAGGCATGTTCTCCTGACCTACTCTGAAAGGGAAATCGCAAAGAAAACAGGTGCTGTCCTGAATTCCCAGTCCAAAGGTGGATCCATCCGTTTTAATGTTAGAAGAAATATCAATTCCCAGCAGATACATAGCAGGTGTGGAGGACAGTTCCTGGCAGCTATCCAGCCATAAGGTACTGGTCCCCCGGTCGAAGACACCGCTTGCCAGGAGGAGGTCAGTGCCGGGGTCAATAACTGAGTCTTCGTTCAAATCCTTATAAAGTCTAAGTGCTTGGATATCTTCATCATCACAGGTCCCCAAGCGGTCCAGGTGCAGTCCTCTCCATACAGCTTGTTCGCTTGAATCCACTGAGGTTTTCTGAATGCGTATTTGCAGTATTTCAACATGGCTTTCACCCTCTGTTATCGGATTCGTTTGCAGGTTTTCAAATTCGACCAATCCCTGAATGGGGCTGTAGGTATATCGATTGGGTGTCATCAAGGGGTGGCGATCCTTATTCTCCCCGAATACAACATATGGGATATCTCCAATCTGATTGCCATCTTTATCATACCCGTAATAATCGCTCCAGAAATTCCCCAGGGTGCCATTGTCCCACAATGAATTGGCCGGGTCGATGGACTGAATGCCATTCAGGATGAAATCGTTCAGTACAAAGCTGTTGTCGAGGGCTCCTGATCTGATGAACACCCCTGTATCACAGGATGTCACGATATTGGAGGATAGTGAGTTATTGCCTCCCTTGAGCAGAATTCCCATGTTGCATTGTTGAATAAGATTAGAATCCAGCATAGTGGATCCGGACTGGATTATTCCAATGTGACATTGTAGGATCTTGTTCGCACTGACTGGGGCCTCCCGGCCTATAATCCCATGATAGGCATCTGTAATTACATTCCGGGAAATGAGTGCGCCGGGCTCCTGAACATCAATGGCTGCAAAGGGCTCAGCAATGTGTCTCAGGGTATCTCCAGAGATCACATTGTTACTTCCTCCCCATAAACAAATCCCTTCTCCCCACATCTGGCTGAAATGATTATCTGCGATATGAAGTCCCGTAACTGTTCCGCTGATCCCTGCCCTGAATGCACCCTCAAATCTGTTGCCCCGGATCTCCATGTTCCGAAAATTGTCCTGAAAATGGATTCCCGTATACATGTTGGAGAGGGTATTATTAATCATCCGTCCATTATGGCCTTCTGTGATAAACAAGGAGGTTTCACTGATGAGGTTTCCTTCAAGAAGAAAACTATCTGCATGGATTTCTATTCCTCCAAACCACCACTCCCAGCCACACCCGGATAGTTCACTGTCTTTCATTACAAAACTGCAACCGCCTCCGGCCACCAAACCAAATCCGCCACTATAGGGATCCTCCAAAAACTTGCAGTTATGAATCTCCAGGCGGGACCCGTTTAGCGCATGAATACCAGATCCATTTACACCCAGATGCAAAGTGACATTCCTTAAGGTCAGGAAGGCACCATCCTCCAGGATGAAGTTTCCCAGTTTAAGGGTCTGGTTCTCAATCGTCTGCTGTCCGGAAATGTAGGTATCTTCCACTCTCTGAAATTCAGGGACTTCCGCCTTATGCCATTCCGGATCCTCCCCCTGGTAGTCTTGGAAATTGCTGCCATTATCATATATGTTTACGGAATCTTTGCTCTGAAACTGGTTATTGTCAAACACATAGGTGCTGTCTGCATCATCAAGGATGAGGTCGTAGTATAAGTTCGATGCCAGCACATTTCCGTTTAAAACGTTATGATCGCTGGAATAGTTGATAGAGATCCCTCTCGGAAAACCGGAGATGTTATTTCTTTGAATCAGGTTGAATTTACATGCATTGAATAGAAGGATCCCGCAGGAGCGATTCCGCTCCAAATCTGAAGCAGCCGTGATCTGATTGTTCCGGATCAGGTTGTTTGATGAATGTTTGAGCCAAATTCCATGCTCTTCATTCATTTCTGTAAATATATTGTCCTCAACCACGCAGTTATAGGCGTAAAACATATACAGGCCAGTACCCATCCAGTTCAGGTGGCTGGTGACTCTGTTATTACGAATTTCATTCTCCCAACCTACAACCTGAATGGCCACCTCATGTGAGAAAATATCATTCTCCCTGACAATATTGTAGGTGCCTGGCCCGATCATGAAAAATGAAATGAGAAAGGAGCGAAGCACATTGAATTCAAATATGCTGTGATTAGAATTCCCGGTAACGATACAATGGCCTTGGTTGGCTGTAATGTTGTTTTCGGCATAGACATTGTTGTGGTCAGATGTTATACACAGAGCTTCGCTGCCATGATCGTTTACCAAGATATTTCCAATAACCGAACAGGACCGGGCATCCCGTATAAAAAGCGCCTGGGCAAAATTATCCCTGAATTCATTTTTGCTTATGAGCGCACCGGAATCCGCAACAATCAGACCCACGTGATTGTCTGCAAACAAATTGTTTCTGATTAAAGCATTATCGGTGGTCACCACCAGTCCCTTGTTCCCGGCCATTACTTTTGCTTCATCATTATCCATCGCAAATTCTTCCCCCCAGCCTGCTCCATGCAGTTCACTGTCTGTCATTTCAAAGGTATCTCCATGTACTGCAAAAGAGAACCTGGCATCCGGATTGCTGCTTGAAACAGAGCTATGATTGTATATGAACAATTTTCCGCCTTGCTCCACATGTATACCGAACTGTCCATTGAAGGAACAATCCATTGTCAGCGACACCTGATCCAGGTAAAGGCTACCCCCGTTCCTGATGATAAGATTACCTGCCAGCACGAAGGAAGAATCCTGGATGGTCACCGAATTTTCGATTACCAGGTCCTGCGTCCGACCAATTGAAGAGAAGAACATCAATATGCTGATTATCAATGTCAGTGTGCTTTGTGTGGCTTTCATCATCATGGGTACTGCTTTATTTTCAGATAAACTAAAGGAGATTACAGAGGATGAGCAATTTGAACCGTCAGTCTACCCACAAGGTAGCTCTAGAATAGCAAAAATGAAAATCCGTACTACCATTTCAGAACACGCAATAATTTGCACGTTTTAGCAAGAAGCAGTCATAAAACTCTTATTCTCTACTAGGTACAGGTTACTATCAGAAAGACGTGAAGGTCAAGTATACTGTTGTCTACTAAAGGAATAAGGGAAGTGGGATACCAGCGAATTGTATTCATTTCAAAGGACTTGAATTGGGATGGAATTCTAATATATATTGACTCTAAGAATATTCCACCATATCTTAACATCATCCCCAATGTGTCCTATTCAGTTCTGTTTTGGACCTCAACCGAAAACAGGGCAGTTTTAATTAAACCAAGTATTCTTACTTTAGCGCTATTGTTAAACTAAAATTCTAGACTATGAAAAGAAAACTACTTTATTTACTTGTACTGGCGGTCTTTACGACTAACCTGGCTTATAATCAGTATATTGAGGATACGCTCACCATCAACAGAACCGAAGATCCACCCCTGATCGATGGCTATAATGATTGGGAATGGGATACCGAGGAGTTTTATACCATTACAGAATACGGAGATGATGAATTTGATGAGCCTCAGACACCTGACCCAGAAGATTTTATCGCGAAATACAAAATGCTCTGGGACGATGAGTATATCTATTTCCTGGGCGTCATAGTAGATGATTTTGTATCCGACAAGGCATCATTGGTTGATGCTGGGGCACCTACCTGGGAAACCGATAGTTGGGAGTTTTACATTGCACCTACCCTTTCCAAGTTGCCTAGCATGGAAGAAATGACCCAGATACGCTGGTCATATGCGAATGCAAACTTAGATGACGCGACAGAAGGGGTAGTTAATGGCTGGTCCTCATTCACCCCTGGTTTTACTGTGGATGATTTTGCCGAAGCAGCCCGCACAATAACTGATGATGGTTGGATCCTCGAGGTAAAAATAGCACTTGCTCCTTTTGCTGCGGTAATTGATGAAGGTGTATTGACGGATGGCTCTTTGATGGGTTGGCAAATCACAGTGAGTGATAATGATGGTGAAGAATTCAGAGATTGGATTGGAAGCTGGATACCAGATACCCAGTGGGACGAGGCTGATACACTGGGAATTCTGAAGTTGGGATCAAAGTTAACCGGAACTGTTGATCCTGTTGATCCCATTGGAATAGATAAAACCCAGCTTGAAGCAAAGATTGGTTTTTATCCCAATCCAGTTGCTCAAGAACTACGTATTACCTCTAATGTCAAAATAGACGCAATAGAGATATACAACACTGTAGGAGCCATGGTTCTGCGAAGCAGCAATGTAAAGGATAAAATTGACGTTTCGGACCTTCAGACCGGATTTTACTTTGCAAAGGTATACACGAACAGCAGCTTGCTTAAAACGCAAAAGTTCATCAAGAAGTAAGCACCTTTTTCATATAGTTGATACCCGGGTTCAATTCCCCATAAAAAGACTGGTGGAAGAGAACTCGGGATCGCAGGTGAGATTCACATGCAGCTTTCTGAGTCCGGCTTCATCCCCCGGTGTGGGAATATGTGTCAGGTGAACCTCACAGTTTCGCAGTTCGGCCAGTTTTTCAATGGCCAGCTGCGCTGCGGGATTGGAGATGGCCGAGATCCCAAGCATAATCAGCGTTTCTTCCAGATCGAGGCTTACCATTTTTCCAGTGAGTATTTCCTTCTTGAGGAAAGTAACCTTTTCAATCATGTTGGCAGGGAGAAGATATATATGATCGGGTAAGCCGGCCAGATGTTTAGCGGCATTCAGGATCAGACTTGATGCCGAATGCATCAGTGGGGAGTTCTTACCTGTAATTAGGGTACCGTCTCTCAGTTCAATGGCAGCCCCGCAAAACATTCCGTTGTTTCCTTTGCCTGAAACACTGGCATCCATGGCAGCCTGTCTGGCAGGCTGGACCACTTTCCTGTCCTGTACCCTGGCATGTACCTTTTCCATAATTAACTCGGCCCTTTCGAGCGCATCTTTGTCCACAAGCCCCATGGCATATTCCACTGCGCAGCGAAAATACCTGCGAATGATCTCCTGGTGGGATGCCTCCACAATTACAGCATCATCCACAATACCGGCACTTGCCCTGTTTACGCCCATGTCTGTGGGACTTTTGTAAATGGACTCCTCCCCCGTTATCTTTTCCAATATCCTTCTAAGCAATGGGAAGGCTTCAATATCCCTGTTATAGTTGACGGTTTTCTCATTATACGCTTCCAGGTGGTGGTGATCAATCTGAACAATGTCCTTCAGGTCAACAGTAGCAGCCTCATAGGCAATATTCACCTTGTGCGAGAGGGGCAGGTTCCATATGGGAAAGGTCTCGAATTTGGCATACCCGGCCTTTACTCCCAGTTTATAATCATGATACATGTTGTTTAAACAGGTAGCCAGTTTTCCGCTTCCCGGCCCGGGAGCAGTCACAACCACGATGGGGTTTTTTGTTTCTATATATGAATTGGCACCATAACCCTGGTCACTGACAATCTGGTCAACATCCATGGGGTACCCCTTTGTATATCCATGGGTATAAACCCGGATTCCATTTCTCTCAAGCTTGTTTTTGAATAAGGTTGCCTGGGGTTGATCCTGGTAACGGGTTATCACCACAGCCCTGATCTCCAGTCCCCACTCCCTGAACTCATCAATGGTCCTCAAAGCATCCGAGTCATAACTGATGCCAAAGTCGGCCCTGATTTTCTTTTTTTCGATGGCCCCTGCATGCACGCAAAGAACGATATCGGTTTTATCTTTCAGTTGCTGAAGGAGCCGCATTTTTACATTCGGATCGAAACCGGGCAGAACCCTCGCTGCATGGTAGTCGTACATGATTTTCCCTCCGAATTCCAGGTAAAGCTTCTCCTGATAATGATCCACACGTTCCAGGATTGAAGTGGTCTGCTCTTTAATGTAGGCCTCATTATCAAATCCTAATTTTACGGCAGCTTCTGTTTTCAGGTTCATGATCGGTGAAGGATTATTTTTCCACACTCATATGGAGTTTCAATATATGAATTATCCCGTTCACAACATGTACATAGAAAATGAGGCTGTGCATTTTACATATCAGACTCCTTCTTCAAAAAATATTAGTATAGCTTTCTAATTGCCGGGAGGGCTCCCCAGTTCCGAATATTCAAATGAGGGATATCCCTTCTCTCCGGATGAATTGAAATAGCTTTTGAAGCGAAGCTTATACAAATCACCAGCAGTATCCCGGATGATGTAAGTGTAACCGGGCCTGACTTTGTATTCCGCTGAATTGGTGGCCTCATTCACCTCCACCGACTTCCAGTCGTGCCCGATGGCATCCTGCTTTGAAGAAAAATCATATGCAAGGGCGGTTGAAACATTTACATCAAAAAAATGATTGCTGGTATCGAGGGCAGATCCAGTGCTGTTGGGATTGATCCATACTCCCCTTACATAATAAGGGGCAGGAATCCCATCATCTGTATAAAGTACAGTGAAATACTGGGTAAAGAGAATGTCCCATTGGTCCTTAGGTGGCTCCAGGCACTTCAGTTCATCGTTTTCTTTGGAGTAATAAACATGGTTATATGCTTTATTCTTAAGCACTTCCACCGTGTCGGGCAAGCTTTCCTCCAGGTCGCTCACCAGGAAGGTATAGGATAGCTCATCCACATGGATAAATTGTACCTTCTTTACTGCCTGATAGGATATCCCGTCATATTGTCCAAGGAGCATCACTTCACGGGTATATTCAGCTGCCCCACCCGTGGCACTGACCCAAGCCCCCACAGCAGTGGAATCAGGATTCCCGTCTGCTTTGTCCGAAATCCAGGTATAAACTCCCGTATCACTGAAATCCAGGCTCATATGGGTGGAACCGGTATGGGCGATCCCCCACAAATCAGAAGAGTTGGTTCTGATGCGAAACCCTGTATCAAGGCATTCAAATCCCAAAACCCATTCGCTGTTATTGTTCTCTGCAACAATACTGCCCGAAGAGAAGTCAAAGTAGATTTGATGGGTGTATATGGAGTTTTGAATAAATACAGACTCCACATGATCGGGCGGAACATAGGGTGGCACCGCTTCGTCCTCCTCGAAACAAGAGACCAGGAATCCAGCCAAAAACAAAAGTATCCCGAAAGACTTCAATTTCATACTCCCCGTTTTTTAAATGTATTAAACTGGTAACTGGCTTTCAGGAAGCAGGTTCGGCCCCAATTCAACAATGTATTGCCGCCTGCCCCCCCTGAATGAACCGCACCTCCACCCGAGGAAGTGATGGATGTATTATCAAAAATGTTCTTCACTCCAGTGGTGATTCTCACAGCATCGAGAAATACAGGAATACTGAAGGTAACATCCATATTGTGATAGGCATCCATATAGTTTAATGAAACATCATAAATCTCCCCTGTTTCCATGTCCATGGAACCTACATACCTGCTGTACCTGTCAGTATATTTGTAAAATACAGATAGCTCAAACCTGTATTTTACATTCTTGTACTTGAGGTTGGAGGCATAATCGGTGTTGCGCGTGAACTCACTGGCATTGATAATATTTGATAATTCATTATGAAATACACCGGCATTCAGGATGAGCCTGGGATGAAGCTTATAGGTAAGATCTGATGAGAAGCCCCTGGATATCATGGCGCCAGCCGGCACATTAAAATAGACCGCTGCAGTGGGATCATTCTGATCGTACAACAGTTCGATCTTATTCAGGATTTTGTTATAATATATATTGCTGGACAACAGAAATTTATGGCTTTTTTGACCCAGGGATAGATCCATCCAGAAATTGAAATTATGACCGGTTTCTGCTTCCAGATCAGGGTTCCCCAGGATGTTATGATTGATGTCCTGGAAATCCAGGTAAAGTTCTTTAATGGAGGGTGCCCTGAATCCTTTCGCATAGGATCCCCTCAATCCTAAAAACTGGAATGGATCCCATTTCATATTGAAGGAATAGACCAGGGGGGCCTTGTATTTAAGGTTGTAGATATACCTCAATCCGGGTTGGAAATTAAGCTTGTCAAAGGGGGTCATATTCAAGCTCAGGAATCCGGAAATATCCCCGATGCTCTCCGTACCTTCCAGCCTGCGACTGACTGCCCTTTCATAGTTCAATTCATATCCTCCCTGGAAGCTGATCTTATCTGCTTCCTCGTTGCTGTAAGTCCCCCTGCTAAAATAATTGTAAAAAGTGGTGGTATCATTGGCCGATTCTGTGGGAATAATAACCTTCTCCAGGTTTACAAGGTCATTCAGATAGGATATTTTTGATTTTCGGTACCAGGAATACGCAGCTGTCAGCTTGAGATTCTGTTTCTCTCCAAACTGCTTGTTCAGATCCAGTGTGTTGGCCCACCTGTTTGTAAAATGATAATAATCAAATGCGCCTTCATAATTTAAATCCGGATTCAGATTTCCATTGTCTCTTAGTTCCTCGCTGAAATAGCTCGAGGAAAGTTTAGCTTTCCAGGTGCGGAGATTCATCGCATAGTATCCGTCTACATTGTATTGGAGTTTAGGGTTCCACTCTTTTGACCTGGAGGTATCCACTTCTGAATATCCATCAAAAAAATACCTCCCGGCAGACAATCCAAGGCTATTTTTGCCCTGGTTTAGAGAGAAATTTCCATCCAGATCATAAACCCCTACTGTTTCATAGTAGCCCTCAGCCCTGGCCGTCAGACTTTCCCGGTGGTTTTCCTTGGTGATGATGTTGATCACACCGGCCATGGCATTGCTTCCATAAATCACCGACATGGGGCCTTCCACGATCTCAATATGATCAATGGAAGAGACAGAGATCTGGGACAGGTCCAGTATCCCGTTCTGCCTTCCCACCATGGGTACTCCGTCTACCAGGATCTTGACATGTTCTCCTCCAAGTCCCTGAATTCTTACTGAGGAACCCAGTGCTGCATCCCTTACCGGGCTATAATTCAACTCATTTGAGATTAAATCAGACAGGTTGTTTGCCCCCTTTTTCTCCACCATGCTGTTGCCAATAACCTTTACTTTATAGATGGATTGGTCTACCCTTTTGGGAGAAAACTGGGCAGTTACCACCACCTCCTCCATATCATACATGGAGGGCAAAAGCTTCAAGGTGATGGACGTTCCAGGATCAATGGTGTCAATCAGGGTCTGGTATCCGATGAAAGAAACAGAGATCAATGATCGTTTCTCAATACCATTAACCAGCGTTCCGTTTTCATCCGAAAGTATATAGGAGCTACGCTCTTTGTCCAAACTTTCAATACAAACATGGGCATTGGGAAGCGTGCTCCCTGTCTCCCTGTCAACGATTACAATTTCAGACTGGGAGAACACATTCACGCTCGCCAAGAACCCAGCCATAAAGAGGCCAAAGAGAAACCTCCTCAAGCTAATCCTGTTTCTCGATATTGAAAACGATCTTACCGGATGTACTGCCGTCGGTACCTGTAAATACAATTTTATACGTGCTTTCATCTCTTTTTACAAAATAACAGAGATCCTCTTCCACCATATAAGTGAAACTGCCCATATCGAATGTTTTCCAATCAGAGCCGATGATTGAGGTGTGTTCGGAAAAATCCGCCATTGAAGGATCAGCCAAGCCGGGGTCCGTGTTTCTTAGCTCAGCTGTTTCAACATTGATATTTGACAAAACCCCGGTTACGATATAGGGAATGGACTCATCATGGTATTTGGTAAACACCAGGTCCCAGGACTCCGATTCGGGTTCATTATCCACAACTTCCCCTGAAAGCAGGGAGAAATAAATAAAATTCTTACCGGCGGACGGACCACAGGGAATTTCTACTACTTCACCGGCGGCATCAATTGCACCATATTTTATGCTGTAAGAATTGCTCATGGCCGACCTTTTCTCAATCAGTATTTTTTGAAGTGTTCCATCACTCAGTTTAATAATGAATAGAGAGTCGCCCAACACATCATGATTTTGTGAGTTATATACGCCCCAGCCATAATCAGGATGACCTGTTGCATTCCTGTCAAAGGCGCCATTCATCCATGTAGTATCCGAATTGTACAAGGCGGGCCAGCTGGCCATCCCTGAGGTATCAAGAGCATCCCAGGCATCCAAATCTCCATGTGGATAGGCATACAGTTCCACTCCATATCCCTCATTGATCAGTACCGTTGAACTCATTTGGTTCGTAGAAAAGGCAATATCCCAAGCTGCGCGTGGAGAGCTTTTGACAATCCCATTCTCTAAACTGTAATACACTTCATCGACGTACCCGGCTCCCATACTAATGGAATCAGCAGAACCAACGGGTGGATCAGGCTCAATTGTATCTTCACAGGAAGCAAAAATAAACCCTGCCAGCAGGAGGTATAATAGCTTTTTCATCACAAGAATTTATTAAGTTTATATCTGTACAAGGGAGCAAGGGTACGCATCAATTCTGAAGTATTTCTGAGTAAATGCACTCCTACTCGTTAAATAATAGAATTCATGTACATTTAACAGGTATTTACTTTTCTGAAGCAGAATGAAATGCTTGTTTTAAACTTCCAGCGGATGAAAACAGTTTTAAAAGGAACCTTCCTGTTTGCAGCTTTGCTTTGCCTCTCGGCTTGTCAATCGGGGGTAAAAAATAAAAACAATCCTGTGTATGTACCAGAGATTATTGGGGAATGGTGGCAGGTTGCCGGCAACCCTGATCTGGGAGAATATACCACAGACAGGCAGCAGCCTGTTGATTTCGGCATCTGGCAGGCAGCGGATGGCACCTGGCAGATCTGGTCCTGCATCAGGTTTACCAGCTGCGGTAAAAATACCAGGCTGTTCCATGGATGGGAAGCGGAGAACCTGACCGATACCATGTGGACTCCAATGGGCATCAAGATGATGGCAGACACCAGCCTGGGTGAGGTTTCAGGAGGGCTACAGGCTCCCCATGTGATTAAAAAGGATGGCGTTTACCATATGTTCTATGGAGGATGGGACCAGATTTGCCTGGCAACAAGCAGGGATGGGAAAAAATTTGAGCGCTATAAAAATCAGGATAACAAGCCCATTCTGTTCAGAAATGCATCCGATCGCTGGATCAATACCCGCGATGCCATGATCCTGCATAGCCATGATCAGTATTACTGCTACTATGTGGCACATAAACCGGACAATGATACGTCCGGGTTAAAAGCAGCCATCTTTTGCCGGACCTCCGACGACCTTCTCAACTGGGGCGAGGAACACATGGTCTCAGCAGGTGGCAGAGTGGCAGACCTGGACTATTGGTATGGAGGTGATTCCGAGTGTCCTTTTGTGGTTCAGCTGGACAATAAATATGTACTGTTCAGGAATCAGAGGTACATCGGAGAGCAAATAAATACCCAGTACTGTTCCCCCGATCCCCTCAATTTCGGGGTTGACAATGATGCGTACGAAACAGGACAGCTGCCTGTCGCAGCACCTGAGATCATTTACTACAACAATCAATATTTCATCGCTGCTCTGAATCCCGGACTGGATGGAATTCGTATTGCAAAACTAAAGTTTAATAAAACCCAAGTGCAATGAAAAAGAAAATATTTAGCGCTGGCATGGTGCTCCTTTTGGCCATCGTTTCGATCAATCTCCATGCTCAATCGGTGGAAGAGCTCCAGGAGCAGATTGAATCCATGAATCGCCAGATTGGTAACATGGAGCACACCTTTAATGCACTCCAAAAAAAGATTGATGACATCCTCTGGATCCAGAAACTTGAAGATGTGGCCTGGGTGGACAAGGTCTATATCTATGGTCCGCCTTTATGGAAGGAAGAGAATCCTACGGCCCAGGGTGCCGGAAATCCGGTGAAGTTCTGGACCTACACAATCATTCCCAAGAACACCGATCCAGATAAGAAATATCCCCTGATCGTATTGCCCCATGGAGGCGTTCATTCGGATTTCTCAACCTACTATGCCCACATCGTCCGCGAACTGGTTGCGCAGGGTTATATCATTGTAGCTGCTGAGTATCGCGGCAGCACAGGGTATGGGAAAGACCATTATGAAAAAATTGATTATGGCGGACTCGAGGTTGAAGACGTAAAGGCCAGCAGGGACTATATGATTGAGAATTTCCATATGGTGGATTCCAAAAGAGTGGGAATCATGGGCTGGAGTCATGGAGGGCTTATTGCCCTGATGAACATATTCGATTATCCGGATGATTTCCAGGTGGCATTTGCCGGTGTACCCGTGAGCGATCTGATTGCCCGAATGGGCTATAAGACCCAGGGCTACAGGGATTTGTACTCAGCCGAGCATCATATCGGCCAGACGGCATATGAAAATGTGGAAGAGTACCGCCGCCGGTCACCTGCATGGAATGCTCATAAAATGAAGGATGTACCCCTGCTTATTCATACCAATACCAACGATGCGGATGTAAATGTGCTGGAAGTGGAACACCTTATTAAATCACTCAAAGCCGAGAACAAAAAGTTCGAGTATGAGATTTACCAGGATATCCCCGGAGGTCACTCCTTTGACCGGATGGATACAAAGAAGGCCAACGAAATAAGGGTGAAGATATACAAGTTCCTGGCTGCAAGCCTGGACCCTCCAAACCCAATCAAGGATGTCCCCGCATTGAAAAAAGCTGCATACCGGTTTTAGAAAAGCAATTCCCCCATTGATTACCGAACTGAATCCCAGATGAACAGGATCCCGGCATTGCTTCTTATCCTGGCTTTGTACCCTCATTTGAGCGGTGCTGCTCAAACAGAACCAGTAATCAATGAAGTGGTGACTTCCAATATCACAGGCCTGCCGGATGAATACGACATCATCCCCTACAACTGTCCCGTTGAAAACTGCACTGAATGGTACAACGATCTGGGTAAATCCGTGTATGATGGGGAATACCCGGGTTGGGTAGAAATATATAATCCCACCCCTTCGGACATGAACCTTTCCGGATATGGTCTTTCGGACGATTCACTCAACCTGCAGAAATGGACCTTCCCCGATATATCGATCCCTTCGGGCGGCCATGTACTGGTTTTTGTTTCTGGCAAAGACAGAAAGATAAATACCCCGCCTGGGGCCTGGCTGCACAGCAATTTTAAGCTGAAACAATCCGGAGAAAGTATTTTCTTAAGCAATCCCGGGGGAAGCATCATTGATCACAGGGATGTGAGTAATATCATCGCTGATTTTTCCCTGGGACGCCGCTCCGATGGAGCAGATTCGTGGACCACTTTTGTTACCCCAACCCCACTGAGTTCGAATTCAGGGCAACAGTTTTCGACATTTTCAGATGCGGTGACCCCTTCACTCCCACCGGGATTGTATGGCTCCGCCATGGCTCTAAGCTTCTCCGTTCAAACTGCCGGGGCAGAGATCCGCTATACCCTCGATGGAGACGACCCGTCCCCAGGTTCTTTCCTGTTCAACGATCCGGTTTTAATCAGTGAATCCCTTGTCATCAAAGCCCGCGCCTATAAAAACGGAGTATTTATAAGTCCTGTTTTTACAGGGACTTACATCATGGGTGAGCACCAGTTGCCTGTGGTTTGTATTTCCACGCCCCCTGCAAATCTATGGGATGGAGAAACTGGTATCTACACCCCGGGAAATAACGCGGACGAGGGAAACAGAATTGCAAATTACTGGAACGACTGGGAACGTCCGGCCCACATCGAAATGTATGAGACCGATTTTAGCCAGGCCTTCTCCATCGATGCCGGTATAAAAATTTTTGGTTGGGGAAGCCGTGCCAACCAGCGAAGGTCCCTGGCGGTGATGATCCGGGACAAGTATGGAGTGGATGCGTTGAACTATCAGCTCTTTCCTGACTCACAGGTTGATCAGTATAAATCATTTGTATTGCGAAACGCCGGGCAGGATTGGCAGCAGACCCTGATCAGGGATCCGCTCCTCTCTCAACTGGCAAAAAAACTGGATGTGGAAAGACAGCATTTCAGGTACTGCATTGTCTACCTGAATGGAGAATACTGGGGAATACACAACATCCGCTCAAAATTGAACGAAGATTACCTCTCCAGTCATTCCTGGGTGGATAAGGACAGCGTGGATATAATAAGCAGGTACTGGCGGAGATCCTTTCCCCTGCTTATTGAGGGAGACGATGACGATTATTTGTACATGGAAAACTACATCGCTTTGTATGACCTTTCCCAGGCAGATGCGTATGCGCAAGTCGAATCAATGATTGACATTCAGAACATCATCGACTATTATGCCATCAACGTGTTTGCAGCCAATGAAGACTGGCCAGGGAACAATAACAAGTGCTGGAGGTCCAACAATCCCGAAAGCAAGTGGCGGTGGATCATGTATGATCTGGATAATTGCCTGATTCGCACATCCCACAACACCATATCCCAATCTACCCTGGTGGGTGGCACAAGCTGGCCCAATCCGGATTATACCACCATCATCTTCAGAAACCTGCTTGAAAATGAAGGGTTCAAATACCGCTTTCTAAATAAAATATCGGACCTGATGAATACGATGTTTCGTCCTTCGAACATGGAGAATGAAATTCTGCAATTCAAGGATCAGTTGCGCTCCGAGATGGAGAAACATATCTCCCTGTGGGGTTCTTACGGCGCTTCGCTCACCAGCATAGACCAGTGGGAATCCAATATTTCAGAGATATCTGCCTTTTCCAGTCTCCGGCCCGAGTACCTGAAGATCCAGCTGAAGGACTATTTTGGTCTTTCCGCCTGGCACACAATCACGGTGAATTTTAATAGGGAAGGAGCTGGTAAAGTGGGCTTAAATTCGGTGCAGATTGAAAATTCGGGCTGGACAGGCAGCTACCCGGCCGGTGTACCCATCAGGCTTTCTGCTCTTCCCCTACCAGGCTACAAATTTGCAGGATGGAGTGGCGTGGACGGTGACAGATCAAAACCGACCATCGAGGTGAGCCTGACCGGGGACCTGACCATACGGATGAATCTTATTGAGGACCCGGGGGCCATCAACAACATTGTGATCAACGAGGTATGCTACAACCCTGCTCCATCCATAAACACAGGCGACTGGGTGGAATTATACAATGGCTTTGATTTTCCAGTGGACCTGTCCGCATGGGTGCTCAAAGACTCCCAGGAGGGTAATTCATTTAAAATACCCAAGAATACTGTCATTCAACCGGATGGCTACCTGGTGCTTTGCCAGGAAAATTCCGATTTGCTTCAGTTCTTTCCGCAGGTAACAGATTATGCTGGTGATTTTAACTTTGGTTTTAATCACATGGAAGAAAGCATCAGACTGTTTGACCCACAAAAAAACCTGGTGGATCAGGTCTCTTATCAGAATACGCCACCATGGCCCACCATGGCCGATGGTTCAGGTCCTTCCCTTTCACTGATTTCCCCGGACCTGGACAATTCTGAACCGGGCTCCTGGAGTTCCTCAGTCCATGCCGGGGGTACCCCCGGGGCTGAAAATGTATGGACCACCGCTGAGGCCACCTATGCCTTTGCCGAAAATGAAGTACAGGTTTATCCAAACCCTTTCATAAGCGAGGTCAACTTCAGCATCCAACCGGGCAAAGCACAGCATATACAAATCGAAATATATGATCTTTACGGCCGAATGCTCGGGACTGCGTATGAGGGACAGGTCGAACAGGGCTTCAACAGGATCGTATGCAATCTGGGCAACATCCATTCCGGACTCAATAAGGTGCTAATTTACAGGATAAAAGGAGAGTCTATCCTGGAGTCCGGAACCTTAATCAAGCTACAATAGGGTATTGCTGCGGGAATGCATCTATATGGTATAATGAAAGGCTTTCCTGTTTTCCTCCTGGTCCTGCTTTTTTGCTTGAACATTTCATGCAACAAAGAGGACCCTGTTGTCCACTACCCCAAAGCAGAAATCAATAACATTGATGACCAACTCCTTTTTGAAGCAGTTCAAAAAGCTGAACAGGACAGGGGTATTTTAAGCCTGATTATTTACAGGAACAAAAACATCATTGTGGAATCTTATTTCGGGAACGGAGGTGCTGACTCGCTCCACAGAGTGAAATCTGTGACCAAAAGTGTCACAAGTATCCTGGTTGGGATGGCCATAGATCAAGGCTATATACAGAGCATCGATGAGACGGTGGAGGATTACCTCTCTGAATACCTGACCCCGGCAGATTCGGTAGTCGCCAAGGTAAGCATCAGGGAATTACTGACCATGTCCGGAGGTTTTGACTGGAACGAACTGACAGACCCGGACTGGATCTACTGGAACGAATGGGTACGATCCGATGATCACTTTCTGCATGCCTTGCACGTTCCCATTATACACGATCCGGGAACTCAATTTACCTATTGCACCACAGGATGCCAGATCATGTCCGGAATTTTCACCACAGCTACCGGGTATTCCATGAAAGCATATGCCGAGGAGTTCCTGTTTGAACCACTGGGGATTGAAGGGGACAGGCCCTGGGGATCAGACCAGCACGGCTTTAACTATGGCGGGGTAACATTAAAACTGAAAGCAGTGGACATGCTGAAAATTGGAAAACTCTATTTAAATAAGGGAGCCAATGATGGTCAGCAGATTGTAGCCGAAACGTGGGTAGCGAACTCAAGCGCTCCGCAAATAAATACCCATAATGTGATGCATTACGCCAGTAATTATGGCTATTACTGGTGGATAGGTGAACAACATGGCGTTCAGTATTATTTCGCGAATGGCTTTGGGGGCCAGTTCATCTGTATTTTCCCTGAATGGAGTATGGTGGTCGTTGCCCAGAGTGAATTGAACAACGACTATCATGAGCCGGGTCAGCAATGGATGAATACCCTTTCCATCATCATGAATGATGTTTTTAACGCAGTCAGATAAAAAAGGGAATTTTTGCCCGATAGACTACATTGAACAACTTATCTGCGATATTCCGCCCTGCTATAATGATATGACTCCCCCCAGGTCATCAGAACCAGGGGATATGTATAACCAACATCCCGGCTTCCGCCAAATCTGTCTGATCCTTCTCGCCTCTGGTAAGTGAGCCAGTAGGGTTCCCGATGATCGATGGTATGTCCCATCTCATTTTCATGTCCGGTGATAATCACCGCCGGATTAAATCCTTTGGCCACCCTGACGATGTCTGTGGTCCAGCAGTTGGGCATAAGGACATCCACCTCGTGGTGTTTGCCAACCTCATCGATCCATTCAAAGTCATCGTCATTGGACTGATCTCCCATTTGAGAAAATGAAAGCCCTTCAGGCGTGATCACCAGCGTTACGTTGTTTACAATTTGGGTGCTCTGGTGCCCTGGATACACCACCACCTTCAATTGCCGCTCACCACCCTGGACAGGAAGGGTCTGTTCGCTGTGAGCCCTTCTTTCCAGATGCGTGATGGACGAATAGATTTGCTCATCCTTCCAGACATCCGGCGGAGCGATGACAGGCTTTCCCTGGTCGATAAAAGTCTGTGCTACCCATGTTTCCGCATGGTCAGCATGGTAATGGCTGATAAACAGCACATCGCAGAGATCAATAAGCCTTTTCATATCATCATGTGCAATGGCAAAATCTTCAACTCCCACCGATTCTCCACGTACCAGGTCAAATCCTATGGTAACAGATCTGGTCCGAACCAGGAATCCATGGTTATACAGTTTCCATATGCGGGCACCATCAGTGATTACGCTCTGTTCAATGTCATCAATGGCCTCCTTGATTCGCGTCTTAAAAAAATGCTGAACAGGAGGCCTCTGTGGAGCATACACATCGTGCAAGACTCCATCAAGCAATAACAGTGCACTTTTCCTGGAAGGAGGTTCAGGCCAGTTGGGCGGGTGATTGACAAATACCCCATTGGCCTGGGTAAGCAGCGCCTCTGCCTGTTTATTAAGAAATTGGTTCTGTATTTCGTTAAGCCCTGGATCGATCAGGGCAGAACCGTCTGCCTGCTTATCCTGTGCACTGTTTAATGCGATCAATGCAAAAAGCCACACCAAGGAAAAAATCCCTTTTTTCATGTATTCTTTAAAATTTGAAACTGTTATATCTGCCTGGTCTTTGTATCAGCTCAAAACCCGCTTGTAATTCTCAACGATCAGTCCGGCATAGGGTTTGGTAAGTTTTCACCAGCCTTTGCATGTCTGACTCGCTCAGTTTCTTGAAGTTCTGAAGTACCCCGATGTTATGCTCCAGCTGTTCCATGTTGTCGCTTCCACTTACCAGGGTATGAAACAGGCAATGTATATACATATTGATGCAGTTCTGCCGGGGAGATCCCGGTCTCCTTGACCATATCGGGGATCATATCTGTGGTGATCTCTTTGGGTGTGGTATCGATGCGTTCTCCCATCATGCTGCCACCACTCATGGTTTTCATGGCAATGACTCCGTACTCTTTCTCAAGAAGCACCGGCAGTACATTTTTCTGGAAGGATTCAAAGCTGGGATCAAGCACATTCAATGGCATCTGGCAGGTATCCAGTTCCACGCCCAAGCTCATCCAGTCGTTTCAGAAAATACAGCATGGTAACCGGACTTCTGTGACCTGTAAAACCAATGTAGCGGGTCTTCCTTTCTCTTTTGCCTCCAGGAATACATCCAGTACCCCGTCTTTGATGCGCTGATCCACATCTTCCGGGGTATAGATGGTATGTATCTGCCACAGGTCAACCTGCTCCGTTTTCAGTGCCTTCAGTGAAAGCTCCAGGTGCTTTTTTGCATCCTCTCCGGTCCTTGCATGGCTCTTGGTCATCAGGAATACCTTGTCCCGGTATTTGGGTACCAAATACTTCCCAGTAACTCCTCCGATCCACCATTCTGGTAGACCCGCGCTGTATCATAAAACCTTACGCCCATGTCCATGGACATCTCAACCATTTTTTCTGATTTAGCCGGACTACCGGCATCCCCCACATGCCAGCCTCCCAGGCCGAATGCGGTGACCTTCTCGCCATTCCTGATCAGCCGGCGCTGAGGCAGAATGCTTCCGTGTGTATCCGTCAACGGAATGGCAGAGGCCCATTGATGCAACATGCCGAAAACCCCCAGAACTGCAGATGTTTTAATAAAATCTCTTCTGTTTTTCATGTTCCTATTATTTTAATTTGATCTACTTATGTTCTAACATCAGGGTCTGACCGGCGTACCATCGGCCTTTCTGACCTGGGTCCAGTTGTAATTAAACCTGAGGCAGGGGATATTTTTTTGCCTTCTCCTCGTCAATGTCTATTCCCAGTCCGGGTGCTTCATTCACAAACATATAGCCATTCTCAATGGTGGGTGTTCCCGGGAATATTTCATGGGTGAGTTCATTGAAATGCTTCCCTTCCTGAATTCCAAAATTCCAGACAGCCAGATCGATATGTGCATTGGCCGCATGACCCACAGGGGAAGTATCTCCCGGACCATGCCAGGCTGTTCTTACATTGAACCACTCTCCCAGCCTGGCCACCTTCATGGCAGGCGTGATCCCCCCTATCTGGGAAATATGGATGCGAATAAAATCATACATTCTCTGGCTCATGGGCTCAACCCATTCATGGGGATTGTTAAACAATTCACCCATGGCAATGGGGACAGCAGTTTGCTGGCGCAACATCTTAAACCAGCCCATATTCTCCGGTGAAAAGGGATCTTCAATGAAGAAAGGCCTGTACTCTTCCAGCTTTTTAATCAAATCGATGGCATCCATGGGCTCGATGCGCTCATGCATATCATGGAGGAATTCAATTTCATCCCCAAACTTTTTCCGGGCCATCTTGAACATCCTGACCACCCCTCTTTTATATGCCTGCGGATCCAGGGTATTATCATCGGGATGCCCGAAGCCATATTGCTTGTAATCCGGTTCATCTGTCAAATGGGTGGAACCATATCCCCCCAGCTGGATACGGATATGCCTGAATCCCTGCTCCCTGTACCTTTCGCACTGCATCCATGACTGCCTCCGGAGTGGGACCGGAAGCATGGGTATAGGTATCCACTGCAAAACGTGTCTTTCCTCCCAGCAACTGGTAAACCGGCATACCGGCCATCTTGCCTTTAATATCCCAAAGGGCCTGGTCCAATCCGCTGAGGGCATTGTTCAGAACCGGTCCGTTCCGCCAGTAGGAACTTACGTAGGCCGTCTGCCAGATATCCTCAATATTGCTCACATCCTTGTCCCTGCAAAAATCATCCAGGTAATCATCTATGGCAGATGCAACTGCATGGGCCCTTTGCCTGAAGGTCGCACATCCGATGCCATAAAGTCCGGGCTGGTCTGTTTCCACTTTGACGATCACCAGTTCAATCCCATAGGGAGCAGTAGCAATGGCCTTTACCTTTTTTATTTTAACCTTCTGCAGGTTGAGCTCCTTGCCGTCCGGTTGCCAGCCCACGGGAGAGGGACTGGTTTGACTGGGATCCGGAATGGCACTGTTATTCGACAGTCCGGGTACAGGCCGCAAGAGGAAGCAGGGCCAATGCTTTTAATAAATCTCTTCTGTTGTTCATGACTTCGGGAGATTTATGTTTTTTCCTTTAGGAAGATACAAAAATCCTCTGAAGATTAAGAAAGCCTTGCATGGGCCGCTTCCATCAACAGGAAGAAGGCCTGACCTTCGGTGGCCCTGCCCGGGCTGTTAAAAAAGGGTGCCCCGCATACCCCCTGGACAAATCCATGCTCATCCACCATGGAATGTGCTGCCTGTCTCATCCTGAGGGCAACAGTAAGGTAATCATCTGACAACCATCCTGATTTAATACCCCTGAATATGGCATAGGCCATCATTTGTGACAGGTTGGTTTCTATAAAGGAATCACCATCATCAATCACATCGTGAAACAGTCCGTCTGTACGCAGAAAGGGCAAACACCCATCGATGTTTTTCCTTGCATAATCCTCCAGAAGATTTTTCTCAGCTTTCATTTCAGCAGGTAGATCATCAATCACACGCGCCATGCTGGCCATTGCCCAGCCATTCCCCACACCCCAATAGTCCTTCCTGATCAATGCTTTATTTCCATCGTGCCATTGATGAGAATACAGATTCTTATCCGGATCATATAGAAGCTTCCGAATACCTTCAATCTGCCGGATGCACTCCTTCGGATGCCCCGCCACGCATAAATAGGGAGGTGCCATATAGATGGAGTCAATCCAAATCTCGGGAGAATTCAGGGTGTGGTGAAGTGTACCATCGTCTGTCCTGGGGGCTTCCTTGAGCAGGTAAGCTACCATCTTCTGATGTGCTTCTGCAAGTTCCGGATCTCCGCTCTTTTCTGCCATTCGAAACACAACTTCGCCTGAAGCAGCAGGATCGGTCACGCCATTGTCAGTGTATAAAACAGAGAGCCGCCCCTCCTTTGTTTGCCGCAGGGCTGCTTCTTTGGCCATCAGATAGGCCATATCGGCATCACCCATCTCCAGGATTGCCTGCGCAGCAATCCCCTGTTCCCAGGAGGCCCTTTGCATGCTGAGCATGGCATTTTTCACTTTACCTGGCACGTCAGAATTGTCACTGGCCTTGCTGTTTGCCAACAATGTAGCTGATCCGGGTGTTAGGAGTGCCCCGGCAACGGCGGATTGCTGAATAAAATTTCTTCTTTTCATTGAATGCTTACACCATTACAAATCCAGCTTGTGATCGATGGCTGAGAAAAACTCCCCGTTGGGCCCGTCATCCTCTATGAGTGCAGGAGCCAGGGCGCCCGGCAGAACAGCTTCCACAGGGTGCTCGGCATTTTCGCCACCCAGGTCGGTTCGCAGCCAGCCCGGGTCGAGGGTGTTGATTCTCACCCCTGTGTTTTTGAGTTTAACAGCCACATCATCAGTCAGTTTATCCACCGCCCATTTGGATGCACCATAGGGGGCGAGCTCGGGCATATCTTTAATACCTGAAGTAAGATTGATGACCCTTCCGAAACCATTTTCAATCATGGCTGGAATAAACGCACCACACAGGCTGTACATGGCAAACACATTTACCTTGAATGTGAGCATCCACTCCTCCCAACTGTGCTTCCAGTAGTCGTCATAAAAAGGGGTCATGAGCGCTGCATTATTATACAAAATATCCACATTGATATGCAGGTCCTGTACCTGCCTGATCAACTGATTTACCTGATCCTCATGGGATAGTTCACCATACACGCCATAGGTATGTATCGGATATTCCTCAAGCAGCGCTAATGTATTGGTACAGCTTTCGCTGCTTCGTCCATGAACAATAATATTGCATCCAAGTTCTGCCAGTCCCTGCGCAAGTTGCTGGCCTATACCCCGGCTGGATCCGGTAATCAGGGCATTTCTGCCTTTCAATTCAATCATCTCTGTTTCTAATTAAGCTATGTATCAATCAGGAAATAGCGCCATTCGATGCCCTCTCCTGTGTTCAGATTTCACTGGCCAGGACCAAGCCAAAAAAAAACAGAAAGGGATAGGCTTCGCTATTTAACCGGATCAAACTGAATATAATCCCAGAAAACCATGCCGGCACTTACGTTCCTGAGGGTAATTGTATGCTCTTCAGTGGTTTCGAATTCAGCGTCAGCCACTTTCTGCAACCCTCCAGCTCCGGTACCAAATGGCCCTGTGTAGGTGTAGTTTGTCCTTTCTCCATCCAGGTAGACCGCACAGTCGGTGATATCACCCCAGGCTGGTTGAAACAGAGAGACCTCGTATTTACCCTTCATCACTTTCGGAAAAGTAATGGCGATTTCCCACCAGCCCTGCATACTCAGACAATCACCATTCCTGATTGCTGAATTGTTTTCCTGGTAATAGTACAGGAGATAATCACCACGAAATTTGATTTTTTCAAAAGAATTCTCCCCGTCAAAAAACCGTTCATAATAGTTTTGATAATAATCCCTCACTGTCATATCGAAAAAGTCAGTGGCCTCAAAACTGACGGAAGCAGGGGCAGGTTCAACGTCTGGCAGGATATCATTGATGGCATGCAAAGCACCGTTTTTTGCAGGTGTGTTGGATGCTGGTATGATAAAACCGGTATACGCTTTGCTGGTATTATCGAAATTAATTTTATAATCCGTATCTACGGTGAAAGCCACATTGTTATCCCTGGACAATATGGGATAAACCCCGCTTTCCAGGTCTGAAAGATAATAGCTGTTGTTCAGGCAATGGTATTCCATATAACGGTAAAACGCATTGTTCAGATAGGTGACGCTATCCGGGTTTGCACCGCACCATTCAATTAAATCACCCACACTGTTAATCCCATAGCGGTGATAAATGGTATCTGCAACAGCCAGAATTGTAAACCGGGTACGGGCTTCACTGCTTCCAAAAGGAAAACTAATGATCTGAAGGGTGTCTTTCAGACCGGTTATGGAAAGCCCTTCGGAGAAAATGGAATAGGAAGGATCGGCAGCTACCACGCTGTAAATATCTGCGACAACAGGATCTATAACCCTGTCTATGACCTGAATATATCCATTGGCAGCAGGGATGTCCCTGTCGATAATTTTTGAAAATTTATGAATCATGATATCTGAATCTATAAATTCAGAAGTCAGGTAATCACCCACCGCGTTCTTCTCTCTGAGCGCTCCCAATCCGATGTCGTTCGCTCCAATCTCTGCACCCACCGTATGGTAAAGGATTAACTCTTCCAGGAAGTCTGCACTAAAATCTTCCAGCGCGTTCACATTCTTGAATGCATAATAGTCCAACATGGCTTCATCCGTAGGGAGGAATACCGTAAAGGGACCTCTGACCTTCAGCAAAGCCTCCATGCCTGTCATTTGAATCAGTTCGTTAAACTCCGAATACTGTTCCGGGTTGCTGG
This sequence comes from uncultured Bacteroidota bacterium, assembly GCA_963735755.1. Taxonomy (GTDB): domain Bacteria; phylum Bacteroidota; class Bacteroidia; order Bacteroidales. The sequence goes on along the minus strand of CAVTME010000005.1, from coordinate 96,122 downwards.
CCACATAATCTGCAATCACCTGTTTTGCCGAGTCCACCTTCCAGAGAATGGGTTCTTCCTTGCAGGAATTCAAAACCACAAAGGTTGTTATAAGAAGAACAAATTTGGCTTTGATAATTAATGCGTATGTAGATCGTTGTTTCATGTTCAAAGGTTTTAGGCAAAGTAGCCTCATCTTCTGAAAAACAGATGATGCGTAAATATAAAAAAAATAGATCCATAATCAGTTTTTTTCTATTTTCGTGCACATTAAAATCAAACAAACATGCGACGTATCTACAACACTTCTCTTTTTATTATTGCCCTGCTGGGCTCGGTGAGCTGCTCACAACCCGGCCACTGGAATCAGTACCTGGGTCCCGACAGAAATGCTGCGGTTTCAGATGAGGTAATAATGAGATCATGGGAAAAGCAAGGGCCGGATGCATTGTGGTCATTTCCCCTTGGTGAAGGATACGGAGGAGCAAGTATCTTTGATGATGAAGTATTCATCCTGGATCGGGTGAAGGGTGAATCAGATATCCTGAGGTGCATCGACCTGGAATCGGGGAAAGAGCTTTGGTATTACTCCTATGAAGCCAATGGAGAATTGCCCTACCCCGGATCACGCGCAGTTCCTACGGTTGATAAGCATCACGTATGGAGCGTGGGTTCACATGGAGATTTCTACTGTTTTGATAAAAAAACCCATCAGTCTCTCTGGCACCTCAATCTGCAGGAAACGTTTGACAGCGAGTTGCCCTACTGGGGATTCTCCCAATCTCCGCTTGTATACCGGGACCTGGTCATTGTAGCTCCCCAGGGTGAGAAGGCAGGTGTTGCCGCCTTCAATAAGATATCGGGAAAGTTGGTTTGGAAGAGCCGTCCCCTGACCGGAATGAATGCCTATGTATCACCGACGCTTGCTAGTTTTGGAGGGACGGACCAGGTCATTGTGATCAGCCCCTACCACAGGCAGGATTCCACCCAAATCCATGAAGTTGTATCCTTTGAGGCCAGCACCGGGGAGGAGCTTTGGAAATATGATGGATTGAGGTCTTTCCTCACCATCAGCCCGGCAACAGTCATCGATCAATCCAGACTTTTCCTGACGGACTGTTCCTATGACGGACGCTATGATCCAGTATCAATCATGCTTGAGATTAACCGGGAAGGAGATGAATTTAAAGTACAGGAGCTTTTTAAAACCACCGAAGTGGGGAGCAAGATGCATCCCCCCGTATTGTACGAGGACCACCTGTATCTGAATAGTACAGGCCATCCTTCCCGAATGACCTGTATCACCCTTGATGGAGAAGAAGTCTGGGATACGGATTCAGCACCGAATTTTGAGCTTGGAGCCCTGATCCTTGTGGATGGAATGATCTTCAACCAGAATGGCAAAAATGGTGATATCCATATGATCGAACCCTCCCCTGAAGGATACAGGGAGCTGGGAAAAGCATCATTTTTTGATGCGAAAAAATCACAGGCCTGGGCGCCCCTGGCCTACAGTCAGGGTAAACTCCTGGTCCGGGACCTGGAGAAACTGGTCTGTATCTCTATTTCCCAAAAGTAAGTCCGGGCCAGTCATCGGTCCGGAAGGGACCTGCCGGCAGACCTTCTGCGTTATACAAATTCGCATCATCGGGATTATTGGCCCAGGCATACCTTACTGCCACGGGAGCGGCTACCTTTTCACTGCTTAATTTGACAGTATTTCCCTGCTTTACTCCCCTGGCCCAGTGAAACACACGATCTTCCCCCGCCACTGCGAATCCCCTCACATATCCATATTTATCATGCACAACCAGTTCGCTGCCCATGGGGTCAAATTCAAGGAGAACGGATTTTTCCTCAATGATCATCTCCTTCAGGACCGGACCCGAATAGACCACATCTTTGCCATAGGTACCATGCAAGTGCGGCCAGGGCCAGCCTCTTTCCCACATCCTGCTTGTTCCTGGGATGAATGTCATCCGCCTCACCGATATCGATGATTACTGCCATTCCGGTTTTGGGTAAGGCAAGGGTCATGGTTTGCGCTTCACGCAATTCGGCCCATTCACTTCCCGTGGGGACATCCACTGTTTCCATGAAATTGGCCAGCTGGACAAAATAAAATCCCAAGTTTGGATTGTTCCATTTGTTTCTCCAGTCTTTGATCATATTGGGAAAGCGGGTCCGATAGGTATAGGCCCTTCCTGCATTGGCTTCGCCCTGGTACCAGATCGCCCCCAGCACCGAGAAATTGATCAGTGGATTGATCATGCCATTATAAAGCAATGTGGGCTTTGAATTGGGACCAATGGCCATCTGGATATTCACCTGGAGCTCTTCCGATGATACACGGTAATTCCAGTCACCCGCCAATGGCAACTGGCCATCACCGGTCTGAATTTTCATTACTTCAGGTGCACCCCAGAAGCCTCCGCCACCGCCTGTATCTTCAATCCTCACAGCGAGGGTATTTTCCCCGGCTTTCAATACTCCCGGAGCAACATTGTACACCCGGGTTTCATTGTAAGCATTCTCAGTTTTACCAACTTCTACGCCATTGATCCAGGTACGGTCACCATCATCGATGGGACCCAGATGGAGGGCGGCTCCACCATCAGCCTGCTTTTCAGTAAGCATAAAGGTTTTCCGAAACCATACCACACCGTCCACACCATTCAATCCCTGGGCCTCCCAGAGACCTGGCACTTTCATTGTTTTCCAGGCAGAAAGGTCGGTCTTTTCTCGGGCCCATACAGGATCACCATCCACGATCCCGGGTTCCAGATCACCCAATGATGCCAGAAGGGCTTTCTTCTCCTTCTCCATCTTCTCCTTGAGTTCTTCCACATTCATCTGGTCAATTCCTTCAATGGCCTCTTTCATTTCCGGATCAGTGGCAGCCATTTCCCTGCTGGTCCAGGTCTCCACATTGGTACCGCCCCAGTTGGTACTGATCAGTCCAATGGGCACATCAAGTGCTTGATGAATGCCCCTGCCGAAAAAGTAGCCCACCGCAGAAAAATTTCTTGCTGTCTCTCCGGAGCACGCTGTCCACTTCCCGGAGGGTAGATCCTCCACCGGAGCCAGCTGGATGTTATTTGGAACATCGAACAATCTTATTTCGGGATAGTTGGCTGCGAGGATCTCCTCTTCTGCATTGTTGGAATTGGAAAGGGTCCATTCCATGTTTGATTGTCCTGAGCAGATCCACACATCTCCGATCAGAATATTGTCAAGGGTTATGCTGTTTTTTCCATGGATCTCCATCTCAAAGGGACCTCCGGCCTGCATGGAATCCAGTGTCACCATCCATTTTCCCTCTTTGGAGGTTTTGGTGGTTTCTTTCTGTCCATTAAATAAAACGCTTACCTTTTCACCTTTATCGGCCCAGCCCCATATCTGAACCGGCTGGCTCCGCTGAAGCACCATGTTGCTGCCAATCACCTTGGGCAGACGAACCTCTGCAGGGAGGTTCAGGGAGATTGCTGCCAGCATGATGGATAGAAAAATTGTCCTGGTTTTTTGCACTGTCTTTTTCATTGGTATTATGGTTGGTTTGGTTTATTTATTACCCAGCAGGATGAGCCTTGTAAAAGTTCGCAACACCATACCGGACTCGCACATTGCGGGAGTGGAAAAACTTCCATCTCCAAGCGGAAAGACCCCGTGCAGCTGATAGCTCGTATCGGCTCGAAGCACAATCACATCCCCTTCCTTGGTCATGCAGTAGAGGTTTCCATCCACACATACGGGAGAGCCGTAGATGGGACCTGCGGGCCGCTCCTTCCACAACAAATCACCTGTATCAAATTTTACACAGGCCACCGTTCCGTTATCGGTAAACAGGAAGAGGTTTTCTCCCACCACAATGGGGGTAGGCACATAGGGGGATAGATTGGGAGGCAGGGTATAAAGCGCCGTATCCCCGGCCTGGTTTTTATTCAGATCCACATCCAGGACCATACCCTGGCCTTTACGGCAAGCGATGATTTTTCCGTCTGAATACACAGGAGATGACACTACCCTGTGGGTCAGCAAATCTTTGCGTTCCCAAAGCACCTTTCCGCTTTCCGGATCAACACCTGTATATCCGTGCGCTTCGCTTGTAAACAACAACTGGACCTTCTGATTGTCATCTTTCACCAGAATGGGGGTGGAAAATGAATTCCGGGTGCAGGATTCACGCTCCAGTTCCCAGGATATTTCACCTGTCTTTTTGTTCAAAGCAAGCCATGAACTTTTAAATGAACTTCCCTCCTCCTGCTCAAGGGTGAAAACCACCTTTGTTTCAGTAAGCATCAGAGAGCTGCCTCCTCCATGCCTGGCTTCTATCCCTCCCAATTCGACCCGCCACAGAACGCTCCCATCATGTGTCAGTGCCATAACAATGCTCTTCTCACTGGAATACCAGATCACGTAGACCTGCGATTCATCAACAGCGGGAGAGTGGGATGCTAGATTGTTGTCATTGTGCATGGCCAGATCTTCCACATCGAATTGGAGTCGCCAGAGTATATTCCCATCCTGCGCGTCCACTGCCATCAGGTAACCCAGGTCTTTCTCATCATCCGAAGCGGTAACAAAGATTGTGCTGCCCCAGACCACCGGTGATGCATTTGAGCTTCCTGGCAATGTGATGTCCCATAAAAAGCTCGTTGAATCCCATGATACCGGAGCACTTCGCAGGGAATCTATTCCCTGTCCCCCGCTTCCCCTGAACCGGGTCCACTCCTGGGCCCCGACCTCTGATACGGAACAAACCAAAAGAAGCAGGAGACAGCTGTTTAGAAAATATTTGAATGGGAATTTCAATTTGTTAATGTTTAGATGGATGCACAAGATAATTTATTTTAGCTACTTTCTACCCACACCATACATGGTCATTATGCCTGCCTTGAGGGGTCCTTCGGGGAATAGTGGGACCATGGCTTCCTTTTTCAGTTCCTCCCCGATCACCCCGAACTGATCCATGGGGAAGTTTTCAAAACTGCTTTATACATACCATGTTGAAAAGGCTCCCATTTCAAATCAAGCAGCCTCCCGCCACTCAATACCGGAAGTTCAGAAGCATATGCTTCAATAGTAAGATGCGCATCCTTGTTCCCACAGAGCTCCGGGGTAAAAAGAAGGGCCTGATCCAGGTAATAGCTTCCCTCCCTGAGACGAATGGATATACCTGCGGATGTGCTTTTTTCCCTGATAACTTTTACCTGTGACAAAGCCTTTTCAATGGTAAGCAAAGGTTGATCCAGGCTTCCCGTGTTGATATCACTGCCCTTTGGGGAAACATAGATGACCGTCGCCTCCTGGTTCTTACACCCACTCAGGAAGAGAATGATGATGCAAACAAAAAGATGAATGGATCTGGTCATGGTCATAATAAGGTTTTAATTCTGCAGCGTCACAATACTTCCAACAAAGCCTCCACGTGGCAAACATGGGATGGTGATGATATCTCCAGGTACAATGGGTATCGAATCAGCGGCAAAGGTTGTATCATCGGCGCCATCTTGCAAAATGTGCAAAACATAGTTCCCCTCATCCAGAAAACCAAAATCTACGTTCAGGGAAACAGATGTGTCCAGGCCATTCAATCCGCCCAGGTACCACTGGTTTTCTTTTTTTCTGGCCATGATTACTTTTTCACCCGGATATCCATCCACCAACCTGGTATTTTCCCAGGTAACCGGTACATGCTTCAGAAAATTTTTGGCAGCATCTGGTAATCCCAAATAGGCAGATGGCCGGTCAGCAAAATGCTGGAGTCCGGACTCAAATACCACAGACAGGGCCAGTTCATGCGCAAAGGAGGTAATATGCGGGTGCTGGGAATTTGAGAAAGTGACAGGCGTATAATCCATGGGACCTGTCACATTGCGGGTAAAGGGCAGCGTGGTGTTGTGTGATGCAGCCCTGTTGGTTAGCACCGGGGCATTGTTGTACCACTCCGCGCCATATACCGCTTCCACTGTCAACAGGTTGGGATAGGTCCGTGACCAACCGCGGGGAGTAGTGGCACCATGAAAGTTGATCAGGAGTTTGTGCCTGGCAGCATCTTCCATCAGATCGATGTAATACGCCATCATATCCTGCTGGTCACCGGCAAAAAAGTCCACCTTAATGCCATATACTCCGATGCTGTTCAACCAGCTGAACTCCTTTTCCCTGTCTTCTGCGGTGACGAGCCTGTCCACGGGTGTGGGAGCGTTCTCTCCGTTCCAGGAAACACCCGAATTGTACCACATCAGGGGCTTAATTCCATGGCTGTTGGCGTAGTTCACTGCATCCAGGATGTCCCCTCCATTGCTCATGACATCCCACTCCCAGTCAATAAGCACATAGGGCCAGCCCATGTCCACCGCCATATCCACATAACGGGTCACCAGCTCATAATCCTTTGACCCATGGTTGTGAGCCCAGTAGATCCAGGAAACAGGACCGGGTTTGATCCACCCGGTATCTTCGACTTTGCTTGAAGCACTCAAATCTGTAATCAGTGTGGATTCAACAATATCCGCCAGCTGTCCCACCATAAGAACCCGCCAGGGAGATTCCCACACTGTGGTGATGGTAAAACCTGCTCTTTTATAATCGGAACGTTCCCGCGCCAGCTGTACCTGGTATCGTTCAGGGTCTGATCCATTGTTGAGCCAGCTGCCACAATTTTGCCTGCTCACATCTGCTTCGGATAAAAGCAAATAAAGGTCCTTATCCAGGTTGAACAATGCCGGGTATCCCCACTCCTGTTTCTCTCCAGCACCGTCCCTGCTCAGGGGATAAAACTTCTCATATGCTTTACTGTAAGGAGTTACCCACCGTTTTGTTCCCTCAGGAAGAAAATAGCTTGTATACTCTTCTGTGATCTGCAGGGTATCTGTTTGATCGTCGGGGAAGACATACCTGAAAGCCAAACCATCATCGTAAACCCGGAAGATCATGTTCATGTTCCTTCCTTCGGTATTTTTAAAAAACAGTGTTCTCTCATGGCCGAAATTTTCACATAAGCGCCGTTTCCCCCGGATCATTTCGTACTGCTCATGAACAGGTAGGATATCTGACATTCCTGTAAGAAGCAGATTGTCTGAGAATGTTTGATCCTTTCCTGATAATCCCAGGGGAGAGAAAGGCAAAATTTCCTTTAAGGCCCCATCCATCCGGATCTCCACTCCTGAAAAAAAGCTGACCAGCCTCACCCTTGCTTTTTTCTGCTCTGTGCTCAAATTCCACCAGAATCCCCCCATCCGGAGACGCAAGCTGCATGGTCTCAGAACCGCATGAAATCAATAGAAATGAAAAAAATCCAATCATCAAGAATTTATACATGATTTACAGTTATTGATTGTTTTGAAGGATGTCCCACTTTCCGGAATAGTAGGCGACTTTAATTTCTTGCCATAAATCTTTGCTTTCCAATCTTTCACCCAGTTTCATCATTTCCTGGTAGATAAGGTAGTTCAGCCAAAAACCGTAATGATACTTTTCACGCTCTGTTGCCGGATGGAGCATGTCTGCGTATCCATCTGTTTCTAAACCAAATACCTCAGCAAGCCTGAGCGCATCCAGCGCTCTCTCCCACATGTTTTCACTCATCTTTCTGTAAAGCTCCCGGTAATCACCATAGCTAAACCCGGCAGTATTATAAACAAGTTGTGTGTCTGATACACCTAGCTTCAGGATCGAATCCTGTTGTTCAAACAAGGTATCTCCATCCATATCGTATTCAATCACATCGAGAAAGCCATTCAGATCTGAATCTGAATACCTGATGGTGGGAAAATTTTCTGGTGTAGCCAGTGAGGGATCATTTGGCGTATGATCTCCCCCTCCACGCCAGCCCTGCCAGCCCTGGTAATATGTTGCATGCCGATCGATCCGCCAGGCGCCCGTTTCAGCACCGAAAAGATGCAGTTTCCCATCAAAACCAGAGATATACATCTTCCCTTTGCCCGAATTATCCCTGTCCCATTCACCGCGATCGCCACTGACATCTGCCTGGGGATTGTTATCCAAACCACCTTTCCGGGCTCCTGCGGAGAAAAGATTTTCGGGTTCATAAAATTCCACACGTTCCCAGCGGTGGCAATCATCATCCTCATCAAAAACAAACCAGCACTCATCCCATATCCCCTCTTCAAAGACTTCGCTGTACGCCTCTTCATGGCCCACATAAATCAACTCGCTCAGTTGTCTCCATCTGGGATCGAGAAAAAAGGTATCGGCCTCCCGGAGACCACTTAAACTATGAAAGGGATGGCTGTAAGTATCATATCCGAATCCGCTGCCCTTGAAACGCAGGCTCATATCATAGTCGAAATCGTTGTGCTGCCTGCTGTCGTTGTCCATATCAAAGGAGAGATATGCGGAAGTAATTTCCTTTGACAATGAAAGCTTTCGTCCTGAAGCATTTTTTAAGGGGGAATCCACCAGGCGTATGGTCATCTCCGTAAACTGATCGTCATCCCAATCGTAAAACAAAAAAGGATTCTCCCAGTTGAAGCGCAAATCTTCAATATCAAAAGTGGAAGCGTGAATCTTCAGAAACATACTTTGTCCGCTGTAGTCCGAAAAGAAAGCGCATTTTCCCGCATGTTCCCATGCTTCCAGTTTAAAAGTGGTCCAATCTACATAGTTAAAGACCCCATCCTGGTCCGTATCAATGGAAATCATAAAATGCCCGGGATCCCCGGCACCATTTTCCAGGTCCCGATTATCTGCAATAAGCTGTATATCTGCCTTTCCATCCTTATCCTCATCAACCCAGTCTACCATCAGATCACCAAAAGCACCATATGTCCCATCATTGTTCCTGTCCACCATCAAACAATCACTGTCCCTGTCCCCCTGCAGGTCATCCGGATGCATATCATCATCGTCATCAATCCATTGAACAGGAATTCCACCGACAGACCTTGTTTGCAGGACATCGGGGTCCCCATCGCGGTCCAGATCCATGAACTGAATGTGGCCAGTAGTGATCAGATCGGACCTGGCTTGTCCAAGGGCAGAGGTGATCCAATCAAAGGCTTTCTCGTTGTTTACACTGTGCGGGCCATGGTGAAAAAGGGTGCTTACATTCCCATCTTTCTCATACAGCTCATAAGCCTTTTCAATTTCAGCAAACATGGCGCCATATTCCCCGGGGGGTAGAATGCCCGTGTTCCATTCCAGGTCGAGCAGAGATGCATCTGCTCCGGGACAAAAGGATGCATCCTGCAGGCCGTGTTGAAACTGAACCGGTTTGGGTGCAGCCAGGGCTGCCCAGTCACACTGCTCCATCACCGATGAAAGCTGATGACTGATACCACAATCGCAATGTGGGGGGATCCTCATTCTTTTCTCATAGTGATTCCAGGTACTCAAAATACAGGCTACCACCCCGCATTGAACCCGGTCATCAAGAGCCAGCAGGTTCATGGCCAGGTGGGCCCCGGTGGACAGGCCGCATACCGCTATCCGATCCATCGCGATGGAAGGGTAAGTGTTGCAAACATCGATGGCGGTGATGGCATCCCATGTCCACTCTCCCTGCAGGGTCCAGTCCGGATATTGAAGGTGATGATCCATGGTGGCAGGCTGCAGGACCGCCCATCCCCTGTTGGCAAAAAAGGCACAGAAATCATCAATATGCCCTTCTCTGAAAGCTGCCGAGTCGGCCTTACCCCATGTGGTCTCATGACCGTGAAGAGCCACAAGCAGGGGAGCTTTCTGAACATCGTTTGGAATACTCAGAAGGGCCTCATTCCTGCGATCCTCCCTGGACTGGTAAGTAAAAGAGATCAGACGGAAGTTCTCAAAAGCTTTCTCATATTCAATATTCACTTTCCCGGGGACCCTTTCGGGGATGGCACCCCCCATCAGGGTTTGGATCAGCGAGTCCCGGTAGCGGTTCTGCCACCCGGCCAAATCTGCTGCATCACCCTGGAAACGGGAGGGCCTGCGCTCCAGTGTATGTCTGTATTTTTCCAGTTCATCACTGCTGCTTGGTTTGGGTTTACCAGGAGCTTCATCCCTGTGAAACCTTACTTCTGCCCGTCCTGCTTTCTTCATTTTCAGAGAGAGTCCGTAGCACTTGTAGCCCAATGTTCCATCCCACCCCGGTTTAAGCACAGCCTCCACATTGTGTGTAGTTTCCAAACGAAGTGGCACATCAGATTTGATGACCAGGAATCCTTCAGCCTTTTTCCCGGCCTTACATTTGAGAATCCCCTTTTCAAAGGAGAGCCTGGTAAAACCATCAATTTGGTTGGCTTCATGCTCCAGGCTTAAAACCTGAGCATGGGCCCCAAACACAAACAGAAAAAAGATAAGGATGCAAACGCTATAGTAAAAGGGCCTCATTTAATGTAGCAAAGCTTTCCATTGTAAATATTGTCCCAGTTCAATCGGGGGTTTAAAAGCCAGGTAATGATTGGTGAGAACCTCACCGTCAAGCTCCCATTCAATGAGCCACAATGTGGTTTTACCCGGATCGGGAAGATAACCCTTGATGGATTTACCATTTTTATCCACCTGAAATGTCCCCCTGTATACCACCCTGCCTGTCTGGGCATCTGTAATACTCAGGCTTCCAGACACCGGTTCACGTGTATCGTTGACCACCACAATGGGGTGCCCCGCACCCCGGGCATCTTCCACCAGGCCTTCATCCCCAATCATCACACAAACATCCTTCTGCACCTTTTTGATATAGTGGTAGGCCAGCTTCTTGTTCACGTAATAATCCACGATGGCATCTGAAACAACGGGCCATCCGTCCCGCAGATTCCACCAGAGGATTCCGTTGCGATCAAACTTATTCATGCGCCAGAACTCCACGAAATATTTCATGGCCTCGGCCTGAACAACCTGAGATGCTGCAATAAACGTATCCAGGTCCGTGGGGACTTCTCCAAATAAAATGTCCACCTGGTTGATCATCAAATTGTTTCGTTCGCGGCTGGTTTCTGCATTGGGATGAGACATGGTAGCCTTGGCCTGCCACTGTTTATTCCATTGAAATCCATCCGTCCAGGGGTAGACAAAACCGGGCTCCATCATTTTTTCCAGGCTTTCGCGTGAGGGACAACCATGATAACCTATCTCACTAACGAATTTGGCCCGGTTGGCAGTGTAAAACGGCGCCTTGTAGTAGCCCCGAGGGCCCCAAAGATGCATCTCGGGTGAGGCTTCTGGATTGATCCTGTTATTCAGTTGGAATACCTCTGAACTGATGAAGGGTGAACTGGGCAGATAGGGTGTTTTGGGATCGTATTCACGAACTGCCAGAGGCAATACCTGCCTGCTGATGATATCTGTGTTGGGATCAATGTGGGACTGGTCTCCGGACCAGTCCAGAGAGACATCATTTTCATTGTTTCCCGCCCACAGGACAAGGGATGGGTGCTGCCTCAGACGCCGGATTGCTTTTTCGGCTTCCACCCTGATCTTTTCAGCAAACTCCCTGCTCTGGGGATAGGTGGTGCAGCCCATGGTAAAATCCTGCCAGACCATGATTCCATTGCTGTCACAAAGCTCATAGAATGTTTCACTTTCATACACATTGCCACCCCACAGCCTGATCATGTTGCAGTTCAGATCAGCCAGCATGCCCACAGCCTGTTCAACATGCTGCAGGTCCCTGCTGTGCAAGGCATCCAGGGGCACCCAGTTGGTCCCTTTTACAAAAACTTTCTCCCCGTTTACCACAAAGACAAACTCCCCCGGATTTTCAGGAGTATTCACTTCTGTCCGGTCCAGCTCCACAGTACGGATGCCAATCTGCTGCAGGTTTTCGCACAACACCATTCCATTGCTGTCCAGAAGTTTCACACTTGCATCGTAGAGGGCCGCACCCCCAAAGCCCCTGGGCCACCAAAAATCGATCTCCTGTAATCCTTCAATTCGCTCCCTGGATATGGTGGTATACACTTTTATTGTTTTCTCAAAGGCCACCTTGCCTTGACGTTCCAGGCTGATCTCCAGTCTCAGGTCATCAATATCCAGACGCTCAGTGGCGAACTCCCAGTCCACGTACATACTGGCGCTTCTGTTTTCCACATCCACATTTTTGGTAACCCAGTAAACACTTTCCCAATGGGTGGGTGGAATGATTTCCAGATTCACATCACGCCAGATACCTGCACTGACCAGCCTGGGCATGATGTCCCAGCCAAACATATGCGGGGCCTTGCGAATATTGACATTTTCGGCAAGGGCATCGTAGCGGACCCCAAAATTGTTTCGTATATATTTCCTGGCCTCTAAAACCGTGGAGTGGATACAAATATAGAGCTGGTTCTTCTCCCGGACCAGGTCGGTAATGTCATAGTGGTGTTCCACGAACATGTTTTCCACCCGTGCAATTTTCTCATCATTCAACCATACATCGGCAATACAATCAATTCCCTCCAGGCAAAGTTCAATGCGGTGACCCTCCGGCTTTTCGGGCTTGGAGAATGTACGGTTGTACCACCACTGATAGGTCTCGTACTGACGAAGGTCGTACACATTGTCGCCGATCATGGGATCTTCAATGACCCCTGCTTCCTGCAGGTCAATCTCAACGTTACCGGGCACAAAAGCCGGGATATCTGGGAAAGCTGATTTTTTCAACTCCTCCGGAGAGCGTGGAGCCTGTTCATCCTGAAGTCCGTAGTAAAGGGTCCATTGGGATTGTTCACCTGAGTTTAGAGAGATAAGTTCCTTCTCCGTAGGTTTATTCAGCACCTCAGGGAGCAAGGCTATCTGGTCTGTTTTTTCCTGTTGACATGAGATCAGACCAATTTGAAGGAGCACGGCCACCAGCAATACATTGCTATAATTGTTCATGGGCTTATCTTAAATAAATATTTATGATTCGAAATAGACTCCGTTCTTCTCCAGCTCATCCCTTAAATTCTGGTAGGGCAATCCCCTGCTGTCATAATCATTCAGGGCGCAGAGGGCTGCAGCTGTGCCGCTGGCCTGTCCCTGACCCATGCAGCTGACCGTGTTGCGGGTAGACATGTGGGCCCGGTGATCGGAGGTGATCATCATCCCCGAAACAAAAAGGTTGCTGATGCCCTTTACACGCAAGGCCCTGTAGGGTATCCCGTAACTGCCGCCATCCTTAATCTGCAAGCGCGGGAGCCATGTCATGAAACCGTATACAAAAACATCGTCCTCAAAATGTTCCCCGTTGATCACATCCTCATGGCTAATGTCATAATCGCAGGTAATCAGTCTGCCCCTCCGGATCACCAGGTTGGGACTGGTGCGTGAGATAAATGCCCTTTCAAAACCAGGAATATATTTATTAAACAGTTCCACCCCGGTTTGCATCCGCTTCCGCAGCTCCAGCTCCGCTTTGGCTACTGTATCCCTGTCGGTCGGACTCTGGGAAAGCTTCAGGTTCAACTTGATGAACATCAGGTAATCGTCGTGCACCGTAGTGGAAATGGATGACATTCCGATGGCATGCGCACCTTCCACAAATCCATCCGGGTATCCATTGGAACCTTCCGATCCCAGGCGGACGATTTGTCCGGGTACCCCGTCACGGGGACCATAAGCCAGTTGTCCCACCGAATCGGAGGAATTCAGGAAATGAAAGTAGCGCTCGATATCCACATTGGCCAGGCCCATGCTGTTCACCACTGCATAATCATTGGGCTCGTGTAAATTCCGCACCTGCATGAGCTGCCAGGTCGCCATATCCCGTGCAGTCCACAAAAGATTTGGCAAAGATTGCCTCGCGTCCAGAGCGGCTTTCCAGAATCACACCCTTCACTTCCTTTTTCTCCTTGATCACCCCCGCCAGAAGGTGTTTACACATATATTACACCCCCGCTTCGTCCAGCATCTCAAAGGCATTCAGTTTATATTTTTCTGTATCAATGGCCGTACATACCGAATCGTACTCATAGTGCTTCATCATCTCGGCATAACCGGTGGCTCCTCCCCTGGCTGTGAGACGGTCGATCATCTCTGCAGGAATTCCCCGTACCAGCTGCCTTTTTTCAACCCCGGGGAAGGCCTTCCACAGGTTAAAAAAACTGTGCAGCGCCGTCCCGCCTTCCACAGCAACACCTCCCGGATATCCCTTGGCTTCCACAAGAATGGTCCTGGCCCCCTGCCTGGCAGAGGCAATGGCTGCAATCACTCCGGCTGTTCCTGCGCCGGCTACAACCACATCAAATTGCCTGACTGGCAGATTTTTGGCAGCCTCCTTATAAAAGGCAGGATCTGAGGAAATGGAGGGCTCCCTGCCCAGGACTGAAGAGCCTGCCACCAGTCCGAGACCCAGTAAGCTGCTTTTCTTGTAAAAATCACGTCGATTCATCTTTGTTGGTTTTAGTTTTATATCTAATCTATAGTTGCGTGTCTAAAATCTGAGTCCACGGGACCACACGGTATACAATCCCCTGGTAAGGATGCGCTGCACCAGCTTCAAAAAGACAGCCCACATCCCCTCCAGGCAATCGTGTCAGGTCCGAATAGGCTGCAGGACCCGGGTAAAGCACCATCTCCCCTGTCCAGTCCACACCGTCATTCTTACTGATCCTGAGGGTCATCATTTGCCTTTCATTCTCATCCGCAGGATTCAGAAAAAGCAGGAATTGTTTCCCTTCATTACCGGCTGAGACGCTGAGAAGGCTGGCCTGACAAATGGGTTCTATCAGGGTGCTGTCAGAAACCAGTGAGCTCCAGCTCTCTCCTCCATCTTCACTGTAGGTCACCTTCCGGCTCTTCTGTGTCCGGTCATAGTTCCTCATGTTCAACATGATCCTTCCGTCGCTTAGCTCAGCCACGGTGCATTCATTCACCTGGTCTTCGGGGGCAATGCCTCCCAGTTTCCAGCTTACACCATGGTCATCCGAAAAAATGACATGAGAAAAGTATTTCCTGCTTTGGGATTCAATATGGTCACAGGGAATAAGAAGTCTGCCCTTGTGTGGTCCTTCCTTGAGCTGGATCCCGTGGCAGGGTCCGGTGGCATACCAGGTCCAGTTGTCCTTCTTCACCGACCCGGTAAGATCCACAGGCTCGGACCAACTTTTTCCATCATCCAGAGAGCTCATCAAAAAAACCCGGCGTGTGTCGCTGCTGCTTCCATTGATAATTTCGCTTTCATGGTCCTCACCCATATTCCAGGTGGATAGCAGGTGGATGGCCCCGGTGTTTTCATCCACCACGGGAGCGGGATTCCCGCAAACATTCTCCCCATCATCAAGGATCACCATCAGTTCGCTCCATGTTTTTCCCTGGTCCCCGGAGCGTTTCAAGACCAGATCGATATCTCCCGGTATCAGAACAACCGCCTCTTCCGCCCTTCGGCAAAAGCAAGCAAGGTCCCTTTGTTTGTAGTCACAATGGCCGGAATCCGGAAACAGGCATAGCCTTCTGTTCCACTTTCAAACAGATACTCGGTCCGATCCTTGTATCCCTCCGGATTGAAGAGGATACCAAGACTTGAAAAGAAAATAATCGCAGCCAGGTTCATGGGATTTCAATATACAAAAGTGAGAGAGTATTCCATAATATTATTTAATTTAGAGCTCTTACCAACTACAACATTCATATTATGAAAGCCCATTATTTTGCTTCGCTGGCCCTGGCCATCATCTTACTTCCGGTGTATTGCACTTCTCCTGTACAGGAAGAAGGATGGATCAATCTATTTGACGGAGAGACCCTTGAAGGATGGTCCATCCACAGCGGCCATGCCAAATACCGCGTGGAAGATGGCTGTATCGTGGGACAGGCTGTCCCCAACAGTCCCAACTCCTTTCTTTGCACTGAGAAGGAGTATGCTGATTTTATTCTTGAATTTGAAGTTCTTCTGGAGGACAACGAGCTGAACTCAGGTGTGCAGTTCAGAAGCCAGATCGCACCCCATGAACTGATGTTCTGGTTCAAAAATAATGAGGGAGAGTACCAATCCAATACCATTCCTGCAGACAGGGTTTACGGTTACCAGGTGGAGATCGCAGCCGGTGGTGGCGCAGGAGGTGTGTATGACGAAGCCCGCAGGGCCATGACACCCTGGTGGCCGGAGAGAGATTCCAAAGTGGGAAAAGCGTTCAAACCCAAGCAGTGGAATACCTACCGGATTGAATGCAAAGGTGATGCCATCAAAACCATTGTAAACGGAGTGGTGGTTTCCGATTTCAGGGATGCGCTATCCCTTAGCGGGATCATCGGTCTCCAGGTACACGATGTGGGTGAAGATGCCACACCCTACCAGGTACGCTGGAAAAATATCAGGCTGCTGCCGCTAAAATAGGACTACTCCGAAACCAGTTTATGGGTCTGTACATGTGTTCCCTGGATGATCTTCACCATATAGATTCCAGGATCGGGTACAGAAAGTGTCAACTGTTTCGTACCCGGTTCAGTCAGTACGGATTGTCTCCGTCGTCCCATAACATCGTATAAGGCCACCTCATGTCCGGTACCTGTCCCTCCTGTCAGTTCGACCTGCACTAAACCCTTACATGGGTTGGGAAAGATGCGTGAGCTGGATTCATCCACCTCCATTCCAAGGGTGCAGCGGGAATCTGATTCGGGAAGAATGCTTACAGATACAGGTTCCGAGATCGAGGCGCATCCGATGTCGGTAGTTTTCAGGGTGTATTCCCCGGTTTTACCAGCATCATAGGAAGAACCGCCCCATTGTACCCGCTCACCGTCAAGATACCATTCATAATCGGATTGAATATCCGGAATTCCATCCAGGGAGATGGTGACAGCTTCACCGGCACAAACTTCCAGTTCTCCATCAGCCACTAAGACCGGTGTGGAAGGAATGGCGATTACCTCCAGGAAGTAAGGCTCAGATGTGAGTGAGACGCCAAGTTTTGACACCGTCACCCGGTAAGATCCTGAATCCACTGCTACGATGGAAGCTGTTGTATCCGGAAGGGGCAGCCCCTCCAGGGTCCAGGCATAGGCAAATCCCTCTTCCTCCGGTGCACGAAGGGTCATCTCTTCACCTTCACAAATAAAGCCCTCCTGATCCGGGGTGACCTGAACAGATTCAGGAATGGAACCATCCAGGGAGATGATGATGGAATTTGTTACACCACTCTGCCTGGAATGCTCCAGGGTAAAGAAACCTTTCCTCAGGGTATCGCCAACCTGAACGGTGTAGGAATAGCTTCCCAGAAATCCCTCAAAACTGTACTTTCCGTTTTCATCTGAAACCGTATCCATGGCCGGGGTCCACCACTGCTTCTTGATCAGATCCCGCCAAACTTCCCCGTGTGGCAGGATATTCCAATCTTTATCAAAATACGCAGCATCGGGTTTCCAGTGGGCACCAGCCCAGAATCCCCACGCGAGAATGGACTTTACCGAAGGGTGGCTGAATACAATGGTCATAAAATCACGGGTATAGTCAGCCTGCACATCCCGCTGGGTGATGGCAATATCATGTTCCGTGATTTTAATATCCTTGCCCAGCTCCGCAAACCTGTCCAGAATATCATAGACCCTGGTAATGGAGGTCAGGTCTGTGCTGAAATGACCCTGCATTCCGATGCCGTCAATCCGGCCACCCCGTTCATCAATATACTCAATCAGGTCGTAGTAATAATCCTGCTTTGTCTTATTAATGCCGCCTCCGCTGAGGATATAATAGTCATTGATGTAAAGCTTCACTCCAGGATCATTGCGCCGGGTTCGTCGGAACCAGTCGGCCATCACCTCATCTCCAAGTATGTCCTGAACATCATGCTCCGTATAGGGTTCATTCATCACATCCCAATCGTTTAAACGGCCTTTGGTGAATGCTGTCACTTCATCGAAGCGTTTATCAATCTCCAATCTCATTTGCTCAGGGTCGCCGGAAAGATCCTCCATAAAATCAGGCATATATTTGTATGCCGGCCAGATGATGTTGTGCCCCCTGACAGGAACCTTATGGGCATCCAGGGTATCCAGGGCGCTAAGAATGCGACCGTGGGTTGAACTGTTTTCAAAGGGTGGCCACTTCAAATCGTTCTCAAATACCACCTCATTGAAAATATCGAACAGGGTATCCCTGTAGACTTTATTGTTGACAATGTTGCTTGCCGTAACAGCTGTTCCGAATCCAAACTGGTGACGCTGCATCTGAATTTTCACATCTGCTGCGTTCACCGGCATTCCCTCTGCATCGTAAATGGTAATTTCTGCCAATCCTTTCCTGTACTGAGCGATGCGCTCTTCTGCAGGAGCGCGCCAGGGGGCATCCGGGGCACGGCCCACATAGGTGATTTCCGTCTCGGGCAGATCTTCCAGATCAAGGGTAGAAAAATAATTGAGGAAACGGACATCGGCCACCTCCACCACCTGGTTGGGGTAGCCCATATGGAACAGGTAGCTCACCTCGGATGTTGCCAGATCATGTGCAACTTCAGCCGGGGCGTAGTACTCCCTCCACTCACTACCAATGGATATTTTATGAGATATCTCCTTTGCGTAAGACACATTGTGCTCAATTACTACTGTTAGAAATCCTTCCCCTGTCTCCTCTTCCGACTCGATGGTCCGGGCAAAAAAGGCCACAAGTACCACATCTGTTTCCGACACTCCCGCTACAGCAGGGAATTTCAGCTGGGCATCCCAGGCATTGGAAACATTGTCGCGCACCTGGACCCTGATGGCCTTTGTAAAATCCTGGCCTTCAACATCCACCTGTGTGACCGTACAAGAACCAACCTTCTGGTAGGTGGTCCCTGTTTCGGAGTTGAGCATGGTACCTCCCTCGGGTACCTGGGAAAGGAGCCATGCTGATGTAAGAGAAAAGAGCCAGAGCAGACTGGCTTTCTTGGCGGGAAGCTTCATCATATATCTGTTTTCAGTTCCGGAATTTATTAGGGACCAAAGATAAGAGATAAAGGTTGTCTGTACAGAAACCAATCCTTTTTTAGAAACAATACAAACAGGAGATCAGGATCGGTATTCCCTTTGCTTAAATAGGCATCCCGAATCCAAAAAAGAAACCGTGGGTGCCGATGTTGGTAAAGGCATATTCAAACCTCAGGACCAGGTCATAGTAGCTGATGAAATCCACGCCGAGCCCCCAGGAATAAAGCATTTTGTTGTTGTATGGATTCATATCTCCATGGAAATTCATCCACCACATAGGCCACATCTGCAAGCAGGTTCATATAGAAGGCATAGGGCACATTCCTGAATTTGCTATCCTTGTTCTTCTCCTTCCGTGGCCTCCATAATCCCTGGCTTGATCACATTGTATTTCAGGTTGCTCCTGAAATAATACATCTGCGTCGCCACTGAGGGCATAATAGTCAAATCCACGGATGAAATCGTCGCTTGAGGTAAGGCTCTGCTGGAAATAATAAGGTATATTCTCACTGGATGAACTCACCAGTTTTGTCATCTCAGCCGCATACCATCTGTCACTGATTTGCTGGTAGAAGTGAAGATCAGCACCATAATAGAAATAGTCCACATCGTGGGAAATAATCCCCATACCCGCGCTTGTCCACAAAACCCTTTAAGTAATTCCCATTGAGCGGATAAGCCCGGTTGTTACGGGAATCATAGGCATATTCCGCATAGAAGTTGACGAAACTAACTGTACTCTTATTGTCCGGCAAATACTCCTGGGTCAGGCTGAATAAGGAATCTGAAAGGCTGACATTTCCGGCGATCCATCCTTATTTTTCCATAATTGTAAAGCCCGGGCCTGAAGGTAAAGGTGTTGTGTCGAAAAAATCTCCTTTACACTGCCCTTGTCATAGATCATTTGCCTCTCATTGTCCACGGATGCATACTCCACCACTGCCGAATTCCTATAAGCGCCCCCAATGACCATCCCGATCTTCTGGCCACTACCAATCCAGGGTATTTTGTAACCCAGACCAAACTTTGTGAACTTCCCCAATATGCCACCGCTGATGCCTGGTGGCTCAATCCCCACAGGTTGTTATGGCTTGTAAACAGTCCCATATTCACCTGGTCCAGATCCGGATCCTGGAGCCAGTCGTTGAAGTTGGGATGATCCAGCTTCACCACAGGAAACACCCAGAAGTACCAACGTTCCTTCACATCAATCTTCAATGTATAGTCATCACCCTCTGCCTGCTCAAGACGCAGGTCAACCGACAGGAAAAGCTGGGTGTTGATGATATTCTCCCGGCTGTATTTCATTCGTCTTGACCACCTCACTGGAATCGTTCCGGCTAATACGCTTCTGGCTGAACATGGCTGTTTTTGCCAGGGCATCGTCAAAGTGCCAGGCTGTCTCCCAGGCTGAAATCCAACTCTCTGGTGATGATCTTCTCCTTTGTTCTGGCGTTCCCTGTAATTTCAATCTGTGTGATATGGATGTAGGCCACCGGAAAGCTCTCGGGTATAACAATCTTTCCATCCAGATTCTGGCCCTTTATGCCGGAGGGAGATAAGCAGAAAAAGCAGCGATGCTTACTACAATCACCTTCAGAAAATGACAATCCCTGATCAATAGCGTTAAAATGTTCATCTCTACTAATATATTGCATTTTTTCCATCCCTCTGGATATCTGGAATAACAATTATTAAATTTGCAGCCTGAAAACTCTTACAGCTAATAAGTCCGATGTATGCGTAAGCAGCAGTTTTCATGGTTGTTACTTGGTCTGGGCCTGTTGTCACTACACCAACTCCCAGGTGCAGAACGTCAATATTGGTGGATCTTTCAGCGGTTCATTTTTGCTCAGCGGAGGGGCCGAAGCCAACTATGAGATAGCAGGTTCTCCCTATCTGTCTGAAACCTGGATGTACGGGACCCTGGAAATGAAAAGTGAAATCGCCAATCAGATCGCACAGGAAAAGAAGGAAAAGGCAAAAGTGCGCGAGTACCAGGCAAAAATAAGCAAGATCGATGCCCTCATCAAGAAACTTTCTGATCCTGATTTTGAGGCTGCAGGCCTTGCACTTGAGATGGAAGGAATTGATCCGGACAAAAAATCCGGACTATGACCTGCGGATTTCCAACAGTGATTTTGAAGGCATTCCAGGAATCACTGAAATGCTGGAAAATAACCTGCGTGACTATCTCGAGAAACTGAAGGGAGAATATGAGGCAGAGATCAATGAATTCTTCAACATCAACGGACTTTTCAGATACAACCTTTATGCCCAGGAATTTGAGATGGTCTACAACAATGATACTTTTGCCATTTCGGCCCCCTTCAATGTGAAGCGTATCTCCATCAGCAACATGAAATTCCTGCATGGTTTGTATGTGAAAAGAAGCAGCCGCCGGCCTTATCTGGGATCAGCATACTTCCAGGTCCTCAATGAAGGCGGATGCAAATTATTGATGCGTCATGATGTAAAGATCAAGGCTGGCAGCGGACCAGTTACCTACAACTGGGCGGGAGGGGCTGATGCCTTTGTTCAGTACCGGCAGCTCTATTACCAGCAATCGGAGGGCGCCGAGGTGGTCCTTCTGAAAAAGCGGAAAAAGAGCATCCGTAAGCTATTCGCTGACCATGCGGAGGAGATTGAAAGGTTCATCAGGTCGGAAAAGATCAAGATCAATGATGATGCCGGATTGATAAGGGTATTTAACTATTACAACAGTCTGGATTCATAACAGGGAGCATGAAGGGTCTGAAACATATGGTGTGCTTGGCGGGGATGGTGTTCCTGTTTTCTGCAAATCTGCATGCACAGCGTTTGCCGCTTGCAAAAAATCTGGATATTACCATCGACCAGAACAAGGCCATTATCCACTATGACATAAAAACCAGGAAACAGGGTACCTTCCACCGGGTGGACCTGAAATTCCTGGATGAGGATTACCACCTGGTTAGCCCTACCCTTCTCATCGGGGATATCGGACCCAATATTTCAGCTGAAAAGAACAGGACCATCGAGTGGGACATCACCAATGATGTCCAACTGTTGGGATCCAATATCACCCCTGTCCTTTTTGTAGATGGGACCAGCAAACAGTTTAGTAACACGGGAGGGCCACGCAATGCACTTCTTTCTTTGCTTCTGCCAGGACTGGGCGACTACTTTGTTGCCGACAGGAGGATGATGACTTTCAAACCCTATATGAGGACCATCACTTCCCTGGGTTTTATTGGTTTTGGCTACTGGCTCGGGGAGCAGCGCTACCCCGGAGAAGGTGAATACCAGACCTTTGTCAGACTCACCAGGGTCCCGAATGATATCGGGCCCGGTAACCATTATGAAGAGACTTTTTATGAAAAATACGTGGAGGGAGAAACCCAGTACTTCCTCTTTAAGGGAGACAAGGAGGTCTTCATGTCCCTGGGAGCTGCCATCTGGGCTGCCGATATCATCTGGGTGCTGGCCAAGGGAAGCAACAATGTCAAGTTCCTGAATGCAACCACCAAAGGATCTGATTTCCACCTGGGATACATTCCCGGAGGGGCTGCCATGCAATTCTCCTATACCTTCTAAATCTCAGCAGCCTTTTCTGCTGATTTGCCGATAAGGCAATATTTTCTACTTTTATCTCCGGATTTACCCCATGCCATGAGATTAAAACCTGAAATAAAAGTCCAGCCAATCTATGCCCTGATCATCTTGTTGGGTTTTGCCGTTTTTCTGTTGCGGAGCCTGGACCCCGGCATTATCTGCTATATGCAGGAGATCGTTCCGGAAACATTCGGTGAAGGTTTTCAGCGCATTGGTGGAATCAACGATGTGCTGGCCATGCATATCATCTCCTTATTCAATTTCAAAACAGCCGGAATCCTGGTTCTATCGATGATGGCCGGACTGTTCTTCCTCTCGCTGCAATACTTGTTCAGCAAACTTCAGCGCCACCCTTATTTTCCGGCAGCCATTTTTACAATTTCACTCTTTCTTCTGCTTCCCCTTTTTGAATATGCCTTTTCGTTCAAACTCACAAGCAGCATTCTTTTCAGTACTTACCTGCTCGCATTCGCCACTTTTGTATCCAGGTATTTCAGGAGTGCCAGATGGGTACCCATAGCAGCTTTCCTTTTACTGATTTACTACCTGTTCGGAACACCCGGATTCTATCTTTCCTCTCTAATATTGATCATCCATCCTTCCTTACCCAAACAACAGAAACTGTTCTATTTATTGCTGGTTCCGACCATACCGGCACTCAGCATGATCTTTGGTTTGAATTTTACCTTTCAGCAGGCCTATTGCGATGCATTTGTTCCTACGCTTTACCAAAAGGTGAAACCTGCAGCCTATGCCATCTATGTTGGTATTCCGTTGCTCATCATGCTGCTTCGAAGGACAGAAAACAGCATGGACCGGCAAAGCAAAACAACTGGAAAAAAGGTAGTACATGGCTTGCTGCAATTTGGACTTCCACTTTTGCTATCAGCAGCAGTTTTTTCTTTCTCCTTTGATGAGAAGAAAAAAGAGATCTATCAAATTGAGGTTTTCGCCCATGCGGAGAACTGGCAGGGGGTGCTTAAGAATGCTTTGCACTTTCAGAACTTTAACTCCAAATTGCTGCACTTTCAAATCAACCGGGCCCTTTACCACCAGGGGGTCTTGCTTGACAAACTCCTCCAGTATCCCCAAACATCAGGCATTGAAGGGCTCTTTCTGGATGGTTCCACTGATGGAACCATTGCGCAACCGAAAGCCGATTTCTACCTCAAAATGGGATATGGAAATGAATCGCGACATTTTGCCAATGAGGCACTTATTGCCAGGGGCAACAAACCAAACACACTGAAATGCCTGATCATCAACTACGCTGCTGCAGATCAGCCGGTGATCGCCGCAAGATACCTGAATGTGCTCAATCAATCCATAGCGCACAGGCAATGGGTCAAAGATCATGCAGGCCTGTTGCATGGAGAGACAAATGAGGAGGTTCAGTGGATTCGAAATAACTTTCCCGAGAGGGATTTCTTTACCGGTCTGGCACGGCCCGAAAATAAGCTGAAACGCTTCTACCTGAATAATCCCCAAAACAAAATGGCATTTGAGTACCTGATTGCCAATTACCTGATCACTCATAAAGTGGGGAATATCGCACATGAGATCAAGACATTCAGGCAGTTGGGCTATACCCGGTTGCCGAGGTTGGTAGAAGAGGCGGTACTTCTTTATCTGGGACTTTCCAGTGAACAGGATTTAGACTTAGCAGGCTTTGAGATCAGCAAAGAAGCGCAGCAGGACTTTCGGGACTTCTCCATCACTGTGCAGAAAGCGGGGGGTATCCCCCAGGCAAGAAATGCCGTGCAACACTACAGTCACACCTACTGGTATTACGTCATGTATTCCAGTAAAATATCAAATGCAGCAAAGCAATAGCCTGATGAGTAAGCGACATATCTACATTTCCCTGGGCCTCATTGTAGGGATGCTTTCCTCCTGTCAAAAAGAGGTGAAAGAATTCCGGACTACAGAAGAAGTAGCCAGCATTTACCCCGATTATGCAAACATTACCATACCTTATAATATCGGGCCCATGCATTTTGTCATCCGGGATGAGGGAAAAGCATTTAAATCACATGTCTACACCAGAAACAAATCGATCTGGCTCCAATCCAATAAGAAGCAAATCATTATACCCCATCGCAAATGGGAACAACTGATTGCTGAAAATAGAGGTGACACCTTATTTATTGACCTGTTCAGGAAGGATGAGCAGAATATCTGGCATAAATATCAAACCATTGCCAACGCCATCAGCGGTGATCCAATCGATGAGATGGTCGTATACCGGAAAATACCTCCAGCCAATGTGCTGTGGAATGAAATGGGCATCTTTCAACACTCTCTCGAAACCCTGGATACAGATCCCATTTCTGTCAATAGCTTCACCGACTATAATTGCATGAACTGCCACAGCTTCAGCGCTTTCAATCCTGATCGCTTCCTGTTGCATATGCGGGCCAAATATGGAGGGACTGTGATCAAATACGACGATGAACTGAAAATCATTGATACCAAAAGTGATCATATGGGTAGTGCAGGTGCATACCCTTCATGGCATCCGTCCGGGAAATTTATAGCCTTTTCGGTAAACCGGATCAACCAGGATTTCCACTCAAGCAAGGATAAAGTGGCCTATGTGGGAGATAAATATTCAGACATTGTCCTGTACGATGTGGAAAACAACATCATTACCCGTCCGGAAGAACTTGCCACCGGGGCAAGGGAGAATCTACCCACATGGTCGCCGGATGGTAAACGGCTTTATTTCATTTGCGCTCCAAAAGCGACGGACAACAGCTTTTATCAAGATTTGAAATACAGTTTGTGCTGTATAGAATTTGATGCAGAGACCAAATCCTTCGGGAAATTGGATACGATTCTGGATGCTGAGAAAATAAACAAAAGCATCTCCTTTCCGCGTGTTGCTGCAGATAACAATACCTTGAGCTTTTGCCTGCTTGATTATGGCTATTTCTCCATTTACAACAAGGAATCGGATATCTATACCTACCGGCTCGATTCAGGAAGGCTGGAACAGATCGCAGGCAATTCCGACGATGTGGATAGCTATCCAAGTTGGTCGCAAAACGGAAGATGGCTTATGTTTGTGAGTAAAAGGGAGGATAGCTTCTTATCGAAAATCTATTTTTGTCATGTGGATGAAGAGGGGAAGACCAGCAAGGCATTTGTTGCTCCCCAGCGTGATCCGAATTTCTATGAAAACTACCTGTTGAATTTTAACCGACCGGAATTTGCGTCAGCCAGGATCAAACTGAATCCCAGAAAAATATGGAAGGTAGCAAGAAAGGATGCGCTGAAGGTAGGATTTGATGAGGCAAACAGTGTGACGATAACCACAGGAGCAACCTCTCTGCAAAGGGAAGAGCCCGAAGGAATGTACAAAGCAGACAGGTAATCTGGATCACATGGCTTCTATTTACATGGAAGCACTCTTGTGGAGACACTGAGCGGCTCAAGGCTGAACAGACAAACTGCCTGGAAGATGGGGTCATACTTGTATGAGGAGACAGAATTCACCCGGAATATGACAGATTCCCTGATGGTAATCAATCCTGGCCCCCGTACCCTTTTCTTTATTTCAAGCCGCGAAAAACCAGCCGGCAGTTCTGAATCATACAGGACAATGTCACCCGGAAGCAGTTCTCCGTGCCAGGCGCCTGACTGGTCAATCTCAATGTCCCATTCATAAGCTGCATTTGATTTGAAAGTAACATCTTCAGGTGAAGGGGTATTCAGCGTGGTGTCAATCTCAATCTCCATCCGGTGCGAAGCATCAATCTCAGCAATTGTATTCTGTGAATTGATCATCTTCAGCTCATTGTTAAAAATCAATGCGTTGGAGATGAAGGTTACATCATACAATCCATCTCCGGGAAGATAGTAGGAGGTCATATAGCAACCCCGGAAATAGGAGTGGCTCACCCCTGATGCA
Source organism: uncultured Bacteroidota bacterium (assembly GCA_963735755.1). Classification (GTDB taxonomy): domain Bacteria; phylum Bacteroidota; class Bacteroidia; order Bacteroidales. The sequence continues at coordinate 69,826 of CAVTME010000005.1, read as the reverse complement.
GGCAAGAGTGCTTCACAAAACCTTCTACCCTTTTCCAAATATGTCATGGGCTCTACGGCAAAGTAACCCATTTCAATATCCCTGGGATTGTTGGTCACATAACGGTGATCGAAGTTATCTTCCACCAGGTCCCTCCTGTCAACCAGCCTGGGAGCACAATCAAGTATCACCCGTGTCCGGTCCCAGTCACCTCCAGCATCTTCTCCATTCCCAATACCCTGTGAAATCCCGGGCAGGAGTGGGATCAGCCAGAAAAAATATGGTCAAATACACCAGACGCTTCATACTTAGCATAAATTTGTAGCAAAACTAAGCAATATTTACCCATATGACATGGTGCCAGAGACTTTTAACTGAATTTTATCCTATATTCATGAATCCAAATATGATAGATATGAAAAAACAAATTACCCCCCTGGCCATCCTGTTGGTGTTATTCATCAGCACATTGACCCCTTCGTGTACCGAAACCGAAGAAAGAGACTATTTCGAACTTAAAATCTACCAGTTTGAAACAGAAGCCCAGGAAACAAGACTTGACCAATATCTCGAGGCTGCATACCTGCCGGCTCTTCACAGAACCGGGATAGAACAGGTGGGTGTGTTCAAACTCAGGGAAGAGGGTAATGAAACCGAGAATGCCATACTTATGCTGGCACCTTTCAGTTCTCTTGGACAATATATGGAAATCCAGACAGCGTTGAAATCCGATAAAGCCTATCTGGAAGCCGGGAGCGATTATATTCATGCCTCCCATGATAATCCACCATACTCCAGAATTGAGACCATGTTACTAAGGGCCTTCAGTGAAACACCCCATTTGATGCTTCCCCAACTGGAATCACCCAGGACCGACAGGGTATATGAATTAAGGAGCTACCAGGCCTCTACAGAACTTCTTTATGAGCGAAAAGTGGAGATGTTCAATTCAGGGGAAGCAGAACTATTCAAGAAACTGGGATTCAACCCTGTTTTTTTTGGGGAGGTGATCTCAAGTTCAAAGATGCCCCATCTGATGTACATGACCACACATGCTGACACCACTGTCCAAAAGGAGAACTGGAAGGCTTTTGGTTCTTCTCCGGAATGGCAGGAAATGAAGGAAATAGAACGCTATAAAAACACGGTATCTAACATAGCCAAATACATGCTCTATCCCACTTCTTATTCAGATTATTAGGTAATCAGCTTCCTGATGCGTTCAATCTGCTTCTGCTTGTTAACCTCGCGGAGGCTCTGAGCCGTCTTGGTGAAGTATGAATGGCCAGAAATAAACTTGATCTGTAGTTTGTTCCAATCATTGAGGGTTCCAATCTTCTCCTGCTCCTTCAGCTCTTTATAGAGGGTGTTTGAAACCGGGATCATATCGCTTCTCCCCAGGTAATCCAGATCGGCATCGCAAATGATTTCCTGGTAGATATCCTCTGGTTTGGGTGGAAGTTTGGTGGCCATGATGATATCACAGATTTTCGCTATCTGCTCCTGGGTGTATCCATAGGTAGGAAGAAGTTCTTTGGCCATCAGGGTTCCATGGTATTCATGGTCATCATAGGCAATGGTATGCCCTGCATCGTGAAACAAGGCAGCGGTCTTCAGCAAGAGAATCCCGTCATCATCAAGACCTTCTGCCCACCCTATCAATTCAACCTCGGTAACCACATCCACAGTGTGCTTGACATTGTGGTAATAGAGGTACCCGGGCAACTCGTTCTCCAGTTTATCCAGAATGAACTCCTGTATATCCATAAACTGGATCAGCTTAAATTTCGTATCAAACAGCTTATTGGGGAACAATCCCCTTCCTTTCATCGAAAACTCCGGCCGAATGCCATTGACCACAAACATCTCCAGGTCGCCCTTGTACTTGACCGGCATTTTTCCATAGTATTCACATATGAAAAATTCTTTGATCAGTTCATAGGTCATCACCGAGATCAGGATTTTTCCGCTGTCACCCACACCCTGCATGCGGTGGGCAATATTCACCGTATCTCCCTTGATATCGTATGTGATCTTTTTCTTTCCTGATACATTGGCCGTAACCGGGCCTGTATGAATCCCCAGACTCAGGTTCCAGTATCTTTTTCCATCAATCCGTCTCAGCTGGTTCAGGAAAAAATTCATCTCCAGCGCAGCCATGATCACATCAATGGGGTTGGTGATGTTCTTCTCCGGAATACCCCCGGCCGCCATATAGGTATCCCCAATGGTTTTGATCTTATGTATCTTGTATTTTTTCAGGATCCGGTCAAACTCGATTAATACTTCATCCAGCTGGTCCATGATGACCTCCGACGCAATGGCATCTGTGAGATGTTTAAAACCACTGATGTAGGCAAAGAGCACAGTGGCCATGTTGTATTTTCTTACCCGGTCCTCACCCTCCTGGAATACACCGTCTTTCAACTCCACCTTTGACTCTTTCAGCCGCTGCTTCATCATCTCATTCTGCTCAGAAAGCTCGTTCACCGCCTTCTGGAGCTTTTCATTCATATCTATCAAATCCTGGTTTTGTTTCACCAGTTTCTGAATTCTTTTGAGAAGCTCGTCCTGTTTTTGTCCCATATCAACTAAATTTAATTCCTTTTGACGAGGATTTCAATTTTTTTTGTTTTGATATCTTTGCTTTGATCTAAATACAGGACACATGAAAAAATTACTACCGTTCGTTCTATTGCTGTATCTGTCGTCTGTTCCGGGGCTGGCCCAGAAAGATATGAACACTTTCCTGGTGGTTTCCTATAACGTTGAAAACCTTTTTGACACGGTGAATAATCCATCGTTCGCTGATGAAGAATTCACTCCCGGAGGCACAAAGAACTGGACTTATGAACGGTATGATAAGAAACTGGATGACATAAGCAGGGTGATCCTCTCCATCCCGGAAAAGGAGATGCCAGCCATCATCGGTCTGGCCGAGGTGGAGAACAGAAGCGTGCTCGAGGCCCTGGCAGATAACAGGGGTATCAGAAAGTCAAAGTACGGTATCATTCATGAGGAGGGCTCCGATCCCAGGGGAATTGAGTGTGCCATGCTGTATCGCCCCGACCTGTTCAAGTACAAATCACATGAATACATTCCGGTGGAAGACCCTGTTGATCCTGAAACCCCCTACCGGGAGATACTTCACGTGAAGGGAAATGGACCCGATGGAACTTCCCTCCATGTCTTCATGAATCACTGGAAATCCAGAAGCGGTGGAACCCGGGAGACCGAAAAACAGCGGATGTTCGCCGCCATCACCCTGAGAAAACAACTGGATTTGCTACTTTCAAAGGAGTCGGATTTCAAGGTGATCATCATGGGTGACTTCAATGACGAACCGACCAACAGAAGCATCACCAACGGTCTTTCCGCTTCGGGAAAGCGAAAAAATATCCATCTCGGAGACCATTACAACCTTTTTTATGATCTACACAACCTGCACGGAAAAGGCACCTACAGTTTCAAGGGTCAATGGAACATGCTGGATCAGATCATTGTATCCTATAACCTGCTCAACCAGAAAAAGGGACTCACCACAACCTACCAGGGTGGCTTCATCCTGAAAGAGGAGTGGATGCTCTATGAAAGCGAGAAATACGGAGATAAGTTTCCCTCTGCCACGTACGGCGGACCCGAATATTTTGGAGGACCCAGTGATCACCTGCCTGTTTACGTGGTATTCACTTATTGAGATGGAATTTAAACTAACATCTGAATTCAGTCCCACCGGGGATCAGCCAGAGGCCATCCGTCAGCTCATTGAAGGTTTTAATGCAGGGGATCCCTTCCAGACCCTGCTCGGAGTAACCGGTTCGGGAAAAACTTTCACGGTTGCCAATGTGATCAGGGAGTTGGGAAGACCCACACTGGTTCTCAGCCACAACAAAACCCTGGCAGCGCAGCTCTACAGTGAGTTCAAGCAATTCTTCCCGGAAAACGCGGTGGAATACTTTGTCAGCTACTATGACTACTACCAACCCGAGGCTTATCTGCCGGTAACTGACACCTACATTGAAAAAGACCTCTCCATCAATGATGAAATTGAAAAACTGAGGCTCAGTGCTACCTCCTCGCTCCTGTCCGGCAGGCGGGATGTGATCGTTGTCTCCTCGGTTTCCTGTCTGTACGGCATTGGAAATCCGGAAGATTTTCACAGCTCCACCATCCGGATAAAGAAGGGTGAGATGATTACCCGAAATGTGTTCCTCAGGAAGCTGGTGGATGCACTCTATGCCAGGAATGAAGTGGACTTTAAGCCAGGTACATTCAGGGTCAGGGGAGACACAGTGGATATTCATCTTGCCTATGCAGACCAGGCCTACAGGGTTGAATTCTGGGGCGATGAGATCGATTCGGTTCAATCGATTCACCCGGTTGCAGGCCATACCATCGAGAGCTTTGAAGAGATCGTTATCTTTCCAGCTAACATTTTCATCACCTCTAAAAAGAGGATGAAGTCAGCCCTGGTGGAGATCTCAGATGACATGATGAAGCAGGTCGAGTTCTTCAAAGGAGAACAAAAACTAATTGAAGCCCAGCGCATTGAGGAACGGGTTACCTATGATATGGAGATGATCAGGGAACTGGGATTCTGCCCCGGAATTGAGAACTACTCCAGGTATTTTGACGGCAGACCTCCCGGAACCAGGCCATTTTGCCTGCTTGACTACTTCCCGGACGATTTTATCACGGTGATTGATGAGAGTCATGTAACCATTCCCCAGATCCATGCCATGTACGGAGGAGATTACTCAAGGAAGAAAAACCTGGTGGAGTATGGATTCAGACTGCCGGCTGCCGTGGACAACCGGCCTCTGAAATTTAATGAATTCGAGGAGATCGTAGGACAAACGCTTTATGTAAGCGCCACGCCTGCCGACTATGAACTGGGGCGGTGTGGTGGTGTTATCGTAGAGCAGGTCATCAGGCCCACCGGGCTGGTAGATCCGGTGATCGAGGTCCTGCCAAGCCTGAACCAGATCGATCACCTCATCGGAGAGATTAACAAACGGGTGGCAAGCAAGGAAAGAGTACTGGTCACTACCCTGACCAAGAGGATGGCAGAGGAGCTTTCGAATTACCTGCTCAAGCTGAATGTAAAGACAAGGTATATCCATTCTGATGTGGATACACTGGAGCGGGTTGAGATTCTTGAAGGTCTGCGAAAAGGTGTATTTGATGTACTGGTGGGCATCAACCTCCTGAGGGAAGGGCTGGATCTTCCAGAAGTTTCACTTGTGGCCATCCTGGATGCGGATAAGGAGGGTTTCCTGCGCTCGGAAAGGGCCCTGACCCAGACTTCCGGAAGGGCTGCCCGAAACCTGAACGGAAAGGTAATCATGTATGCAGACCGCATGACCGGTTCCATGCAACGAACCATTGATGAAACTACCAGGCGGCGAAAAAAGCAACTCAGCTATAACGAAGAACACTCCATAACTCCGAAGCAAATTTTCAAAACAACAGTTTCTCTTTTCGACCAGGACAAGAAAGATCTCAACCGAAGTGGAATCTATGCGGACCAGGCAAAAGCAGATATTGCCGCCGATCCGGTGGTCCAGTACATGGGCAAAGAAGGTCTCGAAAAAGCCATTGACAAGGCCAAAAAACAGATGGAGAAGGCCGCCCGCGAACTGGATTTTATTGAAGCAGCCAAATTCAGGGATGAAATGTACGCCTACCAGTCCCTCCTGGATAAGGAGAAAGGAGAAAGTTGAAAGGAACACCAAAGGAACTGAGGCGTAAGCCGAAGAACAGAACAAGAATAAGATGTCACTTTTACCTTTCACCTTTCCCCTTTCACCTTCTAGCACCTTTCACCTTCTAGCACCTTTTATTTATCTAGAGATTATTAGTTTTTGGCTGGATATGAAGGATTCTGAGAATACTGAAATAAAATACATGCCTTCCGGAAGCTCTGATATATCCATATTAAATTCATTAACCCCGGGAGTTTGATAACCCATTTGTGTTCTCTTCACCATCTGTCCGAGAAGATTAATAATTACCAGCTCCATTAAAACCGATTCTTCCATGAAAAATTCTACAGTAAGGGAAGAAGAAGCAGGATTCGGGAAAATTTTAAGCATATCTTCTTTTATTTTGCTCTTATCTGCCTCAGACACTGACAAGGGTTCCAAAACGGAAATATAATCTGATTTAACCAGCGTATCCGCTCCGGATGAATCTGCTACAATTAATGAGACAGAATACGTTCCAGGTGAAGTATACACAAAATCCGGATTCTGTTCATTGCTCGAATTCCCATCTCCAAAATCCCAGTACCAGCTAGTAGGATATCCATAGTGGACGAGGTAGAAGCCAACATTGAGAGGAGCCCTACCCTCAATCTTATCTGAATCAAAGGAAGCTTTTAATGCCAGTTTGTTCTCAAACCATATTATTTGATCATCTGTGGAGGAAGCCGCCAAGAGATCCAGGTCCCCAGTCCCCATCAAGGTCCGATGAAAAAACCGATTTTGCGCCTTCCACATTCTTAGATACAATTTGTTCCTTTGTAAAACCTCCACTACCCGTATTTTCATACCACGCGATCTTATCATCATCATTTGAAGCAGACATTACATCCAAATACCCATCCCCATTAAGGTCTGCCGCATACACTTCTCTTGCTCCTCTTGCCCCATCGGATATGATATTTTGCATTTCAAATGATCCATTCCCCAAATTCTCATACCAGGCAATTTTATCATCTTCCCTGGACGCGGACATTACATCCTGATCGCCATCATTATCCAAATCTGCAGAATAAACAGACATTGCGCCCTTTGCATCAATAGTGATAACCTGTTGGGTTCCTAAGGAATCATTTCCCAGGTTTTCATACCATGCAATTTTATGATCATCATCACTTGCAGAAAGTACATCCTGATCACCATCTCCATCAAGGTCGTCAGTATAAACAGATCTGGGGCCATCGACCTCCAAAGAAATGACATTCTGTATTCCAAAAGTGTCATTCCCTAGATTCTTGTACCAGGTAATTCTATCATCTATCCATGAAGCTGAAATCAGATCGGGATCTTGATCCCCGTCCAGGTCTGAAAAGTACGCGGCATCATCATCGATGGCTATTATATTTTCGTATCCAAATGATCCATTGCCCAGGTTTTTATACCAGGTTATCTTATTGTCGTAATCACACACTGCAATGATTTCAAGCAGCCCATCACCATTCAGATCGCTGGTTAATACATCGCTTGCCCCATCGGTAGTGGGTAGTGTAAAGAATTTTGTGTAAACGTTAGGTAGCTGCGTTAAGGGCTAAGCGCTCTGGAGTCAAAAAAACTCAGAGAGTGATTAGCCTGGATTGAAAAACGTTTAATTTTACATTTAACACGCAGCAAATGAAAGAAAAAGAGAAGAAGGGCGATTTTCAGATCCCTGAAGAAGCTCTTCAGAAAATCAAATCCCAATCAGAGCTTGATGATTTTTTCTCTGATCTCTACAAGCAAGCCGTTGAAGGTATGCTAAAAGCCGAGCTGGATGAGCACCTTGGATATGAGAAGCATCAGACAAGGATAAACTCGGCGATAATAGCCGGAACGGCTTTAGTAAGAAAACTCTGAAGACCAACATTGGAGATATCCCCCTGGATGTGCCCCGTGACCGTGAATCGAGCTTTGATCCGATCATTGTTCCCAAGCATCAGCGCATGTCAGCCCGCATCGAACAGGCAATTATTACCCTTTACTCACGAGGGATGAGTACACGGGATATCGAAGCAACAGTCAAGGAAATCTACGGAATAGAGTTGAGTGAAGGATCAGTATCTAATATTACCAATACCATCGTTGAGAACATCAAGGAATGGCAACATCGCCCTCTCGAGGAGGTCTATTTTGTAGTCTGGATGGATGGTATTGTAATCAAGATCCGACATAACGGCAAGGTCCAGGGTAAGACCATCTATTTGATTATCGGTCTCAGAAAAGATGGTCTGAAAGAAGTCCTGGGTATGTGGATCTCTGAGACTGAGAGCGCTTCGTTCTGGATGAACGTTCTGACAGATCTTAAGGCACGTGGAGTTGGAGATATACTGATCGCTTGTACTGATAACCTTGCCGGGATCCGCCAGGCTATTAATGCTGTATTCCCTGAAGCAGTGACCCAACTCTGTGTGGTACACCAGATCCGTAACAGCTCACGATATGTGGTCTGGAAAGAAAGGAAGCAGTTTGTAGCTGATCTCAAGCTTGTATATGGCGCCATTAATAAAGAAGTGGCCTATGATGCTCTGCAGGAATTTGAAAAGAAATGGGGCTCAAAATACGGCTATGCTATTAAATCGTGGAAGGACAACTGGGAAGAGCTGACGGCTTACTTTGATTATCCGATGGAAATCCGGAAAATCATTTACACCACTAATGCCATCGAAAGTCTGAATAGCAGCATCAGAAAATACACTAAAACCAAGACCGTATTCCCAGATGACCAGTCAGCTATGAAGGCTGTCTATCTGGCGATTAACAACATCCAGCAGAAATGGACAATGCCAATCCGGTCCTGGGGGATCATTATAAATCAGTTTATTATTAAATTTGGAGATAGATGAGATTAATAAACACTTTTACCTTTCCCCTTTAACCTAAAAAAGGGGCACCCTTTTTTCAGAGCGCCCCTTTATTTACGATTTTAGACTATGTTTTCTTATCCCAGGTAGGTTTTAAGTAATTTACTCCTGGAAGTGTGGCGGAGCCTGCGTATGGCCTTTTCCTTGATCTGACGAACGCGTTCGCGTGTCAGTCCGAATTTTTCGCCAATCTCTTCCAGTGTCATTTCCTGGGTGCTTATTCCGAAGAAAAGCTTAATGATATCCCTTTCCCGTTCGGTGAGTGTGGCCAGTGCACGGTCCACTTCCCTGGAGAGTGATTCATTAATAAGTGTGTTGTCTGCATTGGGTGAATCATTATTCACCAGCACATCCAGCAGACTGTTGTCTTCACCATCGACAAAGGGTGCATCAACGGATACATGCCTTCCCGAAACACGCAATGTGTCCGATACTTTCTCCTTGGGAAGGTCTAGTGCCTCAGCAAGCTCCTCTGGTGTGGGTGTCCGTTCATACTCCTGCTCAAACTTGGAAAACGCCTTGTTAATCTTGTTTAGTGAACCAACCTGGTTCAATGGAAGGCGTACGATCCTCGATTGTTCTGCCAGTGCCTGAAGGATCGATTGCCTGATCCACCAAACGGCGTAGGAGATGAATTTAAAACCCCTTGTTTCGTCAAATTTCTCTGCTGCTTTGATCAGTCCCAGGTTGCCTTCATTGATTAGGTCGGGAAGGCTTAATCCCTGGTTCTGGTACTGTTTTGCCACAGAAACGACAAACCTCAGATTTGCTCGTGTGAGTTTCTCAAGGGCAGCTCGGTCGCCCTTTTTGATCCGTTGAGCCAATTCTACCTCTTCCTCAACAGTGATCAACTCTTCCTTACCAATCTCCTGTAAATACTTGTCTAATGAAGCACTTTCCCTGTTGGTAATGGATTTCGTGATCTTTAACTGTCTCATTTACTTCTCCTCAATATCAAATTACTATTAAAAAATCCCTGCAAATTTACCTGCTTATTTATCTTTAATCAATTTAAATAAGCGTTATTTGTATAATATAATAAAGAAGACCTTTCAGAGTCTTCTTTGTAAAATAACGGAATCGGTATGAAGGTTATTTTACATATCCAAAAGCATAATAAGACCGGGATCCTGTCTCGTCCACACCTTCAATGATTACTCCTCCTTCAGTATCTTCCAGAATCTCTGCAATATCCTTAACACTGTTCACCGGCCTTTTGTTTACCGAAGTGAGTACAAATCCTTCTTTTATACCCACTTTCGTAAATTTTCCTGGTCACGGACGTTACTTTCAATCCGTTCGAATTCCCAATGAACGCTTTCTCCTTGTCTGATAACAGGTTCAAAACTTGCTCCCAGAACTTCCAGGACATCTGTCCGCTTCACAATTTCCGTGTTGCCCTCCAGATTACGTAAAACCACCTCAAATTGTTTCATTGTACCGTCTCTTCTCAGCATCACCTTCACTTTCTCACCCGGTCTGTATTTGGAAACCTGCTCCTGCAAGTTCTGCACCACTGTTCACCCTGACTCCTTCATGGAAAGGACCACATCACCCTCTTTTATCCCTGCCTCTTTGGCCGCTCCGTCAGCTCGTACACCATTTACATAAACCCCTTCAATCTCATCAATCTCATGTTCTCTGGCCAGTTCTGCAGTCACATCCTGAATGGTCACACCCAGTATGGCCCGCTGCACTGCACCATATTCCATCAGGTCTTTGACCACCTTCTCCACAATGCTTACAGGAACTGCAAATGAATAACCTGTAAATGCACCTGTCCTGGAAGCAATGGCCGTATTGATCCCCACCAGTTCTCCCCGGGTATTGATCAGTGCCCCCCCGCTGTTTCCCGGATTCACTGCTGCATCGGTCTGAATAAATGATTCGATGCTGAATTCCTGGGTCCTCAGAATATTAATATTTCGTGGCCTTTGCACTTACAATCCCTGCAGTTACCGTACTGGTCAGGTTATAAGGATTTCCTATGGCCAGTACCCATTCGCCCAGCTGCAAGGCATCCGAATCACCAAAACTGAATGAGGCAGAGTCCTTCCTGGTCTACTTTCAGCAGGGCAATATCGGTGGTGGGATCTGCTCCGATCAGTTCGGCATCAAATTCTCTTTTGTCATTGAGGACCACCACGATCTCATCCGATCCTTCAATCACATGGTTATTGGTTACAATATAACCCTCGTTTGAAATAATCACCCCGCTTCCAAAACCCAGGATGGGTGGCGGCTCTGTACTCTGGGGTTCACCAAAAAAGAATTCATAGAGCGGATTTACCGGTATTCCCTGAATACCTTGGTTTTCACATGAACCACTGCATCGATGGACTGTGCCACAGCCTGGGTAAAATCAAGGGCCGATCCGGATTCAGTCACCGGGCAGATTCACATATCTCACCTTGCTTTCCACCGGAACTTCAACCACTGCCGGTTCGGCTTGAAACAACCTTGCATAAATGATTACTGCAACAAGTGCACCTAACATTGCCACTGCAAATAATCCGAAGATCCTCCTCGCTTTCATATCTGTTTTATTTTAATTAATACCTTTGTTACCATGCTAATCATACTGTCAAATTCCGTGCCTTTTATACTGCAATTTACTATCATAACAACTGAATGGAAAAAATATTGATGCATCAACCAGGTTTTAACCTTTTTTAACCAAGCTCACCTTCATGATTGTTCATTTTTCCAAATATCATGGTACTGGAAATGATTTTGTGATGATTGACGGACGAAAACAGGATACCTCCGGTTTTGAACATCATCTCATTCAAAAGATTTGTGACCGGCAGGTTCGGAATCGGGGGAGATGGACTGATCATACTTCGACGAAAGTGCAAATTGGATTTCAGAATGCGCTATTTCAATTCTGATGGTTATGAAGGGACCATGTGCGGGAACGGGGGCAGGTGTATTACTGCCTTTGCACGGCAACTGGGGATCATCAGGATGGATACCAGTTTCGAAGGCATTGACGGGACCACGCAGCCTACCATCTTCCCAATGGGGAGATCAGGCTGAAGCTGAAGGATGTGGAAGGGATCAGGTGGGTAGAGGATGGCTACCTGATGGATACCGGTTCACCTCATTTCGTGAAGTTTGTTACCCAGCTGGATGAATTAAATGTGGAAGAGGCAGGAAGAGAGATCAGGAACCAGGCCAGATTTGGAAAAAGGGGGTCAATGTGAATTTTGTTGAAACAACAGGAGGTTCAAACAAGATCTCTGTAAGAACCTTTGAAAGGGGCGTGGAAGCCGAAACCTTTTCCTGTGGGACAGGAGTGACTGCAGCTGCCATTTGTTCATACTTTCATTTCAAAACTGACATTTTTTCATACCATATTAATACCAGGGGAGGAAATCTGAATGTTTCCTTCAAGGTTCAGCACCATACCCATTTTACAGATGTTTATCTGACCGGGCCTGCCTCATGGTGTACGAAGGGTCCATTGAAATCAGCCGCTGATCAGAGCTCCTGGAGTTTTCGTGCAAATTCAAGGATCTTCTGGAAATCAATATCAGGTTCCTTCTGCAGCCGGGCCGCTTTCCTGGTCATGATTTTCTGCAGCAGGTTCATTTTCTTAATATTCAACTCTCCTCCAAAAAAACCGCTGGCCAGTGCATGCTTCACAAGCTTTTCAGGAAATGTCCTTTCTATAAGTTCCTGCTCATTGGCATCCGGATCCATACAACAAACAAATAATCCCACCTGCTTCTGCAGAAGCACATCCAGGTTGGTTTCACAGAATTTATAAACAGAACGCTGAATCATCCCTTCATGGATGGATCCACCCACGATGATTGTATCATAGTTCCTGCAGGTTATATCGCCGCCTGCGGGAGATCCGGACCATCTCCACTCCGTTACCAAGATCATCCTTCAGTTTTGAAGCACACTGTTCGGTGCACCCAAGTGTGGTGGAATATGCAATCAGTGTTGTTGGCACAGGTCAAAAATACACTTCTGTTTATAAATCCAATGAATATTGTTTTCTATTTTTTTTCTTAAATTTACCGGTAACATAACAATTTGATATACATTTACGTATTACAGTAAAACAGTTCACATGTCAAATAAACCAGCAGAACCGAGAAGACTTCCCATCATGAACGAGGGAGCAAGGAAAAAAAGGATCAGAAGAAATATACACTTCCCGTGATCGGTCATTTTGCTGACAGAAGTGTTGAGTTTAAGAACATTATTGAAGCTGAACAGATTACCGGGATTAACTATACACTGATCTTTGAAGCCTGTATAGGAAAGATCTTCAAAGCCAAGAATGTGCACTGGGAATTTAAGAAGGGAAACCACTACATCAAGTACAAAGCCTTCTACATCAATGCACAGGAGAGTTACAACCGGGTGGGTGGTTTTAATGGATAACGCTTTGCGTTTCCATTAAAACAGTGCACAGTGCTCAGTTGCACAGTGCTTAGTAAGCTTAGTGCTTAGTGCTTAGTGCTTAGGAAAGCATTAAGAAAACGGGATGCCATTTAGGCTCCCGTTTTTTTTGCACTCCTTACCGGGCACTGAGTACTGAGTACTGAGTCCTATACGTTGTAAGTGGAGGAGCTGGTATCCCCACCCCTTCCGGTCCAGTTGGTATGGAAAAACTCACCCCTGGGTTTGTCGACCCTTTCATAGGTATGGGCTCCGAAATAGTCCCGCTGGGCCTGGAGCATATTGGCAGGCAGCCGTTCGGAGCGGTATCCGTCAAAGTAATTCAGGGCTGTGGTGAATGCCGGTACCGGGATTCCGTTTACCAGGGCAGTGGCCACTACCTTTCTCCATCCCTCCTGTGCAGCTTCCACCTTCTCCTTGAAGAAAGGATCCAGCAACAGGTTGGGCAAAGCCGGATTGTTGTCAAAGGCATCTTTGATCTTGCCAAGGAAAACCGAACGGATAATGCATCCGCCCCTCCACAGCAGGGCAATGCCACCATAATTCAGGTCCCATTTATATTCTTTGGCAGCCTCCTTCATCAGGGTGTATCCCTGGGCATAGGAGACAATTTTTGAAGCATACAGGGCACTCTTGATATCCTCCAGGAATGGCCTTCCGTCACCATTGTAAGAAGGATACAGGACCGGAAAGAACTTTTGAAGCCTCCACCCTCTCCTCCTTAAGGGCGGAAAGGCAGCGGGCAAATACCGATTCCCCGATCAGTGTCAGCGGAATGCCCAGGTCCAGGGCCTCAATCCCGGTCCATTTCCCGGTTCCTTTCTGTCCGGCCGTATCCAGGATCTTTTCCACCAGCGCTCCTCCGTCCTCATCCTTATAGCCAAGGATATCCCTGGTAATCTCCATCAGGTAGCTGTCCAGATCACCTTTGTTCCATTCTGCAAATACCTCGTGCATCTCATCTGCATTCATTCCCAGCAGATTCTTCATCAGGTTGTAGGCTTCGCTGATCAGCTGCATATCACCATATTCGATGCCGTTGTGGACCATCTTCACAAAATGGCCTGCACCGTCATCCCCCACCCAGTCGCAACAGGGTGTTCCATCTTCCACCTTGGCAGATATGGCCTGGAAGATCTCTTTCACATGGGGCCATGCTCCGGCCGATCCACCGGGCATGATGGAAGGACCCAGCAATGCTCCTTCTTCACCTCCTGAAACACCGGTTCCGATAAATAGCATTCCCTTGCTTTCCACATACCTGGTTCTTCTGATGGAATCGGGAAAATGGGAATTTCCCCCGTCAATGATAATATCACCCTCTTCCAGGTGGGGGAGCAGCAATTCAATAAAATCATCCACCGGCTTTCCCGCCTTCACAAGCATCATCACTTTCCTGGGTCGTTCCAGGGAAGCAATAAACTCCTCAATGGAATGGGCTCCGATGAAATTTTTTCCTTTTCCCCTGCCATTGATGAACTTTCCACTTTTTCCACGGTGCGGTTATAGACTGCCACAGTAAATCCATTCCGTTCCATGTTCAGTACCAGGTTTTCACCCATGACTGCCAGGCCTATGAGCCCAATGTCAGCTTTTGTTTTCATTTTTGTCTGTATTACTAATTAGTATGGTTTTTTACTTTATACATTTTACCTTTACTACCATTCTATGCACAATGGTCTGCAAGCACAGAAAAACCCAGTTTCTCCAGTGTCTTAACAATTTCAGGATATCCCTGGAAAAGCCTCACCGAATAGGCTGATGGTTCCCTGCGAAGGGGATAATCTCCTCGCAGGGCTCAAATGCACCGGGATTGTCCCGGAGCCTCTGTCATCCAGGGATACATCATAGGTCTGCCGGTATATTCCACAGAGCAACTCCAATCTGATCCTCCGAAGCAGCATCTCCCAGCAGAAGGGCCTGACCGGGTGGGGTAATCCCATCCGCTTCCCAGTGGTCCATTCCCAGATTAAAATAGCGGCTGACTGCCCTGACCGCCATGCCGGTACCATTGGCCTTACCGTCCAGGGAATAGCCTGCAATATGCGGGGTGGCCAGTGTAAGCAGGTCCAGCAATTCCCTGTTTACCTCCGGTTCATCCTGGAACACATCCAGTACGACATCGGAGATCCTTCCGCTTTTGATTCCCCTGATCAGCGCTGCTTCATCAACCACACCTCCCGCGGGAGGTATTGACCAGAACAGCACCCTGCTTTAAGCGTTCAATGAAACGGTCGTCCACCAGCTGGAAGGTATTGTCCTCCCCTCCGCGGTTCAAGGGAACATGCAAAGTCACTACATCGGATTTTTCAAGAATCTCATCCAATCCAACGAAGCCCTTCTCTCCTTCCGCTCTGGCCCTGGGGGGATCATTTAGCAGCACCTTCATTCCCAGAGCCTCCGCTGCATGGGCCACCTTGCTTCCCACATTGCCCACCCCCACCACACCCAGGGTCAGTCCGGAAAGATCCAGTCTCCCGCAGTCCGGCCAGGTAAAGCAGCGTGGAGACCAAATATTGTCTGACCGAGGAGGAATTGCATCCCGGTGCATTGGTCCACCCAATCCCGGCCTCCCGGCAATAATCGGTATCTATATGGTCATACCCGATGGTGGCCGAGGCGATGAACTTCACTCGCTACCCTCCAGGAATGACCGGTCACATCGGGTCCGCGTCCGGGTAATGATCGCATCCGCATCCATCACATCGCTGCGGGTAATCTCTCCTCCTGGCAAATAATCCACCCTGGCAACGCCCTCCAGGGCCCCTTCAGAAAAGGGATCTTATGGTCAGCTACAATGCGAATCATGCATTCATCTGTAGAAAATTTCTCCTTCCAGGACCAGAGCCCCAGGGCAGGATTGGAGATGTAGTAAATCTCTTCCCCGTCAGGCAGGGTATTGAATCCGTCCACCAGGATTTCCGGATTGTATCTTTTCATCATCTCATCCAGGTCCGCATGCTTGTAATTCACCGATTCGATTACCCCTGCAGGAATATTCCCCGGACAATAGGTCACTGTAAACCTCCCTTCGGTGGAACCGTGGATCAGGTGAGCAGCTGCACTCAGGTTGTTTTCCAGGTCCTTGTTTTCCCTGACAGCCTGCAGAATCTCAGGAGTGGTCCGGTAGCCATATTTCCTGATCAGCCTGTCGATCTCCTCATCCTCGCCGAACTCTTTCAATCCGGGAGCCAGCACGATCAACTCGCCCCCGTCGGCGATGGCCATGCGGGTACGGTAGATGCTCTTGTTCCCCAGCCAGGTACTTTTAAACTCTTCCGGTTCAAGGTAGACCACCACCTTGTCCAGGGGCTTCTCCAGCATCTGAAAATTCACTCGGAGGGAAAGCTCTGAGGCTTTCAGGAAACATGCCTCGTCATCCCCGACAAAGAGACCCCGAACCACAAGCTTTCCATCCTCATTCCTCCCAATCACAGTCTGCACGTATACAATGGGCAGTTCTGTGGCAAAATGATCAGAAGCATAGTTCAGCACCTTTCTCACGGGGGTATCGGCCCGGCCCATGATGCGTTCCATTCCGTAGGCTGCGCCCAGAAAATGGCTCTTGTTGATCCCTTCCGGTCCGCCTGTCCCTACAAATACATTCTTGTTATAATTGGCCATCCCGATTACCTCATGGGGTACAACCTGCCCGATGGAAAGGATCAGGTCATAACCCCCGTTCAACAGCAGCCGGTTTACCTGCGCAGGCCATGCATAGGATACCCTGCCTTCGGAGACCGACTCCAGGTATTCGCCGGGAACCTCACCCAGTGTCACCACATCGTTTCTCCAGTCGTGCACCCTGAAGAGTGACTCGGGAACCGCACCGAACATCCTCTTTATCTCCGGTGAAGTCATGGGTGCATGGGTTCCCAGGGCAGGGAGCACATCGGTCATTTTTTCTCCGTAATATTCCCATGCCATTTCTGTCAGCATTCCGGCCTGACTGTAATAGCGGGTAATATCCGGCGGAAGCGCCAGCACCTTTTCACGTAAACCCATGCGATCCAGCGCCTGCGTAAGCCCCTTCCTCAAATCTGCCTGGGTCAGCTCAGTTTTCGGATCTCCCTTTTCGTAATATATCATCTTATACTCCTCCAAATGCGCTGTATCCGCCATCCACCGGGATACAGATTCCTGTTATAAACCGGCTCAGGTCCGACATCAGGTACAATACAGTACCATTCAAGTCATCGGGCTCACCAAAAATCCCCATGGGGGTATTGGCAATAATCTTGTTCCCCCTTGGTGTGAGTGCGCCGGTTTTTTCATCGGTCAGCAGGAAACGGTTCTGGTTGGTCAGGAAAAAACCAGGTGCTATGGCATTGACCCGGACGCCTACCTTGGCAAAATGAACTGCCAGCCATTCGGTAAAATTGTTGACGGATGATTTGGCAGCAGAATAGGCCGGGATCTTGGTCAGCGGCTTGTAGGAGTTCATGGACGAGATATTGAGTACCACGCCCCTCTGCCTGAACACCATTTCCCGTGTGAAAACCAGGGTAGGCAGAAGGGTTCCTGTGAAATTGAGGTCAAATACCTTCTGAAAACCCTCCAGCTCGAGGCCGAAAAAACCATCATCCAGCTTGTCCAGATCATTTTCGGTAATCTCTTCCAGCTTGGTGGTTGCCTTGGGTGAATTTCCTCCTGCACCATTGATCAGAATCTCAATCTCGCCCACTTCAGAAATAATCCGCTTCTTCACTTCCTCCAGAGATGCCCTGTCGAGCACGTTGGCTTTGTATCCAACACTTTTTACTCCGAATTCGCGGGAGATTGAAGCTGCAGCATTTTTTGCAGCTTCTTCATTGATGTCAAGGATCACAGGGATCACACCTGCAGAAGCCAGTCCCCTGGCCATGGAATTTCCGAGTACGCCCCCACCGCCGGTAATGACACATACTTTGTCTTTCAAGATCCTTAAAGGATAGTCCGTTCATCATAGAAATATGTATTTAATTATAAAGTTTATTGCTTATAATAACCCAGGTTTTCCCTGGTAATGATATCGATGGGCATCAATTGTTTCTCTTCCGGATCCCGGTTAAAAGCCACCAGGTTAAACAGGGATATCATGCCCTTAAAGGCCTGCTCTTCTGGCTTCTGAGAGATCAGAAAATCGATATAGTCCCTTTTCAGATACTCGATGCTTTTGGGCAGGAGATCGTATCCCACCAGCCGAATGCTCATGGATCCTATCTCTGACAGGTATTCAGCCACCTTGTATACCCTGGAGTTGGTCACAAATAATCCCCCGATCTCATAGCGGTCAAACACCTCATCCAGTCCTTTCTTCAATGCAGCATCGTCCACTCCGTTCAGGTTTACAGTGACCAGGTGGTTCAGACGGTCGCTGTGCTCCTCAAAATAACTTCGAAATCCCTTCTCCCTGCTGTTAATGTGGGCGTAATGATCCTTTCGGGCCGACATGTTGATGATGGCCACATCCTTCCGGTGTTCCAATCCCAAGTTGATGAGTTTGGCTGCCACGTAGCCACTGTGAAATGCATCCTGTCCCACAAAACTGCTGACCCCCTCGACTTCCAGAAGTGAATTGATCAAAACAACGGGCAATTTCGCTAGAAAGCAGCTTTTGATGAATTCACTTGATTCGTCATGAAAAACAGGGGCAAACAGGACCCCGTGGACCCTGCTGTAGGGAAAATTTTTGACCTTCCGTATAAAATCACCTTTTTAAACTGGTTGAAGTATATGGGTTCGATGGAGATCTTATAGTTGGAAAGTTCTTCCAGTGCTTTCGCTATGCCTGACTGGGGAAGATTCCAGAAAGCGTGATCGTTAACGATACCGGGCATCACCACAGCCAGATGGACCTCACGTTTTAAGGCCAGTGAACTGGCGATAATATCGGGTTTATAGTTGTGCTCCATCCAGCAGTTCTCGATCCGCTCCCGGGTGGCAGGAGAGACCTCCCCCCGCTTATGGATCACCCTGTCGACCGTGCCAATGGAAACATTGGCGATCTCAGCAATATCCTTGATCCTTATTTTTCCCATATGATTCTGCACAACAATTGTTTACAATAGAGCTCCCATATGGAATCCCTGAGGAACTCCAGCAAAACTATAAAAATATATTGGTATTTCGCAGAAAATATCCTAATTTCGTGTCCGTACACGGAAAACCAACCAAACATGATACTAGAAAAATATTCTTTCGGTATTGGAGACAGATTTGCACAGCAGGGTGAAGCACAACTAAAGGCCATTTTAAAGGCCAGGGAAAACGGGGTATCCATTGTTCCGGTTTGGAATAAATCCAACCGGGAGCACCAGATCATCCACTCCTCTCCGGAAAACACAAAGGCTGAAGCCGACCAGGCAACCAGGGCCCTTCAATGGACGGATTCCTACTATGTAGATGCCGATCACATCAACCTCAATACGGTGGACGCATTCATGGAGCATTCAGATTTTTTCACCCTGGATGTGGCTGATTATATTGGCGGGGAGGTTTCTGATGAGGAGATTGAGCTCTTCCTGGAGATCAGCGCTCCCTATATGGGCACCCTGGAGATTCCTGGTATTGAAGAGCCCTTTCAAATCACTAGGGAAAATCTTGTGGGGATTGCCAAAGCCTTTCTCGGGGCTGTCAGGGAAGCCGCCGCCATCTATGAGCATATTGTTGCTAAAAAGGGTACCGGGACTTTCGTTGCAGAAGTTTCCATGGACGAAGTGGAAAATCCTCAGACACCGGTGGACCTCTTTTTCATCCTTCAGATGATCAGCCATTACCAGATCCCTGCCCAGACCATTGCTCCCAAATTCACCGGAAGGTTTAACAAGGGCGTGGACTATGTGGGAGATGTGGATCAGTTCAGGAAAGAATTCGAACAGGACCTGCTGGTCATTGATTATGCCATTCACAAATTCGGTCTGCCGGAAAATCTGAAACTGAGTGTACATTCAGGAAGTGACAAATTCACCATCTACCCCATCATGGGCGAACTGATCCGGAAACATGACAAAGGCATTCATGTGAAAACGGCAGGGACCACCTGGCTGGAAGAGGTGATCGGTCTGGCCATGGCTGGCGGGGATGCCCTGGCCATGGCAAAGCAGATCTACTCCAATGCCTATGAACGGCAGGAGGAATTGTGCGGACCCTATGCCACGGTCATTGATATTGATCCGGCTACACTGCCTGCACCGTCTGAAGTAGACAGCTGGGAAGGCAGCAAATTTGCAGACACACTGCGGAATATTCCTGGCCATCCTGATTACCACCCGGGATTCAGGCAACTGATCCATGTGGGATACAAGGTGGCTGCCGAAATGGGAGATGAATATCTTCAAATGGTCAGCAAACACAGCGATGTGGTTGGGGAGCAGGTGATGATCAATATTTATGAACGACACATTTGCAGACTCTTTAACCTGTAGGATATGAAAAAGTTTCTTGATAATGATTTTCTGCTGGAAAATGATACTGCCGTAAAGCTGTACCACGAATACGGCAGCTCCATGCCCATTATTGATTACCACTGCCACCTGAATCCGCAACAAATCGCAGAAGATGTGAATTTCGAGAATCTGACCCAGATCTGGCTTGCAGGCGACCATTACAAGTGGAGGGCCATGAGGGCCAACGGGGTGGATGAAAAGTACTGTACCGGAGAGGCCAGTGACAGGGATAAATTCAGCAAATGGGCAGAGACTGTACCGGATACGCTTCGCAATCCACTCTATCACTGGACCCACCTGGAGCTTCAGCGCTATTTTGGTATCCATGATTTGCTGAGTCCCGCCACCGCCGGAAAAATATACGACCAGGCCAACGAGATGCTGCAAACGGAATCGTTCAGCGTCAGGTCGCTGATTCGGAAAATGAATGTGGAAGCCATCTGTACGACAGATGACCCGGTAGATTCATTGGAACACCACAGGAAAATCCGGGAAGATGGTTTTGAAACACTGGTACTTCCGGCATGGCGTCCGGATAAAGCCATGGCCGTTGAGGATCCGGCGATCTATAAGCTCTACCTGGACAAACTGGAGGAAGCCTCCGGGACCTCCATTTCAAATTATATGGATCTGCTGACCGCCTTGTCGCTGCGGCATGACTTTTTTCATGAGAATGGCTGCAGGATCTCCGACCATGGCCTGGAAACCTTCTATTCCGAAGCGTTTGATCACGCTGAAATTGAGCGAATTTTTCTGAAGATCCGGTCAGGACGCGCCCTGAATGCAGGTGAAATACTGAAATTCAAATCTGCCCTGCTGATTGAGCTGGCCGTGATGGATCATGACAAGGGCTGGGTTCAGCAGTTCCATGTGGGAGCCATCCGGAATAACAACACACGCAGGCTACATGAATTGGGCCCGGATACAGGATTCGACTCCATCGGAGACTATAAGATGGCCGATGCCATGTCGGGATTTCTGGACAAACTGGACGCAAGCGACCAGCTTGCCAAAACCATTGTCTACAACCTGAATCCGGGGGATAATGAATTGCTGATGACCATGGCCTATAATTTTAGCGGTGGGAATATCCCCGGTAAAATGCAGTTTGGATCGGGTTGGTGGTTCCTGGACCAGAAATATGGAATGACGGACCAGATCAATACACTCTCGTCCCTGGGCTTGCTGAGCCGCTTTGTGGGAATGCTCACCGATTCACGCAGCTTTCTATCCTATCCAAGACATGAATACTTTCGCAGGATACTGTGCAACCTGGTGGGTACGGATGTGGAGAATGGTGAGATTCCCGATGACCCTGGTCTGCTCAAACCATTGATTCAAAACATTTGTTATTACAATGCGAAGAATTACTTCGCACTTGACAAGCAGTAATTAGTTAAGTTGGGCTGCAGGGGGAATTCGAATTCTTCCTGCAGTTTTTTATTTGTATTTTTGGGACTGAAAAATGAAACAGTCCATGCGTCAAACCATCCTCATTATCCTGGTTTTGTTCGGGATCACCCTACCCCTATTTGCTCAGGGGATAAAAGGTGAAATCCGGGATGTGAATGGTGAGCCTGTCCCCTATGCTGCCATCTTTATCAAGGAACTAACCCGCGGAACTACCTGCAATGCCCTGGGGCTCTTTCAACTACCCCTTCCTGAAGGTGAATACACTATTTTCTTCCGTAGCCTGGGATATACCGAAGTGACAAAAAACATCAAGGTGGGAGCTGAATACATTGACCTCACCATCCAGTTGCCCCCCCAAACCTATATGATTCCTGAAGTAAGGATCAGCGCTTCGGGAGAAGATCCCGCCTACTGGATCATGCGAAAAACCATCGGACTGGCCAACTACCACCTCAACGAAGTATCCAGTTATGATGCTGAGGTCTATATCAAAGGCGCCGCCATCATCACCCGGCTTCCCAAAGCCATTGCCAAGCGTATCGAGGTCGAAGACGTGCAGGTAAAGGAGGATGAAGCCTACATGCTCGAGTCTATGAACGAGGTGAAATTCCAGGCCCCTGACAAATATGACATGCGGATCATCGCGTCACAAAACACCCTTCCCGGTTATGCCGACAATGTAAATCCAATGGATTACATCAATGCCAGCCTCTATCAGCAGCAGATCGAAAATGTGGTATCTCCGCTTGCCCGGAATGCCTTCTCCTACTACAGGTTCAGCTTCGAGGGAACTTTCCTGGAGGGGACCCACATTGTCAATAAGATAAAGGTAAGTCCCAAAAGGAAAAGCCAGCAGCTGGTGGAAGGCTACCTCTATATCGTGGAGGACCTGTGGTGCCTGCACTCATCCGACCTCTCCCTGAATACCATTGCGGGGACCGTCTTTCTTCAGCAGTTGTATGCCAATGTGATCATGGATGCATGGCTTCCTGTCAGTCATAAAATACAGGCGAACATTGAGATCGTTGGAATCAAGGGCACAGCCACCTATGTTTCTTCCCTGGAATACGCCAACGTGATCCTGAATCCCAACCTTCCCGAAACCTATTTCACAGCAACCACGGCGGGAGAGGAAGAGCCCATCCCCGGAGAAGAGGTGCATGGTTCAAAGGAACAGGAAAAAATCTCTGCGCTGCTTGAGAAAGAGGAACTCTCCAACCGGGAGGCTGCCAGACTGTCCAAACTGATTGAAAAAGAGACAGAAAAAAATGAAGATCAGGATAAAAAAGAGGATCTGAACCAGACCGGCACCAACTTTTCAGTGGCCGACGATGCGGTTAAAAACGACTCGCTGTACTGGAATGAAGTGAGGCCCATTCCCTTAACTCCTGAAGAGCAGCTTACCCTGCAGGTCAGGGACAGCATCCGGGGATTCTCCTCTCCGGCAACACCGGCCGATTCAAGCGTACAGGTTCAACGAAAAAAGCGGACCTTCCGGAACCTGGTTATGGGGAAAACTTACTTCATGTCCAAGGGAAGTGTCAGGCTAACACATGGTGGACTGTTCGACCTGGAGCGATTCGGCTACAACACAGTGGACGGAATTTCCTATGGCCAGAGATTTGACCTGAACTGGCTGGCTGATTCAAGTCACGTAGTGAGGTCAAGACTCGTGGCAGAATATGCATTTCACAGGAAGGCCCCACTGATTACATGGAATTCGGATCTGCTTTATGCTCCATTGCGACGTGCGAAAGTAGCTCTCTATCTCTCCTACGCTTCCTCCGATTTCAATGAGAAGTCAGGAATCCCGGACCCTACCAACCTGGTCTACACGGTGTTCTTCAGGCAAAACTACATGAAGCTCTACGAAAAGATCAATGTTACGCTTTATAACCGCATTGACATTGCCAATGGCCTGGTGCTTACAACAGATGCCACCTACAGGAGACAGAACCAATTGGAAAACAACAGCATGTTCTCCATTTTCTACAGGAACGAAGCTGAAGAACGCTTCACTCCCAACACCCCGGCAGACCGCAGTGCGTGACGCCAGGGAGCTGCAGGACCACCAGGGTTTCATGGCCCATGTGGAACTGGAATATACACCCGAACGCTACTACATCATTCAGAACTACCGAAAGCACTACCGGGATTCCAAGTGGCCGACCTTTACCCTGGCATACAAAAAGGCGATCCCCTTGGAAACCAACGGGTGGTCAGACTTCAGTATGCTTGAAGCAGGCATCCGGCACTCTTTTGAAGTGGGACTGCTGTCGGAGATGGACCTGTCTTTGAATGCCGGGTACTTCCCGGATACAACGACCATTCATTTTTCTGATTTTAAACACTTTAAGTCAAGCCCCCTCTATGTGGACATGGGAGGTCTGGACCGTGCCCTGATGTTTTCGGATTACTATCAGCCCAGCACGGACAAATACTGGGTAAACTTTCATGCCACACTCACCTCGTCCTACCTGCTGATTAAATACCTGCCCTGGTTCAGTGAAAGGCTGTGGAAGGAATCCCTGGACCTGGTTTACCTGCAAACGCCCGATGAAAAAAACTACCTGCAGCTGGGCTACAGTCTCAACGAGCTGTTCTTCATGGCTGACCTGGGTGTCTATGTTGGGTTTGGAGAGCGGGGCCCGGCGGGATCGGGAGACTGGGGCTACAGGGGAGTGACTGCCCGCCTGAACCTCCGGTTCTAGAACATTCCACTACGAAATTTGTTATACTTTTGCATCAATGAAAGCGCTTGCGTCCATACTGCTATTTGGCATGGTTTTCCTGGGACTGAACAGGTTCTCAGAAACTGTCACCCCTGTCCAGCAAGAGGATGAACAGTGTATGATGGACTGTTGCTGCAATCATGATGACGATTGCGGGGATGGAGAGGCAGACAATGAGCAACACCAGTGTCCCCCGGGATGCGACTGCAGCACCTGTTATCATGTGGTGGCCCTTACCCTCCCTTTCCTCCCAAATTTTGAAATCAAAGCCCAGCAGAGGGCTGACTATGGCAGCTATGTCAACAGCTACCATTTTGAATTCTTAACACCCCATTTCCAGCCCCCACGTTTTAGCTGAGCAATATCAGATTATTGATTTCTTATTGATCACTAAAACAGTTTATCATGAAAACATTAACATGGATGCTGCTGTGTGTGGCTTTGCTCACAAACAGTGCGCCATCACAAGGAAAGGAAGTCCAGGAAATGGATACGCTCACCATCTGGGTGAACGGATTGTGCGGGATGTGTAAGAACCGTATAGAGAACGCTGCACTGCGAACCCGGGGGGTGGAAGAGGCCACCTGGGAGAGCGAAGGCCGCATGCTTACCATCACTTTTGAATCCAGGCAGGTTCAAAGCAAATAAACTTCACTATAACGTGGCCAGTGCTGGTCATGACACCAGGGAGCTACTGGCTCCTGATCCCGTTTATGAGGCGCTGCCCATGTGCTGCAAATACAGGGATTTCGAAACCCACGACCAGGCACAGCAGTCCGAACCTGAGCAAGCGGAACATATAGTCACAGGGGATGTATTTGAGACCGGGGAGAACGGGGAACAACTCCCACTGGTGGGCGCCACGGTCTACTGGATGGGGACAAACTCCGGTACCATCACCAATCAGGAAGGTGCATTTTCCATAGCGCACGATCCATCGGCCCACATGCTGGTGGTCAGCTTTGTGGGATTGGGTAGTGATACCCTGCACATCGAAGGGCCTTCCCATGTGGAGGTGGGTTTTTCCAGTTCCGTGTTGTTGGGAGAGGTGCGTGTTACCTACCGGATCAAACCCACATCCCTCTCCTTCAGCAGTGCCTACAACATCCGGAATATCCATGAAAAGGAGTTGACAAAAGCGGCATGCTGCAACCTCTCTGAGAGTTTCGAAACCAATCCTTCGGTGGATGCAAGTTTTACTGATGCAGTTACCGGCACGCGTAAAATTGAAATGCTCGGTCTTGCCGGGCCCTATGTCCAAATCACACGGGAGAACATGCCCGACGTACGCGGTCTGTCAGCCCTTTACGGCTTGACTTTCACACCGGGAACCTGGATCGAAGGTATACAGCTGAACATGGGTGCCGGTTCGGTAGTCAACGGATTTGAGAGCATTACAGGCCAGATCAATGTGGAATTGCGTAAGCCTGAAAACAGCGACAGGCTTTTCCTGAATGCCTACGGCAACAGCGATGGGGCCATGGAGGCCAATGGTTTGACGGCTTACAAAATCAACGAAAGGTGGAAGGGAAGCCTGCTGCTCCATGGCAATTTCAGACCCTTTCAACTGGATCACAACGGGGATGGATTTGTGGATCATCCCACGGGCGAGACCCTGGTGGCTCTGAAAAGATTCAAATATGAGAATGACCATGGATTTCAGAGCCAGATAGGAATCAAGGGGGTCTATTCAGACCGTGTAGGGGGACAGATGGATTTTGATCCGGATACTCCGGAAACGGACCAACCCTTCTGGGGCTCCAAAGTGAGAATAAGCCGTATCGAAACCTGGGCAAAAGCCGGAAAAGTCTTTGAGGACCGCCCTTACAGCAGCATCGGCTTCCAGGTCTCTGCTCTTTTCCACAGGCAGGATGCTTCCTTCGGTCATACCAGCTATGATGCCGATCAACAATCCCTCTACTCCAACCTGATCTACCAGTCCATTCTGGGCAACACCAATCACCAGTACAGAACCGGCCTGAGTTTCCAGCTGGACCGGTACAATGAAGTGCTTGGTTTCGGAAGCTATAACAGGTTAGAATGGGTTCCCGGAGCCTTCCTGGAGTATACATTCAACCACATGGACCTGTTTACGGCTGTGGCTGGCTTACGGGCTGACTACCACAACAATTTTGGGGCCTTCGTCACACCCAGACTTCATCTCAGGTATGAACCCATTCCAAAAACTGTAGTGCGTGCTTCAGCCGGCCGGGGCCAGAAAACCGCCAGCATCTTTGCTGAGAACATCGGCGTATTTGCCTCTTCGCGGCAGTTCTTCGTCAATGGAAGCGAGAACGAAACACCCTATGGTCTTGACCCGGAGATCGCCTGGAGTTATGGTTTGAACTTTGCCCAGGGAATCAGGCTTGGAGACGGTGATGCCGTACTCAGCCTGGACTATTACCACACCCGCTTCACAAGTCAGATTGTGATCGACCTGGACAGGGATCCCCAGCAGGTCCATTTCTATAACCTGGATGGAAAATCTTACTCCAACAGTTTTCAGGTACAACTGGATATGGAACCCTGGGAGCGATATGATATCAGGCTTGCCTACCGGTTTAACGATGCCAGGACAACCTATGGAAATGTGCTGCTTCCCAGACCGCTCACCTCAAGGAACAGGGCGTTCATTAACATGGCATATGAAACTACCGGGGCGTGGACCTTTGATGTAACCTGGAACTGGCAGGACAGCAAAAGGATACCAGGAACAGAGACCAACCCGGAACCATACAGGATGGAGGGTCTCTCGCCTTCGTTTTCTCTTGTAAACACCCAGGTGGGCAAAACCTTTATGGAGCGCCTGGAGGTCTATGTTGGTGTGGAGAACATCTTCGATTTTGTCCAGGAGAATCCCATCATTGGCAGCGATGATCCTTTCGGGCCCTATTTTGACAGTTCCCTGATCTGGGGACCTGTTTTTGGACGAAAATTCTATGCGGGTTTCAGGTTCAGAATAAACTGAGTAAAAGTAGAAAGGGAAATTTTCTATATTTGAGGCTGATCCCAAAACCCATGTCCAGGCTACGTCTCTTTCCCACCCTGCTCCTATTTATTATATTCAGTTCAACCGGATTTGCCCAGACTGACAATGAAATTGACTGGTTTGAAGAGATAGACCTGATTGAAACAGAGCTGGTGAAGCGGCATCCCAATTTGTTTTTTAATACCGATTCAGCCAGTTTCTACAGCGCCATGGACCGTGTTTTTGAAAAGTCATCCGGGAAATCATTGTTTGAAGTCGCCGTAATGATTCAACAGGTGGTGGCCGCACAGGGAGATGCCCATACCATGGTGAACTACCATTACCTGATCGACAACCAGGAGATCCTTCCCCTGGAATGTTACTGGTTCGAAGACGGCTTATACATCACCAGGGCCAGGGAGGAGTATGAAGCCTTACTGGGAATGAAGATTGCCGGAATCAACCAGTTTCCCCTTTCCCAGGTTGTTGACTCTCTGACCACCCTGATTTCGGGCCACACCCCTGGCCTGGTGAAAAATGCCATACCCAGGATGATCACCTGGTCCCAGTTGCTGACCTATTTCGGATTTTCGGAACCCGGCCATGTCACACTGCTTGTTGAAAAACCTGCTGGTGCGAAAGTAGAATTCCGGATTGAACTTCCTTCCAGGGACAGCCACATGAAATCGTTGAACCAGAATATGCTGCCCCTCAGCTGGGAGGAGCAGAAGGAATTCTTCAGGGAAATCTATATGCCGGATGAGGAGATGTATTACATCCAATATAACAAGTGCTGGAGCAGGGAAGCCGAAGAACAGTTTGGTTCGGGAGCGAGTGCGCTCTTTATGCCTTCATTCAAGGAGTTTGAAAAAAAGGCACTGAATACCATCAGGCATGAAAAAGTGGAAAAACTGGTACTGGATATGCGCTTTAATGGAGGCGGGAACCCATTGCAGGGAACCCGGTTCATCCACAAACTGGCCCGCTCAAAGATCAGGGAGAACGCAAAGGTTTTCCTGATAACAGGCAGGGCTACTTTCTCGTCGGCCCTGATCAATGCCGTAGATCTCATACAAACTTTCCAGGTGGTGGTGGTGGGTGAAGATTCCGGAGGCAAACCCAATCATTACGGTGAAATAGAACGTTTTGTCCTCCCCAGAACTCACCTGGTGGTCAGCTGCTCAACCCAATACATTTCTTTGCTGGACAATGATCCACCGGCCATTCAGGCGGATATCCAAACACCCATATTCTTCAAGGATTACATAAAAGGTGTTGACCCGGCTCTTGAAGCGGTGCGCGGATATCAAGCAGATTAAAACCGGTCTGACTACTGCTCCCGGACCAGGCCACGCATGATCAGGTACTGGGCTGAAATGTAAGTGATCATGATCCAGAATCCAGCCAGGTGGAACTCGGTATAAAACTTATTGACCGCAATCATGCTGTCTGACAACAGGAACAACAGGGAACCGGCAAACACAGGAATAAAACTGGCATGACTAACCCTGCCTTTTCGGTTCAGAGCCATCATGGACATTCCGATCAGGGATAGGGCATAGACAAAGATCACAGGCTTCATGAATCCCTCCATGCCCGGGAAAAGCAGAAATAGTATCCCCGCCAGGTAGGCCACGAAGAAAAGACCAAAACCCGTATTTTTCCTCAGGTATCCCTGCCCACCTTTTTCACTATACCGGGTAAAAATGTAGATGTAAGTGATCTGGGCACAGAAGAACCCGCCCACACCCGCAAAGAAAAACAGTTCATTCTTTTCCGAAAACATCAGGAAATTATCCCCCACCCAAGAAAAGAAAAAGGCCAGCAGGACAGGAACTGTAAAGGCCGTCTTTTTTTTGAACACCATGAAGTATACTGCCATCCAGATCATGATCAAGGGCTTCACAGCATATTCCAGATTGATGTTGTCGGTGAACCTGCCGGATAGCTCAATGACGGCTATGATCACCAGCAGTATGTGGAGTAAAAAGGAGGTACGGTTTTTCATGCATGGAAGTTTTAGTACGGTAAATATAGGAAAAGGATCTTTTTACAAAATTTGTTACTTTTATGTGCATGGACCAGAATAAACAGCACAACCGGTATGGATACCTGGAAGGCATCATCAGCATCATCGGTAACCTGGTCCTTTTTGGTTTGAAATACTGGGCAGGAATTGTATCCGGTTCCCTGGCCCTGGTGGCTGATGCATGGCATACCCTTTCAGATTCTGCCTCCTCGGTAATTGTGATAGGAAGTATCAAACTTTCTTCCCGCAAGCCCGATGATCAGCATCCTTTCGGTCATGGCCGCTATCAGCAGATTGCCTCTGTTTTTATTGCCTTCTTGCTGGGAATTGTAGCCTATGAATTCTTTACCGGTTCCATCGAGAAATTCAGGGCCCACGAATCCACCCAATTCGGTACCCTGGCCATAGTGGTGACCGTCATCTCCATCGTGACCAAGGAGGGACTGGCACAATACGCTTATTGGACCTACAGGAAAACGGGATTTGAAACCCTTCGTGCGGACGGCTGGCACCACCGCAGTGATGCGCTCTCCTCCGTGGTGGTCCTGATTGGGATCCTGCTGGGAAGCAGGTTCTGGTGGATCGACAGTGTCCTTGGGTTTGTCATCAGTCTGATGCTGTTTTATGCAGTGTTTGAGATCATCAGTCAATCGGTTCAAAAGTTACTGGGTGAACAGCCTGATGAGCAATTTATCGACGAAGTAAAAAAATTGATCAGCCAGGTTTCAGACCGGAATATACATCCCCATCACTTTCACCTGCATACCTATGGAGACCACAGGGAACTTACGTTTCACATCATGCTTGACAGTTCCCTGGATATTGCCACGGGGCATGAAATTGCCACCGTGATTGAAGAAGCCCTCAGGAAGGAGATGCATATTGAGGCCACCATCCATGTGGAGCCCTATCCCACAGGACCCGATTCAGAAGGATAATTCTGACGCTTTTTTTGCAGAATGCGCAATCGATTGTACAATCTTTATTAACTTTGTATTCAGCGCATGAACAAACCGCACATAACCATCCATGATATTGCCAGGGAACTGAATATTTCAGCTTCCACAGTCTCACGTGCGCTGCACGACCATCCCAGGATCAGCAAAGCCACCAGGGCATCCGTCAGAGAATTGGCTGACAAATATAACTATCAACCCAATGTGGTGGCCAGTTCATTGAGACAGGGACGAAGCAAAACGGTAGGTGTGATTGTCCCACGCATCAACCGGAATTTCTTTGCAAATGTCATTGGCGGACTGGAAGTAGTTCTTGCTGCATCCGGATATCAGTCTGATGATATGCCAGACGCACGAAAAACTGCAGGATGAAAAAAATGCCCTCCAGACCCTTGTGAATGCCAGGGTGGATGCCATCATTCTTTCGGTTTCCCTGGAGACCTCCGATGATGATCACATCAGAAAAATCATGGAAAGAGGAATCAAGGTCTTCTTTTTTGACAGGATACTGGAGAGCCTTCATGTGGGTTCGGTCGTGGTGGATGACAGGCTGGGTGCCTATCTGAATGTAAAGCATCTCATCGAACAGGGATACCGGCGAATCATCCATGTGGCCGGTGCTGATCATATCAACATATACAATGACCGAAAACGGGGTTACATGGATGCCATGAATGAGGCTGGAATTCATGTTAATCCTGAATGGATCATGGAGAGGCCCCTTGTCCTGGAAGGAGGCGAATCTGCATTTCAGGAGGCAATGAAACTGAAAAGCAGACCAGATGCATTTTTCTGTGCCGGAGATTATGCTGCGCTGGGTATCATGCAGGCAGCCTTGAAGAAAGGAATGCAGATACCACATGACCTGGGGGTCAGTGGATTTGCCAACGAGCCATTTACGGAATTCCTCAATCCCTCACTGACAACTGTGAACCAGCGGGGTGGTGAGATGGGCAAATTGTTGGCTGACATGTTTATCCACTGCGAAAACAAGGATACAGAACCCTCCGATTGTAAAAAAACTATACTGAAACCCGAATTGATTATCAGGGAGAGTTCTCAGCAATCAATCATACATAAACTGATCAAAAAAGAAATATCATGGCAATCAATTATGAAGTCCGGTTTTCAAACCATCCGGAAGATGCAAAACATTATGGGACTGAACGTTTGCGCTCCGAGTTCCTGGTGGAAAAACTGATGGTGCCGGGAGAAATCAACCTGGTCTATTCCATGAACGACAGGTACATTGTAGGCGGGGCGGTTCCCACCAGTGAACTGGAACTCAACACCATCGATCCCCTGAAATCTGAATATTTTTGTGACCGCCGGGAGCTGGGGATCATCAATGTAGGAGGCCTGGCCACCGTGAAAGTGGATGGTGTGGATTATAACCTGGACTACAAAGAGGCCCTTTATGTGGGGGCAGGTTCTAAAAAGATCACATTGATCAGTGTGAATGAGAAATACCCGGCACACCTCTATTTCAATTCAGCGCCGGCTCACAAGGCTTTCCCATGCAAACGGGTGACGCTGGACGATGCTGAGGTGGTGGAGATGGGTACGCTGGAACAATCCAATGCCAGAAAGATCAATAAGTTGCTTGTAAATTCAGTAGTGGAAACCTGTCAGCTTCAGATGGGAATGACCGAACTCAAGCCGGGAAGTGTGTGGAATACCATGCCCCCGCACCTGCATGACAGGCGCATGGAGGCCTATTTTTATTTCCAGGTTCCCGAAGGACAGGCCATCTGTCACTTCATGGGCGATCCCGGGGAAACACGGCACATCTGGATGCAGAATGAGCAGGCGGTAATCTCCCCTCCCTGGTCCATCCATTCGGCAGCCGGAACCAGCAACTATATTTTTATCTGGGGAATGGCCGGTGAAAACCTGGACTACGGTGATATGGATATTTTCCAACCCAACGAACTCCGCTAATCCAAATACACCATTATACTAATTACCATTTACTATTTACCATTTACCATTTACCATTTACCATTTACCATTTACCATTTACTTTTAAATTAT
The DNA here is from genome assembly GCA_963735755.1 of uncultured Bacteroidota bacterium. Taxonomy (GTDB): domain Bacteria; phylum Bacteroidota; class Bacteroidia; order Bacteroidales. The sequence continues at coordinate 37,270 of CAVTME010000005.1, read as the reverse complement.
GTCAATACAACTTTTTGATCTTACAGGTAAAACAGCACTGGTCACAGGCGGTACGCACGGACTGGGAATGGCCATCGCAACGGGACTTGCCCATGCGGGAGCCACCATTGTCATCAATGATATGTTTCCCGACAAGCTGGAAAGCGCCAAAGAAGAATATGCCAAAAATGGCATTCAGATTTTTACCTATGTACTGAATGTGACAGATGAAGCTGCTGTGGAGAAGACCATTCCCATCATTGAAAAGGAAGTGGGACCCATTGATATCCTGGTGAACAATGCAGGGATCATCAAACGAATCCCCATCCTTGAAATGAAAGCCGATGAATTCCGGCAGGTTCTTGATGTGGACCTCACCGGACCGTTTATCATGTCAAAGATCGTTGCCAAAGGCATGGTTGAAAGGGGTGGCGGGAAGATCATCAACATGTGCTCCATGATGAGTGAACTGGGAAGAAACACTGTATCGGCCTATGCAGCAGCCAAAGGCGGACTTAAGATGCTTACCAGGAGCATGGCCACCGAATGGGCCAGGTATAACATCCAGGCCAACGGCATTGGTCCCGGATACTTCGCAACTACACAGACAGCCCCCATCCGGGTGGACGGTCATCCCTTCAATGAATTCATCATTCACCGCACACCGGCAGGCCGCTGGGGTGATCCGGAGGACCTGGCAGGCACGGCTGTTTTCCTGGCTTCAAAAGCCTCTGATTTTGTAAACGGTCAGGTAGTCTATGTGGACGGGGGAATCCTGGCCACCATTGGGAAACCATCAAATGAAGAATAACTAATTTTTTAAAACCATGAAATATCAAACTTACTTGCTCCTGTCTGGGATTGACCCTGTTGCATTTTCTTGCAATTCATGCATGAAGTAGCTTGGTCTTTACAACATCCTGGACCATCCCAGGACTGATGCCATCATCCTGATCACGCGAAGTCAAATTTCCAACATGATGGAAATCCCTGGAAATGAAATCCCGCTGCTCCTGGACGAGAACAGGGATCCCCTCCCCTGCCAGGTTGATGATGTGGACGGAGACGGCTTGTGGGACGAGCTTTTCGCGGTTGTGGATCTGCCACCCTCTCAGAAAAAAGTAATTCTTACATCCGTATCCCACCGATGTATACCCTGAATTTGAAATAAGCACCAATCTGCGACTTGGGGATGCCACTAAACCAGGATACCCTGAACTTTTGACTGCCGCCCGTCTGGAAGGGATATGCTACGATAACTACGATCATGTCACATCAGCAGCGTATCAGATGGAAGGTCCGGCCTGGGAAAACGATCTGGTCGGATTCAGAAATTACCTGGACCAGCGAAATGGCATGGATATTTTCGGGAAGATTGAAAGCCGGATGGTACTGGATAGTGTGGGTGTGGCCGGCAGCATCCAGCTATCATGAACCTGCCGCATGGGGCATGGATGTTCTGAAGGTTGGGACAAGCCTGGGCGCCGGAGCCATCGGCTACATGTATAAGGATTCCATTTACCGGGTAGGCGATAATGGGTCTGGGACCTACGAAGTCATTTTTGAAGGATCCCAGAGAAGCAGGTTTAATCTTACCTACAGGGATTGGAAGATAGAACGGTTCACCTCTTGAGGTGATCCACCTGATCGAAATTACAGGAGGACGTCCTTATTACCAGAGTACTGTGACCTATTCGGGATCGGATATTGCCGCTGGAACTGGTCACCGGCATCGTGAACATGAAAAGTGAGGTCTTGCATGTGGTGGATACCGATCCCAATCATGTGGCGCTCTTTACCCACGATAACCAGGCCGAAGATGGATCCTTGTTAACCATGGCACTGATGTTACCCAAAGCATATCTGGTGAAATATGGTGAATCAAAAAAAGCCGGGGAAGGAATTACAGAGACCTACTATGCCATCCTTGATGCCAGTCCCGGAGATCCCGTAACTTTTCGGTTTTACTCCCTCTGGGAAAATGAGGACTCCCGGTGGGCCTCCTTGGAGAATGTCACGGCATATCTGGAAGCTGAAGCTGAAAGATGGACCCAGTCGGTTGTTAGCAAAGGTCAGCGATAAGCATGACATAGCTCAGGAAAAAGAACTGTGCTTTGTATTATATTTGCAGGATTTCACAAACAGGTGTAGGACTGCATGAGGAACTGGGGCCATCGTTTACTTTGGATTTTTGTATGGGGAGCTATATTCAATACCGGGGTGAAGGCAGCTATGGTTGAACCCAGAATACTCTCCATTGCCAGGTCCGGTTCAGAAATCACCATTGACGGGGTACTGGATGAGGCAGTCTGGCAGCAGGCTGACATGGCAACCGATTTCTGGCAGAGATATCCATATGACTCCTCCTACTCAGATCTAAACACTGAGGTAATGGTTACCTATGATGACAAATTCGTCTATGTGGGTGTCACCTGCCACACAGAAAATCAAAAGGAGTTTGTGATTAATTCCCTGCGAAGGGATTTCAGGGCATCGGGTAATGATGCATTTTATTTCATCATCAATCCCTTCAATGACAGGATGTCGGGCTACTATTTCGGCACCTCGCCTTATGGTGTACAGAGTGAAGCCATCATTCATGAACGGGGGCGCCATGATGAGCAGGAACTCCGCAAGCACCAATCCTTCCTGGGATAATAAATGGTTTGTGGAGGTGAACCAGTATGAGGACCGCTGGGTGGCAGAGATGGCCATCCCCTTCAGTACACTCAGGTTTAAAGAGGGCGTGGATGAGCTGGAGGGTGAATTTCTGCCGGGTGGATTACGGTCACAATGAATACTCCAACTGGAACCATATTCCCAGGAATTTCTGCTTTCTCATCCCTGGCCAATACCGGGATCATGGTCTGGGATGAAGCTCCGGCAAACGGCCCCGGATCCAATATCTCCCTGATCCCCTATGTTTCCACCGGCGTGGCAAAGAATTATGAAGAAGGAACACCAACCGAACTGGCTCAAAGGACTTGGTGGTGATGCCAAGATCGGTCTCACCTCGTCCCTGAATCTTGATCTGACAGTCAATCCGGATTTTAGTCAGGTGGAGGTGGATGAGCAGGTAACCAACCTGGACCGGTTTGAGATCTATTTCCCTGAAAAACGGCAGTTCTTTCTGGAAAACAACGACCTTTTCTCAGAATTCGGAGTCAACGACGGCCAGGCCCTTCTTTTCCCGGCGGATCGGAATTACCTATGACGAAAACCAGGATCAGTATGTGGAAACACCCATCCTGTTTGGTGCCCGCTTGAGCGGTAAGCTGAACCAGGACTGGAAAATCGGAGTACTGGATATGCAGACAGCCCAGAACCCTGCAAGCGGTACACCCAGCACCAATTTTGCAGTGGCCACCGTACACCGCAGGGTATTTGAACGCTCCACGGTGGCTGCATTCCTGGTAAACAAGGATCCCATCCAGGCCTTCTCCGGAGAATGTGACTACCTGTGATTTTAATGCATTCAACAGGGTTGGGGGAATGGATTTCAACCTGGCATCGGCCGATAACTGGTGGACCGGCAAAGTATTTTACCACCACTCTTTCGATGAAATTCAGACCAGTAACAGCTTTTCTCAGGGAGCATGCACTGAAATATGACAACGGGAACCTGACTGCCGAATGGGCCCATCAGCTCGTGGGAGCCGGATATAATGCCGAAGTGGGATATGTGCAGAAGAACCGGCTACAAAAGCTTCGCACCCTCAGCTTGGGTATACTTTCTATCCTAAGCATTTGAAATTCATCATTCAGTCACGGGCCCGAACTTCAGCTGGAACAGCTTGCACAGTGATGGCTTTGGAATGACCGACCGGGAAATCACCCTCAGCTATACAGCCCGGTTCCGGAACCAGAGTTCAGTATATCTGAGTCGCCAACAGGGTTTATCTGAAACTCACCGATCCCTATGATCCCAGCAATTCAGATGGACTGGAGTATGAGGCAGGTGATGAATTCAACTACTGGTACATGTTTACATTCTACCGGTCCGACAGCCGTAAACCGCTTTTCATTCTCCGCCAGAGGCATGATTGGGGGGATACTTTCGACGGGGAAAGGTATACCATATCAGGCGACCTGGAATACCAGTTCAGGCCCTATGTAAATCTTTCGCTTGGATGCCAGCTATAACAAAGTAATCCAGCCACTTCCTTACAGCAGTGTTGACTACTGGCTGCTGGGTCCCAAGCTTGATATTACCTTTACCAGAAATCTATACTTTGCCACCCTGGTCCAATACAATTCCCAGCGAGAAAAGCTCAACATCAATACCCGTTTTCAGTGGCGCTATGCACCTGTATCAGATCTTTACCTGGTCTATACCGACGACTATTTCACCAACGCTTTTGCGCCCAAAAGCAGGGCGCTCATTCTCAAACTTACCTACTGGCTCAATGTCTGAGCCGGGTGATCAGTTTGAATCACCCGACGCATTGCTTATGAAAGTGTTATCGGTCAGGGTGGGATTGGCTCCGCCCTGCAAATAAATTCCCCATGCAGCCGAGTTGGATATCTCACAGTTGGATATCACCGGAACTTCTGCCACATCATTATAGAATATTAAGTTTCCGGAATTGCTGCTGTACCCCCCTCCATAGGAGATGATGCAATTGTCCAGAATACTGCCATTGCTCGTACCATCATAGAACCAGATGCCATCCCAGTCACCAGCCGATTCAAAACCTGCCGGGGCAGCAGATGAGAAAGTGATTTTGTTTCCCGGCTCGCCATCAGCCACCAGGATTCCAAAAGTCCCTGAAAGATAACCAACCCTCATATCACTGCCGCTGGAAAAATTCACAGTGGCTCCGGGTTCGACAATCAATTTTGAGCCTGCTGCACTTCCAAGTTCTATTCTACCATCAACAATATAGGGAACGTCCTGTTTGAGCCATGTTATTTCAGCCTGCTCAACTTTGTCACCTTTTACCAGAATACCCGGACCACTGTTAAAGGAATTCCCGCTTCCAACGGTATGGGCAAAATTTCCATGAATCTCGATGGGAAAGCTTCCATTGTCTTCAAATACATTGTCTGAACAATCGGTGAATTTGGCATCAGAGCTCAAGGCAATTCCCTGTGATTCAGAAAGGGATATGGTGGAATTTGTTACAGCTATCCCGGATCCTTTCAGATATATCATTCCGTAGTTTGCGGAATAACCCCCTCCATATTCCATATCACAATAGGCCATTGTTGAACTTGTACCTGCTCCATCATCAAACCAGAGGTAGTCCCAGTCACCAGGCGATTTTGAACCTTCAGGTGCAGAGGAGGTAAATAAAATGCGCTCGTTTTGGGTTCCGACTGCTGTTAGTGTCCCAAATGTGCCACTGCTGTATCCAAATTCCATAGAAGCCCCCGAACCCATCCGGACTTCTACTCCGGGAGCAAGGGTAAGAGAAGTTCCCGACTGTGAACCCACACGGAGGGTTCCTTCAACTACATATGCTGTGGTTTGCTTCAGCCAGGTGACGCTTGCCATTTCAAGATTGTCTGCCTTTACCACTATCCCTTGTTCACTCATCAGCGTATTGCCTGCACCGATGGTATGAACATAATTCCCATAGATACTAATGGCACTCAATGCGTTTTGCTCCACCAGATTATCGCTAAAGGACTCAAAATAGCCATCCGAATCGAAAGTAAAACCGTGGGAACCAGATAATTTAACAGTTGAATTCTGGATGGATACTGCACTGGAAGATATTTGAATCGCTCCATAATTGTTGCTATAACCTCCGCCATATTCCACGGTGCAATATTGCATACTCGAAACATTGGATGCTCCTTCATCAAACCAGATGTAGTCCCAGTCGCCTTCACTCTGAGTGGCTGCAGCAGATGTGAAAGTAATCTGCTTACTTGCTGTTCCATTGGCAATCAGCGTGGCCCCTGAAGATCCACTGTGATAACCTACGTAGAGTGCAGCACCAGAGGCAAACTTGATAACAGCACCAGGGGCAATGGTTAGCGTAGCTCCATCCACATGCACATCGCTGGTCACCAGATGAACACCTTCGATCCAGGTCTCATCTGAATCAATGGTACCGGAGTGTTCAATAAATTCAGGGGCCATCACATTCACATTAACAGTCATACCGTCAGTTTTTCCATCAGCGCTTTCAATGGAGAGTGAAACGGTAAACGCTCCATCCTGCATATAGGTATGAACCGGATTGACGTCGACGGAGCTGCTTCCATCACCAAAATCCCATAAAAAGGATATGGCATTGGCCGAACATGAGGAGTTGAACGTGGCTGGCTCCCCTGCAAATATTTCATCTGGAATCACAAAACATGACACGGGGGCATTGGGATCCTCTCTCTTACAGGAAGAGAACACAACAAGCATCATACTGATCATTCCAAGGTATTTCATATGGTTTTTCATTTCTATTATTTATTTAGATTAATTAAAGTTAGTCAACAAGCCACCAAATCGCGCAGTTTTTAACAATTTTAGCACCGTATGGAGTCCTCTTTTCTTATCTTCAAAAAATATATTTACATTTAACTGCGCAATCGATTGTACATACCATGAAAAGATTAGATGTTGCTTTGCAAATGAGAGAGATAGGGGCCATTCCCCTGTACTACAACCCTGATGTAGAAATCTGTAAGAAGGTTATCACCGCCTGTTACAACGCAGGAATGAAGATTTTCGAGTTTACCAATCGTGGTGAATTCGCACATGAAATCTTCGCTGAACTGGCCAAGTGGGCGAGAACAGCCCTGCCCGACCTGGTTCTGGGCGTGGGCACGGTGGTGGAACCGGGTACCTGTTCCATCTACATGCAAATGGGTGCAAAATTTATTGTTTCACCGCTTCTGAACGAAGAGATGGCACGCGTCTGCAACCGGCGCAAAGTTCTCTGGATCCCCGGTTGTGCAACAGCTTCGGAGATTAGCAAAGCAGAGGAACTGGGTGCCGAGGTGGTCAAACTGTTCCCCGGGCCCACAGTGGGTGGTGCCAAGTTTATAAAGGCCTTCCTGGGACCATGTCCCTGGTCCAACATCATGCCTTCTGGGGGAGTCACCCCTGCCGAGGAGAATCTGGCAGAGTGGTTCAATGCCGGAGCGTTCTGCGTGGGTATGGGATCTCAGCTGATCACCAAAGAGATCGTCAAGAATGGAGATTATGAAAGTCTGGAGGCTACATCGAAAAAAGCCCTCGCGTTCATACGGAAAATCAGAGCTTAACATCCCCCCTGCAATGCGTCACATACCAGTTTTAATCCTTCTACTGTCAGGAACCCTGTTTATCAGCTGTAAACAGCAACACCAGGGAACCGTATTAAAACTGGCCCATGGCCTGGATCCCTCGCACCCGGTACACGAAGCCATGGTATATATGGCCGATCGTTGTAAGGAGATCTCCGACGGAGCGCTGTCCATCGATATCTATCCAAGCGGCCAACTGGGATCCGAACAGCAATGCGTGGAACTTCTGCAAATTGGAAGCCTGGCCATTACCAAAGTGTCTGCTGCGGTCATGGAGAGTTTTACAGAGAATTTTAAGGTACTGGGCTTACCCTATGTGTTCAGGTCAAAGGAACACTCTTTCAATGTTCTGGACGGGGAAATCGGAGATGAGCTGCTTCTGAGCACCGAGCCTTTCTGGATTCGTGGATTGTGCTTCTACGATGCAGGGAGCAGGAGTTTCTATACCATTGATAAGCCTGTAAACCATCCGGATGACCTGAAGGGTCTTAAAATCAGGGTGATGAAAAGCATCACTGCCATGGAGATGGTCAAAGCCCAGGGGGGCTCACCCACACCCATATCCTGGGGTGAACTCTACACTGCCCTGCAAAGTGGTGTTGTGGACGGAGCCGAGAACAATCCCCCCAGTTTCTATACCAGCCACCATTATGAAGTATGCAAATATTACAGCCTGAATGAACACACCATGGTCCCCGATGTCCTGATCATCAGTCTGAAAGTCTGGAAAAAACTAAGCGATCAGGAAAAGGAGTGGTTACAACAGGCTGCGGATGAGTCGGTCGTGGTCCAAAGGAAACTGTGGGCAAAATCTGAATTGGAGTCACTTGAGATTGTTAAAGAGGCTGGGGTAACCATCACCTATCCTGATAAAGAACCATTTGCTGAGAAGGTTCAGGAACTCCTTGAATCATACAGAGACGATGAAAAAATCTATGACCTGATAACCCGGATAAGGGAAGTGCAATAGCGTTCAGCACTGAGTAATGAGCGAGCTAACAGGGAAAAGCCATATGATGAAGTTTTCACATAAATTAAACAGGGTCCTGGAGATCATTATGATCATCCTGATGACCATTCTTGTGGTGGATGTACTGTGGCAGGTATTCAGCCGCTATTTGCTAAGTTCGCCCAGTTCATTTACCGATGAGTTGGCGGGATTCCTGTTGATCTGGGTGGGTGTGCTTGGAGCTGCCTACGTTTCAGGAAGGAAAGAACACCTGGCCATTGACCTCCTCATACAGAAGTCTCCTCCGGCCCGGCAACGCAAACTAAGGATCATTATCCACGCACTGGTATGCACATTTGCACTTTCTGTCATGGTGGTGGGTGGCGTGACCCTCATGTATACACGGTTTGTACTTCAGGTCAAATCAGCCGCACTGCAATTGCCCCTTGGATATGTGTATATCATCCTTCCCATCAGCGGGCTGATCATTATGTTTTACGAAGTGCTCCACATCCTTGAATTGAAAAAGTCCTGAGCAATGGAAGTTTTAGTCCTTGTCCTTAGTTTTGTTATTCTGCTGGTCATTGGAGTCCCCATTGCTTTCAGTATTGGCATTTCCGGCATACTGACCATGCTCATGTCCATCGATGCCATGCCGGCTTTTACCACCTATGCACACAGGATGGCTACCGGGCTGGACAGCTTTGCTTTGCTGGCCATTCCCTTCTTTGTACTTGCCGGGGGAATTATGAACAGTGGAGGCATCGCCATGAGACTCATTAATTTCGCGAGGGTTCTGGTGGGAAAACTTCCGGCGGGCCTGGCATTTGTAAATGTAATCGCCAACATGTTGTTCGGGGCCATATCAGGCTCTGCCGCAGCTGCCACTTCTGCCATCGGAAGCATCATGGGACCAGAGATGAAGAAAGAAGGCTATGATGAAAGCTTCAGTGCAGCAGTAAACATCACCTCAGCCACAACCGGACTGACCATTCCTCCCAGCAACATCCTGATTATCTACTCCCTGGCCAGCGGTGGTGTATCCATTACTGCCCTCTTCCTGGCCGGATATGTGCCCGGGATCCTGACCGGCGTGGGGATCATGCTCGTGGCCATGTCCATGATGATTTTTAAAAACAGGGGCATCTCTGGCCTGGTGGGAACCCTTGCGAAGATCCTTCTGGTATCAGCTTTCCTCGTGGGTGCAGGTGTCGGCCTGAAAGCCATCCATGACAACGGTTCCGGTCTGGCTTTCAAAGGAGTGGTCTATGGCCTGCTTGGACTTTTCCTGGTTTACTCCGTCTATAAATCTGCTACGAACTGGAGTTTCTTCAAGTTTGCATTCCGGAAATTCATCGATGCATTGCCCTCGCTGCTGATGCTGGTCATCGTGATTGGAGGTATTGTTGCGGGATACTTCACGGCAACTGAGGCGTCGGCCGTGGCCGTTCTTTATGCATTTATCCTTGCCCTCATCTATAAGGAGATCACCCTCAAGGATATGCCCGCAATTATCCTCAGATCGGTCCGAACCACCTGCATTGTATTGCTCCTTGTTGCCACCAGCATCGGGATGTCCTGGATCATGTCCTTTGAAAATATTCCTCAGAACGTGAGTGCCGGACTGCTGAACCTGAGCGATAATCCCATTGTGATCCTGCTGGTGATCAACTTCATCTTGCTTTTTGTGGGTGTTTTTATGGATATGACACCCGCTGTACTGATTTTTACGCCCATCTTCCTTCCCATCGTTACTGCACAACTGGGTATGGACCCCATCCATTTTGGAATTGTGATTGTATTGAACCTGTGCGTAGGACTTTGTACACCACCGGTTGGATCTGTTCTGTTTATAGGCTGCAGTGTGGCCAACCTGAAAATTGAACAGGTCATCCGCCCTTTGCTGCCCATGTTTATCATCATGATTGTCGTCCTCATGCTGGTCACCTATATTCCAAGCCTCAGCCTGTGGCTGCCCAACCTGTTGATGAAATAATCTTTTTTCACGCTTTTTGGCGGGAATAAATATCTATTTTAGGAACTGTTTTGAACCCATTATCCACTTATGTCCGAACGCACCACATTACTTGCTTTGCTTGCCATGTCGCTGGCCCTGGTCTGGACTGTTGGTGATGACTGTCCTCTACATACGACAGAACCGGAAGCATAAAAAGACAGACAAAGAAGATCTTGCGCTTGATATCGGTAAACTGGATCTGCTCAACGCACTGGTAAACAGCATGCCGGACTGGATCTATATCAAAGACCGGGAGAGCCGTTTTATCCTGGCCAATAAACACATGGCCTCCTATCACAAGCTTAGCAGTCCGGAGAAGATGACCGGCAAGACCGATTTTGATTTCTATCCAAAGGAGATTGCCCAGGGATTCCGCAACGATGAGCAAAAGATCATGGATTCCGGTGAATCCATTATCAACCAGGAGGAGAAGATCCTGGATAAGCAAGGAAAAGAAGTGATTCTCTCTACAACAAAAATAGCTGTTAAAAACCAATCCGGAGAGACAGTGGGCATTGTGGGGATCGGCAGGGACATCACGAGGCAAAAAAGAGACCAGATGCGGCTGAAGGAACTCTCCATGGTGGCCAGCGGAACAGAAAACGTGGTGGTGATTTTGGATGCTGACGGAAACTTTGAGTGGGTGAACCGGGGATTCGAGGAACATTATGGATGCACCCTTGAAGTATTCATTGAGAAGAATGGCAGGAACTTACGTCAGAATTCCTCGAATGGGCAAATCGATGAAATTTTAAATGAAGTGATCTTGTCGGGAAAGCCTTACACCTACACCTCCCGGAGCCAGGACCAAGCAGCCAAAGATGTATGGTATCAGACCAACATCACACCGGTCCTGAATGAGGAAGGTATCGTAAATTCCATGTTCCTGATCGATTCGGATATAACAGCAGTGAAGCAAGCTGATCTCCAGATCAAACAACAAAAATATGAACTGGAGGCGCAACGGGACCAGCTTAAAATCCTGAATGCCAGCAAAGACCGCCTTTTTTCTATTATCGCCCATGATCTAAAAAATCCTTTCCAGACCATTATCGGATTTGCGGACCTGCTGAAGGATGATTTTAATACCATGGATCAAGACCAGGTGCATGAGTATCTTGAGTGTATTCATAACTCATCCACCTCAGCCTATGACCTGCTTTACAATTTGCTCGAATGGGCCCGGGCACAGACCCAATCCATAAGGATCCGGCCTGTACAGGTTGATATCAGGAAAGAGGTGGGTGAAATACTGGATCTTCTGAGTGCCCAGGCCAAGAACAAAAAAATCATTCTGACCAACGAAGTGGACAGCGGTCTTCATGTGTATGCGGACCTGAATATGCTTCACACCATTCTCAGAAACCTGGTGGCCAATGCCATCAAATACACTTTTGAAGGCGGGAAGATCACGCTATCCGCCAAACGGAACAAAGACCTGGTAGAGATCAGTGTCAATGATACAGGATTGGGTATGGCAGAAGATAAAATCAAAACCCTGTTCTCCATTGAGAAGGGTGAGAGTACACCAGGAACTTCCGGTGAAAGCGGTACAGGACTTGGACTGCTGGTGTGCTATGAGTTTCTGGAGATGAATAATGGCTCCTTAAGGGTTCAGAGCGAACCTGAAAAGGGCTCCACATTCACCATTTCCCTTCCTGAAAAAGGACAGTAAGCGTATTTTTTACGTTAACTTTGCTTTTATTCAATTTCTTTCATACATTAGCCCCATGAATTCCGCGGCAAGATCCATCAATCCACATATTTCGGTGGATTGTGTCATCTTCGGTTTCAGCACCAACCAGCTGAAGGTGCTGCTTGTTGAAAGGGTGTATACTGATGAACACGGGGTATCCTCAAAAGATTACAAACTTCCGGGCGATATGATCTCCACCAGGGAGGATGTTGACCTGGCCGCATGCAGGACGCTCAAGGAGCTTACCGGACTTCAGAACATCTATCTGCAACAGTTTGCTGTATTCGGCCACCCGGAGCGAATCTCAAGAAAAATTGATATCGACTGGCTGGGGGAAACCACAGGAATGGATATCCAGAGGGTGGTTACATCGGCCTATTTTGCATTGATTAATATCTCTGAAAGCAACAGCGATTTCGCCATCAAGAACAATGCATCATGGATGGATGTAACACAGATTCCTGAGCTGGCATTCGATCACAGGGAGATCATTAACAAAGGACTATACCATTTGCAAAATGCACTGAGAAATGAACCCATCGGCTTTGAACTGCTGCCCGAAAAGTTCACCATCAGGGAATTGCAGACACTCTACGAGGTCATACTGAACTGTCAGCTCGACAACCGGAATTTCCGAAAAAAGATTTTGAAAGCCACCCACCTGATCCAGCTGAATGAAAAGCAGGCAGGAGTGGCCCATAAACCTGCCACCTACTACCGTTTCGAAAAAAGCATATACGAGCAAAACAAAAAAGACGATTTAGGCTTCAACTTTTAAATACTTACTATTTACCATTTACTATTTACCATTTACTCATTTACTATTTACCATTTACTATTTACCATTTACTATGTACCTATTAGGATATGATGTCGGAAGCTCCTCGGTAAAGGCCAGCCTGATCAATGCCGAAACAGGAAGGCCTGTTGCCTCAGCTTTCTATCCCAAAAAAGAGATGAAAATTAACGCCCCTGTTTCCGGATGGGCCGAGCAGGATCCGGAACAATGGTGGTCCAACCTGATTCTGGCTACCAATGATGTATTACAGAGTGCGGAGATCGATCCTTCGGCCATTGGTGCCATCGGAGTTGCCTACCAGATGCACGGACTGGTTCTGGTTGATAAGGACCAGCAGCTGCTTCGCTCCTCCATTATCTGGTGCGACTCCAGGGCAGTATCTCATGGAGAACATGCCATGAACAACCTGGGAAACGAGCGCTGCCTCTCCCACCTGCTCAATTCGCCGGGCAACTTTACAGCTTCCAAGTTAAGCTGGGTGATTATGAATGAACCTGAACTCTACGAGAAAGCATACAAGTTCATGCTTCCTGGTGACTATATCGCCATGAAACTGACCGGTGAGATCAACACAACCATCTCGGGACTGTCAGAAGGAATTCTATGGGATTTCAAGGAGAACTCCATTGCTGATTTCCTGATGGAGTATTACGGAATACATGATCACCTGATCCCTGATATCGTCCCCACATTTTCTGAACAGGGAAGATTGTCAGCGGCAGCGGCTGAGGAACTGGGACTGGTGCCCGGGATCCAGATCGCCTACAGGGCGGGTGACCAACCCAATAATGCCTTTTCACTCAATGTACTGAATCCGGGTGAAATTGCGGCTACAGCAGGAACTTCCGGGGTGGTATACGGAGTAAGTGATGAAGTGAAATATGACCCGCGGAGCAGGGTGAATACTTTTGCCCATGTGAATCACAGTCCCGAACTGAACAGGCTTGGGGTTCTCCTCTGCATCAATGGAACCGGGATCCAGTATTCCTGGCTGAAACAGAATATGGCCCAGCGGGAAAAGAATTATCCTGGCTTGAATGACCTGGCCATGACCGCACCCATCGGGTCAGATGGCCTGCTCATGCTACCCTTTGGAAATGGTGCTGAACGAATGCTGGGTAACCTGAATGTGGGAGCCACCGTAAAGAACATCAACTTCAATATTCATAACGAAGCCCACCTGGTCAGGGCCGCACAGGAAGGTGTTGCCTTCTCCATGCAATACGGGATGGAGATCATGCGTGAGATCGGAATCAATCCTTCGGTGATCAGGGCTGGCATGGCCAACATGTTTCTCTCCCCCATCTTCAGGGACACGCTGGCTGAGATATCCGGGGCCACCATCGAGCTGTATGATACGGATGGATCCATCGGTGCTGCCAACGGAGCCGGCATTGGGTCGGGCACATTCGGATCCTTCCAGGAAGCTTTTGAAAACCTTAATAAAATGATGGTGATTGAACCCACCGGAGATCATCATGAACAGTACCAGAAGTCCTACGGGGAATGGCGGGAGGTATTGGAGCTTTGCATGGCAAATAGCTAGTAGCTTAATACTCAGTGCATAGTACTCAGTTAAAGAAAGAAGAAGAAAATTTAAAGAATACAAATAACTAAACTTTGGAAAATGGAATACTTATTAGGTAACAAAGAGTACTTCCCGGGAATAGGGAAGATCAAGTATGAGGGCAGGGATTCGGACAATCCCCTGGCTTTTAAATTTTATGATGAGAACAAGGTGGTTGCGGGTAAAAGCATGAAAGATCACATGCGCTTCGCCATTGCATACTGGCACACCTTCTGCGGAACAGGTGAGGATCCTTTCGGACCCGGCACCCAGCGATTTCCATGGGCCAATGGCTCCAGTGCTGATGAAAGGATGCAGAATAAAATGGATGCAGCTTTTGAATTCTTCACCAAGCTCGGTGCACATCACTATTGTTTCCATGACATTGATGCAGCTGTTGAAGGAAACTCCATTGATGAATATGAGTCCAACATGCAGAGCATGGTGGCTTATGCAAAACAAAAGCAGGCCGATTCGGGTGTAAAATTGCTCTGGGGAACTGCCAACATATTCTCCAATCCGAGGTATATGAACGGTGCTGCCAGCAACCCCGATTTCAACGTACTTCCCTGGGCAGCAACTCAGGTGAAGAATGCCCTGGATGCCACCATCGCCCTGGGCGGTGAGAACTATGTGTTCTGGGGAGGACGCGAAGGATACATGTCACTTCTGAACACGGATATGAAGCGTGAGCAGGAGCACATTGCCCGTTTCTTCACCATGGCCAGGGATTATGCCCGTGGAAAAGGTTTTACCGGTCCCTTCCTGATCGAACCCAAGCCCATGGAGCCCACCAAACACCAGTATGATTACGACACGGCCACTGTAATCAGTTTCCTTGAAAAATATGGTCTTGCCAAGGATTTCAAAATAAATATCGAGGCCAACCATGCCACACTGGCCGGGCACACCTTCCAACATGAACTCCAGGTGGCAGTGGACAATGGAATGTTCTGTTCCATCGATGCCAACCGCGGGGACTACCAGAATGGTTGGGATACGGACCAGTTTCCCATCAACCTCTATGAACTGATCGAGGCCATGTTCCCTGTTATAGAAGCTGGTGGATTTACCACCGGGGGGATTAACTTTGATGCCAAAACCCGAAGGAACAGTACGGATATGGAGGATATCTTCATTGCACATATTGCAGGGATGGATGCTTTTGCAAGGGCCTTTGAAATTACGCTGGACCTCCTGGAGAATTCAGCCTATAAGAAGATGAAAGCTGAGCGCTATGCATCCTTTGAGTCAGGCCATGGCGCCAGTTTTGAAAAAGGTGAGATGAGCCTTGAACAACTGGCAGCGCTTGCCAAAGCCAATGGAGAACCCAGGCAAATCTCCGGCAAGCAGGAGTTATATGAAGCGATTATTAACCAGTACATAAAATAGATACCCATGAGCTCACCTACAAAAACCCGTTCCATTTCACCGGTAATTTTCGGATTAACGCTGGTTGCCGCGCTGGGAGGACTTCTTTTTGGATATGATACTGCCGTAATCAACGGAGCCACCAATGCGCTCCGGCAGTTCTTTATTACTCCCCTTGAGAGCGATGCTGCCCTGGCAACAGCCACCATTATCCAGTTCAAAGGGATCGTAACCATTTGCCTGGTCATCGTGGTAGCGCTGATTACCAGTTTTATCATCAGACTGTTTGGGAAGAAGAATGGTATGCTTATCAGCGGAGTTTTGTGGGTTGTGGGCATTGTAGTTGTCTATTTATTTTTTCTGAGAGGCGAAAATATACTCACCGAAAGTCTGGGTAACTCCATCAAAGGATTTACCATCTCCAGTGCCCTGGTGGGTTGCATTATCGGCGGATCCATGGGTGGATACGTCAGTCAGAGCATGGGCCGGAAACGGGGATTGATCCTCGCGGCCATTCTCTTTCTGATCTCCGCTCTGGGATCGGCCATGCCTGAGAAACTCAATTTCATGGGACTGGCCACCATCTCTTCCTTCATCTTCTACCGGGTAGTGGGTGGCATTGGCGTGGGACTGGCATCCATGCTCTCTCCCATGTACATTGCTGAAATTGCACCGGCCAGTATCCGTGGTAAACTAGTATCATGGAACCAGTTCGCGATCATCTTTGGGATGGTCGTGGTTTATTTCGTTAACTATTTCATTGCCCGTGGACAGGCAGCTGAATGGATCAATGAGGTAGGATGGCGCTGGATGTTCGGGTCTGAAACCATACCTGCTGCCCTCTTCCTGATCCTGCTCTTCCTGGTGCCTGAATCACCACGCTTCCTTGTACTCAAACAGCAGGAAAACAAAGCACTTGCCCTGCTGAAAAGGATCAATCCGGGCACTGCCGACCAGGTGTTTTCTGAAATAAAGCTCTCCCTGAAAGAGAAACGTGCTCCCTGGTTGTCCTTCGGCGGACTGATTATCGTGATCGGCATCCTGCTTTCAGTCTTCCAGCAATTTGTGGGCATCAATGTGGTACTTTATTATGCGGGTGATATCTTCAGAAGCATGGGATCGGGAAATGACTCCTCCCTGGTTCAAACCATCATTGTTGGACTGGTGAACCTTACATTTACGGTAGTGGCCATTATGACCGTAGACCGCTTTGGTCGCAAACCATTGATGGTGATTGGGGGCATTGCCATGGGGCTCAGTATGTTTGCCCTGGGGCTCTCCTTTTATCTGGATAAAATGGGAATCCTCTCCCTGATATTCATGCTAACCTATACCGCTGCCTTTGCCATGAGCTGGGGACCGGTTACCTGGGTTCTGCTGTCGGAGATCTTCCCCAACAGCATCAAGGGTGCCATGTCCATCGCTGTAGCTTCCCAGTGGGTTGCCAACCTGCTGATATCCTGGACCTTCCCCATGATGAATGAAAGCTCGGTGCTTACCAGGATGTTCAACCACGGATTTTCCTACTGGATCTACGGAATCATGGGCTTCCTGGCAGCCTGGTTCATTATTAAACTGGTGCCGGAAACCAAGGGACGTACCCTGGAAGATCTGGAAAAGATCTGGAAGAAGAAGTAATAGTGCCAAGTACCAGTACTCAGTGCTCAGTACTTAGTACTAAGTTTGTAAGTAAAGAATAAGGTAAAAGGAAAAAATAATGATTATGAAAACGATGGTAGTTGCTTTGATGGGTTTGACTATGCTGACCCAGGTGTCCTGTTCAAGTGCAGGCACCAAAGAGACAGACGAAAGCATCAGGTTCTATGTGGGATCGGGGGATGGAAAACAGGAATACTCTATTTTCCTGTGTGAACTGGACCCGGCCACAATGGCTTTCAGTGTACTAGATTCATTTGCAGGGGCCACAGGGTCCTCTTACCTGGCCCTGTCACCTGACGGGCTTACACTCTTTGCAACCAGCAACAAGAGTATGCCCGACGATGAAGGTCACAATTCGGTGACCTCCTTCAGGGTCAATCCTGACGATTTTACCCTGGAGCTGGTCAACCAGCAATCCAGCCAGGGAAGCGGCAACTGTCACGTGCAAACCAGCCCTGACGGGAAATATTTGTTTGCTGCCAATTACAGCAGCGGTCATGCAACTGCTTTACCTGTTGAAGGAGACGGACAGCTTAAGCCAGCCACATCTGTGGTCCGCGGTGAAGGATCGGGTCCTGTGAAAAGCCGGCAGAAGAGTCCCCATGCCCACATGGTGATGATGGATCCCGCCGGAAAATTCCTGCTGGTTCCTGACCTGGGTACCGACAAGGTCATGAATTATGCCTTCGACAACGAAAGCGGTGAGCTTAGCCCAAATCCGAACCAGGCCTTCCTGGCCATGGAGCCGGGCAGCGGACCCAGGCACCTGGCCTTCCATCCTTCGGGAGAATTTGTCTATATATTAAGTGAAATGGCTGCCACGGTGACAGCCTGTGCGTTTGACGAAAATTCGGGAGTGCTGACAGTGATCAACAAAGCCAGCATTGTTGAAGAGGGATTTGCAGGGAACAAACAATCCGCCGCAGTCCGGGTTCATCCAAACGGAAAATACGTGTATGCCTCAAATCGCGACGACGTAAGTAACCTGGCAGTTTTCAAGACAGAAGAGAACGGGGGAATCACTCAGATTCAACTTGTGGACGAGATCCCCTACTGGCCCAGGGACTTCAACATTTCACCCGATGGAAAATTCCTGCTGGTGGCCGGTGCCAGATCCAATGAGATTGAACTATACACCATAAATCAGGAGAGCGGCTTGCTTGAGGCCACCGGTGTAAAAACCAGTCTGCCCGGTCCTACCTGCATCCTATTCGTGGAGTGAAATTATCTACATTATTCTCAATTCACTGAGAATATTTTATAGTTTATTCTCAATTCACTGAGAATATTTCGTACTTTTATGGGAGTTTATCATAGAGGTATGTCAAAAAAAGTATTCCATAAGGCAATTCTTGACCAGAAAGCGGAAATTGATTTACATTCGGAAGAGATCCTGGTAAAAAGAGAATTTGAGCATTTTGTTAACATTGAGAGTAGACTTGCACAAATCATCATCGGTGTGCGCCGATCAGGAAAGTCCACTCTTGCACACCAGGTATGCCATCACCTGAATTACGCTTATCTGAATTTCGATGATGAGCGATTGATGGATTGCTCACCTGAAGATTTGAATGTACTGCTTGAGTTGCTATATCAGGAATATGGTGATTTCAAATATCTTATACTGGATGAAATTCAGAACATTGATGGATGGAGCCTCTTTGTAAACAGATTACTAAGATCAAAATTGCACATTATTGTGACAGGTTCTAATTCTAAACTACTGAATGTTGAGTTAGCTTCACATATTACTGGAAGGTATTCCACAACTGAATTATTTCCTTTCTCATTTCGGGAGTTTTTAAGTCACAGGAAATTTCAAATTTCTTCCGGAACAACAAAAGAAGCAGGCATTCTCAATTCACTATTCCAGGAATATTGTAAAACCGGAGGGTTCCCTGAAGTGCTTCAGGGAGAATCGACAAGTTCGTACATTACTGATTTGTTTAATGCGATTGTTACCAGGGATATTGTATTCAGGCATAACATTAAATATGTCCGTACCTTCAGAGACATTGCCAGGTACTTAGTGGATAACTTTTCTACCGAGTTAAGCTATAACAGGATCAAAACGATCTTTGAGCTAGGGAGTGAAAACACAGCAAAACTATACGTATCCTATCTGGAGGAGGCCTACCTGATCCTCACACTCCCAAAATTCTCTTTCAAGAAGCAGGAGCAATTGAGATATAGGAAGGTTTACGCAGTCGATCCTGCCTTTATTTCCGTTCTCTCTGATGAATTCGCTGGAAACGTGGGACGGATTCTTGAAAATATAGTTTTCCTGGAACTTCGCAGAAAGGCAATCCTATTGAAATATGAAATTTTTTATTTCAAACGGCAATTTGAGGTTGATTTTGTAATTGTCAGCAATGGAAAAGTTACTGAATTAATCCAGGTATCCAGTAGCTTAATGGATAAGAAAACACGCAACAGGGAAGTTCGTGCCCTGATACAGGCATCATCTGAACTAAAACCAAAAAAACTTTCGATCATTACAGAAGATGAAGAATCTCTGATTGTCCAGGATGATCAACAAATCGAAGTGATACCTGTTATAAAGTGGCTTCTCTCGGAAGTTGAGGACAAATAACTTTCAGCTCAGAACAATTTGACCACGCCATACACCCCCACCAGGACAATGGCGATACAGGAGATGACCAGGGCGGTTTTGTAAAATCCACCGGGTTCAAGGATGCTTTCTTTCGACCGGAAACGGAACCACGCCCCGGCAATCACCACGATAATCAGCATAATAAAGGTGGCTATTCCGCCAATGGTGACCATCAAAACCGGCAGCCTGATCACCAGGAAGGCAATGGTCCACAGCACAGGAAACACAATGGCCAGGATCCTGATGGTTCGCATGCGTACCTTCATGTTGCCAAAATCGATCCACTTCAGTACCCCGAAGAGGTCGGAAAATACCCGGGTGCGTATCGCAAGAGCTGCAAAAAGCGTGGAGAACAGCACCACAAAAGATCCGATCAGGAAGATGTTTTTTGCAGTGGGGCCCACCGAATCGGTGTAGATCCTGGAAATGGTCTCTATCATCTGGTAGCCTTCCGGAACCTCTCCCCGCTGGTAAAGAATCGATGCCCCCAGAAGGAAAAATGCTGCAGTTACCACGGTATACACGATCATGGAAAGGAAGGCATCCATGTACATCACCCGGATCCACCCTCTTGCCCTTTCCCTCCAGACTCCGGACTCCTCTCTGGGCCCGGCAAACCTGGCATAGCCCTTCTCGATGCACCAGTAGTTGTAAGAAAGGATCTCATCCCCTCCCACCCCGGTGAGGCCAAAGGCAGCAATGGCAAAACCCACTGTTCCTGCAGGAAGCTTAAAAGATAAGCCCTTCTGCAATGTCGGGCCAGGTCACAGCAAATCCTGTTTTCTGAACCATAAAAAGGGCCAGCAGGGTAAACACAGTAAACAGGCCCATAAAGACCAGTGAAATCTTCTCCACCACCTCATAAAATCCAAAGAGCATCACCCCGATCACTACCGTGGCAGTGAGGATGGTCCAGACAGGGAATGGAAAGACCGGGAATGGCCATGTTCAGGATGATGGCCACACCACCGATGATCCCTCCCAGCTGCAGTGGTTTAAACAGCCAGAGCACCAGCCAGGACCAGGCTCCCCAGCTCACCCTCTGCTTTCCAAACCTGGGGCCGGGAAGTTCGTTCATCAGGTTCATGGCAGAGACGCCCCGGGTAATGGACTGGCGCCCAAATTCAAGCTGCAATACGACTTTTACCAGGCAGCTCACGATGATCACCCAGAGGGTCACAAATCCGGCTTTTGCCCCCAGGGTGGTGGTGGCAATCAGCTCACCGGAGCCCACCACCGAAGCAGAGAGGATAAAGCCCGGACCCAGGTATTTAAGTTTCTGTCTGAAATTCAGCGGAGCGGGGGTGATGGAGGCTGAGTCCAGGCGATAAGGGTCGACTGTGGATCTGGTCTTCATGCGACTAAATATACCAATTTAAGTCACATCCGGGCAACTGCACTTCAATCACCTAAGAGAATGAAATCTTCGGGATCAAGTGCCGCATGGGTAACCTTCAGGATCCTGGATATGAATAAAGCGCGGAGCAATGTTTTCCGGGTAGGAGGCATTCGGCTTAAAGACTACCTCTACCGTAAATGCCGCGGCGTCTCCAATGGGATTGAAATCGACCAGAAGCAAATCCCCGTCACCATCAAATTTAACAGCTTTGCCCATATCAGTGATAAGCACCTCCGGATCGCCAATCACGCTTACCTTATGTCCCCCGATAAGCTCCAGGTTGTCGATCTTCCAGGTCTCGGAGTACGCATCACCGGAACCCTTCTTTTCAACTTTTACAAAGTCAATCTCGAGGGGATGATCATACTCCATAGCGCTTTGTTGCACATAGGCCTCAAAATCTTTCTGAGTGTTATACACGGCTCCTTCGCTCCATGCGGCAAAGAGCATGTATTCAAAGCTGTTGTTTACATCGGGGCTCACTTTGAAAGTATGATTCCCCCCGGAGTTTGGAGTAAACTGGTACTCGGGCTGATATTGATCTTTCACCACCAGTGCTTTGCCAATGAAAGGGACAAACCAATCCGCTCTTTCGTCGATTTTTTCCGGATCCTTGATCTGCTCAGGGCCAGAAGAGATCAATACCCCTCCTTTCTGGAACAGGGCCTCCTCACCGGGCTTTTTCCTGATCCCACAGCCCATTTTTACCCCGGATTTCAGGGGAGAAAAATCTGAATACACTACCTGGCAGGTCGAATAGCTCTGCTCAGCATACACCGTATAGTATTGCTCAAGCGCATATGTTCCGGAACCTGATTTCCAGTTCATGGTTTTTATCTTAATCATGGATCGCAGCGGACCGTTCACGACCACTTCATAAGCGTAGCGGGTATCACTGATCTGACCGGCATTCCAAAGGGAACTTTCGGGAGCAAGTTTTGCCTGGGTGGGTGTAAAACGGGGCAGGGAAATAGAATCAGGATGGTCGGGGTGCTCAAAAAGGCAGATGGCCCCACCTCCCATGGTACCTGCCACACCCTGAATGTCGGAACCCCACTCCTGGTTGATTTCAGCTACTCCGTAACCATCCAGGTTCTCCATGTAGAGGTGCTGTGCGATAAGTTGTGGCTTCCTTTTGGCAAATACATCCACACAGTTGGCGAACCAGATTTTCCACCCAACATTTTCCGATTCCCAGAAAGGCATTTGATGCCTGCAGTAACTCCCCACATTGGCATGGGTTGCATGCTTATTCCATCCCTGGATATTTTCACCCAGGTAAATATAGATCAGCTTCTCTTCCTTGGGTTTCAAATCGGTCTGGAAAAAGAGCTCATCCCAGATTCCGTCCTTGTCCAGGTCATCCAATTGATGAAAGATGGCATGACCGTGCACCTCGGCGCGCAACTGGTGGCCACCGTAAATACTCAGAACCGTCTCATCGGGCCCTTCGTAGGAAGGCAAAGAAGGATCAACAATGGTGATCCACATTTCGTGGATATCCGGAATGGGAAATTCATCCCGGTGAATGACCACCGGACAGTTTTTCCGCTCCACATCCAGGGTGTTTTTTACGGTATACACCATACGCTTCTGCGGCTCAAACTTCACAACTTCAGGGGTGGTCATTTCATGGGTATAATACCAGGATCCATCCTGTGCCAGGGACCCAAAACTCATCCCCAAACCGAGGATTATACAAATAGTATTTCTCATACTGTCTGCTGCAGTTTATAAAAACAATTGATCAATGATGAATTACAAATTGTCGACAAAATTCACAAACTCTTCAAGGGTATGAATCTCCGCTTCCCTGGCATTGGCTGATGATATCCAGCATTCGATGTGCTTTGTGGGTCCGGTGATTAACAGCTTCTGGGTACCATCATCCTTTTTCTGCACAAAATCCTCCGGATTGAATATGATGGCCGCCCCAAGTTTAACCTGCTCAGCCGCAACATCTTCCGGATGCAAGCCCCAGGTAACAATATACCGATCTTCAACAACAAGCTCCTGTCCAGGGTGATAATTGATACCTGTTACAAATTGGACTTCGTCATCACAAAGTGCAAAGGCTTCCACTTTGGCATTCCTGATACCCGAATAAACGGTAACCCGCACGAGAATATCCAACTCTCTATCATTGTAGGGTACATTCTTGGATAACATCTCCATAAATGAAACTGTCCCCTCCTTTTGGACACGCGCATAACGTCCTGAAACAGGGTTCAAAGGAAGTACCTTTTCTCCATCCCAAAGCCTGATTCCGCCCAGGCCAAGCGTTTCTCCCACCTTATAATAATCAGCACCCCATCCATTGTTCTGCTGTTCCGGAGTAGGGTACCAGGCTGCATCCTTAAGCTCCAAGCCTGGTTTGGCTTTTGAATAAACATCAATGGCCGCCTTCGGGCTAAAATAAATACGCAATCCCAGGTACTCATTTTCAATGGCAGGACCATGGTGGCCCAAAGCCTGGTATAGATCACCGCTTTCAGAATAGACCTCGCTTAACTGCTTGTCGGTATTGTCCTTCATAAAAAGGCTCACATCGGTTCTGTTCTGGGAAAAAGCCAAAAAGGATGTCAGGGTAAAAAAGAACAAAGAAATACTTCTCCTATGGATTTTTAATGCTAACATGATAGGCAGTGGTTTAGAATCAAACATACATTTATACCTTCTCCGGAAAGGTATACATATGTCCCAAATAGTATATACCAAGTTTCCACGATGATCAATGGAAATTACCGTGGGAGACGGGGACTCATGGAGTCTATATCTTTACTACCCTCTCCACCTTTAAAATTCTTCCACTGATCCTGTCTACGATCCTTAGAAGGTACATTTGTTTTGAGAGCGAAGGAGGACATTCTAAGAGAAGCCTGTTATCACCCTGCTGAACAGTAAAATCATCATGTAAGCAGGCAGTACCGCTAAGGTCGTATAAAGTTGCAGATACCGTGGCTGTGTGATCTGAGCTCAACTCGATGTTCAGGTGGGTGTCGAACATGCTGGGATACACAGAACATGAAACTTCAGTCCGGATCAAAGGTACTTTCAATGGCTGTTCAACAACAATGTTTAACGGTTCCTTGGCTCCAACACAAATTCCAATGACCCGAATAAGAGATGAACCGGAAATATCCAAAGCTTTTATTGGAAGATAAGTGATTCCGTGGCTGCCCGGATGGGGCCGTATTACCAGGATTGAGCCGGTGATGCTAAGGTCGAAATTTGAAATTGAATCAAGGCTGTAAACAGGATCCGCATAAGCAATTGTATAAGGGGATAGTTCGATGGTATCACTCACATTTTCCTCCATGTAAAAATGGGGCACCGACATCCATTCCAGGTATTCCTCAAGCTTTGTATAGCCATCCCTATCGGGATCGGCATTTGAGTCAGAAAAATCACCTGGAGCTGAGTTAGGACTTCTGCCATGCAAGTCTTCCCACCAATCGGGCAGACCATCGTGGTCGGTATCGAAATCATCAGACCTGATATACGCAGGATAATCCTCGTATCCCCCGGCATCGTTTTGATGATCGATGATCCCTCCCAGCTTTGATTTACTACCCATGTAGGTATAGGTACCTGTAAGGGTTTCCTGTATGATGCGTTGGTCATGATCATCGAATAGTGGCATGTTGCATCCAACATCTGAAAGTACCGATTTGTATGCATCACTGGCCGTTTCGATTGTGGCATGGGATGGGAAGAAGGGCGCATCCACAAATACCTGCCAGTTGACTACCTGAGACGGGTCCCTCGTGATGATCCGGGCACAGCTGTTGTCACTCCCGTCACAGGCATACACCCCGTTTTTGTTCTGAAGGATGTTCCCCGAGTAATAATAGCTTTGCGTTCCTTTGCCTTTTCCTTCCAGTTGTGCATTCAGCATGTTGTACTGGTAGGTAGCAGCCCCTTTTTTATAGAAATTATTTACAAAATTCACCTGGTGGGCACCTCCATCTGTTGTTCGATCCTTCCAGTTATACACCACATTGTTGAAAATATCCAGACGCCCGGCATAGAAGCCATCCCCATCCAGACCTCCAGCAAGGCTCCAGTTACGTCCGTTGCAGTGAGCCAGTAAATTATGATGGAATGAGCCCACATCTCCCCCGATACTGGCGGCAAATCCATGTGCAGATCCTTCAGGGTAATTTGAGTGCCCGGCAATATTCAGCGCCTCAGAAATCAGGGTGCGCTGTAAGGTAAGATTCCTGCCATTTCGTGAACTGAAAGCTTCGTCAATGGTCCAGCTAACCGAGCAATGATCGATGATGCTGTGGTTGTTGCCTGCCATTCCCATGCCATCGTAAGTAGCGCCGGCACCCAGGCGAACACGTATAAAACGGGTAATGGATTCACTGCCCAGTCCCAGTGGCGCCTGACGGATGCAAATACCTTTTCCAGGCGCAGTCTGCCCTGCAATGGTGACATTCCTGCTTTTTAATACCAGTCGGGATTCTAAAGTGATCATTCCTGACACGCTAAATACAATGGTCCGTGGGCCTATTTCATTGGTGATTGCCTCCCGGAAACTTCCCGGACCATCATCGTTCAGATTGGTAACTTCCACCACCTTTCCCCCACGTCCACCTGTGGCAAAGCGTCCATAGCCTTCAGCTCCTCTGAAGGCCAGATGTCGGGGCCGAAAGCTCCACACATTTCCTTGCGTTGTCAGACCTGTAGAGTCAGTCTGATCCACACGCCAGTAATAGGTATTCATGCTGTACAGGCTGTCCACCCTGTATGCTCTTTCCTCTAACAGGAATTCACCTTTATAAAGATGAGCCATGGTGTCCGTGGCAGAGGCTACTCCCGCCGAATCGGTCCCAAAATATAGTGAATGGTTGCGTACCTTTCCATTGATGGCAGGCTCCCATCGCAGCACAAAAAAACCACTGTCTGCATCCACATGCATATCTGCGTCAAGCGGCATGGGCTCTCTCGCCTGCATGGATGCATCCACAGAATTGAGTTCAAAAGCATTGATACACACATTCAGGTCTGTGGTTTTCCCTTCATTGGCGACAAAGTCCTTTACTGATTCGATACGGATGACCATTTCCTGTCCGGCCTGCTCCACATTCAACTCCGTGAAAAGGATGGTGGCGTCCGTGCTTCTGGTAGCCTGTATAGATCGCTGAATATTGCTGTGGACCAAGGAATCGTTCAGATACAGGTTGATGGGGCAATAATTGGTTTCCGAGGTATCCTGCCATACATTGTGGTAGGTCTGAATTGTGTGTCTTCCCTCTGATAGTCCTGAGATATGCAATTCCATATCGGCTCCTTTACCAGGGTTTGCAAGAAGAATGTCATTGTCAATCTTTACACCATCATTCACGAGGCGGGCGTAATGCGGAGCTTGAACCAGTGCCTTGGACCAGCTGGCTCTGAAGGTTGTATTGCTTCCGGGGGCAGTGGCAACGAGAGAGAATTCTATGCCCGAAGCTGTCATAGTTGCTGAATGAATCCTGGCAACGTACCAGGGAATGTACCCGGGTTCATTGACCTCAGACTCTTTCCGTCCTTCCATATTGAGGTCCACTTTGACATTCGGATTTTGTGCACGGGTGATCATGCACAAAGAAGCAAGGACCAGAAATAATATTTTATACCTCATTGTGGTTGTTGATAACTGCCAAACATAAAAGATAAGCTTTTCTTCAAAAGTATGTATTCGTCCCAAATAGCATATGCCTTCATACCAACCTTGAGGTAAGAAAAGGAAAATATGTATTTTTCAGGTCCGGGAATAGAGTGTAATCGTTGCAATCTTAGCTATAAATTCGAAAAATATACCCAAGGTGACAGCAATACGGATCAAACCCAGGGACATGGCACATATGTATCTGGAGCCAGTGGAGGAAATGAAGTCATGTCATTAACAATGAAACAAGTCATTGATGAGTCATTATAAATTGCATGCGATGAAAAAAATTAAGCTGTTGATTCTAAGTGTTCTAATCATTCTGACTTCCGTTCTGAAAGCCGGGACAACAGTTGATGCAAGGTTTGTGGTGGCTGCTGATGGCAGTGGGGATTTCACTACAATAGGAGAAGCCCTCGAAGCCTGTCTTGCCGTTCAGGATAGCGAAACCCTGATTTATATTAAAAGCGGAACCTACAGGGAGAAGATTCATATTGACTCGATCCTGTCCAACGTCTGTCTGCTGGGAGAGTCAGCAGAGCATACCATCATCAGCTATGGTGATTATGCTGCATTGAACGATATGGGTACTTTTAAAACCTATACAATGAAGATTACAGGAGATGACATTACCCTGGAGAATCTTACAGTTGAGAATACGGCTGGATTTACAGCTGGCCAGGCAGTAGCCCTCCATGTGGAAGGGGATCGTTTCAAAGCCATTTCCTGCAGGATTATCGGAAACCAGGACACCCTGTATGCCTCAGGAAAAAACAGCCGGCAATATTACGGAGAATGCCTCATTGAGGGATCTACGGATTTTGTTTTCGGTTCGGCTACTGCTATTTTCGACCATTGCACCATCCTCAGCAAAAAGAATTCATACATCACGGCCGCCAATACACCTGAAGGAAAGAGCTTCGGATATGTATTCCGGAACTGTGATCTTACCGCAGCCCCTGGTATTGACAAGGTATACCTCGGACGTCCGTGGCGGGATTTTGCCAGGGTGGTTTACATTTGCTGCCGTATGGGGGAACACATCGCACCCGAGGGTTGGCACAACTGGTCCAAGCCCGAAAGAGAAAAGACAGCTTTTTATGCCGAATACGCGTGTACCGGACCGGGTTCGGACAGGAGCCAAAGGGTAAGCTGGTCTCACCAGCTTACAAAGGACCAGGCCAAAGCCTATACCAACGAGAACATATTCAGGTCCTGCAACACCTGGGACATTCTGGCGCCACAATAGCTTAAAAATGAACCAGGAATCCCGGCTATTCTTTTACAAACCTCAGGAGCTTTGCATTATATTTACCCTGTGTCAATGAAAAGTCAACGTCCATCCTTTGCTATTATTCTGATAGCCATCCTCGGGGCATCCTGTTCACAGGAAAAGCGCATTGACCGCTATGCCCTTGTGAACAGGCACCAGGTAGAGAATACCTTGTTTGATACACTGGGTTCCCTGACAGTGGGAAATGGAGGCTTTGCCTGTACGGTTGATTTTACAGGATTGCAGACTTTCCCCGAGGAATACAAGAATGGGATACCACTGGGCACGCAGAGTGACTGGGGCTGGCACAGTTTTCCCAATGATAGTGATTTCTCCATTGAAGAGACCATGGACACTTTCAGTGTAGATGAGAAAGACATCACTTACTCCGTGCAGGTGAAAGATGAACCACGCCAGGAAGCCGCAGCAAATTATTTCAGGGTGAATCCCCACCGTCTTCACCTGGGCATTGTGGGTTTTACTTTCAAGACAGTTGGCGGTGCCGAAGTGAATCCCACAGATATTACTGAAATCATACAGGTCCTGGATGTATGGAAGGGAGAGATCCGAAGTTCATTCAAGGTGATGGATGAGGAGGTTGAAGTCATTACCGTCTGTCATCCTGACGTGGATGCCATTTCATTTCGGGCACGTTCCAGGCTCATATCCAAGGGTCACTTAGGTGTTGAAATACGCTTTCCTTTTCCTACAGGTTTGCATGCAGATATGGCCTGTCGCTGGGATGTACCGGACAGGCATTCAAGTCGCCTGGAACTCCAGGGAAACAATGCTGCGCTGATCGAGAGAACGCTGGACACCACACGCTACTATGCGAAGCTTCAGTGGGCAGGGGATCTGAGTATTAAAGAGACTGAGGTACATACCTTTGAACTGTCGTCTACCTCAGACATGTTCGATGTCACCATACAGTTTAGCCCCCATCAACCGGAAGATAGCTTGGAGACCTTTAAGGGAACCCGCCTGCTTGGCATTAAATCCTGGATGGATTTCTGGAAAAGCGGCGGGGCGGTTGATTTCTCCGGGAGCCTCGATCCGCGGGCAGAGGAACTGGAACGCCGGATCGTTCTTTCGCAGTACCTTACCCGGGCACAATGCGCCGGCTCACAGCCCCCGCAGGAAACCGGTCTGACCTATAACAGCTGGTATGGAAAATTTCACCTGGAGATGGCCTGGTGGCATATGGTTCATTTTTTCCTCTGGAACCGGTCCGCTTTGATGGATGAGAGCCTGTCCTGGTATGAAAGCGTCGCAAGTAAAGCTGAGGAGACAGCCCTTCGCCAGGGCTATGATGGAGTTCGCTGGCAAAAGATGACGGATCCTTATGGGAATGACAGCCCTTCCTCAGTAGGTTCATTCCTGATCTGGCAACAGCCACATCTCATTTATTTTGCGGAGTTATATTACCGCCAATCAAAGGACTCAGCCACATTGTACCGCTTCAAAGACCTGGTCTTTGCCTCAGCCGATTTTATGGCATCCTATGCCTGGTACAATCCCGAAGAGTCAAGATATGAACTGGGACCGGCCCTGATCCCCGCACAGGAATGTTTTGATCCGGCCACAACGGTCAATCCCCCCTTCGAGCTGTCTTACTGGTACTGGGGCCTCCATACAGCCATCCAGTGGTCCCAGCGTCTTGGAGAGTTGCCCAATCCGGAATGGGTAAAGGTTCTGGAAGGGCTCTCCCCCCTGTTTTCGAAGGATGGTTTGTATGTGCCTGCTGAAAGTGTTCCTTTCGCCTACCGCGAAGGAACGCATATGAGGGACCACCCTGCAGTCCTGGGAGCATTTGGCGCTCTGCCCTTCTGTCCCTTATATGATATTGATACGATGCAGAATACATTTGATTTTGTCTGGGAAAACTGGCATTGGGAAGAAACATGGGGATGGGATTTCCCCCTGACGGCCATGGCAGCTGTACGTCTTGGCCAGCCCGATCGGGCCATGGATGCACTATTTATGAACCCCGAGACCAATACCTACCTAAAAAACGGGCATAATTACCAGGATGAAAGGCTTCGTTTGTACCTGCCTGGAAACGGTGGCTTACTCACAGCGGTGGCCATGATGTGCGCCGGATATGATGGCTGTTTTGTCCCCAATCCGGGAATTCCACACAATGGTCTGTGGACGGTACAATGGGAAGGCCTTTCACCCTTGCCGTGATTCAGAGGTGGCATATGGCCGGTCGTCTCCACGGGTACTTTTTCACAGGACCAGGATGGAAGCGCTTTTTGATATAACAAGCATAAAAAATGAATGCAGCTGACCTGATCATCTTTTTTGTTTACATGGCAGGGATAACCCTCTTTGGCGGATCATTCTTCAGGAAGAACAGGAGTTCCCGTGCATTTACACTTGGCAACAGGTCCCTGCCCCGCTGGGCACTGACCATGTCCATATTCGCAACCTTTGTTAGCAGTATCAGTTTTCTTGCGCTCCCAGGAAATTCCTTCCAGGGCAACTGGAACGCATTTGCATTCAGCCTGTCCATACCAGTAGCTGCAATTATTGCTGTAAAATACTTCGTACCGCTGTACAGGAGAATCAACAGTCCGTCGGCATACACCTTTCTGGAAGATCGCTTCGGTCCCTGGGCCCGCATTTACGTATCTGTATGTTACCTCTTCACCCAGTTGATGAGGGTGGGTACCATTCTTTATCTGCTGGCCATCACTGTCAACATCATTTTTGGCTGGAACATTGCCGCGGTGATCATCGTCACCGGTATCGCGGTAGCCCTCTATTCCATGCTGGGAGGAATCCAGGCAGTGGTCTGGACGGATGCCATCCAGGGGATCGTTCTCATTACCGGGGCGGTCCTGTCCCTGTTGTTTATTATGTTCAGTATGCCGGAAGGACCGGGACAACTTTTCCGGATTGCGGCGGAACATCAGAAATTCAGCCTTGGAAGCTTTGGCCCGGAATTGACCCATTCCACATTCTGGGTAGTCCTGATCTATGGTGTTTTTATTAATCTTCAGAACTTCGGGATCGATCAAAACTATGTGCAGCGGTATATGGCGTCCAGAACTGACAAAGATGCCAGAAGGTCAGCCCTGTTCGGGGGACTGATTTACATACCTGTCTCCTTTGTTTTCCTGTTTATCGGTACAGGTCTTTTTGCCTACTATCAATCCGGGGCGGGCCAGCTGAGTGCAGCCTTGATGGATCCTTCCATGGGAGACAGAGTCTTTCCCTATTTTATCGTCCATTCCCTTCCGGTGGGAGTGTCGGGTCTGCTTATCGCATCGGTGTTTGCGGCAGGAATGAGCACCATTTCCACGAGTTTCAACAGTTCCGCCACCGTATTTCTGACGGATTATTACAAGAGGTATCTGAAGAAAGAGTCCGGCGAAAAGGATTCCATGAAGGTTCTTTATATTTCCTCTGTCATCATCAGTCTCCTGGGAGTGGGAATAGGAATTTCCATGATCAATGTAAAAAGTGCACTGGATGTTTGGTGGAAGCTGGCCTCCATTTTCAGCGGGGGTATGCTCGGATTGTTCCTTCTGGCTGCATTTACCAGTATAAAAAAGCCCGTTGCTGCCGCAGCAGGAACAGTGCTTGGCGTACTGGTGATCCTTTACCTGAGCGCAGGCCCCATCCTGTTTGGCGATCAGATCCCGGGAGGTAAAACACACAGCTACCTGGCCATTGTCTTTGGAACCATGGTGATATTCCTGTCCGGATTTACCATCTCATGGCTGCTGCCGGGAAAAAAAGCAAAAAAGCGGATCACTTAGTGGGGCCACCGTCCATCCTTGATTGGACTTGTTTTCATTGAGCCCGGGTCAATCTTCACGTGTTTGATTTTTTCACGCCTCCAGGTATATACAATATGCACCATGCCGTCTGAAGACTGAATAACTGCAGGATAAGAATACCTGCCAGGCTCAGAATCTTCCAGTACCAGCGCCGCATCCCAGTGAACACCATCATCAGAAATGGCCACATTCAGAGGTGTTCGGTATCCCCCCTGGCACCCACCGGTGTTTTCACATGATTATAGACGAGTAAGTGCCGGCCATCTTCCAGGCTTAGGGCATCTGTCCCCGAATTGTTATTGGGAAGCCCGGACTCTTTCAACAAGGACCAGGTCCTGCCATGGTCCTCCGACCAGGAGGTCACCAGAACACTGTTCAGACTACGGGCAAGGAGTTGAAGTTTCCCATCCGGATGAAACAATATGCTGGGCTGGATGGCCTGATAGGTCCTCGGATTGTTAATGGCTTCAGACCTTGACCAGCTGCGCCCCTTATCTTTTGTATACTCGAAATGAATCCTCCATCCCTGGTCCTCTGTACTGGCCGGGCAGATCAGTGTTCCGTCTTCCAGTAATACGGGTTTGTTCTTTACGGGACCGATACAGTCCTCAGGCAGCGCTTCCGGTTCTGACCAGCTGATGCCACCGTCGAAAGACCTGAGCATCATTCCCCACCACGAAGAAGGACTTGGACCAACCTTATAAAAAAGAAGCAACTCTCCACCAGGCACCTGGTATAATACCGGATTCCAGGTGGGATGGCGCAGTGTGTCATTGATAATCCCATTGGCAACCTCCACCGGTGGGGTCCATGCATCATTCGACTTTCGGCTCACATATATGCATACATCAGGATTCTTTTCATAGGTGCCACCAAAAAAAGCCGTAACCAGGCCCGTAGGGGTTTCCGCAATGGTGGAGGCGTGACAGGAGGGGAAGGAAGCCTCTCGTAAACAAACTCCTCCAGAATGATGCCGTCCCTGAAACCGGGCAGGGTGTCGCAGGCTGTACATGCGATACAGGGCCATAAGGGCGATCAGCAGGTTCTTCTTGTTCATAGGTAATTCTATGTTATTGTATTGATTAGTTATGCTATTTGGTGAGCGGAGTCACTGTAAAATGATACGAGCCAGATCCAAGTTCAACAAGCAGCTCATTACCAGATCTCCGGTACGATTCAATCCCTTCAGCTTTCCTGAGCGGATTTCCGCTTTCTAATTACGCGGTCCGCATCCGAAGTACGGGCAGATGCACTTCAGCCATGGTGTTAGCCGGAATCTTAATATCCAGAACAGGGTATCCTTACGGACAGTCCATTTGCTTCCGATGGTACCATGAATAGATTGGTAAGAAGCATCCACATGGTCCAGTCCTTCCGGAAATGAAGGATGCATCAGGATCTTTTTAAACCCAGGATGTTCCGGATGGGACCTGATGCCGGCCAGGTCCTCGAAGTACCAGATCAACAGGTCTCCCAGCAACATGACATGGTTCTGTGAATTCATGTCGGGGGCCGCCGTATTGCCGTTCCATAGTTCCCAGAAGGTAGTGGCCCCGTTTTCAACCATGTAGCCCCAGCTGGGATAGGTGGTTTGAGTGGCTATCCGGAAGGCCAGGTCCTCCATTCCATTGCGTGACAAGGTGCGCATCAGCCATTGAACCCCGATGACCCCCGATGAAAGGTGGTCATCCGTAATCTTCCAGAATCTCCTTACCCGGGCCAGTATCCTGTCTTCCAGTTCTGCAGGAACGATCCCAAAGCTCAGGGGAAGCAGGTTTTCGGTGAGGGTATTGTTACCATAGGAAGCCTATGGCCCTCAGAAAGGAACGCTTCATTGAAGGCATTGCGCACCAGCTCTGCTTCCCTTCGGAAAGACGCGATATCCTCCTCATGATGGGTTAGCGCGGCGAATTCCTGCATGAGCACCAAAAAATGGTAATAATACGCCGTTGAGATCAGTGTACTGGGATGCTTCACATTGGCACTTATTCCCCTTCCCGCTTCAATGCTAACCGGCGGAGCACACCAGTCACCGTAACTGTCCTTGGTCAAAATCCCATCCACCAGGTAGTGTTGCTTCATATAGGTCAGCCATCACTTCATGAATGGATAGTGCTTTTGGAGTGAACTGAGGTCTCCGAACTGGCGGTAGAGCATTTCGGCAACAAGGAGATAGGTCCCTGCCCAGGACATGTTGTCGCTGTAATATCTCCAGTAGGCAGGTGCCACATCTGGGATGCTCCCGTCTGCCCGCTGGGCGTACATGATATCATCCATCCATTTCGCATATAGTCTGGAATTGTCAAACAGAAAGCTCTCTCCATATGATCCCACGGCATGATCGCCCAGCCAGGGTTGCCGTTCATCCCGCTGGGGACAATCCACCGGCATTCCCTTGTAATTTCCGCTTATGGACCAGAAGGCATTGGAAAATAGTTGGTTAAGCAGGGTGTCCGATGAGGTGAAAGCGCCCCGTGGTGGGAAGCCTGTCGTACACCACGAGGCCGGTGAAATCTTCCGGGTCTCGGGTGTACCCGGATAGCCGCTTACTTCCATGTAGCGGAATCCATGATAGACAAAGGCAGGTTGCCATCTTTCCGGACCGTTGCCATGGAGGGTATAGTAGTCGGTGGACTGTGCATCCCGCAGATTCTCGGTGAAAAGGCTTCCATCTTCATTGAGTGACTCGGCAAAACGCAGTTTCACGGTGGTTCCCCTTTCTCCCTGAACCCTGATTTTCAACCATCCCACCATATTCTGGCCCATATCCAGGATATAGACACCCGGTCGAAGCTCTTCCATGGAGATGGGGCGGACCGTATCCATCACAGCCATGTTTTCGTTCATCTGGGCTTCGTAGGTGCCACCGGGCTCCTGCACATATTCGGCAGCCCCCCAGCTTCCGTCGTCAAATCCGGGAAGGGTCCACCCTTTGAATTCCTTTCGGGCATCGTAGATCTCCCCATCATATTCGTTGTTCGAACGGATGGGGCCGTCGGCCGTTCCCCTCCAGCTATCATTGGTGCTGATGATCTCTATTGTCCCGTCAGTATATCGGATGACCAGGTTCAACAAGAGTTTCGGGTAGCCGAAATTTTTGATCTTATAAGGCTTATAATGCTGACGCATGGTATAGTACCTGCCGTTTCCCAGCACCACGCCAATGGCATTATCCCCCGGGAGTCAGCAGTTCACTCACATCAAAACTATTGTATTTCACATTCTTAAGGTAATCTGTCGGAGCGGGGAAAGCACATATTCCCTGCTTTCTGACCATTCAGGTACAATTCATACAATCCCAGTCCCATGATGTATACCGTAGCGTCCTGAATCTCTTTATCCATATCGGGTTGAAATTCCTTCCTGAAATAGCGGGCCGAAAGGCGGGAATACATTTCCTCCCTGTCCCAGGGAAAGGCCCTGTCGAAGCCAATCCAACGCCCTTTCCAGTCCTTGTGATGCAGAAGCCCCATGTGCCAGCTCTGTGTTTCGCTCCAGGAGATGAAGTTTCGTCCCGACCAGACCTTCACTTTCCAGAAAGCCTTCATCTTGACTTTTCAGTGTTTTTCCCTCATAAGTCACACCGATGGAACCAGTCACCAGGGGTACGTCCTGTGTCCCACAGATCGGCTGAATCCTTTTCCAGCAAATCTTCCGAGGATGCCACCATCACTCGGTAAGCTGTTTGCATGGTGGATCGGCGATCCGATGTAAGGATCCAGCTCAGGCGGGGAGAGGGGCTATCAATCCCAACCGGATTATCAAGCATCTCGCATTTCAGGCTGTGCACCATGAGCCCGGCTTCCGGAGAATCATCAGCACAGCCGCAAAGCATTATAATACCTGACAGTAAAATGCCATACCAGATTTTAATCCTCATGATCAAATATAATCTTTTCCAGGGCCCAGGATGTTCCAATCGCACCGGTCAGATTGATTAAAAATTTTACTTGTTCACCGGCATCCATACCGACATTTCAGAATGGCCCCGATTCCCCCAGGCAAAATAAGGGATCAGGCGAAGATCTACCGCTTCCAATGTATCCGAAGGTGCTAACTGGCGATACAAACTCCCTTCCCAGGATTCCGATTTCTGAATGAGGGCTCTTCCTTCAAGCGCCACAATTTTAGCACCCGCTATTTCCGTTTCCTTCGGATTCAGCCGGATGGATGAGGGGATGATTACATCAAAGATCCGAAAATCAGGCAGATCGGGCGATTCGATACAATACACCAGAGGGCCCTTCTTCACTGCAATTTGATTGCGGGTTTCCTCCACCAGTGGATTAGACTCAATAAGCTGAAACTCCATGGGCAGCAACAATTCTATCACATCGCCCTTTTTCCATATTCGCTGTAAAGTCGCATACTGTCCACCCATAACTGGCGCTGCCTCTGGCCTGCCGTTTACTTTTATTTGCGCAGACTTTGCCCAGGCTGGTATACGCAGTCCTATGTCGAAAGGCTGCCTGGATGTTTTTTCAATTTTTATCTCCACCTCCCCCTTCCACGGGTATTCAGTCTCCTGACTCAGAGCAATCTCCGATCCATCTGCAAGTGTTGTTTCTAATGTGTTGCTCCCATATACATTGACCATCAGGCCGGTCTTACTTAGACTATAGGCATAATTATTAACCTCAGTTATGGTGCGCACTACATTGGGGGGACAACAATTGGACCAGGCAATATACGGTTCCCGTTCTTTGGGCCATCTCAGTGTGTACGTCAGAGAATCGTCCACCCTTAAAGGGTTGGTATAGTTGAAAAGTGTACCGCCCAGATCAATACCTGAAAGCACGCTGTTGTAAAGCGTCAGCTCCATCATATCAGCATACCTGGCCTCACCTGTAATTTGCAGCATCCTGAAATTCCATAGCACATGTCCAATATTGGCGCATGTTTCGTTGTGAGCCGTTTTATTGGGTAGTTGGTAGGCCTGGCCATAGGCCTGATGCACCTGCTGAATGCGGGAAGGATCATAGCTTGTACCATTGGGAGACACTCCATCATACAAAGCGCCACAAGCGCCTGTAATATAAAGCTTGTGCTTTGCCACATCCTCCCAGATACTGGTCAGCGCCATCATCAGTGAATCTTCACCTGTCTCCGCATATAGATCGGCTACCCCAGCATACAGATAGTTGGCACGTACCGCATGACCCACCGCTTCACGCTGCTGGCGAAAGGGAATCCTGTCCTGGTTGTGGTCGGATCCATTATCTATCAATCCCCGGATATCTATCATTTTCTGAGCCAGTTCCAGG
>CAVTME010000004.1:0-111772 GCA_963735755.1 uncultured Bacteroidota bacterium | reverse complement strand
TAAAATCATTTCCTATTTTTGACCGTGGATCAAAAGTCTTCAAAGTTTCTGTTTGGCATCATGCCTGGTGTATACCTGCTCCTGGCTTTTCTGTATATCATTATCGTCTCAAAACCTGTATCTCTATTTTCACCACGCGCAGGCTCCCTTTGTATTCAGCGCTGGATATTTAAAGGAATATTTAGAAACACCAGGAGGTATCTCTGAATGGCTTGCCAACTTTTTCATGCAGTTTTTCTACTACAGAATGCTGGGCCCGGTGATCTTTATGGGAATTGCAGCAGGCCTTATGTGGCTGATTCATAGAATTATGAATCTTGCATACAATCACAAGACGAATGTAATATGGGCCATGGCCCTGCCTGGTCTTGCCATTGTTCTGACCAACAACTATAACCTTCCTTTTTCAGTAATTGTCTCA
Source organism: uncultured Bacteroidota bacterium (assembly GCA_963735755.1). Classification (GTDB taxonomy): domain Bacteria; phylum Bacteroidota; class Bacteroidia; order Bacteroidales. The sequence continues at coordinate 111,351 of CAVTME010000004.1, read as the reverse complement.
ATGGTGCTGCTGCTGCTGCTGCTGCTCCTCTATATAATAAAAGGTAAAAGCACCATGGGCAGACTTTTACTCTACACAACTTTTGCCAGTTTGGTCTACTATATTTCAGGCAGCGGCTATTTGATGCTGTTTTCTATCATTACCCTCTTCTTTTCAATTCACCGGAGAGATTGGGGGAGCCTGATTTTGACCATTTACATGGTGGGTTTTGCCCTCTTTTTACCCCATTGGATTTCAGGTTCAATACTCCCCATGCCATTGGATCAGAAGTACCTCTTCTTTTTCCCGTCCAGAATCTACTTTATGCCTTATGAACCATCTGTTACATTCTATATTTTCCTGGTCTCGGCTCTGATTCTGCCGGGAATTGCGCTGATCCTCTCCGGTATTCAAAAACTCAGGATATACCTGGACCGGCCAGGTCCCCAAAAGATATATGCTGCTGTTGTATATGCATTGCTTGTATCCCTGGTCCTGTTCGGTCATTTCGACACCTACCGCAGCGATGCAAAAAAAACAGTGGCCAGCGATTATTACTGCTATGTCAATAATGCAGACAAAGCTGCCAGGGCAGCCAAAGGCCTGAAGGATTACAACTTTGCAGCCAATCTCAACTACAACCTGGCCATCAGCAAATCCGGAAGACTGGCTGATGACTTTTTTAAATTCTTTCAGATCTCCGGATGCGATGCATTACATCCGGATGTTGAATTTGCCTCAGAGATGTCGTTTATAGCATGTGACTTCTATTACGACCTGGGCTACATCAGTGAAGCCAGACACTGGGCCTACGAGTCCCTGGTTTTTTATCCCTACAGTCCCAGGGCACTGCAAATGCTTGTGAAGATACACCTGGTTACCAGGGAATATAAAGCTGCCGGACGATGCCTGAATATATTAAGCAAAACCCTGATTGATAGAAAATTTACAGCTGAATACCAGGGATATATTGAGGATACAACACGCATCAACAAACACCTGGAGATCATAGAGAAGAGAAGTTTTATTCCCCCGGGAAAAGAGCTGAGTCCATTTATTGACCAGAGGTTCCGGGAGTTGCTTGAAACCAATCCTGAAAACAAACGAGCTTATGAATACCTGCTGATGTATTACCTCCTGGATGCCCAGCTGGAGAACTTTATGGAACTTTTTAGTGACGCCGGCAACTATTTCCACAGGCCTTCGGACATATTCGAAGAGGCAGTATTGATGTATGGTGCAAAAAATCAAATTCCTGTTCAATCTCACTATGACATCAGGCCCGAAACCATGGCCCGCTATGATCAGTTTAATCAGGTTGTAGAGCAGCACAAGGGGAATAAGAAAATGGCACGGAACTACCTGTACTGGGAGATGGGAGACAGTTATTTATACTATCTGCAATTTGTTTTCCCGCGCATTGTCAAACCCGAAATTGTAATAGAAGAGAATGAAGAACCCCCCATATAGCATGCATCCTGAAAACTGTGTCAGTTCACGGGAGATCATATTGATCTGCCTGGCTTTTTCAGTCATGGCAATGCTTGCGGGTTGTTCAGGCAAAACCGGTACTGCCGATAAAGCAGGATCGCTTCCGGCTATCTATCCGGAGTATTACGAACTGACCATTCCACCCAACATAGCTCCCCTTAATTTCATCATCAAAGAACCCGGCTCAAAATACAGGGTCGAGATACGGGCTGGTGACAGTGGATCCATTACCATCCAACAGCGCTCCCCGACCGTACAAATTCCTTTGAAGGAGTGGCAAAGGATCCTGGCTGACAATGCAGGAAAGACAATGACCATTGATGTATTGTCAAAGGAAAACAGAGTTTGGCGCAAATACAATACCATCAGGCACAACATTTCCACCGATTCCATAGATTCATTCCTTGCATACAGGCTGGTTCATGCAGTGTATCTCAAATGGCATAAAATGGGGATATACCAGCGCAATCTTTCCAATTTTAACGAGAGCCCTGTCATCGAAAACAGCTCTACTGATCATGGTTGTATGAACTGTCATTCCTTTTCAAACAATGACCCCTCCAAAATGCTCATCCACTTCCGGATTCTCCATTCGGGTACCATGATTTGGAACGAGGGTGTACTTTCGAAAGTAGATACCCGGACAGACCATACCATGTCAGCAGGCATTTATCCTGCCTGGCACCCCAACGGAACCCATATCGCATTCTCCACCGGGCAGATCAGCCCGCACCTCACCACCCGATTGAATAAAGTAGTGGATGTGGCAGACAGGGCCTCTGATATCGTTGTATATGATGTGGAAAACAATACCATGACTACCTCACCAAGGGTCTCAACCGAACGACGGGAAAATATGCCTGTGTGGTCACCCGACGGAAAATACCTCTATTTCATAAGCGCTCCGGAGGCCCAAAGCGGTGACGAGGAGAGCCTGCTCCATTCCAGATACAGTTTAATGCGCATTGCCTATAATGCAGAGCTAAACAGATGGGGCGAAGCCGAGATGGTTTTGGATGCCGATTCAACCGGCAAAAGCATCTCCATGCCTGCCATCTCACCGGATGGGAAATACCTTGTTTGCTCCATGTCTGATTATGGCTATTTCACCATTTTTCATAAAGAGAGCGATATTTACTCCATAGATCTTGAAACCAGGGTACATAAGAAACTGGAATTAAACAGCGAATATGCCGAGAGCTTCTCATCGTGGTCATCCAATGGTCGCTGGCTGGTTTTCAGCAGCAAACGGATGGATGATGTTTTTTCACGGCCACACATTGCCTATTTTGATAAGAACGGCGTGGCCCACGCTCCCTTTGTATTGCCCCAGAAAGATCCGGCCATGTATGACATGATGCTGGCCAACTATAACCTCCCCAAAATGATCACAGGAAAAATTAAGCTCCAGGCCATAGAAATTCGGGATATGTTGTCCAGTGATCCCGAGAAAGTAAAATTTGCTTATTGATATGAAACGTCTCACCCTTTAAACACTCCGGAAAATGACCCGATTTAAAAGATTCTTGCTGATGATCACCCTGCTTGGTGTGTCACTTTTATCATATACGCAGTCCGCTTCGATCAGGATCAATCAACTGGGATACTATCCCGCGGCCAATAAAATTGCACTGGTAGCCAATACAAATGCAACTTCCTTTGAGATTGTGAATACGGAAGATGGCACTGTTGAGCTTTCGGGAGAGATGACACCTGGGAATTATTGGAGCGATGCCGGTGACAGCATCCAGCTCTGTGACTTTTCGGAACTGACCAAACCCGGAACCTACAAAATCCAAATTCCAGGTTTTGGAGCGTCTTATACATTCGAAATCTCATCATACAGCGTTGAGGAAAGCTGCATATGGTTCCCTGAAATCCTATTATTACAAACGTTGCTCATACAAACTTACTGAACCTTTTGCCGGGGTATGGAACAGGGGAGCAGGACACCCTGATACTACCTGTCTATTGCATACCTCTACTGGCAAGACCGGTACAATCTCCTCTCCGGGAGGCTGGTATGATGCCGGGGATTTTGGGAAATATGTAGTGAATGCGGGCATCTCAGTGGGTACATTGCTTTCCTTTTACGAGAATTTCAATGACTTTTTTGCCGATAGTTCAATACTGATACCGGAATCTGGCAATGGAGAAAATGATCTGCTGGATGAGGTGAAATACGAACTGGACTGGCTGAAAACCATGCAGGATGAGGATGGAGGTGTATTTCATAAGCTGACCACATTGTCATTCGATGCATTTATTATGCCTGAAGATGCCACCCGCGACAGATATGCTATTGGAAAATCAACAGCTTCGGCGCTGGACTTTGCTGCCGTGATGGCCATGGCAGGCAGGATCTATACAAACTATGATTCTGCATATGCTGCCGATTGCGTGGCTCGTGCCGAGAATGCCTGGGCCTGGGCAAAGGCCAATCCGGCCATCTATTTCAAGAATCCTTCAGATGTGTATACCGGTGAATATGGCGATGGAAATGTCTCCGATGAGTTTATCTGGGCTGCGGCCGAATTGTTCATTACCACCGGGGAAGCTGAGTATAAATCCTACCTGGAAAGCAAGAGTGGTTCTTTAAACTACTGGGGTACTCCAGGCTGGCCGAATGTACAACCCATGGCATCACTTTCACTGGCAACCAGGGCCAATGGATTGTCCGAATCGATGCTTAATTCCATAAGAAACTCGGTTGTATCGACGTCAGATAAATGGCTGAATGAGATCGCCGCAAGTCCGGCCCGGATCCCGGTGTTTGGATACTACTGGGGTTCCAACAGTGGAATTGCAAACATTGGCGTAGGCCTGTTGTATGCTAATATACTTACAAACGATCCCAAATATATCCGGGGAGCTGCCGAATGCGCCGATTATATCCTGGGTAAAAATGGTACGGGCTATTCTTTTGAATCTTCATATGGCTACAGGACTCCCATGAATTTTCACGACAGGCCCTCTGGTTCAGATGGTATTACACAGCCTGTTCCAGGCTATATTGCAGGAGGGCCCAGCATGCACCAGGAGGATGATCAGAATTATCCATTCGACAATCCGGCAAAATCTTATGTTGATGTGGAAGGAAGTTATGCCTCCAATGAGATTTGCATCAACTGGAACTCCCCATTTACTGCACTGCTGGCTGGTGTGGATGCTATCCTGGGTGACCAGTCAGAAGTTGATTTCCAGGTTCCGACAACTGTGAACAATCCACCTGTAATTTCCATTGATTATCCGGAATTTGGATCCGATGAACCCTTCATTGTAAAAGGAACTGCAACCGATCCCGACGGGATATCGAAAGTCGAAATCTATTTCGATACCAGGTATGAAACATCGTTTTCTTCTGATGCATTTGAATGGTCAAAGGAAGGAGTATCTCCGGGGATGCATACGATCACCGTATTGGCCTATGACAATCTTGAACTTACAACCGGGATTACAAAACAATTTGATTATCTACTGGTCTCCCACATCCCGGGGAGGATTGAAGCTGAGGACTATACAACGATGTCGGGAATAGAAACTGAGGCAACCAACGATACAGAAGGGGGCGGTCTTCATGTGATAAGCATCCAGGCGGGGGACTACCTTAATTACTCTGTTAACACGCAGGAAGCAGGAGATTACCGTGTTGAATACAGAGTTTCCAGTAGCACCGGAGGAGGAAGTTTTGAACTGAGGAAAATGGCCATTATCCCAATTTCATCGATCAATATTGAAACTGAAGGGGGAGATCAGAACTGGATTACCATATCAGATACCGTTTTTCTTGATGAAGGGCGGAAGTCTCTTAAGATTCATTCAACTGAAGGGGGATGGAACCTCAACTGGATCAATTTTGTAAAGGTAAACGAAACGTCTGTTTCTTCTCCACGCCAGGCAGAAACAGGCTATTCCCTTACCGTAGCTCCCAATCCGGCGAGAGAGAATTTTACCGTGCACTATAAAGTTACAGAACGCATTCCCGTCGAATTTAATCTGTATGATTCCGGTGGCAGGTTGATCGAAAAACGAAAGAAGGAATACATTGGATCACCTGAGGGTGAGTTTCCCTGGACCTTCAGGGATCAACCAGGGCCCGGACTCTATTACCTGATGATGCGGCAATCCGGACGTAAAGTGGCGTCAATTAAACTGTTGAAACAGTAATAATCTGTTTTCTATATGGGCTTGCTGCCCACAAACACGCAATACTGGCGGTTGGTTCTCAGTAAAATGATGTTCAGCCTCACATGAATTGTATAGTAGAGCTTCATGAACAGATCCTCCAGAAAATGTTGTTTCTGCATATCGCGGAGCCAGCGCCTGTAACTGCGAAAGCCACGAATGACCTCAGGGGTAATATCCAGCGTGTCTTCCATATTAAAATTTCTCAAGCTAAACTCCGATTCATAACTGCTCTTGTGCCAGTGATGAAATGACATTTTATTTCTCCAGGAGCCATTTCGTGCATTGGTTTTGCCATCCCGCGCCAGAATATCGGCGATAACAAAAGCGCCTCCAGGTTTAAGAACACGATGCACCTGGTCCAGGAAAGCAGGTTTATCCGGATAGTGAAAAGCACTTTCGATATTGATGACAACATCCACTGAATTGTCCTCAACTGTGGAAAGCTCATGGGCATCATCGACCTGGAAGCTGATGCTGTTCACCCCTTTTTTCTCAGCCTCTGATCGTGCAATGTCGATATTCGCCTGGTTGAGGTCAATCCCTTTGATTCCTCCGGGAGCAAATTTCTCAAAAATATAGATGGTTTGCACACCATTCCCACATCCTACCTCAAGAAGTGCCTTCCCTCCAACATCAGGAAGAAGGGACAGACAATAATCGGTCAGGTTTGCCTGGGAATCCAGGAAACTGTCACTCTCTGACCCGAAATAGGGATAGTGCAACATGGTATACTCATTGTTCAATCTTAACAGCGCCCTGTTCATAGAACTGTAGTAACCCCCGGTGGAAGCACCTGAGTTAACGTGAGAAAAAATCCTGGAAAAAAATCCCATATCGACAAAGGAATTAGCTTGATTTGTTGGCTCACAAGATATGGATAAATCCAACACCTTTTCTGACGGACATGGATGGCGAATTAAGGATCACTCGTGATCATAGATCCCGCCATCCTGCACACTGGATGGGACGGTGGCCCCGGTTGAAAGGCTTACACTTCCTGCTTCATTAAAGGAAGTGCTTCTGGCTTTCTTCCTGACAACAGAAAATACCTTCCGGGGATTCAGACCCACCTTCCCGGATATAAATTCGGGCCGGTTGTAATTGTACATGTAATCCTTATAGAATTCAGGCTTCCTCTGTGGCAGAACAAAAGGTTTGCCGGCCCTACCATTCTCATCAATATGGCTGAACCAGACCTGCGACAAAATCCCGTCATCGCGTTTGCTTACAAACATAAGCCAGGAGCCATTGACCGACCAACTGGGATAACTTTCGGTAGATTCAGAATTGATTCCTGGTTGGCTGATCTCACCGGTCTCGGTGTCAAAGAAATAAACGTCTGCCTCCCTGTTGTAGATTGAAAAATAACCAAAATCAAGCCCAATGAATGAAATCAATCCCCTGGTGGGAGATTCCCTTGGGAAACTGATGCTTTTACCAAAGTCCTTCACACTGATGAGTGTATCCGAACTTCCGAATTTTCGTGTTTCCTTATTGAACCCGATGCTCATCAGATTGTATAAAATACCATCATAGGGCAACTCATCATTATAATAGTCAGCACAGATATAATACAAGGTCCGGCCATCCTTCGACCAGGCAGGAAGATTTTCAAGAGCATCGGTAGCCAGTTCTATGGGTCTGGTAATGGTGTTACCCTTTATATCGTACAGCACGATATCGGAAAATTTGTCTATGACATGAACGTCCCGTCCAATCCGGGAATGGAATCCCTGGTTAATCTTATTGGTAGAGAAGGCGATCAGATCTCCATCCGGGTGCCAGGAGGGATATACACCATCACTGCGTGTGTGATCACTTTTCGTATTAACAAATTGATTTCCATCCCTGTTTGACACGAAAGTTCCACCATAAGGGCCCCGCATATGGAACATCATCTGCTCCGGATCACCCGCATTAAATGAATGGCAATTCATACAGTTGTCGTCCGTTATGGAGTTGACCATAATCGGAATCTCTTTAAAACTCTCCAGGGAACGCTGGTAAATCCCCATACTTTTCCATATGATATTGGCAGGGGGTATTTTTCTGAAAGCGATGTATGGATCGATCTCCTCCGTTGAAATTTCATTTCTCACGCTCGCCAGCTTTCTCCACCCTCCTCCTTTGGTTTTAATACTGACTGAAATAGTCAGGTTCCCCCCCTGTCTTCTTCCAACAGCTTTTTCCAGGCTCTCAAAGGGAGCTCTATGCTTCCCGTTCTGCTCCTAATGCTGATGCGCTTATTTTTGCTGTTCACTATCTCGGCAGCAAAAACATCACCCTGGTTCATTAATCTGGAAATTCATGGCTGCAATATTCGGAGGAATAATGACCGATGTATAATCCGGATATATCTCCAATAGCTTCGTTGGTTTGCTCAGACTTCCCCGGAGAACGATTACACGCCACCGCCAGGAGGAGCATGAACAGCGCAAATATATAACAGGACAACTTCATCTTTTTCATTTGCTATTTGCTTGAAGCATAGGGACTGGAGAATAAAATGTAATACCAGTAGGTATTTTTATAAGCAGCCGCTTTCATCATTTTTTCATCCCGTCCCGCATTACTGGACATCAGTCTGCTTAAATCCTTAAAATCTTCCACCGTCTTCTGTCCCGCAGAATAACCATCGACCAGTCGCTTGTCTGCCTTTGGACTGGTTACATAAATCAGCATCGCCTCTTCTACGGCTTTTGGAAGCTTGGTATAACCGAGTTGTTCGAATTTTGGCAAATAAGGGACCACCTTGCCAACCTCGTGCTGCAGAAGATAGCTTGCAATCAGGTATTCAAATGCCATTTTGTTATCCTGGTTCGCTCTGTAATAGTCCAGGATCTTCCGGGTGGGATCCTGGGTTGAGCAAAAAAAATCCACTTTGGGATTATTGATGATGAAAGACTGTATCCTGCCGTCTTCCATGGCAGTGTTATTCTCTATCATTGCACGAACCTGATCGCACCACACTTTATACAACCTGGACCCGGAGAGTACCCGTACATATTTAAGCGCAGCGTCATTTTTCCCAAGTGCGATGTATGAAATTGCCAGGTGTTTCAATACAATGGGATGACGCATAAAACCCATCTGTGCCTCAGTAGCCCAGTGCTTTGTTTCGTTGGCAAATCCCAGGTCAAAATTAAAATCGCTAATATGCAGGGCATTGGGGCAGGACAACTCTCCTTCCAGGAATATACCTTTCTCTCCCCATGGCTGAGGATAATGGAATAATCTGTCCAAGAGCTGACCGGTCTGATACAATGCCCTGTTGAACTCAAATTGCTCCAGCTTACTTATGTTTTGTTGCTTGCCTGTAAGTTCTACAACCTCTTTGTAGTCCTTCGAGAAAGCCGCCTGTAGTATTCTATAACCATCTCTGTCACGCTCATTGATACTGGCCTTTGAAGAAAAAAACAGAACCACAATGACGAGGATGCTGCCTGTTCCGGACAGGAATAATGATTGTTTCAGGGTAAACCGCTTCCATACATACTTCATGAACATCAAACCTAAAAGAAGCAGGAAGGGAGAGAAAAGACTTACATAGAGAATAGGAAAAATGTCATTGTATTCTGAGATCAGAAATGAACCCAGGAAAATATTTTTTAGCGTATCAGAGAGATTAAATGGCAAATAGAAGATGGGAACGATCAGCAAGGGCAGCACCGAAACCAATTCACGGTATTTTTTTGAGAGAACAAGCTGAATGACGATCACCTGGAACAATACTGACAAACCTGCCACGCCTGCGAAGTGATAAATTATTATGCCGGAGACCACATTGTATGCAATCAGGGCAAGCAGTTTCCTGGGAGAATAAAGGCTATGAATCGCTGAAAGCAATAAACCCATCGCCAGGCTCATCGTTAAACCAGCAGGCAATCTGTACTGTGCGAACAATAAAATAAAGGGGATCAGCGCTGCAAGTAAAAAAGTATAATATGCCGGGAGATTTTTGGCTTGCCTGAATATCACACGAAGGGAGAAAAAAACAGCAAGCACAAGCAGGGCTACACTTATGCTCCCCAGGAAAGGCCGGGTTAATAATTCCAGGAACAACTCGCCCAGCAGACCGGAAAAGCCACCGGGGGATTGGATGGATTCTCCAAAAGAAATGGGGATGGTCTGCTGCCAGTAATAGATCAATGAGATATCAACCTCCCTGAGAAAAAAGAAAAGATATACCAGGATAAGAATTAAACCGGAATAGCCTGCAATACTTGGAAAAGTTGCTCTTTTCATCTGTCTTCTAAAACTCGGGGAAAAATAAGGAATAATTCAGAAATAAAAATATTATATTTTTGCATGGCACCAATACTGGTAATCCCATGTTCAAGAATTTCCTGAAGAATATATTCCTCATTGCCAAGATCAGGAACAGGTTCATCCCTTCGGTGCAGATCTCCCAGAGAAAGCTGTTTCATGATTACCAGGGCCTGGCAAGGACCGGCGAACTTCCCTCTTTGGCTGACACTGGTTTCCGGGTTTTCTCACAGTTTGAAGAGGATGGGAAGCTCCTGTTTATTTTCTCGGTGATTGGGATGAAAAGCAAAATCTTTGTAGAGATTGGTTCCGATGATGGGGTGAACAGCAATTCAGCCAATCTCTATTTCAATTTTGGCTGGCATGGACTCTTTATCGACGGGAATCCCAAAAGCATCAAACGCGGCCGGAAATTTTTCAGCAAATACCCCCACCCCTGGTTTTACAAACCGAAATTTGTATGTGCGAAAGTAAACAGGGAAAACATCAACCAGCTGGTCAGTAGATGCGGGAATTGAAGGTGAGATCGATCTGCTCTCGGTTGATATTGATGGCAATGATTACTGGATCTGGGATGCTCTTGAGGTCGTTGATCCCAGGGTGGTGATTATTGAAACACACAATGAATTCGGATTAAATAACATTGTGGTTCCCTATGATCCTGACTATTTCTACCCTGGCAAGCATCCGGTATATCATGGAGCATCGCCGGTGGCCATGACCCGGCTTGCCAAACGGAAAGGATACAGGCTTGTGGGAGCCAATGAACTGGGATTTAATTTTATATTTATTAAGAATGGTATTGCCGAAGATCAGATACCTGAAGTACAGTTGAGTCTGTGCTTCAACACCCCTCTGTAAAAGAGGGATATAAAAAATTTGAACCCATCAAAGACTGGGAATACGATGAAGGGAGTCTGAACAGTTTTTCCTTTTAACTTTAAGCTTTTACCTTTAAGCTTTCTTGCCACTTTAGCTCAGCTGGTAGAGCAGTTCATTCGTAATGAACAGGTCGCGGGTTCGAGTCCCGTGAGTGGCTCTAACTATTAACTCAATCCTGTCCCATGAATAGTTCAAAAGTCTCCCTAACAGCCTGTTTTGCCGGGCTTTTTGTGTTATTGGTCCTGAACAGCTGTGCAAGCAGGAATGCTTACCAGATTGAGGGTGAGTTAAAAACCTGGCACACCATTACCCTCTCATTTCCAGGTCCTGACATGAGCGAACAGGATGATCCCAATCCCTTTCTTAATTACCGGCTAAATGTCCTTTTCACTTCAGAAACAGAATCTTTCCTGGTGCCAGGATACTATGCCGCTGATGGGATTGCGTCCGAATCCGGCGCCAGGGAGGGAAATACCTGGCAGGTCAGGTTCAAACCCAGACCGGCCGGGAGACTGGGCCTTTGAGGTTTCATTCCGAAATGGACACAATGTGGCTGTGGATGAGAATCCCCTCGCAGGAGAGCCGGCCGCTTTTGACGGACTGAAAGGTGATCTTTAAGGTGAGCCCATCCGACAAATCTGGCAGGGACTTCAGGGCCCATGGAAGGCTGGAATATACGGGGGAGCGCTACCTTCGTTTTGCTGGTTCCGGGGACTACTTCATCAAAGGAGGTGCAGACAGCCCGGAAAATTTCATGGCCTATCACGAATTCGATGGAACCTGGTTCGGCGGTGATAGTGAGCAGCGGGAGGGGGAAGACAGCCCGAATACCAACATGCACCGATATGAAGCTCATGTACAGGACTGGAAACAGGGAGATCCCCTCTGGCAAGGTGATAAAGGAAAGGGAATCATTGGCGCAGTGAATTATCTGGCCTCAGAAGGTATGAACTCCATCTATTTCCTGACCCTCAATGTATTGGGTGATGGTGACGATGTATGGCCCTGGACAGCCAGGGAGGAAAGATACCGTTTTGACTGCTCCAAACTGGACCAGTGGGAGTTGGTATTCGATCACATGGAAAAGCTGGGTGTAATGATGCATGTGGTTCTTCAGGAAACAGAGAACGAATGCATGCTGGATGCGGGCCGACTGGATGTACAGAGAAAACTTTACCTGCGTGAACTCATTGCCAGGTTCTCCCACCACCTTGCCATCACATGGAACATCGGGGAGGAGAACGGTCCTGATCACTGGACTCCTGTTGGGCAGACAGTGGATCAACGAAAAGAAATGATGTCCTATATTCGTAAAACCAATCCATACAACAGTTTCATTGTTGTTCATACCCACTCAGCCGATCCGGTGCATTCCAATCTGATCAGCCCCTTCCTGGGATTTGAGGATATGGACGGACCCTCCATGCAGCTTCACAGCTCATCCATTGTTCATGAATTCACAAGCAAATGGATTGATCAGTCTGCCCGGGCCGGGAAGCAGTGGGTTGTCTGCTTTGATGAACTGGGACAACACTGGAAAGGCGTGATGCCTGATAAGGATGATCCCGGCCACGATACGGTCCGGAGCGAAGCTTTGTGGGGCAACCTGATGGCTGGAGGAGCAGGAGTGGAATGGTATTTCGGTTATAAATACGATCATGCCGATTTGAATTGTGAAGATTGGAGGAGCCGAGAAAATATGTGGAAACAGACCCACCACGCCTTGAGCTTTTTCATGGATCACCTTCCCTTCCAGGAAATGCAAGGACATGATGAACTTGTAAGCGGTGGTTATTGCCTGGCCAATCCAGGGACGGTATATGCGGTCTATCTTCCAACGGGGTGAAGGAATCTCTCTTGACCTTTCAGGCCAGGAGGGTACATTTGAACTCTCATGGTACGATCCGCTGAATGGCGGTGAGCTGATACAGGGCCTTAAAACACAAATCACGGGAGGCTCCAGGGTGAATCTTGGAAAATCCCCGGAACCTTAACGTGATTGGGTATGCCTTGTCAGGAAACAGGAATAGCGACTAGAAACGGGCTCCCTGTAATGGTTACATTGATGTCGATTCTGAAGGGTACCATGATGCCTTCTTCAGAGCTCGTCCCTGACATGGCCAGATCAAAATCCTCTACGTTTTGAAGGATGGTGGCAACTTTATGTAATTGCCGTTCAGATCATCCACGCTTACGGTGGCATTAGGAACAATATTCCAATCTTCTTTCAGCGGCAGAACGGCGTCTGGGTCTACACCATTTGACATAGTAAAGGTACTCCCTGCCAGAAAGGCAACTCCATCAATGGGCTTACCATCCATTTTCACACTTACCACTTTTGCGAAAATCCCGTCCACTCCAACATTCACAATATTGTCCTTGTACTTCTGCACATCTGGGTTGTCCATGGGCATGGTTGTGTAAGCGCTAAAAGGATAGACTCCCAGTGCTCCCTTGGCCACTCCCTCTTCAACGGCAATGTCCAGGGCTCCGGACACGGTACTTTCCACGTCCACATTAAACATATCGCATGAGACCATCCCCAGTGCGATTATCAATACCAGTGCAAATTTCATCATATGTTTCATGGCTTAATAATTTTTGGATTTTACTAAAAATAGCAGATAAATACTTCTTGATCAAGCCCTACGGGTATACTTTGAGATGGTTTTTTACCAATTCATGGAAAACGGTGACCGAATTCGCTTTCGAAGCACAACTAAAAATATCACGAATTTCAAGGGATTCGTGGAATTTTCACTTTTTTAACATCCCCATGGCCTGCTTATCTGCCCAATCGCAAAGTGCCTCGATTGTTGCCCTCATCCATCCTGGCCTCCCTGTGGATCAACAGGTAGCTTTTCAGGGGCATGGATCCCGATTCAGTCAGTTCACAAATATCTGAAAGAATACCTACCTGCTTGGACTTCTCAAGAGCTCCGAATTGCTGAAATTTAGTTCCTCCTTGCCCATGGAAATATGCTTTGATAGATACCATGACACAGGTGATATCCTGTTATACCAGGGGTAATTTGTCTGATTTGAATGGCAATCATAACATGAGCTACGCAACACATTGGCAATACTTTCCGGCACAGCCAGGACCTGGATCAGGTCATCCGAGGTGCTAGGTCCGGAGTTCTTCTCAGGCTGGAAAAACTGAAGAATGATGAGCACAGCGATGAGCAGAAGTCCGGCGAATCTAAAGCGCTTCACCATCAATTTCCTTCCATCAGAGTTGCCGATTCCTTCTTGGCCCAATCACAGATCTGTGTTTTCTGGGCGTCGGACAATGCACGGTCGGGTTTTTTATCCAGGTATTTTTCAGGTGGCATCTTCCCTTTCTCCATAAGTTCACATATATCCGCCAGCTTGGAAATCTTTTTTAGAATCTTTATAATCGTCCCATTGGTCAAAATTAAGGGCATTTTTTGATTTCTTATTGGATGCACTGTTGGAATGACAATCGTTGCAGGAAGATTTGAGCAAGTCCTGAACATCCGCGGGTACGCCGGGTCCGGGAGCAGTATTAATTACAAATGCCTGAAAAACAAGAAAGATAACACCAGTTGTAGCGAGGTAAATGATCGATTTTTTCATGAGGAAATAAATTTGGTTTATATAATCACGAAGTAAGTTACTGAATTCCCATGGAATATTGCAACATCCAAAATCATACAATTCCCTGCGATCTGAATGAAATTGCAATATCTCTCAATCCTGTGCCAGTTGTTGATAACAATCCATTTTTTAACATCTCTGGAGAATGAAGATCCATAAGGCGCTCAGTGCAAATGACTTATCTTTCGATTAAGCTATTCAACCCTTTATCTATTCCATTATGGACTCAGGCAAAGCCAACTGTGCTCTATGTGGATGATCTGCCAATGAACCTGAAGCTCTTCGAGGCAACCTTCAGGAACGACTATAACATTATATTGACCGAATCGCGCCAGGGAAGCATTGCGAATCCTTGAAGAGAAGGAGGTCCAGGTGCTGGTTTCAGATCAACGTATGCCTGAAATGTTCGGAACCGAATTGTCTGGAGATCGTTGCCGAGAAATTTCCTGATATCAGGAGATACCTGCTCACTGCTTATACCGACACTGAAACTGTCATTGAAGCCGTAAATGTGGGGCGCATTCATGGGTATATAAAGAAACCCATGAATGCTGATCGAGTCAGAAAATCCATCAGCACTTCCCTTGAGACTATATCATCTGAGAATTAAAAACCGTGAGATCCTCCAAGGAGCTTGAACAAGCCAACGAGGAACTGCTCAATACAGACGGACTGAAATCTGAGATCATCAACTACATCAGCAGTGAAATCAGCAATCCCCTGAACAGGATCATGGGAACACTGCCCTCCTGAAATCCAAAATCGAGGGAGATGAACTCACCGAAGTGGTCAATATTCTTGATCAACTCGGTATTCAAACTGGAACAGTTCTCCATGCTGGCCAACCAGATCTCCGTTCTAAAATCACCCGGATTTAGTCTGAAAAAAAGCAAGGTATCATTGAGGCAGGTGATCCAGTTCGGCACCATTGAAACCAAGAGAAGAATTGAAAGAGCAGAAAATCAAGCTGACGATGGAATAATAAGTCCATGGATGTGGAGGTGGAAGGGGACTCGGGTTTGCTTGTTAGCTGTTTTGTAAGCCTGATCCGGTTTGCAAAAGAGCACACCGAACGTCCATGGAGAGATATAAGTTGATATCGAAAAGGATGACATGGGGCTGTCTTGTTTCGTGGAGGACCAGGGCGTGAATTATAACGAAACACTTCTTGATCTTTTTCCAGTCAGTTTGCCGGCAAGGATATTCCCCTTGAATCTGTGCCCTGGGAATTGGGCTGGCTGTTTCACAGATGATTATGGAAGCCCATGGGGGGCGCCTGCTTTTCCAAAAGAGCAAGGAAGGCCGCGGGAAGCTTAAAATGGTTATTTCCCCATGAATGAGTCCATGCTCAATTCCCTGATGAGGCTGTTTGCCATCATGGTGAGCATCAACAGGGGAGCTTTGCTCATTCTGGCCCGTAACTTTGTAGAATCGTATCTGAATCAGCAATTCAGTCAAAAACTGGCCGACAGTACCTGCTGATCTTTGATGAGTATGTCAGGGAACATGGAAATTTCGGGACACAGGGCGCAGGGAAAAGAAAATCTCAGCTCTTTCTGTGAAAACTTCTTGCGATCTGCAACCAGATCGTTGAAGAACTTCACATTACCCACCGTTTTATGATACTTGCTGAGCCTGATCAGGTTTACAAAGTATTTCCCGGATTCCTCAATTCTGGGATCCGATTTTTCCAACACCATTTCTGATACTGTTCGCACCATCGCAGATGGATTGCTGATCACCCCTGAAGAATTTGAGAATTGTTCAGCCTTTATCAAGGATAAGTTTTACAACGTCCCTCAGAAAAGAGATGTTGCTGATCGTGAGTGATGACAGCGATTTTATGGAAGGTGATGTCCGGCATCTTTACAAGGAAAATCTATCAGGTCAGATCTTTGTATTGAAGATAGCAAGGGCTGATATCTACTTGTTTCAATACAACGGGAAATCGAGACTGGAAATGAATGGAAGGCATCTGTTTCCAAGACATGTCTATATACTCTCCAAGGGTGGATCCATCAGGGGAGAAGGCATCTTACCCATCTACTATTCTGACATTGTTTCTGGCTATATCCTCAATTCCACTCAAAAAACGATTCATTTTTTTGCCAAAGAAATCGAGTATTACTTCAAACATTCTGAGAACGGCATCCAGAGATTCAGTTTCCAGGGTCGATCAGGACAATTGGTGGGGATTATCGGGGGAAGCGGGGCCGGGAAATCAACACTTTTGAAGGTTTTTAATGGCAGTCTGAGACCCAATGCAGGGGGCATATACATTAACGGCTACAATCTGCATAAGAAAACTAAACAACTGGAGGGGATCGTCGGGTACATTCCGCAGGATGATCTTCTGATCGAAGAACTGACAGTCTACCAGAACCTCTTTTTCAATGCAAAACTGTGCCTGGATGGTTTGCCGGACGAAAAAATAGCGGAAGCGGTAAACAGCATTCTCAAAGACCTGGACCTCTTTGAAGCTTCAGGTCTTAAGGTTGGCTCTCCACTGAATAAATATATTAGCGGAGGTCAGCGAAAAAGATTGAATATCGCACTGGAACTGATCCGGGAACCGCACATATTGTTTGTGGATGAACCCACCTCCGGACTCTCCTCCTCCGACTCGAAAATGTGGTTCTGCTGCTTAAGGACCAGGCGCTTAAGGGCAAGCTGGTTTTGTCCACCATTCATCAACCTTCGCCTGAACTGTTTAAGCAATTCGACCATCTGATTGTACTCGACCGGGGGGGCTACCCGGTGTATACTCAGGAAATCCACTTGATGGGATCACCTATTTTAAAAAGCTGGCCGGGAGGGCTGACGCTCTGGAGGGTGAATGCAGCACATGTGGAATCAGCAACCCGGATGAGATTCTCAATGTAATTGAGAGCCAGGAATGTGGACGAATATGGGGCTTTCACCTCTCGGCGCAGAACCTACTCCGGCTGAATGGTATGCGCATTATAAGGAAAAGATCGAGTCAAAGATGAAATTCAATTCCGAAAAAACTCGATCCCCCACAGTGAATTTAAAGTGCCAGGACGCAATGGGCCAGTTCCTGATCTACTTTAAGCGAAATCTTCTATCCAAGCTGGCCGACAGGCAATTCATGGCCATTTCATTGCTGGTGGCACCACTACTGGCAGTCATTCTTGGATTTTTCTCCAAGTATGTAGTCGGGCGATGAGATCAGATCCTCACCAGCTATATTTTCAGCCAGAATGAGAACCTTCCTGCCTACCTGTTCATGAGTGTGATTGTGGCCTTGTTCCTGGGGCTTATTATAGCTGCTGAAGAAATCATCAAGGACCGACGCATCCAGGAAAGGGAGTCCTTTCTGAATCTGAGCAGGACCCCTTACCTGCTCTCCAAGATCTCCACTGATGTTCCTGTTTTCAGGAATCCAGATGTTTCTTTTTGTGGTTATCGGAAACCTGATCATGGAGATCAAAGGCATGACTTTTCCTACTGGCTCATCCTATTTTCAACAGCCTGCTTTGCCAACCTGCTGGGCATGAACATCTCGGATGGATTGAAATCTGTTGTGGCCATCTATGTCATTGTGCCCTTCCTTCTGGTACCTCAGATACTCCTGGCAGGAGTCATTGTCAAATTTGACAAACTTCATTATCAATTTGCTTCCCACTTGCAGTGCCCTTCTCCGGTGACATGATGGCCAGCCGGTGGGCATATGAAGCGCTGACTGTCCACCAATTCAAGAAAAATGATTATCAATCCGAATTATTTGACCTGGAGTGGATCGAGAGTAATGTAATATACGATATGCAATTCCTGATTCCTGCCCTTGAGCAGGAGGTTGAAACAGCAAAAGAGATACTGGTGAATGATCCCGGTCACACAGAGCTAAAAAACCACCTTCGGACGGTTAGAAAATGGCTCTCTTCCATATACCTGGCAGAAGCATATCCGGGCTTGGAACAAATCCAACAAGGAAAACTCCTTTACGGAGGCCGGAGGGGATCGGATTATTCTTTGGTTACATCAGTACCAGTCAGCACTTCGGAAACACCATGACAGGCTCTCATACGAAAAAGATGAATTGATTGACTCATTGAAAAATGCAGCGGGTGGCCTCACTGCTTATTTGAATCTGAAGGATTCCTATTATAATGAACAACTGGCTCAGCTTGTACTGAACCGTACTGATCTTCATAAGCTTATAAAGAGAAATGGGATCCTGGTCAGGAAAATGGATCCTGTCTATATGTATCCGCTGAAAAGAATGGAAGGGCTCATTTCTTCGCATCTGTCAAACAAATAGGAAACAATTACATCTCCACGCTTGTTTTCAACGTAATGGTCATCTGGATTATGTGTCTTATTCTATTCTTCACGCTCAGGTTTAGTGTACTGAGGAAGGGGCTTGATTTTTTCGCCAGATCAAGAAGAATAACGTAGACCTTAGGAAGCTGTGATTTTTTATTTTAATTTGGATTTTTGTTTATAGATTGAAATACCTGGATCTATGAAACTAAAGCAATATGTTGGAATCGTTGCCTGTGTCCTCGTCGTGCTGATGCTTGTTGGAAGTTGTCAGTCAGGAAACAAAGGCAAACCCACACCGATTGTTGATCTGGAAAACGAAGGATCGGAAAGTGGACTGGTATCATTTAACCAGATCTATCATCTCTACCCCTCACCTGCGGAGATGCTAAGCATTATAGACATGAATGAGATGGCCTATAATAAAAATCTTCTCCATCCCGTGAGCCAGGCAGATCAATACCTGGACACGAAATCGAAGACCCATATGCTGGGAGTATACATGACAGATCTTGCCTATACAGCACTTTTTGGCCGCCATGAATTAACCCTTGATTACCTGGAGGTGGTCAGGTCTCTCTCTGAGGAAATCCGGATTGAAAAAGCAGTGGATGATGCGATGATCGAGAAGGCCAAAAGCAACGTGGAATACCTGGATTCTCTTTACAACATATCCAATGAAGCCTTTATGAACATCCTGGCTTTCTGCGAACAAAATGAAAGATCCAACACTGTTGTAATGCTTTCTGCGGGAGCATTTGCCGAAAGTCTCTACCTGGCCGTGAACCTGATCGATGATTATAACACAGCCGATCACCTTCTTCAACATCTTGCAGACCAAAAGTATACCATAGATAATTTTATGACCTTTGCCGAAAGCGTGGAGAAGGATGATCCCAATGTGGCCGCAACAATAGAAGATTTGAAAAGAATCAAAAGCATCTATGATGGAATTAAACCAGGGACCGGGGAAGTTTCTATTAAAAGCACCGGGGGCACTGATGATAACCAGCCCAAGAAACTCGTTATAGGAGGTTCCGGGGAGGACAGCCAACCCAGCCTGACAGAGAAAGAATTCGAAGATCTGAAGGATGCAATTACAGAGTTGCGAATGAAAATTGTTGAAAGTTAAATCATAATCCGCCATATGATGAAACAAACCATATACATCCAGCTGCTAGCCGCAATGCTCCTGATCCTTCCCGGTCAGTTGAAGGCGCAGGACTGCGAAAACCACCATTCCGATGGTGATTGCCGTTATGATCTTCAGAAGGGCTTCAAAATCTACAGCCAGTCCCATTCAGCAACCATGAGCCCTTTGGACACACTGGAACTCAATGCTGTTTTTTACGGGCAAAAGGACTACATCCTTTCATTTTGCACCCATCGCAAAATGTATCCCATCCATTTCGTCCTGATTGACCAGCAAACCAATCAGGTCCTCTATGACAACGAGGAAGACAAATACCTGGAATCGCTGGGTCTTGGATTTGATGTAACCAAATCACTGATCATTAAGGTTGATGTTCTTGCCCGGGAGTCTTCCGAGGAAGAGATCAAAGAAAACTTAGGTTGTCTGGGGCTGCTCATTCAGTATAAGAACTATCCGAAGAAGAAGGTTAAAATACAAATGTAATTTTGAAATGAGAATAATATCTACTCTGTCTTTGGTTTTCCTGGTGGCCCTGAAAAGTTGCCTGAATATTGAGGAAGAACCACTCCTCTCGATTTCCCCTGATGCCGTGATCAGTGCACATGTTAAAAACCAGAAGATCTTTGCCACTGCCCTGGTCAGTGTAAATCCTCAAGTGATTAGTGGAGGCAACATCCCTTCATACTTTGAATTCACCGGAGAACTGGCCATTTACAACACCATCAATGGAAACATTATCGATGTCAACACCTTTAGCGGAGGAGGGCTTTCACAAACACATACGGTATCAGCTGATACTTCCGGACGCGACCGGTTTATCGTCATCGCTTCAGGATCCATCAATGCCTTTGCAGACATTGGCAATGATGGAGATGATTCAAATGACAAGCTCATCTCAAGCGGTGATTTTTACCGGGAAGCACAATATCTGGTGTCGGACCTTTTGGATTTGCCTCCCAATTAACAGACTCAAACTACTCCCCATGAACGTTGCGGTGTCTCATACACCGGTATATTATCATGAAGAATAATCCTTTTTTCACTTCAATTTGTTAATTTTATGTTGTATGGGATTCCTTCTGAGAATTCCTTTTTTAAAAAATGGTATCTTTCATTTCGGAAATGGAAAAGACAGATCAAAGCCATATGAGAAGAAACCATAACATTCCATGCGCAATGCTGGTTATGTTTGGACTCATGACAGGAATCCTTCTCAATGGTCAGGATGTTCCATCGAAGTTACAATCAATCCCGGTATTTCATCCCATGGTATTTAATCCGGCTTTTGCCGGCAGCAAGGACTTTACCCATATTAACTTTACAACAAAGGCCATAAACTTCAGCCAGGGCCAATTGGTCAATATGCACACCAGGCTGGCAACGCCTGATGGTGCGTATTCAAACTTCGGTATAGGAGCTTATGCCTTCCAGGAACAATGGATCCAATCCTGGAACACCGGTCTCACCGTAACTGGCTCATATCATTACGCACTGGATGATAAAAAGCTTAATAATCTTTCCGCTGGTGTCTCATTGAAAGGTTTCTTTTTGGTTCCAAAAAAAGACGAAGAATCTGCAGCAGATTCATCCCATACGGTATTCCGGCCCAATATGGACTTTGGCCTGTATTACTATGGGCCCAAAGCTTTTGGGGGTTTATCCGCTACTTCTTTGTTTAATTCGGATATCTCGGGGGACAGCTCTCTTTTATTCTCAGAGATCGACCGCGAATACCACCTGTATGGAGGATACAAATTTCTGATCAGCAAAAAACTGAGAATTGTTCTGGAACCATCTTTGTTGATATCAGTGAGTGATGAAACCATATCTGAACCACAAAAAAACATTGTACCCTACCTGAAGTTGTATATGCAAAATTTTTACCTGGGAACCTACTTGAAGGATTTCGATACATTCGCGCTGTTTTTTCAATACCAGTTCCCGAAGTTTTATGCAGGAGTTTTTCTGGAATTCCCCAGGGTTGGTTACCTGAATGATGATAACATTATTTTCGAAGTCACCATGGGATTGAACCTGGGACAGGGAGGCCCGTCGTTCCTGCAATACAGGCACTGGTAATTGTTTATGAAAATGAAACGGATGAACTCGACAAAGCTTTATTCTCTGATCATCCCTGTATGCTGTTTTTTGCAGGTCACGCTGATCAGTGCTCAGGATATTGGCTCTACCGATTCAATAAGAGTGGAGGAGCTGCTGGTAATGGATACGCTTAATCTTGACATCAAAGGCTCATCCAACGATGTAGTTTTTTATATGAACGGACTGGTGTTCCTTTCAAACAGCAAGTTTCACCATGATATGGTCCCCGATCACATTACCTTCGGACAAATTACCTCCTTTTTTGCACCTCTGGAGTATATAGCTTTAGAAAGCAGCAGGCCTTTATTCAGCAACGATCCATTTCCATACGCTCCGGCCGGAACCTGTTATTCAAGGGATTACCAGACTGTCTATTTTACCAAAACAGTAGAGATCTCCGGCAACAGGAGGCCCGAGAAGATATTTGAGATGTCCATTGTGGAAGGAAAAGCTACCAACTATAACCAGCTATCCTTTACTGCAGGGCCAACCAGGTATCTCCACCCAGCCATTTCAGCCAATGGGGAATTTATGGTCCTCTCTTCTGATCTGTTTCCATCAAACGGAGGTCTGGATTTATTCATTGTGAGGAAAGGCGTCAGTGGTTGGACCCTCCCGATTAACCTTGGGTCTGATATCAATACGAGTGGGCATGAATGGTTTCCTTTTCTGGATCAGCACAACAACCTGTTTTTCTCCTCTTCAGGACACATGGGTTTCGGTGGATATGATCTCTATGTCTGTTTCTTTAACGGAGATGGCTGGGACCCACCCCAAAACCTAACAGCTCTGGTCAACACTTCCAAAGATGAGATTGGATTCTCCATCCATCCGGGCCGAAAGATGGCAATCTATTCCACAAAATCGGAGGAAGAGGGCCAAACTGAAGATGTCTTGAAACTTCGATTAAACAACAAAGCATACATTCTTGCCGGAATTGATACTGAAAATCAGGATATTTCATTGCTGCTGAAGGATTTGATCCGGACCGGATATACCACTGCTGAGTTCGGTACCGCATCAGAAATTGAAATCGAGGCCGGATTCAACCTCACTGCGCTGCCCTTACTTTCAGAGGACGAACCAGAACCGGAACCGGAACCCGCCGAAGTGGCTCCGGTGGTGGTGCCGGTGGCACAGGAAACTGAACCTGAGCCGGAACCTGTTTTAATTGTTGAAGAACCTGAGCCGGAACCCGAACCTGAACTTGTGGAGCCGGAGCCCGAACAGCAGGCGGAAGCAGAACCTGATCCCAACCAGGTCGTATTTCGTGTTCAGATCGTATCCAATTCTAAAGCGAATACACAAAAAACAGTTACAATCGCTGGTTCTTCATATGCCACATGGGAGTACTACTACAAAGGTGCCTACCGGATCACCGTGGGAGAATTTTTAACGGTCCAGGAAGCTTCTGCATTTACTAAAAAATGCAGAAGTTCAGGATACAACCAGGCATTTGTTGCTGCCTTCAGGGGCAATGAAAGGGAGACTGATCCTTCTGTATTTAAAAGATGAGCATGTGATTACTGTTGTCCGGCATCCACTGATCCAACATAAACTCACCCTTATTCGAAATAAGGAAACCGGGACCAAGGATTTTCGTGAAAACCTTGACGAAATCGCGGGACTGATGGCCTATGAAATTACCAGGGATATCCCGGTCAAAGAGACCCGGATAGAAACTCCGCTCATCACCTGTGTTTCCAATGAGCTGGCCAGGGAAATTGTACTTGTTCCGGTGCTCAGGGCTGGACTGGGCATGGTGGATGGCATTACAAACCTGATCCCCACTGCGAAAGTTGGACATATAGGGCTTTACAGGGATCACAAAACCCTTGAACCCAGAAACTATTATGCCAAGTTCCCTGGGAATATTGATGAGGCTGTGGTCATGATCCTCGATCCCATGCTGGCCACAGGCGGTAGTGCAAGTTCTGCCATTTCCACCCTGAAAAAAGAGGGAGCCCGTTTCATAAAGTTGGTTTGTATTGTTGGTGCTCCTGAAGGCGTTCAGCGGATAGAAACTGACCACCCTGATGTGGACATTTTCCTTGCAGCCCTTGATGAAGGACTTAATGAGCTGGGATATATTGTACCCGGACTGGGGGATGCAGGAGACAGGCTGTTTGGCACAAAATAGAGGTGCAGCCAACCAAGGTGTCAGATCGTGATCGACCGGTACGGTGGACCCGTCTTAACGCATCCCTCATCCTTGAGATCATATTGGATTCTAAGCGATTTTGTCATAAATTTACTCTAAACCCCTGGGAATTATGAGTAAAGGAAACAAGCATAAGAAACACCATTCGGCTCCGGATCATCCAAAACAAAGTCGTCTTGATAAAAAGTTTTATTTTAATGAACTGGAGCGACTGCAACTGGAGCTTGTCAAGCTACATGAATGGGTAAAAGCCACTGATCTCAGGGTGATGGTCCTGTTTGAAGGAAGGGATGCAGCAGGAAAAGGAGGAGTGATCAAGCGTATTACCCAGCGCCTGAATTCCAGAATATGCAGAGTAGTGGCATTGGGTGTACCAACCGAAAGAGAGAAAACCCAATGGTATTTTCAGCGATACGTAGCCCATATGCCAGCGGCCGGGGAGATCGTTCTCATGGACAGGAGTTGGTATAACCGCGCAGGAGTGGAGCGCGTTATGGGATTTTGCTCTGAAGAGGAGTATTGGGATTTTCTGCGTTCGTGTCCCAGATTTGAAGAGATGCTGATCAATGCAGGAATTATCCTGGTCAAATACTGGTTCTCCGTCAGCGATGATGAACAAGAAAACCGGTTCAGGGAACGTATTGAGGATCCCTTGAAAAGATGGAAATTCAGTGAGATGGACCTGGAATCCCGGAGTAAATGGATCGAATACAGCAAAGCCAAGGATGAGATGTTCTCCTATACCGATACAAAAACGTCACCCTGGTTTGTGGTCAATGCCAATGACAAAAGACGGGCCAGGTTAAACTGCATCAGCCATTTGCTATCTATGATACCATACAAGGAGATTAAGCATAAGAAGATTAAACTGCCTCCCATCAACATGGAGGGATATGTTAGACCCCCTATCACAGACCAGACTTTCGTACCTGAGGTTTACTGACCAGCCACCCCCATCTTCTCGATTACTTTGAAAAGACAGCAGTCGGACGAGCCAAAGTAGATACATGGCTTTTGGGTCTTTTTTTGTAATTTGGTTTCCGCTAATCCTTAAATAAAAACCGACGCATGAAAACAATACTGAAATCTTTCATCTTTTCCTCATTGGCCATCTTCATTCTGGCCTGTAATGCAGGCCCAACAATCAAACTGTTCAACGGGGAGAACCTTGACAATTGGAATATTTATGTAAGTTCAGAAGATGTGGAAGCCGGAGACCTCTTTTGGGTAAACGAGGGAATGATCCATACAACAGGGAAACCACACGGATACATTCGAACCATCGAAACCTACAGCAATTTTAAACTACATGTGGAGTGGCGCTGGGTCGAAGAGCCCACCAACAGCGGGGTGCTGATTCATGTGCAGGGTGAAGATCGGATATGGCCACTCTCCATCGAGTGCCAGCTTATGCATGAACATGCCGGTGATCTGGTCCTGATCGGAAAAGGCTCAGGGGTAACCGTTAAAGACTCCGCTTACCTGGTCACTTCTGAAGAAAACCGATACATGGTCATCAATAAATTCGAAGGGGTGAGTGAGAATCCCGCCGGTGAATGGAACAGTTACGACATTACCTCACAGGATGGGAATATCAAAGTGATGGTCAATGGCGTTCTGCAGCATGTGGGGTCAGACATGACACTAACAGAAGGAAATATCCTCCTTCAGAGTGAAGGTTCACCCATGCAGTTCAGAAACGTAACCCTGGAAAAGCTGTAGCCGCTATCAAACCAGACCACTACCAGGCCGACATGGGATTATCCACCTCGATGGGTCCCTTATACTGGGCTACATTGTAACCCACTTTGAAGGAGAAACGGGACATTTTCAGGAATTTATCATAATCGATCCGCTCTTCCACGTCACTCACCGTGTGGTAATCATTGTGCGTTCCGGTGGAATAAAAAAGAACAGGAATATCCTTCCTGGCAAAATTGATATGGTCACTGCGGTAAAAATATCTCTGTGGATGCTCCCTGTCGTTATAATGGTAATTTCCGGTCAATCCCATCTCCTCCAGGGTTTCCCTGTTGATTTGCATCAACACTGAACTTTGCAGTCCCCCGATCACCTTCACCGTGTCTCCTCCGGCAATGGTTAAATTGCTTCTGCTGCTGTTTACATCTTCCAGTGTCCTTGTCCGTCCAACCATATCAAGATTGATCACTGCTGCTGTTTTCTCGGTGGGAACCAGTGGATGATCAGCGAAATACTTCGAACCAAACAGTCCGATCTCTTCGGCCGAAACCCAGAGAAAACCAATGCTTCTGGCAGGACGCTTTTTCTCCTTCATGAATGCCTCAGCGATTTCAATCAGGGCCACCGTACCTGATGCATTGTCATCAGCACCATTGTATACTCCTCCTTCTCCATCGGTCCCTACATGATCATAATGGGCCAGATAGATGACCACTTCATCCTTCAGCACCGGATCACTTCCTTCAATGATTCCAAACACATTGGGGACCACCAGGTCCTTCTTCTTTCATAACCAGGTCAAACCGAATCTTATTCTGTTCCAATACAAAAGAATGCGGCTTCACGGTCCTGTCAATCTCCAGTTGCAGCTCTTCAAGTGATTTTCCTGAACCTTCCAGCAAATGGTCTGCCACCTCCCTGTGAATCATGATGGTCCTTGGCCTCTCCCACTGGATCTCAGGATTCCTGTGCTGGATTCAGGCTCCTGGACCTGCTCATATATTTGGCAATACCCGGGTGTGGCTTCTTCGATCGATTTGTGTCCCGACTTGGGATCATATACCATCAGTACAGCCTTGGGATCCTGTGAATAAATGTAGGGCATCTTATGACTGAGGCTCCTGCTGCCGGTCCATTTCTGATGGTCAAACAGCGCCTCTGTCCCATCCTCGTTCATGGGAGCCCGGCTCATGATCAGGACCATCTTCCCGGAAATATCAATGTTTTCAAAATCATTGTATTGATTTGTTTCATCATTGATACCGTATCCGGCAAACACCACTTCTCCCTCCACCATAAACAATGAATCATCCACTTCAGGAAAAACATA
Source organism: uncultured Bacteroidota bacterium (assembly GCA_963735755.1). Taxonomy (GTDB): domain Bacteria; phylum Bacteroidota; class Bacteroidia; order Bacteroidales. The sequence goes on along the minus strand of CAVTME010000004.1, from coordinate 84,195 downwards.
GAAGGGTTCATTTACCTCAATGGTGCTTGCGTCTTCCTTCCGCACTGGTAGTCCTGCTTTTTTCACGGTCATATGATTTCTCCAGGATGGTATAGTATTGCATGTATCCACTCTCCCTCGGCTGGTTTCAATCCAATGTGCTTGCCTGTACGGCAAGATAACGCGCGGCAACCAGCAATCCCGGTTCACCGGTTTCTCTTCCTTCCAGTTCATCGGAAGCCAGAAACTTCATATGCAATTTCAGGTCCTCGGTATGGATGGACTTAATTCCTGATTTCTGACCATAGCATTGGTGCAAGAAACAGATAGGAATCAATCAAGATGGAAATGAAAATTTTAATAATCTCATTCCACAAAGAAAATAAATGATTGATTTCGAATGAGCAATTAGGCATAGAAAATTTTTACTTTTGCGCCATTGAAAACCTGAAAAACCATAACAATGAATCTCGATATAACAAGGGTACATGACTTCATTCCGACCGAGGAGATACAGGGAATTGGCAACAGAAACCATGGAAGCAATGTATACCCTGCACGGGGGAAGAGGAGAAGGCAGTGATTTCCTTGGCTGGCTGAATCTACCCGGATTCGATCACCGACAAACAGATTCGCTGACATTGAAGAAATCGCCGCGGGAACTGAAGAAGTAAAACCGAACTTCTTGTTGTGATTGGAATTGGTGGATCTTACCTTGGAGCCAGGGCAGTGAATGATGCGCTGGCCCATAATTTTGCTCATCTGAAGAAAGAACGGAAGCCCCCACATGCTCTTTGCAGGTCATCAGATTGGAGAAGACTATATGCATGAACTCATTGAACTGCTCGACCACTACACCTATTCCATTGTGGTTATCTCCAAATCGGGTACCACCACCGAACCGGCGCTGGCTTTCAGGCTTCTGAAGGACCACCTGATCGAAAAAGTAGGCAAAGAAGAGGCCGCCAGCAGGATCATTGCTGTCACAGACCAAGAGCAAAGGAGCACTCAGGCAACTGGCCGATGAAGAGGGTTACCACAGTTATGTCATTCCGGATGATGTGGGTGGAAGATTCTCAGTATTCACTCCGGTGGGACTGATTCCCCTTGCCGTTTGTGGCGTCAATATCCGTCAGCTGGTAGAAGGGGCCCGAAGCATGATGCAAAGCAATGTGCATCGGATATACCCTTTGAAAAAAATCCGGCAGCCATCTATGCCGCCACACGCAACGCGCTTTACAGGTCAGGAAAAAAAATCGAGATTCTTGTCAACTATCACAACAAACTCCATTATGTTTCCGAATGGTGGAAACAACTCTATGGAGAAAGCGAGGGAAAAGACGGGAAAGGAATTTTTCCTGCCGCAGTGGATAATTCCTCCGATCTGCACTCCATGGGACAGTATATCCAGGAAGGTGAACGGATCCTCTTTGAAACAGTGATTAGTGTGGAAGAGACCGAGCATAACATGGTGGTCCCCGGAGATGCAGCCAGATCTGGACAAATTGAATTACCTGGAAGGTCAACATATTGATCATGTGAACAAGATGGCCGAGCTGGGAACCATCCTGGCCCACCTCGACGGTGGTGTACCCAATATCAGGATCTCTATTCCCCGGCTCAATGAATTCAACCTTGGCCAACTGCTCTACTTTTTTGAAAGCGCCTGCGGCATCAGCGGATATATGCTGGGTATCAATCCCTTTAACCAGCCCGGAGTAGAAGCATACAAGAAGAATATGTTTGCCCTGCTTGAGAAACCTGGATTTGAGGAAGAAACAGCAAGGATCAAAGCCAGGCTGTAAACAAAATCATGTACAAGGTGTTAAAAGACCGGGGAAATTCCCCGGTTTTTTTATACCACCTGCATGAAGAATCCTTTTTCCCGGATCAATCCCACCACAAAAGGGATCATCCTTGCCTTCCTGGCCACCCTGGGAATGGCCAATGTATATGTCTTTTCGAAAGCTGCCCTGCTTGAAGTAAACTACTTCCAGTTCCAGTTTTACTGGTTTGGGTTTGCACTGGTATGGATTGTGCCCTTCCTGTTCATCACCGGAATTATAAAAAAAATACCCGTACTATCCAGGGCATCAAACCTGACACTGCTGCTCATTGGACTGCTGGAAACGGGAGCCGCCAGCCATGCTCTTTCTCTCCATTCAGCTGGCAGAAAATCCCACCACCATTTCATTTCTTTCCAACCTGACCCCCATTTTTGTTACCATCCTGGGGATTCGTTTCCTTGGTGAACGTTTCAATGCCATTGAGGCCATTGGGATCATCCTGACCATCGGCGGTGTTATCTTGATTACCTACACCCGGGATACCACGCATCCAGGAATTTTTTGGCAAAGGTTCGGGCTGGATCCTGGTCTCATCAGTCTTTTCATCCATCAGCATTATTACTGCCAAAAGCAGAATACAGGGACATTCATCCGGGAATCCTCACCCTGAACAGGGTTGTTTTCCTGTTTGTAGTGGGCATTGCAGCCATGATCATCAGGCAGGAAAGCTTCCATATTCCAGGAAAGCAGTCTTCAATATTGCAATAGGTTCACTGCTGGGGCCTTTTCTGACGGGTTTTGCGCAATACTCTGCGCTTCGATTTATTGAAGCTTCACGCACCATGATCATTCAGGCCACCACGGAGTCTCTTCGTGCTGATCGGATCCATGATCTACCTCTCCATCCTGCCCGAAATGCTGCAACTGACCGGTGGACTTATCACCATTGCCGGCGTGATCATCATGACCTGGGGGAAAATGAAGTATAAAAAAAAGGCAGGAACCTGATCCGGCCCTGTCTTAATGCCAATGCCCAGTGCATAATACTCAGTACTGAGCACTATTGCACTGGAGCACTGGATTGGGCACTATTTAATTTCAATCTGCCTTGGAGCTTTTTGAACCACCTCCTCTTTCTTTGGGAAGTTCGATGCTCAGGATCCCTGCTTCATGACTGGCTTTAATATTCTCCACTGTCGATGGTTTCGGGAAGCTGAAAACTCCTCTTAAAAGCCTTGTAGTTGAATTCCCTCCGCAAAGTCCTGGGACTCTTCTCTTCTTTTTCATTCTTCTCCTCAGAAGCGATTGTCAACACATCATCCTCAAGATCAATCTTGATGTCCTTCCTGGATAATCCGGGTACAGCCACATCGATTCTGAATGCATTATCTTCCTCTATCACATTCACCGCAGGTGAGGTACTGTTGCAGTTGTTTTGATTGAAGTTATTGAAAACACTGTCATTGAAAAAGTCATCCCAGTAAGCGGGTACGTAATTTCTGTTGATTCTTGCTAACATTTTTCTTCCTCCTATTTTTAGTTCAATAATTGTATTTGTATTCTGACCTCATCATGTCAAAGTACATGCCAGCCAATGAGTATGTCATTATGTCATCTTTTTATACAACGGAGCATGCCATTATGGCATTTTTACAGTTTGGGGAACTGACAAAAAGGAGGGATTATTTCTTAAGTTTCTCAATCTCCTGCTTCAGTTTCTCTTCCCTGGCGGAAGATTCTTGCTGGGCTTTCTCAAGCTTTCAAGGTTTTGTCTGAATACCTTTTCCTGGGAGGCAAAAGCTTCAGCCTGGTTTTTGGTTTGTTCGAACAGCTGCCTGTTCTGAAGGTTTGCTTTCACTTTTGCCAGGGTAGTAGCCAGCGCATCACTCAATTGCTGGATGAATTCGATCTGGTACACGGGTATTTCACCCAGGGAGGCCAGTTCAATCACACCCAGCACCTTGTTATCAAGCATTACCGGTACCAAAACCATGGAAGAGGGCACATCTTCACCCAGTCCGGAGCGGATCTTCATATAGTCTGGCGGAAGATCGGTCACATGGATCACCTCCTTCTCCATGGCGGCCCTCCCTACCAGGCTCTCACCATAATTCAAAAGACCGCTGGATATATTTCTCCCGTCAAATGCATAACTGCCTGCAAGAACCAGTTCAGCCCCTTTTCCCTCTTCGTCACTGGTGATAAACAGCACTCCAACATCAGCCTCAGTATAGGCAACCAGTTCCTTCATTAATTCCTGGGACAGCTCCTGCAGGTCATCTTCAGCTTCCCTGAAAAGCTTGCTGAACTTTGCAAGTCCATGTGCAGTCCAGGTACGGTTCTCTTCCTCACCCCTTCTGGATTCAGTCTCCTTCATTGAAGCCTCAAGGCTGTCCTTCAGTGATAGCAGCGCCTCACCAATTTCATCTTCAGCACTTAATTTTTCAAACTTCCCGGAAAAGTCTCCCGATGCCATGGCCCTGGTAAAACTGGTAAGGGATTGGAAATAATCCACATGCTTTTCAAGATTCCTTTCCAGGTCCCCTATCTCATCTGCAGCTTTCGAAGCAGTAAATGCAGGCAAATTACCCCTTGTCAATTGTACCACCAGTTTCCTGATCCTGTTAATGGGCTTTTCAACCAGAATATATGAACCACTCCCAGCAATAAACTGACCACAACCCCTGCCGCCGACAATGCAATCACCAAGAGGTGACCATTGTTCAATTCGCTGAGTAAATATCACTAGAAACAAGTGAAGCAATCGCCAGGTAGGGAACTAATAATCTTGAATGTGAAGGAGACCCTGAACTTCATCAGTTGAATGGTTTCTTAAATATACTCTTTTCTCTTGTAGTATTCAAAATGATCAGCTGCTCCAATGGCCCGACAGCTTTTCCAATCCCTCTTCAAGGACCCTCCATGGTGTGGCAATATTGATCCGCTGATGTTGTTCTCCCCCGGGGCCAAACATGGGTCCATCATTCAATCCCAGCCCTGCGTCTTCAATCATAAACCGCTTCAATTCCTCATCATTCTTGCCCAGAAAAGAGAGATTCATCCATACCAGGTAGGTGGCCTCCAGGGATGACACTGGCCCCGGGAATTTTGTTCCTGAGTGTATTCAACCAGTTTCAGGTAATTTTTTTCCAGGTAAACGATAAGTTGGTCCAGCCACGGTCCCCATGTGTATATGCAGCTTCAAAAGCCACCTGACCAAATAAACTTCCTCCTCCCACATGCACAGCATCCAGGATTCGTTCATACCCTTTTCTAATCCGGGATGGCATGCAATCACAGCCGAAGTATAGAGCCCTGCAAGATTAAATGTTTTGCTGGGAGCCACACAGGTAAATGTCAGGTCAGCGATCTCCTTCCCAAGGGATGCCAGGGGGATGTGCCTTCTGCCAAAAAGATTCAGGTCCGAATGGATCTCATCACTGATCACCAATATCTGGTACCTGACACAGAGATCGGCAAGTTTCTCCAATTCCTCCCGTTCCAGGACCGCCCTACAGGATTGTGCGGATGACAGAGAAAAAACATTTTTGCACCCTGCCTGAATTTTTCTTCAAGGTGATCCAGATCCATCTCGTAATGTCCCTTCTGCTCTTTTAACTGATTGTAGACAAGTTCCCGCTTGTGGTTGGTCACTGCATTAAAAAACGGGAAATAGACAGGGGGCTGGACCACGATCCTGTCACCCGGTTCGGTAAACTCCATCACAATCATATTCAGCGCCGGGACAATGCCAGGGCTGAAACAAAATGCATCCGCACTGATTTCCCAATCATGCCTACGAAGCATCCAGGATGCAGCTGCCTCAAAGAAGCGTCTGGGCCTGTAGGTATATCCGTAAACCGGATGAGCTGCACGTTTCAGAATGGCCTCCCGGATGAAATCAGGTACCTCGAAGTCCATATCCGCAACCCACATGGGCAGCAACTTATCCGTACCGAAAATCACCTTATTCAGGTCATACTTTACACTGTCGGTCCCTCTTCTCTCATTATATTTATCAAAATCGTATATCATGCGCTAATAAAATGCTTCCTTTCCTGGAAAATGAAACTCAATTTCTGCTCTGTCACGGGGCAATACGAAATAATCCACTGTACCTTCCGAACACTTGTTTCCTTCCCCATCCAGCAAAATAACTTCAATGGTAGCGATATTTCGTTTCTGTCCCACAAGCCTGGCCCGTAAAGTAATCGCTCCCTTTGATATCCGGACCGGCGCCCTGTACCGGGTATTCAACCTGAAGGTCACCCCGGCTGTATCCAGTTTTACAAAAACCACCCAGCTTGCAATCTCATCCATCACGGTGGACTGGATCCCGCCATGAAGAACATCCAAAAATCCCTGGAATTGCGGACCAGGGCTCCAGGTGGATACCAGCTCATCCCCATCCTCAAAGAAGGTCATGCGCAGCCCATCCTTATTGGAAGGACTGCAGCCAAAACAGTTATAAGCTGTATATTCAGCGTATGGATTCTTCAACCTGATCATGTCCGAGATTTTAGTTTTCCAAAAATACCTAAATCATTTTAACTTTGAGTAGAACATGGTACGCGCAAAAAAACACCTGGGACAGCATTTTCTGACGGATCCGTCCATCGCCAGACGGATTGTGGATTCCCTGCTTCCAGAGCCGGGGGAGAAAGTCATTGAAGTGGGTCCCGGAACAGGAGTGCTTACCGGTATAATGCTTGAAAAGGGGATGGACCTGGTTTCGGTGGAGATTGATCACGAATCCGTAGTTCACCTACAGGAGAAGTGGCCGGAGCTCAATGATACCTTAATCGAAGGAGATTTTCTAAAACTTGACCTGGGAAGAATCAGTGACGGCAAAATCCATGTTATCGGTAACTTTCCCTATAACATCTCATCCCAGATTTTTTTCAAAGTTCTGGAGCACAAGCATCAGGTCGCAACCGTAGTCTGCATGCTTCAAAAGGAAGTGGCCGAGCGGATTGCATCACCCCCGGGAAGCAAGGCTTATGGGATACTCAGCGTACTGTTGCAGGCATACTTTAATGTATCATACCTGTTTTCGGTAAAACCCGGCTCTTTTCATCCACCTCCAAAAGTTACATCGGGGGTAATACGCCTGGAAAGAAATAATACCTCATCCCTGCCATGCGATGAAATCCTGTTTTTCAGGCTTGTCAAAACACTCTTCAATCAACGAAGGAAGATGATCAGGAATTCCATACGACCAATTTTACTACATTTGGACGGTGAAAATGACCTGCTGACTAAAAGACCTGAACAGCTGAGCGTTCAGGAGTTCATAGATTTAACCCTCTGGGTAGAATCACAAGCAAACACCGGATTTCATGGATCCTCAAAAACAGCACTGCCATGAGTATGGAATTAACACGAGAATATCTGAATGACCTGAAGTCCATCATCAGTGTAAAAGATGATGCAGCTGCGCTGGAGAAACTGGAAGAACTTCACCCGGCTGATATTGCCGAGATTTACGAGGGTCTGTCCAATGAAGAGGCCACCTACCTTATCCTCTTACTCGATCCGGAAAAAGCTTCCGATGTCCTGGTTGAACTTGAAGAAGATGACCGGGAGAACTTTCTCAAATCCCTGCCTTCGGATGTCATTGCAAGCCAGTTCATCGATAACATGGATTCGGATGATGCAGCAGATGTGATCGGCGACCTTGCTGAAGGTAAGAAACAGGAGGTTCTTCTCCACATCGACGACGTGGAACAGGCGGGGGATATATTAGACCTGCTGGGTTACGACGAAGATACAGCCGGCGGATTGATGGCCAAGGAACTGATACGGGTAAACGAAAATTGGGGCGTTACCACCTGTATCAGGGAGATGAGAAAGCAGGCCGAAGATCTGGATGAGATCTACTACATATACGTGGTCAATGATGACAACCTGCTGCTTGGAGTTCTCTCCCTCAAAGCCCTCCTTCTTGCCAGTACCAGTGCCAAGGTGAAAACGCTCTACGATAAAGAGGTCATGGCAGTTCAGACACATACTCCCTCGGAAGAGGTAGCTCAGATTATGGAAAAGTATGACCTGATTGTACTTCCTGTAACAGATTCCATTGGTCGATTAATGGGAAGAATCACCATTGATGATGTGGTAGATGTGATCCGGGATGAGGCTGAAAGGGATTATCAGCTGGCTTCAGGTATCACCACCGATGTGGAGACCACCGACTCTCCGGCCCGGCTCTCCCGTGCCCGGCTTCCCTGGCTGATCATTGGCCTGCTGGGGGGTATAGTTGTGGCAGCGGTCATTGGGAACTTCGAGGAAGATATTAAAATTAATCCTGAAATGGCTTTTTTCATTCCGCTTATTGCAGCCATGGCAGGAAATGTTGGGATCCAGTCTTCTGCCATCATTGTTCAGGGTATAGCTACCAACAGCCTGGGGCTCGAAAGTACTTCAAGAAAGTTGCTGAAGGAGTTTTTTGTAGCCATTATCAATGGATCCATTCTATCTGCCTTACTCTTCCTTTACAATTTCTTTGTAAGTAAAAACCTGGACCTGACACTAACGGTAAGCTCATCCCTCTTGGTAGTGATCATATTTGCCGCCCTTTTTGGGACTGTCATTCCTCTCCTGCTTAACAAATTAAAAATTGACCCGGCTCTTGCCACCGGCCCCTTCATTACCACCATGAACGACATCATGGGACTTTTCATCTATTTCCTGATGGGGAGACTCCTGTACGGAATGTTTTGAAAGTCTAGAAGGAAGTGTTTATGGCCACCACAGGGTCCATCCTGGCTCCCTGCCAGGCCGGAAAGATACCACTTATTAACCCGATGCTACTGGAGATTCCTACTCCAAGCAAGATGTTATTCATGGTAAGCGTTACATTAAAATCACCCGACAGGCTGATGGCTGTCGCACCCAGAAATACGATGAGCAATCCTATGATACCCCCCGCCAGAGAGAGCATAACAGATTCGAAAAGGAACTGCAGAAGGATAAAATACCTCTTTGCGCCCAGCGCTTTCTGAATTCCTATAATGTGTGTTCGTTCCTTAACGGAAACAAACATAATATTAGCAATTCCGAAACCGCCGACGATGATTGAAAACACCCCAATAAAAAATCCAGCTATCTTTAATACGGCAAAAAACTGGTCCATCTGGTTATTGATCAGGCTGGTCTGGTTCAAAGCAAAACTGTCCTCCTCTGTGGGTTTCAGTCTGCGATAACCCCTGAGCAACTGTCTGATTTCAAAGGTAAGTTCATCCACTCCCACCCTTCGCTTAGCTTTGACCCAGATTTGTGGACTGGCATACTCACCACGGATGTCTACAAATCCTTTGAAATACTGCAGGGGCAGAATGGCAACCTCATCCAGAATGAAAATATCAAAGGTTCCCTTCCCCTCCTTCTTCAATACGCCGATTACCATCACCTTCCTGCCCATCAACTCAATATATTTACCAACAGGGTCGGCTCCCTCGAACAGATCTTTTGCGATCTTGCTGCCAATGACCACCACATTCCTGCCGGATTTGGCCTCCAGTGAATTAAAGTAACGTCCTTTTTCCAATTCAAATGACCGAATGTCCTGGAAACCATCGGTCACCCCGAAGATGTCAGCCCGGTCTATGTTGTTATTGCCATATTCAATCCTGCGTCCAACAGCCGAGAGGAAGGAAACATATTCGGCTCCTTTGGATTTCTGCCTGATGTAGTCATACTCATCCAATGTCGGCAGGGGTCTGTTCATGTACTTCCACCATGGATATTCATCCCCATCCTCAGAAGTCCAGGGCCACTTTTCGATGTAAATAACATCACTCCCCAGGCTGTTCACACTCTCCCGGATGTTCATTTCCAGGGAATCGACGATGGTAAAAACAGCAATGATTGCGAAAATTCCGATGGTAATTCCAAGGAGGGAAAGAAGGGCTCGCAAGCGATTCACTGTAACCGACTGAACAGCCATTATCAGGCTTTCCCATATTAAGCGAATGATTTGCATCCGTTTATTGATAATTAGTTGTCGTTCCGCTTTAATTTGTCACCGGAAACTGTTTCTTTTGCATTGAATGTTAAAGTTAGTAAGATAGTTTAAAAACACACAATGGCTTCCCTTAAACAAATTTCAAGCGCACTGGTATCGGTTTACTCCAAGGAAGGGCTTGACAGGATAGTCTCAAAGCTACATGAACTGGGCGTAACCCTCTATTCCACAGGGGGTACGCATACTTATATACGTGACCTTGGCATTCCAGTTCTTGCTGTTGAAGAGCTTACCTCCTACCCATCCATCCTCGGAGGCCGGGTAAAAACGCTTCATCCTAAAATATTCGGAGGCATCCTGGCCCGGAGGGAGCTTGATGGCGATCTGGACCAGCTTGCCGAATATGAAATTCCCGAAATCGACCTGGTCATTGTGGATCTTTACCCCTTTGAGGATACGGTTCGGTCGGGTGCTGCGGACCAGGAGATCATCGAGAAAGATTGATATTGGCGGAATCTCGCTGATCAGGGCTGCTGCAAAAAACCACAAGGATGTTCTGGTGCTTGCTTCGCGCGACCAGTATGAACCCTTGCTTGACGCTGCTTGAAACCGGCAATGGAGCTACCTCTCCGGATGAACGGCGTGCATTTGCAACTGAAGCTTTCAATGTCTCCTCCCACTATGACACTGAGATATTCAAATACTTCGATGAAGGGAAAGACTCAGCCCTGAAAATAAGCGAGACCAAAGCCAAAATCCTCAGGTATGGGGAGAATCCACACCAGCAAGGGACTTTTTACGGAGACATGAACGGGCTGTTTGATCAGCTTCATGGCAAGGAGATTTCCTATAACAATTTGCTTGATATTGATGCAGCTGTTGGTTTGATAGGCGAATTTGAAGAGTGCACCTTTGCCGTAATGAAGCACAACAATGCATGTGGACTTGCCTCCCGGGACAAGCTGGTGGATGCCTGGAACGATGCGCTGGCAGGGGATCCGGTGTCAGCTTTCGGTGGCGTTTTGATCACCAACAAAATGATCGATGCTGAAACAGCAGCTGAGATGAATAAGATCTTCTTTGAAGTAGTTATCGCCCCCGGTTATGAAGAAGACGCACTGGCCATACTGAAACAAAAAAAGAACCGCATCATCCTGGTTCAGAAAGAGACCGGGATGCAGACAAAAACCATCCGGACCGTTTTGAACGGAGTCATCCTTCAAGACCGGGACATGGCAACAGAAACCATTTCAAACTTGAAGCCGGTTACAAGCAGGAAACCAGACCAGGGACAACTGGAAGATCTGGTATTTGCCAATAAAATAGTAAAACATACCAAGTCCAATGCCATTGTGCTGGCGAAGAACAAGCAACTGTTGGCCTCCGGTGTTGGTCAGACCTCACGTATAGATGCCCTGAAGCAGAGCATTGAGAAAGCCATGCATTTTGAATTCAATCTTCAGGATGCCGTGATGGCCTCGGATGCTTTCTTTCCCTTTGCTGACAGTGTGGAGATTGCCGGGAAAGCAGGGATCACTGCTGTGGTAGAACCGGGTGGATCGGTCCGGGACCAGGAATCCATTGACTATTGCAATAAAAACGGAATGGCCATGGTATTTACAGGAATCCGACATTTTAAACATTAGAATAATAAAATATACAAGCATATGGGATTGTTTTCTTTTCAGCAAGAGCTTGCCATTGACCTGGGTACAGCCAATACAATAATCATCCACAATGACAAAGTTGTGGTCAATGAGCCATCCATTGTGGCCATTGATAGGCACACAGGGAAGCTGATTGCCATTGGAGAGAAGGCACGTCAGATGCACGGTAAAACCCATGATGACATCAAAACCATCAGGCCCCTTCGCGATGGAGTGATTGCCGATTTCCAGGCGGCAGAACTGATGATCAGGGGAATGATCAAAATGATCAACACCAAACGAAGGCTCTTTACTCCCTCTCTGAAGATGGTGGTTTGCATTCCGTCGGGAAGTACAGAGGTGGAACGCAGGGCGGTCCGGGACTCCTCGGAACATGCAGGTGGCCGGGATGTCTATATGATTTTTGAACCCATGGCAGCAGCCATCGGTATCGGGTTGGACGTAGAAGCACCTGAAGGATGTATGGTTGTGGATATTGGAGGAGGAACAACAGAAATTGCCGTGATCGCCCTGGGTGGAATTGTTTGCAACCAGTCGATCCGCGTGGCAGGTGACGGTTTCACCAGTGATATACAGACCTACATGCGGCATCAGCACAACATCAAGATTGGGGAGCGCACAGCTGAGGAAATAAAGATTCATGTGGGATCGGCTCTTCCCGAACTGGATGATCCACCCCAGGACTTTTATGTAAGGGGCCCCAATCTGATGACTGCCCTGCCCATCGAGATTCCCATCTCCTACCAGGAGATCGGTCATTGCCTGGACAAGTCGATTTCCAAAATTGAGACAGCCATCCTATCTGTGCTGGAACAAACACCTCCTGAACTTTATGCTGATATTGTAACCAAGGGTATTTACCTTGCTGGCGGAGGTGCCTTACTTCGGGGGCTTGACAGAAGGCTGGCGGAAAAAATCTCCATTCCTTTTCATGTGGCAGAAGATCCACTCCAGGCTGTTGCCCGCGGAACCGGAATAGCACTAAGGAATGTGGACAAATATCCATTCCTGATGCGTTAAGGAGGGGAAGACAAATAATATATGAGGACACTGCTCAGGTTTATTCAGAAGTATTCCAACTTCCTGTTGTTCCTGTTTCTTGAAACAGCGGCCCTCATATTCATTGTACAGGGCTCCAGTTTCCAGCGATCAAAAATCATAGGTCTGAACAGGCAGATATCAGGATACATCTACCATAAAGTTGATGGCGCCAGGGAGTACCTCTCCCTCAAGGAAACAAACGAACAACTTGCCCGGGAGAACATGGAACTCAGGAACAGGCTCGACCGCATTGGTGTCCACCTGGATAGTGCTGTGATCCATTCCGAATTCAGAGATCCATACCATTACCAATATGTACCCGGCAGGGTGGTAAGAAACAGTGTATTCAAACAATACAACTATTTAACCCTGGACAAAGGTAAAAAGCAGGGTGTCTTTCGGGATATGGGTGTCATTTCGGACGAAGGGCTGGTGGGTATTGTTCTGGAAGCATCTCAAAACTTTTCTACCGTGATTCCCGTGATTAACAGGGATTTCAGACTAAGTGTCAAAATGAAATCCAATAATTATGCCGGGATTCTCCAGTGGGAAGGGGATTCACCCCTGTTTGCTGTCCTGAACGAGATCCCCTTCCATGTGGAACTGGTGAAGCACGATACCCTTGTGACCAGCGGATTCTCTTCAATCTTCCCTGAAGGAATCCTGGTGGGCACCATTGAATCTTATTCCCTTGAAAAAGGAAATTTCTTTGAGATCCGGGTGAGACTGACCACCGATTTTCAGCGTTTGTTTCATGTAAATATCATCAGAAACTACCGGCAGGAAGAGCAGTTAAACCTTGAGGAATCAACCAGATAATGTATATCATTGCCCGAAATATATTCCGTTTTCTTGTAGTGGTCCTTTTCCAGATCCTGGTGATGGATAATGTGATGATCAATGGTTATATGATCCCCTATGTATACCTGCTGTTCATTCTTCTCATGCCCTTTGAGACACCTCGATGGATTGTCCTGCTGTCGGGTTTCATCCTCGGACTGGGGATCGACGTGTTTGAACATACCCTGGGGATGCACACTGCAGCAACCGTTCTGGTGGCTTTTCTCAGGCCCTATTTCCTGGGGCTACTGGCGCCAAGAGATGGGTATGAGCCAGAGAGCTTTCCCCGGATCCACTATTATGGATTCTTCTGGTTTCTTAAATACACCCTCCTTATTGTGTTCATTCATCACCTCGTCCTCTTCTACCTGGAAGTATTCCAGTTGCAGAATTTTTTCAGTACCTTGCTCCGGGTGATCCTGAGCTCAGTCTTGTCCGCCTCATCAATAGTACTGAGCCAGTATTTTGTTTTCCGGAAATAGATGAACCAGTATACGGATAGAAGGTACGTTTTCGCAATTGTAATTATTCTTGTTGGGCTTGTATATATTGGCAGGCTTTTCCACATCCAGGTTCTGGATAAATCCTATGAACAGTTTGCTTTAAGTAACGCTCAGAGTAGCCGGGTTATTTACCCTGCCAGGGGCTTGATCATGGACAGGAACGGAGAGATCATGGTCTACAACCAGGCTGCGTATGATATCATGGTCACGCCGAGGCTTCTGGAACCCTTTGATACGACACAGTTATGCAAGATCCTGGAGATACCCAGGGACAATGTACTTGAGCGTCTTGCCTCAGCCCGCAACTACTCCTACCGGGTTCCCTCAGTTTTCATGAAGCAGGTGAACTATGAGCATGCCGCCCTGCTGCAGGAGAGATTATTTCAATACCCGGGATTCTATGTCCAGACGCGTACCCTCAGAAAATATTCCAGACCCATTGCTTCCCATGCCCTGGGCTATGTTGGGGAGGTTGATCAACGGATTCTGGACCAGGAACCTTATTACCAGCTTGGAGACTACATTGGCGTATCGGGAATCGAAAAAGCATATGAACCTTTCCTCGGGGTGAAAAGGGAAAAAATGTTTTTCTGAAGGATGTTCATAATCAGACCATTGAGTCGTACCAGGGAGGAAGGCTGGACAAAACAGTTGAAGTTGGGAAAGACCTGACCATTACCCTGGATGCAGCACCTCCAGGAATATGGTGAGCACTTGATGGCGCCCTATATCGGAAGTGTGGTGGCTCTTGAACCAGCCACCGGTGAAGTTCTTGCCCTGGTGAGTGCCCCGACTTATCCGCCCGATCTGCTGGTGGGAAGAAACCTGGGAACCAGTTTTGGCGACCTTGCCACCGATACATTAAATCCCCTGTTCAACAGGGCACTGATGGCACAGTATCCGCCCGGCTCCACATTTAAGACTGTCATGGGACTCATCGGACTCCAGGAGAAGGTAATCTCTGTTTCCACCGAGCACCACTGTTACTATGGATTTTATGCTGGCAGCATCCATACAGGTTGCCACCTGCATGAAACACCCCTGAACCTGGTTGAAGCCGTTCAGAATTCATGCAATACCTATTTCATCAATGTATTAAAAAGTATTCTCCAGGATCCGGAATATAACAGTACGGCCGCATCATATACCAGCTGGAGAAATCACTTCTTTCCATGGGTATGACCCAACCACTGGGCATTGAACTTACAAATGAACTAACAGGAAACATCCCTGAGGCAGGATATTTTGACAGGATATATGGAGAAAATCACTGGAACTACCTGACCGTCAGGTCCCTTGCTATTGGGCAGGGAGAACTGCTGGTTACTCCCATCCAGATGGCCAACATGACAGCCACCCTTGCGAACAGGGGATACTTTATTACGCCACACCTGGTTAAAGAAATCGAAGGCGTGGAGGAGATCGATCCTCGGATACACCCAGAGACACTATACCACCATTGATTCGGTAAATTATGTACCCATTGTGGACGGAATGGACCTGGTGATTAACGGAGGGCCGGGATCCACTGCCCGGAATGCCAAGATCAACGGCATTACAGTTTGTGGAAAAACAGGAACAGCTGAAAATCCACATGGGAACGACCACTCCATATTTATTGCCTTCGCTCCCAAAGATGATCCAAAAATAGCCATTGCCGTATATGTTGAAAACCAGGGATTTGGGACCACCTATGCAGCTCCAATAGCCAGCCTGATGATCGAAAAATACCTGACGGGGGAAGTAAAACGAACCTGGTATGAAAATTGGGTGATGCAGAAAGAGCAGCCAGTGATCAGGTCCTCAGTCCGAAGCGCTGATACGGCTCAGTCCCCATCACAGGTGGTTCAGACTCAATCATCCATGAACCTGTTTCAAATCCGGTCGATTCAACGGCCAGGAATCCCTAAATGTAAATGGTCAGAAGAAACAACATACTGGTAAATATTGACTGGATCTCCATTTTCATCTGGATTGTGATTATGGCCTTTGGATGGATGAATATCTATTCTGCCAATATCATGGAAGCAGATTCGGGAATATTTGACTTTTCTCAACGATTCGGGAAACAGCTGATCTGGATTGGAGCCTCTCTTGTTCTGGCCATTTTGCTATTCATACTGGATGCGAAATTCTATATCTACTTCTCCTATCTGCTTTACGCTATCCTGGTTGGAGTTCTCATGGGTGTTCTGGTTTTCGGCACCGAGGTAAACGGGGCCAAAAGCTGGTTTGTCATCGGCGGATTTCAGTTCCAACCCTCCGAATTTGCAAAACCCCTTACAGCGCTTGCATTGGCAAGGATCCTCACTTCCCACAATTTTGAAATCCGGAAATTTGGGAATCTCCTGAAAGCCGGTACAGTCATCATGATTCCCCCGGCATTGATCATGTTACAGCCCGACCTTGGTTCCACCCTGGTCTATTTCGCTTTTGTATTTGTGCTCTTCAGGGAGGGATTTTCCTCCAATGTCATGCTGATGCTTGCTTCCTTGCTGGTACTGTTCATTGCCACCCTGTTATTGGATAAAGCGCTTATCTTGTTGATCCTGGTGATCCTGGGCCTTGCTCATATACCTTTTTGTCGCTAAAGTCCTCCAGGAAGACGCTTGTGAATGCCCTGTGGATCGCAGGTTTATTTGGTGCATTATTTGGTATCAACCTGTTGCTTGAGACTGGTTTCTCCCTCTTTGCCATTGGTTTGGCAACCACTGTTCCTGCGGCCATAGTGCTGGCTATAAAAGGTTTGACTGATCGACAATACGGCCATCTGAAAATACTGGCCGGTGTGGTCGTTGCCATTGCCTTTACCATTTCTGTGGACTTTGCCATGAACAATATCCTGAAACCGCACCAGCAACACAGGATCTATGTTACCCTCGGACTTGAGGATGATCCCCAGGGGGTTGGCTACAATGTGAACCAGTCAAAAATTGCCATCGGATCGGGGGGAGTCAAAGGCAAGGGATACCTCAATGGGACACAGACAAAGCTTCATTTCGTTCCTGAGCAGAGCACCGATTTCATTTTTTGCACCGTTGGTGAAGAGTGGGGATTTCCTGGGTACCACTTTTGTAATCCTTCTCTACATAGGCCTCATGCTCAGAATGATTATGCTGGCCGAGAGGCAGCGTTCGGCATTCAGCCGGATCTTCGGATATGGCTTCATTTCCATCCTGTTTACTCACTTTGCAATCAACATTGGGATGACCATGGGAATGCTCCCGGTGATCGGCATCCCGCTGCCTTTTTTCAGCTATGGCGGGTCCTCTCTCTGGGCCTTTACCATGTTCCTTTTCATCTTCCTCAGGCTGGATGCCAGCAGGCTTGAAATGCTTGGTTAGCTTTTAATTTTCCTCTCCTTTTTCGTACCTTTGCAATCCGCCGGAAAAAGCCACAGGCCAAAATCAGGAAGGAGTTCTTTATGAAGTATCAAGCATACGCACGGCACAATATCAATAAAATACCTTCATTCGGAAGGTTAAGTGAGCTCATGTGGATGCCATCAGTATTGTATCTGAAGTATTGCCCTTTAAAACCAATAATTACGTAGTCAACGAGTTGATCGAATGGGACCATTATGAAGATGATCCCATGTTTATTCTCAATTTCCCACAGGAAGGCATGCTGAAACCCACCCAGTTCTCTGCGCTTTCCAACATGGTGGAAAACCATTCAAGCAAATCTGATCTGGCCGAATATGTCAATGAAATACGGCAGACTCTGAATCCACACCCGGCAGGACAAATTGAACATCAATGTGCCCATGCTGAAAGGACCAGATCCTTTCCGGAATTCAGCATAAATACAGGGAAACCATGTTGTTCTTTCCTTCCCAGGGACAAACCTGTCATGCCTACTGCACATTCTGTTTCAGATGGCCGCAATTTACCGGACAAAGTGACTATAAATTTGCCATGAACCAGGCAAGCCTTAATGATTTCATATTTGAAGGAGAATCCTGCCATCACAGATATCCTGATTACCGGAGGGGATCCCATGACCATGAAAGCATCCATTTTTGAAAAATACGTGGATGCCATCCTGGAGGCAGATCTTCCCCAGTTAAAGACCATCCGAATCGGAACCAAATCTCTCTCCTTCTGGCCTTACAGATATCTGACTGATCCCGACTCGGATCTCTTGCTCAATGTATTTCGAAAGATCACTGACCACGGTCTTCACCTGGCCTTTATGGCTCATTTCAACCACCACGGGAGCTTGGAGACCGACGCGGTAAAAGAGGCGGTTGGCCGGATCAGGGATACAGGGGCTCAGATACGAACCCAGTCCCCTCTTTTGAGACATATCAATGACAAATCCGAAGTATGGGCCAACATGTGGCGCACCCAGGTTGATCTGGGCATGATCCCCTACTATTTTTTCATTGCAAGAGACACTGGAGCCCAATCTTATTTCGGGGTCACCCTGGAGCAGGCCCACCATATTTTCAATGAAGCATATAAAAAGATAAGTGGTGTTTGCCGGACCGTACGCGGGCCAAGCATGTCGGCCGGACCGGGAAAAGTGAGGATCTCTGGTATTACCGAAGTAAAAGGTGAGAAAGTATATGTCCTTGAATTCCTTCAGGGCAGGAATCCGGATTGGGTCGGAAAGCCATTTTTTGCTGCTTTTGATCAGGAGGCCCAGTGGCTCGATGATCTGGTTCCGGCCTTTGGAGAGGAAGCGTTTTTCTTCGAAAATGAATATAAGAGGCTGCTCAAAGTCGATAAATTACCCGGTCACACGCTCAATACCGATAATAAACAGTATGCATAGCCTCACCCTCAACTATCTCAATCGGGATAATTGGTCCGTTGTCCATTGATGCTGATCTGATATTTCTCCTCAAGAAATTCAACTATCAAAGGAAAAAATTCAAGAAAATCTTCCTGGAAAAATGCATACTGCTCCGCCAGAACTTCCACTGCATATGCAGCATGATTGGGCAGTGAAGTATTTGCAGACATCCGTTCAAGCACCAGTTCGATCCCGTCCACCGACTGATAGGCCATCATCCAGTTGTTTTCCAGGAAAGTTGGGAAACCACTTCTTAATGGCTTCAGGCAGTACTTTGTAATTGCGCTTCAGCAGATCATATGTGCGGTTTACAAAAATATTGAGGGGAATATCGGTAAACGGTCCCAGAGGGCTGCAAGAAAATGGTCATAGAATATATCGATGATGATGCCTGCATATTTGTGATATTTCTCAGCCACCCGCTGCTTATTTCTTCTGGTGATGGGATGCATATCGGTAAAAGTATCGATATCCCTGTGGATCAGGATCCCCTTTTTGACTTGTTCGGGAAACAAAAGGTAATTCCTTCCTTTCACATAGTCTCCCATGAAGTTTCCAACAATGATCTCTTCATTGCAGCCAGACAGATATGTATGCGCCAGAAAGTTCAAAACAGCTCTTTTTCGGGCTTTCGATTAAATGATTCGAAAAATCTATACCATGTAATACGTTGAAGTTATTAAAATGTTTTCAAGCACAGCTATTATACAGCATATTCAGTAACACAGTAGGTATATTCTCATAAATTTGACGAATCATAAAAAAAATTACCATATATGACCAGAAGGAACATCATAATTATTGGAGCTGCAGGACGAGATTTCCACAATTTCAATACCTTTTTCAGGGAAAAAGAAGCGTATAATGTGGTGGCATTCACCGCTGCACAGATACCTGACATTGATGGACGCAAGTATCCGGCGGAACTGGCTGGGGATTTATATCCCGACGGAATCCCCATCTACGCAGAAGAAAAGCTCCCCGGACTGATTAAGGATTTAAGGGTTCAGACCTGTGTCTTTTCATACAGCGACCTCCCCTATCACAAGGTTATGCAGATCAGTGCGGTGGTTAACGCAGCCGGGGCAAATTTTATGCTGCTGGGAACGGAAGAAACCATGATTAAAAGTACAAAACCCGTCATTGCAGTTTGCGCTGTCAGGACAGGATGCGGAAAAAGTCAGACATCGAGACGCGTCATTGAACATTTGATGGAAAAAGGGCTGAAAGTGGTGGCCATCAGGCACCCGATGCCCTATGGTGACCTGGTAGCTCAGAAAGTACAACGTTTTGCAAAAGTGGAAGATCTGAAGAAACACAAGTGCACCATCGAGGAGATGGAAGAGTATGAACCCCATGTGGTCAGAGGCAATGTTATCTATGCCGGGGTAGATTACGAAGCGATTGTCCGTGCCGCTGAGAAAGATCCCGATGGTTGTGACGTGATCCTGTGGGATGGTGGCAACAATGATTTCTCATTTTATAAACCTGATCTGACCATCGGAGTGGTAGATCCGCACCGTGCCGGCCATGAACTCTCCTACTATCCAGGCGAGGTGGTTCTCAGAACATCCGATGTGGTGGTCATAAATAAAATGGACAGCGCCCCTCCTGAAGGAATTCAGGTGGTCAGGGAGAGCATTGAGAAAGTCAATCCGGATGCCATTGTTATCGATGGAGCCTCCCCCATCCGGGTGGATCATCCCGAGGTAATCAAAGGAAAAAGGGTCCTGGTGGTTGAGGACGGCCCCACCCTTACTCATGGAGAGATGAAAATCGGTGCGGGTGTGGTAGCGGCAAGGAAATACGGAGCTTCAGAGCTTGTGGATCCCAGACCATATACCGTAGGAAAATTGAGTGAAACTTTCGAAATCTACCCGAACATTGGTGTATTACTTCCTGCCATGGGCTACGGGGAACAACAGCTGAAAGACCTGGAAACAACAATCAATCAAACCGATTGTGATGCTGTGGTGATCGGAACCCCCATTGACCTGAACAGGCTGATCAACATCAGGAAACCAAACACAAGGGTCTATTACGATCTCCAGGAGATTGGAGAACCAGACCTGGCGGGGGTTCTTTCGGAGTTCGTAAAGGCCAACAGCCTGGGATAAATCTTAGATCATTCTGTTCATCTAAATCGGGGAATTTATCGTATTATTGCATAACCACTTAGGCCAATAACAAAATTTCGATGAAGAAACTATTGTTGTTAGCTGCTATAGGTGGTTTTTTTATTCCCTCTTTTGCCAGGCAGGACGCTGCATATTCCAAAAAAATCTATACCACGGTCCAGGTTTCAGTCCCGCCTGAAATTGATGGGTGGATCAATGAAGCAGCCTGGGACCACGTTCCCTGGGAGGGTGATTTTCAGATGTTTGAACCCTACGATAACAGACCGGCCACCCAGGAGACACAGTTCAAGGTCAGTTTCGACCAGGAGAACATCTATGTGGCCATCCGGGCATTTGATACCTCACCCGACAGCATTGTCAGCAGGCTGACCCGTCGGGACGAAATCGACGGGGATATGGTCGCCTTCCAGTTTGACAGCTACCATGACCTTCAAACCGCCTTTACATTTTTCGTTAGTGCTGCAGGTTCAAAAATGGACGTGTACCAATCACAGGATGGTGATAATGAGGATGAAACCTGGAATCCAATCTGGTGGGTCAAAACCCAGGTGGATGACCAGGGATGGACGGCGGAAGCGAAAATTCCCTTCAGCCAGTTACGTTTCGACAAAAGCAGTGGCGGGATCTGGGGTTTCCAGGTAGCAAGGGAAATATTTCGAATAGAGGAAACCTCCCTTTGGCAACCCATGTCAAAAGAATCTCCGGGCTGGGTTCATCTGATCGGAGAGTTGCACGGATTACAGGAGATTGATCCGAAGAAACAGGCTGATATTACCCCCTATGTTGTGGCAGGAAGCGAATGGTTTGAAAAGGACCCGGAAGATCCCTTCCTGGCCGATGGCAACAGCCGGATACTCAACGCCGGACTGGATGCCAAGATCGGGATCACCAATAATTTCACGGTGGACCTGACCGTGAACCCTGATTTCGGACAGGTGGAGGCCGATCCCTCTGAGGTGAACCTGACGGCATTTGAGACCTTTTTCGAGGAACAACGCCCTTTTTTTATCGAGGGAAAAAACATTTTTGATTTTGATCTGGCTGTGCACAGCATGGACAACCTTTTCTATTCCCGCCGCATCGGGCGCCGTCCTCACCACTATCCTGACCTGGATGACGGGGAATATGCCAGCATGCCAGAGTTTACAAAAATCCTTGGAGCAGCAAAGGTAACAGGAAAAACAAAGAACGGACTCTCGGTGGGCATCATGGAAAGCATCACTTCAAGAGAGTACGCCGAAATTGATCAAAATGGAAACCGCTCCTTTGAAACAGTGGAGCCGCTTACCAATTACTTTGCCGGTCGGGTTTCCAAAGAGTTAAACAAAGGAAATACCATCTTCGGTGGGATGATAAGCTCCACAAACAGGTTCAATGATGAGGAACACCTGGATTATCTTCACTCATCAGCCATCAGCGGAGGCCTTGATTTTACACAGTATTTCGATGACAGAAACTATGTGATCTCTTTCTCATCCTATATGAGTCAGGTCAATGGGTCTGTAGAGGCTCTGATCAGGACCCAGGAGTGTCCTGTTCATTATTTCCAGCGACCCGATGCCGATTACCTGTCCATGGACTCCACCCGCACCTCCCTGACGGGATATGGTGCAAACCTTGAGCTGGGAAAACAGAGTGGCAGATTCCAGTTTATGGCCTTCCTTTCCCTGAACTCCCCGGGGCTTGAGCTCAACGACCTGGGCTTCTTAAACTCCACGGATGAAATTGTTCAGATCTTTTGGATGGCATATCGCTTCAACGAGCCCTTCTGGATCATACGGAGAGCCCAGCTTAATTTTAACCAGTTCAATGCTTGGGACTTTGGAGGGAACCACCTGGATTTAGGGTTTAACGTAAACGGACATGCCACTTTCAAAAACCTGTGGCGCGCTATGTTTTTTGCCAATACCTCAACAGAATCACTTGCCAATTCGGCACTCAGGGGAGGTCCCTCCATGTTGGAGCCCGGTGGATTCAGAACCCATCTGGCCATTGCCTCCAACTCCCGGAAGAAAGTGGAAGCTGAAATGGATGGATCCTATTACAAAGGCTATGATGCCTCTGCTCAAACATATGGACTGGGACTGGAATTGTCGTACAAACCGGTGAGCAACCTGACCCTGTCCCTTGAACCCGAGCTCGAATACAGGCAGCGCGTCCTTCAGTATGTAACCCAGGAACACTTCGACACTGATGAAAGGTACATTTTTGGGAGCATTGAGCAAAAAACCTTAAGCATGTCATTTCGGGTGGACCTGGTGTTAACACCGGAACTCACCATCCAGTTCTGGGGACAACCCTTCATTGCATCAGGCGACTATTTCGATTACAAATACATCACCGAACCCAAGGCAGAGCAATTCACAGAGCGATTTCATTCATATGAAGCCGGGGAGATTTTATATTCCGATGCGGATGATATGTACAGGATTAGCGAACCAGGCACAGGTTTAAACTATGAATTTGAAAATCCCGATTTCAACATCAAAGAGTTCCTCTCCAACCTGGTATTTCGCTGGGAATACAGACCGGGGTCCTATGTATACCTGGTATGGTCCCAATCCAGATCAGGCGAGGATGCATACGGTCAATTCCGACTCAATGAAAACTTCAGCGGCATATGGGATATCCATCCCACGGATGTGCTTCTGCTCAAAGTCTCCTACAGGATCGGGCGTTAGAATATCAGGAAGCACTTTTACTCACAGGAGATATCCATAAATCCGTTGGCTTGAGAATCCCAACAATGCCACTCGCTATCTTCAAAGTGGACAGGTGCCTTAACCCGACCTTTAATGGTAGTAACATTCCACTCTATGTTGGTCATTCCAGCCACAAGGTCGATGATATATGCTGCATCATATTCTTCACCAGGGTTATAATCCCACATGATGAAACTTCCTTCCTCGGCATGCCCCGACTCGGCATAGGTATAGGTCAGGTCGGCAGCTTCTGTGACAAAATCCTTGTTCCACTCTATATTGAGCACCGGGATGGTCCCATTATTAAAGATGGTCCAGGAGGCATGGGTATGATCATAGCGGACCGTTCCGTCAAACCATTTGGCTGCATTATCTGGTGCAGCGGCCAATGCAATCTCCATCTCCATGGAGAATTCTTCATTATTGATCCTCGCTCCTGTCAATGTGGCGGTATAGTTCACATTGTTCAGCGGGAAATCAAATGCCCACTCCCAGGTGTAATCTCCCAGGTAAACAGGCGATTGCTGCAAGGCATACCCATAGGCCGTAACCGGTAGTGCCGATACCAGCGTGGCTGATATATTCCAGAATCCAACAGTAAGGTAGGCATGCAGGAAATTGGCATATGTAGCCATTGTGCCTTTGGCTGTTCCGGGTTCCTCCGAAAAATCTGAAAAGTCCATTAGCATGCTCTCCACCGGGGGAAGCTCAGGACGATCGTCAACAGGCTCCTTTTCACAGGAGGTAACTGTAAATATAACTGACATGGCCAGCAACACTGCCATCATCGATCTCACCTTGATAAACGCTTTCATCACATATCTTTTTTAAAGTTTATACTCTATCCATATACGCAGCTAATGCTCATTTGTTGCACATATTGGTCTTTCCAACACCCAAGCTGATGTTTACACAGAGTGCATCTGTAATATTATTGTCATTTTACTACATTTATAATGATCGAGGCTTTATGGACATGAACATCAACCGGAATTCCATATTTGACAAACTTTCTCTTGGCTACAGGTTCAGCGATGAAAGAGAAGTCGTATCCCTGGTGTATATCTCATACTTCCTTGTGCTTATATTTGGTCTCATCGTCATTCTCCTCCATACCCTGGAGAAGGAACTTCTCCCGGTTACTTACCGTTATCACGCATTAATGGGATTGGGACTGTTCGAATTATTGCTCCTTAAAAAGCGCTGGATAGCCCCTGCCCGGATCCTCATTCTTACGGTAATCCCGACTCTTCTTTTGCTGCTGCCCCCTTTAGCCGGTGTGACCGATAATGAGTTTTATTTCTGGTTTCCATACCTCCCCATCGGACTTTCGCTCATTCCTCATTTCATCCTTCATCCGATCAGGCACAGGTCCGCTCTGATCATTACCCTGGGGAGCTATCTGATATTGGGTTTGCTGATTGACAACTATCTTGTATTGTTCAGCGAAGGAAACGAGGAGATTATTCCCCTTGTGCTGGCAAACCGTTTCTACTACAACCTGATTCCGGTTTTCATATTCCTGTTTGTGAATCTGGCTCTGGGTCTATTGTTTGCTGAAAACTACAAGTCCGAGGAGATTGTGAGCAAACAGCAGGCCGAATTGGTTCAGGCAGAAAAAATGGCCTCCCTGGGTACCCTTACTGCCGGGATCGCTCATGAAATCAACAATCCGCTGAATTTTATTACCAGCAGTCTGCACGCAATGAATACTTTGAAAGAACAGTACCTGAAACTGGAAGAGGAGCTGTCCGAGGATAAGAAAAAGATCCTGGAAAAGATCGACCAAGTGGCCAACAACTCTTTCGAAGGAGTATCCAGGGCTGAGGAGATCATTACAAAGCTGGCATTCTTCTCCAATCCCGAATCAGAGAAAAAGGAACACTTTAACCTGAATGCCATTATGCTCAAAGCGCTTGCAGGCATCGAATCAAAACTCCCTTATTACATTGAACTAAACAGGGATATTCCCGAGGATATTCAGGTCTACTGCCACGCACAGCAGTTGAGGCTGGTGGTCTCCCACATCCTTCGCAATGCGATTGATGCATTGGCGTCAAAGCCAAACAAGGGTCGTGAAACCATTAATATTTCCGGTTCTGAGGAGAAAATTGACCACCACCCTGTCACCAGGATATCCATATGCAACAGCGGTCCGGCCATTCCGGGAAAAGACCTGAAATATATTTACGATCCTTTCTTTTCATCAAAGGATACCGGGGAGGGAACCGGTTTGGGAATGTCGCTCAGCTACATGATCATCAGAGAGCATGGCGGGCGTATCGAAGCAAGCAACGATGAGGGCATGGTTAGGTTCAATATATTGCTACCGGTCGTTGATTCGGGACAAAAGGCTCATGTGAAGCCTAGCGCTTAAAAGCCTCACGGATGTTCTTCATCAATTCATCCTTTTTCCAGGGCTTCATCATATACCTGAATATCAACTCTTTATTAAAACCCTCCAGCATAATTTCCGACTCCATGAATCCGGTCAGTAACATGCATACTTTCTCAGGGTTCCTGCTTTTTACCTCCTTAATGAAATCAAGCCCATTCATCACAGGCATTTTAAGGTCTGAAATAATCACATGAATATCAGGCTGGGTTTCCAATATTTCCATACCTTCCCTGGCTGTAGTTGCTGTTATCACATCCAGTTCATCCATAAAGGTGAGCTGAAGCAACTCCAGGTTGATGCTTTCATCATCAACGTACAGGATTTTGGGAAACGCCATCACAATTCCGTCAAATATCCTTCATGTGGTCTTCGTAGGTAACCACCTGGTATGATTTATCTACGATCAGATCAGCCTGTGGCTTCAGGGATACCACTGCCTGGTGTTCCTGTTCAAGAATGGCAGTCCGGAAATCACTCAGGGCCTCCTTCATCCTTATTATCTGGTTGATTTTGGTCTCATGGTAGGTCAGATCGATAAACACCTTTAAATCCACATCCGGTGTATTGATGGCATACAGTCCATCAATAATCAGTAGGTCGATCTTGCTGAAGTCAGTAATCAGTTTATCCACCTGTTCCGGAATCAGGTCAATGCACGGAATCATGCACTCCTGTTCCTCTTTAAAATCACGGATGGTTTTACGGATCTTGATCCAGTCATACTCCTCCAGTCCTATCTTGTCAAAACCTTTGTTACGCCGCCACTCCTCCCTGAGAAGAGGCTGGATCCTATAGTAATTGTCTGTATGGATCACCTTCACCCTCACATGGTGGTCCTTTAACAGCTTTCCCAGGGAATGAGCAAGCTCAGACTTACCGGATCCCGATTCACCTGATATCCCCACCACATACCTGTAACGCTCATCCAAGGTATTGCGTTCTTCCTGAACCCTTTCAAAGATGGTCTGGGCGGCATCTTTATGCATATCATTAATCAGCAGTACATCTCCTAACATCAGATTCTCTTTTATTTAATATTTCACTGAAACCGTTACACCCCGGGACAATTCGGTAACTTTTCCGCAAAGATGTACTTTTATTTTCTCCTTTCCTTCATATTCTGCCATAATCTTCACTTCACCGGGCGTTATAGCCACCTGGTAATGAGCCAACTTGAATGAAAAGCTAAACTTCAAACCGGTCCAGTGCTCCGGGAGAACCGGATTCAACACAGGAACATCCCCTTTCAGGTTCAAACCGCCAAAAGTGAACATTACCTCACACACTGTACCTGCCATGACACCACAATGGATTCCCTCACCGGTGGTCCCTCCCTGGATATCCACAAGGTCGCTTCTTAGGGCATCCATAAACATTTCCCCGCCGCTCTCCCTTTTTCCCATCTTCCAGGCCAGGTTTCCATGGACCAGTTTACTAAGTGTCGATCCATGGGAGGTACGCTTGATATAATAATTAAAATTCCTTTCCAATGTGTTAGCTGTAAGCGAATACCCCAGGCCCTCAATAATCCGGAGGGTTTCCGCTTCACCCAGGTTATAGAAAGTCATAAGCAAATCGGCCTGTTTCGCCAGCTTGAAGTCATCCGGAGATAAGCCCTCTGCCTTCAGGATCCGGTCCAACCGATGAATATTGCCGTATTTAGACTTGTAATGATCCCAGTCAAGTTCTGCCAGATCGAAATAACCCCGGAATTGCTCGATTACACCCTCCTGATTCATATGAAGAGCCAGCTTGTGCTTGATGTGGTCCCATCTCTCCAGATCCTTTTTGGTAAGCTCCAGCTTCTTCAGAACCCTGTTGCGGTGTTCATCGGTCATCGTATCAAGAAGAACGGATGCCTTATCCATCATCCAGCTTACCATCATGTTGCTGTAGGCATTGTCCGTCAGCCCCCCCTCTGCATCCCCGGGAAGCTTTTCGTGGAATTCATCCGGTCCCATGACCTTATTAATGTGATATCGTCCTTCGGACTCGTCCCAAACCGACTTGCTGGCCCAGAATTTACAAATATCGAGCATGATCTCGGCACCGTAATGATCCATAAAGGCCAGATCGCCCGAGGCATGGTAATAAGACCAAACATTGTAAGCAATGGAGAGTGAAACGTGCCTCTGCAAAGAGCTGTAATCATCTCCCCACTCTCCGGAGAGGGGATTCAGGTGGATCACTTGAGTCTCTTCCCGGCCGTCACTTCCACTCTGCCATGGAAACATGGCCCCTTCATAGCCGCACGCTCTTGCGTTGGCTCGGGCAGCATCCAGCCTTTTGTAGCGGTACATCAGCACGGATTTGACCACATCCGGAAAATGTAGGTTGTAGAGTGGGAGCATGTAGAGCTCATCCCAGAAAATATGACCCCTGTAGGCTTCACCGTGAAGACCCCGGGGTGGTATGCCGGCATCCAGTCCGGCATGGTGCTCTGAGGCCGATACCATCATATGATACTGGTGCATCCTGGTCAGGCGTTGTGCCTCCCGGTCTCCTTCAATAAGAATATCAGTTTTATTCCATATCCGCTTCCATGCCATACGCGATTTCTCAAATTCTTCAGTTAAGCTTCCCATGGCCTCCATGGCAGACCTGGCCATGGAAAGCGGATCGTCAATTCCTGGATCCCTTGAAGTATATATAGAAACCCTTTTTTCCAGACTTATCTCCCGCTCTTTCCTTCCATCTGCCACGAAACTCTGGCTGATCCATCCGCTTCCAGTGCGTGTAGTCTGGAGATCACTGTTAATCGAGCCGTAAAAGTTGTGCTTTGCGCAAACTGCAATGGTAATCTGGCTCTGTGAAGTCTTCACCACCAGATCGCTTCGGTCTTCGATCACTTCTTCCACAAGTGGCACCAGGTGTTGCTGGTTCAGATCATTATAACGTTCAACACCTGCATTTTTGTGGTCTCCCCTTAACTGGGCCCTGATCTCGATCTTAGCCTCATAATTGAGTGGCGTTACACTATAGCGAAGTCCCGCCAGGTGGGGATCATGCATGCTGGCAAAACGGGAGGATTTCAACCGTGTAAGCCTGCCTTCTGAATCCTCTATAACCATCTCCCTTTGCACCTGCCCGCTTTGCATATCCAGGGTTCGCTTGATATTCCTGATTTCAATGCTGGGATCAGGTGTAAAGTTGAACCAGGGACCTTCTTCGATACGAAAGCTTACAGGCAACCAATTGGGGATATTCACAAAATCCTCATTCTCTATATCCCGATCTCCCACCCGGGATACCAGCCTGTTAAACAGGCCGGAGACATAGGTTCCAGGATAATTTACACTGTTGGCAGAGCTTTCCTCCATGGCACCCCTGGTACCAAAATACCCATTACCAACTGCAAGCAAAGCTTCACGGGATCGTTCGGAGGCCGGATGGTAATCAAAGTACCTGAGCAACCATCCATCCCGGCCCATCCCTTGATCGAACCAGTCATTCATTCCCTCCAGACCAATCTCCCCCATATCTTCCACAACAATATCGGCACCACCAACATACAGCTCACTGATATTATCCTCCCGGGCAATACCAAGCACCAGACCAAAATTCCCTTTTTTTCCTGCCTGAACACCCGACACAGCATCTTCCACCACCACAGATCTGTGGTAGGCCACACCGAGATTATCACAGGCCGTGGTGAAGATATCCGGTTCGGGTTTACCATTCAGGCCAATTTCGGCAGAGACAACTCCATCCACACGGGTTTCAAAGAAATCCAGCAGCCCTGCTTTCTCAAGTACGGGCTTGCAATTCTTGCTTGAGGAAGCAACGCCGATCCTTACACCCGCGTCCTGCAATCCTCGCAATATTTCAACGGTGGACTCATATACCTCCACACCTTCCTCGTCCAGTACATGGTTAAACATGATATTCTTCTTGTTTCCCAGCCCGCAAACGGTCTCTTTTTCAGGGTCGTCTTCCGGCTCCCCCATGGGAATATCTATGCCCCTCGATTCAAGAAACGAAGCCACCCCGTTGTACCTTGGTTTTCCATCCACATAGGGCAGATAATCTCCGGCATGTGTAAACTCTCTGAAGGACTCGCCGAAGCGGTCTTCTCTTGATCTCAGGTAGTCATCAAACATCTTTTTCCATGCCGAAGCATGTACAAGAGCTGTTTTTGTGATGACTCCATCCAGGTCAAAAATCACAGCTTCGAATTTGGGTTGAAAGGCCATATGTTGATATGATTAATTTGGTAATGGTCTTCAAGGTATCTAAATTTATAGAAGCTTTCAAACATTTGCATGATAAATCTCCTCCCATGAAAAGACTGATCCTTGCTTCCCATATTCTACCGGTTCATATATCATGGCGGGATGACAATTACCGGGTTAAAAAAACTGATGAACAGACCATCTCCGGCCTTCAGAACTTCTATAATTCTTTTCATCCCATGTGGGTCGGACTGACAGAATTTGAAAACCACGAGTTTACGGCCAGGGAATGCAAAGCCCTTGAACGTGAGCTGAAACCATTCAACTGCGTGCCCATCTTTCCCCGGCCCCGTGACCGGAACCTCTACCTTCACGGTTTCGCGCGAAATACCATCTGGCCGCTGTTCCATTACTTCACCGAAAATGTAACTTATAGCGAAGTCTCCTGGAAAGCTTATGTGAAGATCAACCGGATGTATGCAGACAAAATCCTTCCCCTTCTTAAGGAAGGAGACATCATCTGGATCCATGATTACCACCTGATGTTGCTGCCACAGATGATCCGGGATCAGAAACCGGGTGTTTCCATCGGGCTCTTTATTCATGTGACCTTCCCTTCCTTTGAGATTTTCCGTTTACTTCCCTGGCGGAGGGAGGTCATAGAGGGAATGCTGGGAGCCGACCTGATTGGTTTCCAGATTTATGATTATGTTAGACATTTCATGAGTTCTGTACGAAGGCTGATGGGAGTGGATTCCCAATTCAACCGCATCTCCATAGGAGATCGAACCCTGAAAGTGGATGTTTTCCCCAAGGGTATCAATTACGACCGTTTCCGAAACAAAGCACTCTCTATACACAACGAGCAATCGCAACCTTCTGTAATACAGCAGGATATGAGGCTTTTCAAGGAATCAGCCCAGCTTGAGAAGCTGATCATCTCCATTGACAAACTGGACTATACGAAGGGTATCCCTCAACGAATCAGGGCTTTCGAAAGGTTTTTACAAACTTATCCTGAATACCAGGGAAAGATAAGCATGATCGTCCAGGCCATTCCCTCCGGCGAGACCAGCGAATCTTTCTTTAACCTGAAAAGTAAAGTAGATGAGCTGGTGGGCCGGATCAACGGGAACTACGGAACCATTACCTGGACCCCGGTCCGCTACCTGAACCAGACCTTTACCATGGACGAAAGGATCGACCTCTATTCCCTTTCAGATATCGCCCTGATCCTCCCCATTCGAGACGGCATGAACCTGGTCGCCAAAGAGTTCGTCGCTTCCCGCCACAATGGCGAAGGTGTATTGATTCTCAGTGAAATGGCCGGTGCCGCCAAAGAGCTGCATGAGGCTCTGCTGGTAAATCCAAACAACCTGGATGAAATTGCAGAAGCCATCAGGGAAGCCATCGAGATGCCCGAAGAGGAACAGGTACGCAGAAACAAAGTAATGATGCAAAGGCTGCAGCGCTATACTGTGGAGCGGTGGGCCAAAGAATTCCTTAAAAGCCTGGAAGGTGTCAAAGAGATCCAGGAATTCACCCTCACACGCAAGGTGAATATCACCCGGATGAAACAGATTGTGGAAGCCTATGCCGCAACGAAAAAGCGGATCCTGTTTCTCGATTACGATGGAACACTTTCCTGGTTTAAAAAAGATCCTGAAGATGCCAGGCCGGATGAAAGGCTGTACAGTATCCTGAAGGATCTCACTAAAGACAAAAACAACACAGTAGTTATTATCAGCGGAAGGGATAAAGAGACCCTGGGCAGATGGTTTGATCCGGAATGGAACATCCACTTCATTGCCGAGCATGGCGTGTGGTTGCGGGACCCGGGTAAAAAGTGGCATATGATGGAACAGATCGATAATGAGTGGAAAGAGTCGGTGCAACCCCTGCTGGAGTATTATGTGGACCAGACCCCAAGGACATTCATTGAACAGAAGAATTTTTCCCTGGTATGGCACTACCGCAAAGCGGACCCGGACCTGGGGATGCAGCGGGCCTGGGAGCTGAAAGATGAGTTGCGTACCCTTACTTCCAACCTGAACCTGGAGATCATGGATGGGGACAAAGTTCTGGAGATCAAATACTCTGGGATAAATAAAGGAAGGGCAGCCCTGCATAAGATGGGGGACAAGCAGTATGACTTTGTCTTTGCAGTGGGTGACGACTGGACCGACGAATATACCTTTGATGCCATGCCCGAAGGAGCCTATTACCATCAAGGTGGGAACCAAAACAACCAAGGCCTCGTACTACATCGAGAGTGTGGACCTGGTAAGGGAGCTGCTTTGCCGTTTCAGAAAGGAGAATTGCTGATGACCAGGCGCCTGAATATACAATGTTTCATGCATGTTCCCTTTGAGGGGCCGGGGGTGATTGCTGACTGGGTAAAAGAGCAGAAACACCAGCTGAACTTCACCAGGTTGTATGAGGGGAATTCCCTGCCAGACCAGGAAACCATTGATTTTCTGGTGATCATGGGCGGACCCATGAATGTGTTTGATTTTCACATCCATCCATGGATGCAGGAGGAAATTGAATGGCTTAGTGCTTTCATCTCTTCCGGGAAACCGGTCCTGGGAATTTGTCTTGGTGCTCAGATCATTGCTGCAGCCCTGGGTTCGGAGGTCTATCCGGGAAAGCATAAGGAGATCGGCTGGCACAACCTGAAGTTCATGCCCTGCATGGGAGAATATAAAATCTGCAAGGATCTGCCTTCCACCAGGAAAGTGTTCCACTGGCATGGAGATACATACCAGATACCTCCCGGGGCTTCCCGCATTGCCGAATCCCAGGCTTTTGCCAACCAGGGATTTATCTATGACGGAAGGGTTATTGCCCTGCAATTCCACCTGGAGGTGACTCCCGATTCAGTGAAGGAGATGGTAGCCAACTGCGGAGATGAAATCGTTCCCGGACAGTATATCCAGACCAAAAAGGAGATCCTGGAAGAGTCCCGTTACTTTGAAGGGAACCAAATACTCATGTTCCAATTCCTTCATTATCTTAGCAGCTTGGTAAGATAGTATGAGATATTTTTTCCTGGCTTTCTCAAGTCTCCTGGTATTCTGTCAACATATTGTTACCGGCCAATCAGTTGCGCTGAACCGCGAAGGATACCGGCTTGAAGCAGTCAGAACAGTACATCCCATTGAGGTGGACGGCATCCTGGATGAAGCCGTATGGAAAAACACCGGAAAAACCTCTCCTTTTCACAGGATAACGCCCATCGACACAGGTTATGCCCGGTGCACAAACCGAAGTGATGATGGCCTTCGATGATACCCATTTCTATCTGGGTATTATTTGTCATGATACACTGCCAGGCAAACGGCCTGCAGAGTCCATGCGGCGGGACTGGAGTTTTGGGAGTAATGACAATTTTTTTGCGGCCATTGATACCTACAATGATCAGACCAATGGATTTGCATTCGGTGTAAATGCAGCAGGGGCCCAGTGGGACGGAATGCAGGCCGACGGAGGAAATGTCTCCCTGGAGTGGGACGGCAAATGGCGTTCGGCGGTGCAAAACCAAAAGGATTTCTGGGTAGCCGAATTCAGCATTCCTTTCAGGACGGTGAGATATCAAGATGGAGACAGGGAGTGGGGAATCAATTTCAGCCGTCTGGATCTGAAAAGCAATGAAAAATCGGGATGGGCCCCTGTTCCCCGCCAGTTTCAGTCGGCCAACCTGGCCTATACAGGCACCCTCGCATGGGAAGAGCCACCGCCCAACGCAGGTGTCAGGTTCTCACTGATCCCCTATGTGTCAGGCAAGGTCACGCATCAGAAAGATGCAGGTGAAGAAGTGGATTTCAGTGGAAGCGCCGGATTGGATGCCAAAGTGATCCTCTCAACTTCCCTGAACCTTGATGTGACCATCAATCCAGACTATTCCCAGGTGGAAGTGGACCGGCAGCAAACAAACCTGGACCGCTTTGAACTTTATTTCCCGGAGAAACGGAAATTCTTCCTGGAAAACAGTGACCTCTTTGCCAACCTGGGATCGGCCCAGGCACGACCCTTTTTCTCGCGTCGGATTGGATTGGATGCACCGGTCATTGCAGGGGCAAGACTCAGTGGCAAGGCCGGGGAAAACTGGCGCGTAGGAATCATGAACATGCAAACCGCTGCAAAGGATACCATATCGGCCAGCAATTACAGTGTAGCCGTGCTGCAGCGCAGCGTACTGAAACGCTCCAACCTGGGTTTTTTTATGACAAACAAACAGGTGCTGGGAAGCGGCATCGGATTCATCCTATCATTCCTATCTTTATAACAGGGTGGCCGGAGCTGAATTTAACCTGGCCAGTGCTGATAATAACTGGACCGGCAAGGCCTTTTATCACCACTCTTTTAATCCGGGCCCCGAAGGGGACCGCTTCTCTACAGCAGCCATGATCCAGTATGCAACCCGGCAATTCTCAGCAGGATGGAGCCAGAACTATGTGGGTGGCAATTACCTGGCCGAGATGGGATTTGTGAGGAGAAAAGCCTACCACAACTCCAACCCGACCGTTGGCTACAAATTCTATCCCCATTCCGAAAGGATCGCCAATCACGGACCAACGATCAGCGCAGATCTGTACTTTGAACCCGATTTCTCCCTCAGCGACAGGGAGATTGAATTGAGCTATGCACTCACCTGGATGGACAGAAGCTCCATTTCCGTGGACCTTGAAGAGGGCTATGTCCGTTTACTGGAACCCTTCGATCCCACAAACACCGGTGGCGCCATGATTCCTGCCGGAGAGGAGTTCACCTGGACCGAAGTGGAACTCTCTTACCGGTCCAACCAGCGTCAGTTGTTTACCTACATGCTTACGGGAAGATACGGGGGATTCTTCAACGGAACAAGGCTGAGCTTCAATACTGATCTGAGTTACAGGGTTCAGCCCTACGGCAGTCTCTCCATGGTTTTTTCATACAACAGGATCCTGTTGCCGGAGCCATACACCAGCACTGACCTGCTTTTGGCAGGACCCCGCCTGGACATCACTTTTACAGACAAGATATTCTTCACCACTTTTGTCCAGTATAACAACCAGATCGACAATGTGAATGTGAACATGCGTTTCCAATGGCGCTTTGCTCCTGTATCAGATCTCTTCATTGTCTACACAGAGAATGCATACCCGGAAGGGCTCCGGACCAAAGACCGGGGGATTGTCATTAAGCTCTCTTACTGGATCAATTAAGCGGAAAAATGATCAATTCATAATCATCACAGGGAGGACTCCAAAATAGAGCTCGTTCATGATCCTCAGGTGATAGATACCGGGAGACAATAGGGGCAGGTCCATATGCACGCTTCCCAACTCCTCCAAAAACAGGTACTCCTTCACATACACAATCCTTCCGTACATATCTGAAATATGAAGCGTGCAAAGGTATGATTCATCGGCCATGTTGATCAGGGAGAAAGAACCACTGGTTGGATTGGGGGCCACTTTCAGCATAAGGGAAATGTCCTTCTCTTTGTAGCATGGGCTTGTAAATTCTGAGAGAGAAAAATAGTCCATGATATCTTCTGAAACCACACAGGACCTGCTTTCAAGAAAGACGTAGAGACGCTCCATGATATCTCTTTCCCAGCTGTTGTAACTGATAGGATAGTTCCACCGGTCCATGTGCATCGGAAGCTCTTCCACATAGAGCCGCTTGACAGCATCCAGCTTTCCGGTCAAAACCTGCAACTCAAATTCATGGTTCAGAATCCCGGTCCACCTGTCCAGAAAAATCTCTACAAAATGCTCATTCTTCAGCAGGTTTCTTAGTAGAAAAGAGGAGACCGGCTGGTTCTGCCAATCTGTGTCACTCTCACCTACGATGGCGTGCTCGAACATGGAAACTGTACTGCGGTCAAATCCTGCATCCAGATCAAAAAAGATCCACCGCCATTTCCCGTCGCTTGTCTGCGGTCTCCATAGCTTCTGATTGTTACCTGGCCAATCCTTATCCATCAGATACATCCGGGCAATCATATAATCGATGAAATTGTCCATATCGATCTGGGAAGCCACATGATCGTAATGTTGGGCAAGAGACAAATCATTTCCAGCTACATATTCGGCCAATTCAATATAGTGCTGGTTGCTCCCGGCATCCACCAGACCATAGTTCCCGTTGATCATATCAACGGAATCCTTGTCCACACCATGGGTGTATTCTATATAGCGCTCATCGATACGGTCCCGAAGGGTGTGAATGCCCCAATATTCCCCGTTGATATAGACTGCCGTGGGTTGGAAATCCTGGAACTCCAGATCCAAATCCCTGACAATCTCATGGGCCAGCACATCTTTGATGATACACTCATCCCCCCAGGAGCCCATGGAGGTTCTCAGCAGAAATCGCTTGTACTCCCGGTTGGCTTTTTGCGGAAACAGGGGGTAGTTGAAGTATCTCTCTCCATACTCCTCCCTGGCGTACAACCTCAAGGTTTTCTGTGCCGCATGCCTGGTCAGCCCCCCGTGAATCCTGAGTCCGGCATCCTGGGTAAAACCAGGAGTCCCGTCAGTCGAAAAATAACCAATATGCACATGCCTCTCCCAATCCGATCCGCTCATGAAATAATTCCCCGACCACTCCGGATCCTTGGGATCCCAGTTCTGACCCGGCAAATAGATCCCGCTGTCATGATCAAACAGGTTCAGGCTGTCGGTGACCAGAGAGATGACAGGCATGGAGTACCTGCTGAGTATATGTCTATCCACAAAATAACTCCCGGTAAGGATGCCGCTGGTCCGGTTTCCGTTTTCAAAAGAAGCACACCTGATAACATGGGCGCTTTGAAGCGGTTTACCTGGAGATTCCCATGCTTTAAAGCTGATAAGGTCTTGTTTTGGGGTGGTGGGTACCCTTCCAAGATCATAAGGTAGAGCATATGATTGATCAAGATACAGGGAGTCGGGGAAAATGGGAGACGCCATGGTGGGAATGCTGCCATCTGTTGTAAAACGAATCTCATCCCCCGATAGTGAACTGATCTTCAGGTGGAAGGGCACTGTGTAAAATCCAGGATTCGCAGAAAAATTTAACATCCCTGTCTGACCGGTTAAAGGTATCTGCAGGAGATTACACCCCAGGAATAAAACGATGGTAAGAATGTTCTTCAAAACAAAGGCAAAAGTAGCTATTCTTATGCAAATAGCTTGCCACAGAATCCAGGCTAGGGCTGACCCACGGCCACCAGGAAGTGCTGGGTCCTGAAGAAAATCATATTCCCGGAAATAGCCGGGGTGGCCATGATCAGGTCATCCAGGGGATTCCTGGCGAGGATCTCAAATTCGGGGCCGGCTTTCACCACCACCACCTCTCCCTGTTCCAGTGAATAATAGAGCTTCCCGCCAGCATATACCCCGGAGGAGGTGATCCCCATGGCATCGGGAATTCGTTCTTTATAAACCACCTCCCCGGTGGTGGAGTGGTAACAGGTCAGGTTCCCGTTCATGCGCAGGTTGTAGAGGTAATCACCAACCACCAGGTTGGTGGGCATGTAGGCTGCTCCCCGCTTGATGCTCCAGGGAATATATGCAGAGCTTGTGCTGTCACTGTGCAGGGTGATATCACCTTTCGCATCGGGACTGATGGCAAAGATGGGTGAATAACGTCCATGGGAGCCATGGACAAAAATAAGGCCGTTGGCAAAGACCGGTGTGGGCGTGGGAGCATCCCCTCCCCCGCCGAGGTTCCAAATCTGCTCCCCTGTATCAAAATTATAGCCACCGATGTGGTTCCAACCGTTGACCACGATCTGCCTATTGGGACCCTGGCTAAAGAAGTTTGGCGTTGACCAGGTAGAGATTTCTTCCCTTGCTGTTCTCCAGATCTCTTTGCCGGTTTTCACATCCAGTGAAGCGATAAATCCATCACCCAGGAAATCGGCTTGAATTATGATCCTGTTTTCATGCAGGATGGGTGAACTGGCAAATCCCCACTCCACATCCGGATCAGTATAGGGTCCTGCATTCATGGTCCCAAAATCTCTTTTCCACTGCAGAATTCCGTCAAAATCGTAGCAGTACAATCCCTCAGAACCAAAGAAGGCCACCACATATTCACCATTGGTGGCCGGCGTGGGATTGGCATGTGATGACTTGGTATGGCGCTCTGTACGGGGGATACCCTGGTGGGCCAGCCGCTCCCAGAGGATCTCACCGGTGTGCTTGTTGAGGCAATAGACTTTGAACTGGTGGACCGACCGGTCGTTCACCTCGTCAATGTCACCGTACAATCCAACCTTCAGGGAGTCCTTCCCGCTTCCGCTGATGGCTGTGGTCACGAAGAGTTTATCTTCCCAGATAACCGGGCAGGAGTGGGCCAGGCCCGGAATCTCAACTTTCCATTGGATGTTCTCACCCGTATGAATATCCCATTTCAGGGGCAGTTCGCTTTGGTCCATGATCCCTGAGGCAAAGGGACCGCGAAACTGGGGCCACTGCTTCATATAATCGGTCTGGCCTTCTGCAGACAGCCCAAACCAGAGGATCAGCAAAAAGATGTGCAGGGCTTTTTTATGGTTCATTTCGAAAGCATTTATGTGACTTTTAGTAATAAGACGCGATGGAGAGAGCCATGTTGCACATATGGCCTGAAGATCTTATCAGGCGAAAAATTATCGCTGCATAGCACATTCATACAATGTTGTTCCGTGTCCGGTGGTTGCGATCTTCATCCAACCGAGCCTTTCCCGATCGCCTTCCGTGAGTTTAAACACAAGATAGACTCCACTGGGATTGTACAGTTCCTGATTAAAGGCGTAGTGATAGAAGTTTGTTGTAAAAAACATGAAGGTGGTATCGTTCCTTATATAGGAACTATCAGCCAGATGAAACGCCCTGATTACAGTCTTCCCACTCAAACCTTCTAATGAATCTGTTTTATCAAAGGATCTGAAATGCTCATAGACACTGTCAATCTCCACACCCCCCCAGGTATAGGTGTATTCTGCCCACTGGACAGAATAATATTGCATGTGCTCTTCATAATGATATAAAAAGGAGATGCTATCCGATCCTCCAATCATTGCTTCCTCTTTATAATTACGGCATCCTGTGGGTCCGGAAGTATATATGGACAATTGAAGGTACTGATCACTTAAACTATCGGGATAGATCATGAGCCCGGAACGGGGATATTCTGGCACCTCCAAAGGTGGATCAAAGACCTGGTATATCATCCCTTCCTGATCGCCCATCACGATCCAGTCATTGTCATTGATGGGATTGTCAGGATCCGATGTATCACAGCCTACACATGCAATTCCGACAAGCAGAATAAAGAAAGGATAGCGAATGAGGTTTCTACAGGAATGCATAAATCGGGGTGGTTTCAACTAGAAAAAACCTGTATGAAAGATAAAGAAATTCTTATTAGAATATTCTTTGTAATTTGTTCCTTCCTTCGGAAAACCATATATGCCATGAGAATCTGCCTGTTGCTCATCACCTGTACCGTTTTGTCCTACGCATGTAATCCAATTGAAAGCTCTTTAACACCCATCTCTTTTCAAGGCCTGAAAGGGCGTGTTGCCGATGCAGGAACCGGTGATGTTTTATCAGCCAGAATTGTGATTGAGGATGAAAATGGAAATATTCCCAATTCTTATTACAGTCACATTCCCGGGTTTTTTACCGAAGAGGATGGTTCGTTTCAACAGGCCCTGGATCCGGGAAAGTACAGTGTTTCAATCTATCACGGCATTGACTATGAATCACAAACCTTCCAGATTGAGGTAGGTTCAGGACAGGGATTCGAAGCAAATACTTTCCTGAAAACATGGTTCCCACTCAAAGAAAAAGGGTGGTTCACAGGTGGAGGACATTGTCATCTGTATACTGAGAAAGATATGGACTTTGAAATGCTTGCTAAGGTCAGGAGGATATGCCTGGCACAGGGCATAGATTTCGTTTGTGCTTCACAGGGGTGGGCCGGGTTTAATGACAGTACATGGCGGGAAGGATATGCCAGGTTCAGTGACGATCGCTTCCTTATGCACTATGGATCGGAGATGCCAAAATACAGGTCCGGCCACACCTATTGGTTTGGTCAAACCAGCACCCGGGATTATTACCATTCTTCAATGGATACCAGCTATGAAAACAAATACTATCAGGCGGAAACAGGAACCCACTGGAGTTATGACAACCTGGAGTTTCCCAATATCCCGAATATCGAGGTAGTTCAGGGACTCAAGAGAGCGGAGAATGCAGTGGCCATCATGCCACATCCAACCTCCTGGTGGTGGCAAAAACGGGGCGATGTAACAAAATACACGACCAACGTTGCATCCTATCTCTCGTTTGGGCTACTTGCCGGCAAGATCTGGGATGGTTTTGTGGTGATGGGATACAATCATGATCATTATGCTTATCAGAACATATGGTTTCATATTTTAAACCAGGGATATCGCATGCCTGCCATTTCTGAATTGGATGGCGGATTGGGCAAAAACGACAGGTTCTATTATGGATCCATGCGTACCTATTTTCAAACCCATGGAGACTATTCCATCTCAAGTGTAGCCGATGCCATAAGAAGGGGCGAAACATTTGTGACTTCCGGTCCCATCATAATGGCAAACATTGATGACCAATACAACTTCGGCGAAGTGATCAGGATTGATGATCAGAAACACACCCTTCATATTGAAGCGCTGGCTTCGGGTGATATGGATGAATATCTCTCCTATATTATTGTCTACAGAAATGGTGAAATTTTTAAACACTGGGATGTGCGGGCAGAGAAGCCCAGGAAGTTTGAACATTCACTGGAAATCATTGAAAATGAACAAGCCTGGTATGTAGTTAAAGCGTATGGAAAAAAGGCCTGGGAAGATCCCGCACACCTGGATATCTTAGGCGTATGCAACAAAAAGTCTAACAAAGAAATACCCCCATACAATGGTGATCGCCATGATGTATGCATTACCAGCCCGTTTTACTTCTGGCCCGAGGGCAGCGCTGATCCGGAGCCCCTGGTGTCGGAAGTGAGTTTGTCGCTGATCTCAAGCACAGGAGAAAATATTGACAACGCAAGCATCGATATTATAGTCAATGGTACAACTGTGAATACCGTATCCATACAGGAGGGAACTGTCCATTTCAATATGCCTGTTCACGGTATTCTGCGCATTGTCACACCGGACAATAAAACCATCCACAGGGGATTATTCCTCGACTATAAACCCCATTTGAATCTTGTAGAAAAGTTGGCATCAGGGCAGTGGCTGGAGGATGAAAGTGAAAAATATTCGGAAGGTGAAGTTCCCTGGTCAGCTTTCAACTATGAAAAAACCAAAGAATTGCTCTCCAGGGTTGACTGGGAAATTGTTTTTACGCCCAATGAAAGGGACCATCTTTGGGCTGATTTTGAAGATCATTTCGATAATTAACACACTATTCAACTTTGATATTAAACAGTGCACCCAGCAGGGCAGCATGATCGATACTTTTGACAACGGAGAGCTTCTTCAGGCAATCCACACTTTTGAATCCCTCCCGTAGTGATGGTTCCATGTGATGAAAGGACCGTGAAATCTGCCCGCTGAACAGCAGGCATTCGATTTCTAATTCCAATAGTATGTTATGAAGTGATTGAGCAAGTATAAAACCAACTTCCTTGAAGGTCCGAATACAGACTTCATCACCCAGATTGGCCAAGTTTCCGATGTCAGAGACTTCGATACCGTCCACATCCGCTTTTCCACTTAATTCCTGATACATCTTTACAAATCCGCGCTTGGCTGTATAATCCTCCAGAATTCCGTCTTTGTATGGAATCTTGAAAATGGACAGATAGGGGCCACCTAATTCATTACAAAGGACATTCCCGTTTTTTGAAACCGCGAACCCCAATCCTGTTCCAAGGGTAATTACTGCTGCATTTTGAAAGCCCCGGGCATTTCCCTT
This sequence comes from uncultured Bacteroidota bacterium, assembly GCA_963735755.1. Taxonomy (GTDB): domain Bacteria; phylum Bacteroidota; class Bacteroidia; order Bacteroidales. Next base: position 42,281 of record CAVTME010000004.1, on the reverse strand, counting down.
CCAGATCTCCCCGGATAATACTGCATTGGCATCATGAATAAATTTGATCGGAACACCTTCAGGAACCCCGGGAATCGCACCAAAAACATCCCGCAAGTTAAGTCCGTAGATACCCTGGAATTTGTGTTTCATGATCGGCGTTGCCCTTTCAATATCAAAGGGCCCGGGGAAAGCAATCCCGATACCTCCCAATCTCATTTCTCTCTCCTGGATAAACTCCAGACCCTTTGTAATCATTTCACTGAAAGCCCGAAGAATCTGATCCTTTGAACCATCAGAAAATGATGGAAATGAATTGCCAGTACCAGAAAAGATCTCTCCATCGGAATTAAACACGGCCGATTTTAAGTACGTCCCTCCCGCGTCAACTACCAGATATCCGATCGTTGGTAAAGCCATCTTTTAACATCGTTTTATGGACACATACAGGTTGATTCCCCAGGTTGGTAATAAGATATCTCCCCATGTTTGCCGGTACAACAACCACATCGAGGTAATTCTGGTTATAGCTTAATTCGGGGTTGTCAAGCGATTGAACCCGTACTTTTTCTCCATCAACCAGGCTTAGTACATGGAATTTCCCTTCTGTATCTCCTTCGATGGTCTTTTCAAATTCGAGCCGTCTCAAACTGATATAGAGCAAGTCGTGCTCCCCAACGATATATTCCGCCCAATCTTCACCACTTCGCACCAACCGGGGTTCCTGTATGAGGTTTTCCTTGACCCAGGATGTGGTGTAATCTTTGCGCAATACTTTTTCTCCATGATAAGAATGGATCGGTCGTGGTTTACCATCAAGGTCAGCTCGCAGATAGTCATACATTTTATAGGTATATGAACCAATGGAGAGGCTGCCAATTTCAAGAATAACTTGATTCCTTCCGGATGAATGGATGGTCCCCTCTGGCAACATGACCTGAAGACCCGGTTCCGATTTCACATGATTGATATATTTCTGATAGTCGATTGGAGTAGCCTTTTTCTCTGATATTTTGACTTCTTCGATGAACGCTGAGGGATCGGCATCCTCGTTAAAGCCGATATACGTCTTTGCCCCATGCCCTGTGGCAACCACATAATAGCTTTCGTCCTGTCTTCCATGCTCGTTGTAATTTTCCACATTGTACGTATGACCGGAATGGACCTGGATGGACATGTTTCCACTGCTGTGATATGAATCATCGTAATTGAAGCGGATGGGAAAATAGCCTCCGAACTTTGGACACATTCCGCTCCCATTAGCGCTTCTCCTTCTTTTTGCACGAAAGTAAAAAATGGCAACTCCAGCATATGAGACCCTGCCTCCACAACAATACTCACCTCCAGTGGGATAAGGTCAAAAACCCATGCGCAATTGAGCATGGATTTGGGAAGGTTTCGAAGTTTCTTTATATAATGGCCACCCCATACGCCTTCAAGATAAACAGGTTTACAACGAAAGGGGTATAGCGCCAGTGAAGACATGATGGCATGAAAGAATCGCCTTGGAATCAGGTCTTGTTGATCCTCGGGCTTATTGCTTGCCATATAAAAATCGATGGCATTTTCCCTGATCAGTTCCCACCTTAAATGTCCGGCTACTTCAAAGTCAATATAATAGCACCTTCTTAAAAGTGCTCTAAGAGGTTTTGCTATATGGTCTCCCAGGTTGGCAAATGCCCCTTTCCTGGCCCTTAATATGACCTCTTTGGGGGTCACGTCAAAATAGCACAAAAGATCATAATAGGGTCGAAAGTTTTGAATAGCACAACCCAATCCGTGGACAATAAAAACCTCCCTTTTAGCAGAATTTTTAAACTCCTTTATGTTTTTTTCGAAGAGGACAAGTTTTTCTTCGTCAAACAGATCTTCGTAGGCTCCCTGAAACAGCTTTCCATAAAGCAGGATGGGATCTTTCTCCCTGTCCTCTTTTAAGTTCTCTGATAATTCATCATCCAACTGATCACCAGGTTTTAAGACAGTGCTGAAATTAAAGGCATTTACACCAACCGATTTTAACCTGAGATTTTGAGAAACCAGGTTGACTGTCTCTTCAAACCGGGCACCTATATATCCATCCAATGCCAGTATCACATTGTTGCTGCCTGATTCCAGTTTATCTAAAATCAGATCAGTAATATGACCGGCAGACTCTTTTGTTCCGGTAATTATGGAATCGACGACTCCCTTTGATAGTTCAGGTCTGTTGACGGCATTTGGGTCGTCGTAGGGATGGGGATTAAACATAAAACTCATAGTCTTTCTCCTTTTCAAATATTGATGAATAATTGGTTCTTATGTCTGTTTTTCATTTACTGTATGCTGTGAAATTCAAAACCCATGATCTCTGAAAGAATGGAAAGCTCCTTTCGGTAATCGCCCTCCACCAAAGCAAAATGCTGGGTGGTTCCGATGTTTAATATTTTCTCGAAGAAAGTCCTTTACCGGGATCAGTGGTTTGAAAATACCATGAGAATAACTGGCCAGTATGTGCTCTCCCCGGAAGGGCATCAACCAGGCCGCAGACCAACTTGTACGTTCCGTTATTTTCAGAGAAATGGGCCATGGTTTTCCTCCCTTCAGGGATCCTGTACCATGCAAATGGCGCCCCTGCATACCTGTAGTTGGTTTTTGCAAACCGGACATCCCGGGAAATATGAACGTGGTCTGTAAAATCAGGATGGTTGTGGTCGTTGGGACCAGCATGCCCGGCGGCAAATGTATTGCTGTCTGCCTCAATATGGAAAGGTTCAATGAAATTGACATGCTTTCCACTTAACAATTTCATGATATACGTAATAACACATGCCCCTGTATCAGCTTCAGGCACCAGCACAGACAGATTGCTATTGATGGAAGGGTGGTAAAAGCCGGGGCGCAAACCCACCAGTTCAAACAGCGTTGGATGAAGGTCATTGAACACCATTCCATCAATTTCGTGGGACTCGATCAATCGGGCCAATGCCAGAGAGGCTCTGACTGAAGCATCGAATTTGCTGTCTTCCACATCTTCATCCAGGTGGTACATCGACAACAATTCATCCTTATAGGTCCTGGATTCCACATCCGTCACTTCACTTATTTCATCAGCCAGCATGGTGTATGAAATAAATTTCATTTCGGGTCCTACCCGTGTAAAAAGATTGTATGGATCAATATAGGTTGACCACATCAAATCGTTGTAGTTGGCCAGCAGTCCGAATGTGGACTGACGCAGAATGCTTCTAACCCTTGCAGCCCTCGAAAAAACAAGAATCTCTTCTTGGATCTCCTCCCGGCTGCCCATTACAATTTTCATATCTTCTCGTCCCATCCGTGGAACGGAACCAGAGGCCTCCAGGGAACCTACCAGTGTTCCGGAACAAAGGAAATCGACAAAATCATCTTCGTCCAATGTATTTTTAAAGGTCATCTTGCCTTTCATTGGATTTACAAAGATCATTGGAATCCCGGGCATATCACGCAGGAAACGGATCCAGGCAAAATCTTCCGACCACGAAAGGAATTCAACAATGATGAAATCCACCTTCTCAGCAAAAAAGAGATCCATGGCCCCTTCCATATCATCACGGCTGTAGACGATCCCGGGATCAACCAGATCCATGGACTCCTTTAATGATCCGGTAATCTCCTCCACGTCTCCCCTTTTTCGCTCGCTGTACGATCCGCGGCTTAATCCTTCGCCCAGGTTTTTAAATCGTGGGGAAGCAATCAACAGCAATCCGGCCTTGGCTTTGCTAAACTTTATATCTGTCCTTCTCATATTTTTTAATGAACCTTTTTATAATCTTTCGTGAAGGTGTACTTGTATGCAATGATCAAGAGTAAACCGCAGGCTATCCATATGATGGACAAGAGCGAGATTCCCAGGGAGAGACCAATTTTTGGTTTCAGGTAGCCAAGCACAACCGGAGCCAGTGAACCCACACCAAAGCCTACCATCAACATAATTCCCGAAGCTGATGACTGATACTTTTTTGGGATCACATCATACAATACAGCCCAGGTGTTGGCATCAAAAAACGCCCTGGCAAAACCAAATCCCGCCAACCCGATGTATACCGCCGCCAGTCCGTTGGAATTTCCCATCAGAATGATAAATGGCACCGCTATCAACAAACCTGCAGCCTGCATCAATATTCGGTTCCCGGGATTTTTGATGGCCAGTTTATCTGAAAATCTTCCGGCAAGAATGATCCCCAGAAACGCAAACATGTGGGTATAAAACATGGAATGAAATCCGGCCATAGAAAGGCTCATGCTGAATTTTTCAAACAGATAGGTTGGTGTCCAGGTCAGATATCCTGTCAAAACGAAAATCAATCCACTAAAGCCTATGGTCAGCAGTATGGCCGTGGGAGTTTTAATAAATACTTTCAGGGCCTCTGTGAACTTTACCCTATCTTTCTTCTCAATCACTTCGGCCTCCTTCTTGTCTTTCAAGCGGAATATGAGGACGATTCCGTGAATGACCCCTACTGCTCCAAATACGTAAAAGGCAGATCTCCATCCGTAACGCTCTCCAATATATCCTGCCAGATAACCGCTTATTATGATGCCCAGATAGTAGGAGGTCTGGTGAATGGACATGGCAAATGACCGGGTCTTTTTGTGGTAGTTGGCCAATAAGGTATAGTTGGCCGGGCCGAAAAATGATTCCCCTCCACCGGTTGCGATACTACGCATGAGAACCAGCATAAGGACACCATTGCTGAGACCGGTAAACATGGTGGCGATACTCCAGAATAAAATACTGATGGTTACAATCCATTTTTTACTGAAGATATCACCAGCAAATCCAGCCAATGGCACAAGCATTGCATACACCAGGTTAAATGCGGTGGCAATGGATCCAATCTGTAGGTCGCTTAGCTGAAGGTCGGCTTTAATCAAAGGCAACACCACATTGAAAACCTGCCTGTCAGCCTGGTTCAGAAAGAAGGCGATCCAGAGTAAGGCCAGTACTTCCCATTTGTATTTCTTCCCGGATTTCATCAATGATGTAGTTTGCACGTATGGTGTGGTGTAGTGTGGTGTAAATGTATTTTTTATTTCCTATATTTACAACATTATCCATCCTATTATTTAAAGAAATGTCTTTTTTGAATTCATGAAACAGGAAATTCAGGTTGACCCAAAGTCGCAAATTCCGGTTTACAAGCAGCTGATCAAATCTGTTCTGGACCTGGTAAACTCAGGCCGGTATGGCAAAGGGGTGTTTTTACCTTCCATGAATGAATTGTCCAGAGAATTGGACATATCCAAAGAGACCGTTAAAAAGGCCTATTCAATCCTTCGGGAGAAAGGCATCATTGAATCTGCACATGGAAAAGGTTTTTATGTTACCAATGAGGGTGAAACAAAAATCAAAATATTGTTGATTTTTGATAAGCTAAGCACTTATAAGCAGGTTCTTTACAGCTCCTTTGTGCAGGAAATCGGGGATTCATCTGAGATTACCATTCGACTGCACAACCAGGATGTGGATCTGTTTGACCATTTCATTGAAGAAAACCTTGACAGTTTTGACTACTATATTATTACTCCCCATTTCCCCCTGCAAGCCGAGGTTCAGCGGAGCGCATTGAAGACACTGAAAAAAATTCCCAACAGGAAGCTTGTCTTGCTGGACCGGAATATCGAAAGGCTTCCGGGTAATTTCGGAGCAGTGTACCAGGATTTTGAAAACGATATTATGAATGGGCTTCACCAGGCTTCCAGGTACCTGAAAAAATTTAAAAAACTAAATATCATGTCGATGGAGGGCAGTATGTATGCCCCGCTCATCATAAAAGGCATTCAACGATACTGTACAGAAAATCAGGTGGAGTTTGACATCTTTAAGAAAATCAACCCGGGGAACATCCAACAGAACGAAGCCTATCTCATCCTTAACAGCCAGCTGGATCAGGAACTCATTAAACTGATACAGATAGCCAAATCAAAAGGCTGCAAAATCGGGAAAGATATTGGAATCATTTCATACAATGAATCACCCATCAATGAGATTATCCTGGATGGATTGACTGTCTTCTCCACCAATTTTAAACAGATGGGTGAATGGGCTGCAAAAATGATTAAGGACAAATCATTCAAGAAAATAAAGTGTGACTTCCAACTGATTAAAAGAAATACCTTTTGAAAAAGGTGAAATGTAAAAGGCGAAAGGTAAATACGAATCTAATAAAGCGTTTATACTATGACTTGGAGAATCTTAATCATCATTCCAGTAGTTATGTGTTTGTCAATTGGGTGTTCTTCAGTTAACACAGATAGCCATCTGACAGCATCCCGAAACCGGGTGGCTATTCTAAAGGATCAATCAGCAGGCATGGATCTCTCTATCGCTGATGCCCTTGCTGATGCCCTCACTGCCAGGGGGCTTGAGATTAGCTTCCTTTCATCCGAAGAAGTTTGTGATCCATCCATACTTTCGCCCGAGGAGTTTTTCCTGTTCGCCATTCCCGCTGTAAGCGCTTATCCCGAAAATGGAGGGGACGCCCTTACAAAATATATACAGCAGAAAGGGAACCTCCTTGTTCTGGGAACACCCAGGCTGCCCGGGCAACCCTTGTTTGAGACCGTTTCACCCCAGTATAAAATGTATCCCATGCAGGACATTGCCTCCCTACAGGTGGCGGATGGCCAGGCTATTCTCCCGGAGGAAGGCTTGAACTTTCCGGTACCGGAAAAGGCTTCGTCCTGTTTCCGCCGCCCCACCGGCAAAGGATTTGAGACGGGTTATTCCTACCGTTGGATTCCGGTTCTGTCGGCTCATGATGCCAGTGGGCTTGAAAGAGGAATGGCAGCATGGATGCTAATCAACCAGGCACCTTTGGAGTATGGGCCTGTATTTGCAGATGCCCTGCGAAGACTGGTAGCCACCACACCTGGAAACGAAGCCAAAGATCAGCTCAACCTTGACGGTTCTGTATTCGCCGTTTGCGCCATCAACGATACGGAAGCATTGAAGGAAATGGCTGCCACACCCCTCTTTGGCAATATGGCCAGGCGGATTGCCACAGGACTCTACCTGTCACACGCCGGAGCACAGGAGTTTTCCTACTGGCCCGGTGAAAGCATAGAGCTGGGAGCTGCAGTGGTTAATATGGGAGTCAGCTCTTCCAAGGTGGAGGTAAGTATCGAGGTGCTTTCTACACAAGATTCAAATGTTGTATTTAAGAAGAAAAAGAAACTATCCCTCAAACCGGGGGAAACCCTGAAACAGGCATTGGGAGAGATAACTGCAATGGCCAGCTCGCAAGGCTACCTGGTCAGTACAGCATTGATCCTGAATGGAGAAATCATCGATGCAATTGAATACGAGGTGGGCATGCTTTCGGAGAAGGAAAAAGCGCAGCATGAGTTCATCACCGTGGAGGGCACACAGTTTAAGCTTCACGGTGAGGACTGGTACCCCATTGGAGCCAACTACTGGCCCAGAAGTGCCATCGCTACCGAGCAAATTGACTATCTGTACCACTGGCTCACCCCGGGTTACTACGACCCGGACCAGATTGAAGATGACCTGCAGCGTGCCCAGGATATGGGCTTTAATTTTCTTGCCATACGGGCCGATTACCAGACCAATCGCCGCTCCATACTTGATTTTATGCGTCGCTGCCTGAACCACAACATCTATGTCTACCTATTAATACAAACCCATGAAGTCACCGTGGAACCACACTACTTCGAAGGACTGATGATGCCCTTCCATTTCCAGGAGGAGAGGGTGGCAAACTTCATTGAAGACACACGTATGGCAGAAAATCCGGCACTGTTCTCGTGGGACCTGATCTGGGAGCCTTCCAACTGGCTTTTCCAGGATTCGGTTTCTATGTTCGGGTGGATCGGCAACCCCAACTTTCGTGAGCAGTGGGACGACGATTGGGAAAGATGGATTGATGACAGGTATGGCAGCCTTTCCAATGCGGAGGCTGACTGGAACTACCCTGTACCAAGGAATGTTCAGGGAGGAATTTCGTCTCCCATGTCGAAGCAATTTGAGGAAGACGGTCCCTGGCGAATCATGCTGGCTGCCTACCGCAGGTTCGCGGGCGATCTGATGAACAGGCAATACAATGATGCCTGCCGTACCCTGCGTCGCCTGGACCCCAATCACCTGATCTCTTACAGACAGGGAAACCTGCCACCCACCGATTATACCCTGGTATCCACTCTCAAACATGTGGACTTTTTCAGCATGGAGGCCTATAGCTCCCCCCTCTGGAAAATGGATTGAACAAGGTTGGTTTTGTGAACCGCTACCTGTCCTATGCCCTCGAAAACAAGCCGTTCATGTGGAATGAATATGGGTATGGAGGTCCCTGGGGCGAGCATACACGTCACCTGGACGGGGAGGATATAGAATACCAGCATGAGTATGTGGAGATGGTGAACAGCGAAGCCTATAAAAACGGGGCCAATGGAATTGCTCCCTGGTGGTTCCCGGGCGGACTACGGGCCAGTGAGAAGACCGATTTTGGGATCACCACGCCGGAAGGAACGCTGCGCCCTAGTGGAGAATCGGTTAGAAAATATGGCGAATTGTACCGCAGCAACCCGCCAGAACGCCCTGATCCCGACAGATGGTATACCATCGATATGGATGCTCACAGCGGCGGATTATGGCACATCACCAATACCCACGGTGCAGATGCCTATGAGAAAGCCACAAAGGACGGAAGGGTTCTGGGTGTGAAAACAGCAGGGACCGGCACCTCTTCGGCCGATACGCCCCTGCTGGCCGTTGGGAATACAAAGTACAACGGGACCAATCCACCCAAATACCTGAATGCTGAGTTTAACTGGTTTAAGATAAAAACAGGGGACGGCGAATGGATTGAGATCAGAAACGGAGCCTCTGTTGAGGTTCCCGGAGATATGCCCATTTACGCCATGGCCTCTGTTGGAAACCTTCAGGAAGCCACCTGGCTCACCAGGGAGAGTTGCGAGGGAAAACCCGGGACAGTCTTCCTGGCAGCCACAGCTGCATCGGACCTGGTGATGAAATGGGCCATTGAGAAAGATACCCCCTGGCATCAGGACGCTGGTTTTGGGCAGGATATGCTGCTTACGGAGGGCATCTCTCAGGAGTCAGGCGTAGAACTACAAATGACAGCAGAGGGGCGTGCTTGGTTTGGTGAGAAACTTCGGTTTACTTTGGTTCCTACAAACAATTAAAGTGAATACGTATGATACGCAGATCCAGCTCATTGATTGCACTGGGATTTTTGACCCTGTGCTTTGGATGTAACCAGAAGGAAGCGGTTCCTGCCGGCGTTGAATTTCAAAGCGAAACACTGGTCCGGATGGGTGACCATGGCGATAACTGGTGTATAACCTGGGCACCCGATGGGAGCCAGGTCACATCCATGGATGACGGCAACTGGCTTAGCAGTCCCAGTGAATACCACAATCACCTTTACAGGATCAAAGGTGATGCTGATGATTTTACCCGGGAAGACATCCCCGGATATCCGCAATTCACACGAGATCTGGGAGGTTGGTTCGGCTATGGAGTGCTCAGCGTAGATGAAAATTTATATTCCATGGTGTCCAGGACTCCCCATATAGATTGGGATGGCCCCTTCAGGGGAGTAAAAATGCTGAAGTCAAGCGACCATGGGGAGACCTGGGTCAGGGTAAACAGCACTTGGAGAGGAGCGATTTATTGGTCCATCGGATACTGCAGCCATGGAAGAGCTGGGCATGGATGAAATGTTTTTTTGGGAAGAATCCGGAAAATTCCTTCATGGTGAAATGGCCTACCCTTTCTCCTTCTGTTCTTTTGTTCAAAACGGGAAAGCAAATTCTGCTGCAAAAGATGAGTACATCTACATCTATTCCCCCGAGGGAGCGCAGTCAAATCAACTCCTGTTAGCCCGGGTGGCGAAAAATAAAATAGAATTCAGGGACCAATGGGAATACTTTGCTTCCTGGAAGGATGATCAAGCGCTCTGGACCAGAGATCTGGAGAAACGAGGTGTGGTTCATGAGTTCCCGGCAAAAAATGATTCGGGTGAGTTTTTCGGGTGGTACTCCTGGCTTCCTTCTGTGGTCTGGAACCAGGGACTGGGTCTTTATATTATGGTCAATGGAGGATCATACGGCGGATTCAATCTCACCGACAATCAGGAAGACTATTATAACATGTGGATGCATACAAAGACAGGGAGCCTGGGCTTCTGGTATGCTGAAAATCCCTATGGTCCATGGACCAGCGTTCCATTATGAAGATTACTGGATTGTCGACAATGAAAAGAACAGGACCTACCAGCCCAAACTATCCCCCAAGTGGATCAGCGAAGATGGTACTCAAATGGTTCTGATCTGGTCCGACGCCATGAAAAATGACCAGGGACAGTCACACACCGTGCACTATCATCTGGAATCAGATGGAGATCAAAATAAGCCTTCAATAGGATAGAATGCTAACTTGCCATAAACGCAATAAAGATGTCCGAAAAAAAGTTTGATGCCATAGTCATTGGTTCCGGTATAGGTGGCCTGTCGTGCGCTGCTTCACTGGCCATGTGTAATTTCAGGGTGCTGGTGTTGGAAAAGAATGAGTTCCTTGGTGGTTCAATGGGTAGTTTTACCGAACCAGGGACAGGCAACTGGAGCTGGTCTCCGGGGGTGCAGTGGGTGTGTGACTATTCAAAAACCAGTGTCGATTATATGCTCCTGAAAGCCATTACCGGAGGGAAAGCTTCCTTCTCCCCACTGGATGAGGAGTGCCAGATTAAGTATTTCCCCGACTTGGACTATCAATTTTCCTTTGTAAATGATAAAAGCAAATTACTGGCTAAGCTAAAGTCTGAGTTTCCTGATGAGCGTCAGAAAATTGAAAACTACTTCAAAATTCTGCACATTCTTGATAAGAAATCGGGAATGTTTTCCCTTCCTAAAATGTATCCGCCAGCCATAGCCAAAATCATGTTCGGGTTCTCAAAGGCATTGAAGATGCTGCCTCATATGGATAAATCTGTGACCGAGGTTGTGGACAATGTTCTGAAAATTGAGAGTAAAAAACTGAGAGCCATCCTGCTTGTCTTTCTCCCACTATTTTGGGATCCCGCTCCATGAGACACCTTTCCCCTTTTATGCCTATGCCCAGAATATGCAGTTTAACGGGATGTATTACCCCGACGGGGGAGGTGAAGCGCTTGTGGAAGCACTTATGGCCACAATAAGCTCAAAAGATGGAGAAGCCCGGAAGGCATCGGGGGTGAAATCGGTAATTTTTAAAGACAGGAAAGCCGTGGGTGTGGAGACCGAAGATGGGACCAGGATCTTTGCGGACAAGATCATCAGCTCCATTGGTATAAAGGAGACCCTGTTTGGACTTGTGCCTGAACAGGAACAGCCAGCACGCCTGGTCTCTGCCCTTGAAAAGCATCATTCTGTTCCCTCTTTCCTTCTTTTGCTGCTCGGGTTTGAAGGTGATCTTTCTTCTTTTGGTATAGGAAGAACCGCCTACAAAACCATTATTGGTGACCCATCCATCATGTCGCGAAATCCAACAGAAGAAGGGTGGATGTGTGATGATCTGACCATCTCTTTTCCTTCCCTTTTGAATAAGGAACACCCGAACCCAGCGTTTCAGACGGCCGAGATGCACCACGAAACCAGGTATGAATACTTTGAAAAATATGAAGGGAAAAAGGATAGCGATGAATATGCAAAGGCCTGCGAACGTATCACCGGTCACTATCTCGACCGCCTGGATGAAAGATTCCCGGAATTCAGAGCGCATGTCAGCTATACCAAGCTCATTACACCGCTGGATGTAAAAAACTTCACCCACCATGACCAGGGATCCATGTTTGGCCTGGATATTCAAAAAGCCTTCAACCCAGAATTATCACCCCGCTCAGGCATGAAACACCTCTACTTCACCGGTGAAGACATTTTTGCACAGGGATTAACGCCCCTCAATGGTGTGATCACAGCCAGTGTAGTGACAGGGAAAAACCTGATCCATAGGTTCAAGAAGCAGTATAAGAAAGCTGACTAACGAATGATTACGAAACGCCCGTAATGTATCTCTTCTCCGGAAATCCTGTATACATAGGTGCCCGGTTTGTAGCCTGATATTTTTCATCGATGGGAATGTATTATATTGTAAGAGAAGAGTGTTGACAAATATACATATGCCCCTTTTAAAAAAAAATGTTTGATCAATTTGATACATTATACATCTCATCATTGTGTAGAATGGTTTACTTTTATTTAAACTGAACAAATAGACCGATAACCACCATGAAACACTTCATCCTCGCTACTGTCCTTTTTACCAGCATTACAACACATGCACAGAGAACTGTGATTGACCTCAACGGCACCTGGGAATTTGACCGTACCGAGAAGGCCTTCCCTCCGGCGAGCTTCACAAGAACTATTCCGGTCCCGGGTCTGATCCACCTGGCTGAGCCAAAGATCGATGATTATGATATCTGGTTTAAGAAAGCGGAGACTGCAGAGGCAAAGCAGCAACATGGTGTCTACGACATCGATTATATTCCAAAATACAACTGGTACCGAAAGCAGGTGGAAATAAGTAATGACCTGGCAGGCAAGGAATTTTTGTTGCGCATCAAAAAAAGCCAGTATGTGAGTCAGGTGTATGTGAATGGCATCGACATGGGTACATCCATGGAATGCTACACACCCATCGAATTTCCGGTGACCCGGGCCATCAAATCCGGACAGGTAAATGAAATCCTGATCAAGGTGGGCGACAGGTACTGGTTACCGCCCCAGGCGGCAGGATCCACTGACAAGGAGAAAGAACACTACCTGCCCGGAATCTGGGATGATGTGGAACTGATCGCTTCAGGCATGGTCCAGGTGAACAACACCCTGATCCTCCCCAATGCTGAACAGGGCAGTGTGCTTGTAAAAGCCAGGCTGAGAAGTTACTTCCCTCAGCAAATCATGTACGGTGACCCAAAATCTGATTCTGTCATCATGGAAGTAAAGTTGTTCGAAAAGAAATCCGGCGTACTGGCAGGCCGAGCCAAAGTTCAGGTGGAAGCAAGGAGAGAACAATTTACTGAAACAGGGCTCGAAATCAGGATTGATCAACCACAGCTGTGGAGCCCGGACGATCCTTTCATGTACACAGCACAAACCACCCTTTGGTTGGATGGCCAGGCCATCGACCGGCAGGAAGATTTCTTCGGACTCAGGGACTTTGAGAGAAGGGGTAAGTACTTCTACCTGAATGGAGAGAAAATCCTGCTTAGAGGGACGAACATTACCCTGCAACGCTTCTTTGAAGACCCTGATTGCGCTGCACTGGCCTGGGATAGAGCGTGGGTGAAAAAACTGATCATTGACGATCCAAAAAAGATCAATTGGAACGCCATGCGAATCTGTGTGGGTATTGTGCCTGATTTCTGGTATGATCTGGCTGATGAATACGGCATGATGTTCCAGAATGAATGGAATTACTGGCAAACCCATGGTTGGGATGAACAGGTGAAAAGCGAATACACCAACTGGGTGTGGAGCGATGGGAATCACCCCAGCATTGTCATCTGGGATGCCATCAACGAAAACTGGGATGAATACATCGGGAACACACTGATCCCCGAATTGCAGGAGCTGGATCCCACGCGACCCTGGGACGCCGGGTATATGACCGCATCACAAATGGGTATTGATGAGATGGATGAACCCCATCCCTACGAAGGAAGAGTGCCCATGGGTCAGTGAAAAGGAGTATATCGACATGCCCTATCCTCTGGGCGATCTGGACTACCGGAATGAGAAAAACATCGAGAGTATGGAATCGGGGTCGGCCCAGCTGGTGAATGAATATGGCTGGGTATGGCTATGGAGAAATGGGCAGCCTTCCAAACTAACCACCCACGTGTATGCGTATTATGCCGGGAAGAACACATCGGCCGAAGAGAACAGGGCATTCCAGGCCTACTGGCTCCAATGCGAAACCGAGTGGCTCAGGAGCATCCGTGCCCATGCAGGGGTTCTTGCCTTTACCCACCTGACCAACAATTACGGGTACACCGGTGATTGGTACATCAATGACATTAAAAACCTGGAACCCGGCCCTACCCTGGACTGGTTCCGCCATGCCTTTGCACCTGCCGCCGTATTCATCAACCATCCGGACGAAAGGTTTATGAAGCATTCCACTCCGCACGATCCTGGATCGCGCCTACTTTTTACACTGAAAGCCATCAATGATTTCCCTGCGAAGGAGAGCGGGAATGTCCGGATCTCCTTACTGGATTGGAAAGGTACAATGGTCTGGTCTCAGGAGATGGAGGTGAACATTTCCCCCTATGGTGAGAAAAACTACCCCGTAGTGCTGGACCTTCCTTATGAAGAAGGGGGCTATACCCTTGTCTCCGAATTCGAAGGAAGCGTGAGCCCGGTGAAAAAGCAAATCAGCCGCAGATACATCAATGTGGGTAAAAAGAATAACGCCTACCACGAATTATCCCCTTTACTCCTTAAATCATAGAAAAACATTTATTTTCGAAGACTATTTCATATTTGATGCCCTGAGGTGATAGCTATACTTTTTCACCATGGTATTTCCGTAATAGGTGGGGATTTCCACTAGAATCTCAATCTCTTTGTGAAGCACATCCCCGGGTTTCACATCATACTGCAGGGAAGCCATCCCATTCTCTGTAATGAGATATACCCTGCTGGTGATCCCATTGTCCTGTTCAAGCAAGAAAATTTCCGCTCCTGTGGTATTTTCTAGTAAGGCCATACATTTTTCGCTGATCAAAACTGACGTGTTTGAATACCTGGCCGTTGTTATAGTACCAGATGGAGGGTCCGGTCTTTTTCCCATGTTGGAAAGTGAGACTTGAATAGATCGTTTTTCCATCCGGATAGTACGTTGTCCTGATTCCATGTACTACACCACCCTCATCAACCTGGTTTACACTGGAAATGCTACCATCATCTCTTCTCTTAACAATGATTCCAGGGTTCGGGTCAGGGGTGGAATCTATTTCTTTATCAGCAGGATTTGCGCAGGAGAAACTGCCCCATAACATCATGGTTATCAAGAAGTAGCTGAAATATTTCCCTTTCTTGAACTTTCTCATTTTCAGATTCTCTACAGATTTTTCAATGCTGCTGCCGGCGACTTATTTGCAGCCCTCCACGTTTGGAGACTGACAGAAAGAAGGGCAATAATGAGAATAATAGCTGCTCCCAACAGGAATATCCACCCTTCGAATCCCCTTCTGTATACATAATCCATCAACCATTGTCGCATGACCAACCAGGCCAGCAGTCCACCCAAAAACAGGCTGGGCAGGAAAATTTTTAATATGCTCATATTCAGGGCGATCATCATTCCACCGGTGTCAGCTCCGAACACTTTTCTTACTGCGATCTCCTTTGTTCTGGCTTCGTTACCGTGGGTCACCACCCCTATCAATCCCAAACTGGAGAGAAGAATGCTTAAGATCGTGAAAAACAGGATAGCCGATATAATTTGTTGTTCACCCTGGTACAGCATATCGTACTCTTCAATAACAAAACTATATTGAGCCGGCTTGTCATACAAATCTGAAATCTGTTCCTGGATCTGTCCCACGCATTCCAAGGCATCTGCTCTAATTTTGACAAACAGGCGCCTTCCCGACCCGGCATAGGTAAATACAAGAGCTTGGATTTCACTACCCAGGTGCTGGAAATTAAAATCCCGGACCACCCCTATGATTTCGTATTCTGTTTCACCCTGTCGAAGGATTTGCCCCACAGGATCCTCCATTCCCAATACAGCTGCAAGCCTTTCATTAATCACAATCCGGTCTTGATCTCTTCCCGTAGAAGAGAAGAATCTTCCCTCAGCCAGAGGGATCTGAAAAACCTTAAGATATTCCTCATCCACAGCTATCCTGTAAAATGAAGTATGCGCCCCTTCCTGCAATCCTTCCCATTCCCATTTTTCAAGGGTATTTAGCATGGTCAGCCTAACCGGAGATGAGCCCCCAAAACTGTAGGCTTCCACATTTGGATTGTCATTCAACCAGTTATTGAGTCCGTATATCACAGTATCACTCATTGCGGGAAGACTAAACTCCACGATATCCTGCTTTGCATACCCTGTCTCAAATTTCATCATAAAGTCGGCCTGCCTGATGATGATGAGGCTTGAGATGGAGAGCGCAATGGATAGAACAAACTGACTCATTACAAAAGTCTTCCTTAGATTCCTCTGGAACATGAAGTTCGGCTTCTTTGTTTCGTTTTTACGATTCAAAATACCGGAGCCTGCTCTGAATGCAGGATAGAATCCAGAGCCCAGGCCCACAATGATCATGGCGATGATCAATCCAAATGCAACGCAGCCATAGAAATAGGAAGGATCTATCACAACTCCCAACATCTTCTCGAAAAGGCGAAGTCCCAGGATCGAAAGCAGGGTGGCCAATACCCAGGCAACAAAGGAAAGCATCATGGATTCAATGATCAGATAAGAGGTGATGTTTCCTGAACTCGCTCCGTGAACTTTCCGAAGCCATGTATCCTCTTCCCGCTTTATTGCATATGCCGAAATCAAATTCATGTAGTTTAAACAGGCCAGGATCAGAATCAGGAGAGCAACTCCCATAAACATAAAAAGTTTCTTTCGGCTGCCAAGTCCATGTTCTGCATTACAGAACTCGAAATCCGCACCGTACCTCAGGTCAGTGATTGGAATGATCCCAATGTTAAACTGCTCATCAGTGAGTTTTTTTCTCCAAATGCCCTTCATTAAACCGTGAACCTTATCCATATCTGCCGATGGCGAGACCTTTATAAACGTTTCATCAGAGAGTTGCCACCACTCCTCGGAAATCCCATATTCTATCTCATAGGAAATGAGAAAATCAAATTGCAGGCTGGAATTCCGGGGCACATCCTTGAAAATTCCTTTTACGATCAAAACCCTGTCATCTTTGTAGATCAGTTCCTGGCCTAAAGGACTTCCGTTTGGGAATATTTTATCAGCAAGATTTCGGGAAAGAAAAATGGAATTTGGTTCTTCCAGCTCGCTCGCCCTTCCCGAAATAAGTGGAAAGTTGAACACCTCAAGAAATTCCGGGCTTGCGGCTATCCCCTGCTCTTTGAATGTGATTTCTCCGGCTCTGATTGCACGACCTCCATACAAATAGAGAAAGTGAAATCCGGTTTCAATCTCAGGAATCTGTTCCTCAAGCGCAGCTGCCAGTGGAGCTGGCGTCTCCGGGAAACGAGTCTCACTACCGGTATTGTTACTGATATCGGTGGTGACCATATAGATATGTTTCGACTGGTGATGAAACCCGTCGTATCTCAACTCCTGGATGGACCAGGCAGAGATAATAAATACACACGCCAATCCGATAACCAATCCCACAAGACTAAAGGCTGTATGGCTTCTGAATTTCAGAATGAATTTTAAGGCGCTTTTAAGATTGTATCGAATCATAATTCAGTGTTTTTTACTCATTACCTAAAGCATCGACTGGATTTTTATGGGCGGCTTTGTACAATTGACGGCTTGTGGTCAGAACCAGAGTAAGCAGAATGACAAAAATGGTAAGGACATAGATCCACCAGCTCATGGAGGCTTCCATCATCGTGGACCGCAGAAACCCTGTGATTGCAAAATGGCTCACGGGCAATACCAACAAGAAGGCTGCAATGGATGGTTTGAAAAATTCACTGAGCAAAATGCCTTTCACGATACGGTGCGATGAGGCTCCGTTGACTTTCCTGATGCTGATCTCTTTTATTCTTTGCTCGATCACGAAGAAGACAAAGCAAATCAATCCAAAACCAACAATAACAAAGGATAACAGGGTTCCCCATTTAAAGACCATATTGACTTTCTCCTCACCGCTGTAAAATGCCTTTATTTCATCTTCAACCAGGGTGTAAGAAAAATCCGAATCGGGACTAAACTGGTTCCATTCCTGGTTCAGATTCCTAATGGTGCTACGAATGGCATTGGGAGCTATCTTCACACTGATTGTACCCGTGTAAGGTCCATGTGGATTCAGACAGATAAACAGCGGTTCGATTGCATTGTGTTTCGAAGTGAAATAGAAATTTTTGACCACCCCGATGATTACCCCTCCCTCATTGTTACCAAAGCGAATGCGTCTGTTGATCACATCAGTACCGAGGCCTAATTGTTGAACAGCTGCTTCATTGACCAAACAGTTATTAAAATCTGTTCTTATGTCCATATCGAAAGAGCGACCTTCTACCAGCTCCAGTTCGTAGAGCGAAGTGAAGTGTTCATCCACCTCTAAACGTTTTATATCGAATGCTTTCATTTGACCATCAATCTCGGCATGGAATGTTGCGATCCAATAGACATTACCCACAGATGCATCAGAGGCGGCTACCTCCATAACACCTGGGTATTTTTTGAGCGCATCTTTATAGAGGCTGGATTTTCCACGCAACTCCGGGTCCTGGATTTGAATAAGCACGATGTTGTTTTTATTAAAACCCAGGTTCGTGTTTTTCAGATTAAACAATTGAACATTGACAACGATAATACCCAATACGACAATTTGCAAAAGAGAAATCTCTAGAAAAACAAAGACTTTCTGAAGGGACCTGTTTCGTTTTTTTAGCTGATTCTTAAGAATGAAAAGTGGCTTAATTGGAATAAAAATGAGTGCGAGTAATATTCCCGGAACCACTCCCACAAGAATCAACAGGGCAAGCATATTTTTTAATATATGCCTGTTGGCGAGAATATTCAGATGAAGCTCCTTATTGAAATAATCATTATAGCCGGGAACAATAAGCAATAGGAGGAACAGTCCGACAAGTGTGGCAATCATCGCAGAGATCAGCGAATCAGAAATGAAATAGGAAAATATTTGGCCTTTCCTGATTCCGTACATTTTATTTAAGCCGATGAACCTGCCCGTCTTTAAGGATTTCCCAATAATTAGGTTGATGTAGTTTACAATGCTGAATATCAACATTATAACAAGCAATACTTCGAAGATATAAATGTATTTGATGTTCATTGTAGGCAGATCATTCTCTAAGGCTCTGTTACTAAAATGAATATCAGCCATAGGTTCGAACAGCAAATTGAATTCATAGCCTTCTTCAAGTTCCAGGTATTTTTCATAGAATCCCGGCAATTTTGAATGAAGCTTTATAATATTGGAGTTCTCGTGGCATAGGATATAGGTATATACCGTTTTCTCTCCGCAATAAGCGATACTGGTGCCCGTGAGATTAGTATTCTGCGTCTGACTCTGAGGAAAGGACAGCAGCGCATTAAATTGCAGGTGGGCCTTGGGGCTGTTATCAATGATGCCGGTAATTGTATACATCTCACCGTTCATAAAAAGCGTTTGGCCTAAAACATGCTGCTCATCAAAGTACTTGATGGCCAGATCCTCTGATATCACTATTGAATATGGGCGTGACAGCGCATCTTCCCTGGATCCTTCCACCAATTTGTACGGGAATAGATCAAAGAGGGACGAATCTGTATAAAAGAATTTTTCTTCATCAAATTCGCGGCTCTCAATCACTACCCTGGGATTTCGGATTCTCGAGAATCGCACAAAAGATTTAATCTCTGGAAATTCACTTTTTAAAGTGGGTCCGGTACAGTGCGTTGAAGTTGCATAGTTAAATTGCTTTGCTGGCCATTTTTCGTGGGTTGTAACGCGAAAGATGTGATCTGAATTTTCGTTCCACCGGTCAAAGGACAGTTCATCTTCCACGAAGAACAAAATGAGCAAAGCAAAAGCCAGAGTAAAGGCCATACTGATCAGATTGAGTAATCTGATCCTCTCTTTGCGTAGATTCCTAAAATAGATGAAGAGATTGTATTGATTCCAAATCATTGGGGCGTGGTTTGGTTTTTCTATTCCAGAGGATCGCTGGCATAAACAAATATACTACTAATTTTTACGTAGATCTACTGTTTTTGCAGTTATTTAACTATAAACGCAGTAATTGTTGCTACTTTAAGCCATTTACTGGTCGGGGCAGTGAAGCCAGCCTAAAAGAGATAAGCCACCACACCCTTGGCGTGATGGCTTATTTTCCTTGTTCAGGTATTTGTGTAACCAACCCTCTGCCTACCTGGAGCAAAACTTTGGTCGTCGGGCCTTCTTAGGGGGCCGGGCAACACATATTCATCTCCATGGGTGCTTCTTCAGTTACAATGATCTCAAAAGGCACAGTCATCCAGTTTTCAAGAACAAGTTCCATTTGAAATGAGGCTTCAGATACAGCAGGTAAAAACGATTCGCTTCCTTCATCAAAGCTTAGGTCAAAGGGAGAAAGCATCCAGCTTTCAACGGGCACTTCTTCTAGGAAGCTGGTTTCAAATGCTGCCACCATCCCGGGCTCCGGGTTTGCTCCATCCACTGCTATTATAGCAGTGGTCTGAAGAGATAATACCGCCATCAATACAACAGCCGCGTATGTCTTAATTTGCTTTGCAGAAAGCTTCTTAAAATTCTTAAATAAACAGTTCATAGTGTTTTTGTTTAATGATTAATGTTATTATAGTAAACAAAAAAGTATGGAAACTGTTTAATCTTTTTTTATAATTATTAAACATTACTTTTTATGTTGCTGTAAATCTGATATTTAAAACTGAATTTTTTTACGCCAAAATGGTACTATTAGGGCCCAACCATCCCATTGAAATGAACATAATAGCATGAAGAACGGTTATTTTCTGGAGTGACAGCATCCTTAATATTAAAGTAATGAAGATGAAGACCCCAAAAATATATTATCTATCAGTCTTGTTTTTCCTTTTTGCGCTACCTGGTATTTCACAGGAAAGTAAATTGAGGATTGCTGGTATGACCGGTGACAGTGTCGACTGTGGCGTGTACCTTTCAGGGTACAGAGAGTTTTTTAAGATCAAGTATTATGCTATGGCCAAGGAACCCTGGTCGATTGCCTTTGATAATTGTCCTGAGGCCAGTGAAAGGATGTACGTTGACGGAGTTACGCTCTACCGCAATTTCATTGAAGAAGCTCCCGAAGGTCCGTTCAAAGAAGGCCTGATAGATACCTTGCTTCTCATTTATGACCGTCGGATGGAAAATTTTGGGGATGAAGGAAATGTTCTGGGCCGAAAGGGAATAGATTTGCTCACCTATCGCAATGCAGATATCGATCAGGTGCAGCATGCGTATGACATGCTCAAAAGGAGCATTGAAATCGAAGGGACCAAATCCCGGGAATCTGTCATTCTACTCTTCTTAAGAGCTGGTATTGCGTTAAAAAAAGATAGTAAAATAGATGGAATTCAGCTTGTTGACAACTACATCATGCTAAGTGGCATGCTCGACCAAATGGAGAAAGGAAGCTCGCGCTGGAAAAGGACCAGGGCCACAATGGACGAAATAGTGCTCAAGGAAGGCATTCTTTCCTGTGAAGCGCTGGACCGTTATTATGCTGTTCACTTTGAGGAGAGCGAGCAGGATAAAAAATCCCTTGAAACGACGATTGCCCTTTATAAAGCCTCAGCCTGCAAAGGATCGGATATATATGTGGCAGCTTCTGAGAACCTGTATCGCATAGATACAGACCCCGAATCGGCACACGACCTGGGTATTTTATTTATCTCCAGGAACGAAAATAAAAAAGCCGAAACTTATCTGAAAGAGGCCGTACTGGGAGCAAACATAGACACAGAAACAAGAGCCCAATGGTATTATGAACTTGCACTGGTAAGCTTATCCCTGGAGAACCACTGCGAAGCCATAGAGTATGCCCGTAAGGCTGTCGAACTGAAGGAGGACTTCGGAACTGCATACATCCTCCTGGGTGATGCCTTTATCGCATCAAGAATCAACCTGAGTGATGATTTTCAGAAACGCACTTCATACTGGGCAGCAGCTGATCAATACCGGAAAGCAGCCCAGGCAGATCCCACACTGCAAATGGAGACCAGGCAAAAATTGAATGATATCCTCGGCCAATACCCCAACTCCGAAGATGTATTCTTCCGTGATTTAAGGGAAGGCGACAGGTATCTGGTGGGGGGCTGTATTAATGAAAATACAACTGTCCAGGCAGGACAATAGCCAGGAAAAAGCCATAAAAGTGTCCACAAATTACATTACAGCAGCGTTGCACACCTGAAGATGTGTGAATGATGTAAATCATAAGGGCAATTGTGTAACATATTACAGGATCCACTGAGCTACCTTTACCGACAGTTATCAAGCACATACACATCAATTTTTAAACGGAGGCAACGCGTGGAAATTGAAAAGTCAAAGGCTCACATTGTGGTCGAATTAATTCAATATGTTCCTCATTCCATAGTGACCAGGACCATTATTCAAAGATTGACCGGGAATATTATTGCGATTGCAATAGACTCCGGTGAATCATTGTCAGAGAGGATTTCTCCCTTCGATACTTATATTCAAATCATTGAGGGTGAAGCTGAAATTGTAATTGAGAATAGTTCAAGTAGCCTCATATCCGGACAGGGAATTCTGATTCCGGCGCATGCTGCCAATATAATAAGGGCGAAGAACCCGGCAAAGATGATAAGAACGATAATCAAAAGCGGGTATGAAGGTATTATTATTTGAGATGACAACGCGAAATGCGCGGCCTAACCTGCTGTATATCTATAATATAATAAATTTTAACTCAAATAACACATAAGATGTCAAAAGAAAAAGAAACCAGGAAAAACAGCAAAAAAACAGCAGTCTTGAACCTCAAAGAAAAGAGGGCTGCTAAAGCTGCAAAGCGCGCTGTAAAATCCGGCGAGGATAAATTCAAAATGTAGAACTAATACACTACCGTTATGAAAATCGCTTTCATTGGAACATATCCGCCAAGGGAATGTGGTATCGGTACATTTACCAATAACCTGCTTGATTCAGTTTTACAAACCAAAAAAGCAAAGAAGGGATAGTTCCGAAGCCTTTGTAGTGGCTGTAGATGATCATAATCTGACCTATGATTACCCGAAGAGGTAAAGTTAAAAATCAGGCAGGAAACACAGGAAGACTATTTAAAAGCCGCAAAATATATCAATATGAGCGGTGCAGATATTTGCATTCTTCAACATGAGTTTGGAATATTCGGAGGCCAGAATGGCGTATACATCCTTCCCCTGTTGCATCGATTGGAATTACCCATATCAGTAACCCTGCACACCATTCTTAAAACCCCAAGCTACAACGAAAAAGCGGTTATGACAGGAAATTGGAAAAATGGCTCAAAAGATCATTGTAATGAGTCAAAAAGCCATTGAATTTCTGATTGAGGTATATGAAGTGCCCAGGGAAAAAATTGCGATCATCGAGCATGGCGTACCCGATATTAAATTTAATCCGGAAAAATCAAAAGAAGAATTTAAACTGGGAAGCAAAAAAGTAGTGCTCACATTTGGATTTATTGGCCGTAACAAAGGCATTGAGACGGTCATCAATGCCTTACCCGATGTGATTAAAAGACACCCTGATGTGGTGTACATCATATTGGGGAAAACCCACCCCAATGTATTAAGGCATTCAGGGGAGGAATACCGCATCTACTTGATGCGGCTGGTGAAAAACCTGCAATTGGAAAATCAGGTACTGTTTTTAAATCAATTCGTAGATGTCCAGGATTTATTCAAGTATCTGGCAGCAGCAGATATTTATATCACACCCTATCTGAATGAATCGCAAATCACCAGCGGAACACTTTCCTATGCAGTGGGGTTGGTGCTGCTGTTTTGTCAACACCCTACTGGCATGCTGCAGAACTGTTGGCTGACGGAAGAGGGAGGCTTTTCGATTTTGGAAATACAAAGCAACTCTCTTCCGCCATTAATGAGCTTTTGGATCATCCCGGTGAGCTGGATATTTTGAAAAAAACTGCTCTTGAATACGGAAGAAATTTCACCTGGCCCAAAACGGGTGAAAAATACATGAAGCTTGTCCATGCCGTGCTGGAGAAAGGATATGTACCTGTAGAAAAAAGTGACTCTGTCATAAATTTTCTCATTTTACCACCTTTTTCTCTGGCCCATATCAATCGCCTGACAGACGATACAGGCATCATCCAACATGCAAAGTATGGTATTCCGAACCTGAAGGAAGGATACTGTCTGGATGATAATGCAAGGGCCCTGTTGATGGTACTAATGGCCTTTCGCCAGATGAAAGACGACAGGGCACTTGAGTTATCCCCCGTGTATCTGAGCTACATTCACTATATGCAGAATCCAGATGGGACCTTCAGGAACTTCATGAGTTTTAATAGAAACTTTCTTGACGAAGTTGGTTCCGAAGATTCCTTTGGCAGATCCATCTGGGCGCTGGGTTACCTGCTGGGGAATGCTCCCAATGACGCCTATTTTCAGGCAGGAAGCGGGGTATTTTTTCATGCTGCACGCAATTTTGAGAATTTAAAATCCATCAGAGGAATAGCCAATGCCATGATTGGGATTTGTTACTACCTTAAAACGAACCCTTCCGATGATTCAATGACCGAAAGGTTAAGAAACATGGCTTTCAAACTCATCACTCACTACCAGGAGAATGAAACGGCCGAATGGAAATGGTTTGAATCCCTGCTGGCATACGATAACGGAATTTTACCGCTTGCGCTTTTGCATGCAGCAGGCATACTGAATGATGATCGGGTGACCGATGTGGCCCTTATTTCCATGGATTTCCTGACCACCCACACCTTGAAAGACAATTACCTGTCGATTATCGGAAACGAGAAATGGTATAAAAAGGAGGGAGAACGATCTGTTTTTGCCCAGCAGCCCATTGATGCCATGGCCATGGTATTGATGTATCACCAGGCCTATCATCTCACCAAAGACAAAGAGTACATCAAAAAGCTTTACACTTCGTTTTTGTGGTTTCTGGGTGAGAACGACCTGAGAATGAGTTTATACGATTTTGAGACAAAGGGTTGTTGCGATGGATTTGAAAGCTATGGGGTAAACCGGAACCAGGGAGCTGAAAGCTCATTGGCCTATTTAATCTCTCATCTAACGGTTTTGCAGGCCTATGAAGAATTTCACAAGCAAGACTAAAATACCTGTTGATCATCATACCATGAAAATTGCTATACTTTCACCCATCGCATGGAGGACTCCTCCCAGGAAATATGGTCCCTGGGAACAGGTGTCTTCAAACATTGCAGAAGGTTTGGTTGCACGGGGTATTGATGTAACATTGTTTGCTTCGGGAGATTCAAAAACAGAAGGCAAGCTGGTTTCGGTCTGCGATCGACCCTACGCCGAAAATCCTGAGATTGATCCCAAAGTAGCAGAGTGCCTTCATATCAGCCATCTGATGGAACAAGCCCAACATTTTGATATCATTCACAATAATTTCGATTTTTTACCCCTCAGTTATTCCCGACTCATTAAAACACCCATGGTAACAACCATCCATGGTTTTTCTTCTCCAAAAATTATTCCAGTCTATAAGAAATATAACAATTCCAGTTACTATGTTTCAATCAGTAACTCGGACCGCAGCCCGGAACTTAGTTACACTGCTACTGTATACAATGGTATTGATACAAGTGAGTTTAGCTTCAATGCTGAATCAGGCGAAACCCTGCTGTTTTTTGGAAGGATCCATCCCGATAAAGGAGTTTCCGCGGCCATAGAAATAGCCAAAAAATCAAACAGAAAGCTGATCATTTCCGGTCTGATCCAGGATCAGGAATACTTTACCAATAAGGTGAATCCATATATTGATGGCCAGGATATCGTATATGTTGGAAATTCCGGTCCGGTCGATCGGAACAGGCTTCTGGGTGATGCTTATGCCCTTCTACACCCCATTGGTTTTGAAGAGCCTTTTGGCCTCAGCGTGGTTGAAGCCATGATATGCGGAACACCCGTTATTGCATTCAAAAGGGGATCCATGCCTGAACTTATTCTTGATGGGAAAACCGGTTTCCTGGTAAATAACGTTGAAGAAGCCGTGGAGGCAGTAAACAGCATTAAATTTATTAACCGGAGAGCTTGTATGGAGTGGGCTACTTCAAATTTTAGCAGTCAAAAAATGGTGGATGGATACCTGGAGGTATATCAGAGAATTCTAAACCATCCTATATAATTGAGCTCACTAAACTCGAAGCAAAACTTCGGGGAATGTTGGAACCCACTCAACCCATCAGACCGATCACCTCCATCCTCTCCGACTGTTGGTCAAATCGAGGATGACCAGAATAACACCTACAGCAATGAGCGCATGAAGAACGGGTGTAGTGATATGAAATGCGAAAAAACCTAACAGCCAAAGGACTATTAGTACCAACCCGATAATCAATAATAATCTTGCCAAAATTTCAATTTTTAAATGTCAATACTTTTATTTTCTTACTTATTTTCAAGCTATTAATTATAAGGCATTTATAATATGTTGTAACTCTTCTTTTGTTCTTCCAAGCTCAAACTCCAGCAATTCTATTATTTCTATTTCCTTACCTTTATTGAAGTTCAGATCTTTATCGGGAGTAGTTGGGTATTTTTGCCTGGTTATTCCTTTCTTCCCTTTCCAATAGCCTGGTGCGTCTATATACATGATTTCAAGCTTTGATTTAGACATTATCCAATTGAATAAATATATTCTAAAATCTATTAAAAATATTACATAATTCTTACTAAAATTTACATAATTCACACATTACTAATATGTTATCCAGGTCGATATATTTCACATCCCGGGACAAAACCTTATAAGTGGTACCCATCAATCCGGATACTGCCTCATTTCCTCAAAAAAGGGAGTTCTTTTTTCTTCGACACATTTTACGGCATATAGATATAGCGCTGCGCTCCAGCTTTGCCAGTCCTGGCCAGCAGGCTTTCCATCCCCGGCCCTCAACCATTCATTAAAACCGAAATCAACACCCCCGGAGGATGAGAGCCTGATGGCACGGGTAAGGACCAGGAGCTTTTCCCCTGCAAGACTGTACTTTTTTGCACCCACCAGGGCTGCCACGTATAAACCGCTGATAAAAGGCCAGATACCTCCGTTGTGGTATTCCCCGGGATTATTATATTCCGCATACCTTTCACGCCAGTCAGGATCCCCGGGTTTCGTAAAAGGAAAGAAATTTGGGGGCAAATCGATGGCCAGTTCTCCACTTTTCCGCATCCCTGCGCATTCTTTCTCGATCCATGATATCATCTGTGAAGCACGCGTAGGAGATGCAATCCCTGAAAGCATGGCAAGTGAGTTTCCCAACAGGTCGAACCTTTCGCTGCTGTAGATTTTATAGGACCAAAAAGCATAATAGGGCTTTTGTCGAACTACCAGACCTTCATGGACATGAGCATGCATTTGTCCGCCGGTAATGGTGAATTTCGCCATCTCCTTGCTTAAAAGATCGGCCCGCTCATGTTGCTTAAACAGACGAAGGTAGCTGTATACCAGGGTATTCACAAAAAGACCGTATCCCAACACCCATTGTTCATCGCGCCAGTCGCTGGTGGGTTGCTGTGCCACCAGGATTCTGGAAGTGGGGCTTTGATATTCCATCCAGGTGAGTGCTTTTTTTACTGATTCCTTAAGAAATCCTTCTTCACCCGTAACGATTCTAAAGATGGCCACACCCAACAGAAACAAAGGTGTGGAATCACTGGATCCCATATTCTCCTTATCATGTACTATGGAAGGGATATGACCCAGTTCAGACTGGTTCTCAGCCAGGGTGATCAATACCAGGCGGGTGCTTTCCATCAGCTTCTGGTCCCCGGAAACAGCAATACCCAGTATTGAAAATAATAAATCCCTTGTATAAGGTTCCGGATATCCCCAGCCGGCAGTTCGTGGAAGCCCATGAAAGGGTCCGTGGGAATTATGCCGAAGTACTTCTAGAGCTGCCTTCCTGGCTAATTCTATCTCACTCCAATCTGTAGCTTTCATTTTGTATTAATTGATGCCCATGTGATCATTTATGAGCTGAACAAAGCGACGAGCAACGATCCGGTAATCGAAATGTTCCACCACGTGCACTCTGCCTGCCTTACCCATCTTTTCTCTCAATGATTGGTCCTTCATAAGGAGGAGAAGATACTTTGCAATATCATGCACATTGGCACGATAATCCACTTCTCGCGGTTTACTGAAAACGATTTTGTGACTCTCTTCGAATCCGGATTCTTCTCCAAGGATCACCTCGCTGGCGACAATTTTCCTGGCGATTTTCGCCAGATAGGCAGTCTTACCATGAACCATTGTGTCCAGCAATCCCATGGCCTTGATTCCAATGACTGGCTTTTCACATGCTCCTGCTTCCACTTGCGGCATACCAAATCCCTCCAGGCGGGAAGGTGCAGCGTAAATATCACATGCCCCTATCAGGTAGGGCATAAAATTTCGTGATATGGTATTGGTAGCATAGGTAACGTTATTTTTAATCCCCAGGGTTGTGGCCAATTCCAGATCCGCCAGGTTTTGCAATTTGGTCCGGGGCTGGGGCCATACCTTACAAACATATTTCCAGTCGGGTGCTTGGACATCATTGATGGCGAGTGCCTGCATCACCTCCTGTGCCCCTTTTGATGCAGCATCCCCACCAACTGTGAGAACCATGATCTGCTCGGGTGAAATACCCAGGGCTTCACGGACTGCCAAAATTTTCGGATCGTCTTTTTTGAAGGGTTTAAAAGCATCTGTATCGACACCAACGGGCAGTACTTCAATTTTATCTCCATTGATCCCGTCGCGCACATACATTTCCTTCACCCAGGTGGAGGTAACCAAAATAAGGGGAAGTGCATTCAAAACCTCCTGGTAATTTGCAATATAGCCATCGGCAACCAACCACGGTACCGCTTTAACGCCGTAGCGCTGCGGATGCAGGACCAGATGAGGAGTATGGCCCCAGTAACCCACACCAACCACCACATCGGGCTCAAACCATCGGTAGTACCATTCTTTCTCCTGGGCCGATTCAAAATGGGCAGCATGGGCATCAACACCCATCTCCAAAAGCCCTCTGTATAAGAGATCTCCCTGGGTTGCCAGTCCTCCGGGAGAGGGCGGGTAATCATATAAAACCAGTACTTTCATCGGCTTGTTCCATTGTTATGTATCAGCTTTCTGGCTTCAAAAGAATTATTATACTGCCAGAAGGATTCTGCCCGGGGTGTCGTCTTTGCCTCAAAGCTGCTGTTCTCAAATCCGTATGTCTCTGTAATGATGCTGTATTTTCGCTGCCAGATCCTTTTTGTAAGCATTCGGTAAACTGCAGCGGTTTGAACCGGTCGCGGCAAATATTCTTTGTTGCCATCCTCATAAGCAAACACCCAGTGTTCCCCAGTTGATATCCTGCCCGAATGCCAGAGTCTGATCACTGCCTGGCCTGTCTCCTCATGCCTGATATGCCGGGTGTATTCACCTGACGGATGATGTGAAATGACCAGGTCATAATATTGTTGAGGCAATAATTCCAGAATGGCCTCCTCTACCTCATTCTCCCTCCAGCGGTTTTTGATCGGGCCCATCATCCAGGTCACCCATGACTCCTTCCGATCTTAACTCCTTTAAAGCCTCTGAACCTGGGAGCCCGGTCTGCATCGCTTCCCCGGCAAAGACAGATGATAAAGCATTCCCAGGCAGGATGGCTCAGGATGGTTCCGCCGGCCCATAAAGTCTCATCATCAGGATGGGCCACAATGATGGCTACTTTTTTTGAATTCAACCTGTCCATTAATGAATCATCTCAATTTGGAAAGTAATTTTTTCAGTGACTTTTGTGCCTCATTGTCCCTGAGTAATAAAGCAATGATTGCCATCACGGGAAGAATGTGGATGATATCTCCCACATCGGTGCTGAAAAATCCAATGATCCAGGCAATAACCAGGACAACGGCCAGAATATACATTGAATTCCTCATAGTTATTCAGTTTATTGAGCCATGTGATGATGGCCCAGATGCATGGATAAAGGTAATTCTCCAGCCCGGAGGATGTATTACACAATTAGGGATAAGAGTTACATCATTCACATGTTTCCTGCGAATGCAGGATGATGCACACCAATAGCTTGGGTAGAAACCTTCTATTTTGATCTTTTCAGCTCATCCAGGAGTTCATTCAAATGAACTGTGGCGTAAGTTGAGGAAAAATCAGATTTGGCATATGGGATAATCAGGTCCTCATTGTGAATCATGGACCCGCAGGAATAAACTACGTTGGGAACATATCCCTCCCGTTCTTCATTGTTGGGAACAAGCAGAGGTGATTTTAACCTTCCTATCTCTTTTTCAGGATGATCAAGATCGAAGAGGGAAGCCCCGAGCACATATTCCCGCATGGGTCCTACTCCATGCGTGATCACGAGCCAACCCTCCCTCGTTTCGATGGGTGAACCGCAGTTTCCTATTTGAATGAATTCCCAGGGGTATTTTGGTTGTTGCAATAACTTTGCCTCACGCCAGACTGTAATGTTATCCGAATAGGCGATGTAGTTATTAAAGCCATCCAGGCGGCAAAGCATGGCATAGTTGCCATTTATTTTTCTTGGGAACATGGCCATCCCCTTGTTCCGGGCAATTTCTCCATGAAGCGGCAACACCTTGAAATGATAAAAGTCCTTGGTATCCAGAAGTTTTGGCAATATTGTGGTGCCATCATATGCGGTGTAGGTGGCATAATAGGTCACTTCATTGTTATCATCAATAAATTTCACGAAACGGGCATCTTCAATCCCATTGTTTTCGTTCGAGGAAACCGGGAAAATAACCCTTTCGGATATATTGGTGTCTAAGGAAAACTCAAGTTCGTAATGAGACGAAGCCAGCCACATGATCTGATTAAAAAACATCTCTTTATAGGCAGCAAGGTGCAGGGACTTTTTATTTTCTTCAATGCAATTTCGAAGTTCGCCATAGGTAAATTTCTCGCCGAGTTTATCAAGTACTAAGCCGGACGGAATAATTCCTTGAAAATCCTCCATCTCATCCAGCTTGCTTTGGAAGGATTCTTTATCATATACATGCCGACGGATATGTTCTGCCTCCTCCAGAAGCTTGCCCACAGGTTCTATTTCCAGGTTATTTTCTTTATCGATCAGCCCGGTCCGGAATACAATCGAGGAGATGTGCCCTTCCCCTGTTGCCCTGAAACTGATGATCACCCGCTTCTGACCCTTTCCTGTCTCGGACTGATCAGGATGTTCGACCATCGATGGATTAAAAAAGGCGGCCGACTCAATGGAATATTCCATTGTAAAATAGGAGCCAATCAATATTTTTCTGGAATAATCGAGCAAATCAGGATCGATATCCAACTGCTCAAACAGGTATACAATTCTGTCAAAATGATTCTCAAAGACCTTTGAAATATTCCTGTGACGCATGGAATAATCCCTCAGGGTCTGTTTCAATGCAAGCAGAGGCATCCTCTTCAGACATACCCAATACTGAACGAATGGTGCTTAAAGCCCTGCTATCCCCTGCAAACAGAAAACGAGCGATGACTCTGCTGGGGTCAGGGTTAAATACGATATCTTTCCTGTTTACGGTAACCTGCATTTCTGTTAAGCTTTATTTGCTAAAGATAATCCCTAAAGTCAAATAAGACGGCTTCTTTGTTTTATTTGTTTAATCATGATAAATAACAGATTACCGAAGCAAAGCTTCTCGCTATTCCGAGGATGGGTCGTTAAATAGGGAAAAGCCACCATTACCCCTAGCAGTGGCATTGGTGCTGGTCATTAAGATAACGAAACTGTTTAATTTGTTATGAGATAAGTATTTCCTAGTTTTAGTCAATGCAGGTTCCTGACATTGAAAATCAACTATGAATTATACAAAAATTGATTTTTCTCAACGGAATGTGGGCATAGATCTTTTTCGGGCGCTTACCATGTTTGTCATGATATTTGTGAACGATTTCTGGAAGATTCACGATGTACCTCATTGGTTGGAACATGCCAGCCGTGGTGAGGATTTCCTCGGACTTGCCGATGTTGTATTCCCCTGCTTTCTTTTTGCAGTAGGCTTGTCCATTCCTTTTGCCATAGAACGGAGATATAGCAAAGGAAAGACCGGAGAATCTACGATCGGTCATATTCTGTCGCGTACACTGGCTCTGCTGGTAATGGGTGCCTTTATTTCAAACTCAGAGGCACGCTTATCGCCTGATGTAAGTTATAGCATAGGCGTATACTGGTTATTGATGGTTACAGCATTTATCTTTATCTGGAATCATTACCCCCCAAGCGATAATCCAAACAGGAAAAAACTATATACACTTCTGAAAGTTGCAGGAGTAATCATCCTTTTTTATTTGGCGGTCACCTTCAGGAATCCGGAAGGAGGCGTCTTTGGGGCCCGCTGGGGTATTCTTGGAGCCATTGGATGGACCTATCTTGTTTGCGCTTTCATTTATGTGTTCACCCGCGACCGGTTAAAATACCTGCTACCCATCTGGTTTGTCTTTGTGATCATTTGTATACTGGGAACCCGCATGAACGAAGCCTGGGGAGAAACAGCCATTCTATCACTTCCCCGCGGGAATTTTTATAACGAAATGCTACGGATCCTCCACATTGGTAACGGAGCCCTCCCGGCTTTCACCATGGGAGGAATAATTGTTTCACTGATAAGTACAAAATACAGGCAGGCACCGGCACAAAAAAGGGCTGCTTTTACTCTTCTTGCCGTAGTGATCTTTTTCCTGGCTGGACTAATTTCCCGGCAATTCTGGATACTTGCAAAGTTGGGGGCAACACCTACCTGGGTATTCTTTGTAACAGCCATCTCAATAGGCACATACGCAATCCTCAACTGGCTGGCAGAGCAAGGGAAGGCCTCATGGTTGAATGTGATCAAACCGGCCGGGACGGCTACACTTACCTGCTATCTGATACCCTATGTATGGTACGGATTTGCAGATATTAGCGGGTATGTATTACCGGATTGGCTCACACACGGCTTTATGGGGATCATCAAATGCCTCTGCTTTGCTCTCATCATTATCGGTATAACTTATTTATTGGGACGTATTCATATCAAATTAAAGATCTGAGAACTATGAAAAACGCGAAATTCCTTATACTGCTATTAGCGATAACAGGGACAGTTGCCAGTTGCAGTAATAATACTGAGAAGCTTACCGAATTTCCCATGTTCTGGACCTGGATGGATTACCGGCCCGGGATGAATTTCGATTCGGTTTGCACTGTGATGAGTGAAACAGGTATTGATGGCGTGATGCTTAATGCGCCTTCACCTGATGACTATCGCAAAGCCATCCCCATTGCCCACAAGCATGGAATAGAGGTGTACGCCTGGCTTTGGACAATGAACCTGGAACACGACCGGGATATGATAGTTAAGGAATCTCCGGACTGGTTCAGCGTAAACAGGAAAGGTGAGAGTCTGGCCAATACAAAAGCCTACGTGGATTATTACAAGTTCATGTGTCCGGCTTTAACGGAAGTTCGCGAGCATATTAAAAAGAAAATCGTTGCCTATTGTGAAGTTGAAGGATTGAATGGCATCTCCATCGATTATCATCGCTTTGTGGATGTCATCCTTCCGACCACCCTCTGGCCGAAATATGGTATTGTACAAGATAAAGAGTACCCCGAATTTGATTATGGCTACCATCCGGCCATGATAAAATTATTCATTGAGGAAAATGGATACGATCCGCGTGAATTGGAGGACCCTTCTACCGACAATACATGGTTGCAGTTCCGTTGTGATCAGATTACAGAGGTGGCCAATGAGATCGCTGAAGTAGTTCATTCCTATGGCAAGGTAATGGCGGCATCACCCTTCCCTACTCCAGCCATGTCTAGAAAAATGGTTCGTCAGGACTGGGGGAAATGGAACCTGGATATCGTCTTTCCGATGGCTTACCACAACTTCTATACGGGAGATGTGAGCTTTATATCCGATTGTATGATTGAGGATGTTAGGGATAAAAATCCGAAAACTACCCTTTATTGCGGTATGACTGCTTCCAATAGCCCGCTCATGTTCGAATGTATGGACAGTGCATTAAACAACGGGGCCGAAGGGATAGCCATTTTTACCATCAATCGTCTGCGCTCACCGGAAATCCGTGAGAAGTTTAAAGCGTATGCTGACAGCGCCAGGGCAGCAAGGGCAGCATCCCAAGTAAATTCGGGGTTTTCAGACACGCGGGTAGTAAATGTGAATCCCTTTGAAAATACAGGCATTATGAATGGTGTTCATAAACAAATGCTGGCCCACCTCAGCATGGAAAATGCTTCCCATTTAAATCTTGGCGAATATGAACTGATGGATGAATATGGCGCTACAAAATGCTATCAGGTTACCGAACAAAATAGTCAAGTAGTATTTGATGTCACTTTCTACTTTTATGGGGGAATTATTTCTGGTTGGAGCGTCGAAACGGAGAAAGTTTCGTACGAAAAAAAACAACAGAACTAATTAGGGAAGCAAATGCTTCCATTGATTTTCAGAAATTTAATATGAATTCGGCACCTTTGCCAGCACTAGATTTTACTGAGATCTGTCCATTATGCAGGCGCATTATTTGTTTTGCAAAACTCAATCCTATACCGGATCCTTTGTCCCTGGTAGTATAAAAAGGGATAAAAATGTTATCCATATGATCCATATCAATTCCACAACCATTATCTCTTACTGAAATCTGTATACCTGAGGAAGGATTTTTGCTGGCTGTAATCCAGATGCTTCCCCGGGTATCATTCCCGTCAAATGCCTGAATTGAATTTCTTACAAGATTTAATATCACCTGTTCAATCAACTGAGGATCAATGGATAAATGCAAATTCCCCTCCACATCAAGAATCATGGAGATATTGTTATTCTCACATTCAGGTTGGATAAGGTTTTTGATTTTTTCAAGCATAGAATTAAGTTGAACTTCTTCCAATTCCGGGATGGGGAGATGGGTCAATGAGTGATAATGTGCTACAAATTTCATCAAGCCGTCGCCTCTCAGTTTTATAATATCCAATCCTTCCATGATGTCCTCCAGTTTATCCTCCAAAGCTTTCTCCATAAATCCAGTATGATAGAGCTCTTTTGTATTATTCAGCAAATGTTCAGATAAAGAGCATACCGGGGATATGCTGCTCATTATTTCATGGGTTAAAACCCGGATAATCTTCTGCCAGGATTCGAGTTCTTTTTTGTCAAGTTCAGAATTGATATCCTGAAAACTAATTAACCATATGGAGTTTCCATGCAGCTTAAAAAGAGATTTGCGCACAGTCAGGTAAAACAATTCGTTCCGTACCATAATGCGAATGAGAGCACCTTCATTCAGTTCCAGCGCTCTAATCATTTCCTCGAACTCAGGATTGAACGTATTAAAATCAGATAAATTCAGCAGAATTTCTTCCGGAAAGATCTTTTTCGCGGCAGGATTTATCAGATCAATGCTACCGTTTTCCTTAAAAGTTACGACTCCCACACCCATATGCTCGATGATGTAATTGAGATAGGTATACTCGGCCTTCCTCTCGCGACGCTCTGTTTGAATGAGATTACTTATTTCTCCCAGCTTATGAAGCAATTCTTTAAACGGTCCGGAATGTTTGTTTTCATTCAGGCTTAGGGAAGATCCCTCGTCTAAAATTGAAGTGAAGAATTTTGCCAGCTGCCTGTTTGTACGGTTCAGGTACCTGGTCAACTCCATGGTCTCAATCAGAAGTACAACAGACAGAACAATAGCAGTGTGGACAAATTGAGGGTCGAATACGATCCTTGACAGCACA
Organism: uncultured Bacteroidota bacterium; assembly: GCA_963735755.1. Lineage (GTDB taxonomy): Bacteria > Bacteroidota > Bacteroidia > Bacteroidales. The sequence continues at coordinate 6,587 of CAVTME010000004.1, read as the reverse complement.
ATACATGTCGCCAGAAGCAGAATTACCCTGATGATCACCAGGATATAGAGTCTTTTATAAACCATACTTCTTGATTTTCCTATAAATGGTCTGACGCGATAAATTCAATTCTTCTGCTACGCCGGTAAGCTTGCCCCGGTGATGCTCAAGAGACTTCAATATGTAGTATTTCTCAATATCTTCAATGCTTTTAAGCATTTCCGGATTGTTGTCGTGCGTGGAAGAAAACATGAAATCTTCTCCATTCAGTAGGTTTCCCTCGGATAAAATGACCGCTTTTTCAACCGCATGGGCAAGTTCCCGTACATTCCCAGGCCATGAATACTTTTTAAGCTTTTGCAAGGCATGTGTTGTGAACCTTAATTCCTGCTTATTGTACTTTTTGGCAAATTTCAGTAAATAAAATTCAGCCAGGTCGATGATATCATCACCCCGGTCACGCAGGGGAGGAACTACGATCTTCACTGTATTTATCCTGTAAAGAAGGTCTTCTCTAAACAGGCCATCCCTGACCATGTCGTTTATCACCTGGTTTGTGGCACAAATTAACCTCAGGTTTATCTCCTTTTCCATTGTAGATCCCAGCGGAGAAATCCTTTTCTGCTGGATGGCACTTAACAGTTTTCCCTGCAAAGAAAGCGGAAGGTTGCCGATTTCATCCAGGAACAGGGTGCCTCCTTCAGATGCTTCAAATCTACCAGGCTTGTCAGAATAAGCGCCGGTAAAGGCACCTTTCACATGTCCGAATAATTCACTTTCAAAAAGACTTTCGCTCAGGGAACCAAGATCGACTGGCATAAAAACCTTGTCTTTTCTATGGGATCGCATGTGTATTTCCCTGGCAACCAGCTCCTTTCCTGTTCCATTCTCCCCCAGTATCAATACATTTGCATCCGTAGCTGAAACCTTGTCAATGATATTCATCAACTCAAGCATATAGACAGAATTCCCGTGTACAAATTGGTGTTGGCGACTCATCTCATCATGCAGCAAGAATTGCTGCTGCTCCAACCTGGCCGCTTTCCGGTTTGATTGACACAATTTAACGCCTGTTTGTAACGTGGCGATCAGTTTCGCGTTTTCCCAGGGTTTTACAACAAAATCTGTGGCTCCCTCTTTGATTGCCTTCACAGCCAAATTAATATCCGCGTAGGCCGTAATCATTATGATCACCAGCGAGGGGTCAAGCTTGGATATTTCGCTCATCCAGAACAGGCCCTCCCGACCCGATTGATTCCCTATAGAATAATTCATATCCAGGAGAACTACTTCATAACGTTCCTTTCTTATTTCGGAGGGAATGAATTTTGGATTGGAAATGGTTCTCACCCGGTCGAACTTATCTTTCAACAGCAGCTTCATGGTTCGGAGGATGGCATCGTCATCATCCACAATTAGAATTTTTCCCTTTGATACTTTTTCCATATGCGGCCAGATTATTCCAGAGCTAAGGTATAAAATGTAATAATATGCAACATCATATGTAACATTTTGGTACATTTTCTGAAATGCCAATACCATATAATGTTCTCTTTATCTGAAAACTAGGCTGGTTGGCATTGGCATTGTTTATTCAAAGGTGATATGAATTAAGAATCAAAATCTTAACTTTTAACCATGATCAGGAACTATCTCAAATCCTTCATACGCTTTATTGCAAAGCACAAAGCCTACTCCATCAACAACATCATTGGTTTATCTATTGGAATGGCTTCAGCTGTATTGGTCTATTTGTGGATTCTCGATGAATTGAGTTTTGATACGTATCATGACAACTATAACAATATCTACCGAATCGTTGCTACCTGGGACAATGCTGATGGAGATTTTAATCTTGCTGTTACTGCAGCGCAGCTGGCTCCGGCATTTGAAGAAAGTTTCCCGGAAATAATTGAAACTGCCAGATTCCGCCCTGCCGTAACAGAAATGCTTGTAAGCCATGGAGAGAATAAATTTTATGAAGACGAAATAGCCTATGCTGATAAGGAATTCTTCAGGGTATTCACCCATCCATTTATCCATGGATCAGAAGATGATCCCTTTCCAGAATTATATTCTGCCGTCATCTCAAAAGAAATTGCGACAAAATATTTTGGGGATGAAAACCCTGTCGGGGAACTTTTTAGTTTGGATGAAGAAACGATTGTTACTATTACAGGTGTTTTTGAAAATGTTCCGGCTAATTCCCACCTTCATTTCAACATCCTTTTAAACTTCGAGTTACTCCCAGAAATGGGCTGGAATTTACATTGGGAGAACAACAGTATTTTTGCCTATGCTTTAATGAAGGAAGGTTTTGATTATCCCTCCTTGAAGACGCAAATAGACACGCTTACAAAACAACTCTATAGTCATGGTACGTATGAGTTCTGGCTCCAGCCCTTATCGGATGTGCATCTGAAATCTTCCATGGAAGCAGACGTATATTCACATACAGAGCCAACATACCAGTATATCCGGATTTTCAGCTTTATCGGAATCTTCATCCTCCTTCTCTCGGTCATTAATTATGTTAATCTTTCCACCGCTCGGTCAACAATGCGGGCACGCGAGGTAGGGGTGCGGAAAGTATTTGGAGCGCGAAGAGAACAACTGGTCCGGCAATTCATGGGAGAATCATTTTTTCTCTGTCTGCTGTCCTATTTAATTGCCATGCTACTGGTAGAGATTGTCCTGCCCCAATTTAACGACTTTACCGGAAAAGAGGTATTTGTCTCTTATTCGGATCCCCGCTTTCTCATAGGGATGCTGGCAATCATTCTGATCAGTGGGATATTTTCAGGCCTCTATCCTTCCCTGTTCCTGGCCTCCTATATCCCTGTGAAGGTCCTTCAGGGGGAGATTAAAACAGGACCTTCCACATTTCGCAGGGGACTCGTGATTCTGCAATTCTCAATTGCTATACTAATGATAATTTGTACGGGTATTGTCTATCGCCAATTGACTTTTGTTCGAAATCACAATCTGGGGATTGTTACAGACCAGATCGTATATGCCCGTATCAATGGAGGTATGGCAAAGAAACTCCAGGGTTTTAAGGAAGAATTACTTATTAATCCAGGTATCAAAGTTGTATCACATTCCAATGATCTTCCCACATCGTTCAATAGTGGAACCTACGGCATCCAATGGGAAGGAAAGGCAGAGGAAGATATCTTATTTATCATAAACAACCTGGTGGATCATGATTTCATACCAACCTTTGGTATTGAGATGGCAGAGGGCCGGAATTTCAGTATGGACCGGCCAGCTGATTATTCGAATTACATTTTGAATGAGCAAGCGATACGTCTCATGAACCTTCATGATCCCATAGGGAAGAAATTCACTATGTGGGGCATGCATGGAGAGATTATTGGTGTGATGAAGGATTACAATTTCAAATCCCTTCATAAGGAGATTGAGCCTCTTGTCCTATATATGATGGATCCAGATGATGAAGATATGCATGGATATGTAATTGTAAAAATGGATGGGAACAATGTGAGAAAAACACTGGACTACATTGAGTCGACCTGGAATAAGACAAATCCCTTCTTTCCTGCGGAATTTTCCTTTCTGGATCAAGACTATGCGAACCTGTACGATTCAGAAAATAAAATGCGTACGCTGTTTACCATTTTTGCAGCCTTGTCGGTCTTCCTTTCTTGCTTGGGCTTATACGGTCTAACTTCATTTATGACAGAAAAAAGAATAAAAGAGATCGGGATTAGAAAAGCCATGGGAGCCAGCTCATGGCAAATCATGGCGCTGTTTTCGTGGGATGCCCAGAAGTTGATACTTATTTCAAATTTGATTGCCTGGCCCTTGGCCTGGATATATATGAAACATTGGCTCAATGATTTTGCTTATAAGACCAGCATCAATCCCTGGATTTTTCTCCTTTCCGGTTTTATCGTTTTATTCATCTCAGTATTAACCCTTGGTTTTCAGGCTCAAAAAGCATCCAGAATTAACCCGGCTATATCAATCAAGCACGAATAATCGTTGAGATGTATAAAGGCATACAAAAGCCAGCTTTTTCAGAACTTCGATGTAAAAGCAGGACGCTCAACGAACTGAAACAAGTTACCTATTTCTTGATTACCTTAAGATGGATCAAGTTCTCGCCAGATTTAAACTGGAAGATCAATAAACTCTTCAGGTAGACTTGCATACATGTGAGACCGGTGGTATAAATATTCTGTCTAATCATATATATTAGCGCTAATTTTTATGGTTTACCAGATTTTTTATCGATATTTGTCCTATGTGGATAAAGAGATATTTAAGAAAGAGCATTCAGGATGAATTGATTAAGGGAGAGAAGCTTGTTGTTTTGTATGGTGCCAGACAGACGGGAAAAACCTCATTGTTAACCAGCATTACTAATGAATTGCCTTATAAAACAGTTCGAGTAAATGCTGATCAAGTCCGATACCAGGAGGTTTTCAGTGGTCTGAATCTGAGAAGAATGCGAGATTTGGTAGAGGGATATGAACTACTTTTTATTGATGAGGGTCAGAAAATTCCAGATCTGGGAATTCACTTAAAGATTCTTCATGATGAGTTGCCCTCATTACGCGTTGTTGTTACAGGTTCGTCTTCTTTTGACCTGGCAACTAAACTTGGGGAGCCCATGACCGGACGAAAGAGAGTATTTACACTTTTCCCCCTGAGTCAGGAAGAGGTGGGCTTGTTGTATAATTCTTTTGAATTAAAGGATCTCCTGGACGATTTTTTGGTTTTTGGCTCATATCCGGAGGTCCTTACCCAGTCGAATCGTAATGATAGATTTGAAGCGTTGAGAGAGATTAGCGAATCATATCTAATGAAGGACATCATTGAAATCAGCCAGATCAGGCATATTCAAAAGGCCTATCAATTGCTGAAATTATTAGCATTTCAAATCGGATCTGAGGTTTCAATACATGAATTGAGTCAATCCTTAAAACTGAATCATGAAACAGTAGAATCTTACATTGGATTATTTGAAAAGGCTTTCGTTCTTTTCCGATTGGGTGGGTTTAGCCGGAATCTGAGAAATGAGATCAAGAAATCGAGTAAGATTTACTTTTGGGATACTGGAATCCGGAATTATTTGATTGGCAATATGAATCGACTTGACCAAAGAAATGATTTCGGAGCTTTATTCGAAAATTTCCTCATAGCCGAACGTCAGAAATGGTTATATAATCACAGATCGTTAACAAACTCGTATTTTTGGCGTCTATACACAGGAGCTGAAATAGACTATATTGAGGAAAATCAAGGGTTATTGACCGGGTATGAGATCAAATGGGGTAAAGGGAATGTCCGTGTCCCTAAATCCTGGACCGAGGCATACAAGGCGGATGTACAATTAATAAATCGTGAAAACTACCTGGATTTTATAAAATAATCCAACATATGCAACGGAGAGAAGCCTTGTGTGGCCTCAGTTTGCTTTGGAAGATCAAACACTCAAATAGATAGTCTACGCCAGGGCGAAATTGCAATTTTGCTATGTAATTTACGGGATTGCTTACCTGCGGTGAGTGCGGTGGGGCTATAACTGCCCAGTATGGAAAAGGGAACGGAGGCACCTATGTATACTATCGTAGCTCGAAGAAGTTCGGAAAGTGCGCTCAGCCATATTTGAGGGATGAATCGATGAAGGAGCAGATAATCGCCCTGCTTCAAAAAACCTCATTGCCGGAAAGCTGGTCCGGGCCGGCTTTTGCCCAACTGGACCTGTGGGAGGATGAAGAGAGGGGGAAGCTTCAGTCCTTTGCCCAAAAACAGGCCTGCTCACTTTCAGAGATCCAGGACAAACTAGACCGGCTGGTGGGTGGCTTCCTGGATGGGATCATCGACCGGGATACTTACCTCGCGAAGAAAGAACAGTTGATCAAGCAAAAGATCGAGCTTGAACAGGGCCAGACCGGTTTTGGGGAAAGGTCGAGCCGGTGTGTCGAACCGATGCGGGAATGGCTGGAGACCGCTCACAAGGCCGGAAAGCTTGCCTTTTCGGATCAAGCACTTTCAATATACGTAAAATGGTCCTGAAACGGACCAATAAACAGGGACAAACCAAAGTCTATATTGAAGTACATAAGCAATGGAGTGCTAACATATACTCCGCATATAACAGAACGATATGAAATAAAAATGGAGCAACCATTAAACCAATTTGCAACGGCCATTATTCAACCCATTCTGGACGTGATACATACATTTCAATTTGTGTTCAGAACAAGGCAAGCATGAAGAACATCTTAACCTGGGTTGGGCAATCTAGTTACCGTATTATGGACAGGTACATCAAACTTACCCCAGAATCACAGAAGGCTGAGGTAAATAGTGTATTCACAGTACAAATGAAAAAGGATAATTAACCAACTTACTTTTAACTCAATATTCATTCAAACTCAATGATATTTATAATTTCGGGCATCACTATTGAATACTTTCTAAGTTGGATTCAGATTCATTGTTTTCTATGGGTAAAATGCAATAAAATTCTTTTGTAGTAATAAAGGTGATAGTCCTACCCCGCTACTACGAACCCTCTGATGTCATTGATTTCAGTGGAGGTATTTTCTGCCACAGATTCTGCCATACAAAGC
>CAVTME010000003.1:0-292055 GCA_963735755.1 uncultured Bacteroidota bacterium | reverse complement strand
TTCAAATTTACCGGAAACGACAGGAAATCTAACATGGTTCAGGTCGAATGGAGAAGCTTCCATGGTCTATCAAAAAGAAATCCGTCCCACCTGCTGGCATTCTGGTTCATGGGCGATTTTGCTGAGGAAGGAACCCTGCCCTACATGATCCTGCCTGCAACAGCCTACGACCAGCGCGGACGCAGTGCCCGGGGCTATACCCAGGGGCGATTTCGTGGAAATCAAATGGCCTACGCGGAAGTTGAATACCGCTTCCCCCTCTCAGAACCCGGTGGTGTTCTTGGGGGCGTCCTTTTTGCAAACGCAACCACAGCCAACAATCCATATCTTTCATTGAATTTATTTGAGTCCATTAAAGCCAGCGCCGGATTCGGCCTACGGGTGAAGCTCGATAAATATTCAAGAACAAACCTGGCAGCCGACCTGGCTTTTGGACAGCAATCCATGGGATTTTACCTGGCCGTTTCTGAAACATTTTAATGCAGCTTTCAATTGAAAATACTTATCTTTCAGTATTGACATTGTTTCCTGAGGAGTTTATTTTTGAAGTACTAAAAAAAAGCCGTATACATTAAACAATAAATGCAAATATTATGAAAATGAAGTTCGTTTTATACCTGGGTATCATAGCACTCCTTGGATCCTGTTATCCAGGGGGAGCCGATTACTATGAGGAAATGGATGTGGTTTACACCAACTATGATGATCAGTTCGATTTCACCAGTCGCGGGACCTATGCCATACCTGACAGAATCGTGAAGATTGAAGGAGACATTCTTGATGGAGAAGATCCTGAATTTGTTAAAGAGCCGCAGAATACACAAATGTTGAATCAAATGAAATCCAACATGCAGTCCATGGGTTGGGCAATAACCGAGGATCCAGCTGATGCCGACCTGGTATTGTTTCCAGCAGTCTGGACAAATACTACTGTTTACTACTGGTATGATTACTGGTGCTGGTATTACCCCTATTACTGTGGCTGGGGATGGGGTTACCCTTCGGTTTCTTCCTATACCACAGGTACCCTGGTAATGACACTGGTGGCTGATGGGGAAGAATTTATTGAACCATCCCGGGTATGGACAGGTGCAGCCAACGGACTGCTCTCCGGATCTTACAATGTGACCAGGGTCACCAATGCCATCGACCGGGCCTTTGAGCAATCACCTTACCTGAAAACCAACTAAGTAGAATCTTCAAAAAATATATATAATGAAAAAAATTATTTTTTTAATCCTGTGTTGCTCACTGCTGTTTACGGCAAAAAGTTACAGTCAGCAAGAGGGCTATATTTCCATGCAATATGGTGTGAGTTTTGGTACCGGTGACATGGCCGATTTTATCTCTGCCGTTAGCTGGCGTGGATTCCAGTTGGAGTACCGGGCCGGAGTGACAGATAAAATGCTGGCCGGTGTGGATGCAGGCTGGAATGTATTCTATGAAAAAAAGGACCAGGACAGCTATTCCCAGGGTACTGTAACTCTTTCAGGAGTTCAGTTCAGGTATCAGAATTCAGTACCCCTATTGGCAGCCTTCGACTACCTGCTTTCGTCAGACAATATGCTGAAGCCCTATGTTGGGCTGGGTATAGGAACCATTTACAATGAACGGGCTACCGATATGAACCTCTATCGTTTAACCGAAAACACCTGGCAATTTGCCTTAAAGGGAGAGTTGGGATTGCTTTATGAGTTAAACTATACAGCCTCCGTAAAATTGGCGGCAAAATACTATAACGCATTCAAAACAGGCACTTTGGACAACCAGGGATATTTTTCTATCAGCCTTGGAATGGCATGGAGCCTGTAATTTGATCAAACCAGCATGAATCTAACCGTATTGGGGTTTTACCTGATACGGTTTTTTTTCTCACGAAGCAGGTAGAGCGACTTGAACCATAAGCCATTTATGCTGGAAATTGACTAACTTTAATTACATAAACAATGCTAATCCTATCTAAAAATAATGCAATCATGACACTGAAAAGAACAGCTAAAATTACGGGTTTCATATGTGCAATTGCAACAATTGCAATCCTTCCCTCAAATGCCCAGAGTATTGAACTAACGCCGTTTATCGGCTATGAAACCGGTGCAAGGATTTCAGGTTACTCTGGGGGAGACCTGGTTATTGGTGACGGAATGAATTATGGCGGAGCCATTAATGTAGGTTTAGGAGGAGGCCGCTATGGGGAATTCTCTTACAATCATATGGCCTCGGATCTCTATCTTGACGGTATTGGTAAGAGAAGACATTTGCGATCTGGCAGTGGATTATTATTCCTTTGGTGTGCTGCAGGAAATGAAGCCTGATGCCAAAGCAACTCCCTATGGATTGTTCGCTTTGGGTTGGGTAAATTACCGCCCCACCTCCGGGGACTATGCCAGTGCGAATAAGATGCACGTGAGTCTTGCAGGAGGGCTTAAAGTCCGCGTCGCCGAAAGGATTGGTATCCGGTTGCAGGCAAGATTGCTCATGCCATTGTACTATAGCGGAGCCTATTTCGGAGTTGGAACCGGTGGAGCCGGATTCAGCGTAGGAGGAGGTATCAAGGGTGTTCAGGGCGATTTTACCGGCGGATTGGTCTTTGTCCTTAAATAGTGGATTTAGAAACCAATATCATATCAAATTGCAGAAATTCCAGCTTCTGCTTAAATGCCTGGATACTATTTTTCTTTCTGAGCTTGATATTGGCGCCTGATATTTTTGGACAGGAGCCCACCAAAAAAATTTCAGCATTCAGAGACAGTACAGACCATGCCATTGATATAAGTGACTGGCTGATCAATAAGAAAGGGGTATTATTGTCCCCTCAATCATCACTGAACCGGCCGTTGGATATGGTGCCCTCGCTGCAGCTGTTTTTTTCCATTCCTCCTATTCTGAAAAGAGCGGACCCCCTTCTATGACTGGGATTGTGGGCGGTGGCACCCAAAATGGAACCTGGGCTGCAGGAGTATTCCATATGGGCTACTGGAAGCAGGACCGTCTCCGGTATACAGGGGCCCTTGTCCGGACCTCTGCCAATCTGGAGTTTTATGGATCCGGACAATTTTTAGGTGATAATCCGGTGAATTTGAATCTGGATGCATGGGTGTTCTTCCAACAATTGAAAGGCAGGATCGGGGAATCAAAATTTTTTCTGGGAGGGAAGTATCTCCTCTTTGACACGGACAATACTTTTGAGGTTCCTGTTGACCTGCCCGAATTTTCCGGTCAGGAATTTCACTCCACATTAAGTGAAGCATCCGTTTTGCTGAATTATGATTCAAGGAACAATGTGTTTACCCCTACCGAAGGTTTCTTCTGCACAAATTACAGGGACCTACAGTGATACATGGTTCGGTGGAGATGACCTTTACGGTCGCCTTATTTTTGATGCCATTGGCTATTTCCCTGTTTCTAAAAGGGTTTTTGTTGGTACGAGATTTCTAAACAATTACACACTGGGAGAAGTCCCGTTTTATGCAAGGCCCACCATCAGGCTCAGGGGTGTCCCCATGGTAAAATATCAGGACAGAAATACCATAGAATTTGAAACAGAGGTGAATGTTAATCTGACAAAGCGTTGGAGTGTCCTGGGATTTGCAGGTATGGGAAATGCATATTCTTCAATCAGTGAATTCGATGACGGGAAAAGCGTCCGTAACCTTGGAACCGGATTCAGATACCTGTTGATCAGGAAATTCGGAGCCAGATTCGGAATGGATTTTGCAGTAAGCCCGGGAGACTTTGCTTTTTATTTTGTTTTCGGCACCTCCTGGTTCAGATAGCCCAATTAACCAAACAATCACTAAAATCATATAAAGATGAAATCAAAAGTTCTCTATTTTATACTTATCGCTGCAACGCTTTCCGCTTGCGGACCAGGCCAAAAGATTACAACCTCCTGGATCAACCCGGAAGCCAAAACCAAAGGTCCGTTCAAATCAATCTTCGTCATGGTTCTGGCCAAAAGCAATGCGGCCAGTTTTGATGTGGAAGAGATGATGGCAACGACCATTAATTCAAGGGGCAACAAAGCCGTCATGTCAAGTGACGTGTTTCCGCCTCAACTTGCAGTATCCGAGAGCTTAAGCCAGGAACAAATGGCAGAAGCCATTAAAAAGACAGGGAGTGATGCAGTTCTTATTATTGCTGTCCTCGATGTGCTGAAGGTTGATACCTATCACCCCAGTACTTCCTATTATCCTATGAATTATGGCATGTACGGCAGCTATTATGGCTACTACAACTACTATTATCCCCAGGTATCTTCTCCCGGATATTACTCATCGGACAGAACCTACTACATCGAGAGCAATTTTTACGATCTTGCATCAAATCAACTCCTGTGGTCAATCCAGTCAGAAGCCTACAATCCAACCAGCCTGGAGAGCTGGTACAAAGAGTATTCCTATCAACTTCTGGCTGAACTGAAGAACGAGGGATTAATTACGAAATAACAACGGATTCTCGGTATATTCCGATCTTCCTAGGTGGATAAAGAATAAAATGAGAAGTGGTATTTTCATCATATTTCTTCTGGGATTCCGGATGGTGCTTCAGGCACAGGACCTTGAGCCCCGACTGTTGTCAATGATGCCCGTGAAGGGCAACTTTTTAATTGCATCCTACGCTTACTCTGCTGGAAATATTCTATTGGATAATTCGCTGCCCATTGAGGACATGGATGCCTCCATTCATTCTCTTGTAGCAGGCTATGCAAGGAGTCTTAATCTATTTGGCCAACTTGCTAAACTGGATGTTGTAGTTCCTTATTCCTTCGGAAGTTGGGAAGCGATAGTAAACCAGGTGGATAGTTCAACACAGCGAAGTGGTTTGGGTGATCCCATGCTCCGGATATCCATGTTGCTCATCGGTGGACCGGCGCTTTCGCCAGCAGCGTTTGCAAAGCACGAACTAAAAAAGTTTAAGCTGGGCGTTCAGTTCAGGGTTCGGGCGCCTTTGGGGCAGTATGATCCTGCTAAGTTCATCAATCTTGGGATGAACAGGTGGGCATTTAAATTGGGTGTGGGCGCCAGCTACCAGATTAATAAAGTAATTCTTGAAGCATTCGCTGATTCCTGGTTTTTTACACCCAACAATGATTTTTATGGAGGGAATACGCTGAAACAACATCCCCTGGCCAGTGGGCAAATCCATGGAACCTATGTATTTAAAAGAGGCCTTTGGGTCGCGGCCTCTTTCGGGGGCAGTTTATTGGGGGAGGTAAGCCTCAATGAAGAAGCCTATAAAAACGGACAGGGGAATACCCGTTACGGTTTGGCTCTGGCACTTCCGCTCGCCAGGCACCATGGACTTAAAATCGCCTATACCAGTGGAGTTTCCACCCGGTATGGAGCAAATTTCAACTCCGTAATACTGGCCTATCAGTTGATGTGGTTTTCAAATCAGAAGCTGGGGCAGTGATTTTATTCCAGTAATTTTGCGTCCCTCAAGTCTGGAAAGCTGAGCCTTCATGCGAATTGAAAAAGATTTTTTAGGAGAAGTTATCCATCCCGGCAGATGCCCTGTACGGTATCCACTCATACAGGGCCAAGCAGAATTTCCCCACATGAGACTCCCTTCCCTTGGAGTGGTACCAGGCCACAGGTACAGTGAAACTGGCCTGTTACAGGACCATTCGAAAGTTATTGCACGCACTTCAGAAAGAACATCCCGATCTGATTTCACATCTTCGGATCCCGGAGAGAAAATACTTGGATGCCCTTGAATCTGCTGCAACAGAAGTCTCAGCCGGATCCCATTTTGAGCACTTTATTGTCCCGGCGGTCCAGGGCGGTGCAGGAACCAGCATCAACCTCAATATCAATGAAATCATTACCAATGTGGCACTGAAGCAGCTTGGACAGGAACCGGGTGATTACGAGGAGGTGGATCCCATTGAAACATGCCAACCTGTTCCAGTCCACCAATGATGTGATCCCCACTGCACTTACTGTGGCCACCATGCAGTTATTGAATCAGCTGGAGGAGGCCATCAATGCAACCAGGTCTTCTTTTGAACATGCTGGAAACCAAATACAGGAATGCCCTCAGGCTGGGATATACCCAGATGCAGGAAGCCGTTCCATCCACCTTCGGACAGCTCTTCAGTACATACAGTGAAGCACTCTCCAGGGACTGGTGGAGGGTTTCCAAGGGATTTGAACGGATCAAGGTGGTCAACCTGGGAGGCGGTGCCACAGGTACAGGGATCTCCATTCCCCGTTTCTATATCATGGAGGTGGTTCCCGCATTGAAAAACATCACCTCACTGCCCGTAACCCAGGGGGAAAACCTGACCGATGCCACCTGCAACATGGATAAATGGGTGGAGGTACATGCCATGCTGAAGGCCCATGCGGTGAACCTGGAGAAGATCGTTTCCGACCTGAGGCTCCTGGCGTCAGGAGTATGCAGGTGACAGGGAGATTGAATTGCCTGACAGGCAGGTGGGCAGCTCCATCATGCCCGGCAAGGTAAATCCGGTGATCCCCGAATATGTGATCTCCTCAGCCCACCGGATCTATGCCAATGACCAGCTGATCACCTCCCTGGCAGCACAGGGTTGCCTTGAACTGAATGCCTACCTTCCCGAGATCGGTTGTGCCATGCTGGAAAGCCTGAAACTGATGATTGCCATGAACCAGGCCATCAATGAAAAAATGCTTGATGGATTGAATGGTTCATGAAGAGGTGGCCAGGGAGAAAGCTGTTCCACAGTCCGGCGGTTACCACAGCCCTCTCCCCTCTGATCTGGGATATCACAGGGCGGCCGAACTGGCCAGGATAATGAAAGATACAGGTAAGGATATTTTTGCTGCCAATGAGCAAGTAAAGATGCTGGACAAAGAGAAACTTGAACAGCTGATGGAACCCGACAACCTGCTGAAAAAAGGATTTACCATGGACGATATCAGGAAAGTGTTATGAAGGGAAGAGATGCCAAACCACACATCGGGATTTTTGGAAGAAGGAACAATGGGAAATCCTCCCTGATCAACTGCCTGGCCGGACAGGAGGTCGCCATTGTATCGGATAAGCCGGGGACCACCACCGATCCGGTGAAGAAATCCATGGAGATACCGGGGATCGGTCCGGTGGTCATGATTGATACAGCCGGGAGCGATGATACCGGGGAACTGGGAAAGAAGCGGGTGGGCAAAACCCTGGAAATGATCCGGACCATCGACCTGGGACTGCTGGTTATTACAGACAACCTGTTCGAAAAGGAGGAGGAAAACCTTGTTGATCAGCTGGAAAAATGGGAAGTGCCCTTCCTGGTGATCCACAACAAATCTGACCGGGTTCCTTCAGGGGAATACATTGAAGAAAAAGATCCGTAAGACCCTGGGCAAGGAAGTATTCGATTTTTCAGCACTGTCATCCTCATAACAGGGAGCACCTGATCGATGCAGCTCAAATCAACCATACCGGAAACAGCCTACATGAGCAAATCCCTGGTGGGAGATATCATTTCCCAGGGAGACCTGGTGCTGCTGATCACACCCATCGATGATGAGGCCCCCGAAGGCAGGATGATCCTCCCCCAGGTGCAGGCCATCAGGGATATCCTGGACAATGATGCCATTGCCGTGGTGGCCAAAGAGAGAGAGATCGATGCGCTGCTGAAGCGGCTTCAACCACAGACCAGCCCTTGTCATTACAGACAGTCAGGTTTTTAAAAAAGCAGATGCCTCCATCCCCGATGACATCCCTCTGACCAGTTTCAGTACGGTGCTGGCCGGTATAAAGGAGATTTTGAGAATTACCTGAAAGGTACTCCTCACCTGTCCAAGCTGAAGAACGGAGACAAGGTCCTGATCCTGGAGTCCTGCACCCATCATGTTTCCTGCGATGATATTGGCAGGATTAAAATCCCCAGGTGGCTGTCAAACTTTTCAGGAAAGAAACTGGAATATGAGGTGGTGGCCGGACTGAACAAGGTGCCCGGAAAGATCACCGATTACAGTATGGTGATCCAGTGCGGAGGGTGCATGATCACCCGCAAGCAACTGATCAACAGGCTAAAACCAGCCATTGATGCCGGTATTCCGGTAACAAATTACGGAATGGCCATTGCCTATATGCATGGGATTTATGAACAGGGCAGTCGCACCTTTTGTGAAACTGGAAAAAGATTCATTGACGTATTTATAGAAGAGAAGATATCATGGGTGTGAAAGAGATTCTGGAGAAGGGGAAATTGGGAAGGGAAGAGATCATTATCGCTGCTTGAAGCTGAAGGAGATGAGAAACAGTTGCTGTTTAAGAAAGCCACTGAAATCAAGCTTCAGGAAATAGGTAATCAGGTGCATTTCAGGGGACTGGTGGAGTTCTCAAACATCTGTGGCAAGGACTGCTACTATTGCGGTATCCGGAAATCCAACAAAGATGCCCAGCGCTACAATGTGACCGATGAACAGATCCTGGATGCAGCCAGGTTTGCCCATGAGAACAATTACGGTTCCTTTGTTCTGCAGGCAGGGGAACTGGAATCTGCAGCTTTTACACAGCGCATTGAAAATCTTCTCAGGGAGATAAAAAAACTTTCTGATGGAAAACTGGGAATCACCCTTTCCCTGGGAGAA
Source organism: uncultured Bacteroidota bacterium (assembly GCA_963735755.1). Taxonomy (GTDB): domain Bacteria; phylum Bacteroidota; class Bacteroidia; order Bacteroidales. The sequence goes on along the minus strand of CAVTME010000003.1, from coordinate 283,476 downwards.
CAGGAGGAGGCTGTATACAAAAGATGGTTTGATGCCGGCGCACACCGCTACCTGCTGCGGATTGAAACCTCAAATCCCGAGCTCTATCAGAAATATCACCCCTCCAATACCCTCCATGATTTTGCCAGAAGACTCACCTGCCTGAAAACCCTTCAGCGAATTGGCTACCAGACCGGGACCGGAGTGATGATCGGACTGCCCTTCCAGGATACCGGTCACCTGGCCGATGATCTGCTGTTTATGAAAGCAGTTTGATGTGGATATGGTGGGCATGGGGCCCTACATTGAACACCAGGATACTCCCCTGTTCCAATTCCGAAGTGAACTGCTGCCCATCCAGGAACGCTTCGACCTGGCCTTAAAATGATTGCCATCCTGAGGATCCTGATGAAGGACATCAATATTGCAGCAGCCACTGCCCTTCAGGCCATCGACCCCCTGGGAAGGGAAAAAGCGGTAAAGGTGGGTGCCAACATCATCATGCCCAATATCACCCCCGGGAAATTCCGCAATGACTATGCCCTCTATGAAAATAAACCCTGTGTGGATGAAGAACCCGAGGAGTGTAAAAACTGCCTGGATGTTCGCATCCAGCTGGCCGATGGCGAGATCGGCTATGGCGAATGGGGCGATTCAAAACACTTTCACAAACGGCTTACTGCGTCTGATCCGGCTCATCAGCCGATCAGCCTGGTCGGCCGGCGTGATCCAGCCACCTCCCAGGGCCTTGTAAAGGTAAATGTAGGCCGAAATATGTCTCCTTTTTACAGCCGTTGCTTCCAGTTCTGCATTGAAGAGGGAACGCTCAGCATCCAGCACCTCCAGGTAAGCTGTTTGTCCGCCATCATACCTGGCCCTTGAAAGCATGGCTGCCTGGGTGGCAGCAGCCTGCTGCCGTTCCCTGGACTCAGCTTCCCTTGCATAGGTATTCACATCAATCAGGGCATCATCCACTTCCCGGAAAGCATTCAAAACAGATTGCTCATACCTGTACAGGGCCTGGTTGGCTGCCTCCCTCTGGATCTCTACCCTTCGTTTGTTCTTTCCCCAGTTAAAAATGGGTCCCAGGATACTGCCACCAATGCTGTAAACAAAAGATTCCCCACTAAGCAATGTGGAGAGATCGCTACTGGCCAGACCCAGGGCCCCGGTAATGCTGAATGAGGGAAAACGCATGGCCTGAGCCACCCCAATCCGGGCATGTTTCCGCATAAAACTCTCTGCTCAGCCTGCAACAGATCGGGCCTTCGTTGAAGAAGTTCTGAGGGAATCCCAACAGGTATCTGAGGTAGTTCCTTCAGATTCATCCAGCAATGCCACGTTCCAGGTTCCTGGGATTCTGCCCCAATCAGGATACTCAGGTAGTTCTCAGTCTGGGCCACCATTCTCTCATAATAGGGAATGGCAGTGGCAGCAATGGCTTCCTGCTGCTGGGCCTGGTTCAGATCAATCTCAGGAACAGTACCATGTTCAAACCGCTGTTCTATGATCCAGACCGATTCTTTCCTGGTTTCCCAGGTTCGGCGGGATATTTCCAGCCGCTGATCATAGTCCAGCAGTTGAAAATATCCATCGGCCACCGCAGTAATCAGTCCCACCTGCACCATACGCAGTGCCTCTTCAGAGGCTGCGATCTCTGCCCTGGCAGCCTGGTTGGATCGCCTCACTTTCCCCCAGAAATCAAGCTCCCAGTAAACATTGGGGGTAATGATTGACATATCCTCCGGCATCCGCCTCCGTTCCGGCAGGATTTGGATCTCCATAAGCTCCCGACACATCGTATCCGAATTGAGGGAAAAGATCTGCCTTGGAGACACCCAGTACAGCATAGGCCTGTTCAATCCTCGACATGGCAATCAACACATCCTGGTTGTGCTCCAGGGCCATGTAGATCATGGTATCCAGTTCTGGCTCATCAAACAGCTCCCACCAGGCCAGGTTGATCATGGAATCACCAGCAATGCTGTCGAATCTGAACTGATCTTCTGAATCGACAACAGGTTTTTCAAGGTTTGGACCAACCATACAACCCGTAACCGCCAGGGCAAGAAAAAGTGATAATAATATTGCTTTCAAGATCTTCATGAAAAATAGCTTATTAGATCAATTGTTAGTTTCCTGTAATTTCTGTGCATCTCTTTTCTGCTCGTACTTACCCAGCTTCCCGATCAGTACAAACAACATGGGGTAAAAAAAGACTCCAAGCAAGGTGGCCATGGTCATTCCACCAAGCAGGGCCATTCCCATTACTTTCCGGGCTTCAGCCCCTGCCCCACTGGCTAATACCAGCGGGAATATTCCAAGGATAAAGGAGAAAGCTGTCATCAGGATCGGCCTGAATCTCAGCCGGGCCGATTCCCGTGCCGCCTCAACCAGGCTCATTCCCTCATCAAATTTCAATTTGGCAAACTCCACAATCAGAATCGCATTCTTGGCAGCCATGGCAATCAACATCACCAGTGATATCTGGGTGAACACATTGTTTTCGAAAGTCGGACTGAAAAAACGGGCGATCATCAGGAACAACATGGCCCCGAAGACAGCAAAAGGAGTACCCAGCAGGATGCTGAAAGGAAGCGACCAGCTTTCATACTGCGCAGCAAGGATCAGGAATACAAAGAGCAGGGCAAAGACGAATACGATATTTCCTGATCCGGACGCAGATTTTTCCTGGTAGGACATATTGCTCCACTCATATCCCATATCAAAGGGCAGAACTTCGGCAGCCACCTCCTCCAGGGCATTCAGTGCCTGGGTGGATGAGTAGCCGGGAGCCGGTCCGCCGGAAAGTTCCACAGCCCTGTACAGGTTATACCTGTAAGTAAATTCAGGCCCCGAGATCTTACTTACCGAAACAAGTGAGGAAAGTGGGATATCCTCTCCCAGGTTATTTTTCACGAAGAACAGGCTTAGCTGATCCTCATTCTGCCTGTACTCCGGTTCTGCCTGGACATAGGCTTTGTATAACCTTCCAAAGCGGTTAAAATCATTCACATAAGCCCCTCCAAGAAAGGCAGAGATGGTGGTATAAAGGTCATTCAGGGCCACACCTGATTTCAGCACCTTATCCCGGTTAATTTCCACAGATCGCTGAGGTGTACCTGCCTGGAAAGAGGTGAAAACATTTCCTATTTCGGGACGCTCCTGTGCTGCTGCAATAAATTTGATGGTCTGATCTGAAAGGTAATCGATGGTATTCCCTCCTTTGTCCTGCAACATCATGGTGAATCCTCCCCCTGTTCCAAGGCCGGGAATTGCTGGCGGACCAAAAGCAAAAACCTGGGCTTCGGAAATATTCATATAGAAGGCCGCATTCAGTTTCTTGGCCAGTTCCAGGGCGGTCACATCCCGCTCCTTCCAGTCCTTCAAAGTAAGGAAGCACATTCCCCAGTTGGTAGACATACTGGAGGACAGTAGGTTATATCCTGAAACCGTACTCACATACTCTATCTCTTCGAACTGCTTCACAATGGACTCCACCTTGGCCATCACCTCATTGGATCGCTGAAGGGAGGCTGCTCCGGGCAAATTCATGCTCACAAAAAGGTAGCCCTGGTCCTCTTCCGGTACAAATCCGCCGGGAACAAACTTTCCGATCACCACAATGGAGGCTGTAAGTATCACAATGAATATCACCCCGCGCTTTAGTTTTCTTGTCAGTACATTGGTAAACTTCATGTACCCAACAGTAGTCTTGTCAAAACCCTTATTGAATTTTCCGAAGAACCATCCCAGGGGACCCTTTACAGGCTCTGGTTTCCTCAGCAGGAGGGCACACAAGGCCGGACTGAGTGTCAGGGCATTCAGTGATGAGAAGACCACCGAAACAGCCACCGTAATGGCAAATTGCTGATACAGCCTGCCGGTGATCCCTCCCATGGAGGCCACAGGGATAAATACAGCCACCAGCACCAGGGTGGTGGCAATCACCGGGGCAGTCACCTCCTTCATGGCATGAATGGTGGCTTCCTTGGAGTTCATCCCTTTGGCCAGGTTCACCTGGACAGCCTCCACCACCACGATGGCATCATCCACGACGATCCCGATGGCCAGCACCAGTCCAAGCAAAGAGAGCACGTTGATGGTGAATCCAAGCATGGGGAAAACAGCAAAAGCCCCAATCAGACTAACCGGGATCGCTATGGTTGGAATCAGGGTAGCCCTGAAATCCTGGATAAATATATAGACCACCAGGATCACCAGTGAGAGCGCAATCAGAAGGGTGATCACGATCTCCTTGATCCCTGCAGTAATGGGTAGTGTGGAATCCAGTGCCATCCTGTAATCCACCCCTTCGGGAAATGAGCCTTTCAGCTCTTCCATGGCAGCAGTCACCTGGGTGGCAAGCTCCACTGCATTGGATCCCGGAGCCTGGTACAGGGTGATCAGGGCACACTCCTTATCATCGAAGCGGGTGATCATATCATAGGATTCCACGCCCAGTTCAACCTTGGCCACATCCCTGATTCTTACCTGCGATCCATCACTCTCGGTTCTGATGAATAATATCTCCAAATTCTTCTTCCGAAACCAACCTCTCCGGCATCCTGACAGTGTAGGTAAATTCGGTACCCGGGGGGCAGGTTCAGCTCCAAATTTGCCTCCCGGGACGATCATATTCTGCTCCCTGATGGCATTGGTGATCTCAGGAACAGTAATACCCAGGTGGGCCAGCCTGTCAGGTTTCACCCATATGCGCATGGAGTAATCACTTGTCCCCAGAACACTCACTCTTCCGATCCCTTTAATCCTGGCCAGAATATCCTTGATGTTGATCAGCGCATAGTTGCCCAGGAAATCCTGGTCATAGCGTCCGTCGGAGTACAGGGTTAAAGCCACCATGATACTGCTCATGACCTTGTCAGTATTTACCCCGATCCGTTTTACATCCTCAGGAAGTTTAGGAGTTGCAGAAGAAACGCGGTTCTGTGAGAAAACTGTGTTCATATCAGGATCTGTTCCCACCTCGAAAGTGATCTGCACCTTCATGGAGCCATCGTTGGCATTGATGGACTTCATATAGATCATATTGTCCACACCGTTGATCTGCTGCTCCAGCGGGGTTGCCACTGATTGCTCCACATTCAGAGCATTTGCGCCTGTATAGTTGGCAGTTACCTCCACCATGGGTGGAGTAATATTCGGATACTGCTCCATGGGAAGATTGAGCAAGGAAAGGGTCCCCACTATTAAAATAACAATGGCAATGACCATGGCCACTATGGGCCGTCTTACGAAAAAATTACCCATGGGATCCTAATTTTCTGTTTCTGGAATAGAAATTTCATGGAGCTCAGGATTCACCTTCGCTCCGCTCTTTACTTTTTGCAATCCCTCATAGACCACCTTATCTCCCGCTTCAAGACCTGAAGTAACTACCAGATAACTGGTCTGATAGCTAGAGCCAACTTCTATATTTCTGTACTCGATCTCATTCTGATCATTCACCATAAAAACACTGTATTTGCCCTGCAGTTCCTGTACACAGCGCTGGGGAACCAGCAAGCCACCTTCGATCACTTCGACCACAGCAATAATCTTGGCAAACTGGCCCGGTCTGAGGACGCCTTCCGGGTTTGAAAATGCTGCCTGCAGCATAATGGTACCCGTGGTGGCATTCACCTGTCGGTTCACAAATCTGATTCTTCCTTTCTGAGGGAAGACAGATCCATCCGAAAGCATCAGGGTTAATGCCTGCTTTCCTTCCACTCGCTCATCCCTGTCAGGTTCAGTTCTGTTGAGAAACCTGACAAGTTCAAGGTACCTCTCTTCCCCAATGTGAAAATTGACCAGTATGGTATCTATTCTTGAAACTTCATTCAAAATCACATCGGTGATTCCCTTTCCCACGTAGTCGCCCGGATAGGCTTCGGTCTTACCGATGATTCCATTAATGGGCGAATAGATCCGGGTATAGCCCAGCTCAATCCGGGCAGAGGTGACCGAGGCTTCAGCAGCCTCCACAGCTGCCAGTGCTGCATCGCGTTGGGCTACCGCCGCATCCAGGTCACTCTTGCTCACCGCATTCATCTCTGCCAGCGGTTTAATCCTTGTTAGGTCACTTTCAGCCTTCACCAGCATGGTATTGGCCTCAGCAAGCTGCCCATTGGCTCCGGCCAGCTTTGCCTCAAATGGCTGTGGGTCGATTGTATAAAGAAGTTGTCCCTTTTTCACCCTTCGTCCTTCATCGAAATGAATCCCTTCCAGGAAACCATCCACACGCGCCTGGATAGAAATATCGAAAAGTCCGAAGGTCTCTCCCACAAACTCTTCTGCTACAGGAACATCCTGTTGAATTACTTCAACAACCTGCACATTGGGTGGAGGAAGTGTGCCTGCACTCTTCTCCTTACATCCTGTCGAAAACAGTGCGAGCAAACTTAGTACAGCCAGCACCGGGGAATAAATTTTCATGGAATTCATCTTTTGATGGGAAAATATATATTTACATAAACAACTAAGATAAACACTAAATATAATATATGAACTACTGATTGGTCTGTATTTTTTTATCCCTTCTCAGACCAATATAGATCACCACACCACCGGTAAAGAACATGATCAGGCTGTAGATGGCCGGGGCAATGGCAAATTCGGTACTTCCCAGGAGAACCACAGCCACAGTGATGGCCAGGGTTCCGTTCTGTATACCCGATTCGATGGAGATGGAGAGGGCCCTTTTATCCTTGATTCTGAAGAGTCTTGCCGAGAAATAACCCACGATCATGGTAGTCACATTGAGCAACAGGGCCACGATGCCTGCCTGCTGAAAATAGGAGACGAAGTTCTCCTTCTCTTTGATCACAATGCCGATGATGACCAATGCCAGCACAATGCCCGATGCAATCCTTACCGGTCTTTCCATTTTCATGGCAAAACCTTCCCTGTACTTCCTGATGAGCATCCCGATGATGATGGGGATGATGATGATCACAAATATATTTTTGATGGAATCGAACACGTCAAGACGGATCATCTGCCCTTCCTCCAGGAAATGAACCAGCGCAAAATTCACGATGAAAGGAATGGTCAGAATGGTGATAAAACTGCTCAGGGCAGTGAGGGTAACCGACAAGGCGGTGTCTCCTTTTGCCAGGTGGGCAATAAGATTGGAGGTGGGGCCACCCGGACAGGCAGCCAGGATCATGATCCCAATGGCGATCTCAGGAGCCAGCGGAAACAGGATGGCAATGGTAAATCCGATGAGCGGGAAGCAGGATCAACTGGTTCACCAAACCTACGATGATGGCTTTGGGATATACCAGGATCCGTTTGAAATCGTCTGCCACAAGCGACAAACCCATACCAAGCATAATAATAATAAGTGATGAAGCGAGAATAATGGTGGAAATCCGGTCCATAGTAGTTAGTTTTGTGCACCGTAATATAAAACAATTTCTCCCGGATCACCCAATTTTAACATTGATATGAATTTGAAATCCGCTGACAGACATCTACATACCATGAAATTGCTGCCGTATTTTCATTCCTCTTCTTGTTTTATTGATGGCCTGTTCCTCTACCGAAAAGAAAACAGAAGAAACTCCCGCTGAACCACTTATTCTTACCCTGGACCAGGCCAATGTGCTGGCAGACCTGCCCCTGGCATGTTTGCAGACCGAGTACCCCAATAAACTGGGCCAGACCATAGGAGGCAAGGAGGATATTGGCGAACCCCAAACCCTGCATCCGGCATTCTATGGCTGCTTTGACTGGCATTCATCGGTTCACGGTCACTGGTCGCTGGTATGCCTGCTGAAAAACTTTCCTGATCTCGACAAGACTGAGATCATCCGGGAAAAGCTCAGAACAAATCTCTCCGCTGAAAATATCCTTGCTGAAGTGGAATACTTCCAGGGCACCCACAGTTTTTCCTATGAAAGAACCTACGGATGGGGCTGGCTGCTGAAGCTGGCCGAGGAGTTGTCTACCTGGGATGATCCCCTGGGCCGGGAACTGGAGCAAAACCTTCAGCCCCTTACAGATTTAATCACACAGCGCTTTTTGGAGTTTCTGCCCAAACTGCTCTACCCTATCCGCGTGGGCGAGCATACCAATACTGCTTTCGGCTTGTGTTTCGCCTGGGATTATGCCCATACCACCGAAAACAATGAGCTGCAAACTGCCATAGAATCCCGTGCACGGGATTTTTACATGGATGACCAGGGATGTCCGCTGGACTGGGAACCGGGCGGTTCCGACTTCCTCTCTCCCTGTCTGGAGGAGCTGGACCTGATGCGCCGGGTGCTCACTGAACCGGAATTCAGGGCATGGATCGTTGATTTTATGCCCGGATTGCAGGAGGAAGATTTCCAGCTCGAAACCGGCGAAGTTTCAGACCGCAGCGACGGGAAGCTGGTTCACCTGGACGGACTTAATTTCAGCAGGGCCTGGGTCTTCTATGGGCTGGCAAAACAATACCCGGAGTATGGCCATTTAAATCAGCCTTGCCAATCACCACGTAAGCTACTCCCTGCCAAACCTTGTGGGAGATGGCTATGAAGGGGGACACTGGCTGGGATCATTTGCCATCTATGCACTGAACAATTAATGAATCATGGAAAAGAAGAAATCAAAGTACTTTTGAACTGAAATATCAGGACGCAGAAAAAAATTGGAGCTCAGGGAGATGACAGCGCCCATCGCTCCGGATGATGCCATCGGACGCATCTCCCGCATGGACGCCATCAATAACAAAAGCGTTACGAAGCTTCACTGCGCAGGCCGAAGAAAAATTAAGAAACCTGGAACGGGTTTTATCCAGGCAGGGACCCCGGACTTCGGTATTTGCATCAAGTGCAGGAAACCGATCCCTGCAAAAGGATCCTGATCAGACCAGAAAGCTTATACTGTGTAAATTGCGCGAAATAATTCTACCTTTGCACCCCTTTTAAACACCTTTTACCTTTTACCTTTTACATGATAACAGTTGCAGGATTAAGAATTCAATTTGGAAAGCAGGTATTGTTCCAGGAGGTGAATATGAAGTTCACACCGGGAAACTGCTATGGTGTTATAGGTGCCAATGGGGCTGGGAAATCCACCTTCCTGAAGGCCATTTCCGGGGAGATTGAATCCACAGCCGGACATATATCCCTGGGACCCGGTGAAAGACTTTCAGTGTTAAGCCAGGATCACTTTGCCTTTGATGAGTATACCGTGCTGCAGGCTGTATTGAAAGGTCACGCCCGGCTGTGGGATGTGATGCAGGAAAAGGAAACACTGTATGCAAAAACCGATTTTACGGATCAGGATGGCATCAGGTCATCCGAACTGGAGGAAGAATTTGCAGGCATGGACGGTTGGAACGCAGAGAGCGATGCCGCCACCCTGTTGAGCAATCTGGGAATCAGGGAGGAGTTCCACCACACCGCCATGAAAGACATGAGTGGGAAGCTCAAAGTGAGGATCCTGCTGGCACAGGCGCTTTTCGGGAAACCGGACAACCTCTTACTCGACGAGCCCACCAACGACCTGGACCTGGATACAGTCTCCTGGTTGGAGAACTACCTGTCCAACTATGAGAACACCGTGCTGGTGGTCTCCCACGACAGGCATTTCCTGGATGCCATCAGCACCCATACCATCGATATTGATTTTGGCAGGATACAGATGTTTGCCGGCAACTACAGCTTCTGGTACCAGAGCAGTCAGCTGGCACTGAGGCAACAGCAGATTCAGAACAAAAAAGCTGAAGAAAAACGCAAAGAGCTGCTTGAATTCATCGCCCGGTTCAGCGCGAATGTGGCCAAATCCAAACAGACCACCAGTCGCAAGAAGATGATTGAAAAGCTCAATATTGAAGATATCAGGCCTTCCACAAGGAAATACCCGGGCATTATCCTGAAACCCGAGCGGAAGGTCGGGGATAAAATTCTGGATGTTAGGGATTAAGCGCCAGCATAGACGGATCCGTACTGTTCAGGGATCTGGAGTTCGTAGCCAACCCTGAAGATAAGATCATATTCCTCTCCAGGGATCCCAGGGCCATGACTGCATTATTTGAAATCATCAATGGGAACCAGGAACCCGATTCCGGCACTTTTGTATGGGGCCAGACCATTACATCTGCCTATTTGCCCCTGGATAACGCTCCGTTTTTTAAGAACAATCTGAGTCTGTTCGACTGGTTCTGTCAGTATACCAGTGATACAACCGAAGCTTTTGTCCGGGGCTACCTGGGGAAAATGCTGTTTTCGGGTGATGAGATCTATAAAAAAGTGGGGGTTCTGTCAGGCGGAGAAAAAATGCGTTGTATGATTTCCCGGCTCATGCTGGCCAATGCCAATGCACTGGTGCTGGACACACCCACCAACCACCTGGACCTGGAGTCGATCCAGGCCTTTAACAACAGTTTAATCAAGTTTCCGGGCAACCTGTTTTTGTCGTCCCATGACCATGAGTTTATTCAATCGGCAAGCAACAGGATTATTGAGCTGACCCCGGGAGGGATCATCGACAAACTGATGGATTACGATGACTATATCATGGATGAGGGAATTCAGGCCCTGAAAGAGAAATTATATGCAGTGGGCAACAAGAAGTGAGCGATGATAGCCATTGACAAACCCTATATCTCTGACTTCCTGCTTCAATCCATCAGGAAAAACAGCTTCCCCGTGATCGCCACCAAGGAGGCACGGAACATGATCACCGACGGGAAGATCAACTGGATCACAGAAGAGGAGGCCATTCAAAGAATCAACGCAGATCCTGATGCCAGGGTTTATACCAATTCGGAGAACTCCATCGGATGGATGCAGACCCATGCAACCAGGAGCCGCCTGACCAGTCATATCGAGCTGTTTAAAAACAAGATACAATTCAGGGAACTGCTTGCAAATGCTTTTCCCGACTACCAGTTTATGGGTATCGGGGTTGAGGAACTTGAAAATCTGGACAGTTCGAACATCAGCTTCCCACTGGTCATCAAGCCGGCAGTGGGCTTTTTCAGCGTGGGTGTGCACAAGGTCGATCATCAGGAAGAATGGGCCCGCACCCTGGACCTGATCAGATCAGAGGTGGAGGTCTGGAAAGGTGTCTATCCCGAAGCGGTCATTAACACGACCGAATTTATTATAGAAGAGTGCATTGAGGGAGAAGAGTATGCCATCGATTGCTATTTTAACCAGAAAGGGGATCCTGTGGTGCTCAATATTCTGCACCACCTGTTCTCGTCGGGAAAAGATGTAAGCGACAGGGTCTATTCCACTTCACAAAGCATCGTAGAGCAGCACATGGAAGGGGTCCGGGATTTCCTCCGGATGATCGGGAAAAAGGCCAATCTGGTCAATTTTCCTGCGCATGTGGAAGTCCGGATAAATCCACAGGGAAAGATTTTCCCCATTGAGATTAACCCCATGCGCTTTGGAGGCTGGTGTACCACAGCCGATTTGTCATGGTTTGCCTACGGATTTGATTCCTATGCATACTTCTTCAACTCCGGAACTCCAAACTGGGAGGATATTTTTGAAAACAGGAAAGGAAAGATCTATAGCGTCATTGTACTGGACAACAATTCGGGACTCAAAGCCGAAGAAATCGAATCCTTCGACTATGACCGGCTGAAGAAGGATTTTGAAAAGCCGCTGGAGGTGAGGAGGGTCGACTTCAGAACCTATGGTGTTTTCGGTTTTCTTTTCACGGAAACCTCAGAAGGAAATGAGGAAGAATTAAGAAAGATACTGACATCCGATCTGAAGCAGTATATCCACTTGAAGTAAGTGGACTATTCGATCTCTTTCTGACTGTGTGCATTCACAAAAAGGATGCTTCCCAGTTCATCGTAGCCTTCAAATACCCTGGCTCCTTCATGCTTCAGCAATTCACTGTGAAAACCAATGATGGTAAGTCCCGCATGGGCAGAATGCTCTTTCATAAGCGCCCTGGTATTTAAGTCTGGCTTTTCACTCATCACCTGGATGTTCTTTGAAGTGATGGGCAGGCGACCTGTCTGAACCAGCTCTTCCAAATTTTTCCGCGTCTCCTCCTCTTTATCCTTCTTACACACATCATATATGGTGATCTCACTCTTTTTCCAGGCGGGATGGCCCTGGATGATAAAACTCATGAGGATCATGAGGTGGGAGTTTTCATAATCGCTGCTTCTGATCCATACATGGATTCCATTTTTAAAGTTGATGCTTCTTTTGGTGCTCCCCAGAATACACACATCAAAATTGCCGGCATTCACCAGCGAGAAATTATCCACGATCTCCTTCAGATTTTCGGGATTCTCCCTGTCGAACTCCAGGATGACCATGTTGTTCTCCATGCCTGAAATCCCGGGTAGCTGAATGGCCTGCGCAACGGCTGATGTGTAGGATGGAGAGATCATCGTGTCTACAAATACATGGCTGCCTTTCCCCTTGTAGTTCTTAATCAATTTGTCAAGTTCAACCACCGATTTTTGTGTACTGGTTTTTGAATAATAATCCTCTATCAGATGGATGTATGTACCGAACCCATATTTGTAACTGATCCAGTTAAGCAGCTGAAATGCACTATCCCGGTGAAAAGAATCCCTGGAAATACAAATGGCGCTGGGCCTCCACTCTTTTGGACTGTGTGACTTCCGGGTCTGCTGAAGATAAACCTGCAGACTCCGGTTCAGCTGGAACAGTGCATTGGTAAAGATGGAAACAAGGCCCTTCCTGTTTTTATGATAATTGTTGATGTAGAGGTAGAGCAACACCATCAGGATTACCGAAGCAAAGGCAAATACCGTATCGATCTTGAACATGACCCAGATGGATGCAACAAAGCCGACCAGAGAAAGGTACCACCGTGAACGAAAAGAGGGCCGATAGGAAGGCGCCGAGCCAAAGTGATGCAGAAACGAAATCAGGCACAACGAGCCATAAGTAACCATAAAAAACATACTGATGATTCCGGCCACCTTGTTCACATCCCCGATAAAAACAAACACCAGGGCGATGACAACTGTGACCAATGTGGCATTAAATGGTTCATTGGTTTCTCCCCTGCCCTTGTGGAGGAAGCGGTTCAAACGCCCGGAGGGAAAAGACGCATCGCCAGCCAGGGCCTGCAGGGTACGGGGAGCTACAATGATGGAGCCAATGGCTGAAGAAAAGGTAGATGCCGCCAGTCCAATGGGTATAATGAAGGCTCCTGCAATGGCAATATCAGACATGACCAGCTGGTTGCTTGGATCACTCAGGGTAGCCAGGTCGGCAGATGCGGTCAGTTTAACCACAATAAAAATATAAACAATCAATCCTGTGAGGGTGCCAAGGATGGACCCCAGAGGGATGGACTTGCTTGGTTTCTTCAAATCGCCCGACAATCCCACACCGGCTGTCATCCCAGTAAAAGCAGGGAAAATAATAGCGAAAACTATAAAAAACTGGCTCATATCTCCCTTTTCCAGAGATCCCAGGCTGAAGATATGGGTCTCACTGTATTCTGTACTTCCCAGGAAAAAGAGCAGCAGAGAAACCAACAGGATGGCCACCACAATGTAGAGTGTCTTCATTCCCACGGCCGCCCCTTTTTTTAAGATAAGGACGGACAGACCCACCATGGCAGGAATACTTACCACCTGCCGGGGCAGTGCCAGGTCGAAGCGGGTGGAAACCCAGTTAAAAAAGAACTCAAAGGCTTCTGTAAAGGCAATGATATAAAAAGCCACACTGATGGCCTGTGAAATAAAAAGGGCAAATCCGATGGTCGCACCGATGTTCATCCCAAAAGACCGGGAGATGATAAAATACTCTCCTCCTCCCTCTACCCTTTTGTTGGTGGCCAGTTCAGAAATGGCCAGTGCGGTGGGAATGGTTACCAGGTGCCCCAGCAATACAGCTCCAATCACTCCCCAAAAACCCAGGGTTCCCACGGCAAATCCAAACCTTAAGAAAAGGATGGCTCCGAGAATGGTCGCGATGGCGGTGAAATATACCGGGGCGGTACCAAATGACTTTTTACCTGCTTCTGCCATGCTGGATTCGGTTACTATAAAGATAGAACTTTATTGGAATTAGAAATAGAGATCCCTTTCCCCCTTTTTTACCCTTTCGAGACGTTCTTCAAGGCTCGATTTGAATGTATCCCCGTTCATCTCCTGCAGGTTTTTCTCAATGAGCCTGTAACCTTTCTCCCTGGTCCCATTCTGCGCATAATCCTCCAGGTATTCAGCCATGGTAAGTATGGCATTGGGTGTACAGTAGCGTTTAATAAATCCGGGAACCGAAAACTCCATAAAATGCTCCCCGGTACGGCCGGTCCGGTAACAGGCAGTGCAGAATGAGGGCAGGTACTCCTTTTCAATCAGTTCATCCATGACTTCAGAAAGGGAGCGGTTGTCGCAGATCTCGAATTGCTCTGAATCCAGGTCCTGATCCTTGCCCTTTTCAGAATAGGCTTTCATTTCAATTTTGGTACCTCCGTCTATCTGGGAGACTCCGAACTGGAGCACCTCATCACGGATGGCAGCCGGTTCCCGGGCTGTCAGGATCAGTCCGGTATAAGGAACCGCCAGTCTCAGGATGGCCACCATGCGGGTGAACTCCTCATCGCTCACTTCCCACCTGGGATCGAACTTAACATGGGATGCCCTTTGAAGGCGTGGAAAGGAGATGGTATGCGGTCCCACTCTGTAAACCGCTTCCAGGTGATTCACATGCCTGACCAGCCCCAGCACCTCAAAACGCCAGTCGTAGAGTCCGAAGAGCGCACCGATACCCACATCATCTATCCCTGCCTCCTGCGCCCGGTCAAGGGCTGAGATCCTCCAGTCGTAATGCTTCTTCACTCCACCGGTATGGTAGGTTGCATAAGCCTCCCTGTGGTAGGTCTCCTGGAACACCTGGTACGTACCAATACCAGCCTCTTTCACAGTCCTGAATCCGTCAATATCCAGCGGAGCGGCATTGATATTCACCCTGCGGATCTCCCCATTTCCCTTCTTCACCTGGTATACCGTTCGAACCGTATCCGCAATAAACTCAGGATCATATTTGGGATGTTCGCCGTAGACCAGGATCAGCCGTTTTTGTCCCATATCCTCAAGCATCTCCACCTCCTTGATCAGTTCGGGATGGGTCAGGGTGGTTCTTTTCTGCTCTTTATTGGCAGCCCGGAATCCACAATACTCACAGTTGTTGATGCAGAGGTTCCCCACATACAGCGGTGCAAAAAGCACAATGCGTTTCCCGTATACCTGCTCTTTCAGGGTCCTTGCCCCGGCCTTGATCTCCTCCACCAGTTCGGGATCGGTGGCATTTACCAACACGGCAGTCTCCTGCATGCTCAGCCGCTTCTTATTCAGCGATTTTGCAATAATTTTACGGACCCGCTCTTTGGTGGGCCGGGTCTCCGCCAGTATGTCCGAGATCTCCTTTTCGGAGATAAAAGGGACCATGGCTTCGTCTTCAATGGCATAAACCTGTGGTTCGTAGATCATTATCTTTCGATTTACGAGCCTTTGGAAGTAAAACAAATGCAATCTTGCGATAACTCTTTGCCTTCAGGACCTCCTCCGGATCAGATGATTTTTGATACCTTGAAGCCAGAGTAGCCAGCTTCTCAGTGCCACAAAAATATGTATTGTTATTCGAATAACAAAACGTTTTCACCCATTAATTCTTATTTTTATCCCCACATGCAGGTAAAATGCCCTTTCACACTCATCCTCTGGCTGGTATTCCTTTCATTATCAGCTTTTTCACAGGATCCGAGGCTCTCGTATAACCTGGAGCCCGGCAGACTGTATCAGCTCCATATCGATATCCAGCAAAACACCAGTTCCGAGTCCATCAACAGCGAAGAGATCAATATGTACAGCAGGATGAGGCTTGATTTCAGGGTGGATTCCACAGACCCTTACGGACTGATTCATGTGACCGTACAGTATGCTGACCTCCTTTTGTCCATGCTGGCACCCGGATTAAACATTGATATCAACTCCCAAACAGGGAAGAATCCACTGCTTTCTGAACTGATGGATACCTTACAGCAGCACACTTTCAGGATCGCCATGTTTGATTCGGGAGAGTTACACTCAGTAAATGGGATTCAGCAGATATTCCGCTCCATGGCCACCCATCCGGCAAAAGATACCAACGAACTGGCCGTCAACCTGAGTACACTCCAAGAGGCCTATGGACCCAATGCTTTCAAGAGTCTGTTCAATCTGTTTATCGCCTACTTCCCAACGGTGCAACCCATTAAAAACTGGACCCGGGACCTTACCTATTACTTCAACACAAAGCCCGTGAAGATGGTCAACCGCTACTACCTTTCCAAAGCAACTGATGAGACAATCACCATCCAGGGAATGGGCATGTTGAATTCCATGGGTGAGTTCAGTGAAACGGTTTCGCTGGGACTGGTTAAATCATCCGTGTCGGGATCACAAACCTATGATTACCAGTCAGACCCGGCGACAGGCTGGCTGAAGAAATGCGTTTCCAGGCAGCGGGTGCTCATCGAAACCACCGTGGTTCAAAGCACCCATCTTCCGGTAGGACTGAAGATTCCTTCCTTCACCGAAACAGTCTTTGACGTAAAAGGAAGCATACAATGACAAAATTTTCCATACATACGCTCAGTCTTCCACTCCTTTTGGTTTTCCTTCTGCTTCCACTCCTTTTGGCTGCCCAGCCCTATGAACATGCGGCAGGCATCAGGGCAGGTTATTCCAGCGGACTTACCTACAAAGGGTTTTTTCTTCACAGCATGAATGGAGTAGAGTTGGATGTCACATATAATCAACACGGACTGAATATCTCGGGTCTCTATGTGATTCATACAGAACCCTTCCGGAGTAGCAGGTGGCTGATCTATTTCGGGGGGGGGGCTTTCGGCGGTACATGGGATAATGAACTTTCGCTGGGACTGGTAGCCATGGGGGGCATCGAATATACCCTCAGAGATCTTCCCCTGAATTTCGGATTGGATTGGAAGCCCATGATGAACCTTTATCGTACCTTTCACTACGATCTGTTGGATTTTGCTCTGGTAATCAGGTATCGTTTTAGCCTTTAGTCTTTACTTTTTGGCCCAAGTACCTTATATTTAGAAGTGGATAAAACCCATTGAACCATGATACCAACTTTAAAGGACGTTCAGGCAGCAGTGAAAAGGATTGCACCCTATGTACACAATACCCCTGTGCTCACATCCAACACCATAAACCGGATGCTGGATGCCTCGGTATACTTTAAATGTGAGAATTTCCAGAGAATGGGAGCTTTCAAGTTTCGGGGAGCCACCAATGCCATTCTGCAACTATCAGAGGATGAGCGGGCAAGGGGGGTGATCACTCATTCTTCAGGCAATTTTGCAGCTGCATTGGCCCTGGCAGCAAATTCACTGCAAACCAAGGCATACATCGTGATGCCATCGGATGCTCCCGGGGTAAAGAAGGAGGCTGTTGCCGGATATGGAGGCCATATCATCGAATGTGCACCCGGGCTGAAAAGCCGGGAGTCAATCATGACCACATGGCAGAAAAAAACCGGGGCAACTTTTATACACCCCTCCAATGATATGAATGTGATCCTGGGAAATTCAACAGCCGTGATGGAGATGGCCCGTAAAGTGGATACCATGGACCTTGTTATTGCACCGGTTGGCGGGGGAGGCTTGCTGGCAGGAACGGCGCTGGCTACCAACCACCTCAGCTATTACATTGAAACCATCGGTGCCGAGCCCTTTGGCGCTGATGATGCCTATCTCTCGCTAAAAACGGGAAAGATCCAGCCGAGTATCAATCCCAAAACCATTGCCGACGGACTGAAAACCCAGCTGGGTGACCAGAACTTTCCGATCATCCAGAAATTTGTGAGCAAGATCATCAGGGTGGAAGAATCGGAAATCATCGATGCTATGCGGCTGGTATGGGAACGGATGAAGATCATCATTGAACCTTCCAGCGCTGTGGCGGTTGCTGCATTGCTCAGGAATAGACCGGAGTTCAAAAAAAGGAAAATTGGGGTCATTCTTTCGGGGGGAAATGCGGACCTGGACAAACTCCCTTTTTAAAAAAAAATTAGGTAGCTGACGCTGATCAATCCCATACCCGTCACATATACTACTGAATATACCTTAAAACATCATTCCGGGTGAAGCGCTTGCAATATTCAGATATATTTGCATACATTGCATTTAGAAAAGGTGCATTACTTTTCTGCTTACTAACTAAAACTATTACTATCCGGGCGGGTGATTTTATATCACCTGCTTTTTTTTATGCTTTTCTGAATGAAAAAAAGACACTCAGAAAAAGAGATCATACACGGGATCAGAGACCATGATTCCGCCGTGTTGGAATATGTATACCTCACCTACTTTCCCTTGATCGAAGGATTCGTCATACACCACTCGGGGAGCAGGGAACAGGCAAAGGATGTATTTCAGGAGGGTATGATTATCGCCTACAAGAAAATCAGGGATGAGGATCTGGAGCTGACCTGCAAATTCAGTACTTACCTCTATGCCATATGCAGAAATGTCTGGATACAGGAGAAGAAAAAGTACCAATTGCATGCAGAAAAGCTCAGACATCACCCCCTGATGGTCCACGATCCCGGACCAGATGAAGACCCCCTGCTGCAGAAACACCTGACTGACCTGTTTTATAAACACTTTAATCAGCTCAGTGAGGACTGCCAGAAGATCCTTTCCATGTTCTTCGCTAACCACACCGTCGATGAGATCAGGGAAAGCATGAACTACAAGGACCTACACCACGCTGCAGACCGAAAATACAGGTGCAAGAAGAGCCTGATTAAACGGATAATGAACGACCCCCTTTTTAAAAGACTGAAAGATGAAGAGCGTTGACCATATGATTAAATACCTTTCAGGGGATCTAAGCGGAGAAGAATCCAGGGCCCTGAAAGAAGCGATTGTCACGGGACGAAAAGTTGGCAGAACTGTTTGAAGAGGTCTCTGCAGCTTACAGGCTCATGGGAGATCAGCTGAGGAAGAGGGATGAGGATCTTTTCCGGTCCAGGCTTCTCAGGATAATGGATGAAAGCAAGCCCGTAAAACGAACGAGATCAAGAAAAGAGACCCCCGGGATGGCTTATCCTCCTCCCCCTGGCTGCCTCAGCAGCCATCCTGCTGACCCTATTGTTCACACCGCAAAGTCAGGACCAGATCTACCAGGTCTTCTTCCATCCCGGGGAGGACCCGGTGATCCTGGCCTTCAATACAGAGACACGTAGCCCTACCGAATCAGCAGCCTTGCTTTTCTCCAGGGGTGAATATCACGCAACCATGGCTCTGACTTCATCGCAGCTTATTGATGATCCGGAGAACCAGGCAGCTCATGCTTTTCCATTTGCTGGCCGCCCTGGAACTGGATATGGAAAAAGAAGCTTTGAGCCTGCACAGAAAAAATGGAATTGGATACAAGTTTGGCCGTCGGCCAGGCCCTGATCTGGTACAAAACCCTGGCTTTGCTAAAAGCCGGAAGGAATGATGATGCAGAAATCACACTGGGAGTATTGCTGGAGTCTCCGGGTTCCTATGCAGATGCTGCTCATAAGTTGCAGAAGATGTTGATAAAATAATTCTTAATTTAGGAGGCATAAGCCACCTGTTGTATGCCTTCATTCCCCTTTTACAAACAGCTCGATGCGATGGATTGCGGCCCCACCTGCCTTCGAATGGTGGCCCGACATTATGGTAAGCACTACTCACTCCAGACCTTAAGGGAAAAATCCCACCTCAATGTGGAGGGTGTCTCCATGCTGGGCATCGCCAAGGCCGCCGAAGCCATTGGCTTGCAAACCATGGGGGTTTCATTAACCTGGGAACGACTGCAAACCGAGGCTCCGCTCCCGGTGATCGTTCACTGGAAACAGAACCACTTTATCGTGGTCTATAAGATCAGGAAGGATAAAGTCTATGTGGCAGATCCTGCCTTCGGTCAGACCATTTATTCCAAAGCAGAATTCCTGAAAGGATGGATCAGTACCCGAAAGGACGATGAAGCAAAAGGAACAGTATTGCTGCTGCAACCCACACCCGATTTCCTGAACCAGGAAGATGAGCCGGTGAAAAAGACAGGGTTCAGGTATCTCTACCGCTACCTGGCTCCATACAAAAGGTATGTCTACCACCTTTTACTGGGATTGATCCTGGGAAGCATCATACAGTTTCTGCTCCCCTTCCTGTTCCAGTCTATTGTTGATTTTGGGATCACCAACCAGGACCTTTCCTTTATATACCTGATCCTCCTGTTTCAGTTTGTATTGATCCTCTCCCAGATGGGAATCGATTTCATCCGGAGATGGATCCTGCTTCACCTGAGCACCCGGATCAATATCTCCCTCATCTCTGACTTCCTGGTAAAAATGATGAAGCTGCCGGTGGGATTCTTTGATACAAAACTAACGGGGGATATCCTTCAGCGGGTGGCAGATCACAGGAGGATCGAATCGTTCATTACCACCTCTTCGCTGAACATCATGTTTTCCATGGTGAACTTGCTGGTATTTGCCATCATCCTGGCCATATACAGTATCAAGATCCTCTTTATCTTCCTGGCAGGAGCGCTCCTCTACTTCCTCTGGATCACCATATTCATGAAACAAAGAAGGTCGCTGGATCACAAGTACTTCTCCAAACAGGCTGAAAACCAGAGCAAACTTATACAAATCATCCATGGAATCCGGGAAATCAAACTGAACGGTGCCGAAAGGATCAACCAGTGGGAGTGGAAAGATATACAGGCCGGGCTATTCAGGGTGAATATGAAAAGTCTCGCCCTGAACCAGAACCAGGAGGCCGGGGGCGTTTTTATCAATGAAACAAAAAATATCCTGATCAATGTGGTTGCAGCCATTGCTGTATTGAACCATGACATGACCCTGGGTATGCTGCTGGCTGTGAGTTACATTCTTGGTCAGCTCAACGGCCCCATCGAACAGATGATCTCCTTTTTCCACAGGGCACAGGACGCAAAAATCAGCCTTGAAAGACTGGGAGAGATTCACGACCTGGAAGACGAATACCAGAAACAGACCGGCGTTACTGTACTGCCAACCATCGATAAAGTCACTGTAAACAAGCTGCAATTCAGCTACCCGGGTGCCATCAGCCGGAATGTGGTGGAAGGAATCAGCATGACCCTTAAGAAGGACACGGTTACAGCCATCGTGGGCGTAAGCGGCAGCGGAAAAACCACCCTGGTGAAACTGCTGCTTGGATTCTACCCCCCGGATGCAGGAGAGATCAGAATCGGTGATATGAATATCCAGATGATGTCGCCCGATCTGTGGAGAAGCCAGTGCGGAGTAGTCATGCAGGATGGATTTATCTTCTCAGACACCATCGCCAAAAACATTGCCATGGGTGAGGAGGTTATGAAACCGGACCAGCTGCTCTATGCTGCACGGATGGCTTGTATTGATGACTTCATTGAGCAGCTGCCCCTGGGCTACAATACCAGGATCGGCCAGGAGGGCCTGACCCTGAGTGGCGGGGAGCAACAGAGAATCCTGATTGCGCGCGCCATTTATAAAAATCCGGGCTTCCTCTTCCTGGATGAGGGAACCAGCGCACTGGATGCCAACAATGAGAGACGGATCATGGAGAACCTTGAACTGGTCTTCAGGGGAAAGACCGTCCTGATCGTTGCCCACCGTTTAAGCACAGTGAAAAACGCTGACCAGATCATTGTCCTTGATCAGGGAAAGATCGTGGAAGAGGGCAAACACAATGCCCTGATTGCCAAAAAAGGCCACTACTTCAACCTGGTAAGGAATCAGCTCGAGCTGGGAAATTGATTACTCCACAGCGGCCTGGGGTTCCAGGATCATAACAAATCCTCCTCCCCTTTCCATCTGAACTGTGAATGAATCTCCCCCCTTTACCTTGAGTGATTCTTTTTCCAGGTGGGATGGATGCTCACCGGCATCACCGGCATCTCTCCATAGTTCGGCACTGTAGGTTCTATCCTCAAGGAAATCGAATTTAAATGAAGATTCCCGTGCATCCTCATTGGTCATTCCACCCACATACCACGTCTCTCCGCTCCGCCGGGCCAGAACAATATTCTCTCCGGGGTAGCCTTCCAGGTACCTGGTTTCACTCCAGGTGACGGGCACCTCCTTCAGGAAATCCGTTCCGGGCTGGTCTTTGTAGTTGTAGGGTGAATCGCAGATCACGGTAAAAGCACTTTCATAGACCACCAGCATGGCCAGCTGGTGACAGCGTGTGCCCATCACTGTGGGATTGGGTGCGTCCCCTCCTACCGGGACGAAATCTTCCTGGTGCACATGGTTAAATCCTCCAGGTGTAAAATCCATCTCTCCCAGTATTCCCTGGTATAGGGCAACACCACCGTATGCCTGGGGTGATCAGGTCGGACCACTTGGTATATTCATTGCCCAGTACACCTTCCCTGGTAATCATATTGGGCAGGGTGCGGCTTACGCCTGTGGGTTTATAGGCGCCATGAAAATCTATAACCAGGTGATGCCGGGCAGCTTTTCTGGCAAGCTGTATGATACCAGTTCACCATGTCCTGGTCCTCTGCATCCATGAAATCAACCTTGATCCCTGCGGCTCCCCAATTGTTCATACAATGCCAGTGCCTCATCCATCTGCCTGTCCAGATGGTGGGACAAGACCCAGAGAATAATATCCACATCCCTTTCGTTGGCATATGCAATGATACCGGGAATATCCACTTCCGGGATTGAAGTTGGTGATGTCTGCTGCGGGATTGGGACCACCTTCCCCGGCAAATACTTCACCATACCAGGTCCAGTCCACAATCATATATTCCCAGTCCATCCGGTCGGCCAGGTCCACAAAATACTTCATGGTGGCTGTATTCATACCCAGTTCAAATCCTGCATCGGGACCGTAATCACCCGACCACCAGCGGTCCCAGGCGGAAACACCCGGTTTGATCCAGCTCACATCTGCATATTCGACCGGGTCATTCAGGTTGGCGATGATATTGGATTCAATAAATACACCTGGATTGTCGCCTACCATGATCACCCTCCAGGGTGATACTGGCAGGTACCTCCGATTCCACTTTCACTGCCGAATCTCGCTTCAGCGATGACAGTGATGAGACCAGGGAAGCTTCCGCTTCACTGCCTGCCCTGAAATAAAGTCCGGCCCAATCGGTCAGGTCAGCCTCAGTGATCAGTGCCCAGGAAGTTGGGTTCACCTGGGCCAGCAGAGGGCAGCCAATCATCTCCTCAACTCCGATCTGGCTGACCGAGCGCTCATCAAAGATATGTTCCTGGCTGGAGAAATAGCTTTCATGGTTGGTGGCCCAGACCTTGACCGAAGGATCCAGGTTGAAGTCAGTGTCGCTCATCGGTGAGAGCAAAGTGACCCGAATCCCGAATCTTCAGGAAAGCGGTACCGGAATGCCACTCCGTCATTGAAAACCCGGATGATCCACTCCAGGTGCCTTGGCTCCTGCTCAGTTTCACTCAGTCGGAAAATATATTCATTGTAATGGTTCCTTGCCTTTTCGGTCTTTCCCCAGAGGGGTTCCCAGGTCTCATCCACCGAAGATTGAGAAAGCAGCTCCATCTAAGTTTTCCGGAGAAATGCAGCCTGGTCACGGAACTCCAGTTCAATGCCTGAATTCCTGACAACCACCTCTCCATCTTTAAAAATCGTATAGGAAAACGGATTCATCACCTTCTCCACCCGTTTGAACCGTAATCCTGCCATCGGGGGAAGCGATATCCGAGCCGGGCAGGAGTACAGGAAGTAATCAGGACAAGATTTGAAAAAAACAGAATTGAAAGCAGCTTCATGGCATGTGTTTTGAGTTGAGTAGCCCAAATTAAGAAAATAT
Source organism: uncultured Bacteroidota bacterium (assembly GCA_963735755.1). Taxonomy (GTDB): domain Bacteria; phylum Bacteroidota; class Bacteroidia; order Bacteroidales. Next base: position 259,673 of record CAVTME010000003.1, on the reverse strand, counting down.
TTATCGATATTTAGGATCCGATACCAAGGAAATGCATGATGGAGAATGACTGGAAGAAAAGACTTGGGGTGGTGTACTCCACCAATCCCGAATACGGATACGAATCTGATCGTGAAGAAGAGAGGGAAACATTAGCCCCTGGTAAACAGAAGCTTTATGTGTCGCTGGACAAAAAGAACCGAAAAGGAAAAGCTGTGACCCTGGTGGAGGGTTTCCATGGATCCGGAGAAGAACTGAAAGCCCTGGGAAAAGAGCTCAAGGGAAAATGTGGATCGGGAGGATCGGTGAAGGAGGGAGAAATTATCATTCAGGGAGATTTCAGGGACCGGATCTTCACTTTATTAAAAGAAAAGGGGTACGGTGTCAAGCGCAAAGGTGGATAAAAAGAACTTTACAGCATATATCATCCCATGGCTCTCCGTTGTGGTCTGCCTTCTCACAGGGATGACAGGGATGTATGCCCAGACAGCCATCCCGGAGGCACAGACTGATACCTCCTATTTCAAACCCGGAGAGGAAAACTGGAACCTGGTGGAATCGGTACTTCGTTCCGAGCCGGACCATGTTCTGCTCATGCTGAAAAGGGGTGCAGATCCCAATGCAAGGGCGGAGGGTGGAATAACCGCCCTGATGTACGCCGCCGAGCGGGGAGATACCATGATTGTGAAGCTTCTTGTTCTGAATGGAGCAGATCTGGAGCTGACCCATGTGGAAAACACCACACCGCTGATGGCGGCCGTGTTGAACCAGCAGTTTGATGCAGCGCACATGCTGCTCAGGAGAGGTGCAGATCCTGACCACAAAGATGATTTTGGAGCCACATCACTGATCTACGCCTCGGCCATGAACAATTACATGTTGGCCGATCTGCTTCTTTTTTTCGGAGCTTCAGACAGCATGGTGGACCGTGATGGCAATAACGCTATAATGACCTCTGTCTGCCTGAACTTTATGGAAACCACCCATGTGCTGCTCCAGAATGGAACTCCACCCGACGCCAGAGATAAGGACCAGAATACACCGTTGATGATTGCTGCCCAGAACGGAAACATGGAGATGATTTCTCTCCTTCTGGAATTTCACGCAGAGCCTGAACTGGTCAACAACCAGAATTACACCCCCCTCGCGCACGCCATTCGAGCCGGCCATATTCAGGCTGCACAGATCCTGGTGGATAGCGGGGGCGCCAATGTCCACCACCCCATAAGAAAAAACCAGAATCTATATGACCTGGCCGTTCAGCAGAATCGAAAAGAAATTATAAAACTGCTCAAATCAAAGGGAGCAGGGCCCTCTCCAAGGCCCGATTTTGCAGAATTTGACGTGGGCTGGGGGAACAGCTTCGGTAATGGAGAACACATGATGCAGGCCAGGATATGGTGGCTGGACCAGAAATTTGGATTCTTTGCGGAAACCGGTGTGGATGTACGTCCCACCCTGAGAACCATCCAGGTGGAAAAGAATGATACGCTGATCCACCAATACCGAGAAACAAGAACTGCCTGGACCCACGGAGCAGGAAAATTTTTCACCCTGCTCACTGATAAAACCGGTATCGATTATGGTTTCTATACTGCCCTGTATGGAATGCTGTCATTTCCAAAATACAGGGGAATTGCCGATGGGCCACCTGCAAAATACAACCTGGTTCCCTCTGCAGGTGTATTCCTTAGCGGCCAGATGGCTGGGATTAAGTTTGGAGCAGAGAGATACTCCTTTGGCACCCTTTATGAAAGACCATGGAAAATGAATATATGCCTTTTTGTCCGGATTAGATATAAACAGAGCACATATGCCTACAAGGAGATATCATATTAAGCACAGGAGGAGTCTTGGTTTTTTGGGGACACTTGCGGTGCTCATGCTCCTCATGACGGGTCAGTTCACAGCTTGTGAACCCGAAGATTGGCGCTTTGATGTCAATTGCGACGATTGTTACGGATACCGGCCAGACAGTGCCAATCTCATTGTCTACCTGACCATCAATACAGAGAACGATTCGGTTCCACTCACCTTTTATGAAGGTGAATCAGGTGATAAAATTGACTGGCAGGATACAGCCACCACCAATGAGTTTTACCTCTTCGCCAGGATTGGGGTAAAGTACACTGTGAAAGCTGAATATAAAACCGGAGTCAAAACAATAGCTGCCTTCGATTCGGACCACATGAAGCTATCTGATTATGGCAATGACTGCGGTGCTCCTTGTTACATTGTGAAGGGGGGGATTTTCGATCTAAAACTATTGGAATAAATCAGGGATGGATCACCAGTCTGCTGGATTCTCCTGTATGGACAAGCCTCAGCAGGTAGATTCCAGGAGCAGCAGAACCTTGCGGTATCCAGGCTTGATCATCGCCCCGTTTGATGGTGAAAGCGTCAAGCACGCGGCCTGCCATGGAGACCATTTCAAACAGGTAATCCTGTTCTGCTGGCTGACTGAGTGTAAGCCAGAACCCGGAGGAGGCCGGATTGGGATAGATGGACCAATCCACGGGTCTCTCCCTGGGGAAAATGTCCAGGGCATACCAAAAAAGCAATCCGTCCACCTGATTCTGCCACAACAGACTGTCCGTATCCATAGCCCCTATCAGATAGGAGTATGATCCTGGAGCCAGTTGATCCAGACTGTCCACAAGACTGAAAGACAAGGTAGTTTGTTGTCCCGGCTCGAGTCCCAGGACAAGGATTCCCGATTGGGAGGGAAGGCTATCCATCATGATGGTATACCGTATTGAATCCAGAGGAATATTTCCAGTATTCTCTGCATGGACCAGGGCACGGGCATACATCCCGTTTTTCTGGTCCACTCCTCCCAGCGTAAGTGAGAGCTCAGGGAATACCTGGTGTTCAACCTCCTTTTCCAGGCTGTTGTTACCCCAGTATCCGAATGATTCCTGAACCAACTCAGCCTTCAGCAGATGGGAACCGAAGCCAGATAAATCAACCAGATCCCCTGCGGTGATCTCCTCTTCCTGCCCGGGAAGCAACATATCCCTGTGATCATCCGCTGCGAACTGCTTCCCGTTGAGGGAGAAGCGGACCGTGTATCCCTGAATGGTATCCGCAGATGTATTCCTCACCTTTGCCTTCACCTGCTCACGGTCTGATAACCATGGATCCGAATCCGGTTCGGTGATCTCCAAAAGAGCAATATCTCCCTTTCTGAATGCAGATGATGGAAAAATGATATCATCAATCCATGCAGCATCCTCTCTCTGACTGATGTTGCTGTCTTTCTGGTAGGACCAGATCATTTCGTGCTTCCCCGCCTCAAGAAACAGGGAAAAGCTTTTCCATCCAGTCTCACCCGACCACTGTTTGACCAGTGTTGAATCGGCGAAAAACATCAGGTAATCGTAAAACGATTCAGAGGAAACCCTGTATGAGAAGAAAAGGGTGTCATCTTCTGTGGTTTCAAAGGTGACAGAAAGTTCACTTGTCTGGGCATGCGTAATTTTTCCCGACCGGAGCGATTGCTGCGATGATGCGTAGGTTTCACCTGTTATGGTCCAGGGAACAAGCGAGCTATCCACATAGGCGAAACGTCCGGACTTTCCCTGGCTGAAATCGTCATAATACCGGCCTGTTGTAACAAAAAAACTATCTGCCACTGAACCAGAGGGATCTCCTGCAGAAAGCAGCCCCTGACCCAACCATACGTTTCCTGAGCCTCCCAGCAGAATTTCAAACTGCAGTTCAGCACCCTCCCCGGGGTCCAGGACCACACTGTTTCGAAACAAGATCTCTTCCACCATAACAGAAAGCGCAGGGTCGAAATTCCCCTGAACCTCTCCCGTTCTGAAGTGGCCCGTATTGAATAGCTCCCAGGTACACAGCAACCACTCTCCCTGTTCAGGAATACCATTTCCATTGCCAAGGGACCTGTCCTCCCAGGTGAATCCCCCCCGACTCCAGATGCGGTGCATGAAACACCTCTTTCAAATAAAAGGGGATTCCGCTGCTTTTTAATTGAATGCCCATCACAGCACCAGCCTGGTCAGCCAGCCGGTCGGACGATTTAATCCTGAATATATGCTGCAAATCGACCGTATCACCGGGTGCGATTTCTTCCAGGATATGGATGGAATCCAGGACCAGGATGGAATTGTGGGCCGAAAAAAGAAGAAGGGTGTCGTGAGTAATTGCCACATCTCCCCGGTTAATCAACTGAAGGTTCAGTGTTACCTGTTCCCCCGGATTCAAATGATGGTCCTCCTGCACCGATTCGGATGAAAGGCCGTATCCCAGTAATTCCAGGTAAGGTCCCTCATCATCCGCCATTACAATCTCCTTTATAAAAGGCTGATAGCTGTCGCCTGACACCAACACCTCCAGGTTTCCCGGTGCGATGGAATCGGGAATATGAAGCGTGGCGTAACCCTTATCCGAGGCATGAAGCGCGTCCAGCAAAATCCCGTCCTGTGAAAGAGACAGGTAGCTGTAGGGAGCGCAACGTACATCTACCCTGCCGGCTCCGGAAGGAATCCAGTCGGGAAGTAAAACTTCCTGGGAAGAGGGTTGACTGAACCAGGGTACGAGGGTGGGATCACCCGCCAGCTGGTATATCTCCCAGTAGAACTTTTTACGAAAGCTGCTGCTTTGCTGAACAGCCATATTTCCTCCAAATACCATCTCTCCCAGGGAGGGTGTCCACAGTTTGTGTGTCTCCTGGTGGGTATGAAAAACCTTGTCGTAATAGCCGGGCCCCGATTCCTCATAGGCCGGATGGGCGCCAATGGGCCCAACACCCACTGCCCAGTAGTAGTCCTCATCCCAGTATGAATCATTGGTACATCCAATATAAGCCAGTGCACCTTTATCACTGGCTCGCAGCAGAGCTTCAGCAAAACACTCGCTCGCCAGAAAGTAATTGGTCTCACACCCATTCCCGATCATGACAGGATATTTTCCAATATTTTGCAGCGGTGTATGTCACTGATCCTGAAAGCGGGATCTCTCCATCTGTCAACCTCACCATGACCGGTATAATTCACAAAACCAACGCCACCGGATATAAGATCCAGGATGGTCTGGGCGCTGGTATCCGAATCCGGGTACCTGAACATATGGGTTTGAATCCCCTGCTCAGCATTCAAATAATTGTTTTGGGCATAATTGATCTGACCATTTCCATGGGTACTGGCATAGCTGCCATCCACCCCGGCAATCAAAACCGATTGATCCAGAAAAGAGGGATCAGTAAACAGGTATTGTTCATATTCCAGGATCTTATCCACGATCCCCTGCAATTGCTCCTTTGAACCCACAGAGATACGACCATAAAACAGGTCGGGGATGTAATCTCCCTCCCCGTCATATTCAGCATAGTAGAGATCGGTGATCTCACCCTGGGACTGTGAAATGGGAATGTGTTCCGTGTCTCCCACGATCAGAAGATAGGTAGGCCTGGCGAATCCCGAAGGAGCCTGGTCATAGAGATTTTTCAGGTAGGTTTTCATGGATTCCCTGGTCCCTCCCACCAGGCTGTCGGTCTTGTACGCCTCGATGACCCTGAATCCCTTCCTGGTTTTCCACGCCACAAATGGCACCAAAGACTCTCTGAACATGGTATCAGAAAGGATGACCAGGGTCATGGGTTCTTCCGAAGAAACCGCCTTGACTGCCCCCTGTGGTTCCTGTCGGACTACCCTGTTATAAAGCGCAGAAAATGCAGGTTCCGTAAGGGGCGATAAGGACCGGCCGGTCTGAATGGCGCAACGCACATTGTAATATATCTTCAAAAGGTTTCGAACAGGATTATACTTCACTGGATTGAAATGCAGCGTACTCATGGAGAGGCCACGCATTCTCCCCTCATATGCCACAGAAAGGACCTCGCCACCTGTCCAGCCATCCTGACTGTATACAGCACTGTCCATCCTTTTGGGCATCGCTGCCCCACCCTTTCTTTCCGAAGCTTGGAAGGGAACCAATTTGCCTTCAAACCCTGCCAGGTTGAGATCAATAAGCACCGAATCCATCGCTTCAATGCGCAAATGTACCGGGTATCGGGCGTCTGCTTCAAAAAGAATGGAAGTCTCAGGGAGGGAGGGAGCCCCCTCCTCTCCATTGGAATAATACCCTGGAATCGACAGGACCACATGGGAAGGATTGCTCACGGAATGCTCCAGATGGACCCATCCGACCCCGGCACTGAACAGGTAACCATCAGGACCTGAATTCAGCGTGGTGAACCCTTCCATTTCACTAACAATCCATTTAATAGGCGGTTCCTGTCCATAGGATGGCCAGTATGCTGCCTGCATGAAACCCATGAATAATATGACGGTCAGAAAGCGACTCATTGTGTTATTAACAATTCAGAACTGTATCATGTTAAACCAATTTATCAATTTTAGCTTGCGCCATGGTTAAAAAAAAGAAATATTTCATGCCGCCATAACCATATTTTTCAATATTTTAGGATATTGTTAGCCTTCATGAGATTTCAATCATATACCATATTAACCCTTGCCGGTTTGCTGGTGAGTTTTCTTCTCCAGGCACAGCCCAATAAATATGGTGTTCCACTAATTACCAACTACCCGTATAGCGAAATTGGGGGAACCGAACAAAACTGGTGCATCACCCAGGACCACCGGGGTGTGGTATATGTGGGAAACAATGACAAGGGAATTCTTGAATATGACGGAGTCGAGTGGCGGATTATCCCTATTCCCGACGATGTGCCGGTAAGATCACTGGTTACAGGGGAGGATGGTGTTATATATGTGGGAGCAGAAGGGGATTTTGGAAAACTTGAACCGGATTCCTACGGCCAGTTATGTTTCCATTCTCTCTATGATTCAACGCTTCAGAATGAGATACCGAACATCGATATCTGGAAGACCTACTTCGACAGAACAAAGTATATTTCTGTTCCTGGTTTGGCATATTCGATTTGATCCACTGGAAAATGACATAAACATCATAGAGACTCCCGAAACGGGATACTTCTCTTTCATTGTAGACCACCAACTCTATAACCTGGACTGGGGAAATGGATTGATGATCTACAATGGAGATTCATTCGAAAAAATTCCCGGTGGAGATTTTTTCCATGAGATGCTAATTACCGGTCTGGTTCCATTTGATGTCAATCATCTATTGGTCAGCACCATGGACAATGGCATTTATCTTTTTAACTCTGAGAAGGGAAGCGTCGATGACTCCTTTGTGGATCCGGCACTGATGGAGGAGCTTATTTCTGTCCAGGTCCCCTATCTGACCATGATTGATGATCTTATCCTGGTAGGTACATTTAACAACGGACTCTATATCCTGGACAGGACTGGAAATGTTTTGGAATTCATATCAGAGACAGAGGGACTGGCCGATATGACCATTTCACATGTCTATTCGGACGAAAGACTCAAAGGGGCAGGTCCCCTTTGGATTGCTCACTGGAAGGGAGTCAGCAAGGTGGAGACCAACAATCCATTCAGATATTTCACAGAGAAGTCTGGATTTGATAACCTGATCACCGATATCACCTATTTCAACGACAGGCTTTTTATCTCAACCATGGGTGGCCTTTATCAGATGGTCAACACTTCATCAAGAGCGCTGTTCGTTCCAGTTGGGGATTTCCAGAATCATTTCAGGGACCTCTGCGTCATTGAGCCAGTTCCCGGGAAAGAATTCTTGTTGGTTTCCGGCGACAAGGAATTTTATGTGATCGATGAACAGATGCGGGTCACTGCCCTGGAAGATCTGTTGATTAATCCTCCTGAAGCCAGTGAGGATATTGAACAGATTTCGGGAAGCTTCTATCCTGGTAGATCCGGAAAACAAAGACATATTCTATACGGGATATGTCGAATTAATTGGTATTCAGTACACCAGGGGACGGTGGAAGGAGATATCAAGGTCCGCGTGCTTACTGAAGGAGATTTCAAAAATGGTCAAGGATAGATATGGGTACATGTGGATTACTCCTCCACGGAGAAAGTAACCCGCATCGATATAACACTTACCCAGGAAGCCACAATGAGATTATTCACATCTGAACATGGTTTACTTGAGGGTGATGACAACCTAGGTCTTTCTCAATCCTGAAAACCAGGAAGTCCTGGTGGGAACCAGAGGATGGATTTTACCGCTTCGATTATTTTCATGACGCATTTATACCGGACACCTTTTTCAATGCCGTACTTCCTGTGGGAAAAAATAGTATTCAGGCTATGCACCAGGACCGGGATGGGGATTACTGGCTTTCATTTGAGAATCAGTATGAACGGGTGGACTGAACTTGTAGCCCGGAAAGTGAATGGACAGCTGGAAGTCATCAGTGACAAAGTATTCCAGCGCCTTCCCAACGCTTCTGTGGATGTGTTTTCCGACGACACTGAAAATGGTGTATGGTTCAGTAAATCGGACGAGACTTTATCACTATGATAAAAGCTTCAGTGCCAATGATACTTTCCGATTTTCAAACCCTGATCCGTAAAGTGGTAATCAACGGTGACTCTGTGCTTTATAATGGTGCTAACTACAAAGAAACGGACATGGCGGCTATTCCATTCATCTCTTCCAGGAGGAGGATACGCAACCGGTCATAAAATACAGGTACAACAATATTGAATTCCATTGGGCGGCTCCCTATTTTGAGCAGGAAGAAAAATCTACAATACAGTTACAGGTTGCAGGGATTCAGTGATGCATGGGCCGAATGGAACAATGGTCCCTACAAGGAATTCACCAACATGAAGTACGGCCGCTATACGCTTCATGTGAAAGCCAGGAATGTTTACGGGTACGAGAGTGGCACCGCCAGCTACTCATTCGTGATCAGCCGCCCATGGTATGCAAGCATACCGGCAATCATAGCTTACATCCTTCTTTCTGGACTACTGGTATATGTGATTATTAAGCTCTATACCCGCAGGCTGAAAAATGAAAACCTCAGGCTTGAAGGAATCATTGAGGAACGGACCGCTGAGATCAGGAAACAGAAGGAGGAACTTACCGACAGTATTGAATATGCCAGCAGGATCCAGCGTGCACTCGCTGCCATCGGACCAGTTAATGGAGGACCACAACATTGATCACTTCATCCTTTTCAGGCCCAGGGATATTGTAAGTGGTGATTTTTACTGGATGGGGGCGAAAAATGATAAATTGCTCATTGTGGCGGCCGACTGTACCGGTCATGGGGTCCCGGGAGCATTTATGAGCATGCTGGGCATGACCTTCCTGGATGAAATTGTGATTAAATCGGATATCACCCGTACTGACGAAATCATGGAATCGCTTCGTGATCATGTGATCAACTCCCTGGAGCAAACCGGCAAAAGTATGGAAGAGGCTGTCAAAGACGGTATGGACCTGGCCATGATCTCACTGGACTTGAAAACCAATGAGATTCAGTATTCGGGGGCCTATAACCCACTCTATCTGGTCAGGAAACTGAAACGCAGCGAAAAAACCAAACTGGATAAGGGTGAGGAACTTGATCTGCCCAGGGGATCCATTCATGATGACAACTATGTGCTGGTGCAAATCAGAGCAGACCAGATGCCCATCGGGATATCTGAGAAGGACATGCGTTTTACCTCCACCACCATCAAGGACGAAGGTTACAACATATACATGTTCTCTGATGGATTTCCTGGACCAGTTTGGCGGGCCCCAGGGAAAAAAGTTCATGAGCAAAAACTTCAAGAAATTGCTCCTGGAACTGCAATCCGTTCCCCTGAAAGAGCAGGGCACCGCGCTGGAAAAAGTGTTGCTGGGCTGGATGGGAGAAATCAGTCAGATCGATGATATCCTGGTCATGGGACTTAGAGTGAATCCATTGTGAAAGAGATAGAATTAACAAGGGAAAAGTTGCTGGAACAGCGAAAAGAACTGTTAGCCAGCCTCAAATATGCCAGCTTTATCCAAAGAGCGGTCCTGCCCGATCAACGATTTCTTGAAAACACACTCACCGACCATTTTGTCCTGCACAAACCCAGGGATATTGTAAGCGGGGATTTCTATTATTGCTCCCGGAAAGAGGATTTGATCATTGCTGCTGCTGGCGACTGCACCGGACATGGAGTACCCGGTGCACTGCTAAGTATCATGGGCGCCTCCTTTCTCAATGAAATCCTGAATAGCAGGGGGCCCTGCAAACCCAGCCGGATCCTGAATCTTCTTCAGGGAAAGGGTAATGAATGTACTTCACCAGCGGGGCGAAGAGCTGGAGAACAAGGATGCCATGGACATGGCCCTCTGTGTATTCAATCCCGAAAACCAGGAATTGATGTATGCAGGAGCCAACAATCCCCTCTATCATATACGAAAGAAAGTCCTCACTGAGATAAAAGCGGATAAAATGCCTGTGGGTATCAATGCCATTGAAGAGGATTCTTTCACAAATCACAGCATGCAACTAAAACCCGGGGATACCGTATACATATTTTCTGACGGATATGCAGACCAGTTTGGCGGACCCCGGAATAAGAAATTCAAGTATGGGCCACTTAAAGAGCTGCTAATCAGGATATCTGACATGAACATGGATAAACAGAAACAGGAACTGAACCATGTAATTGAAACCTGGAAAGGTGATGAGTCTCAGATAGATGATATTCTGATCTTTGGAATAAAATTCGTATAAAACCAGAATCATGCAATTAACCGGATTTAGAATTCAGAATTTCAGGTCCATTGTAGATACGGGTTGGCAGCAGCTCGCCCACGACAGCATCACCAGCCTGATCGGGCAGAATGAATCGGGTAAAACCTCCATCCTTGAGGGACTGAAGGCATTTCATGACGGAAGGCTTATCGAGGATATGATGCGAAGTGACCTCTCTCTTCCAATAGTCACCTGTTCGTTTAAATTCTCGTAACAAAGAGCTGGTAAAACGCCTCGATTTGAAAAAGCTGGATCCAAAGATCCGCAACATGATCGGAACCATCGAATCCATCTCTATGACCAGGATATGGGAGGACGATATGGATTCATACCTGATGATGGGAGATGAATTGCAGGAGATATACAAGGAAAGCGATGAACTTGATCAAGCAGAGGGAAAACCTTGTTCTTGAAAAGTTGGAAAGCATGATCAAAGAAGTGGCTGATGCTACTGCAGAGGTAGACAAAGCCACCCATGAATTCTCATTAACACAGGAAAAAGTTGAGTCGGTAAAACTCAGAATCAGTGAATTAAAAAAGTCCGGGAGGAAATTTTCCTCCAGGGAGAAGAAGGTTGAGCTTAAGAAAGAGATGGACCTGGAAGAGGAGATGCTCTCCAAATTGAACGAGGCCCTTTCACTTAAAAAAGAGCGGCTGGATAAGAAACAGCAAAACCTGGATGCCCTGGACGAGAAACAGAGTGCCAGCAGGAAACTGGAAGAGACCAAAGAACAAATCGGGGAGAAAGAGGATTCCCTGATCAATGAACAGGAAAACCTGAGGGAAATTCTTCAGATGACCGGGATGTATCCCAGCGATAAAGAACAAAGGGCAGCAGAGATCAGGGAAGAGATTTGCCGGACCGAAATTGAGAAACTGAAATCTGAGATTCAACAGTTACAAAGATCCTACGATACACAACTTCTGGCCATTGAATTTGTATTTGAGGGAATGACCTTTGAGAGTGCCGTAAAATCAGCAGAGAAAGAGATTGAATCACGCAGGAAGTATTTATCCTCCACTGAACTGGCGGCAGAGATCTTCAAGTCCCTCCCCGAATTCGAATTGTTTGAAGATTTCAGTTCTCTTCTTCCCAATCGCATTGACCTGGAAGATATTATCAGGGCCAACAAAAGCGCCGAAGGTTATAAGGCCGCTCTTAATTTTCTTACCATCACCGGGTTGGAGTATTCATTCTTTCAGCAGCCCTCCAGCAGGATTCTGAAACAGAAGATTGAAAACCTGAATGGGGAGCTTACCCTGAATTTCCAGGATTTCTGGCGCCAGAATGTAGGGAAGAAGCAACAAGATCAAAATCAATTTTGAACTTTCACATTATGACCATACAAATCCGGAAAAGAGTGGTAAACCCTATATAGAGTTCTGGATCAAAGATGAACAGGAGAGGTTGTATCCAAAGCAAAGGAGCCGGGGCGTCAGGTGGTTTCTCTCCTTTTTTCTTGAGCTGAAAGCCACTGCCATGGATAAAAGCAAACACGACAAAGTGCTTCTTATTGATGAACCCGGTGTGAGTTTGCATGCCAGGGCTCAGGAGGACGTCCTGGCAGTATTCGACGACATCAAGGAACAGATGCAGATCATCTACACCACGCATTCTCCCCACCTGATTGATGTTAACAAATTATACCGCATCCTCGCTGTTCAAAGGGCCGTTGAGGATGACATGAAGAGTGAAACCCTGGTTTACAGTGCACGATCACTGAATGCGGCCACAGCCGACACACTTTCACCCATCTATTCGACCATGGGTGCGAGGCTAAGCCAACAGGAGATCATTAAATCTTTCAATAATGTGATTGTAAAGGATCTGGCTACATATTATTTCCTGAAAGCCATCATTACGCTCACCGGATTGAAGAAAGAGTGTTATTTCCTTCCAGCCTCGGGAACTGAAAGCATACCGATGATGGTCAATATACTCATTGGTTGGGGACTGGACTATATTATACTCAATTTTGGAAACGGAGAGGAATTGGCGATTCATGAGAAACTGAGGGAGGATCTGTTTGAGAGCAAGGTTGACCTGGCCAAGGAACAGATGATCATCATGGATGACTACATGGATGCAGAAGATCTTTTCTCAACCATAGATTTTAAGAAATCGGTGGTACAGGTTCGTGAAGGGATTACAGTTCTGAATTCAGAATATTTGAAAAACAACAACTACTCAAGGGCCATATTGGCATCCAATTTTCTTCAGGAGGTAAACAGCGGAAAGGTAAGCTTCGAAAAGCTTGATGAGGAGACCAAAGATAACCTGAACATGTTTGCTAAAAAGCTTTCATCCCTTCTGAAATGAGAAACCTTATGGCCATTGCCCTCCTCCTGCTTTTCGGCACCAGCCTTTTGACCGGACAGGACACACTTCTGCTGTTCCACCCCACTGCCAGCAACATTGAAGTTATCAGGAATCTGGAAAAGGCGAAATTGCTCAACCTGGAAGGGTATCATATCCTTGGAGTGTATCACAGCCGGGAGGCCTACGACTATGAAAAGGCCCGGACTGCGCTTCTGGAAGATCCGGATTCGCGATTCTCCTTCCAGGCGGTTAAAGGAGAACTGGAACAGGAGGTTCTGTTTGGAAGCAACAATTGCACAGAAGAATTCCGGTCCCTGTTTGGAAGATCCCGGGGAGCATTTTTTATGGGCGGACCGGATATTCCTCCTGGTGTTTACAATGAATCCGCTCACCTGCTCACCAGTGTGACTGATCCGTACCGACATTTTATGGAGGTTTCTTTTGTTTTCCACCTCCTGGGAGGGGATCAGAATCCACTGTGGAGTCCTTATCTGGAGGGTGACAAGCAGTACCTGGTCAGCGGTATCTGCCTGGGAATGCAAACCATGAACGTTGCTACGGGCGGCACCTTGATACAGGATATTCCAACCGAGGTATACGAAATCTGGAGCGCAGAAGAGATTCTTGCCCTGCCTGTCGATCAGAAGCACAGAAACTATTCACATCAGGTTCAAAGCACGTGCGAGGTGCCCACATCATTCCATTTTCACCAGGTTAAGACAATAAAAGGATCCTTTCTGCGAAAAGAAATCGGATACAGGAAAAAAACTGGACCCATGGTATTAAGCAGTCATCATCAGGCTATCCAGGTTCCAGGAAAGGGTTGGCTGGTATCAGCAACTTCTGTTGACGAGAAGATCATAGAAGCCATTGAGCATGAGATATACCCGAATGTAAAAGGAGTTCAGTTCCATCCAGAGAGACCGGGCCTGTATGATGCGGCCATCTTTCATCCACAATCCTGTGACAATAGCATCAATTTCCATGAAGTAATCAGAGATACTGATTCATACAGTTTTCACCTTGCCTACTGGAAATTCCTTGGTAAAATTCTGAAGGAAAACAGGAGAGGGAGCGATCATTAATTATTCTATTTCAATGAAACTGATGTTCAGGTCCAGTATGGATGCATAATATTCTCCCCTCTCAAGAATATCATCATCTCCTTCTTCGAATACCCAGTTAATCTTCAGCCCGTAGCCATCATTATCAAGCTCCTTGAGTTTTTTCAGCAGGCGAAGCATGTATTTGGATGTACCACTGTTGAGATACTCCATTTCGATATCCACTTCGGTATGAGCCGGGGGTGATGAGGCAAAAGCAATGATCCAATCCAGGATGTCTTCATAAAAAAGCGATACATCCTCAGGAATGGAACGGCCCTTGAACTTAATTTTGCCGGAAGGATCCAGCAGAACGTATGGCGTTTTTTGAGTGGGTTGAAACTCCAGTTTATCCATCCGTCAATAAAATTTCATCTCAATATAGTAAATTTTTACTGCAGTACATTCAATTCAAATTCATTTTATCACCAATGTTTTCAAGGGTATCAGAAATACATCCTGGCCAGGGGAGCGATCTCTTCCGGAGCAAATTCTCCTGCAAGGAATTTGTAGTATCCGGTAATGGCTATCATGGCCGCATTGTCCGTGGTGAACTGAAGCGGGGGAATATACACATTCCATGCTTGTATGACTGATTCTCGGATGATTTCGTTGCGCAGACCCGAATTTGCCGAGACTCCTCCTGCCAGCGCTATTTCCCGTATCCCGGTTTTTTTGGATGCCCTTTTAAGCTTGTTCATCAGGATAGTGACAATGGTCTTTTGAAGTGACGCTGCAAGATCATTGGTATTCTTTTCAACAAAACCCGGATCCTCTTTAAGCCGGTCCCGCAGAAAATAGAGGAAAGAGGTTTTCAAACCGCTGAAAGAATAATCAAATCCCTCCAGACCCGGCTTACTGAAAGAAAAACGGTCGGGATCCCCCTGACTTGCCAGTCTGTCGATATGGGGTCCTCCTGGATAAGGCAGTCCCAGCAACTTGGCGCATTTATCAAAAGCCTCACCTGCAGCATCATCGATAGAACGACCTATGATCTCCATGTTGTGGTGGTCTCTCACCACCACCAGCTGGGTGTGGCCACCCGATACCAGCAAACAGAGAAAAGGAAACCTGGGTGAAACATCCTTACCATCCCCATCCAGGATATAATGCACGAGCATATGCGCCTGAAGATGATTAACTTCAATCATGGGAATTCCCATGGCAGCGGTGAAGCCTTTTGCAAAGGAAGTCCCCACAAGCAAGGATCCAAGCAATCCGGGTCCCCGGGTAAATGCAACTGCATCAATCTCGCCGGGACTTATCCCTGATTGTTTGATGGCCCTATCCACCACCGGGACAATGTTTTGCTGATGTGCCCTGGATGCAAGTTCAGGAACTACGCCCCCGTATTGCCTGTGCACATCCTGGCCTGCAATCACATTGGATAGCAAAACCCTGTTTTTCAACACGGCTGCTGAAGTATCATCGCAAGAAGATTCAATGCCCAGAATGATCGTGCCCATGGCAAGTTTTTTTACATTTGTTACGTTCAGGAATATATAAAGGGCAAAGGTATCAAAAAGATAGCTAAAATAGGGCTGATTATAGTGCTGGTATTGCTGGCCTTGCCTGCCCTGTCTTTACTTTTTTTGCAGAACGATAAAGTACAAACCCGTTTGAGCATCTATGTGGCCGAACGCTTATCCGAAGAGCTACAGGCCAATATATCACTCTCCTCGGTGAACTATTCATTTCTCAGACGGGTCCAGATGAGGGATCTCTATATTGAAGACCTCTACGGGGATACACTACTGTATGTAGGTCTTGCCAAAATTCACATCAGGCAGTTCAAACCCGATCCAAAAGGATTGACAATTCGGAAGGCCACGCTTGAAGATGTCTTTGTAAACCTGGTCATTGACAGCAGCAGAGTGGTGAATATCAAATACTTCACTGATAAACTGAAAAATCCGCATACCCCGCCTGAAATGAAATCCCGGATCCACTTTGGTCCCATAGAATTGATTGATTCAAGATTCTCACTATCCAGAATGGGAACCGAGCATGGCATTTCTCCCGTCGATTTCAACGATTTCCATCTCGTAAACCTGGATATTAAAGTCAACAGTCTGGAAGTATACAGGGATACAGTGCGAATTGAGGTTGAATCCCTGGCAGCCATAGAGCATTCCGGATTTGACATTCGCCACCTGGATACTTACATGACCATTCATAAAAGACACCTTCATTTCAAAGACCTGGCCATTGAAACTGAAGGGTCTGACCTGAATATCCCCGTCCTTGAGTTTGATTTTGAACAATTCAGGAACTTCAGAAGGTTCTCCACCGCTGTGGACCTGAATTTCTCATCAAACGGATCCATTTTAAAAATGGAGGATCTTGCACAGTTTGCTCCCGGAACAGAGAGAGTGTTTGACAAGATTACAATCGACGGCAGGGTATCGGGTCAATTGAGTGACCTGAACGGTGATGATCTGGTGGTCAATTTTGGCGACCGGAGCTCCCTGGAATTTGATTTCATGATGATTGGTCTGCCCGATGTCCGTAACACATTCCTGGATTTCAATTTCAGAAGACTGAATACTTCGGTTCTGGCTGTAAATGATCTCTTTGGAACCCCAGGTGATACGGCCAGCCAATTTCTCTATCCGTGGATCAACCTGGGAAAGATCGGTTTTGCAGGACAGTTTACGGGATATCCCGATCAATTCGTGGCCTCCGGACTGCTGGCCACCGAAATGGGAAGGATTGTTATGGATCTGTCTTTTGATCCGGACTCGATGATGGGTGTTGGTTTTAAAGGAAGATTGAGCACTGACGATTTTAAACTTGGTGAATTCCTGGAGCAGGAACGTGACCTGAAGGAACTGGATATGGACGTCTTCGCCGACGGAAACCTATACAAAGGTCAGATCAGGGCCAAAATGAAGGGAACCATTGATACCTTCGAATTGTATAATTATGCGTATAGCAACATATCACTGGATGGCGCATTCACAAACAATACCTTCGAAGGAGGCTTCAGCATCAGCGACCCCAACATTAAACTTGATTTTGAAGGCAGAACAGATTTCTCCGGAGAAGTTCCTGTTCATAAGTTCACTGCAGATGTTGCCAGGGCCAGGCCCTACTATCTGAACATGCCCCAAAATGATCCCAACTACTTCACCTCTTTCCTCATCGAAACAGACCTTTCCGGCAGAACCATCGATGAGCTGAATGGAGAAATAAAGCTGGTGAACAGCCTGTTTGAGAAAACTGATGCCTATGTTCAGGTTTATGATATGACTGTAACCACAAGGAATACCCCCGAGGCTTCTTTGATCAGGGTTCGCTCAGACATGGTGGATGTGGATGTTACCGGCCAGTACAGGCTGTCAGACCTTCCGGCGTCATTTAAAAACCTGGCTGACCACTACCTCAATGTCATCCCCAACTCGGAACCATTTACCGACACCCTGAACTACTTTATCTATCAGGTTGATTTTAAACATGTGAATCCGCTTCTCGATTTTTTTCTTCCTGTGATTCAGATTGCTGACGACAGCTACCTGACAGGAAGTTATGATCCACAGAATACCAGTGTGAAAATGCAGGGAGAATTCCCATCGCTTGAGATTGGAGAGACCTCCTGGTATAGTGTAGAAACCAGTGCCCGTTCCTCGGAAGGTACACTCGAGGCGGGTTTTACATCGGACAGCATGAGCTTTGGCGGAGGCTATTCACTGGAAAACCAGAAGGTCAATTTCCTGGCAACCCGTGACACCGCATACATGAATATCATGTGGGACAATGCGTCAACCCCAGCCTTTAATGGAGAGATAAGCCTGAACGGAACTTTCCAGGCCGATTCGGTCGCAGAGCGGGGCTTCATTATTGATCTGGAACCTGGCAATTTTGTAGTAAATGACATGAACTGGAGTGTACACAGGGCAGAGGCCCTAATGAGGAGAGGCTATCTGAGCATTGACAGTTTCCAGGTGGTAAGTGTGGACAAACAAATTCTGGCCGACGGGATTATGTCATCCGGTGAGGCTCAGGATTTTCTCATTGAGGTGCAGAATCTCAATCTTGCCGAACTGCCTAACCTGACCGGGGCCCATATGACACTGGATGGAGAGGTGACCGGCTTTGTGGACTATAAACGGAAAGATGGTATCCCTGTAGTCCTCACCAACCTGGAAGTGGATTCGCTCTATTTCAATGACCAGTTTATGGGAAATACACATCTGGAAGCCAATTGGGATGATTCGAATGGTAACTTAAATATAAAGATGCTTTCCGTGGTGAACGGGAGGAAGTCCATTGAAACAAACGGGGAATTCAATCCGAAAACCGAAGCTGTGAACTTTGATATCAGGCTCAGCAATTTTGAACTGGCCTCCCTTAATCCCTATACCGCAGGGATCGTTCATGATCTGGAGGGCACTGCCAGCGTGAACCTGAACCTGGATGGCACAATAAAGACGCCTGAAATAAACGGTACCATTTCTTTTGCCAAAGGTGCAGCCACCCTTGGCTATCTCAATACAAAGTACTTCTTTAGCGATCATCTAAGAATCTACCACAGCAATTTCTACTTCGAAGACTTTCTGGTCAGTGATTCATATGACAACATGGCCCGGGTAAATGGATCGGTATCCAATTCATCATTCAAAGATTTCTATCTCAGCCTGAGCATCGAGGCCGATAACATGCAGTGCATGAATACCAAAGCCATTGATAATGAGGTGTTCTACGGGGATATTTTCGCTACTGGTAATGTGGGACTTACCGGTCCGACCGATCAGATCAAATTGAGAATCAATGCAACCACCGAACGAAACACCACCCTGTTCCTTCCATTGTTTAATGCCAGTGAGGTGGCATCAAGTGATTTTCTCACTTTCATACGGGAAGAAGAGGTTTTAAATGACGATCCTCCATCTTCTCAGAAACAGAAAATGAGCAGCATTGAAATGGACCTTGATGTTGATATAACCAATGACGCTGTGGTACAGCTTATTTTCGATCCCAAGGTGGGTGACATCATTGAAACCAGCGGCCAGGGCAACATACGAATCATACTGGACCCATCCAACGGATTCAGAATGTTTGGCGATGTGGTACTCGATCAGGGAGACTATCTTTTTACACTGCAAAATGTAATCAACAAACGGTTCAAAATTGAACCCGGCGGTAAAATAAGTTTCAACGGATCCCCCATGGATGCTTCCGTTGACCTGGAAGCCATTTATACCCTCAGGGCAGCTCCCTACAACCTCTATCCTGATGTGGACGAGCAGAAAGAGAAACTTAAAAAGAGAATCCCGGTGGAGTGCCACCTGATGCTCCAGGGGGAATTGGGATCTCCCACCATATCAACCGGTATCCATATGCCGACGGCTGATGCCGAAACCAGGAATTTGCTTGAAAACAGTACCAGCACTGATGAAGAGCTCATGAAACAATTTCTCTCCCTGCTGGTAATCAATAATTTTTACAGTGTGACCGGCTATGGAACACAGGATCTTGGCGCCACTGGTAATATTGCCGGTGTAACCGCCAGTGAACTTCTTTCCAACCAGCTCAGCAACTGGCTGTCACAGATCAGCGATGATTTCGATATTGGCGTAAACTACAGGCCAGGTGATGAGATCACAAGTGACGAAGTAGAGCTGGCGCTCTCCACCCAGTTGCTAGACGACCGGATTATTATCAGCGGCAATGTGGATGTGGGAGGCCAGGAGACCAATCCGTCGGCCGACGCATCTAATCCGTATATCATGGGCGATTTTGATGTGGAATTCAGGGTTACAGACAATGTCAGTGTCATTGCATTCAACCGGGCCCGGGACGAACTGCTATTCGAAACCGCACCATACAAACAGGGCGTCGGAATATCCTACAGGGAAGAATTTGACAATCTCAGTCAGCTCATGGCCCGCTACCGAGAGGGGCTCACCAACCGAAAAAAGAAGAGAAAAAAAACCGAAGAGTCCGAAATGGATGAGTAAATCTTTTTTAACTTTGGCGACTTCATTCCAATCTTAATTTTCGAGCTATGTTTATAATAATGGTTGTTGTATTTGTTCTGGGTTATCTTGCCATTGCCCTGGAACACCCCCTACGTATTGACAAGGCCATCCCGGCCCTGATGATCGGTACGCTCATGTGGGTCCTTTACATTTTTGGTGCCTTTGAGATTTTCTCTGCCGGATTGAGTGAGGCATGGAACACTTTTGCGCTCGATAGCCATGATCATGGTGAACTTGGTATTAATGCCATGCGCCACTTCATTGTGGAAAAAGAGATCATTCGCCACCTGGGTGAGATCTCTGAAATTCTTTTTTTCCTTCTTGGGGCAATGACCATTGTGGAGGTGATTGATAAACATGATGGTTTCAAGATCATTACCGACCGGATCAAAACCACCAAAAAAGTGAAGTTGCTCTGGATCCTCAGCTTCCTCACATTTTTCATGTCTGCTGCCCTGGATAACCTGACCACCACCATCGTGATGGTAGCCCTTCTCAGGAAACTGATCTCAGATAAAGAGACCCGCTGGTTCTTCGCCGCTATGGTGGTGCTGGCCGCCAACGCAGGAGGTGCCTGGTCGCCCATTGGAGATGTGACAACCATTATGCTCTGGATCGGCGGACAGGTAACTACAGGGAGCATCATTACCAGGGTTATTATACCCAGTCTGTTCACAATGATCGTTCCCCTGGCCCTTCTCAGTTTCACCCAGAAAGGTAATGTGGAACGCCCCGAAGATTGATGCCAACGAAAAGGTATACACGACTGCTATTCGAACGAAAACTTTTCCTGATCATGGGTGTAACTGGTCTCCTGTTTGTTCCTGTTTTTAAAACAATCACCCACCTCCCCCCCTACCTGGGTATGCTGTTTTCCCTTTCTGTGATCTGGATGGTTTCCGAAATACTCCACAAGAACAAACCCGACGAAATCAAAAAACGTCTGAAAGTCATTTACATCCTGGAGCATGTGGACACGCCCACCATCTTGTTCTTCCTGGGTATTCTTTCCGCAGTGGCTGCCCTTCAGAGTGCCGGACAATTAACAGTGCTGGCTTCTTACCTTGATGAAAACCTGGGTAATATCTTCCTGATTGATATGGCCATTGGAGTACTTTCGGCTGTTGTGGATAATGTCCCGCTGGTGGCCGGTGCCATGGGTATGTATCCCATTGAAGACGCTGCTTCCATTGCAGCCATGACAGATCCTGCTGCCATCGAATATGCATATAATTTTGTACAGGACGGTTTGTTCTGGGAATTCCTTGCATACTGTGCCGGAACCGGTGGTAGTATTCTAATCATTGGATCTGCTGCAGGAGTAGCTGCCATGGGAATGGAAAAAATCGATTTCATCTGGTATATGAAACGCATTTCCCTGCTGGCTTTACTGGGATATGTGGCCGGAGCAGGCGTCTATTACCTGCAGTCTCTTATTCTCCACCATTGATGAAGGAGGCAACAGGCTGTTTATAAATCAAGCGAAATGTTTCATAACGGGATATACTACACAAGGGTATATCCCGTTATATTTTATATATATTCGATCAAAATATAAACTCCCATGAAAAGCTTGATTTTTCTGCAAGTTAGCAACCTGGATACAAGTAGCATACAGGGCTCTTCCACAGAGTCTTTCATCGACATCGCCATCAAAGGCGGCTGGGTCATGCTCCCCATTGTCCTGCTCAGTTTTATTGCGGTTTATATCTTTTTTGAACGCTGGTTCGCCATTAAAAAGGCAGCCAAAGTGGACCAGAATTTCATGAACCGCATCAAAGATTACATCATGGACGGCAAAGTGGACTCGGCCAGGGCACTATGCCAGTCCACAGATAACCCGGTGGCCCGGATGATTGAAAAAGGAATCAGCAGGATCGGCCGGCCTTTGAATGATGTGAATGCTGCCATCGAGAATGTGGGTAAACTGGAGATCTATAAACTGGAGAAAGGCCTTCCTACCCTGGCTACTGTGGCAGGAGGAGCACCCATGATCGGTTTTCTGGGTACTGTGATCGGGATGGTTCAGGCATTCCACCAGATGTCCACTGCCGGAAACAACATCAATGTGGGTGAACTTTCCGGGGGTATATATACTGCGCTGATTACCACGGTTGCGGGGCTGATTGTGGGTATCATTGCCTACTTTGCTTACAACACACTGGTGGCCAGAGTGGATAAAGTAATTAATAACATGGAGGGTGGGGCATCCGAATTTATTGACCTGCTCAACGAACCTGCAAAATAAGAGATTGTGGCACTGAAGTCAAAAAACAGGGTAATGGATAACTTCGCCATGTCGGGGATGACCGACATTGTGTTCCTGTTGCTGATCTTTTTTATGCTCACCTCCACCCTCATTGCCCCCAATGCCCTGAAAATGTTGCTCCCAAGCCGGGGACAGGTGACCGTACAGTCAGAGTCCCGTATACCAACGGTGACCATTCACAGCGGCAGTAAGATTACTGTGGATGGGCGGACTGTGAGCCTGAATGAACTTGGTAATGTACTTGAATCTAAGCTTCAGGGTGTTCCTGAGCCCACCATCAAGGTGGAGACCTCTCCCTCTGTTTCAGTTGGAGATGCCGTGATGATCATGAATGTAGCAGCTGAGAGGGATTATACAGTAGTCCTAAAACAATTATAATGGCACTGGAGTCGAGAAATAAAACCAATAAAAACTTTGCCATGTCGGGAATGACCGACATCGTATTCCTTTTATTGATCTTTTTTATGATTACCTCCACGCTGATTGTACCCGCCGCACAGAATGTGAATTTGCCGGAAAGCAACAACCAGACCCAGGCCAATCCTGTGCTGGTTGTATCCATCGACAGGGAAAAGATTATCTCTGTGGATGATCAGGTGTATGCCCTTGATGAATTGGAAGGAGTCCTGAGAAAAAAGCTGGAACGATACGGCGAAGCTCCTACCGTCCGGCTCAATGCAGACAGGGATCTGAATATGGAAGAGGTCTATGTGTTCCTGGATATAGCCAGGAGAAACCGTTACAAGGTGATCCTTGGAACCCGGCCCTCCTAATAATACAGTAATAATGAAACTCAACCGCAGAGGTCTTATTGCCACCATTGTATACCATGCACTGTTGCTGGCCTTACTGATATTTGCGGGACTTACATTTCCCGACCCGCCCCCCGAAGAGGAAGGGATACTGGTGAATTTCGGTACCGATGACAGCGGTTTCGGAGCCTATGAACCCATGGGTGATGACCAGCAGGCCGGAGACCCGGAACTACCCGTGGAAGACCAGGCAGAGGAGCTTGTCGAAGCGTATTCAGAACCACTTCCGGAACCTGTTGAAACCTATACCCCACCCGACCCCACTCCGGTGGACAACACCCAGGATGTGGAAGAGGTGGAGGTCAAGGAAGATCCCAAACCCACCGCCGAGGAGCTCCGCAGGGAACGTGAGGAAAGGGAGCGCATTCAGCGGGAACGGGAAGAAGAGGAAAGGATTGAGAGGGAAAGACTTGAAAAGGAGCGGATTGAAAGGGAAGAGCGCGAAGAGCAGGAGCGGATAGAACGGGAACGGAAAGCACAGGCCGAAAAACTCAACAATCTGGGGAAAAATGCTTTCGGAAACCAGGGTGTGGGTCAGACCGAAGGCTCCCAGGGGATCACCGAAGGTTCCGGAAACCAGGGAGACATCAACGGCAGTCCCGATGCCGACAGATATGATACCGGTGGCGGACTTGGTGACGGGATATCATTCGGGGGCCTGGGTTCACGCCGTGGAAGCGTTCCGAAACCGAACCTGGCCGGCTGCGAGGTCACCCAGAGGATCGAAATAAAAGTTGAAATTCAGGTGGATCAGGATGGTAACGTAACCAAGGCGATAGTTGATCAGGCAACTTTCACCGATAAATGCATCAATGAAATGGTTCTGGAGGCTGCCTATAAAAGCAAATTCTCAGTGGACAGGAATGCCAACTACAGGCAAACCGGTTGGATCCGGTACATCATAGTACCTTAAAGGCATCCAGGATCAATTTGGTGGCTGCAACCAGGATAGCCCCCAGCACAAACCAGCGGATAAATACCGCACCCCATTTCACTGCAATTTTTGTTCCCAACCAGGCTCCAGTCATATTGCCCACAGCCAGCAGTAGCCCCATCCATAGATGAACATCTTTGTGCAAAAAAAAGATCAAAAGGGCCACCGGTGTATAAAGCAGGATCACAAATAGTTTCAAGGCATTGGATTTGACCAGGTCATACCCGCTTCCAAGGACCAGGCTGGTAAGCAGAAAGAAGCCCACTCCTGCCTGGATAAAACCACCATAGATCCCTACCAGGAAAAAAACAATCACCTGTACCCAGTAGGGAATGGGGGGATGGGTTTCATGGCTGTTGATCCAGCGGTTTGGTTTCAGGAGCATCAGGAAGAATACCAGGATCATGACGCCGGCGATGGCCAGCTTCATCACCTCATCATTCAGGTTCACCGCAATAAATGCACCAGCAATAGCCCCCGCAGCGGCCGGAATCCCCACCTTAAATCCCGATGGGAAATCCATTACCTTTTCTTTGTGAAAACTGGAGACGCCCACCACATTCTGCAGAAAGATGGCAATCCGGTTGGTCCCATTGGCCATGTTGGGTGGCAGTCCCAGGGCCATGAGGACCGGAAGGGTAAGCAGTGATCCCCCGGCAGCCAGGGTGTTAATGATCCCGGCCACCACACCGACCGCGATCACTATAATGTAGGTGTACCACTCCATCAAATCAGGATCAGGCAAACATGGGGTAATCAGCCATGAGTTCGTTCACCTCTTGCCGCACTTTCTCAATAATCGCTTTGTCATCGATGTTCATGATCACCCTGTCGATCATCTCCACAACAGTCGGGATCACATCCTCCGTCACTCCCCTGGTGGATATGGCCGGAGTACCAACCCTGATGCCGCTGGTCTGGAAAGGTGACCTGGAATCAAAAGGAACCATGTTTTTATTAACCGTGATGTCAGCCTCTACCAGGATGTTCTCCACCTGCTTGCCCGTAATCTCCTCAGTCTTGGTCCTGAGGTCGATGAGCATGGAATGGTTATCAGTACCGTCGGATACCACCTTGTAACCCTGCTTCATAAAGGAATCGGCCATGACCTTGGCATTCTTTTTTACCTGCTTCTGGTACACTTTAAAATCATCGGTGAGCGCTTCCCCAAAAGATACAGCCTTGGCAGCAATGATATGTTCCAGCGGGCCGCCCTGTATACCAGGGAAAACCGCCGAATTGAGAAGGGATGACATTTTGCGGACCACACCCTTTTTGGTGGCTCTTCCCCACGGATTTTCAAAATCCTTGCCCACCAGGATGATGCCTCCCCTGGGTCCCCGAAGCGTCTTATGGGTCGTGGATGTAACGATATGTGCGTGTTTCAGGGGATTGTCAAGCAATCCGGCAGCAATCAGTCCGGCCGGATGCGCCATATCAACCATGAAGATGGCCCCGATCTTGTCAGCGATCTGCCTCATCTTCTTATAATCCCATTCCCTCGAATAGGCTGATGCGCCACCAACAATCAGTTTGGGCTTTTCCTTCATGGCCACCTGCTCCATGGCATCGTAATCAACCCGCCCTGTCTTCTCGTCCACACCATAGGATACAGCCCTGTAAAGGATACCTGAACTATTCACAGGAGACCCGTGTGAAAGGTGGCCGCCGTGTGACAGATCCAGGCCCATAAAGGTATCACCCGGCTCAAGGACTGTGAGAAATACAGCCATGTTTGCCTGGGCGCCCGAATGGGGCTGAACATTGGCATATTCTGCACCATAAAGCTGACACAAGCGGTCGATGGCAATCTGCTCCACCTCATCAATCACCTCACACCCACCATAGTACCTGTGGCCGGGGTAGCCTTCCGCATATTTGTTGGTGAGACATGAACCCATGGCTTCCATCACCTGTGGGCTCACGAAATTTTCGGAGGCGATCAATTCAATCCCCCTTTTCTGCCTGTTGTGCTCGTGTTCAATGAACGTAAATACGTCGAGGTCCCTTAACATTTGGATATAATTTTAATGATCCCCAAATTTAATCTTTTGATTTTGTAATAAAGGGAAAGTTGAATCGTCTTTTAAAAAAAAACAGAATGGCCCTCAACAATCTGAAGCAATCTCTGAGAATCCTCCTGAAAGAAAAACGAATCACCCTGATCAACATTGCTGGTTTATCCATCAGCCTGGCCTGTGCCCTGTTCATGCTGCTATGGGTCCAACATGAAATGAGCTATGACCGCTTCCATGAAGACTACAAGCAATTGTACCGGGTGGAAGAAGACCAGTATTATTCAGGGGAGGAACCCTATCATGTCAATGTTACGCCCTATATTTCCGGCCCTGTATGGAAGGAAGAAGTACCCGAAATCGAAGAACAATGCAGGCTGGCCTATACAGGGGGACAGTTGTTCACCTATGGGGAGAACAAGTTCTTTGAAGATGATATACGTGCCACAGATTCCAGCTTCTTCAACATGTTCTCCTTCGATTTTAAGTATGGGAACAAGGACCATGTCCTCCGCGAACCAAACTCCATGGTGATCACCGAAGAGATCTCAACAAAGTATTTTGGAGAAGAAAATCCGGTGGGCTCTACCATCCTGGTAAACAAGGATGAGCACTTCACTGTGGCCGGGGTAGTTTACGATCCGCCACGCAATTCGGTCCTGAGATTCAAAGTACTGGTTTCCTGGGCATTTATTGAAAAGTCCAATCAATACCAGGATCACTGGGGTACCAATTCCATACTGACCTTTGTGAAGCTCCAGCAAGGAAGCATTGACACTGTGGTAGGCCGCAAGATCACTGAAGTCACCAATATATATAAGGAGAACAACACCATGGACTTCTTGGTAGCGCCTCTGTCAGGGATCCACCTCCACTCCTATTTTGGATTTGGCCAGTCTCCCGGAGCCATTCTGTATGTATACATTTTCTCTGCCATTGCCCTTTTTGTATTGCTTATTGCATGCATCAATTTCATGAATCTCGCCACAGCCCGATCCACCCTTCGCGCCAAGGAGATCGGATTGAGAAAAGTGAACGGTGCATCACGTGGCCAACTGGTTCGACAACACCTTTCCGAATCATTTGTACAAACCCTGATCTCCATCATCCTTGCCTTCCTGCTGGTTCTGCTCCTGCTGGACAAATTCAACCAGATCGCAGGAAAAGATATTACTGCCACCACACTTGTCTCCATCCAATATTTGTTGGGAATAACAGGAATCCTTGTCCTTACATCCTTCCTGGCCGGACTCTACCCTGCCATCTATTTGTCAGCCCTGAAGCCAATCCAGGCCATCAGGGAGCAATCCAACCAGAAAAAGGGCAGCGGTCTGCTTCGGAAAGTCCTGGTGGTATTCCAGTTTTCGCTGGCTGTCATCCTGATTACCGGGGCACTGGTGGCTTCAAGACAACTGAATTACATGAGGAATGCAGAACTGGGGTTCGATAAAACCAACCTGGTCCACATCCAATTGCGTGGCGACCTGAAACAGGAGTATGAAATGCTGAGAACAGAATTCATGCGCCATCCCGGAATCATAGCCACCACCGCATCCATGCAGCCACCATACCGGATTGGCAGCAATTCCAGTGGAATCCATTGGGAGGGGAAAGATCCGGATCAGGATGTACTGGTCTCCTTTACCGGCGTTCACTACGATTTCATCAAAACCATGGGCATTACCCTGAAAGGAGGCCGGGATTTCTCGGAGGAATACCCTGGTGACATCATGGTGGATACGGCTACCAATTATATTATTAACGCAACCCTGGCAGATATTATCGGGAAGGAGGATATCGTTGGGATGCCTCTTACTTTCATGGGGCTTTCAGGACAGATTGTGGGGCTCATGGAGGATTTCCATTTCAAATCCCTGGAAAATGAAATTGAACCCATGGCGCTGGCCCCACTGCCCTTCGAATACCTGGAACATATGATCGTCAGGTTATCCCCCGGGGATCCATCTGCAGGACTCAGTTTCATGGAAGAGAAATGGGCGGAGCTCTTGCCCCAGTATCCCTTTGAATACACCTATGTGGATGATTCCATCAACGACATGTACAGTTCTGAAGAACGCCTGGCTTCCCTTTTTAAGATCTTCACCATTGTGGCCATTATCATCGCATGCCTGGGCCTGTTTGCCCTGGCCTCTTTCACAGCCCAACGCAGGATCAAAGAGATCGGAATCAGGAAAACCATGGGTGCCATGGAGAGCCAGATTACCGTGATGATGATCCGTGATTTCTCTCTGTATGTCCTTATTTCGTTGCTTATAGCCCTTCCCGCAGTCTGGTTCATCGCCAGGTGGTGGCTCAAGGAGTTCTCTTTCCGCATAGCGCTCAAGCCAGACCTGTTCATTCTCACTTCGGTGGTCACCGTGATGGTGGCTATCCTGACCGTATTTTACCATGCGGTCCGTATCTCCAGGACCGATCCGGTGGAGGCACTCTGGCATGAATAATCGGTAAGCGGGGGGCCATAAGGTCTCAGTCTTTATTTATACAAAGCGTATTGATTTAGCTTTGACTTATTACGCATATAGTTATCCATGCTTCCATGTATAGGTATTTTTATACTGATACCTCCTATAATTGTGCCAACCAAAGCCCCAATTGGCATCATGAATATGGCACCCCCTGCAGGCGCCCACCAATCATCTGCAATACTATATGTCCCAGAACTATTAGATGCATTTTCAATTAATCCAAGCACAACACCCAGAACAATTCCTGAACCGGCCCCTATGAGTGCTCCATTTCTGCTTCTCGTTCTGCTTATCGTTTCGATTTTTAGGATATCTATTATTTCATATTCTGACAAACTAAAATTATGCTTGGTATAATCCTTTAACCTTATTGAATTTGAAACCGATATCGAAGAATCATTTATTTGGTACAAAGCCCCTTTAATATGGAAGGATGGATCATCAATCAGAGTTATTGAAATGGGATTAATCATGGTTCTCTTGATTGTATCCTGCGCATATATTGAATGAATGGAGCTACATAGAATGAGGTTAATAATTATCAATGAGGTTTTCATGACCGCCAGGATAAGACATAAACAAGTTACCTCTAGATTAGCAATTATAAAAACTTCGTTGAATGTGAAGCATTTACAGCACGGATAAGAGGTTTGGAAGAAGGAAAAAGTACTTATAGGATCAGGATTCCGTGCAAAATGTAGAAGAATGCTGCCACCAGTGCTCCAGCGATGGGGCCAAGTACCGGGACCCAGGCATAGGGCCAGTCACTTTTTCCCTTGTTTTCCATGGGCAGAAAAGCATGCATGATCCTGGGCCCCAGATCACGTGCCGGATTGATGGCATACCCGGTGGTTCCTCCCAGTGACAGGCCAATGGCAGTAACCAGCAGGGCCACAGGTAACGCCCCCAGGGTACCCAGTCCCATCTTCACTTCTCCCCCATTTCCAAGCGCTAAAGACGGCTCTGCGATATAAAGGATCACGAAGATTAAAACAAAGGTTCCGATCAATTCACTCAGGAAATTGCTGCCTGTTTTCCGGATGGCAGGAGCTGTGCAAAAGCAAGCCAGCTGGGCAGCAGGATCTTCGGTCCTGTTGAAATGGTTGCGGTAGAATAACCAGACGGTAAATGCGCCTGTCATCGCCCCCACCATCTGTGCCAAAACAAAGGGGAGCACCTTCAGCCAGGGAAACATTCCGGCCAGGGCCAATCCCAGTGTGACTGCCGGATTGATATGGGCTCCGGAAACCGGTCCGGCCACGGCCACACCCACAAAAACGCCCAGTCCCCATCCAAGGGATATGACGATCCAGCCACTGTTATGACCTTTTGTTTCCTTCAGTACCACGTTGGCAACCACTCCGTTGCCCAGTAAAACAAGGAGGAAGGTCCCGATAAATTCAGCAATAATTTCATTCATGGTTCTATCTGCTTATGTTATTAGTAGTGGCTTAGTGATTGCTCCAGTCCCTTGCCCGGGAAACAGCCTTCTTCCATTCCGCCCATAATTTATCCTTTTCTGTTTCTGAAAGGGAGCTTTGGAAGGTCTTTTCGGCAGCCCACTGTTCTTCAATTTCCTTTACGCTTCCCCAGAAACCCACAGCCAGTCCGGCCAGGTAGGCTGCCCCAAGGGCTGTAGTTTCAATGGTTTCGGGCCGAATGACAGGTATTCCGATCAGGTCTGCCTGGAACTGCATCAAGAGGTCATTCACCACAGCGCCGCCATCTACCTTCAATTCCTTGATTTTGATCCCGGCATCATCTTCCATGGCTCCGATCACCTCCTTCACCTGGAAGGCAATGCTTTCCAGAGCAGCTCGTGCAATATGTCCGGAGGTAACGCCCCTTGTCAGTCCGCCAATCAAACCCCTGGCATAGGGATCCCAATAGGGTGCTCCCAATCCCGTAAAGGCAGGCACAAAGTAGACACCACCATTGTTTTCAACCGATCTTGCCAAAGCCTCAACTTCAGAAGAGTCTTTAATGAGGCCCAGTCCATCCCTCAGCCACTGAACCACTGCTCCGCCTGTAAAAATACTACCTTCCAGCGCATAATGGGTTTTACCTTCCAACTGCCAGGCAATGGTTGTTATCAGGTTGTTATCAGACTGCACAGGTTTCTCCCCCGTATTGCACAGGATGAAGCAACCTGTACCATAGGTATTCTTTACAGAACCGGGAGTGATGCACATCTGTCCGAAAGTGGCAGCCTGCTGATCTCCCGCAATCCCGGATATGGGTACAGAGACGGGAAGAATTCCGGCAGCAGTATTTCCGTAGGTTTCAGAAGAAGAACGAACCTCAGGCAGCACCTCAATGGGGATTCCGAATAGATCCAGGAGTTCCTGATCCCATTCCAGGGTATGAATATTGTACAGCATGGTCCTGCTGGCATTGGTCACATCCGTCACGTGTACCCTGCCGCCTGTCAGCTTCCAGATCAGCCAGGTATCTACTGTACCCAATGCCAGTTTTCCTTTTTGAGCTTTTTCCCTTGCTCCGGGCACATTCTCAAGTATCCAATTCCACTTGGTTGCTGAGAAATAGGCATCGATGACCAGTCCGGTCTTCTCTTTTATCAAACCTTCAAGTCCCCTGGTTTTCAGATCATCACAGAAGGATGCCGTGCGGCGGTCCTGCCATACAATGGCATTGCATAGTGGCTTTCCCGTTTCACGGTCCCACACCAGGGCGGTCTCCCGCTGGTTGGTGATACCTATGGCTGCCAGATCGCCTGCTTCAATCCCGGGTATCTTCCAGTGCATCTTTCACAACCTGAAGCTGTGATGTCCAGATCTCCATTGGATCATGCTCCACCCAGCCGGGTTCCGGAAAGATCTGTGTGAACTCTTTCTGGGCCATTCCTTTTATCTTCCCCAGATGGTCAAAAATGATGGCCCTGGAGCTGGTGGTTCCCTGGTCGATGGCGAGGATGTATTGTGGCATAGTAGATAATGGTTAGTGGTTAATGGATAGTAGTATGTTTTTTGCTTAGGGGTTTAGTAAATAGGATTGGGCCAGGCTGGTGAAAGATTCGATTTGCGTGTCGATCCATACACGGTCATATCCCAGCTCTCCGGCCATTAACTCTGCAACCCGGGGTGCCATCCGGATGGCTTCCTTTGCATCCAGCTGAATCGCCCTCGATCTACGGGAGAGGAAGTCCTCCACTGTCCGGGCCATCTCTCCCCGCACCGCCCATACAACCTGGACTTCAATCATTGAGAGTTTTTCACTCAACTGCTTGCCCAATGTAGGATCATCCTTCACCAACTGATTAAGCTTCTCACGGTCCTTTCCATACCAGTAGAGGGGATCCTCAGTATCGATATCCAGAGCGAAGCCATGAATCTCAAGGTTTTTAGTTACTGACTTCACTTCAGGAAGCTTTTGACCTCGCGCGATGGTTTCTACAACATCCTCCGCCATTTTCCTGTAGGTGGTCCATTTTCCCCCGGTCAGGGTGACCAGGCCGGATGCTGAGACCAATATTTTATGTCCCCTGGATATCTCTTTTGTTTTCTGCCCCTCTCCCGATGGAGCAGCCAATGGCCTCAATCCTGTGAACACGCTTAAAACATCCTCCTTCACTGGCGGACAATCAAGATAACGCCTGGCTGTTTCA
Source organism: uncultured Bacteroidota bacterium (assembly GCA_963735755.1). Lineage (GTDB taxonomy): Bacteria > Bacteroidota > Bacteroidia > Bacteroidales. The sequence continues at coordinate 227,501 of CAVTME010000003.1, read as the reverse complement.
AGGATATATTCAATTTCTTCTTCTTCGGCATGCGGCTCCAGTTCTGCTACGTGCTTCTCCACATCGGTAGTACCCACCACAAGCCTGTTATGCCAGGGCACTGCAAACAACACCCTTCCATCGCTGGTCTTTGGAATCATCAGGGCCTCTGCCCCATTCATAAACTTCCGGTCGAGTACCAGGTGTATCCCCTGACTGGGCTTGACCACATCCCTGGCATCGGGATTGTCCATTTTCAAAACCTGGTCCACAAAAACCCCGGTGGCATTGATCACAGCCTTTGACCGGATTTTATGGCTTTTCCCGATTCCATATCCTCTGCCTCTACACCTGAAACCTTTCCTTCGGTTTTTATCAAACCTTTCACTCTGAAATAATTGAGTACACTCCCGCCATGATCAAGCACTGTCTGGCTCAGGTTAATGGCCAGCCGGGCATCATCAAACTGGCAGTCGAAATATTTCACCCCTCCCTTTAATCGGGCAGCCCTGATACAGGGCAAAGCCTTCAGCGTTCCTTTTTTTGAAAGAGGCACCGAGCGTCCAATGCCCAGCTTCCCGGCCATCAGGTCGTAAAGGGTCAGACCGATGGTGTAGAAAGGTACACACCACCAGTTATAACAGGGAATGACAAAACCCTGGTCCCTGACCAGGTGGGGTGCATTTCTTTTCAACCTGCCCCTTTCACGCAGTGCTTCCAGAACCAGTGGGATATTGCCCTGTGCCAGATATCTGACACCTCCATGGACCAGCTTGGTGCTCCTGCTGGAGGTCCCTTTGGAGAAATCATGCTGTTCCAGGAGCAATGTCCTGTATCCCCGCGTAATTGCTTCCACAGCAGCGCCCAGTCCCGATGCGCCTCCCCCAATGATCACGATATCCCATTCTTCAGGGTTATCCAGCTGACTGACAATTCGCTCCCTCTTTGTAAATACTTCCTTCATCAGATCTTAAATTTCCCTGGCAGATTGTTCGTGTAGCTCCTCAGCGTCTCCTTCATCTCTTCAAGTATCTCATTGTACTCCGGATCATTGGCAAGATTCACCAGCTCATCGGGATCTGCCTCCAGGTCATACAGCTGATCCGGGTCGAAGTAACCGGGTAATTTTCCATAGGTTTCGTTTTCAGCCTGGCCTCCTCCAGGAAGTACCATCAGGTGACTGAATGGTTTTTTCGGATCACGGCATGTGATCAACATCTTCCGGAAATCCCGTCCCCTGTTATACCGGTCCAGCACCGCTGCACGCTCTTCCAGGGTCCAGTTCATTGCATACTCCGGGTACCTCACTGCATAGTATTTGTACTTTCCCTTGATCACCGCCCTGCCATAGCCCAGTTCAAAATAGAGCGACTCCCTGGACTGCGAAGTTCCGCCTTCAAGCACTTCCCGGAAGCTCAATCCGTCCATTCCTTCCGGAACATCCTTTGCTCCAGCCAATTCAAGAATGGTGGGGGCGAAATCCACATTGGAAATGGTGGCGTTGCTCACCGATCCGCATGGAAATCCACCTGACCTCCATATGATGCTCGGATTGTATACCCCTCCCTGGTAAAGTGTACCTTTTGCATGCTGACCGTGATCATTAAAGAAGAAGATGATGGTGTTGTCCAGGATGTTGTGCTCCTCCAGCTTCTGAATCAGGGCTCCCAGGGCATCATCCAGCCACAGAAGATTCTCTCTACCGGTTCCTTCCAATCCGGCTTCCCTGATCCTTTCCGGTATGGTCTCACGGGCAGGCAACACATCGGGAGCCTCATCAATCATCCCCATGGCTGTGATCCGCGGATCTGCATTCCAGGAACGCTCCGGTTCATTGGGCTGGTGGGGAACGGTGGTGGCAAAGTAAAGAAAGAAAGGATTTTCATGGTTCTGGTCAATAAACTCTACTCCGGCCTGCGCAGTCCAATCCAGGTTCTGAACAGCCAATTCGCCCAGACCAATAAAATTGGGATTGTTGTGATACAAACCACCGGCATAGTCAAATCCACAACCCAGTATTGCTTCCTCTACCTTCCTGTAATTCTCTTCTAGCTGGATCTTATTCTCAGGCGCCTGGGGATCCGCATCGAAATCAGGAAACCGGTACTGCCCTGGAGCCTCGATCACGTGATTCTTACCTACCATCCCCGTCGTATATCCCAATTCCTCAGATAATGTGGCAGAATGCTGTCACGATTCGTAATAAATGAATTCCACTGAATCACCGTCTGCCCCTCTTCCCGCTCAGTATTCTTCAGGAATGCTGTATTGGTGGCCCGGCTGGCATATTTGCCGGTAAGACAATTGAACCTGCTTGGAGTACAGACTGGTGAGACCACATACTGGTTCATCATCATCGTCCCCTCCCTGGCCAATCTGTCCAGGTTGGGCGTCAGGTTCTTTCCTTCCCCCTCGGGAAGGCAGTTGAACATCTCCGGGTACATATCATCAGCAATGAAGAATATAATATTGGGTTGTTCAGGTTCAGTTTGTATGGAACATCCGGAATGAAGAGCTCAATCCGGCTGCAAAGACAATAAGGAACAAATAATTCCAAATTCCAGTCATGTGATATTTCATAGTAGTTTTAATTGGAGTGTTCCCTGCTAATTTACCTTTATATTTTCTTTTTCTCTGGGTGAAATGGCTAAGAATTCCAGCCATCGGGCGAAACTTTTTATTAGATTTACCGCTACACTTCAGATTTTCAAGAACTACCATGAAACTAAACTTTATTCAAATCCCATGCATCCTCCTCATGCTGTTGGGAGGATTTTCTATTGCAGCAGCGCAGGAATCGGCCGGACAACAAGCGCGACCGGGTTATTGAATTCCCGGATATTCCTGGTTACCTGACATTAAAATGTGATTTCCATATGCATACCGTGCTTTCAGACGGTTCTGTGTGGCCGGACATCAGGGTACAGGAAGCCCTCAGGGACGGACTTGATGCCATATCGATCACCGATCACATTGAATACCTGCCACATAAGGATGACATTCCTCATGCGGACAGGAACCGGGGTTATGCGATGGCCAGTCAACGTGCCGAAGGGACCGGACTGATTGTCATTAACGGGGTAGAGATCACCCGTTCCATGCCCCCAGGGCATTCCAATGCCATCTTTGTAAAGGATGCCAACAAATTCAGCCAGTGATGATGTAATGGACGTATTCAGGGAAGCCAAACGCCAGGATGCCTTTGTTTTCTGGAACCACCCCCACTGGACGGCCCAGCAGCCAAACGGAGTTGTAGTCCCGGACCAGATGCACCTTGATCTTTTCGAGGAAGGATTGATCAATGGCGTTGAAGTCTTCAATGGGACTTCCTATTCGGATGAAGCGCTTCAGCTCGCACTGGATCACAATCTGACCCTCATGGGAAATTCTGATATCCACGGACTCATCGACTATCAGTATAATGTCGTTGACAAAGGTCACCGCCCTGTAACCCTGGTATACGCTGAAGAAAAAACAGCCAAAGGGATTAAAAAGGCGCTTCAGCAGCGGCAGACTGCTGTATGGTTTGACAATACACTGGTGGGAAACGAAAATTTCCTCGCTCCCATGATCCGTCATTCGATCCAGGCATCACGCAAGGGCAAGGGACCGGTTCCAACAGTTATCCTGGAAAACAGGTCGGATGCCGACTATATTTTTGAAAATCTTTCGGGCTATACCCTTCACAACAAAGCTTCAACCTTTATTGTGAAGGCCCATGAACGGACAATGATTCAGGTGAAAACGGTTGATACAAAGGATTCCTTCAAGCTCCGTTTTGCGGTCCTGAACGCTTTTACCGCACCGGATAAACACCCCGAAATAGAGATTATCCTGCAATAGACAACACTAACCTCCTCATACTATCAACATGGAAAAAATCAACAAATCGCTTCTGTTCAATGCGAGTTGTACTGCATTGGTCGTTACTGCACTCACCTTTGCCACCCGTGCCGGGATGATTGGTGACTGGCAGCTAGAGTTCAAATTATCTGCCGAACAGGTGGGATGGATCGTTGGAACCGCCTTCTGGGGATTTACCCTGGCCATGATTTTCGGCGGACCGCTGGTGGACATCATTGGCATGAAGCGGATCATCTATGTGGCCTTCACCTGTCATGTGGCCGGAATTGTCCTTACCATCATCGCAGGAGGATTCTGGAGCCTCTTCTTCTCCACCCTGCTCATCGGAGTGGCCAACGGGAGTGTGGAGGCCGCCACCAATCCACTCATCACAGCCATGTATGTGGATGATAAAACGAAAAAACTGAACCAGTTCCACGTCTGGTTCCCGGGCGGAATCGTCATCGGGGGCTTGCTTGTCTTTTTCCTGGGAAAACTGGGCTACGGATGGCGCCTGCAAATGGCAGCCATGCTGATACCCACACTGGCCTATGGCCTCTTTTTCCTTCGTGCCAAGTTCCCGAAAACAGAGCGCGTCAGCGCTGGCTATTCCTACAAGGACATGCTGAAAGCAGTGGTCTCTCCCCTGTTCATATTTATGGCACTTTGTATGCTGCTGACTGCCTCCACCGAACTGGGTTCCAACCAGTGGATGACTGCACTTCTTGAAAATGTAATGGAGAAGGAGGGTTTGAACTCCATCCTCCTGCTGGTTTGGATCTCCGGTATCATGGCACTGGGACGTTCTGTAGCCGGACCCATTGTTCACAAGCTCTCCCCCAGCGGAGTATTGCTGGGATCAGCCATATTCGCCGGGATCGGCCTTTACCTGCTGAGTATTTCCGGCGGCTACTGGAGTTTTGGAGCTGCCGCTGTATTTGCAGTGGGTATCACCTACTTCTGGCCCACCATGCTTGGTTTCGTCAATGAGAACATACCGAAAAGTGGCGCCCTGGGCCTGGCCATCATGGGCGGAATCGGATTCCTGGGCGGAGCCATCGCCCAACCGGTACTCGGGAAGATCTATGACATGAAGCTGGAATCCCTGGGAGATAGCCTGGCAGCAGGCTCGGAAACATTGAGAACGGTGATCGTGTTGACATTAGTACTAACCGTTGCCTTTGCCTTTTTGTACGTCAAACAAAGGAAAAAGATGCAAAGTACTTAGTACTTAGTACTTAGTACTTAGTGCGGAAAAAAAATATGGTGAAGAGGATGCTTGCTTTTAACGGAAGTCCCCGGCCTGCCGGAAATACCACCCATCTGCTCAATGCATTTGTGGCTGGGGCCGGGGAAAACTCCGTTACCCCGCATGTCTACCGTTCCCATGCTCTCAAGCTGGAAGATTGTACCGGTTGCCTTCGCTGTAATGTATTGAAGCGATGTGCCATATCAGGAGATGACTGGGCTGAACTCAGTTCCCGGATCCTGGAATCGGATGTACTGGTGTTTGCCACCCCCATCTACTTCCACCACCTTCCGGCCTCGCTGAAAAAGGTCCTGGACCGCTTCCGTTCCTTTGCCCATGTGCAGATCACAGAAAAAGGTCTGGTTCACACCCCTCACCAGGAGTGGGAAAAGGAGTTTGTACTGATTCTCACCATGGGTTCTCCCGATGCAATCGATGCCCAGCCTGTGATTGACCTGTTTAACTATGTTTGTTCCATTATGGGCCCAAAAAACAGATTGCATGTGATTATGTGGTACCCGACTGGCTACGGTAAACCATGTCATCAAGAACCAGGATGAGCTGGAGGAGCTCTACCGAAAACTGAAACTGCCGGAGGAACTGGCCGGTGAGAGATTACGCTGCAAACAAGAAGTTGATCGGGCAGTGTACTGAACTGGGCAGGACGCTTTCAACTCCCGATTAGAAAATCATTGTGATAATTGCTAACTTTCAGTCACCATAACTAAACCCAAAATTATTTTCCAAATGATTCGAATCAAAGCACTTAGATTTGCTATAATGGCCGTAGTTGCCATGGTACTTTCTTCAACGTTCACTGCATGCTCTACTTCTAACAACCAACCCAACTCAAATTTTAACGGGGTACAGATCGGTGTGATCACCTACAGCTGGAGGAGCATGCCCAGTACCCCACAAGACATCATAAACTACTGTGTACAGGCTGGTATCAGCTCAATCGAACTGATGGGTAATATCGCCGAAACCTATGCCGGAGCTCCCGAGGGTCCAGCCAGGCCACAAAACTTCAGGGCGCTTTCAGAAGAAGAAAAGGCAGCATTCTTTGCCGAAAGGGAGGAAGCCAACAAAAAGATGAGCGAATGGCGGATCAGCAGTGAAACTGCAGGCAAATACGCCGCATTAAGAAAGATGTTTGATGATGCAGGGATACACATCCATACCGTAAAATTCGCACCCGGAAACTGGAGCGATGAAGAAATCGATTATGCTTTCGAATCCGCCAAAATACTCGGAGCCAAGGGGGTAACCAACGAGATTGGACATGAAGCCTGTGAACGGCTTGGACCTTTTGCCGAGAAGCACGACATGTATGCCGTATTCCACAACCATGGACAGCCCGGTGATTCAGCCTTCAATTTCGAAGATTTCCTTGCCTATTCACCCAACAACATGCTGAACCTGGATGTGGGACACTACTTCGGAGCCACCGGGAAACATCCCAACGAACTGATCGAGAAACTGCACAACCGCATCTACAGCATCCACCTGAAGGATAAAACCGCCAAAGATGCTGATCCGGCTGATACCAACATGCCCTGGGGAGAAGGAGACACTCCGCTGGAGGATATCCTGAAGCTTGTACAGTCCAACAACTGGGACATCCCCTGCGACATTGAACTGGAATACGAAATTCCGGAAGAATCCGATGCTGTGCTGGAAACCGCCAAATGCGTGGAGTACTGCAAAAACATCCTTCTGTAAGGAGAAAGGAAAAAGTACTTTGAATAAGGCCAGGAGTTAAATCACCTTAAGATGGATGCTCCTGGCTTATTACATATGAGGCTACAGAATGTTTTCATGTTTGTTATAAGATGTACTATCTTAGTATGCATTAGACAATTCCCATGAAATATTTGAGAATTTCAATAAGTCTCATTTCTCTTTGCCTGCTGGCTTCCTCGCTGTACTCCCAGGTCAACAAGTACGGTACGCCATTTATAACAAATTACTCTTATACAGAAACCTGCGGTTCAGAGCAGAACTGGTGCATTACCCAGGATCATCGCGGGGTGGTGTATGTTGGAACCCAAGACAAAGGGATCCTTGAATATGACGGGTTTGAGTGGCGGATCATACCGATTCCCAATGATGTTCCTGTGAGGTCCCTTGTCACGGGAGATGATGGGGTTATTTATGTGGGAGCAGAAGGCGATTTTGGAAGACTTGAACCTGATCTCCATGGTCAATTAAGTTTTCATTCCCTTTATGATTCCACCCTGCTTGATAAGATCACTGACATCACCATCTGGAAGACTTACTACGATGAAGGCAAAGTATATTTCTGTTCCTGGTATGGCATATTTGTATTTGATCCACTGGTAAATAACATTCAGATTATCGAGACTCCCGAGACTGGCTACTTCTCATTCATTGTGGACCACCAACTATACAACCTGGATTGGGGAAATGGATTGATGCTCTACAATGGGGAGTCCTTTGAAAATATTCCAGGAGGTGATCTTTTACATGAAATGTTAATAACTGGATTGGAGAAATATGGTGACAACAAATTGTTGATCAGCACCATGACTGATGGTATGTATGTTTTTGATACCAGGCTAGGGACAATAGATGATACTTTTCTGGATCAAGCTCTTATGGATGAATTGATTTCCGTACAGATTCCGTATATGACCGTGGTGGATAATCAAATACTTGTAGCAACATTTCATAGCGGTCTATATATCCTTGATATGAATGGTCATGTTCAAGAAATTATTTCTCAAGCTGAAGGCTTGGAAGGCATGACTATTTCACAGGTTTATGCGGATAATCAGCCAAAAGGATCCAAAACGCTCTGGTTTGCCCACTGGAGTGGTGTAAGTAAGGTTGAGTTAGACAGTCCAATTCGTTCTCAGATTATCGGATCTACCACTTCCAATATTTCAGGGAAATCCATTGGAGAGTTTATTACTGGAATAGCCAGCTTTAATGAAAAACTTTTTGTTTCGACCAGAGAAGGGCTTTATTATCAATATATTAGCAAGGACAAAACCAGGTACATCAGTATTCCAGAGATCCAGACCAGGATATATGATCTTCAGGTGATCGAACCGGTTCCAGGAAAGCCCCTCTTACTGGCCTCGAGTGATACCGAGATTTATGTGCTAGATGAAAGATTGAATGTGACCATCATGAATGAGATGCTGGTGAATCCACCAGGCGAAATTGAGGATCTGGAGCAGATTTCAGGCAATGTGATCCTGGCTAGCCCCAATAAAAAGAACATGATTTATACTGGTGATTATGAGTTGGTTGGAATTCAGTATACAAACGGGCGATGGAAGGAGGTCATTAGAACACAAGAGCTTGATTCAAAGATACATATGATGGTGGCCGATAAATACGGTTACATATGGATCTCAACACGGTCTGATTTAATTCGTTTCGACCCTAGTGAGGGAGCAAAAGTTGCAATGAAGACTTTCACCTCAGAAAACGGCTTGCCTGGGGGTGTTACCAAGAATTCTTTTCTGAATCCAGAAACTCAGGAAATTTTGATTGGTACGGATAGTGGTTTTTACGGCTTCGACTATTTCAATGAAATTTTTATACCCGATAATATATTCAACTCCGTCTTGCCACAGGAAGCAACTATCCCACTGGCTGTCCACAAGGACAAAGATGGAGAATACTGGTTCTCATTCTTGAATGAGCAAAACGAAGGAACTGAATTGGTAGCGAGTAAGAAGGAAGATACATTCGAGGTGATTTTTAGGAGGCCATTCAAGCGTCTGCCAAAAAAGTCAGTAGCTCAATTTGTCGACGATCACGATCAGGGTGTCTGGTTCAGTAAATCCAGCGAATTATACCATTTTGATAAAAGTAATACATCAGAAGAACCTGGAACTTTCCAGACACTAATTCGTGATGTGAGCATATTTGGTGACTCCTCCATTTTCAATGGTACAAATTTCATTATGGACAGCCCGGGGTCCTATCGCACGCACTCTGAGCAAATACAGGGCGCTATTCCGAAGATAAAATATTTATACAACAACATCACATTTAGCTGGAGTGCTACATTTTATAAGAGCGAAGAGCAAACCATGTACAGTTATTTGCTTGAGGGAAGTGATTATGAATGGTCCAAGTGGGATCTATCAAACTCTGCCAGGTATACCAACCTCTCCTATGGTTATTACACCATGCACGTGAAAACTAAAAACGTGTACGGGGAAGAGAGTCCCCCTTCTCAGTTTTCATTTATAATTTTAAGACCCTGGTATGCCAGCATATTTGCATTTCTTCTATATATCTTTCTGATTGGATTTGTGGTACTTTATATCTGGGCTCTCAAGAAAAGGGCGGTTATTCTAACAAAGAAAAACAGAGAGATCGAATTTCAAAAGACCGAACTCGAAAACCTCAATGAGGAGATCACTGCTCAGCGGGATGAGATAGAAGCCCAGCGGGACTCGATCACTGCGCAAAAAGATCTGATTGATGAACAAAAAACTGCTATGACCGATAGCATCCTGTATGCCAGAAGAATACAGGATGCTGTGCTTCCGGCTGAAGAAGTGATGCGCTTTCTCTTACCCAAGCACTTTGTGTTCTATCGTCCCCAGCACATTGTAAGCGGTGATTTCTTCTGGATTGATAAAAAGGATGAAACTGTGCTGCTCGCCCTTGGGGATTGCACAGGTCACGGTGTCCCTGGAGCCTTTATGAGTATGCTCGGCATCTCTCTTTTAAACGAGATTTCCAGTAAATTCACAGACCACTCCACCAACGAGATTGTTGATGAGCTACGCGACCAGGTCATTGCCTCCCTGGGACAGACCGGAAATACAGGTGAAGCCCAGGATGGGATGGATTTGGGTATGATCGCTATAAACTTAAAGACCCGGGAGATTCAGTTTACAGGAGCACAGCACAACCTGTATATTTTCAGGAAAGGTGAGTTGGAAGTGGTGAAGGGCGACCGCATGCCTGTAGGTATCCACACCAGGGCGAACAAACTTTTTCAGGCCCACAACTTCAAGTTGAACCGGGGTGACTCCATTTACCTGTTCTCGGATGGATTTCCGGACCAGTTTGGCGGCGAAAAAGGAAAGAAGTACAGTTACCCCCGGCTAAAAACCTTGCTCACCGACCTTCAGGAGATGATCATGCATGACCAGTTATCAGCCATCGCGGAAGAGTTTGATAAGTGGAAAGGTGATGAAGAGCAGATCGATGATGTGCTGATGATCGGGATTAAACTGTAGCCCCCTTCCTTTTTGGAGTAGAGCCATTAAAAAAGCCAGATCCCGTCTTCGGGTCTGGCTTTTCTCAGTATGGTCACGGTTTGATCCGTGGAATGTGCCCAGAACAAGAATCGAACTTGCACGACCAAAAACGGTCACTAGGCCCTCAACCTAGCGCGTCTACCAATTCCGCCATCTGGGCAATTTACACTTCATACTCCTTAGAACTACTCGGCTTCTTCCGCATCAATCATCCAAATATGGATGGCGGAATTGCCTCCCTCAGGCTGGCTCCTCCCTAAAATGATCCACCGGATCATTTCTTAACGGTCGGCCCTGCCATCTGGGCAAATCAAGGTGAAAGGAGCAAGTTAAAAGGAGAAAGCCCGTTTGAAAGAACTTTTACCTACTTTTACTTTTACCTTTCAACTCGCGACTTCGTCGCGGTTGTGCCCAGAACAGGACTCGAACCTGCACATACTTGCGTATACTAGTCCCTGAAACTAGCGCGTCTACCAATTCCGCCATCTGGGCAATTTACACTTCATATTCCTTAGAACTTCTCGGCTTCTTCCGCATCAATCATCCAAATATGGATGGCGGAATTGGCCTCCCTCAGGCTGGCTCCTCCCTAAAATGATCCACCGGATCATTTCTTAACGGTCGGCCCTGCCATCTGGGCAAATGAACAACCCCGAAGGGATTTTGCCTTCGGGGCTGCAAATATATTAAATTTTAATCTTTTTTATAACAGAGACCCTACTTTTTTTAATTGGCCTTTCTGCCTTTGAAACTGAGGTGGGTTTGGCTGGCCTGGCTTCACCTGAAACCTCCTCCTTCATCATCACCTTCTTGCTCTTGGTGGCTGGTTGCACCTTTGTTAGCCGGTTCATCATACACATCCACATAAGCTGTGAATATATAGAACAGATCGGGGCTCAGCAGCGGGGTTTCAATCCATTGCACCCCTCCCTCTTCAGCTGCCAGGGTATAATTATCATGCCAGGTCTCAAATACGTCCACATAGTATCGCTGGTAATCCAGGTTGGCAAATACAACTTCACCATCGCTGTTGTGTATAGTCCTCAGCAGCCAGGTTGGTCTCATTCTCCCAGTCATATAGTGTTGGGTACAATCTCACCCTTGCATTGGAAACCGTATATTCATCATAATACTCCTTCACAATGATTTTCAAATCTCCGATGACCTCGACATTAAAATAAGCCACACTCACATCCCCCTTTTCGCCAAAGGCAGTGAGCATTACATTATACAATCCAGGGAGTTCAAAGGCATAATTGGGACTGAAGACCGATGTAATGGTTCCGTCATCCATATCCCACTCCACATGGGTGGCATTCTGAGAAAGATTGGTAAATGTGACCTCTTCATCCACAAAAGCGGGTTGGGAGAAAATCTTGCATCTGCAAAAGGTTCCTTGTAGCAACTTGTCACCAGCAGTGACAAAACGGACAGTATGATAAGTAAACGTTTCATGGCATTTGGTTTTTAATTATTCTTTATTGCATAAAATTCAAATAGCATGCCAAACTATGTCATTGGTTTTCACATAGCTTTTTTATTCCTTTGGCAAAATATGTATTAACCCTCAATGATTCCCTCATGAACCGCATAAGTTATACACTGATTTTTTCGCTGATATTCAGTACCGGAATATCACTGAACTGCAAAGGCTCAGGCAAATCACATCAACCTTCGATGACATTTATCGTACCAATAAGTTCACTCCTGAGACCCTTTCAGGACTGAATTCCATGAAGGATGGAGAGCATTACACCATACAGAATGCATGCCTGATTGAAAAATTCAGCTACAAGACCGGTGAAAAAGTTGAAACCCTGTTTGATGGTTCCCGGTTTTCTGAAACCAAAGCATTTGATTCATACCAGTTCAGTGAGAGCGAGGATAAGATCCTTGTTGAAACGGACCATGAGAAAGATCTATCGTCACTCCTTTTCTGCAAATTATCACGTTTATGATATGAAGGCTGGCACCGTCACTCCCCTTTCCACAAAAGGGAAGCAGCAGCTGGCAACTTTCTCCCCTGATGGAAACAGTGTCGCCTTTGTACAGCAACAACAACATTTATATGAGGGACCTGCAAAATGGCACAGCTCTCCCAGATTACCTTCGATGGTGTAAGAAATGAAGTGATCAATGGGGCTCCTGACTGGGTATACGAGGAGGAGTTTGCTTTCTCGAAGGGTTATTACTGGGCACCTGATGGTAAAAAGATCGCTTTCTACCGTTTTGATGAGCGCAGGGTAAAACAATTTCACATGACCATGTTTGGCCCCCTCTACCCGCAGGCATATGCGTTTAAATATCCCAAAGCCGGTGAGGAGAATTCCCTGGTCACCATCCATGTATTATGACCTGGAGTCGGGTTTGACCACCTCCATGGATATTGGGCAGGAGACTGACCAGTATATCCCAAGGATCAAATGGACCTCTGATCCCAATATCCTGAGCATCATGAGGCTGAACAGGCTGCAGAACCAGCTTGGATATCCTCCATGCCGATGCGCTTACAGGAAAATCGGCTGTGGTCTACCAGGAAGAGAACGAAAAATACATCTCAGAAGCCTCCGACCATACGGTCACCTACCTGGCGGATGGGGAACATCTCATTCTGAACAGTGAAAGGGATGGCTATTTCCACCTCTACCTCTATAACTTTAAAATCGGCGAAATTACGCCCATTACCTCAGGAAATTTTGATATTTGCGACTTCCTGGGTTATGATAAGGATAGCGGGCATTTGTTTTACACTTCCTATGAAGAATCCTCCCTGGAGAAACATCTCTATTCCATACACATGGATGGGATGGGAAAGGAAAAGATGAGTACCCGGGCCGGGGTAAACAGTGCCACTTTCAGCACCAATTTCAAATACTACATTCTGAAACACTCCTCTGCCAATACTCCCGAGTACATCACCCTGCATAACAAGAAGGGGAAAGAGATCAGGGTGCTGGTAGACAATGCTGCATTGAAGGAGACCATGGGTCAGATTATGGTTTTGCGAAGACCGAATTCCTGACCGTGCCTACGGCGAGCGGACAGGAACTGAATGCATGGATGATCAAACCAGGATGATTTTGATCCCACTAAGGAATATCCGCTGTTCGTATATGTGTATGGTGGACCCGAGTCGCAAAAAGTGACTGATTCATGGCACAACAGGATACCCTGGTTCCAGATGCTGGTTCAGCAGGGTTATATCGTGGCTTGTGTGGACAACAGGGGAACCAACGGACGCGGGGAAGCATTCCGGAAAGTCCACCTACATGACCCTGGGCATGCTGGAAACCATCGACCAGCTCGAAGCGGCTCCATGGTTTGGATCCCGGGAGTATATCGATGCAAAGACCGCATGGGGATCTTCGGATGGAGTTATGGAGGATTCATGACCAGTCTCTGTATGACCAAAGGAAAAGGAACTTTTCAAAATGGGGATTGCTGTGGCACCGGTTACAAACTGGAGGTATTACGATACGATCTATACAGAACGGTTTATGCGCACCCCCCAGGAAAATCCTGATGGATATGACCACAATTCCCCCATCAATTTTGCCTGGGGACTTGAAGGGAAATTCCTCCTGATCCATGGCAGTGGAGATGACAATGTGCATTTTCAGAATTCAATGGACTTTGCGGAAGCACTGGTGCAGGCGGACAAACAATTTGAGATGCAGTTCTATCCCAATAAGAACCATGGGATCAGTGGGGGGAACACCTCCTTCCATCTCTACACCCGGATGACCGATTTTATCCTTGAGAATCTGTAGGATCCACACTAGTTTTTGTATCTTTGCGGGATTTTAAAATTGATAATGAATATGATCAATATAACTTTTCCGGATGGATCGGTGCGGGAGTTTGAAGCGGGAGTTTCAGGACATGATATTGCCAGAAGCCTGAGCAACAGCCTGGCCCGTGAAGTATTGTCCATCAATGTAAATGATGAATTCTGGGATCTGAACCGGCCCATTCAACATGATGCATCCATCAAACTGAATAAATGGGATGATGAAGATGGAAAGCATGCCTTCTGGCACTCCTCTGCACACCTGATGGCCGAAGCCATTGAATCCCTCTATCCCGGAACAAAATTCGGGATTGGACCTGCCATCGAAAATGGATTCTACTATGATGTGGATCCTGGAGATGATGTTGTGATTACCGACGGTGATCTGCCGAAGATTGAGAAGAAAATGAAAGAGCTGGCTTCACTGAAAAACGCTATACAAGCGGAAGAAGTCAGCAAAGATGAAGCCATGAAGTTCTTCGGGAACAAGGGAGATGAATATAAAACTGAATTTATCGGAGAACTGGAGGACGGGACCATCTCCTTCTACCACCAGGGCGAATTTCACAGACCTTTGCCGGGGACCGCACCTGGCCGACACCTCCCCCATCAAAGCCATCAAACTGCTGAGTGTAGCCGGAGCCTACTGGCGTGGAGATGAAACACGCAAGCAGCTGACAAGGATTTACGGTGTTACCTTTCCCAAGCAAAAGATGCTGGAAGAGCACCTTGAATTGCTTGGAGCAGGCCAAACTGCGCGATCACCGGAAACTGGGTAAAGAGCTGGAGCTCTTTACATTTTCCCAGCGGGTTGGACCCGGGTCTGCCACTCTGGTTGCCCAAAGGAGCACAGCTAAGGGAAAGGCTGGAAAACTTTCTGAAAAAAGTTCAGAGGGAACATGGCTATGAACCGGTGATCACTCCACACATTGGCCAGAAAGAGCTGTGGGTTACTTCGGGACATTATGCCAAATACGGGAAAGACAGTTTCCAACCCATCCACACACCACAGGAGGGTGAGGAGTTCCTGCTGAAACCCATGAATTGCCCGCATCACTGTGAGATCTATAAATTCAAACCCAGTCTTACAAGGATCTACCCGTTCGCCTGGCTGAATTTGGCACCGTTTACAGGTACGAGCAGAGCGGTGAACTTCATGGACTCACCAGGGTAAGGGGTTTTACCCAGGATGATGCGCATATCTTCTGCAGGCCCGACCAGTTGAAGGAAGAATTCATGAAGGTGATTGATATCGTCCTCTATATCTTCAAAACCCTTGATTTCAAAGATTTTGTCACCCAGGTTTCACTGAGGGATCCGGAAGATAAAGAGAAATATATCGGCTCTGACGAAAACTGGGAGAAAGCTGAAAAAGCCATTCTCGAAGCTGTTGAAGACAAAGGGATGGATACCATTGTGGAATATGGGGAAGCAGCTTTTTATGGACCAAAACTGGACTTCATGGTCAGGGATGCCATGGGCAGAAAATGGCAGCTGGGCACCATCCAGGTGGATTATAACCTGCCGGAAAGGTTTGAACTGGAGTATATCGGAGCTGATAATCAGAAACATAGACCCGTGATGATCCACCGGGCGCCCTTTGGATCCATGGAACGATTTGTGGCAGTTTTGATCGAACATACAGCCGGAAAATTCCCCCTCTGGCTTACCCCGGATCAGGCTGTAATTCTGCCCATCAGTGAAAAATATCACGATTATGCAGAAAAAGTTTCAAATTTCCTTAAAAATTACGATATTCGCACCCTGATTGACGAGCGGAGTGAAAAGATAGGTAAGAAGATCAGGGATAACGAGTTAAAGCGAATTCCATATCTGCTTATCATAGGCGAAAAGGAGCAGGAAAGTGAATACAGTTTCCGTTCGCAGGCAGGGAGAAGGTGATAAAGGAGTCATGAGCCTGGAAGAATTTGCAGATTTTTTGCAATATGAAGTGAAGAATCAGCTGGAGGCAATTGAATCAGATGTTTAACTAAAGTATAGGAGGAAACTGTCATAGCAGGACCAGGTCATTATCGTAGAAGAAACAGCGATAACCGTAACAAAGACCGGATCTTTTATCGTACCAACGAACAGATCCGTGCCAGCCAGTGTAAGGCTTGTTGGCGAAAATATTGAGAATCCGGGAGTTGTCTCCCTTGCTGAAGCCCTTAAAATTGCTGATTCACTTGACCTCGACCTGGTAGAGATTTCACCGAAAGCCGATCCGCCTGTTTGCAGGGCCATTGATTATCAGAAATTTCTCTACCAGCAAAAGAAGAAACAGAAGGAGATGAAATCCAAAGCCACCAAAATTGTGGTGAAGGAGATCAGGTTCGGACCCAATACCGATGAGCATGATTACAGTTTTAAACTGAAACATGCCTTGAAGTTTTTTGAAGATGGTGCCAAACTAAAGGCATTTGTATTCTTTAAGGGAAGGTCCATCTTATATAAAGAAAAGGGAGAAATCCTGCTGCTCAGACTGGCCCAGGATCTTGAGGAAGTTGGAAAAGTGGAACAACTTCCCAAACTGGAGGGAAAACGAATGACCATGTTCATGGCACCCAAAGTGAAGAAAAAATAGTTGTTGTATAGATAAATTGTAGGAATAATGCCAAAAATGAAGACGAATTCGGGAGCGAAAAAGAGATTTACGCTCACCGGAAGTGGTAAAATCAAAAGAAAGCACGCTTTCAAAAGTCATATTCTTACCAAAAAGTCAAAGAAGCGCAAGCGGAACCTGACCTATTTTGGTAAAGTTCACAAAGCTGACGAAGAGAATATCAAGCGTCTGCTTGCCATGAAGTAAGACTTTCAATCTTTTGAATACCAGGTAAATAAGTATTGACCAGGGTGTTGAGCAAAAAGTGTCTGAAGGGACCGCCTGCATCCAAAAAATCAAAGTAAAATGCCAAGAGCAACCAATGCTGTCGCATCAAGACAGAAAAGAAAAAAAGTAATGAAGCAGACCAAAGGATACTTTGGTCGCAGAAAAAATGTCTGGACAGTTTCCAAGAATGCTTACGAGAAAGGTCTTACCTATGCATATCGTGACCGTCGTAAGAAAAAAGCCAATTTCAGGGCACTCTGGATCCAGCGGATCAATGCTGCGCCGCGAACACGGCATGTCCTACTCTGAATTCATGGGTAAACTGAGTAAGGCAGGTATCGAGATCAACCGCAAGGTGCTTGCCGATCTGGCCATGAATGATCCCAAGGCCTTTGAAGCCATTGTAAAGAAAGTACAGTAGGCTAACAAGGCAATACAAAATTAAAGAAGCTGGACCGCATTATTGTGGTTCAGCTTTTTTTGTTAGTTCGCTTCGCGTAAGTTAAATTGTTATGAATATGAAGATAGCATTGATTGGATATGGGAAAATGGGCCAGACCATTGAAGCCCTGGGGCTGGAGCAGGGTCATACCTTTCCCCTGATCATTGATATCGATAACAGCGGAGATCTTAATCCAGACAAGCTGAAGGAGATTGATGTGGCCATTGAGTTTACCTCTCCGGGATCAGCCCCGGAGAATATCCTTAAATGCATTGATATGGAAATCCCTGTGGTTTCAGGCTCAACCGGATGGAATGATAGGTTCGAAGAGGTCGAACAGTATTGTCTGGAAAAAAACGGGGCATTTTTCTATGCCAGCAATTTCAGCATTGGGGTAAATATTCTTTTTGCCATGAACAGGCAGCTGGCAAAGATCATGGACCGCTTTCCTGATTATACAGTATCCATAGAGGAAGTTCACCATATTCATAAACTGGATGCTCCCAGTGGTACTGCCATTACCCTGGCCGAGCAGATCATTGGTGAACAGAGCCGGATAGAAAGCTGGAGTCTTGACAAGCAGGATACACCTTCGGTATTGCAGATCAATGCCATCAGGGAGGGAGAGATCAAAGGCCGCCATACCATAAGCTACGAATCAAGCCTGGATTCCATCTTCCTTGGTCATGATGCAAAATCCAGAGATGCCTTTGCTGCAGGAGTGTTGATGGCCGCCGTTTTTTTAAAAGGTCAAGAAGGTGTTTTTGGCATGGATGATCTGCTCAAGATCTGATGGAGGAAATGAAAACAACCTGGAAGTATATCTGGTTTGGATTCTCCGTCCTGTTGTGGTCCCTGATCATGGTATGGGCCCAGTTCTGGTACATGCTTCTGTTCAACCTTGTTCTGGTGGATATGTTCCTTACCAGGAAGATTGACTGGACCTTGAAGAAGTACGGATTGCCCAGGTTTCTCCAGTCCTCCATTGAATGGCTGGCCATCATGATCATGGCCATTGTGTTCTCCTTCACCATCAAGATACTCTTTGTGGAAGCCTATAAGATTCCCACTCCTTCCATGGAGGAAACCCTGCTGGCCGGTGATTTTATCTTTGTAAGCAAACTTGCCTATGGTCCCAGGCTGCCGGGCACACCACTGGCCATTCCATTTTATCATAACAAACTGCCATCGGGTGCAAAATCATATTCCGAAAAGATCAGTCTGCCTTATAAAAGGCTCTGGGGATTCTCTCATGTGAAACGGGATGATATCATCGTATTCAATTTTCCGGAAGGAGACACCATGGTGGTCCAGTATCCCGGACAGAATTATTATTCACTGGTCAGACAGTACGGAAGGGACTATATCCTTTCAGAATTTGATATCATCACCCACCCGGTTGATAAGCGGGAGAACTATATCAAAAGGTGCATCGGACTTCCCGGCGATATCATGGCTATCGTGGATGGGGAAATGATGGTGAACGGGAAGGTCAGGCCCGATCTTCCCGGAAAAAAGCATAAGTATTATGTAACCACCACGGGAGATCCTCTACCCGACCTGCTTCTCGATTCGTTAAAAATCCTTAAATCTTCAGTGACCTACAATCCGGTGAACTCACTTCACGTTTTATATCTGACGGAAGATAAGTTGAATCTACTGAGGTCCTTTCCGGCAGTGAGAAGTATAAAAAGATATGCAGAACCCATGCTCTCCTTTCAGAACCAGGAGATTTTTCCACACAGTCGGAGATTACAGATGGACAGGTGATAATTTTGGTCCCCTGAAGGTTCCTGCCAAAGGTGACACCATCAGCATTGACATGATAAACCTGCCTGTTTATCAAAGAATTATTGAGGTATACGAACACAATGAGCTTCAAATCAAAGATGGTGACATTTATATCAACAAGCAGTTGGCATCGATACTATACTTTTCAAATGGATTACTACTTTGTAATGGGAGATAACCACCATAATTCGGCCGATTCCAGGTACTGGGGATTTGTCCCTGAAGATCATCTGCTTGGGAAAGCCGTGACTGTGTGGTTTTCCGTGGAGCCTGATAAACCTTTCATTGAGGGTTTAAGAAAAGAGCGTATCTTTAGCACCATTAAATAATTTATTGCAATGAATATAAGTAAGTTACTGAAACACAAATATTTCAAATTTGGATTGGCCGTCGCCATATATATTCTTTTTGTCATCTGGCTGAAGAATTTCTGGTTTCTTTTCGGAATGCCCGTGTTGTATGATATTTACGTAAGCAAGAAGGTGAACTGGTCCTTCTGGAAAAGCCGGAAGAAAAAGAACAATGTTATAGTTGAGTGGCTGGATGCCCTGATCTTTGCTGTGGTGGCAGTATCGATTATCAATATCTTCCTGTTTCAGAATTACAAGATCCCCACCCCTTCCATGGAGGGCAGCCTGCTGGTTGGAGATCATCTCTATGTGAGTAAAACAGCCTATGGACCACGGACACCCAATACACCCCTTGCCGTTCCATTTCTTCCCAATACTGTGCTCGGAAGAAAATCATACCTGGAGTGGATTCATCGTCCCTATAAACGTCTGAAGGGTTTCAGCGATATTAAAAGGGATGATATTGTGGTATTTAATTTCCCTGCTTCAGATACTGTGGCCCTGGAAAAACACGACCATAAACTGTATGCCAATGGCAACTTCGACTATTACGACCTGATCAGGGATGAAGTCTACAGCCTGATGATGACCGACTCTTCCAGGAATAACCGAACCAGACCCAATCACGTGTATGAAGAGTATGTGAGAACCCAGATCGCCCAGAAATTCGATGTGGAGACCAGGCCGGTGGACCGCAGGGACAACTACATCAAAAGATGTGTGGCCATTGCAGGAGAAACCATACAGGTGATCAACAACGATGTGATTGTGAATGGTGAGAAGCAGAAAGAGTTTGAAGGTCTGCAGCGCTGGTATAATGTAAGGACCAATGGAACTCCCATCAATCCAAGGTCCCTGGAGCCTTTTGGGGTAAATCAGGTCTGGCCGATGTTCGGAACAATCCCAATTATACCTTTCCGCTCAACGCCGAAAGTGCTAAAAGAGCTCAAAGCACTTCCCGGGATTGTCAGTGTGGAACCAATGAACCTCTTTACAAAGGGGCAATATGACAGGGATATCTTCCCTCACGATGAACGTTATCCCTGGAACCTGGAGTATTTCGGCCCCCTGAAAGTGCCGGCAAAAGGTGAAACCGTTGAGATCAATACCTTAACACTTCCCCTCTACAAAAGGATCATTGAAGCCTATGAGCAGAACAAACTGGAAGTAAGGGGAACCCAGGTCTATATTAACGGGGAGCCTGCCACTCCTATACCTTTCAGATGGACTATTATTTCATGATGGGTGACAACCGGCATAATTCGGCCGATTCCCGGTTCTGGGGTTTTGTGCCTGAAGATCATGTGATTGGAAAACCCAGGCTGATCTGGCTGAGCATGGATAAAGACTATGGCGGAATCAGATGGAACAGGATGTTCCGGATTGTAAGGGCCAACAGGTAATACCAGGTCCTCTTGATCTATCCTGTACTTTATAACGGACCTGTGAATTATTTTGCCCGGCTTGTCAGGGAGGAGAAGATCTCCTTGAACAATTCGACAGTTATCAAAAGCAAACCTATCGAAACCGGTGCAGGATCCTGGGACCCAATGGTGTGCTTACCCTCTCCATCCCTGTAAAGAGGAAACGGGGACAGAAAAACCTCCTGAAGGACATCAGGATCGATTACGATAGTCCCTGGAATAAGATCCACTGGAGAAGCCTGGTGGCATCCTATGCAGCCTCTCCTTTCTTCGAGTTTATGAGGATGACCTGGTCGTATTCTATGAACAGAGATTTGATTTCCTGGTGGATCTGAATTTGCAGATGCTGTGCTGTCAGTGAATATCCTTGGACTGGATATCCCCACGAACTGACCAGTGTTTTCGTGAAGACCGGCGGAATGAATGATCCCAGGGAATTCATTCATCCCAAGATCAATAGACCGGAGGCAGACCCCCTTTTCTCAGCACTTGACTACCACCAGGTATTTTCCGACAAACATGGTTTCCAGGCCAATCTGAGCATCCTTGACCTGCTATTCAATGAAGGACCCACAGCCTGTCGATCCTCAAAAAAGCCTCAAAACCTCAAGCCCAGGGTAAGCATCAGGTTATTGGGATTTACCTGGTTAATGGATGTTTAGCTGGTCTCGGGTGCACCGTTAGCCGGGCATAGAGGCCATATACCTCTGACCGGTTTCCCCTGGAGTAAGCTGATATCAAAGAAGGCATCCTTTGTCCGCACACCAAGTCCTCCAGAATAGATCCACTCCTTGGCATTGTTTCTCTCATCGGCATATGGACTCATCAGGTACTGCAGTCCTCCCCTGAAATAAACTGATTGTACCCTGACCTCAGCACCGGCTTTCAGGTTATGAGCTTCCTGGAGGTTGTCACTAATGCTCTGATTCTCATCAACGAACCTGTCATTGTATGAATCCAGTCGCGCAGCGGAATAATCCACGTACTCATAGGCTGCCGACATAGTAGCCATCTTGAAAAGTATGAGGGATGCATGGGCATTCACCTTCATGGGAGACTTGAGTTTATAATCGTAGTACCCCATGGGCGAGACTCCATTGCCATTGGGAATCCCGGAACTTCGATCCCATGCGGAATTTGCATCTGTATATTTGTCCTCATTCAGGTAATAATAGGTGGGAATCTGGATGGAGCCCCCACCCTAAACATCTGTATAGGCCTGAATATCATTCCAAAACGGAATGTATAACCCCATCCCGTGGTGCTGTTGAACTCCCTGAACTGAAAATTATCGATGGTCATCAGCTCATTCTCCGGATCCGATTCTGATGATAGATCTCTTCGTAAAACCTGACTGATTGGATTCCTACTGTGGCTCCAAAATAGAGCAGGTTGCTGAAATTGAATGGCCGCAGAGAAAGAATACTCCCCAATATATCCCTTCTGATCTACCAGCCGATAGGTCACTGCCCGTACCCTCCATCCTGGATATCATTCCAGTACTCCCCGGTGATCGAATCATAAGGAAGTAAAAAAGCATCGTATGCAACCTGCTCATAGTATGGACTCAGATTATCCGGATCATCATTGGCATGCCAGGTGAAATCATCCAGCAGTGAACTCTGGTTATTGGTTCCGACCATGGTGGACCTGTTGTTGAAATTGACCAGGGTGTTGTATCCTCAGCAAATGATGCACCAACAAAACCGCTTTTCTTCCGGTGTTGTGTGCCCCAACATATCCCATGCTTCCCATAGTGAACCTCAGCCTGGAATCGTCACTGACCGATCCCAGATAATCGGAGGATGTATTCACCCAGTAAAATGAAGGTGAAACAGAGAATTCGGAAGAACGGTAAAATCCAAGTCCTGCAGGATTTACCTGTGCGGCAGAGAGGTCTCCGCCAAGGGCGCCAATGGCTCCCCCCTGGGCCGCAAAACGGGCTGTTCCAAATGGATTGTGCTGGAGTATCTCAGGGCCTGGTCTCATTTTGCGCTTGCTAGTGACGATTGTGCACAGCAATAGCATGGCTATGAATGAAATCCTTTTCATAGCAGTATCGATTTTATATATTAAAAAGCCAGGGACCCGACCGGGTCCTGGCTGTGATAGACATTTTATCGTCTCCCGGAGGAACTTGAACAGCTGGAGCCGCCTTG
Source organism: uncultured Bacteroidota bacterium (assembly GCA_963735755.1). GTDB lineage: Bacteria > Bacteroidota > Bacteroidia > Bacteroidales. The sequence continues at coordinate 204,389 of CAVTME010000003.1, read as the reverse complement.
AACTGCTGGCTCCATGCTTGAACCACTGCTTCTGCTCCCTCCTGAACTATAGGAACTGCTGCTCCGGCTGATCCTCCGAAGATCTGTAAGATGAACTACTGCTGCTGCGGCTCGGACTGCTGTAGGAGCTGCTGCTGCGGCTCGAACTGCTCGGACGGCTGTAGGAGCTGCTGCTGCGGCTTGAACTGCTCGGGCGGCTGTAGGAAGTGCTGCTGCGGCTCGGTGCGGTTGACCTGTAAGTGGTGCTGCTTCGGCTCGGACTGCTTGACTGTCTGACAGTTCCAGGGTAAGCGGACCTGGGCTGGGAGTAGCTCCTGTTATAGCTTGATGAGGAACTGGTCCTGGGCTTGCTGTAGCTGGGCGTATAGGCCCTGCTGGCATTGGTACTGCTTGAATTTCTTTGAACTGAAGTGGGCCTGGTGGTCCTGGTGGTCTTTACAGCAGTACGCTGTGGTCAGTTGAAACGCCAGACCGGCTTGCACCTGTTGCTGACTGGGTCGTATTTACTCTGGTGGCTGTTCTTGCATCAGTCCTTGTAGCTGACCTCGCATCTGTCCTTGCAACTGTTCCTGCTGAGGTAGCGGTACGCGAATTTACTGAAGCTGAACTGTTTCTTACGGCATTGCCGGAATTCGCATCGGTACCTGTACGGCTCCTGTTCTTGGGATCCACATAGGTGGCACTTTTTGAACTGCCTGACGAACTGGAAGAGTATCCATAGTAAGTGCGGTGATCAACCTTACCGTAGCAGTATGGAGTAGCGTAACCGTAGCGGCCATCGTTATAGCCATGGTAGTAACCGTGGTTGTATCCGCTCCAGTATGATCCTCCATAGTATGGATAGTATCCTCCATAGTATCCATAGTATCCACCGTAGTAACCCCCATAATAATAGGGATCATAATATCCACCGTATCCGTAACCGGGATATCCGATACCCATAGCCGGGATATCCATAGGAGAATCCCATTCCCCAACCCGCATAACCCAATCCCATGCTCATTCCCCAGCCCATGCGGCCCTCCGGTATAGAACATAACTGGTATAATAGGGATCGTAATAATCCCAACCATAATACTCATCCGAAAAACGCCTCAGGTTGGACGAATAGTAATAATCATTGGGATCGTTGTAATAGTTGTTGACTACTAACAGGAGCACTCTCCTGGCCATATTGCAGGTCCTGGTCCAGGGAATCATATTCCTGGTACTGGTCAGCATAAAGGGCTTCACTCCCCTCTGGATCATAGGTCTCACCCAGCATCTCAGCCTCCCTTGCAACTTTACTTTTCATAATCACTCAGGTTCTCATCCGCATACGACCTGGGATTCTGCGTATACCTGTTCCTGGGCCATGGGTTGGCAGCATTGCTGCCTGAACCGGAACCATGGCTGTTTCCTCCATGACTACAGCATTCTGTTGCTGACGTTGTTCGGATTATAATAAACATCATCATATTCCGAAGAAGCAGCTTGTTTTGATGAACTGCAGGATGCCAGGACTATGGCTGCGCCGATGATGGCAAGTGGTAAAGTTTTCATGACATTTCCTCCCGGTATTTTTTGCATCTGGTTGTTTTAGCTGTATAAGAAACAAAGTTCGTGCCAAAACAGGTTACAATGTCTACGACTTTTGCAATATAATAAATATTCAGGAATACTCGGATTGGTACGAGAAAGTAATTAACGCTCTTACCAACCCGGAGTGATCGATTCATCTGGTGCATGGAGTGGTTATGGAGTGGAATGCGGTCGGGATCATAGGTATTTCCCATCCTGGGATTGTCATCCTGGGTATAGATCCATAGTTCCCTGTTGTCCCACACAAGCACTTCATCCCGGGCATCACCGGTAGTCCTGAACCATATAACAGGTAACAGGATGGCCATCGGAAGGAAACACTTACCGAAAGCTGTCCATCTCATCAAACATTCCTCCCTATAATGGAATCTGCAGAAATAATTAAAAACTCCTCTCCATCTCCCTTCCAGTTCACAGGTACACACCGGCTTACACCAGATGGTAGGTAGAAATTCTAGTCTACCTTCCTGAAGCATCAGAATATGGATCAGTCCGTCACTCCCCCATCCGTTGGAAGTAACTACTTCCAGTCCAGGAGTTTCCATATCAAAATCTGCCACTCAAAGGTATTTAACATGCCCATGATATTCTGTTTCAACAGATTTCCCTCAAAATCAAAATACATCAAGCCCCAATCCCCGCAGCATAAATAATACAGGGTGTAATCCTGTCTCCTTCCATCAATTCATGTCACAGTCATTCCATTGCAGCGTCACCAATAAACTCTCCAGAATTAAACATCAGATTTCCCTCGTGGATCAAAGACTGAATAACCCATCAATACCTCATCGTGACCATCTCCATCCATGTCATATACCACGGGCTGGGATCCACTTTCCAGCTTCCTTTCCCAGAGTAACTCCAGCTTTTCATTGAGTACCACAAGACGGTTTTCCCGGTCCGTGAGAATCAGACAGTTGTCTCTTCCGGTTCCCAGCAGATCTCCAAAGATAAAGAGTCAGTGCTTCCTGCAATGCCAGGAACCCTCACGCTTCTTGAAACCTTCCCAGTTTTTCCATCAAGTACATCGATCCTTCCTGTCAACAAAAATCACTTCACGTTGACCGTCACCATCCAGGTCATGGATCTGGACTGGCATCTCATTTCCATGTGTCAGCGTAAGGGATTCCCGGATCTCCATATTGCCAGATAAGCTTCTCCATCCAGGTTCATGGCACTGATACAGCCAATGGATGATTTCTCTTTCCCGGCTCCTGACAAACAGGATCTCCTTGTTCCCGTCACCGGTCAGATCTCCCAGTCTGATATTCTGATCTGTCCCGAATTCTGATCACATCCAACGCTTTCCATCTACCATGGCAGGATGTCCGCCCAGGTGCAGGTCCAATCTCCTTTCCATCTGCCTTTTTCCTGTTCAATTGCCTCTGTTCACCTTTCAATAATCTTTACTTCCACCCGGTGAAAACTGGCCGGCAGATCCGAAATCAGACCGATCTTTCCCGGTTGAGCATCGCTTCCCTCGTACATGCTAATGGAATCATTCAGTATGGTGGAGATCTTATTCCGCCTCACAGTAACAACTGCATGCATCTCTCTCGCCCGGTGTCCATACCAACGGTCTGTAGGCGAGGATCCTTTCAATGGGCCGCAGGGGAGTAACAGATTGCTGCATATGCTTCAGTATTACTGTATTCCCTTCGATCCCAAAAAAATAGAAATCAGTGGGATGCTGATATCCGAAAACCACACCGCATTTATCAAATTTGGCCAGGGGGGTAAATTCCACTTCAATGGTATAATCCTTCCACAGTGAATCTCCTGCCACCATCATGGGATGGGTGATCAGGCTCAAGGGTTCATTCTGCTCGTCAATGTTGGAAAATGTCTGTGCCAGTATGGGTTACCATTCTCATCCTTTCGCATCTCCCATGCTTCATTGAATCCCTTCTGCCGAGGGATGTAGCCACTGTCCATTGGCCTGCGACTCCCCGTTCGGGTTGGAAATATATGGCCGGATTCGACCGAATCAGTTACAGGGTATAACCACCGGTTCCAGAGCTGCTGAAATCCATCAGAAAAAACAGTTGTTTGAATTACATTTCCGGAACAGGAATAAATCAGGATAAGCAACAGGATGGGCAGAAACCTTGTGTTCACAGGTCCGGGAATATGGTTATAAGGATTAACTTTCGGTAAATATACACTTAAATCATCGCTGTTCCCAATTTCGCTTCTTTAAAAGAATCTTTAATATATTTACATCCGGAAGGAAAAACTGGAATGCGCTTTAAACTGATTTTTATACTTTTAATGCTGGGTCAATCGCTGGTTGCGCAAAAACCTGTGATCCTTTCCGATTTTATTCAGCAAGTCTCCATTTCCGATTTGCAGCTTACATTATCTGGATGACCCAGATTGTGCCACACAACCCGCTGAGCTCTTTTCCGGGATGATGGATTACAGTTTTCAGGCAGGTTGATTTCAGCGATCCCGATCCTGCTTTGCTGAATTCACCAATCCGAAAGTTGTATCTGGTTCCGGATTCTATTTTGTGAACCGTTCCACCCGCCAGTTCTCCTTTCACCTTCAACCCAACCTCTTTTCTGAATTCGTGAATTCAGGCTGTTTCAGCGATTTGACAATGGCATGGTTACAGTCAGGAAATCGGGAAATAGTATTCCGCCCAGAAGCAAAGATGTGAATATCAGTGGTTCGGATGACCTCCGGATTTTCCTTCCACCTGGGGAAGCTGACACACTTTACCTGAGGGTTTCCCTATCGGAAGAATCGTTTATATCGGACCTGACCTTCACCGTATCCACCCACACAGAGTGTTCTTCAAAAGGACCGGTCCAAAAGGCTGATTTTCGGGATTTTCGTGGGAATCATGCTGATCATGGTCCTCTACCATATTCCCCTCTTTGTGAAGGGCAGGGAGAACAGCTATCTCTTTTATATTCTCTATATCCTCGCCTTCCTCTTTTTCTTTATCAATAAAGAAGGATATATCTATGAAATAACCCCACGCTTTACTTCCGCCCCATTAAATATTTTCCTTCTGGAAATCTTCCTGCTCTTCTTTCTTCTTTTCGGAAGATCCTACCTGGATACGCGGAATACGCTCCAGTCCTGGGATACCATCCTGCTGCTGGCAGTCTGGTTTACAGTTGGTGGACTGATCCTCAGCTTCATGATCCTGCTTCTTCAGGGCTTGGGTGTGAATGTACCTGTATTATATCCAGCTGGGAGGACTGGCCATCAACATTGTTTCAGCCATCGGATCCCTGTTTCCTGGCCATTGTCCCGGCCATGATCCTCACCAGGGAGAATTTCCAGCCTGCCCGGTATTTTCTGTTCGCCAATCTGTTCCTGATCCTGGGAATCGCTGTAAACTATGCACTTAAGGAATACTCCCTTGGGAAACACAGCCTTGAGCTGGGTGTCACCCTGCAGATCCTCACCTTTTCCATTGGTCTGAGTGAACGGATCAACCTGCTGAAAAAGAGCAAGGAGGTTGCACAGCGCAGGATCATTGACCAGCTCAGGGAGAATGCCGCACTGAAGGACAAAGTGAACCGGGAACTGGAAGATAAGGTCCAGGAACGCACCTTTGAGATCCAGGACCAGAAAGAGCATATTGAAAAACAGAATAAGGAGATCAAATACAGTTTTGATTATGCAAAGAAGATACAGAGTACTGTACTGCCACAGCATGATGTATTTGACAATCTTTTCGGCGAACATTTCATCTTCTTTAAGCCCAGGGATATTGTGAGTGGTGATTTCTACTGGATCTCCCAGAGCGAGCACAGGATTGTTCTTACTGCTGCCGATTGCACCGGACATGGTGTACCGGGTTCCCTGATGAGTATGCTGGGGATCACCATGCTGCATGAGATTGTCAATGAAAAAGGATGTGATGCATTCAGAGGAGATCCTGAACCAGCTTCGGCTGAGTATTGCCCGGACCCTGAAGCAGGAAGGGAAAATCGGGGAACAGAAGGATGGAATTGATATGGCCCTGGTGATCTATGATACCAAAACCCATAAGCTGGAATTTTCCGGAGCCAACAATCCGATCTACATCATCCGAAATGGCGAAATGCTGGAGTACAAAGGAAATAACATGCCGGTGGCCTACTACGAAAAGATGTCCGATTTTACCCGGTATACCATTGATATGAAACAGGGTGACCGGGTCTATATGTTTACCGATGGTTTCCCAGACCAGTTCGGCGGACCCCAGGGTAAGAAATTCAAATACCGGCCTTTCAAGGACCTGCTGCTGGAAGTGCATGAAAGACCCATGGAAGAACAACAGAGAATCCTGAGCCTGATCTTTGATGAGTGGAAAGGCGACCTGAGCCAGATTGATGATGTTCTGGTGATTGGTTTAAGGCTTTAGCACTTTAACCACTTCACCTTTTTTTCCTTTCTTTGTAGCTTACATTTTTTAACATTGCAATTAAATCAATGGCCAAAGTATTAACCAGCAAGGAAGAGAATTATGCGCAGTGGTATAACGACCTGGTTTTGAAATCAGGGCTGGCAGAGAACTCGGCAGTCAGGGGTTGCATGGTCATCAAACCCTATGGCTATGCCATCTGGGAGAAAATGAAAGATGAACTGGACCGGATGTTCAAAGAAACAGGTCATGAAAATGCCTATTTCCCTCTTTTTATTCCAAAATCCTTTTTCAGCAGGGAAGCCGAACATGTGGAAGGATTTGCCAAAGAGTGTGCTGTGGTTACCCATTACCGGCTGAAAACTGATGAAGAGAACGGTGGTCTTATCGTTGATCCGGATGCCAAACTTGAAGAGGAATTGATCGTTCGACCCACTTCAGAAACCATCATCTGGAATACCTATAAAAACTGGATCCAGTCCTACCGGGATCTTCCCATTCTGATCAACCAGTGGGCCAATGTGGTCACGTGGGAAATGCGTACCAGGCTGTTCCTTCGAACAGCTGAATTCCTCTGGCAGGAAGGACATACAGCCCATGCCACCAGGAAGGAAGCCGAAGATGAAACCATGCAGATGGTCAAGGTCTATGCTGATTTTTCAGAAAGATTCCTGGGCATTCCTGTATTGATCGGAACATAAAACCGAATCTGAAAAATTTGCCGGAGCCATTGATACCCTGACCATTGAAGCACTCATGCAGGATGGAAAAGCACTTCAGGCAGGCACATCTCATTTCCTGGGACAAAATTTTGCAAAGGCTTTTGATGTGCAGTTCACCAACAAGGAAGGGAAACTGGATCATGTCTGGGCCACTTCCTGGGGAATGACCACACGGATGATCGGAGCACTGATTATGGCCCATTCCGATAACAACGGACTGGTCTGCCTCCCAGGGTGGCTCCCATTCAGGTAGTGATCGTTCCCATCTACAGGGGAAGTGAAGAATTTCCTCCCATTGCAGAAGCAGCCAATCGGATCAAAGCTCAGCTGACAGCCCTGGGGATCTCTGTGAAATTTGATGACAGGGATACCCATAAACCCGGATGGAAATTTGCCGAATATGAACTGAAAGGTGTTCCTGTCAGAATTGGCACTGGGACCCACGGGATATCGAAAATGGAAATGTGGAGCTGGCAAGCAGGGATACCCTTGAAAAAAAGGTACTTCCACAGGAGGGAATTGCCACCTATATCCATGATCTGCTGGAAGAGATCCAGGAGAACATCTACCAGAAAGCGCTTTGGATTTCAGGAGTGAAAATACCCACAGGGTAGATACCTGGGATGAGCTGCTGGATGTGCTGGATAATAAGGGAGGATTTGCACTGGCTCACTGGGACGGAACAATGGAATCAGAAGACAAGATAAAGGAAACCAAAGCCACCATCCGTTGTCTTCCCCTGGACGGAGAAGGAGGAACCGGGCAAATGTGTTGTGAGCGGAAAACCCTCCAAGCCAGAGAGTTGTTATTGCCAAAGCATATTAAACATACCAACGATACATGAAAACCAGGATTATTTTATTTTCTATTATTGTCGCATTACTGTTCCATCGTACAGGGATGTAATGAAAAGGAATCCATGTCTGATCTCTTTTCCGGAACACTGCCAATGGAAATTTCAGGAGGAGAGTCTCCTGTATACATCAGAGGCCAGGATCACTATTTATCAGGCTGATGAATGATGAAGTTGAAATGGATGGGGAGCTCTATCCCTGTGAACTAGCTAATCGAACACAGATGAAATCATCACGTTTAGCTGTCAGATTTCCCCTTGGCCGACCTGAAGTGAATGTGACCGGAATGACATACAGGAAGACTGACGCAGATTCTCTACTCCTGGAAATCGGATCATCGAGAAGAGATTGAACTGGAACTCTTTGACCATATGATTGAAGCGGAAAGCAGCAGAATTTGCCGAGGTGGATCTCACTGCCGATATCTCCCACCTGTCCGACAATCAAAAAGAGATGCTTGGCCTGCTGTTCCAGGTGGCTGATATCATGGAAGAGCTTTACTGGGCCCAGGTATTCCCTGACCGGGATGCAGCCCTGGGATCCATGGTGAATGAGGATGTGTCCAGGTTCTTCAAGATCAATTATGGGCCCTGGGAACGACTCAATGGCAATCTTCCCTATCTGCCCGGATTATGGCCCAAAACCAGCCGGTTCGGGTTATTACCCTGCCGATATGACCAGGGAAGAATTTGATGCTCTTGAAGATCCTGAAAAAACAAGCCTCTATACGCTGATTAACCGCAATCAGGAAGGAAGCCTGGAGGTAATACCCTACCATGAGGCCTATGCCAGCCAGGTCGAGAAAGCTGCTGAGCTCTGCTGAAAGGCAGCTGAACTGGCCGAAGATGAAGGATTTAAAAAATACCTGGAACTCAGGGCTGAAGCACTTCTCACCGATGACTACCTGGCTTCAGATATGGCATGGATGGATATGAAAGAGCAATGAAATCGACTTTGTGGTGGGCCCCATTGAGAATTACGAAGATGCCCTCTACAACTACAAAGCTGCCCATGAGTCCTTTATCCTGATCAAGGACAAGGAATGGAGTGAGAAACTGGCCTTTATCGCATCTGTACTTCCTGAAATGCAGCGTACCCTTCCTGTTCCCGCCGAATATAAAAAGGAGGTACCCGGAAGCGACTCCGACCTGGGAGCATATGATGTGATCTATTATGCGGGTGATTGCAATGCCGGCAGCAAAACCATTGCCATCAACCTGCCCAATGATGAAAGGGTTCATGCCAGCAAGGGTTCAAGAAAACTCCAGCTCAAGAATGCCATCCGGTATAAATTTGAAGAGATCCTGGTCCCCATCAGCAATGTGCTGATCGATGAGGAGCAGCGGGACATATTACCTTCGATGCCTTCTTTGAAAATATCATGTACCATGAAGTAGCCCATGGACTGGGGATCAACCAGACCATCAATGGCAAGGGAACGGTCCGTTCGGCCCTGAAGGAACAATACAGTGCACTGGAGGAGGGAAAAGCCGATATCCTGAGCCTCTTCTGATCACACAAATGACAGAAAAGGGTATGCTTGGCGAGAAAGACCTGATGGACAATTATGTCACCTTCATGGCCAGCATTTTCAGGAGTATCCGCTTCGGTGTGGCCAGTTCCCACGGAAAAGCCAATATGATCCGGTTCTACTATTTCCAGGAAAGTGGAGCTTTCGCCAGAAGTGAAACCAATGGTACCTACAGGATCAATTTCGAAAAAATGCAGAAGGCCATGAATGACCTGGCCGACCTGATCCTGACCACCCAGGGAGATGGCAACTACGATCTGGCCAAAAGGCTGGTGGAAGACAGGGTTTCATCCGGGAAGAGCTGCAGTCAGACCTGGACAGGCTCCAGGACCTGAACATCCCTGTGGATATTGTATTTAACCAGGGACCGGAACTGGTCGGGCTCTAGTACACTGTGCCCAGTGCTTAGTACTTAGATTGTGTAAATTTTTACTTTTACCTTTCAACTATTTTAAGGGTTGGATGAACCACTGCCTATTTCTGTTGTTAAAATGGTATTGATAACCCCTTAAATTTATAGAAAATGGCAGTATTAGTTGGAAAAAAAGCACCTTCATTCAGTGCAGACGCAGTGGTCAATGGTGGAGAATTTGTTGAAGGCTTTTCATTGGATCAGTATGTAGGGAAAAAGTATGTCCTGTTTTTCTTCTACCCGGCCGATTTTACATTTGTTTGCCCCACAGAAATCATCGCATTTCAGGATAGGATAGAAGAGTTTGAATCCCGTGATGTGGCAGTGGTCGGTTGCTCCGTGGATGCAAAAAATGTACACTGGGCCTGGCTCCAAACCGAATTGAAGGATGGCGGGATCAAAGGTGTGAAATACCCGCTGGTGGCTGATGCCTCCATGACCATCGCGGAGAATTATGATGTACTTGCCGGATCGTGGGAGTATACAGAAGAGGGAGAAGCTGCTTTCACCGGTGTTCCGGAAGCTTACCGCGGATTGTTCCTCATCGACAAGGAGGGTGTGGTGCGTCACCAGCTGGTCAATGATATGCCTCTGGGAAGAAGTGTGGATGAAGCAATCCGACTGATTGATGCCCTCCAGTACAGTGAAGAGCATGGCGAGGTTTGTCCTGCCAACTGGCAGAAAGGTGACAGAGCCCTGAAAGAAAGTCACGATTCAATTGCCTCCTACCTGGGGGACAAGTAGAAAGGTGAAAGTACTTTTTCCTTTACTTTTACCTTTTACCTTATAAGAGGCGGTCACAAAATGATCGCCTTTTTTGTTTTTGCAAGCTTTCCCAATACAAGATATTTATCAGATCACCGGAGCCTTAAAATCGATTTCATTTCGTAATTTGCCTGAATGATAAAAAGATTTCATAACTGTCTTGTAGCCATCCTGATCGGGTTGTTTTCTATTTCCTCTTCTTCCTGTGTATCAGAGAAGAAGAATAACAAACATACTTCCTCTAATTTTAGAATCATTAGCCACAACATCTGGTATGGATTTACGGAAGTACCTGAAAGGAAAGCAAGCTGGCTTGCCTGGATGAATGAACAACAGCCTGACGTTGTATCACTTCAGGAGCTCAACGATTATACTCCTCAAAAGCTGGCGGAAGATGCAAAAAGTTACGGCCACAACTACAGCGTACTCCTGAAAGAGGAAGGGTTTCCAACAGGAATTACTTCACGCTATCCCATTGAAGACGTGAAAAGAATCACGGAAGGTTTCCACCATGGATTGTTACGGGTCAGGATACAACAAATCTATTTCTATGTAATACATTTACATCCTTCCAACTGGGAAACAAGGGTGAAAGAAATTAAGCAGATCTTTGAGAATATGGAAGGGCTGCCTCCCGATTCGAAAATAATCCTGGCTGGCGATTTTAATACCTTTTCCTCCCTTGATTCAGTCTATTATTCCCATGGAAGGCTTGAGCCTTTTTTTAATGACCGTGATCTTCTTTACGGGGAAAAGAATCTGAACAAGGGTCAACTGGATTATACAGTGATCAAAAAAGTGATGGATGCAGGTTTCATTGACCTTGAAGCCAGTTCCCGAGCTGCCAGCTATCGTTTCCTTGGGAGCTTTCCAACGCGGGTTGAAAAGGAGGGGGAACATGGGGATCAAAGAAAACTGGATTATATATTTGCATCAAAGAATCTGGCAGACAGGCTTGTCCAGGCTAAAATTATATCTTCTGACACTGCGCTGATTTTGTCAGATCATCTACCTGTACTGGTGGATCTGAACTTAGGGATTTAGTATCTTGTCGCTATGTTGGACCAGCTTAAAGCGTACATGCAGGAGCAAAATCTCTGTAAGGAAGGAGAGCGCATCCTGCTTGCTGTGAGTGGCGGAGTGGATTCGGTGGCAATGAGCCACCTTTTTTATAAGGCTGATTTTACTTGTGCCATCGCCCACTGCAATTTCCAGCTTCGGGGAGCTGAGTCCGATGCAGATGAGGAATTTGTGCGCACCCTGGCCGCAAGGATGGATATGCCAGTCTACGTCAAAAGCTTCGACGTGGAGCGTGAAGTGAGGGAGCAAGGGATCTCGGTACAAATGGCAGCCCGGGAGCTCAGGTATACCTGGTTTGAAGAACTTGCGGAACAGCATGGATATGATTGCATCGCAACTGCACATAACCTGAATGATTCTGTGGAAACCTTCTTCCTGAACCTGGCGCGGGGCACCGGGATCAGGGGTCTTACCGGCATTCCCTCTAAGAACGGTAGGATCATCAGACCCATACTGTTTGCCTCCAGGAAACAAATCGAAGCATTTGCCAGTAAGAAAGGATTATCCTTCAGGGAGGATGCCAGTAACAGGGACATCAAATACCAAAGGAACAAGATCCGGCACGACGTAATCCCAAACCTGGAACAGATCAATCCCGGCTTCATTGAAACCATGGCTGCAAACATAAAAAGACTTTCAGAAATCAGTACGGTGGTGGAACAGGCAACAGAGCAGGTACGCGGGGAGGTATTTGAAAGGAAAAAAGAAGGGATTCTTGTAAACATCAAAAAACTGAAAGAGCTTACACCTTTCCGTACCTGGCTGCACGAATTGTTCTCTCCCTACGGATTTACAAAGGCACAGTGTGAGGGCATTGCACAGATTCTTGATTCGGATCCGGGACGGCAATCCATATCACCTACCCACCAGCTGTATAAGGACCGTGACAACCTGATTCTTGTAGAAAGCAAACCCGAAACCTTTGAAAGGTATTACCTGGATACCCCGGAAAAGCTATCTTCCCTTCCCTTCTCCATGGATGTGGAGGTCTTGGGTCGAGGTGAACTGGATGCAATTCCCAGGGATGCATTCACAGCTTGCCTTGATTATGATGAGATCCAGTTCCCGCTGACCATCAGGCACTGGCTGCATGGAGATTACTTCTTCCCCCTGGGTATGGACCAGATCAAGAAGTTAAGTGACTTTTTCGTGGATGAAAAGGTATCGGTTCCTGAAAAGGACCGGACATGGATTCTGGCCACCGGCAGGAAAATCGTTTGGATCATGGGCTACCGGATTGATAACCGGTTCAGAATTACCAATCAGACAAAACGGGTGCTGATTTTACGCCTTCATTCCGATATTGGCCCTCAGGTTTCCGAAAAACTCCTTTAGCTTATCCTTATCCCGGGATTTTATCATCCCTATCAACGCGTCCATCTGTTCATTAATCCGCTCAATCTGTTTCAGGCTATGGGGGCTCAGAAGAATTTCTGACAGCAGGTAATCATCTTCTGAAAGCAATCCTTCAGCAATACTGAAGTGCTTTCTGAAGGTGGTTCCTGGCGCTTCCTGTTCCTTCATTACTGCTGCAAACACCATGGTTGACGAGAATGGAATGGAGAGAGAATAGGCAATGGTCTCATCATGTTCCTGGAATGTATACTCATGAATTTTGATTTTCAGGCTGTTGTAGAACTTCCGGAAAAACTCCTTCCCCTCCTCGTCCGATTCGCTTATAATGATGGCATTTTCATTCTTCAGGTCTTTCACGTTGGCAAAAGTAGGACCGAACATGGGGTGGGTGGATACAAACCTTTTGCCCAGCTTCTGATAATAATCGGCCAGACCGCTTTTTACCGATGTGATATCCGCAATGATACAATTTTCAGGCAGGTATGAGATGATCTCATTGAACAGGGGAATGGTTTTATCCAGGCTTACTGCGTTGATCAGCAGGTCGGGTGTAAAATCAAGTATCTCTTCATAATAAAGGAACTTCCTTGAGTTGAAAAAGTACTTCAATTTGCTTCGGTCAGTATCAAAAACGCCCACTTCGTAATCAAGACAAAGGGATTCAACCAGCCATGAACCCATGTTCCCGGCTCCGATAACTGCAATGCGCATGGTATTTATTCTTGTTTTTTTGTGAATACTCTATTGATTTGTCGGGCCTGCATCATAAAATCGCACATAACGATGGCTGCAGCGGCCTCTACCACCACCGGGACACGCAATGCGATACACGTATCATGCCTTCCTTCCACGGCCAGATCCTCCATTTCACCCGATTTCATATTCATGGTCCGCTGCACCTGGTGTGTACTTGATGTTGGTTTCACTGCCACCCGGAAAATGATTTCATTCCCATTGGTAATTCCACCGTTGATTCCGCCAGCATGATTGCTCTCTGTTTTACCACTGATCGAAATGATGTTGTCGTTGTGCTCTGCTCCTGTCATTTTTGCAGCGCCGAATCCAGAGCCAAATTCTATACCCTTGATGGCAGGAATGCTGAAAACCATGTGGCTGAGCACTGCTTCCACAGAATCAAAGAAGGGCTCTCCCAGACCAACCGGAACCGCTCCAATGGTACACTCAACGAGGCCCCCTATGGAATCTTTTGCCTCCATGGCCTGATCAATGGCCGTTTCAACATCACTACGCCCACCCGCTTCAAGGAGTCTGGCAAACACACGGACAGGATCGATGATTTTTTTTGCAATGACACCTGCGGCAACCAGGCCCAGGGTAAGCCGGCCCGAAAAATGCCCTCCACCACGATAATCCTGGAATCCGCCAAATTTCTGCTGTGCAGTAAAATCTGCATGACCCGGCCTGGGGGTTTCAAGCAGATTGCTGTAGTCCCTGGACCGGGTATTGGTATTTTCAAACATGATCATCACAGGGGCGCCGGTGGTGTGGCCATTAAAAACGCCACTCATGATCCGTGGAATATCGGGCTCCCTTCTTGGGGTGGTGCCTTTGGCCCCACTTTTCCTGCGGGAGAAATCATCTTTAAAATCGCTGTTTTTCAGCGGAATGCCAGCAGGACACCCGTCAATTACAATACCCACCGATTCGCCATGGGATTCTCCGAAAATACTGATCCTGAAAATTGTGCCAAAGGTATTCATGATTCGTCTATCGCTTTGTAGATGGCTTGTAGTTGCGCTGCCTCCAGCTGTCCGGGTGCTGTCTCATCCCCGGAACCGCTTGAAGCAAAAGTAAACTCACTTCCAAGATAGGGAGCCACCACCCGTGTGATGCGTCCTGCATCCCCCATGCCCAGGACGATCTTGCGTCCCGGTAGATTATAAAGAGAAAACAGATTCATGATGTCAGAACGGGACCTGACCATGGTAGCTATTTTTGCAACATCCCCTCCCCTGTCAAAGCAGTGATCCAGGACATGATTCAGTTCTTCCCTTCCTGGAGTAGTCTCAAAGTTATGGTAAGAAATGATCACATCACTGGCCTGATCTTCAGTAATGCTCATCACCCTTTCAACAAATGCGTCCGAAGACTCAAGTTCTATATCCACATAGCTGGCCCCAAGCGCTACTGATTCCTTGATCAGCCCGATTCTCTCCTCGTCGGAGTAATGTCCCGGACGACAGGTTATCACAGTTTTTACATTCCCTGATAGCTGGGCATACAGGTCGGTCGGACGGGTCCTGAGAAGGTCCAGTCTCAATTCGATCAGCTCAGCTTCCGCCTGAACAGCAGGTCCGATCTGACCAGGATCACTAATGCTTACACAGATCATGTAGCATGCTTTTTAATTGCTTCAGTGGTATGGGGCGAACCACTGCATGTCCCAATCCCTCCAGCAGAATGAACTGGATCTCCTCCCCGCTCTTTTTCTTATCTTTCCTGATGTTGGCAAAGATCACCTCAGGATCGAGTGACAAATATATGGGTAATCCGGCTGCACTTAAAAGGTTCTCAATTACTACAGCTTCCTCCTCCTGAAGCATCCCGAGTTTTACTGATAATTTCGCTGCCATAACCATCCCAACTGAGATTGCATATCCGTGGAGCAGCTTTTGGTCTCGCTCGATGGCATGACCAATGGTATGACCAAAATTCAGCAAGCGCCTTAAACCAGCCTCCTTTTCATCCTTCTGAACAATATCCACTTTGGCCTTTACCGACCTGGTAACCACCTCATTCAGAACCGGGATATCCAAAGCCAACAGGCCGTCCATATGATTCTTCAGATATTGAAGGAATTCCCTGTCCAGAATGGCACCATACTTGATAACTTCGCCAATGCCGGAGATATACTCATTCCTTGCAAGGGTACCCAGAAGCGAGAGATCACACCAGACAAATTCTGGCTGCCTGATGGTCCCTATCATATTCTTATAACCATCCAGATTTACCCCGTTCTTTCCCCCGATACTGGCATCCACCTGTCCCAGCAAAGTTGTGGAAATAAAACCAAAACGGACTTCCCGAAGGAAAGTGGCTGCCACAAATCCGGCCATATCTGTGGCCAGTCCTCCCCCTACACCTACGATGAGTGAAGAACGGTCAGCTTCAATACGCACCAGTTCGCGATATAGATTCTCCACGGTGTGCAGGGTTTTGTATTGCTCTCCCGATGGAACTGAAACACAGATGTACGGACTGAAGATATCATGATGCTGACGGAGTACATGTTCATCCACAAGAAGAACAGGCCTGGGATTCAGTTTGCTCAACCTTTCGGAAAGGTTTTCTCCAACAATTATCAATGTGTTCCCAGTCGGGGCAGAAAGGGTAATCATAGTCAGGGCGCTTATTCTTTATTCATCACACTTGTCTGGTGGTTAATCGATTCCTGGTGAATGGAACGGAACAGCTTGATAATAAATTCTTCGCTGAGTCCTTTCTTGACACCCAGAAGCATCCGGTTCTTTAACATATCATCCCACCTTTTGGTTTGCAGAATGGTGATATTATTTGTCTTCTTGTGCTCCCCTATCTTCTCAGATACATTCATTCTCTCTTCCAAAAGATTAATGATCCGGTCATCCAGTTTATCAATCTGGTCCCTCAATTCGGCCATGGTCAGCATCAATTCATCATTCACCTCAGGATCCCTGAGAACCAATCGCTTCATAATCTCTGCTAATCCTTCAGGTGTCACCTGCTGATTGGCATCACTGAGTGCTTTGTCGGGATTGCAATGGGTCTCGATGATCAGGCCGTCGAAGTTCAGGTCCATGGCCTTTTGTGAAATATCCAGCAGGAATTCCCTGTTTCCACAAATGTGGCTGGGATCGGTTATGATGGGCATATTGGGTATCCTCCTGTCGCAATTCGATGGGGACCTGCCATTGGGGCACGTTTCGGTAGAGGGTCTTGTCATAGCTGGAAAAGCCCCGGTGAATGGCAGCCATCTGTTTGATTCCGGCATTGCTGATCCGTTCGATGGCACCGATCCACAGATCCACATCTGGATTAATGGGATTCTTAATCATCACGGGAATATTCACTCCCCTGAGACTATCGGCTATATCCTGTACAGCAAAAGGATTGGCTGAAGTCCGGGCACCGATCCAAATGATGTCCACACCATATTTGAGTGCTTCATATACATGTTTCACATTGGCCACCTCGGTGGAAACCAGCATCCCGGTCTCCTGTTTAACACGCTGGAGCCATTTGAGCCCTTCCGAACCCACCCCTTCGAATGCATTGGGCCTGGTACGGGGTTTCCATATGCCAGCCCTGAAAATCTTGATCCCCATTTCGGCCAGGGGAATAGCCGTATTCATCACCTGCTGCTCAGTCTCAGCACTGCATGGGCCAGCCATAACAATGGGTTTCGAGAAAATATCTCCATCAAAGGTCAGGGGTTCCAGTTCAACATCTACTACCATAACACCTATTTATTCAATTTCTGATTTTCCTTTTTTATATTCCCCCAGAATTCCAAGTGATGGCGTAAAAGGCCGGATGGCATCCAGGGACTTTTTATACATTTCATAATCATTGATCTCCACATCCACATAAAACATATATTCCCAATCCTTGCCAGGAATAGGCATGGACTGGATCTTGGCCAGGTTGATCTCGTAATATGACAGTATGGACAGGATCTTCGATAATGATCCGAATTTGTGAGCCACCGTGAAATAGTATGGAGGCCTTATTTACTTCTTCCTGTGGAATGATAACCCGTTCTCCGAAAGGATCAGAAAGCGGGTATAGTTCATCTTATTGGTTTCAATGCTTTCTGCCAGTATGGAGAGTCCGTATTTATCAGCCGCCAGCTTGCTTGAGATGGCACCTGTATCCATCAGTTTGCCGAGGGCAATCTCTTCGGCACTCAGTGCTGTATCGATACTCTCTATCAGCCTGATATCCGGATGCATATCAAAAAAATCCTGGCACTGCAGGATGGCCATGGGGTGTGAATATACCTCCTTGATCTGTTCAATCTTAACCCCGGGCATAGCAACCAGGTTCTGCTTGATTCTCAGGTAAATCTCCCCGATGATATGCATGCTGGTGTTGATGATCAGGTTATAATTGGGTATGATGCTTCCGGCAAGTGAATTCTCAATGGCCATAATCCCAAAATCTGATTTCCTGTCCTTCAGGGAAGAAACCATATCCCTGAATGTGTTCCTGGGAAGGATCTCAATCTCTTCATTTTCAAAATAATGGTGTGCGGCAATTTCATGAAATGCCCCATATCCACCCTGTATTGCTATTGTTTTTGCCATCGCCTTAAAACAAAAAACCCGACCAAAAGCCGGGTACCAAATGTATAAATCAAGCCCGACCAGTTATCTAATGGTATAAAAATAAAAGTAATATGCACTATTGTAGCGGGCCATTGTCTTTAATTCTGATTGTAAACGTAGACAATTATTACCAGAATACCAAGTATCATTACGAATTGAAAGTTAGCCGGCCAAATAATAATCTTTTGTTAATATTGCCCTTATGAAAAAGAAAGAGCTTTTTGAAAAGGTCATTGCCCATTTCAATGAATCCATGCCGGTGGCTGAAACAGAACTGGATTACACAAATCCATATGAACTCCTGGTTGCGGTGATCCTGTCAGCCCAATGTACAGACAAGCGCGTCAATATGATCACTCCAGGATTTTATAAGCGATATCCTGATGTATTTGCACTGGCTGAGGCTGAACAGGAACAGGTTTTCGAATTGATAAAAAGCTGCTCCTACCCCAACAACAAAGCCAAACATCTGCCGGTATGGCCCGGATGCTTGTTGACAGATTCCAGGGTACGGTACCACATACCATGAATGAACTGCAAATGCTCCCCGGGGTAGGCCGCAAAACTGCCAATGTGATCCTTTCCGTTGCGTTCAACAAGCCCGCCATGGCAGTGGATACCCATGTCTTCAGGGTAGCGGCCCGAATCGGGCTGACAACCGGTGCAAAAAATCCCTATGAAACAGAAATTCAGCTGATAAAACACATCCCCGAAGATAAGATTCCGCTGGCTCATCACTGGCTTATCCTTCACGGAAGGTATGTTTGCACAGCTCGAAATCCGGATTGTCATGGATGCGGGATCAGCCACCTCTGCAGGTACGTTGATAAGAAAAGGAAAAAACAGTAAGCCTTTTTCGTACATTTGCTCAACATGTAAATTAGCTGTAATGCGGAGTATCACTACAAATCTATTGTTATTCATCCTTTTGATTGCAGGGACTTCTGCTTCAACTCCTTCCATCGATTTCAGAACGGGAAGATATAACAATGTATGCAAGGACCTGAAAAATGATGTTCTGCTCTATTTTGTTTTTGTGGACACCCGGACCACTTCTCCCTGGACTGAATTTGATATCCTGACCACCATCGATTCCATTCAGGTAACGGCCAGGTGGCTGGAAAAGCAGGCTGATATGCAACAGATTCCTCTGAAAATCAAAACTGATTATTACATCGGTGACGAATTTGCAACCATCGAACGGAATCTTCCCAGGAAAAGTGTGATTTGACCATCGAAGAGATGAACCTGATGGATGGGATGAATTCCCTGAGCCGGTGGGGAGATAACATTGCAAAGATAATTGGGGAATCACTGTATATAAAGGATAAGGACGGAATACCCGCTCAGAAACAACCTGCAAATAAGGAACGGCTCATGGCATTCATGAGGGATGAGTATCAAGTGGAGAGTGTGGCCATGCTGTTTTTGGTAAATAATTACTATCGTACTGATATTTCACTGGCAATTAATACCTTACACAATGATGATGTTGAGTTTTCGGTAGTGAGCTACAAGTACCCTTCTGAAATTGCACACAGCTTCTTACATCTCTACGGAGCAGCAGATCTTCACGAATCACCCTTCCGCAGGAGCAAACGGAATATCAGGCTGGCAAGGCAGGCTTTCCCGGATGACATCATGTCGGATGTATATGCCCGGTCTTTAAAAGACATTGAGATAGGTGAATACACGCAGTATATGATCGGATGGACAGACGATCTGGACAGTCAATTTGAGCCATTAATGACCGAAAGATTTACCCTTTTTAAATAAAAAAAAAGTATTATTTTTACTTTGATCCAATTAACCAGTGAATAAAATAGTTTACCTATGAACCGAAACTTGATTTTATCCGGTAAATTCTTCCTCCTTCTTTTTGTTTCACTCGGCCTTTTGTTTGCAGGCTGTAACAGGGGACCAAAGGCAGGTGGTGAAGGATCGGGGGAATTTGAAGCCTCCGGCACCCTGGATGCGGAGACCCAGGAGCAACTGAATACCGCGAAACGGATTTTTTATTCGCTGCCCTCTCCACTTGAAACAGCAATGCTGATCAAAAATGCAGGTGCCGAATATAATGAAGAACTCCTGAATCCTACTGGGAATACCTCCATGTACATCACATCAAAGAGCAAAGCACTGAACCTGGGTGTATACTCCACCGATCTGAGCTATGCAAGTCTGTTTGACCAAACGCAGGCCACGCTGGACTATATCGGGGCAGCCAAGGTGATGGCCGATGGTCTGAATATCCTTGATGCCATTGATGAGGAAACCATTACCTCCTTGAAGATAATATTAACAACCGGGAAGTGATTATAGATATCATCTCAGAAACCTTGATGAACTCCAGCTCTTTTCTCAAAGAAAACGGACTGGAGGCTACAGCTTCGGTGATCCTCGTGGGAGGATGGATGGAAGGTCTCTATATTGCAACCAACCTGGTCGATGACAGTGACATGAAAGGAAACAAACTGGTTGAACGCATTGTTGACCAAAAGCTTTCCCTTGATATCATGGTCAACCTGCTCAATGCAATCACCAGAAGATGCAGATGCCATGGCGGTACTTGAGGATGTAAATGCTCTGAAAGTCATCTTCGATAAGATCACCATCGAACAGGGAGAAGTTACAGCTGTTGAAGATCCGGAAACCAATGTGACCACACTGAAATCTGAATCATCCATTAAAATTACACGGGATGTATTCCGTGAGCTGAAAGCAAAAGTTTCAGAGATCCGTAGTAGCTATATTTCTTAAATACAAACCACCATGATAAAAAAGGGCATTCTATTATTATCTTTGTTTGTGGGTATGCTTTCTCTGCCAGTAGCTGTGAATGCACAATGCAAACAATTCGCCAAGAATACCTGTAAACCGGGTCTTGATCCATATCAGCACGATGGCAATTACGATGCCGCCGCACTGCTGGTGGAGGGTGAGGAAGCAGATATGTACCGTGTTCTCCATGCCGATGTAAATTACAGGATTGGAGTATGTGGTTCAGGTAATCTGTCTGCCATCCATTTTAAAATTGAGGATGTTAAAGACAACTACAAAGTGCTTTATGATAACAGCGAGCACAATTTTGAGTGGAAATGGGATGTAAAACTGCAATCGAGCCGTCAATTGAGAATTGTGGTTGTCGTCCCCGTATCCGATGAAAATACCACATCGCCTGAAGAGGGATGTGTGTACTGTAATGATTGCATCCACTGATTTCTAATTCCTGAACTCTTAATATCATGTACCATGACTAAGAAAGGCCTTCTCCTTATTTCCATTATAGCGTGCATGTTTGTGTTACCTGCTGCGGTAAATGCACAATGCAAACAATTTGCTAAGAACACCTGTAAATCCGGACTGGATCCCTACCAGCATGATGGAAACTATCATGCTGCCCTGCTCATTGAAGGAGAAGAGGCTGAGCTGTATAAGACCTTTTATTCCAACAGGGATTACAGGATCGGAGTTTGCGGTGCTCCCAACCTGGCCACCATTGAATTTAAAGTCATCGACACAAGAAACGGCAAAGTGCTTTATGACAACAGCCAGAATGATTTTGAATGGAAATGGGATTTCAGGCTTGGAATCCAGTCAGCAATTGAAAATCATGGTGAAAGTAATGTGACTCCTGACAGCCAATGTGGATGAGCCGGAGGAAGGTTGTGTGGCCATTATGTTTGGTTCAAAAGACGACTAGATCACAGGGTATTATTAAGATCGAAATATATATTTAGACCTTAAAGGTTTGTCCGCAGTTGCGGACAACCTTTTTTTTATATATTTACCCATTGTTACTCAATTAACACTATCATATTATACCAAGCACTAACCTTTGATCACTGATCAACTGAAACCCATCCCCAACTAATGAATCATAAACAGAACCACTACCACATCAGCCTTTCCAGGTGTGTACCCATAAAAGTATATACCCCACCCGAGGATATTAAATAACCAAATACAAACATCTTTTTAGTCAGTCATTGGTAATGATTTTAGCAATTATTTCAATGTCAATGATTGTTAGTGCTTTCTTTGTCATAATAATGAAGCAATAAAAATATTACGCGATTATCAATCCCTAAAAACTTAAAAAACTATGGATCACGGACCAGCAGTAGAACTCGGTGTAGATCATGCAGCGAAAAGAAAAACAAGGCTTGGCATATGGATGTTCGTTTTGTATACGATTGTATATGGAATATTTGTAGCCATTGGTGTAGCCAATTATGAAGCAATGAGTAATATAGTTTTTGCAGATCTCAACCTTGCTGTAACATACGGCTTCGGATTAATTGTTCTTGCCATCATTCTGGGGCTGATTTACAATTGGAGATGTACAAAGATTGAAAACGAAATGAATAAGGAGGACAAGTCATGATTTACGGAGTATCATATTTAGCAATTGCATTGTTCGTCGTTTTTGTATTGATTGTACTGGGTTTGTCATTTTATTTTGGCTCAAAAACCAAATCTGCCAGCAGCTTATTTTGCTGCCGGAGGTACCATTCACTGGGCTGTAAATGGAATAGCCTTTGCTGGTGATTATCTATCCGCAGCCTCTTTTCTGGGTATTTGCGGGATGATTGCTTTTGTAGGCTATGATGGCTTCCTGTATTCAATAGGTTACCTGGCTGGTTGGATTGTAGCACTTTTCCTTGTTGCCGAACCCATGAAGCGCCTGGGAAAATATACCTTTACTGATGCTCTGGATTCAAGATTTAATTCTAAAGCCATTCAGCTTACAGCAGCTATCAGCACATTGATTGTTTCCATATTTTACCTGATCCCTCAGATGGTAGGTGCCGGTACCCTTGTGGAACCACTACTTGGGCTTGACCACTGGGTTGGGGTTGTTATTGTAGGCGCAGTAGTGATTTTTATAGTTGCAACGGCAGGCATGACATCGACAACCTATGTTCAATTTATAAAAGGGGGATTACTGATCATTTTTTCTACAGTTCTTGCCATTTATATTTTTAATAATGGCTTAAACCTTAATCCCGATCATAAAAATCAAGATTATATTCAGCCCATGACATTAACAGCCGATAATATGCAGGGCTTTACTCTGGTTTCCAGTATGGATGTTGAAGATGTTTCCATTGGTAAAAATGGAAAAAGATGGCATTTATCGCTGGTTTACTAAAGACGGGGATAAGTTCGAGGAGGCAATGACTATCACAAAAACAATTGATGGGGGAAAATTATACAATGGTGCACCAAAAGAAGAAGGAAAATTCTATCAGGTAGGTAACACTGGTTAAAATTATTAAGGACGGAGAGGAAGTTGAATCAACCGGAAAAGTAGGTCCTTTAAAATTTTTAAGCGTCATCAATTCAAGCGAAGTTGCACGATATGTAAAAGTTTTATTTGATGATGGTGATAATAAAGTAACTGCCTATGTTAAGAAAGTAACCCCCGGTAAAGAAATGCTGATTCCCGGCTTGAAATTTAAGATTGGGAAAGGTGCTACGCCCTTATCAAAATTGAATTTCATATCTCTTATGCTTGCCTTATTCCTTGGTACAGCTTCATTACCTCATATCCTTATCCGTTATTATACGGTCCCCAGTCAAAAAGATGCCAGGAAATCTACAATTGTTGCCATTGCTGCCATTGGGTTTTTCTATGTTCTGACCCTGTTTATGGGATTGGGTGCTGCAACCAATGGTGTATTAAACCTGGAAGACGGAAATATGTCAGCCCCACTCTTAGCTAAAGCTTTTGGTGTTGGATTATTTGCTATTATATCAGCAATAGCTTTTGCTACCATCCTGGGAACTGTGAGTGGCCTTATTGTTGCTTCATCCGGTGCTATTGCCCACGATCTGGTTGACAGATATTTGGGTAAACAGCTTTCTGATAAGGCAAAAGTGAAAGCGGGGAAAATTGCTGCAGCCTGTGTGGGTGTTGTGGCTATTATTCTGGGAATAATATTTAAAGGGATGAATGTTTCTTTCCTTGTTGGTTGGGCTTTTGCTGTTGCAGCTTCTGCAAACCTACCGGCAATATTAATGCTGCTGTTCTGGAAAAAGACGACTGCAAAAGGTATTGCATGGTCAATTATTGTGGGTATTGTAAGTGCCCTTGGTATTATTATGACGGGCCCCTCAATAAGTAAGCAATTTTTCAGGACTGAAGGATTGCATGGACTGGATTCACCGGCAATAATTTCCTTTACACTGGCATTGCTTACACTTGTTGTTGTGTCCTTAGCAACACAGAAAGATAACGCAACGAAGACAGCCTAAGCATTGCAGAAGGCTAGCAGATAGTGCACAAGGAACTATACTGTTTGCCCCCCAGCAAGGATGCATCAAGCAACAACTAATACCAAACAGAATGAAAAGATATCTGATTGTAGTATTGTGCAGTGCTTTCCACGTTGGCAGTCACCGCTCAGGAGAAAGAGGAATCCAAATTCGGAGTCAAGTTTTCAGGTTTTGTGAAGAATGATTTCTTTTGGGATTCAAGACAAACTGTTGCTGCCAGGGAAGGACATTTCCTCTTTGGCCAGCACCTGTGAACCTGGATGACAATGGAAATGATATCAATGCAGAAGCCAACTTCAATATGCTGGCCATTCAATCCAGGTTGAAGCCTGGCCATTACAGGGTCCGGATGCCTTCGGAGCAAAAACCTCCGGCTGATTGAAGGAGATTTCTTTGCCCAGGCCAATGATAATATCAACCTGTTCAGGCTCGGCATGCCTTTGTGAAACTGAACTGGACACATATTGAAGTGCTGGCAGGACAATATCTGGAATCCCCTGTTTGTTACCGGCTGTTTCCCGGGAACAGTTTCCTTCAATACCGGAACACCCCTGCAATCCTTTGCCAGGAATCCGCAGATCAGGGTATCATTTAATACAGGGGGATTGAAAGTTATGGCTGCAGCACTTTCCCAGCGCGACTACACCACTGTGGGTCCGCAGGCGGAATTGGTTCACATATACTTGAGAAATTCTGCTATTCCCGATATGCACCTGCAGGTCCATTATGGATTTAGCAATGAAGTCTGGAATAGGTACTTCTGGCAGGTGCAGGAATGGCATATAAAACCATTGTCCCCCGGCTCTCAGCAGCAATCCAGCCGGGGAGACTTACAAGGTGGATGAGAAAGTGTGGGCGGACTCACTGCCATGGCCTTTGCCAAACTGACCACCAAACCCGTTACAGCTAAACTTCAGGTCCGCTATGGAGAAAATATTTCAGACCTGCTTGCAATCAGTGGATTTGCAGTCACGGAGGTGATAGATCCCACTACACGGTGAACAGCCTATACTCCCCTTGAGAAGCATGACCTTCTGGGGAGAAGTGCATACCAATGGCAATCCCCAGGTGGGTATTTTCGGAGGGATTTACCTTCAACATGGGAACCAAGGAAGACATGATCGATCTGCTGAATCCTGTCTATGGACTGGGCAACCAACATCACGTTCCCTGTTACCGGATTGCCCCAAGGTGATCTACAATGCGGGAAAGGTGAGGCTGGCCCTGGAAATGGAATATACCAATGCCGCCTATGGATCAGACTACGATGCTATTCTACATCCCAGCGAACAACCACAGTGGCCAGTAACCTGAGAGGCTGGCTGGCAGTATATTACTTTTTCTAAAGATAGTACTGAGTTTGCGCGAGTCGAGTTTAGGCATGAGATAATGGCCTGTGTGGGATCCTTCAGATGGCATCTCCTCCGGTGTTCCTTCATACACAATCTGCCCCCCAGGTCCCCTCCTTCCGGACCCAGATCAATGATCCAGTCGGCATATTTGATCACCTCCAGGTTATGCTCGATGACCAGGACGGTATGGCCCTTTCTCCAGCAGGGACTCAAAGGATGACAGCAACAGTGAAATATCATGCATATGCAAGCCCGGTGGTGGGTTCATCAAAAATGAACAGCACCTTCTCCTCCTCCGATTCCTTGCTCAGGAAAATAGGCCAGTTTGATACGCTGACTCTCACCACCGCTCAGTGTGCTGGATGACTGTCCCAGTTTCACATATCCCAGGCCCACCTGCTGCAGGGGTCTTCAGTTTCTTCACGATCCTCTTCTCAGTGATCCATCTGAATGCACCGAAAAACTCAATGGCCTCATTGATGGTCATTTCCAGTATATCGAAGATGTTCTTTCCCCTGTACTCCACCTGAAGGATCTCATCCTTGAAACGCTTTCCATGACAGCTTTCGCATATCAGTCTCACATCGGCCATAAACTGCATCTCCACCTTGATCTCCCCTTCTCCCTGGCACTCATCACATCTTCCTCCATCAATATTAAATGAGAAATGAGAAGCCTTGTAGCCATTGATTTTTGAAGCCTGCTGGGCAGCAAACAATTTCCTGATCTCATCAAAGGCCTTCAGGTAGGTAACCGGATTGGAACGGGATGATTTCCAATGGGATTCTGGTCCACAAACTCCACCCGGTCCAGCAGGTGCAGATCCCCGTCAAGAAATCATGTTTGCCCGGTTTCTCCCCTGCACCATGCAGTTTCTTATTCAAGGCCGGATAGAGTACTGAACTCACCAGGCTGGATTTTCCTGATCCGCTTACACCGGTAACCACTGTAAACATATTCAAAGGAAATTTCACATCGATTCCCTTCAGGTTATTCTCCCTGGCCCCTGTCACTTCCAGATAGTTGTTCCATTTTCGCCGTGCTGGCAGGGACCTGGATTTCTTCCAACCCATTCATATACCTGGCTGTCAGGCTCTTTTTTTCCTTCAACAATGCCCTGTGATCCCCCTGAAAAACCACTTCTCCGCCATGTCTTCCGGCCATGGGACCCATATCAATCACATGGTCGGCCGACCTGATGATCTCCTCATCATGCTCCACAATAAGCACCGTATTCCCAAGTTGCTGCAGCTCCCTGAGTACTCCGATAAGCTGTTCTGTATCCCTGGAATGCAGTCCGATGCTGGGTTCATCCAGGATATAGAGCGATCCCACCAGGCTGCTTCCCAGGGATGTGGCCAGGTTGATACGCTGACTTTCCCCCCCTGAAAGGGTGGAGGACAGGCGGTTCAGGGTCAGGTATCCCAATCCCACATTGGTCATAAACCTGATCCTGGTGTTGATCTCTTTCAAAATCGAGCCGAAACCTCTTTCTCCTTTTTTCTCTAGTTTCAGATCTTCTAAAAAATTGCTCCAGTTCTGATACGGGCATTTTTACCAGGTCACTGATCACTCTTTCCTCCCACCTTCACATAGGCTGCTTCTTTTCTTAAGCGGCTCCCATTGCATTCCGGACAGATGGTTTTTCCCCTGTACCGGGAAAGCATTACCCGGTACTGAATCTTGTATTTCTTTTCTTCCAGGTGTTCGAAAAACCGATTCAAGCCCTTTGAAATGCCTGTTTCCTTTCCACAGCAGGCTGCGCTGCTCATCACGTCAGCTTGATAATAGGGCGTATGGATGGGAAAGTCAAACTGCTCGGCCTTCATTACCAGTCGGTCCTTCCATTTTCTCATCTTCTCCCCTTTCCAGCATACCACTGCATCTTCATATACGGAAAGTCGCTTGTCCGGGATCACCAGGTCCTCATCGATGCCCATCACTTTTCCATATCCTTCACAAACCGGACAGGCTCCCAGGGGATTGTTAAAACTGAACAGGTGTTCAGAAGGTTCATCGAATTCCATCCCGTCGGCTTCAAACCGGGTGGAAAACTCCTCCATCTCGTCTGCTTTCCGGATCCCAGACCATGCAATGACCATGACCAATCTGAAGTGCAGTCTGAACCGAATCGCCAAACCTGGTGACTGATTCCTCATCCGTCTTGTACCACAATCCTGTCCACCACCAGGTTCAGAATCTGGTTTTCCGGGCCGGATTTTCCACCCTTCAACTCATCCAGGGCAACGATTGCGTTATTCACCATGGCCCGGGTCATCCCCTGCCGGCATAAATATCCAGCTGGTAATCAACTTCCCGGTCCGATTGAAGGCAAACTGTGGAGAGGATCACCAGGCGTTTGTCCGCCTCCTGTTTAGCAATGATAATCCACCACATCGGTCACCGAATGTCTTTTTACCATCTCCCCGGAAACCGGTGAATAGGTTTTCCCAATCCTGGCAAACAGCAGCTTGATATAATCATAGATCTCGGTGGAGGTTCCAACTGTGGAACGTGGATTCCTGGTATTTACCCGTTGCTCCAGTGCCACTGCCGGCGGAATGCCATGGATAAAGTCCACATCGGGTTTATCGATCCGGCCCAGGAATTGCCTGGCATAGGCCGAAAGACTCTCCACATATCGCCTCTGTCCCTCAGCATATAGGGTATCAAATGCAAGGGAAGATTTTCCTGAACCTGAAAGCCCGGTGATCACCACCATCTCGTCACGCGGAATCCTCATTTCCACATTCTTCAGGTTGTGGACCCTGGCTCCTTTAATATGTATTTCCTGATCGTTGATAGCTGGCATAATAATTTGCATCAAAAATACTATATTTTGTAATAACAATTATTTTTGTTTACTTGCATCACAGATAAATCTCAAAAAAACACCTGCCTATAGAACACCTCTACGCTTAACCAACAGGAACGAGAGTTTTGAAACAGAGCGAATTGAACGACCAGGATTTGGTTCAAGCATATATCAAAGGTGATCAGTCAGCCATTGAAACATTAATTAACAGGCACCGCAGCAAGGTGTATACTTATATATTGCTTACCATTAAGAATCAGCAACTTGCTGAGGATCTTTTTCAGGAAACATTCATTAAAGTGATCCAATCCCTCAGGGGAGGGAAATACAAGGACAACGGCAGATTCCTGTCGTGGGTGATCCGGATTGCCCATAACCTGATCATTGATCATTTCCGGAAAGAGAAACAGATGAATTCCGTTTCCAATGATGATTCGGAAGTGGATCTGTTCAACAGCAAGAAGTTTTCTGATAATAACATCGAAGAAGTGATTGTACACAGCCAGATCAAATCTGAATTGCGATCACTGATCAATGAACTTCCGGCCGATCAGCGGGAAGTGGTTCTTCTCAGGCATTATGGGGAATTGAGCTTTAAAGAGATTGCCGATCAGACCGATGTAAGCATCAATACAGCACTGGGCAGGATGCGCTATGCACTGATCAATCTCCGAAAACTGATCAAAGAAAAGGATCTTTCCCTTACAGTTTATTAGGAATCTTTCACATTTTTTCACAATATTCCATCCAATGTGGCCGTTTTAAGTTGAGAAAACCTAATTTAAATTGCCTATGGTAAAAGTTTCTACCCTTTTTCACCGGGTGGATGGATTTGAAAAGAAAGCA
The DNA here is from genome assembly GCA_963735755.1 of uncultured Bacteroidota bacterium. Classification (GTDB taxonomy): domain Bacteria; phylum Bacteroidota; class Bacteroidia; order Bacteroidales. The sequence goes on along the minus strand of CAVTME010000003.1, from coordinate 175,100 downwards.
TTATCCAAAAACATCCGGGAACTTCCCGATCAAGACATAGAAACCCAATTTTTAAACAAATTACTGGAACCTTTGTTGTTTGATCCGGGAGACGAACTGGTGCAGCGAACGCTGCGTAACATCTAAAAAAGCGGTGCTGATTGAATTCAGCACCCTTTTTTAGTGAAAGGTAAAAGTAGAAAGGAAAAAGTGATTTACTACAGTATTCCATGACCGTTACTTTTATCTTGTCCCTTTTTCTGTTTTGTCTTCAGAAGTTGGAAGGCAGAACAAAGTGTACACCTGCTGTTTCTGTACGCAGGCGGGAATCTCCCAGGTGAACAGGTCTGTATCCGGCCTGATGGCCATGTTCTATCTCTTCCTCTGTGAAATCCCCCTCCGGCCCCACCAGCATTGTATATTGTCCTGACATCTCCATATCTGACAGGGAGATTCGGCCTGTGGGAAGACAGTGGGCAATCCCCCTGGTTCCGCCTCTATCCCTTTTAAGGAAATCAGTCATTTGAACCGGCGCTGAAAGAAGGGGTTTGTATGCTTTCAGGGACTGTTTCATGGCTGAAACCAGGATGCGTTCCAGTCGTTCCTGCTTCACCTGCTTTCGCTCGGTCCGGTGGCACATCAGAGGTGTAATTTCTGATATACCAATCTCTGTGGCCTTTTCCAGGAACCATTCGAACCGATCCATGTTCTTTGTGGGAGAAATGGCCATGTGCAGATGATATGGGAGGCGATTGTAATTCAGGAGTGTGTGAGAGTAATTTCCAGCACACATCGCTTGGGATGGTCCTCTATGGTCACAGCATTGTACCATCCGCCCATTCCATCCACCAGAATGACCCCATCTCCCTTTCACAAGCCTGAGCACCCTGACAGCATGTTTCGATTCCTGCTCATCCAGATTGTGAATGTTTCCCTCGATTTGCGGAGTGTAAAATAGATTCATGGCATCGATTTGAACTTAAAAATAGTAAATTAACCGGCTAAATATCCATGAAATGTTCAGAATTGGACTGCTCTCTGATACCCATGGGTATTATGATCCGCGGATTGCGGAACACTTCGGTCAGTGTGATGAGATCTGGCACGCCGGGGATATTGGCGATTATGAGGTGATTATTAAACTGAATCATGATTGCCCCGGTCATTGCTGTCTATGGAAACATTGACGGAACCCCCATCCGGTCAAGGTATCCGGGACACCAGCGGCATACCAGAGATGGACTGGATATCTGGATGACACACATCGGAGGCTATCCGGGAAATTATGATCCCAGGGTTAAACCAGCCATCTATGACAATCCTCCGGGATTGTTTATTTCCGGGCACTCGCATATCCTGAAGGTTATGCCTGACAAGAAAGATGGATTCCTTCATATGAATCCTGGTTCTGCAGGGCGTAACGGTATTGCACAAGGTCAGAACACTGATCCGTTTCGGATTGTGAAGGGAGGGTGGATCATGCAGATGTCATTGAACTGGGACCGCGTTCCTCGGGCTCCCCTGCTTATTGAGATCGTGAGTCCTCGAATTCAAGGAAACGGTCTATGAACAGCTCCATCCTGCGCTGAGCTGCCAGACTATAAACATACTGAGCCTGCCCCAATTTTGCCTTCACCCTCCGGTCAGCTGCCTTCAGGTTGAAGACAATCTCATTGAATGCCCTGTTGGATGAAAGCACCTGCAATACCCCCAGGTGAATAGGCAATGTAATACCAGGTATTCCGGTCCACCTTCAGGTAGATATCAAAAATATCACCCGATCCTTTCTCCACCAATTCTATATAGGCATCCACCTTTTTGTTCACCTGGATATCTCCGATATTTCCGATCCCCACCTTGCCATTGTATCTGAAAGAACGGGTCTCCTGGTTCCATTTCAGAGGAAGTTCATTGAAAAAGATGGTATTCTTCCAGGCTGGGGGAATCTCATCATAGGCGCCGGTCAGTGCCAGCTGTCTCTCCAGGCTGCGTGCCAGGGTCTCACCCAGCAGGTCACGCATGGCCAGCTGATAGTGATGACGGGTCAGATCTACCGGTTCCAGGTCTGGCAGACTGTCAATCTCACTACCCATGATCCGAAGTGCTTCCGGAGAAAAGAAAAAATCCAGTCCCAGGACTATATTCGCTGAGAATTGATCCTCACTTACCCTGTGAGTAGCATTCCCGGCCGATTGAATTTTCACCTGACCATAGTCAACGGTCAGATCGATGGGCCCTTCACCATAAAGCTGACAATTGGCAGTTTCCAACCTCAGGTATTGACCGGGAAGGGTGGAATCTGCCAGTTTATCCGCTTCGGCAATAATATAACTCTCTCTTTCAGGATCATGGATGAGCAATCCCGTGGCATTTGTAATATTTGCATCAAAATAATCCTTACGGGAACTCAGGAATGCTGAATAGATATGCGTGAATCCCGGGTGATCATCGAACCTGCAAACATCTTATTCAAGTCCACATTCACCATCTGCTCTCCCATGGGAATCCGAATACGAGACGGATCAATTTCTGAGGTAAACCTCAGCCAGCCTTTTCTGATGTTACAATCGTGCACCATCCTGGTGCCTCCATCAAAGGTGAGGAAGGGACTGGAGGCCGTCATCAGAACCTCGCCCTGAAATCAAAATAGGGACTTAGCATAAACGGATTCTCAGCATCCACCTGACCTGATGAGTGACTCACCGTGGTGGTATCCACCCAGATCCGGTCAAAATAGACTTCATGGCTGTTCCCGAATGCATCCCTGTAATCGTAATATCCAGATCCCGTATAGTCCTTTGCCCCATTAATGGCAATGGATGCATTATACAAATTATGCTGCCTGTTGTACTGGTTTGCCAGAACCCTTGCATTTTCAAGCACATCCATGGTGGCCTGGTATCCAATGGATACTTCCCCCGAATCAGGGAAAACATAGGCATCAGCCACCTCAATAAACGGAACCCGGTGGCATGCAGATGACGTGTCCGGTAATCATAGGTGGCCTCCGGAGCAACAAAATGGAGTTCATCCTGCTTTGGATGTAGTGAGGTATAGATGGGCCCGTTGGTTTTCAGAGAATCTATTCCGATATCCACACTGTTTTCAGGCAAAAGCTTACCCTGAGACAAGCCAACCTTGCCTTCATCCATGAACCATGTCATCTATCTAGCCTGGTTTCATACAGGTTGTAGGGCAACTCTATCCTTGTCTGGTCTCCATTGGCTGTAAACTCACCTTTCCTGGCATCAAGGTCGATAAATAGGTTCACATCATCGGTAAGAAAGGAGAATTCCTGTAATCCATCGCCTCGAAGTTTCACCCCAGCCGAATCGGAATTGATGGAACGGGCATCATACCTGAAGTGATCTGATTCAAGTCGCGCCTCCTGAAGGGCCATGGCCCCATCCCCTGAGAGTCCGGTAGGCCGTAAGTGCCAGATTTCCACCATGGAATATGGAGTCGGTGAATATCCTGAATGTTTCCTCAACTTGTGAAGCGCGCATCAGCTGTTCGTCGGGTAATCAATTTTATATCAGCTTCGGTATTCTCTACATAGGGATACTCCGTGGCTTCCAGTTTCTCCCTGATCAGGTAACGCCTGGAACGGGCCATCATGGAATCGGGATGCATCAGGAAATCATCCGACCAGGTGGTGGATGTCAGATAATCAAAAGAGCCATATCCATGCAATCCCCTGCTGCTCATCTCAATATCATTATAAAACTTGCCCTATTCCCATAGAGGTCGATTCCTTCCTCGGGTGTCTGCATATAGAATCCCAGTGAATTATCCTCACGCAGAGTCATTTGCATCTCCAGTGGGGGGAGAATTCCAGCCGATGTAAAGGTACCATTGGGAGCTATGGCCTCAGGCCTGAAATTATCCAGGCTGTCAATGGTAAAGGGTTCCAACTCAAAATAGAATACATTCCGGTCATACACTCCATTTTGTATTTCCGGGCTGTCAAAATAGATAAATGAATTCTCCTTGCTTGTAAAGGTGGGATACTGCGGATATCGTTCCAATCCCGATTTGTTGTCGGGAGCATCGATCAACAACTCACCAGTCATATTCTCGATGGCATTATCGATCCGGGTCAGGATTGGTTCTCCATATTGATTGATCTCTCCGGTTTGGATGGACAATTGAAGTGAATCAATGTTCTGCAGTGCTAATCTTGAAACTGTCATACTGGAAGAAGAAGTTGCTGCCCTTGAACCGGAATAATCCGGCATCCACCACACCATCGAACTGGAAGCTCCTGTTTCGTTTCATGGTGATGCTGTTCTCTTTGGGGACCAGCCTCACATTTTGAGAATCACTTAGAAATATAACCGGTATTCCCCTGATGGTCAAGTCCCTGGTCTGGAGATCCAGTTCAGCATTGGACGCTCCTTCTGTCCTGGAATTGAAACGGATCACATCATAATCCCGCTTCCTCATGGATGCCTGGATATAATCGAACAGCTTCTGCCGGATGATTACCATGCTTTTCTCATCATCAAAATAGACAAATCCCAGTTTGGACAGGGCCATAAGCTGATGCTTGATCTGGTACTCCGGATATCCCGTATAGTCAGCATAGGCCCCTGAATTAAAATCTCTCCCGTTTACTGCCAGTGGCATAGGATGCCAGTTGGGCCAGCGGATGCACATAATCCATCCCCTGAAGACCATGTAAAAATCGAAGTTAAAAAATGTACTGGATTCAAATGTAGCCCGTCCGATGGAAGTTCCCTGCAGGGCCTGAAATTTCATGATGGACTCTCCCCTGTTCCAGTATAGCTCATCAAAATTCATATCGATTCTGTGGTATGAATTGGAGTAAGGACCCTGGGAAGTAAAGTCCTCTGACTTATTCAGCCTGAACTGCTCCTTGTGCAACATCATAGGCAAATACAAGATCAGGATGAAAGATCGAGTCTTCTCCAAAATAAATGGATACAGCTGTCTCGGGGGACCGGACAAACCTTCCGTTCATTCCAATCCGTTGCGATTCTGCTCGGATCCGCAATGTATCATTGCTGAAGATTTCCAATACAGCAGGCTCACGCAGGGTGCCTGATCCAACCAGGTTTGCCCCTTCAATGGATAATCCTCCCTTGTAGTGTATTCCCGGTAAAAACTCCTCAGTGAGTAAGAATTTTTATAAGAAGCAAATCGGGGATATTGCGCACTCTGCAGATTTTTAATCAGCGTAACCTTATCCTCCAGCTTCCCCAGAACCTCCTCCTGAAATAGAGCCGGATAATAAAGCACTACCGAATCGGCTGTATAGCTTGGTGTTTTCAGATTGATACTGTAGGAACCAAGCCTGGCATACATCTCTGTATCGGGCATCCCCACCCTTTCCCATGTTACTGTACCCTGGGAGCCAATCCATTCCAGGGTAAGCGGATCGATTACCCCCGTGGCATTCATGATCTGGATAAAATCCCTTCCGGAATAACAGGCAACGGTAACATCTTCAAAATGCACCGTCAGTCTCTCATCGGTATGAAACATGAAAGAAGGGTGGACTACTTTCCATGAGTTGTACCTGGAATTATAAAAGATATTGTCTTCCAGTAACGACAGTGAGAGTGAAGCCACTGGTATATGGTCCTTAGCAAAGCCCCATCACTTTCAAGAAAGAGTTTGTATCCCTCCAGCCACTCCTCATACCCATGCATGGTCTTATCCTCAGTAAAAAACTCCATCATGATCCGCTGGTACTGGATAAAATGGGGTCGTGGCCGGCACTTGCGGATGAGCATCAGGTTGGAGACCTCGATGATCTCCATCTGCCTCTCATAAGGAAGTGAATCAAACAGGTGAATGAATCTCTGAAAATCGGGTTCTTCATCCGTTTGCAAAGCCTGTCCGGTAAATGCAACAAGCTCGGTGATAAATGTCGCTGTATCGGCTTTGAACTCCCTGATGGTCTGTGCATGGAGCTGGAGAGACAGAAGGATGGCACCTGAGATGATGAGTACTCTTTTCATGGCAGAACAGTGTTAGACCTGTGGTTTAACAAAAGAGAGGGACAGCCAGTTCGACTCCTCCAATGTATTCATATGACTCAGTCCGGACCGGTAGGCAGCATTCAATACAAATTGGACATCCTCTGCCAGAATACCACTGATCAGCAGAAATCCGCCTGATTTCAGGTGATCTTTATATTCAGGGATATCCCGGACCAATGTATTCCTGGTGATGTTGGCCAGCACCACATCAAACTTATCCTCGTCCAGGACTTGCGCATCGCCCAACCTGACCTCCATGGCTGAGGCCCCGTTTCGTTCTACATTCTCCAGAGCATTCTCATAGGCCCACTGATCATTATCCACACCCAGGACCCGCTTTGCCCCTCATGTACATGCAAAAATCCCAAGCACACCAGTTCCACAGCCCATATCCAGCACGCTTTTACCCTCCAAGTCATATTCCATCATGCTTCGATCATTAACCTGGTGGTATGATGGTGACCCGTTCCGAAAGACATTTTCGGCTCAATGACCAGGGTAAAGGGAAGGTCGTTGTCAGAATCATGAAAAGGTGCCCTGATGAGCACCTTTTCTTTGATAATTACCGGAGTGAATTTCTTTTCCCACTCCTCATTCCAGTTCTGATCTACAGTTTTATGAAATCTGTACTGCACCTGAAGTCCCTGTTCTGGAAAGGTCATCAATCACCTGATTAAATGATTCGGCGGAGAACTCCTCTTCCCGGATATAGGCCTGGATAAGTTCCTCATCCTCCACGAAACCTTCAAATCCGATCAGGGATAAGCTGGCCAGCAGGATCTCTCTTTCATTGCTGCTCCATGACCTGATCGGGATTTCGAATTCAAGGTATGCCATACAGGCTTCTCAGTGCATTAATAGGAATTGACTATGGCCAGGAAGTCTTCAGCCTTCAGAGCGGCCCCTCCAATCAGACCGCCATCCACATCCGGATTTGCAAAAAGCTCCTTTGCATTGGAAGGTTTACAGCTTCCTCCGTAGAGAATGGTCATATCTTCTGCAACCTGGGCATTAAAAAGTTCTCCTACAATTCCCCGGATAAACTTATGCATTTCCTGGGCCTGTTCAGGTGTGGCAACCACACCGGTACCAATGGCCCAAACCGGTTCATAGGCAATAACCACCTTGCTGATCTCCTCCGAAGATAAATCTTTCAAGCCAATGACAAGCTGCTCCCTGATCACATCATACAGCTTTCCGGATTCCCTCTCCTCAAGGACTTCGCCACAGCAATAGATGGGCTTGAGCCCTTCGGAAAGCGCAAGCTTCACCTTCTTATTCAGCAACTCATTATCCTCATTGTAATATGATCTCCTTTCGGAATGCCCAGGATCACATACTCCACGCCCGCAGATACCAGCATGGCAGGAGAAATCTCTCCGGTATAAGCTCCGGAAGCTTCAGATGCACAATCCTGGGCACTCAATCTTACACTGCTTATCAGTTCTTTCACCTTGCTCAGGTGGGTATAGGGAGGTGCTATGATCACAATGGCATCACTCTCTTTCTCCTGCTCAAGCTTCTCTACAGCTCCGGCAAGCTCCATGCCGTCTTTCAGCAGGGTATTCATTTTCCAGTTCCCTGCTACAATTTTCTTTCTCATGATGATTCTTCTTGTTTGTTGTATTAAATTTAATAATAATTATGGTTTGATTGGAATGATCAAATTTGACATCAGAATAAGGAGGATAACACCTAAAATGAAAGCCAGGGACACCCCTCTCTCAATGCCTGAAGCCTTTGCCTTATAAATGAGACCCGGTAAAAAAGTGTCAAAATCCAGCACATCGAAAGAGAAATCTTCGAAAATACCGGCCTCCATCAACGCTTGTTGTTCTTCATCCATGGGAGCAGCAGCATTCCCTATCAGTTCCATGGCATCCGGATTTAATTCACCCACCGAAGGGAAATCCCGGAAACCCCATTTTCCAATGATGCATCCATTGGATATAAGCATGAATCCAGGATTGGAACGTACAATGGTTTTCAACATGATCTCATCAGCCGAATAGAAGTCGTAACCCAGATCCAGGTTAGCGGCAATGGCGTTCACTGATTCGCTTGTAGAAGCAGATACAGCGAAAAAGGAGAAATCCTCTGCCAGAATTTCCACACCCTGCCAGTCCCTGGCCTGCAACAGTGCTTCCTCATCGGCGTTTTCCAGGTCATAGCTAATCATTAACAGTGTGTAACCAGGATCCGACAGAATCTGATCCACCTGGTTTTCACCATACTGATCCATCAGTGCAAAATCATGGATAGGGGGTTCAAAACCCTCTTTCACCAGCTTGGATTCGCTGCTTTCGAAAACCCAACGGCTTGTATCCCTGGGATAATCCCCGATGGTAAATTCAGAACTTTTCCCCGACTCCCTGTCCCTGTAGATAAGCTTTGTTTCATATTCATCGACCGGAGCACCTTCGGGGATCTCCATTTCACTGGCGATCACAGTACCCACATCATAAGGCCTGAAATCAATCAGGGGCAGGTGTTTGTAATTCCAGACTGAAAACAGGGAAGCACCCACATAGATCATCACTATCATGGCCCATTCCATGATGGGTTTGCCAGACTCCTCCTCCCCTTTTCTTTGCAGGTAGAGGACAAGGACAAAGACCATAAGCACCACATTCTTCAGAAATGTCTGCCAGTTGGTTAGTATCAATGCATCGCCAAAGCAACCGCAGTCTGATACCGGATTAAACAGGGCCAGGATCAGGGTAAGGACAGTAAAAAACAACATGAAACTAAAAAAGAACCACATAGATGATTTTTCTCCTGTAACCCAGGATCAGGATGATACCCAGAACCAGTTCAAAAGCAGAAAGCAAGATCCCCAGCGGAAGTGTCGAAAACTCCAGAAATCCCATCCCAAAAGCAGTGAAATAATCGGAAAACTTATAGGCCGATCCAAGGGGATCCACTGCTTTGACAAATCCGCTGAAGATGAAAACCATCCCCAGAATAATCCTGCTCACAATTTTAATATACTTCATGTTATAACTTCAATTGTTGTACAATGATTTCAGAAATCTCACCGGGAGCTCTGCATCCCTCCCTGCCCGTTCGTGCAATCGATAAGGGTAAGGTCATCAACAAACTGCTGCAGGGAAAGATACTCCTGTCTGACCTGCTCCTGGAAATCCAGGTTCTCTTCATGAATATCCCTTTCTCCTTTCAAATATGCCCTGTCCTCTCCATCCCTTGAATTGTTCAATTGCTGCCTGGTAAATTCAAATGGCACATGCAGGAAAAGATTCACTATCAGGTCTGGGTAACCTGTTGTACCTGTACTCTAACTCCAGGATCCAATCCCGCAATTGCTTCCGCTCTTCACGCTCCTTTCAGTTTGGCACACTGGAAGGCAATGTTCGAATAAACATACCGGTCCACGATCACCAGGTAGCCCTCCTCCATCCAGTTGCTGATCATCCTGGCAGCATCAGCCCTGTCTCCGGCAAAAATCAATGCCACCAGGTATGGATCAACCTGGTCATTGGCTCCCATTTCACCCCGCAGAAAACGTGGCCACCAGCTTGCCATAAACTCCCTCTTCAAGCCTGGGGAAATGCAGATATTTATACCGTACCCCCTCGTTTTCAAGACGTTCCCTTAATAGTCTCAACTGGGTGGATTTGCCTGATCCATCCAGTCCTTCGATCACAACAAAGCCCATGAATCGATTTCGGATTATTTAATGTATTTTTGACTAAACCAGTTTCCAAACTTACAAAATATCAACTCAACAAACGTGCATAAATGAATAACTTCTCCACATCATCTGCCCTCTTTTCAAGGAACTTTTCTCTCAACCTGGGGGGCCGGATCGTGGACCTGTCATCACCCGTTGGTTATGGGCATCATCAATGCCACGCCTGACTCATTCTACCAGGGAAGCCGGCTTCCCGAACCATCAGATGCAGTGGAGGTTGCAGGAGAAATGCTGGATGGGGGAGCCGCCATCCTGGATGTGGGAGCTGTCTCCAATCAAGGCCAGGCGCTGAAAAGATCCCGGAAGAGGAGGAAGTGAACCGGCTTTCGCCTGTAGTGGAGGCCATCAGGAATAGCATTCCCTCGAGTGCCATATCTCCGTGGATACCTGGCGTTCAGGTGTGGCTAAAACCATGCATGAAAGGTTCGGTATCAATATGATCAATGATATCTCAGCCGGTCAACTGGATCCGCAGATGTTTTCATACCATGGCCGACCTGAATATCCCCTATGTCATGATGCATATGCAGGGAACACCTGAACATATGCAGGATGCTCCTGAATATAAAAATGTGACGGATGAGCTTTTGCAGTTCTTTGGTGAAAGGGTATACAGACTGCGGAAGCTGGGGATCAATGATATCGTGATCGATCCGGGATTTGGCTTTGGGAAAACCATGGATCAGAACTACCAGCTCCTTCGCGAACTGGATGCATTCTGCATGCTTGAACTTCCCGTGATGGTTGGAATATCCCGTAAATCTATGATTTATAAGGCTTTGGAATCTAATCCTGAGCATGCGCTGAATGGAACCACTGCTGCCCATATGGCCGCACTGCTGAACGGAGCCAGCATCCTCAGGGTCCATGATGTGAAGGAAGCCACGTGAAACAGTGAAGATCTTTCAGCAGATTGTGAACAGGCCAGTCCCATCTGTTTAACTTCTTTTACTAAATTTGGCATCAGATCTGCCACATGCTCAGCGCATTTATCCATATCCGGCTGCTCGATGTCATTGACATCATCCTGGTGGCCATTCTGTTCTACCAGCTCTACATGCTGATCAGGGGCACTGTGGCCTTCAATATCTTCCTGGGAATCGCTGTCATCTATATTTTCTGGTGGGCAGTAAGTGCTCTGAAAATGGAGTTGCTCAGTACCATCCTGGGTTCAGTCCTGGGTGTGGGAGTTATTGCGCTTATTATCGTATTTCAACAGGAGATCAGGAGGTTCCTGATCTACATTGGATCCAGGTATGTGGATGGGAATAAGATCAGCTTTGAGAAGATTCTGAACCTCCGCTTCGATTCCAAATCCCCGGTAAAAATCCGTTCGATCCTGAAAGCAGTCATGCAATTCTCACAGGAGAAAACCGGTGCACTCATTGTGATCAGGCGAAAGTCCAACCTGGACATGTATGCCGAAACAGGTGATGTACTCAATGCAGAAACCTCCAGCCGGCTTTTTACCAGCATCTTCAACAAAACCAGTCCACTTCATGACGGGGCTGTAATTGTAGAAAATGATAAGGTAAAAGCTGCCAGGGTGATCCTTCCTGTCACTGAAAAACTCGACCTCCCCCCGGAATATGGATTGCGGCACAGGGCGGGCCTGGGTATTTCAGAAGTTACCGATTCCCTGGTCATCATTGTCTCCGAAGAGACAGGTCAGATCTCCCTGGCAGAAAATGGAATTCTTCAAAAAATATTACATCCAAAGTACTTAAAGAGAAGCTGGAAGAAGAATTCTCTTAGGCCTCCTTCCCCTGAATCAATCTCCTGATATTGGATCGGTGTGTAACAATGACCAGAATCGGGACCAGGATTGAAAATACCCAGAGGGAATGGAATTCTGTCTTGAAAACCAGCATCATCCACACCGGGTATGAGAAAACTGCCGCCAATGATCCCAGGGAAGATACCCTCGAGATTAGAAAAACCAATCCGTAAACCCCCAGTGCACTCAAGGCAGCCAAAGGATGAAGTGCCAGCCCGATTCCGGCCATGGCAGCCACACCTTTCCCTCCCTTAAACCCTGCAAATACAGGAAAAATATGTCCCAGCAACGGCCAGCATTCCCAGCCCGATCCTGAGAATCATCCATGCTTCACTTCCGGGTTCGATCACCTGTTGAAGGTGTGAAAGGCTAACGGCCAGGTATCCTTTCAGCATATCCAGTAACAGTACTACAATCCCAATGGGTATCCCCAGTACCCGGAATGCATTGGTGGCCCCGGCATTTCCACTGCCATGATCCCTGAGATCGATCCCTTTCAACCACCTGCCCAACCATACTGAAGTGGGAATGGAACCGAGTAAATAGGCAAGGGAGACTGCATACAGCAATCATGATCATGGACACAATATAAATAAACATCCCGACCCTCTTACCAGGCCAGGATGCATTAATTTATACATTTGAACATGTTTCAAGGGAGTAAGCTGGGATTTCTTGCGAGCGTAGCGAAGCAATAAACCACCTTACGACCTGAAATATGTTCATTACATTTATAGTTGTGGCCCGGATGCAACCAGTGCCTTCCCCTCTTCGTTGTCCGTAAACTGTTCGAAGTTGGTAATAAAGCGCTGTGCCAGGTCCCTGGCTTTGTTCTCCCACTCCGCTGCATCCGCATAGGTATCCCTGGGATCAAGAATCCCGGAATCCACATCATGAAGTTCAGTGGGAACTCTCAAGATTGAAATAAGGAATCTGCTTGGTGGGTGCACTGATCAATGGAACCATCCAGGATGGCATCAATGATCCTGCGGGTATCCTTGATGGAAATCCTTTTCCCGGTTCCGTTCCATCCCGTATTCACCAGGTAAGCCGAAGAACCGGCAGCATCCATTCGTTTTACCAGTTCCTTCCCATACTGGGTAGGATGCAGGGTCAGGAATGCAGCGCCAAAACAGGCTGAAAAAGCAGGAACCGGCTCGGTAACTCCCCTTTCTGTACCAGCCAGTTTTGCTGTAAATCCGGAAAGGAAATGATACTGGGTCTGGTCATGGGTCAGCTTGGAAACCGGAGGCATCACACCGAAGGCATCCGCCGTCAGGAATATCACTTTGGAAGCATGACCGGCTTTTGAAACAGGCTTCACAATGTTATCAATGTGATAGATGGGATAAGAAACCCTGGTATTCTGGGTCTTGGAACCATCATCAAAGTCAACTTTGCCATCAGCTGCAACAATCACATTCTCCAGCAGGGCATCCCTTTTAATGGCATGGAAAATATCAGGCTCGCTCTCCTTGCTCAGGTTAATGGTCTTGGCATAGCAGCCTCCCTCAAAATTGAATATTCCATCATCGTCCCAGCCATGTTCATCATCCCCGATCAGTGCACGTTTGGGATCTGTGGAGAGGGTTGTTTTTCCTGTTCCGGACAGACCAAAGAAAATGGCAGTATCCCCATCGTCCCCACATTGGCTGAACAATGCATGGCCGCCATACCATTCAGGGGAAGATAGTAATTCATAATAGAGAAAATCCCCTTCTTCATCTCTCCTCCATACCAGGAACCACCAATCACAGCCCATCCTTTCGGTCAGGTTGAAGAATACAAACACTTCTGAATTCAAGTCCCTGCTCTTCCCATTTGGGATTCACTGTTTTTGCTGCATTCAGCACCACAAAATCCGGTTCGAAATCCAGCCAGTTCCTCATCAGTTGGGACGGATGAACATATTCTTCACAAAATGGGCCTGCCAGGCCACCTCCATGATGAAACGCTACCTTCAGCCTGGTATCTTCATTGGCACCGCAAAAGCAATCCATCACAAAAAGCCTCTTTCCTGAAAGCTGGCATGAAGCCAGATCATATCCATGTTCCCAAACCTCTTTGTTGATGGGTTTATTGTCTGAAGTTTTGGCCTTTTCTGATTTCCACCAGACCGTATCTCTGGTGGTATCATCCATTACTATATACTTGTCCTTGGGCGAACGGCCGGTAAATATCCCTGTATCCACTTTCACAGCACCAAATTCACTCTCCACTCCCACCTCAAATCCTTCAAGGGAAGGATCCATCTCCTCTTTATAGAGCTGTTCATATGATGGGATTATAAACTACTTCACTTACACCTGGTCGATGTTGTACTGTTCAAGTTTCAATTTTTTTAAAATTTCAGTCATAATGTTTCTAATTTAAAGCTAGTCGGTTAATTATATTTCAATCTCAAAGTAATACAAGGAATATTCTAAAAAAATTGCGTGGCAAATATCCAAAAAAAAAGCGGTAAAATCAAGTTTTACCGCTTTATTGGTATGTTAATATAATTGCTTTCAAACTACCTCAGGTTGGCCTGTGCAGCAGCCAGTCTGGCAATGGGTACGCGGAATGGTGAACAACTTACGTAGTTCATTCCAGCGCGGTGACAGAACTCCACTGATTCGGGATCTCCACCGTGCTCTCCACAGATACCAACCTTCAGATTGGGATTGGTGGAACGGCCTTTGGAAATACCCATTTCAACCAGCTGGCCAACACCTTCCTGGTCCAGTGTCTGGAAAGGATCGTTCTTCAACAGTCCTTTTTCAATGTAGATGGGCAGGAATTTACCTGCATCATCCCTTGAATAACCAAATGCCATCTGGGTCAGGTCGTTGGTTCCGAATGAGAAGAACTCGGCATGCTCAGCAACCAGGTCAGCTGTCATGGCAGCCCTGGGGATCTCAATCATGGTACCCACCTGGTAAGCACATTTGGCACCCTTCTCTTCAAATACCTTCTCGGCTGTGGCCCTGATAATCTCTTCCTGCATCTTGAACTCTTTCCATGTACCGATCAACGGAACCATGATCTCGGGACGTGCATCCACACCCTTCTTGGTCAGGTTTACAGCAGCTTCGATAATGGCCCTGGCCTGCATCTCGGTGATCTCAGGATAGGTATTACCCAGGCGGCAACCACGGTGTCCCAGCATGGGGTTGAATTCGTGAAGGTCCTCAACCAGTGCCTGGATATCAGCAACAGTGATTCCCATCTCATCGGCCATTACCTTCTGGTTGTCCTCATCATGGGGAACAAACTCGTGCAGTGGCGGATCAAGCAGACGGATGGTCACACCAAATCCTGCCATGGCTTCAAGGATACCTTCGAAATCCTCGCGCTGATAAGGCAGCAATTTATCCAGTGCTTTGCGACGCTCCGCTTCAGTGGTGGCAAGAATCATCTCCCTCATGGCCTTGATACGCTCTCCTTCGAAGAACATATGCTCTGTACGGGTCAGACCAATACCTTTGGCACCAAAGTCACGTGCAACCTGTGCATCGTGCGGAGAATCGGCATTGGTACGAACATCCATTTTTGTGTGTTTCTCAGCCAATTCAAGGATGGCACCGAAATCACCACTCAGTTCAGGATCGATGGTTGCAACTTTTCCTTCCAGTACATTACCGGTAGAACCATTCAGGGAGATCCAGTCTCCTTCTTTGAATACCTTACCAGCACCAGTCATGGTGCGGGCTTTATAGTCGATCTTTACACCACCGGCTCCTGATACACAGCATTTACCCATTCCGCGGGCAACAACAGCAGCGTGAGAGGTCATACCTCCACGAGCAGTAAGGATACCCTTGGCAATATTCATTCCTTCCAGGTCCTCGGGAGAGGTTTCAATCCTTACAAGGATGGATACGGGATATTTGTCCGCTTCGTCGGCAAAGAATACAATCTGTCCGGTTGCAGCACCAGGAGAAGCGGGAAGTCCCTGTGCCAGTACTGTTGCATTAGCAAGGGCACCTTTTTCAAATACGGGGTGAAGCAACTCATCCAGTTTGGCAGGCTCCTGGCGAAGCAGTGCAGTTTTCTCATCCAGTTTGCCTTCGCGAAGCATGTCCATGGCAATTTTTACCATGGCAGCACCGGTACGCTTTCCGTTCCGGGTCTGGAGCAACCAGAGTTTGCCTTCCTGGATGGTGAATTCCAGGTCCTGCATATCTGAAAAATAATCTTCCAGTTTCTGCTCGGTCTCGTGCAGTTCAGCATATACCTCGAGGCATCACCTCTTCCAGTGAAGGATAATCTGCAGCACGCTCCTCTTCAGATACACCGGCAAGCTTGGCCCACCTCAGTGAACCCTCTTTGGTAATCTGGCGGGGTGTACGAACACCTGCAACCACATCTTCTCCCTGTGCATCGATCAGGTATTCTCCATTGAAGATATCTTCACCTGTTCCTGCATCACGTGTAAAAGCAACACCTGTACCGGAAGTTTCTCCCATGTTGCCATATACCATGGCCTGAACATTTACAGCAGTTCCCCAGTCACCAGGAATCTGGTTCATGGTGCGGTAGTACTGAGCCCTTGGAGTTTCCCAGCTATCAAATACAGCCATCACCGCTCCCCAGAGCTGATCCCATGGATTGGTCGGGAAATCGTGTCCTGTCTGCTTCTTCACAGCAGCCTTGAATTTCTCAACCATCTCTTTCAGGTCCTCTACGGTAAGCTCATTGTCATTTTCCACACCACGTGCTTCCTTCAGCTCTTCCATGATCCCTTCAAAAGGATCAATGTCCTCTTTGGATTCGGGCTTCATTCCCAGAACAACGTCGCCATACATCTGAACAAAACGACGGTAGCTGTCCCATGCGAATTTCTCATTACCAGTCTTGGCAATCAGTCCCTGAACAGCATCCTCATTCATACCCAGGTTCAGTACAGTGTCCATCATACCAGGCATGGATACCCTTGCACCGGAACGTACAGAAACCAGGCAGGGATTCTCATTGCTCCCGAACTTGGTTCCCATGATATCTTCTATGTTTTTAACAGCAGCTTCTACTTCAGTTTTGATCAGTTCAACCACTTTGTCCTGACCCAATGAATTGTATTCAGTACAAACCTCAGTGGTAATGGTAAATCCTGGAGGTACCGGTACGCCAATCAGGTTCATTTCGGCAAGGTTGGCACCTTTTCCGCCCAGTAAGTTTTTCATGTCGGCTTTACCTTCAGCTTTTCTGTCACCGAAAGTATAAACGCGTTTTACATCTGACATTGAAAATTGCTTTTAGTTATTAATAATGAGTTATTTATGGATGAAATCCCTTGAATTTTTAAGATACAAATGTACCTAAAAATTGGTAAAAATCTATTCTAAATTAATGTTAATTCAGGGTGAGCTATATCAGCCGAACTCCCTGATAGCCTCCAACATGGCCAGTACATTCCGGAGGGGAACATTGGCCTGGAGGTTATGCACCGTATTGAAGACAAAACCACCCCCAGGGGCAAAAATCTCACACTCCTTGATTACATGTGCTTTCACCTCCTCAGGAGTACCGAAAGGCAGTACTTTCTGCGTATCTGCTCCCCCACCCCAGAAGACCAGTCTGTCACCATATTTCTCCTTTAGTTTCACAGGGTCCATTCCGGCTGCGTTCACCTGCACAGGGTTGATAATATCGAAACCTGAATCAATAAAATGCTCCATGAAAGGCTCCACAGCCCCACAGCTGTGTTTGAAAGTCTTCCAGCGTGTATTCTTATGGATCCAGTTGTTTATTTTCCTGTAATAGGGTGCATACAATTCATCGAAGGTCTCCAGTGAACAGAAAGAGGAGTCCTGGGTACCAAAATCAGTCCCGCAAATAAAGACGGCATCGACATGATCGCCAGTGGCCTCTTTGGCCATGGCCAGGTTCTTTACGGCAATATCTGTCTGTTTCTCAAATACCTGGTGGAGGTAATCGGATCGCATCAGGGTGGACATGTACCAGTCGGCCACATCCCGGATCCCTTTGGGAGCCTTCAGGTTGATGGCCGGGACCAGTGCGATATCACCGATGGCTGTACCGCCAAAATTGGCAATAATCCCTTTTCCCTTATCCTTCACTGCACTGAACAGACTCCCGCCAGTAGGCCAGGTCCTCTTCACTCATCAGGGTAAACTCTTCCAGGTTGTCAGCAGGATCCAGGTTCGCATCATCAATGGGCTTTTGCCGGTTCACCGCATCGAAAAAATAGGCCGCTTTGGGCATCTTGGCAGAAGGCGGAACAGACAGGTCTCCCTGCGGATACATAAGGGTATCTCCATTCTCATCCACCGTGGTATTAAAATCACCTGGTACCATGACCACCTGTCCCCAGGGTGTGCGATACTCTTTCCAACGCTCCTGCCGGTGCCCGAACATGTTTGTGGAAGGGGATATTCCAATCACATCCACTCCCATGGCTTCCTGGAGGTCATCCTCCACCTCGGCCAGCATCTGGTAAGGCTCGTGCACTTTTACCGGCTTTTTTTCAAGTCCGTAATGCTCTCTCAGTTTTTCAACCATAAGGGCATGGATGCCGGTCACAGCTGTGGCACCAAAATCAACCACGACCCTTTCAGGTTGCTCGTGGTTTATGGTCTTTAAAAAGTTTTCTCTTGCGTTCATGGAAACGCAAGATAAATAATCGTTCCTTAATCTTTGAGTACAACCTGGAATATTTTATTTTGCATGCATATTCATTATCTGTGATGCGTCTGGCAACCCTTGGACTGCTTTTGTTATTGACCCTGATTTCTATCAACGGACAGGAAGTTTACTACTACGGGGTAAATTCAAAACCAGTTGATAACGAAGAGGATGCCCTGACCCTCAAAGAGGTGAGAAAGAAATCGGATGATAGATATGTGGTACTGAGCAGACAATTCAAGCAGGATGGATGGAGCAAAGCAGGTAGACAGAAGATAAGGATCAGGGGGGAACGCAATCTGGTGATCCATGAAACTGGCCCTGACCGGCTCTTTCCTCGTAAAATCACAAGGGAGATTCACAGGACAGAAACAGGCTCATATAGTTTCAGGGAATCCAATACTGAAAATGTGATCCGTGAAGGTACTTCATCCACATTCCTCCCCCTGCACCTGGATGGAGAACTTATTGAATATTACCCGGGTGGACAGGTAAAATCCATCTCTCAATTTGAGGACAACCAATTGATAAGCAATGAAAACTGGCTTGCAGACGGAACCCCTTACGTGGATAACCTCTTTTACTCTGTGGACCAACTGCCCGAATTTGAATACGGGGTTCAGTTTTTCAACAGTTACCTCATGCAAAAGCTGAGCAATACGGGTTCGACCTTTCCCAGGTTGATGACAGGGTGGTCATTGGATGGGTGATTTTGGAGACTGGGGCACTTGATTCACCCATTGCACTGGAGGGAAATTCAAGCCAGCTGAAACAGATTCTTACCGGCATCATTTCTGACATACCGGGATTGTGGAAGCCTGCCTCCCTGAATGGGAAGGCAGTCCGCTACTTCATCACCCTGCCATTGAATTTCTTCCACAGGGATGTGAGTTTCCAGAACCTGGAAACCTCTTCAGGGGTCCTCCTCTACGATAAGTTCTGATCCTGCATTAAGCTTAGCAATAGGATGGTATCTTCAACTGGATCAGGGGGAATTCAAGATAATAAGCTCCGTATCATCCATAATTTTTGGATCATCCACGGACCCGCCTGAAAAACTCCACAACTGGGACTGAGGCTTAAGCTCTTTCGGGCTTCCCGGGCCACCATCCCAGCTTGTCAGGTAAAATATGGTTCCATCCAGGTCCACCGGATATCCCAGCGCTTCTGATGCAATAGTAAGAGTGATCGTTCTGTCCTGTGCATCTGTAGAAACCATGGCCGCAGGTCCGCTGATCCTTCCTGTCTGGGATGGAGAGGCCCCCTCTGATGAGAAAACAGCATTACCAAATCCTGCCACACTCACCAGGTAATCCCAGGATTTTCCACCTGGCATTTCAGCATTCAATAAAGGTAATTCCCTGACACCTTCGAGACCTGGCAAATCAATAAACAAATTAAGCAAAACATGATCGAACCCATTGGGGGGAATCCAGATCCGGGTAAGCTGAGCCATGGTGATTTCAACCTGCAAATTATTTCCTGACCTGAAAATTCTCAACGCTTCAATATCCATCTGTTTGTCATAACTAATGTCTGAAGGATAATGATATAGTCCGGAAGGACCTTGATCATCCCCGGTTTCATCCTGGTATTCAGCACAAAGTATGGCTGGAATATTGAGTTTAAATTCAACATAATCCGAAAAGGATGCTTCTTCCAACCCATGATCCATGGAGATGGCTGTCAACCTGTGTTTTCCATTCACCAGATGTCGCGTGGTCAACTCAGTACTCCATCTTCCTTCAGGATTCACTTCCACCTCTACCATGTGCCTGATATCGCCATTGATCATCAGACCGATCTTATCCACGCCCTTTGAATCCCCACCGACAGTAATCACTTCGTCGGAAAGCTCCTCTACCTTCCATGGATCAATGCTGATTGAGCCTGGGGATGATTCTGTTTCTATACGCTCTGTTCCAGGTGCCATGACGATGCCCTGACCAGGTGGGATCTGGAAGCTCAGATTTCCCTGGTAATCAACAATCCATTGATCAGGACCATCCTTCAGTGAGTACAGAGTGCTCAACACAATTCCCGGTTCAGCACCGGTGTGTATGTTATCTACATATTTTTCAGAATCAGAAGTATTCAGTACAATGATGGCTGAACGATCCATATAACTTAGCCTGTAAACAAAAACACCTGGCCCCCCAGTTTCATCCATCAGAACTTTCATATCGCCTCTCCTGAACATTTCGTTTTCCTTCCTCAAAGAGATTAATTCCTGCAGAAACCTGAATGATTCTGAATCCACATTAAAATGGTCTTTGTCCGGTGATCCCGCCCCACCCTTAAACATGGTTTGTCTGGTCCCTAAAAGCTCCTGTTCTGTCCCGTAATAGATCACCGGGATACCTGGAATGGTCATTATGAAGAGAAGTGCCTGCCTGAAGGAGGAGTGGCTCCCCCTGGTCAGGTATCGCGCTCCGTCATGGTTGTCAATAAAATTGAGAAGCAACTCCGGATGAGGAAAATACCGGTTGATACTCTCCAGCCTGTAAGACATGATACTGGTGGGCTGCATTTGCTGAAAAACCCTTTCAATGGCATTGAAAAGTGAAAAGTTCAGAACGGAATTCATTTCAGGCTTTTCAGGAGAGCCAAGGTAGCGTGCTGCCTCCTTTGGACCATGATCATCAAATGGGGGTGTTGGAATCCACGTTTCTCCAAAGCTTAGGAACTGTTGCTTATCCAGTTTTCTGGCATATCGCTGAATCCCTGGTTCTTCCGGATCCTCTGAATGAAGGAAGTTGTGCCAGAACTCATGTTCCACCATCAATGGTGTGTCAAATCGAAATCCGTCCACTCCCACCTCACGTATCCAATGGTTGTAAGATGATCTCAGAGCCTTTCGAACCACAGGATTTGCCGTATTCAGATCATCCAGATCACCAAACTGGTAATTGACTTTCACAAAAGTATCAGAATGATCCTGGAACTCGGGGGTAAAATGATAAATGGCCATCTCTCTCTGTTCAGGGTCCAGTGCATTATTCTGGTCAAATGGATATTGGGTGGGCTGAGGTACATCATGCAGTTTGAAATTCCGGGTAACATCCTCTGGATCATATGGTCCTGTATAGGTGTAATAATCTCCCATATGATTTACCACAACATCCTGGATAAGATACATGCCGTTCTTATGCAAGCTGGCTGATAACTCTTTATAATCGTCCAGGGAACCATAGTGTTTATCCACCTGTACAAAATTTCTGGCCCAGTAACCGTGATTGCCTGTCCCGTGTGATTGGGGACTTATCCACTGATTGGCCACTGGAGGGGTAATCCATATCCCTGTAGCTCCCAATGCTTTGATATAGTCCAGACGCCGGGTAATCCCAGTCAAGTCTCCTCCGTTCCAGAATCCATTGTCTCCCCTTCGATACTCTCCGGCACCCTGGTTATTATTGGTGGTATCACCATCCATAAACCGGTCTGTTACAATAAAGTATAAGACCTGATCCTCCCAGGCTGGGGAGGAGACATGAAGGTAGCGTTCTATCTCATCGCTTTTTGCCACCACGTCATCCGAAAGAGCATTAGTACAGGATTGAACAAGAAAACAAAGCAAAATGGCAAAGGCGATCCATATAATTCTCATGAGAAGGAAAGTTATTTTTCGGTTTGTTTATCCAGTGATCAATTCAGGCTTGTTCCCGTTTTCCTTAAGCCGGACACCGAAACCCAAATCACCGATGGCATCATAATCATGCCCTGCATCCGAGGGCCAGCAGGCGTTGAAGACCAGGTTGTTCTCTCCTGTATTTACCACACGGTGCGCCACCTTTCCCGGGATATAATGCAGACTGCCTGGTTTCATGTTCTCAGTTCTGACCTTACGATCCAGGTCCAGAAAAATCAGCACTCCTTTTCCCGCTATACACCAGTAAAATTCTGATGTATCCAGATTTTCATGAAAATGGCCACGGGTCATGAAGTATTCATCACCAACTTTTCCCGGACAGAGGGTGGTGCTTCCAAAAAGAGTCCCCCAGGGGTCCCCTCCTTCACAGGTTTATAGGACTGGACCACATAGACCCGGGTTTGCTGATTCATTTTGATACGGGCCATTTCATCCAGAAAAATGCCCTCCATACCACTGATCAGTTTTTCAGTTGTGATGATTTCCTCGCCTTTCAGATTTCCTGTGGAGATATCCAGCAGGATTCCTGATCTTTTCGGGTCTTTCATGGCTTCGATTGTGGAAAAAGGGTTACTCTTAAAAGGGTAGACCCGTAAGGTATCAGTTCAATGGTATCAGTTACAGACGAGAGTGTGGGTTTCTGGGGAAATCCCGGAATTTGATAGTGCGTTAGAGCGGACCCGTCAACCGAAACGGGGATCAGGTCCCAGTTTTGAACTTTTTTTGCAGGGAGTTTTAACATGATTGGTGGCGTATCTGGATTCCAGGGGTAGGTATACCTTTCGTTTTTAATAACCCTGATATCCGCGGCCTTTTTAACCTCCGGGCAATACTGCCACTCTTCTTCAGGATACAGGTCAAAGGCCGGAAAATCTGACGTAGATTTTTCATAGCCGGAAACGATAACAGATGAGTCCCTGATTGGCAGACTGAAAACCACCGGTCCCCTCTCAAATGAGATTCCGCCATGGGGCCAGTTCAATATATTTACCTGCATTGGGATTGAGAGCTCAACCAGATCTCCAGTCCTGAATTCCCTTTCCAGCGAGTAAAAGCTGCCTGGTAATAGTTCGGCATTCACCCTCTCCCCATTGATAGAAAGCTCAGGATTGGAGCACCATCCAGGAATCCTGATCTGAAAATCGAAGGTGACCCTGTTCTTGGTGAATATTTCAAATTCTATTCTCTCCTCGAAAGGATAGCGGGTTCTTTGAACAATGGTTACCGGAGTTTCCTTTTTACCCACCTCCGCTGAGAATTTCGAAGGACCAAACAGGGCAGCTGCAAGCCCGTTACTTTTGGTTTTCAGCCACATCTGCATCGCATAGTAGGGCATCATGCGGTTCATGTTACCGGTACAACAAGAAACCGTGTGTCCCGGACAGTAAGCCATATTTGAAGGGTAGTAACCAAAATGCTGGGTATGGGTGGTAGCGATCATCTGATTGGGTGCAGAAAAATACTGGTGAGCCCTGAAATCCTTTGTGATGGCACCCAGACCAGCATTAAAAACAGCTTTTTCAATTTTATCAGCCCATTTCCCGTCCCCTGTGATCCTGAGCATGATACCGTAAGTATAAGGAAGAGTGGCCAGATTGCATGTTTCATGTCCGGCCTTCTCGTGAATACCGCTAAAATGTTCTGTGGTACTTGGGAGCCCTGAGGCAAGCATATGGTATTGTTCCATTTTCTCAATGCCCAGAAGAGCTTCCTGAAGGTATTCCGTTTTTCCAGTCACTGAATAGAGCAGGGCCGGTATTTTAACAATTTCAAGATAAACCACCCCATGATAATCGGGAACACGGTTCGATGTAAACTGTATATCTCTGCCATCTCTGTTCCGGTTTTCAGGTGTGGATTTAAAGAGTTCGAATGATTTCTCTGCCATCTCAATCATGGCGGAATCACCAGTCTTCTTAAACAGCCAACATAACTCCTCTATGTTGCAAACATCAAGTTCATCCTGAAAGTCCTCTGGCACAAAGGTGTGGTAATGCCTGAGCATTGATTCTACAATCTGATGGTTTCCAGTCTCTTCATATTCGGTGATAAATGCCCGGAACAAACCCGCATAGGGCCAATTATACCATCTGCCTATCAGCTTCGCGGGCCCCAACCTGCCACTTTCCCCGGGGTGCTGCAACAGGTATTCTGTTTGAAAGCGGGCCCGGTTCAGCAATAAGCTATCGCCCAGCAAATAAGCACATTTTATGGCACCATCAATATAATATCCACTCTGTTCGTATGGCCACCAGAAGACTCCCTCGTCGTCCTCTTCAACTGCTCCATCCCTGTTTAAACTGTTGTTGAGTTCTGTTTCAGTGGCATTATCTAGGGCAATACGCTCGGTCCACATGCCGGTATTAAAGGGATGACCAGCCGCTTCAATATGACCCGTCAAACCACTCTTTTGAAACTCGAGGACCTGCTTTAGCCATCCGGAGGGTTCATTGGAGGAGATTCTTATCAACTCATATTTGCTGTAAGATTGAAACTGACCTTCACCCGGATGCGCATTTTTGCATCCGGTAATGAGGGAGAGCAGTAAACAAAAGAGAATTACTTCTTTCAGGTTCATAGTACATTTTTTTGGTATTGAACAAACCCCCTATTTCTTCTTCAGAAATGTACCCGCCAGTCTGACCCGGAACAGTAAAAAGAGGCCAAGCAGGATGAAAGGAATGCTAAGCCATTGTCCCAGATTCAATATCATGCCTGCCTCAGACGAAACCTGATCCCTCTTTACAAATTCAATCATGAATCGCGAGAGAAATACACCGATCAGCACCCACCCCAGGTAAGTACCATTGGGTACTGTATGCAATTTTCGACGGAAATAGCCATAGGCAAGGATAAATGTAAGTAGGTAGGCCAGGGATTCATAGATTTGTGCCGGATGCCTGGGAAGAGAATCAATACGGTGAAAAATAAAGGCCCAGGGAAGGTTGGTCGCATTACCAACTATTTCCGAGTTCATCAGGTTGCCTATCCTCACGAAGGCGCCGGCGAGAACAACCACAACAGCAAAAATATCCAGCGCCCAGAGTACATGAACTTTTCTGATCCTGCTGTTAATCCAGAGTGTAAGAATGATTCCTATGGTCCAGCCATGGCTTGAGAAGCCATTCAATCCTGTAAATATTGCACCTTCACCCAGTGTACCCTGCCAGGGTTTTATGATCTCAATGGGATGTTGCAAATAATGATCAAATTCATAAAACAGGCAATGTCCAAGCCTTCCACCGACAACAATCCCTATCACCAGCCAGATTCCATAGGACTCAAGCACAAACCGGTCAACTCCTTCGCGCTTAAACATGCCGCGGGCAACCAGGTAACCTGAAAAGAAACCGATACCCAAAAGCACGGAATACCATCGCACCGGCAGATTACCCAGAAAAAAAATGACCGGATTCGGGTTCCAGGATATGAAATTAATAATCACTAACCAATGATAGTAAAAAAAGAGGCTGCCGGCAGACAACCTCTTTTATAAGACAATTTAACTTTCTATTTGATAAGAACTTTCTTAGAAAATGAGCCTTTCTCGGTGGATACTTTCAGGAAATAGGCTCCTGTCGAATAGCCGCTAACATCCATGGTGTTCAGCCTGGAATCAAATACTTTTTCCTCCTGTAGCTGACCGGCGACATTGTAGAGTTGAATAATTCCAGTCTCCAATTCACCAACGTCAATACTAAGTAGCTCGGAAACAGGATTTGGATAAACTGATACCTGCTCCTTCATATACCTTTTCACGTTAACCCCACCACCAATGGTTATGGGTACCTTGGGGCTTATGTTTCTGGCCGGATAGGTATCCTCTCCATCCAGCGTACCAATGGCATACTGAAGTTCAAAATCACCCACCTGAGCATCTGTAACAACTGTAAGGTTGATGATGATTGAATCCAGATTATCCACGTGAGCAGTATCACTCAATCCACCCCACCATTTGTAACCTGCGTCAGCGCCAACAGAATCTGCAAACATTTCTGTCATCTCTTCATCAAAAACGACATATCCTTCGAATTCGTACGGACCGGGATTATCCTGATAAACACCCTTGATACTGTAGTAGAAACTGTCGTTTTCGATGCCCCATCCTTCTGGTAATAGTACACCATAAGAACCGACATTTCTTAGATCGTAGGCAAAATCGGATGTAGAGGTTGGTTTCAGCACCATATGCACATCAAATGTACTATCCGGACTTGCGTTGGAAGGTTGATCAATGGTTGTCCATTCATAGCAGGTGGCAAACAAAAATGCTGCCCCCATGAGTAAACCCAACCAGGTAAGATGGGTAAGTCTTGTTCTTCTTTTTGTAGAAATCTTTTTCATAATGGTAAATTTTAAGTGAATAATTGGTTAATTATAATGCAGGCCTAGGCCTATGATATTCTATATATTAAAACATATAGCTTACTCTCTCTGTTCAATTACCTCTATTTCAACTCAATAATTAATGGCATCCTGGGACCTACCGTGAGGGTTCGGCCCAGTTCATAATCACAGGCCTCCCAACACATCCACCCCTTTTTCACCTTCACGGACCATTTCACGGAAAGCTGCAGATCAACTTGCTGCTCCTGATCAGACTTATTCAGCACAACCATTACTCTGTCCTTTCATTGTACCGGAAATAGACATATACGCCATCCTTGGGTGCAAAGTGCATCAGTTTTCCATGCTGAACCACCTCAGAACCTTTCCGCCAATGTAGCAGTTTCTTAAAGTATTTCTGCATTTCTAAGGCATCCTCACTCCAGTCCGAAACCGGTAAAACCATTGACCGGATCTCCCTCCCATCCACCTGGGAAGTCGCTCCGGATATTACCATGACTGTTATTCCCCAGGTTGGACATAAGTATTTCAGTCCCATAGTAAAATTGCGGAGTACCCCGCATGGTTGAAATATAGACAATCGCCATTTTCAACAAATCAATATCCTCATTCACCTGGGTAAAGATCCTGCTCATATCATGGTTATCGGGAAAAATCACATGCTTGAAGGGATCGGCATAGAGAAAGTCGTTGGATAGCATGGTATAAAGATTGACCATACCCTTTGCTCCAGGACTCCTCCTCCACCAGTGCTTCAATCAGTGCAGATTGTAAGGGGAAATCAAGTAAGCCCGGAAGGCAGGAAGTATATCCGTCGGGGTTTGATTTCCCCTTTGCCAATAAGCTATTACAGCCGGATTGAGGCTCCACTCCTCCCCCACGATATTGAAATGTGGATACTCGTCCATGAGGGCACAGGTCCACCGCTTCATAAACTCACTTCCCGAGTAGGAATAGGTATCCATCCGAATCCCTGACAAACCAATGTACTCGATCCACCAGATGGCATTTTGGATCAAATAGGTGGCCATAAGCGGATTTCTCTGATTCAGATCGGGCATGGTAGGCACAAACCAGCCATCCACAAATCTCTCCCTGTCATATGAAGAAGTATAAGGATCTCTGACGTGGTTCTCCGATGTGTGGTGAAGAAGGGATCCTCTGGATTATTCACCCAGTCGCCCGAGGGCAGATCCTTCATCCACCAGTGATTTGAGCCACAGTGGTTGACAATCATATCCATGATCAGCTTTAAGCCCCTCTCTCCTGCCTTAAGTGAAAGATCCCTGTACTCTTTGTTTGTACCAAACCGAGGATCAATTCTATAAAAATCTGTGGTGGAGTACCCATGATATGAGGCCCGCTCCTGGTTGTTTTCAAGTAAGGGGTTGATCCATATGGCCGTAAAACCCAGATCGGAAATATAGTCCAGTTGATTCGCTATTCCCTGGATATCACCACCATGCCTCCCCCATTCATCGGACCTGTCTGCGGTTTCGATCATTCCCTCCATGTTATCATTCTCTGGATTTCCATTTGCAAAGCGGTCGGGCGTGATCAGGTAAACAACGTCAGAATTGTCATATCCCCGAATCTCTGCTGCTCCATCCCTCCTTTTCAATAACTCGTAATCACACTGGTAGCGCACCTTCCCCTTTTCACTGATAAAATCAATCTGGAACACTCCCGGCAGGGTTGACGGACCAATATTCAGATCGATGAAGAGATAATTGGGATTCTCTACCAGTACGGTTCTTTTTATGGTCACTCCCTCATATTGAATGGAGGGTCGGAGCTGTCCAATGGATTCGCCATACACCATGATCTGAAGCTCAGGGTTATTCATTCCTGTCCACCAGAAGGGGGGGGCTATCCTTTCGGGAGCATCCTGGGCTATCAATCCTCCCCAAAAAAACAACAGGAGCAGTATTGCTAAATATTTTTCAGATTTATTCAAACTATTCATCAATTAATCAAGGTTAAAATAGTATCAATTCCAGGCTCTCTTGCCTCCTGCTTCAGAAGGATATCAAATTCTTCCATCAAGGCCTTCATCTCATTGGCCAGCTCAGGATTTTCTACCAATACATTTTTATATTCCGAGAGGTTTCGGTTCAGGTCATAAAGCGATTCATCCTGCTCTGCTGATTCTACTTCTCCATTGACTCCATCCTTTCCAGGAACTGTTACAATCCCATACGAAAGAGGCATCATGTACTTCCAATCTCCTTTCCTTACCGCCCTGATGTTTTCATTGGAGTAATAGAAAAAGGGCCTGTTTTTGAGAGTCTCCATCTCCTTACCCTGCATCAGCTGGAAAATATCCATGCCATCTATCTTTTTTTCAGGCAATGAAGCTCCCGTGATCCTGCAAATGGTGGGCAAAATATCCATGGAAGTAACAAGATCACTGCACGTTTCACCTTCCGGAATCGTACCTGCCCAATTCATTACACAGGGAACCCTGAATCCACCCTCGAACACGTCAAACTTACCTCCCCGCAATTCGCCTGAACTGCCACCATGATTGCCATAGGAAAGCCAAGGGCCATTATCGGAGGTAAAAATAAGCAGCGTGTTGTCGAGAACTTCAGCCTCCCTTAAAGCGCTAACAATCTGCCCCACCGACCAGTCAATCTCCTCGATAACATCCCCGTATACTCCACCATCGGATTTCCCACTGAATGGGTCTGAGGCATAAATCGGAATGTGAGGCATGGTATGCGCCAGGTAAAGGAAGAATGGCTCCATCCCTGCCTTTTCTTTGATAAAGTTTATGCAAAAATCGGTGTACCTCTTCGTAAGCAGGGACTGATCCGGATCAATTTCAATGACTTCGTTCCCCTCAATGAGCGGAAGGTGATCCTTGCTCATATCATTGGAGTACGGGATGCCAAAATAATGGTCAAATCCATGTTGCAAAGGCAAAAACATCTCCCTGTAACCCAGGTGCCATTTGCCGGCCATGGCTGTTGCATATGCTCTCCCTTTTAAAAGTTCAGCGATGGTCTCCTCCTCCGGGTTCAGTCCGGTATCTCCCTTACTGCCCCAGGCTCCCTCGGGAAACAAAACCTTGGGAAGGCCAATCCGGTTGGGGTAGCATCCTGTCAAAAGGGCTGCCCGGGAAGGAGTGCATACCGAAGCCGCCACATGGAAATCCGTAAACTTCATCCCGGTTCTGGCCAGCTGGTCCACATGGGGAGTTGCAATTGTTTGTGATCCATAACAGCCCAAATCGCCAAAGCCCTGATCATCTGTGAAGATGAGTACAATATTGGGTGGCGCATCAGCCTGTTTGCTACAGGCTGATACCATCAAAATCGCAAGAATGGAAAGGGAGATCAGCCTCATGGATTACGATTTAGATCATGGATTTTGGCTTCATTTACAGGGAATGGGAACACCAGCAGGTCGGCATATTCACTATAGGGCTTTTTGCCTTCCCCCTCCTCAGGAGTCCTCACAATCCCCTTTT
This sequence comes from uncultured Bacteroidota bacterium, assembly GCA_963735755.1. Lineage (GTDB taxonomy): Bacteria > Bacteroidota > Bacteroidia > Bacteroidales. The sequence continues at coordinate 145,529 of CAVTME010000003.1, read as the reverse complement.
CCAGCCGCCTCAGGTTCAGGTAGTGGTCTGCCGTCTCAAAACCCAGCTCTTTGATACGGTCCTCAAAGAGGATATCCAATGCCTCTTCCACTGTGGGAATGGAAGCCAATTCAGAATCAGGATTGGCCCTCTTCCGGAGCATATTGATATCATCTACATCCTGCTGGGAGACGGCGTTGTTGACCATAATATTTGCCTCTGCCCTGGTCAGGTAAATTTCGGCCAGGCGAATATAGATGTAGTCCATTTGATCGGTAGTATACTTCCCATCGATATAGGTGATGACGCCACTTTCCGAATAGAAGGCTTTGTAACGGCTGTCGCTTGTATCTGTGAGTACCACCTGGGCTGCCTCACCGTCGGGATTCAAATAGTAGAAGCCCTGTGAGGCTGATGCCCGATAAGCCGTGTAGATGCGCTCGGTGGGTGAGGTACCCTGTCCGTCGCCAGCACTATATTTGAAATTGAATATATTTTCCCTGGAAGAAGCTCCGGGAACAAAGGCTGAAGCCACATCAGGCTCCAGGGCATAGGTGCTGCTTGTGATCACTTCGTTGGCCCGTTCAAAGGCCAGGTCATACTTCTTATGATAAAAGTAAATTCGGGCAGCCAAAGCGGTGGCTGCTCCATAACTGGCTACTCCTGAAGTTTCTGAAAAGTATGTTCTCGCCAGCTCTATATCCGTCTCGATGGTCTCCATCACCACGCTGGTTTGGTTACATGATACCCTGTCATTGACACCTACTGGCTCGAAAACCAGAGGGATGGAGTAACCTGTAGAAGGCAGGGCAAAATAGTTGTTCAGATCAAAATTAACCAGCGCTCTTAAAAAGTGCATATCCCCCAGGATTGCATTTTTTTCGGTATCGGTCCCTTCCATTCCAGTCATATCTGTAACCGCAACTGTGTTGAGAAGTCCAAGCACATTATAGGCCTGACCAAACATCCAGCCAGTCATTGATTCCGATATCTGGTGGTCATAAAACTGATCGTATTCTGCCCTGTTTCGGATCAGCACATCCCTGGCCATCGCAGTCCCATAGAGGGCGGATTGGGTAACCAGACTTCGAGATGCATCAAATGCTCCGTAAACCAGTGCTTTCATGGCAGGGATGTCTACAAGTTTATCATCTGATAAGCCTGTTGCTGGGGGAACATCAAGAAAATCTTCACAGGAAGTAAAAATAGCCAGACCCAAAAAGATGCTAAAAGCTATATTTTTCATGATTTTCATTTTATTCATTTCGATTCGATTTCTAGAAATCCAGCGATACGCCCATCATATAAAACTTTGCCTGGGGAGCAGCCTTATAGGATTCTCCAGCATTCAGATTATTTTGAGAGCGTGCCTGCACAACACCGGTGTATTCAGGATCCCACATGAAATCGGGAGCTTTTGTAAATGTGAGCAGGTTGGTAAATTTCAGGAATACATTCACCCCCTGGATCACAGGGTTGGAAGGCAGGTCAAACCTTGTCCCTATGGTCAGATCCTTCAGCCGAAGGTAATCCGTACGGTGAATATGTTCAGTGGTAGTGCTCCAATTGATATTCTCTGTAGTCAATTTTGAAACTGTCGCCTCATCACCTGGCTCCCGCCAGCGTCCATACATAAATTCAGTGGGATTTGTCTTGGTGGAACCAAAGGCGGCAAGATGGGTCTTTTGCTCGCCCAGGAAGAAGTCCATCCCGGCAGCATAGGTAAATAGGACATTCATGTACCAGTTCTTCCAGGTGAAGCGGTTATCTAAACCACCTGATATAACAGGCCAGGGGTTGCCCATGGGCTGTCTATTTGCATTGTGGAAGTTGTTGAAATTACCATATTGATCCAGAATTTCGTTATAAATAAGCCTGTTACCATCCTTATCCAAATAAGCATCCTGACCCGTTGCCTGGTCCACTCCATCCCAAACTGAGGCCTCCATAACTCCTACAGGGTAACCAGGGAAAAGCGCAAAGCCACCCAATCCCTGGGAAACTGATAATCCTTCATCCTGGTTGCCGGAGACACTGATCACCTCATTTTTGTTATGTGCAATGGTAAAATTGGTTTCCCATGTGAAGTCTCTTCCCATGATATTTATCGTATTTATCATGACCTCAATTCCCCTGTTGCTCAATTCACCCACATTGGAGGTGACCGTGGAGACGCCTGTCAGTCCGGATACAGGATAGGGGAGCAGGAGGTTGCTGGTGTATTTGTCATAGAAGTCAACTTCACCACTGATTCTCCCATTCACTGCCTCGAAAGTAAGTCCGATATCCAACTGTGTGGTTCTCTCCCATCCCAGTTCATCATCACCAAGGCTGGACAGGTATAATCCGGTATTCCCATTATAAGTAGAGGTGCCATAAGTACCAACATAGGTGTGATCACCAATTTCGGCATTCCCAACCACCCCGTAACTTGCCCTGATTTTCAGGAAGTTAAATATTTTTCTAAGAGATTCAAAGTAGGATTCCTCGCTGATTATATAACCTACCGATCCGGCAGGAAAATATCCCCAGCGTGACTTCTCCGCAAGACGGGACGATCCATCTGCACGAATACTTCCAGCCACCAGATAGCGACCCTTAAAATTATAGTTCAATCGTCCGATATATGACATAAATGCATAGCCAGTCTCATAATATGCTGCATTTATAATAGCCGCATCAGTTGGTTTCTGCAGGGCCGAGTTGAAATAGGTATCACCAAAAACCGTGTTGATCTTCTGGGTAAATTTCTGCGCATCTGTGGCTGCCAGCAGATCAAAACTATGATCATTAATCCGTTTCTTATAATTCAGTACATTTTTCCAGTTCCACGAAATACGGTTACCGATCACAGTGGATGATACCGATCTTCCATGAGAAGTAATGCGTCCGTCACGAAAATGAAAATCATCATTAAAAGTCATGTTCGTACCCAATTCTGTTCTAAAGGAGAGCCCCTCAAAGAGATTGGCAGATAGAAACCAGTTTGCCATGACCTGGTTGCTGGTTAAATGGATCTGGCGAAGCTCAACTCCGGCCACCGGATGCTGGTCACTGAGGTAAAAGTATGATCCATCATCTTTGTAAACCGGCCAGATAGGCAGCATGCCCGATACGGATCCAATCCCTCCAGCCCAGCTGGTGGGAACCTGTTGGTCGTTCACGTGGGAGATATTGATCTTGGCGCCTGTCCTGAACATTTTGCTTAGCTGGTGCTCAATATTCACCCTGGACCCAAATCTCTGGTACTCATTTCCCTTTAAGATGGTTGATTCGTCCTTCAGGTTGGCACTAATGAAAAAAACAGTTTTCTCATTACCACCGGAAGCAGATACATTATACTCCTGCAAAAAACCTTTCTGCAGCACCTCATCGGTCCAATCCGTATCGGTATTCAGGGCCTCTTCTTTTGTTAATCCATCTACCAGAACCCCGCTATAGCTCTCGTACCAGAATTTCTCATAATCATTGATGGTGTCATACCTATCCCTTAACCAATCGTTATCCGTATCAATACCTTCCTGATACATGTTGGTCCAGGCTTCCTGGGCGAGCTCAACGTATTGTTCTGAGTTAAGCGATGCTATTCTTCGGGTGGCTTCAGAAATCCCAAAAGTTGCAGAAGCATTAATCCTGGTCTTCCCGGATTGGCCTTTCTTGGTGGTAATCAGGACCACACCGTTGGCTCCCCTTGAACCATAAATAGCGGCGGCGGCGGCATCCTTGAGTATTTCAATGGATTCTATATCGGACGGATTGAGACTGGCCAGCACATTGGTATTGGCTGCAGTTTGCAGGTTCCACTCACCAATGGATGCCCCGGGCTGGGAGGTAGAGATCTCCCCGCTTTCCACAGGTTGTCCATCAATCACATAGAGAGGTTCGCTATTGGCACTGGCAGAAGAGGTTCCCCTGACCCGTACCCTGATGGCGGATCCTCCCAGGGCACTGCTGGTTGTAACCTGTACACCGGCTGCTCTACCCTGTAATCCTGCCTCAAAGGAATTTAAAGGAGCATTGGCCAATTTATCAGCATCCACTTTGGAAACCGAACTGGAGAGGTTTTTCTTGATCTGGGAGCCATAGCCCACTACCACCACCTCTTCCAGGCCCTGAATATCAGTCTTTAATACAATGCTTAGCATACGCTGGTCTCCCACGACCAACTCCTGGGAGTGGTAACCCACATATGAGAAGACCAGGGTACTGGCTGAATTTTCCACCTCAAGTGAAAAGGTCCCCTCCAAATTAGTAACAGTTCCATCGGTTGTCCCTTTCAGGTAAACCGTAACACCAGGCAGCGGCTCACCTTCTTCATCTCTCACTGTTCCCGTGATTGTCAGCGCTTGCAACATGGTTTTCACCTCCCCCGGTAATTTGCCAGGGGAAAGGACGATCTGTCGGTCGATGACCATAAAATCCACATTGGTTCCGTTAAAAACCTGTGCCAGGACTGCATCGATCTTTTGATGACGGGCCTTCACATCAACCACGCGGGTATCGTCCACAAGCTGAGAATTGTATAGAAAATAGAATTCACTGCTTTTCTCAATCTCGCGAAGCACATTTTTCACTGTCGCCTGATCCATATCAAGGGAGAATTCCCTATCCTGAGAATAGGATTCAAGCGCGTATGCCTGTAATACAGTCAGAAACATTAACACCACTATATTTCTCATGGTTCTAAGTGTATGTAAATAATTCATAGTTTTGTAATGTTTAGCATGATTACGAAAGCTGTTTTTCTATTTTAATTTTGCTAAATATGGAGGGGAAATGTGGCCGCATTTCCCTTCCTTTATTTAAATGCCTAAGTCAGTCCTTCATATGAAGCTCTATCACTCTTTTCTCAAAAGTTCCATCCGCCTTTGTTGTTCTTCCCATATCAACATATTTCACGGGTGCAGTCAGGGACAACAGTCTTAAAACTTCCTCAAGTGTTTCGTCCTGCAGGGTTCCCACATAGGTGTAATCCTCGAGGGCTTTGTCCACAATCACAATATTTACATTGTACCACCGATTGCATTTCTTCACCACTTCTATGAAACTCTCATCACGGAATATCAGTTTCCCTTCCATCCAGGCAACCCTCTTCTCTATATCGCTTGATGTGATCTGATAGTTTGATTTCTCTGCATTAAAACTGCACACCTCACCGGGATGGAGTGAACCCAGTTTTTGTAACTTCTCCCTGCCAATGAATGCCACATCCACGTTCCCTTCCAAAAGGGATACCTCACTTCTTTGATCGTCCGAATGGTCCATTACATTGAAGGAAGTTCCGTAAGCCTTAACCTGTAGCCTGTTCCCGTGAACAATAAAAGGTTTCCTGGGAGAACTCTCCACTTCAAAAAATGCCTCCCCATTCAACTGAACCTCCCTGGTATGCCCTGAAAATGCCATTGGATATTTGAGAGATGATCCACCATTCAACCATCCCCTGGTCCCGTCTGGAAGATGAAACCTGGTGCGTGTACCCGGAGGACAAACGATCTCCGATTGAACAATCTGTTGATGAGCCGGAAGAATATGATCCCTGAGTGTCCAGAGATAAACAGCCAACGGGATAAAAAGAACGGCAGCAATTCTTGATAGAATACCAATGGTTCTCTCAATCCCCGATTTTTGATATCTTACCGGTGACTTCTCCTGCAACCTGATGGTATGGTGGATCTTGTCCAGCAATTGATTCGCCTTTTTATCCTCTCTACCTGTTGGCTGATTGGGATTCTCCCAGTGGCTGAAAGAGCATTCGCGCAATTGTCGCTCCTCCCCTGCATCTGCAAACCAGGATGCTACAGTTTCTCTGTCCTGAAGAGAACCATTCCCTGTCAAATATCTCTGAAGAATTTCTTTATCAATCATCTTTGCTTTCTTGTTCGCCTTCAACCTAATCACTGAAAACCATTAAACTATGAAATGTTACTTATTGTATAGATCCTTAATCAGGAGATCACGCACGGAAAATTCTTGAATGTTTGAAAAAATCAGGGAAGTAGCATCCAGAAAATAACCACAGAGAGCAAATGATTCTCATTGAATACTTTCCTCAGGGTGGACTTTGCAGTTGAGAGGTGGTTTTCCACTGTTCTCTTATTCATTCCCAGTTCCTGGGATATTTCAGTACTGCTTAAACCATCCTTCATCCTCAGGAGGAAAACGGTTCGTTGCCTTGCAGGCAGTTTGTTGATGTGATCTTCTGCAACTTCCATCAGGTCATTGAATTCCACCGAAGTAAGTGTAGAACTGTCTTCAATTAACGCGGTATAGGCATAGTCCTCCATTTTTCGCCTGGATAAGGCCGAATTACGGAATAATTTCCTCACCTGGTTAAAAGAGACTGTAAACAACCATGCGTTAAGATTTCGGATTTCACCTGCCTCATCCCGTTTGTTCCATAGGGTAAGAAAAACATTCTGCGCCACCCCTTCAGCATCTTCTCTGTTTTTTAAATAGCTGTACGAGAAGGAGTATATTTTTTGGTAGTAGCCATGAAAGATCTCGTCAAAAGAGGCCGCATCTCCCTCCTTCAACTGTCGTAAAAGCAGCTTCTCTCTATCCTTCTCTGGCATAAGGTAAACTTACAAAGAAATTGAGTGCTAATCCATAGTCTGGAAACGAAACAACATAATACATGTATTTGGATGTGATGTATCTATTCTTGTTTCCCTCTGATGATTTCCTGTTCTCTTGGACCAAACAGAGAGTTCTTGGGCTCACTTTCCCAGGTCATTTTAGCCCCGTCAAATGTGAAGCTATAGGTAATCCTTGCAGGAGATTCATAGAGATAGGCTCTCATACGGTACTCACCGGGTGCTATCCAGGCACCACTTACAGCTATCTTCTTCAGCGTAGTCAAGGTATACGGCATGTGATCATGCAGTTCACCTTTCACATAGCCGTCTGTGGCAATCCGGACTGTTTCCTCTCCTTGATCCATCTCCATGATCATCTGATGCTCACCCTTGTGGAGCTGAAAGGAGATGGATTTGACTCCTGCCCCATTCTCATCAAGAATATAAGCTTTCCGGGAGACCTGTTTTGAAATAGGAGAAGTCTCCTCTCCGACAACGGGTTTCAACTTCAGAGATGATGTTTTTTGCAAGAGCCGACTATATTTTTCTTCTTCAGGCGGAAGGGATTCGGGTTTCATGGCGGGTAGAAGAATGTCCCAAACCAGTTGCATGATCCCAGCCATGTCATCGGCTCCTGAGGTAATGGCCACCACGGCATCATGCTCGGGGATCACTATACAAAACTGGCCCATGGCTCCGTCGCCTCTATAGCAGTTGTGCCGGCACATCCAGAATTGAAATCCATATCCCTGGGCCCAGTCATTATCGGGGTTGCTCCCGTTGGAAACCTGTTTCGTTGTGGCCATGTCGACCCAGGCCTCGGACAGAATTTGTTTTCCCTCCCAGACTCCTTTCTGCAGGTATAATTGTCCAAGTTTGGCAATATCTTCGGTTACAACACGTAATCCCCATCCTCCCGTATTGATGCCCATGGGACAAGTATCCCAGTGGGGCTTATTTATCTGCAGGGCTTGAAACAGGCGAGGCTCCAGGAAATCAACAAGCTTTTCACCAGTCACTTTCTGAATAATGGCAGACAGCATATAGGTGGCCATGGAATTATATCTAAAGTGGGTTCCAGGCATCAACTCAACTTCAGATTCCAGGAAGAACTTCACCCAGTTTTCTTCCCCAAGGGCCATGGGTTCTTTGGTGTGTCCGGTGTTCATCGTGAGAAGATCCCTTATACGCATCTCCTTCCACTGCCAACCTGGTTCTGCAGGGGTTTCATCAGGAAAGAAAGAGATGACCAGGTCATTGAGGGAGAGCAAGCCTTCGTCCACTGCTAAACCGATGGCCGTAGAAGTAAAGCTCTTGCTCAGCGAATGCATCACATGGGGAATTTGTGGTCCATAGGGATCCCACCAAGCCTGGGAGATCAATTTTCCGTGCCTGAGAATCATCAAGCTATGAATGGCATCGATCTCATTTTCGAATTTTTCAATCAAAGTAAGAATGGCTTCAGATGATATCCCCTGTTCTTCGGGGGTGCTTTGCTTAAAATAATCGTTGGACTGGGCTCCCATTCCCTGCGAGCAGATCAGGAGCACTACGATAATTCCGATATTGATATAATTCTTCATCTCTTTATGTTCTTTGATTGTACTATTTCACTGATAATAAAAACTCCATGGGAATATGGAAGCGCTTGTGCCAGGCCTCGCTGTTATGCCCCTCTCCTTCACACCTGCGGGTGGTCCAGTTGAGCTCCCTTTGGAATCCCCGGGCTTCCATCATGGAGTCAACCACCAATTGGTAGGGTTCGTATTCCGCATCCAATTCGATGGTCCCGTAATCGAAGTAAATTTTATGATTTGAAGGATCAGGCAGGTTACCCCTGAGATATTCCAGGAATACCCCGTCCAGTGGTGGCCAGTGGGTTGAAAAGCATGCCGCCGCCCCAAATACATCGGGGTACTCACAGATGGCATAGGCCGAGATCAATCCTCCCATGCTCGAGCCTGCAACCAGGGTATTGGATTTGTCAGGTAAAGTTTTATACCGGCTGTCTATAAATGGCTTCAACTCCTCCACTATGAATTTTAACTGTTCATCAGATTGGATGCCATAGTCCTCATAGCTTTCCTGCAAGTAGGAATCGGCCTTAAGGATCCGTTCTTCGATGAGGCCTTTAGGTTTAGCAGGCATGTATTCCGAAGCCCGCATCATTCCCGTGTTGGAAATTCCCACCACCATCACCGGGGCTATCTTTCCTGCCTTAATCAGGCTGTCGAGCACCTCATCCACCTGCCATCCATTGTCAAAGCCCCCGAACCATCCCTGCTGACCATGGAATATATTCTGGCCGTCGAACATGTAAAGTACAGGTAAAGCATCCAGGGTATCATACTCCTGCGGTAGCCACACCTCCACGTCTCTCGGTTTGATTATCTCAGATGGAAAATCTGAATAGACCATGTAGGCTTGCGCAAGTATGAGAGGTCCCTGATCCTTTACATTTTCAGTTTTGCTCGTACAGCCCACCAACAGGCCAAGAAGTACCAGATAGATAACTCTTGTCATATTCTTTTCTTTATGATTAATACCTGGGATATCCTTTATAGGTGACCCAGTCGAAATCGGCGTATTCTTTGGTCGGATTGCCGTTGCTGGTGGCATAGATGCCCACATTGGTTCCGATGTAGCCTTTGCAGATAACAAGGTTGTGGGCTGTTTCGGAAAACAAAATATGGGACTTGCCACCATCCAGGGAATACAGGTACTGATATCTGTCATTCTTTGAAACCAGTTTAAAGATAATCTCTCCATCGTATCCAGGAATTACCTCTGTTTTTACGATCTCTGCATCCTGGTTCCGGCCCTTCACCAGCAGCCTGAGGACCGCTTTACCTTCTTCCTTTTTCAATGTGAAATTGACGTAATTATCATCCTGCTGAAATATGGAGATTCCGGCTTCGACCTGCTCCTTTTTGGGAGCAAAGCTCATCTTTGCACTGTACTCAAATTCACTCTCCTTCTGCCTGATTCCCATTAAACTGTACCTTCCTCTTCTCTCAAAAACCTCCGGTTTCAGGTAGAGGCGAAGTGATCCCTTTTTTGCATCCAGGGAGTAGGTTCCCTCCTGAGGCACCCTGCGAAAGTTCCATTCATGATCCAGTTCCCCGGCATCAAAATGATCTGTAAAGGCATCGTTATAATACTGGGGCTTATCCTCAAATGGCAGGGCCGTGTAGCGTTCAACTTTTCCTGTTTCAGGTGCCACAACCGGCCATAAGAATTCAACGGGCTCCCACACACCTTTTCTGACTTCCTCCCACCTGGCAATGGCAGGCTCCCAGATAACAGGCATCAGGTGGGTTTCCCTTCCCATGTTGCTGGCACCCTCCAGGTCACTCCTGATCCCCAGGGCCACCATGTACCACCTTCCGTCGGGAAGCTCCACCAGATCGGCATGTCCTGTACTATGCACCCAGTTGCTTACCGATAGGTGCCGCGAAGTAAGAATCGGGTTGCGGGGATTGGATTCAAAAGGACCGGTAATATGATCACTGGCTGCGATCATCACCGCATGGTTGTGGCTCGTACCTCCTTCAGCCACCATGAGATAATAATTTCCATTGGCTTTATACATATGAGGCCCTTCCACGCAACAGCCCCCGCAGGCACCACGCCATACCGAAGCTCGTTCGCCTTTCAGCTTCCAGTTTTCCAGATCAAGCTCCTGCACCCATATCTCCCCGATACCATTTTGATCAGGATTACCCGTATCATGGGTCCCCACGAAGTAGACCCTGCCATCGTCGTCAAAGAAGAGGTCCGGATCAATGCCCGGGGCACCCTCAATCACGTGCGGATCGGACCAGGGCCCGGCCGGATCTGTGGCGGTGATGATGAAGTTTACCATTTCACCCGGTTTGCTCCTGTCCCTGGGTGAGTAGACATTGGTGACAATGATGTAGAAGGTCCCCTTGTGATGCCTGATGGTCGGGTGCATGAATTCCGCCATTTTGCTGCACATCCACCAGGTTCACAGCACCCGTACCCTGTTCATTTCGATGAAGGCCATAACCTATTAATTCCCAGTTTACCAGGTCCTTGCTATGATGAATGGGCAGGCCCGGAAAATATTCAAAAGTTGAATTGACAATATAATAATCCTCACCCACCCTGCAGATGGAAGGATCGGGATGACCTCCCGGGATGATGGGATTAATAAAGCCAGATGGCTGCGCCAGAAGGTTCATTGGCAGAAGCCATAAAAGTGCGATGACTATCGTTTCTCATTTCTATAATATTTTCAGTTGTTTGAATTGATTCTCTTTTGGTATTCTTTCAGGAAGAACCTGGCCATCTCCTCTTTATATCCTGCCGGCCATTCCCCGTCATTGTGCCCCTTTCCCGGAACAATAATCAGCCTGCTCTCCACACCACTTCGCTGAAGGGCTTCATGGAGCATCTCGCTCTGACAATGGGGTACCAGCCTGTCAGCATCACCATGCATGATGAGGAAAGGCGGATCTGTCGGATCCACGTAGGTAATCGGATTGGCCAGCTGGCACAAGTTCCATGTTTTCCTGGATCAGGCCACCGATCAGCATTGATTCGGGTGAATCAGCAGCATCATGGACCATACCGCTACCGCAGGAATCCATCACCAGGAAATCGGTGGGACCATACCAGTCCACCACCGCATCCACATGACTGGATTGATCGGTATACTTACCCAATTCACCTTCGATAGATAAGGAGGCGGAGCCCGACAGTTTTGGATTTTACGCCACCTGAGCTTCCCATGAGAGCAGCCAGATGTCCGCCTGAAGAATTTCCTGTGATCCCTATGAAGCGGGTATCCAGCTTATAAGGTCCAGAATTACCCCGAAGAAAACGGACAGCTGCTTTGATATCCTGAATATGGGCAGGGAAAATCGCGTCACGACTGGAGCGGTGGTTTACGGCCACCACTGCAAAGCCCAGCTTCCTGAGCAGGCTGACCCTCTTATAAGCCCAGCCTTTATTATTGTTGGCAAAAAAAGCACTTCCTGCAATACTAACCACCACCGGGAAGGGCCCTTCCCCCACCGTGGGCAGGTAGATATCCAAAAGGTGCCCGGTAAGGGTATCTCCCGCATAGTTGATATCCTTGTACTCCCTGAATGACGGATCCATCTCTGGTTCCAAACCTTCCATTGATCTGTAGAGCGCTCCCCTGAAGCTATCGTCCCGCCCGTATCCGGGAGCGGGAACAAAATTGGCCTGGCTCATGATCACTCCCACCAGTTCCCTTTTGGGATCCACCCAGAAATGGGTCCCCTCATAGCCCCCCCCGATCCACAAGCCGGCATCACCCTGCCCATTAATCCGCATGGAGTCGCCACTGATCCATAGATTGTACCCATTGTATCCATAAGGGTTTTCAAACTGGGTGTGCGGCGCATGGATATCTGCAACGGTCGATTCTTCCAGGAACCTGACACCATTCAACTCACCTCCTTTCAGCAGCATCCTCAGGAAATCCAAATAGCCATCGGCTGTGGCCAGCATCCCTTCCCCACCCAGATAGAGTTTGTGGCCGGGGTCATAATCGGGCACATCAGCTCCGAAAATATCCAGCTCCCCAGGATGGGAGACCCTCAGTACTCCATCCTTTCCCGGAAAAACTTGGTAAGAGCTCAACTCCCTCAGGAAGCCCGTACTGCAACCCGCTGATTCCCATAGGACCCGTAAGCCGTTCTTCCACCAGTTGCTTCAAACTCTTTCCGGTGGCCCTTTCGGCCACCAGGCCCAGAACCGTTGTATTAGTCCCGTAAAAGTCAGTAGAGCCAGGCTGTTGCAAGATGGGAAGTCGAGCCATTCGATCAATCAGTTCCTTGCTGTTGACCGATGTAGACAGGTTTTGTTCGGCAAGCGCAGAGTCGATACAGGGTATTCCGGTGGTTGCATAGTAGAATCCCGATTGGTGATTGATCAGGTGAAGCACGGTCATCTCATTCTCCATGGGAACCAGGCGGGCGGGACACGCATTCCTTTAGGTTTTCAAGCAAAGCCAGGGCTATCCCATCCTCATTGACTGCCACCTTCAGGTCGGAAAACTCCGGAATGTACTTCGTGACCGGATCATCCAGATTTCAGCAAGCCATCCTCCACCAGATCCAGAACCGTTGAGATGGTCACGATCTTGCTCATGGACCAGATCCGAAACCAACTGTGTTCATCCAGCTCCACATCCGGGAGAACAGCCTGGTTTACTGTACTGTGCTCATAGATCACATTTCCATGTTTATCCTCCACCCGTGCATAAAGTCCCGGATAGTATCCTTCATTAACAAAGTAATTAAGTACAGAATCGATGGCCTGCGGGTTGCTGACAGTTATGGAGGACCTGGGCTCACTGATGCAGGAGAAAAATGTGACCAGCGCACCAAAAATAATGATCATTGTCTTGTTCATAAGCGCTAATTTACGACGATAATTGTATCCCTTGGAGCAAACCCAATCCTGTGGGTAAGGACTCTTATACTATCTCCTGATGAAAGCTGAAGCGGATCATGGTAGATTCGCCACCCGGTTCCTGGTTTTTCATCAGAGGGGAACTTATACCCGATGGAGGCTCCTTCTGTTTTACATGAAAAGCTTAGCACCCCTCCCTTCTCCACAATTATTGGCGGGCTTGTTTCCGGCTGTATCTTACCCGGCCAGAACTGCCTGATCAGCTCCTCTTCGGGGATCAATCCCATATCACCGATCTCTTCCATCCAGCGCTCACACTCCCCTCTTAATTCTGTAAGTTTTTCAGCATAGGCCGGATTCCAGGCCAGGTTATTGAGCTCATGGGGATCGTTCCATGTATCAAAGAGCTCCTCTTCCGGCTTAGACGAGCGGAACCACTGCATCTGTACTTCATCCAGTTTCCCTTCGTCCCGCATCCGTAGCATCTCCTGCATGGAAGCCATATTCTCACGGTAGTCCAGAGGAAGGTAATATCCCCTCTCAGGATAAAAATTCCTCAGGTATTTAAACCGCTTGTCACGAACCGCCCGGATCATATCATAATATTCATCGAAACGATCGCCCGCGGCATGGATGTACTTGCGATCCTCTGCGGCCTTATACCTGCCTTCAAAGGCCTGTACCATCCATATATTCCGGAGGATTTACACCTGCCATGGAAAGCAGGGTTGGGGCAAAATCCACAAAGCTAATGAGCCTGTCATCCTTCTCTCCGGCCCGCCGTCCATCAGGATAGCGGATAATCATGGGCACTTCCAATCCTGAATCATAGAGCAAACGCTTTTGCCTTGGTAAGGGTCCGCCATGATCGGTGTACCATACAACAATGGTATTGTCCAGCAATCCATCTTCTTCCAGCTGATCGAGTATTACTCCAACGTGCCGGTCCATCTCCACTATATTCGAATATACCCGGCGCACATCTTTCACAACGGTTTCAGTACTGGGCAAATAGGGAGGTATGGGCACTTCCAGGTCCTCCGGGACAAAAAGCGGCTTTTCCACACCCTGAAACCTGAGCCACCAATCCTCCCCATCTCTTTCGGGGGGGAAAGTCTCCAGATCATAGGGCCTGCCGAAAGGATTCCAGGTATTTGACTCATGGGTCACTCCAAAATTGAAGATTGAAAAAAAGGCCTGACTCCAGGGTCGGTTTCTCCAGTGCGCATAGACACTCGATTCGTCCCAGGCCATCTTTGAAGGAAAAAACTGGTAATCCTCCTTGGAATTGTTTGTACAGTAATATCCGTTCTCCCTCATGATTTGGCTGACCATTTTCACTTCCGCCGGAGGTACACACTCATAATTGATTATCCCCTTCTCTTTCGCTGCCGGCTGCTGATAGAGTGTTCGCATGTGATGGGCCCCGATACCCGAAGGGTACATCCCGGTGGCTAGTGCTGCCCTGCTGGGTGAACAGACCCCGGCCACAGAAAACACATGGGTGTAGCGAACCCCCTCTTCAGCCAGGCGGCTCAGGTTTGGAGTCTCAACGGTCGAATCTCCAAATGAAGGAAGGAGCGGACTCAGGTCCTCCGCGACCAGCCAAATAATATTGGGCTTCTGATAGATGGTGATACCCCTGGCCAGTTTTTGCGGATCAAGGTAGGGATCATGGGTCTCCATGCGCCATTGCTGGAGCTCCTTCAATAGCCCTTCCTGAATCTTTATATACCCCGGATTCATGGCCAGATTCTGGTACTCATGGGGATCCTCCTGCAGGTCATATAATTCGATCAGCGGAGGTTGCCTGTACCGGTCATAAACCTCCCTGATGGCAGTTCCTTCCAGTGCTTCATCCCTTGAAGCCTCCCAGATGGGGCACCCGTCGATCCCTCCATAGGGGGTCTCTTGTCCTGGCAAGGTATTCAGGATCAATTTATAGCGATTATCCCGGACCGACCGTCTGGGGTAGAATGCTTCCGCTCCATGGGCATTAAATTCTGTAAAGAGCAGTTTGTCTCCATCCTGTATTTTGATCCCCGAGCAGGGGAACCAGGGACCTTCCCGGGAGACTATCAGGGGGGGATATGCCTGCTGCTTCGAGCAAAGTAGGAAGTATGTCAATGGTAGAGATCAATTCGTCCCGTGCCATCCCAGGAGCATGGTGACCCGGGCCATCTCAGGATAAAGGGGATCTTTACCCCGGCTTCATAACAAGTGGTTTTTGCCCGGGTAAAAGGAGGTCCATGGTCCCCCAGAAAGATTACCAGGGTATTTTCAAAGAGACCATGCTTTTCCAGAAGCTTATCAAGCAGTCCAAAACCATCATCCAGGCGCTTGATACAGTTGTAATAACCAGCGGTTGATTCCAGGATCTCCTCGTTTTGGAATACCCACATAGTCAAATGGTTTCACCTCATTTCCGGTAAGCGGATTCCTCGGGGTGTCCGTTTACCTGCAAGGCATCTCCGTAGCCGTGCCACGATTTGTGGGGATCGAAATAGTTGATCATCAGGAAGAGAGGTTTTTCATCCTGTTCCATAATAAATTCTTCTGCCATGGAAGAGATGGCCTGCATATCCCTCAAACTTTTAGTACGCTTATAATCGAAGTGAAGTTCGGATTCGGGTTCCACATGGATCTTACCGATCACCCCTGTGTAGTATCCATGGTCGGATAGGATCGAAGGCAGATTTGAAATCCCGGATTCGCATGGAAAATCCCGAATGAGAGAGTCCGATTTGTCCGTTCTGATGTGGATAAAGGCCAGTAAATATACTGCTCCTTGAGGGACTGCAGGAAGCCTGCGTAACATAGGCTTCCGTAAAGAGTACCCCATCCCGGGCCAAACGATCCAGATGGGGCGTTCCGACCGTATGATCCCCGTAACAACCCAGATTGAGCCCCATATCATCAGTTGTTATTAAAATGATGTTTGGGACACTGGATGGAACTGTTGGGGATCCAAATGTCATCAAAAGTGAAAACATCAGGATGCCTGAACAGGTAAAAAGCCTTTTCATGACCAAAGTATTATACATAGTAGATCCATATCTACCTTCTTACGCACACAGATACCTCCGGATCAATGAAGACTGCTGATCAACTATGTAAACGGTGTCTACTGCAATGTATGCTTTGGAGTGAAGGGTGGATCTTGGCCCATGCAATCCATATTTGGTATAAATATGAAATTCGGGAAATCCACTTCAGTATTCTTGATGGAAATCTCTAATTTTAAACCATCAATGCATGTTCCAATGTTCAGACATAAATATTTCCTGACGGACGGTCCTGTTTTTGCTCCATCATCTATATAAAAATCCGCTTATGACCTCAAGAGAAAGAGTAATCTCTAGCATCAACCATATTCAACCTGACAGGGTTCCCGTCGACCTGGGGGCCACGACGGTAACCGGAATTTCCGCCATCGCATACAACAAGCTTACCGGGCACCTGGGATTGGGAGGGCCGGCCCGGGTTTTTGATGTGGTCCAACAATTGGCATATGTGGATGAAGAGGTATCCGATCACTTCGCTACCGATGCCATTGATCTGAATTCGGTTTTCATGAACGATATGAAGTGGTATGATTTCGAATTGAGTGATGGAAGCCGGGCTAAATATCCGACCTGGTTCAAACCTGTTCAGGATGAGGATGGATCCTGGATTGTTCTTGATGAAACGGGAAGGGTTATGTCCAGGATGGCACAGCTGGGTACAGTGTTCGATCAAAGCATCTTTCCCTGGAAGGATGGATATCCTGAGGATTTAAATGAAATTTCAGAAGCGTTCAGGTCCATCAACTGGACCGCCCATTCTCACAATAAGTACATACAGGTCAATGATAAGGAATTGAGAAGGCGCGTAAATACTTTAAAGGAGAACAGTGACAGGGCCATCCTGATGTCAGGTGGAGCCAAATTACTGGAATTGGGATTTTTTCTCCGAAGAATGGACAACATGCTTATGGATCTGCTTGCCGACCATGAAAATCTGACCCGACTGCTTGATAAACTCATGGAACTTCATCTTGCCGGACTGGAAAAAAAGATCGCAGCTGTTGGAGACCTGGTGGATGTCATCCGTTTTGGTGATGACCTGGGGATGTCATCCGGACCTTTTATGGACCTTGAAACCTTCAGGAGTTTTTTCAAACCCAGGTACAAAGTGCTGTGTGATTATGTAAAACGTCACAGTAATATGAAGATTTTCCTTCATTCCTGCGGCAGCATCAGAGCCTTCATCCCCGACCTTATTGAGGTTGGATTTGACATCCTGAACCCGGTTCAGACCAATGCTGCAGGAATGGATGCGCTGGAATTGAAAGAAGAATTCGGTCATGAGATCACCTTCTGGGGAGGCGGTATTGATAATGCATCCATTTTACCGACGGGAACGCAGGATGAAGTAAGAAGGGATGTACTGGAACGTTGTGAGATCCTGTCAAAAGGAGGAGGATTCATATTTGCACCCATTCACAACATCCTGCCCGAGGTTCCCCCGGAAAACATTGTAGCAGCCTATGATGCGGTCAGGGAATTCAATGGGGACTGATCAATAGTTCACCCAAACAAACCTGGGGTGGTAGATGCTGGCATCCTTCTGAATATCTTCCCAGAAGTTGAAAGTAATGGTATTGTAAGCAACCAGCAGTTCACCAGGCTTTGAGAGATGGTAGTGTGCCTTGGCATTGTAAGGGAAAAGACCCTTCTCTGCATACTCGGGACAGGTATAGACTTCATGGATCTCCCCGAAAGGACCCACGGGGGTCTCCCCCACCTGAATGCCAATCTTATCGGATATGCCCATGATGGTGAAGCTTAACAGATATCGACCATCACCTGTGGGAGAAACACTAAGCTCATTGGATACATGACTGGCCAGGGGAGCCACCTCTTCTTTATTCCCAACCCAAGCTTCCCCGTTCCAGAAGGTCCATTGTCCAAAATCTTCAATTCTCTTCGGCCGGACCCTTGCAGCAATCAGGGTCTTATTCTTTTCCATTACACCATAGATATACACAAAGCCATCCGGGTCAGGGGCTCCGGCCTTCCTGGTGTTAACAAATACCCCGCTACCAAAATAGACCCTTCCATATTCGGGATGAACAAAACCCAGGTAAGTGGGTATCTGTTCATATTTGGACATTCCTTCGGGCGAAGGGTCTTTAATCTTCAGCAGGGCCACATGCGTTTGTTCAAAATCAAATACGTTGGGCCCGGTTTTGTGGACATGATATGCAAACAGGTAGAGTGCTTGACCCTTTTCATGATTGATAAAGCCATCACCCAGCCAGAAATATTCCCCCTCCTCAGAGACTTCGTTGTCCGGAACAAAATATGAAATGGGATTGCCCATCTCATCTTTGTTGAACTCGAAAGAGATGGCAGACTCATCAGCCTCGATGCCATCCAACCAGGCGGTGGTGTTGTTGACCATGATGTTTCCTGGTTTGGGAATACCGTTCTCAACTTCCCCGATGTAGGTATCGCTGAAAATGAAGAGCGTTCTTTTATTTTTCACTCCCTGATCCTCCACCCCATCCAGGGGAATGGAAAAAATGCCATCGGCACCAAACCAACCCGAGGTCCGCTCCATGAGATTGGTCCACTCCGGAGCAGCTTCGCTGGTAAAGGTGAGGGGTTCCTGGAAAGTCTGAGTATCTGCAGATTTATCAGCACTTCCTGGCTGCTTACAGGAAAATGCTGCCAGACTGATAAATATGACCAGGTAAATCAAGGTTCTCATCCGCTTAGATTTTGAATGTATTATTACTTCTCCTTTTTCATCTTCACGCTTCCTTTTTCAGCAATCAGTGTATAGTACGATCCACCATAAAGGACATGATGCAGTTTTCCTGAAAAGTCGAAGTTGCCCGGCGACTTCAGGGGCCCTCCGGCCACGTCGGGATAGAATCCGAAAAAATCCTTCAGCATCACCTGTGAGATGGAAATTCCCCCCGACGACTCCCGGTTGTGCCATCCCCTTTGCGCAATTCTTACCCTGCTGCTTCTCTCATATTTATCTTCTCCCCACAATTCATGTGCCTGAGCCCAGCAACCCTCATAAGTAACAGGCTCAATGGCATGGTAGAAATCCAGTGCTTTCTGGGGATATCCCAGTTGGACCAAAGCATCCATGGTACCGGCCGGCCAGCCATCAAAAGCCCCCAGGGGCCCATGATCGGCACGGTCAGAACGTTCCGCGGCCACATCCTTCAGAGACTGGGCCCGCATCCACCGGTCCGTCAGGAGCTCGTCATAGAGAAATTCGATCATTTCATCCTTGATATTTTCAGGAATATCATCGGGGATATACCTGCCAAGAAACATAAAATCAAGGCAGTGACGCACCTCGATCATTTCACCGTCCGGATAGAGACTGTTCCAAACACCCTCCCCGGCATATAGCTGAAGTACGCGACCGATCATTTCATCTGCTTCCGACCTCAGGGTCC
This sequence comes from uncultured Bacteroidota bacterium, assembly GCA_963735755.1. Lineage (GTDB taxonomy): Bacteria > Bacteroidota > Bacteroidia > Bacteroidales. The sequence continues at coordinate 126,104 of CAVTME010000003.1, read as the reverse complement.
CGGCCCGTGTGGTGTTGCCCCTGTATTCCAACAGATCGGCCACCTCCCGCATCATCCAGATATACCCGGCATTAAAAGAGGGAACAATGTGCTTGTAGGTAGGCACACATTCCAGCAGGTTCCACTCGTCATCCCCGAAATCGGCCAGCTGATACCTTTCATCCTCATAACCCGGCTTCCCGTAAGGAGCCAGCTGTTTCCAGTTCATGGCATAGGCTTCCAGGTGTTCCATGACACTTTTCCCATTGATCACCTGATCGAGAAACTCAAAATCGCGTGAGGTGGTCACGTAGGACCTGATCATCTGGAAAAGGGCCCAGTAATTTGCCGAATAACCATTCCCAACCCCTTTCCCCCGAAATTATCCTTGCCATAATGGGTGCTGGGATCGATATGAATCCAGGCCGAAAGGTGCTCCTTCATCATTTCAGGATCCACCACTGCCCAGAGAGCGGACCACTCGGTAATGTCCCAGAAGAAGGTAATGCTGGCACCCCAGCGGGGCCCACCGGTAAGGAAGACCTTCTCATGCTCCGGAAGATTGGTATGCATCAGGTACAGCATGGTAAGGGGACCTGTATAATAGACCTTCCTGGCCAGCTCATCGCTTGTCTCAAGTACCGGAAAGCATCCGGATATCAGGTCGTTTCCGGGAACGAAGAGTGCCTGCCACCGCTCCTCCCATATCCTTTCAACACCAATGAAGGTGCTGTCAAAACCGGAATCCCACTGATCCACCCCTGAAAGAAGCACTTCCTCCTGGTCACCAAAAGCCATCAGGTACGAAATAGTGAAACTTTCACCCGGTTTTAATGTTTTTTCCAGTGGGCCGTCCCCCCGCTATTCTGCAGCTCCAGTTGGTCGGGCTTTTGCAACAGTGCAAATGCCGTCCTGGCTTCACTCTCCTGGTCTGCAATCAGCATCACCTCACCTCTCATCTCAGCACTGAATTTCTCAGAAGCCAGGATTTCTGCATCTGATGGCCAGTGCGCCTTCTTATCTGTGGGAGTGGGTTTCCCATCGATCAATTCCACCACCATCTCTTCCGAATAATTAAGGGCTGAGCCGATATGTTTCCGCACATTCTCCACCTCATCATCCCGCACGGTGGTTGTACCATCCAGTTTTGGATAGGGATACCACCATTGCCAGTCGCCACCATATTTGCTAATAAATCCAATGAGATCCAGACTCAGGTCCAGCTCCCTGGCCACAGTGGAATCATTGCTAATACGTCACCTGCCACATAACCACATCCTGATCCGGGACCATCTTTACCGTTGAAAAGAGCTTCCATCCCTTCATCTCACCCTTCCGGATGGCCTGGTGGGGCAGCCAGCGAAACATGGATACCTTCGGGGCTTCACCATCGATCCTCAAAACACCTGTATGGTATCCGCCCGAATAAGGTGCTGATACAAACCAGCTTAGAGATGTCATGTCCCTGTTCAGCAGGGCCTGTCCACGGAAGTTACGAATGGAGGGTTCCATATCTGCTGTATCGGCGGATACCCAGATCCCGGACACCTCTTCCAGGTTGGGAATTGCATTCATTGGGATTTCTTGATTGCTCATGGTACAGGAAAAGAGAGAACTCAAGGTGATGAGGAAAATAAAACTGGACTTTTGCATGCTTGTAGGGTGTTTGCTCAGGTATTTTTAGGGATTTGTTCTCACAAAGGCTTTTATGGTTGCACATTGTCTGCCTTCAGACTTTCCGTGAGGCCTGATGCTATAAGACCCCGCTGCAGCTGGTACAATGAAGGTCTCAGCATAGTGGACAATAAAGGGTTTGAAGATTTCTGTGGGACTCTCCACAATCACCTCCTCACCTTCCACCAGATTCAAGAACTTCTACCCCGCCCTGTGTGTGATGTATAACCTTCCTGGTGAACCAGTGCCTGCGTGTCTCAATGAATTCCCGCTCATGCAGTCCAGTCCTCTCCTCAGTCCATCCTTCGCCCTTACTCACGATTTCAACCCTGTTCACCAGTTGTCCCTTGTCCATTCCGTTGTCCGGTCCCACTGGATATTCTTCAGTCCATGCTCCACATTGATGGGCCTGGGTATACCATCAGATCATTCACCCGTCCCCAATCGTATAGTTTGAAGGTGAAAATGTACGGGGTTGCACTGATCTCCAGCACCATCCCGTTCTCTCCCGAACAATGAACCGTGCCGGCCGGGATGAGGAAATGGTCATGTTTCTTTGCCGGCCAGTTTTCTACATATCGATCAACATCGAAAGAATCGCCATCCTTTTCTGCGTTGCGAAGTTCATGTGTCATGACATCCGGGTCCACGCCTTCTTTCAGCCCGAGAAATACGGATGCATCCTGTGCTGCATCGAGCATGTAGTAGCTTTCATCCTGGGTATAGTGCATGCCAAACTGTTCCTGGATATAGCCTGTGAGGGGGTGTACCTGCAAACTGAGGTTCCCCCCATCCATGGTATCCAGGAAATCGAAGCGAATGGGAAATTCTTCCCCAAACCGTGCATGGACAGCATCTCCAAGCAACTCGACAGGGCTGGAAAAGAGCAGGTTTATGGACGGGATCTCAAAAACAGTATCTCCAAAACCCAGAAGCAAACTGTTCTCCTCCGGAACACAATTAAAGCACCACGCATAATTCTCAGCCTCCGGATCGAGTCCGAACCTCTCCTTCATCCACTGGCCACCCCATGGACCCGGATCAAAAAATGGGGCCACGCTAAAAGGCCTGCGCACTGTCCCTCTCAATCCCTCCCGTATAGCATCTCCGCTAGCGAGCTTGGGCATATCAGTCCTGTTGCTGTCCAGAACAAAGTCCCAGCGGAGCATGGTTTCCTTCTTCAATCTGTCACAGATTCTCCAATCGACGAAATAGCCACGTTTGTATTTTAGTTCAAATAATTCTTCCTTATTGCTTATTCCCAGGTTATCCACCTCATTTCTTCTCATTCTCTGCTGAATCTCCCAGCGTGCCATATCAGCATATACCAGCATATCCGGCTTCTCCCAGATAAGTGTGGCCCCATAACCTATAATCAGAATCAGAGAAGCATCATCCTGCCTGATCTGTGCAGCAGCTTTCTCAACTTTCACCGGATCTAACAGATCATCCATGTTCAGTCGGCTCAGGTATCCGAATACCCTGTCATCTGTTACATCTGCCCGGGTAATTTCCAGTATGTCCGATGCAGGCAAAAGGCAGGAAGCCGTATCCAGAATCACATCGGGTTTAAAAATTTCAGAAAAATTCCTTATGAGATCATCCAGGTAGACACCCTGGTAGGTTTCAATGGCGACAATCATCCTTCCCTTTTTTTCGGGCAGGGAAAATATCAGTTTTTCCCCGATCTTATTCCAGCCGGAGACACAATCATCTTCATGGTCTGTTACCTGTACCAGAGGGAGTTTATTAAAATATGTATTCATTGGTGTAAGCTACTTAATATCTATTATTTAACGAATATGTTCATACATTTGAACATTCCGATGAGTCAAATATAAGGCTCTTTCATTACAATTGAAAACAGGACGGCCATTGTTCAAGGTTTTCTTCAGGGCTGGTAATCATGGAAGGCCGAATCGATCATGGAAAGTGGTACCCGTATAAACCTTCCCCTGTATTTGTCTGCGTTCTCAAACACATCCCTGACCCTGGTGGAATTGAGACAATAAGAGACCAGAAGCTTGTTCCCATCCAAATATTGCGGATGGGCCAGGGCATTGTAAGCAGACAGATTCCCCCTTGGATCGGACGCAGGCTCTGGAGAGGTGTAAATCAGGGTCTTATTCGCAAATCCGCCATATGGTTCAGCAGCAGAATATGTGTATATATCTCTGGTGCCTTTCTCATGGGTAAGTAGTACATACCGGTCCTTCATCCTGAAGATGCTGAATTGTTCCGATACCGAAATATCCAGCTTCATGGGCAAGGCAGAACCAGCATCACTGGTCCATCCTTCTCCGTCATAAAACTCCCAATGGGCATGATAGGGCCTTTGATCGGCACGGGTCCGTGCCCTGTATATATGAGAACCATCCGGATCATTCCTGGTTCCAAAGAAGTAGATGTGACGCCCATCCCGAAGTACACAATTGCCAAAATGTATATCAGTCTCGTAGCTGCAGTTCAAAGAGTCTGCACCCAGCAATTGAAAATCCGGAAGCGAGAAACGCAGCAGATCCACTCCCGAAACCTGGAAAGCCCATTGATTCTCGGCAAGTTTATCTACCTCATCCCCCTGGGTCGAATCCTTGCTTGTATAAATTACAAGGTCCGGATCGTTGTACATGTTCAGAGCAAAAACATACAGGATGGTATCATCCACAAAGGCATGGCCGGGCCAGTACCAGTGCCTGAGCTTGGATTTCCAACCCGGTTCAAACAATGATTCCGGATGATCGTAGCTTCCCCTGTATATGGCACTGGCCTCTTTTCCGTCCTTGCTGATCACCACCATGGAGTTGTTCAACATTTTTGTTTCGGTACTTCTGCCGCCATCAATGACCTCACCCAGAAAACAATCTCCGGTCAGAAATACGGATCTCCCATCTGGGAGGAGAACCGAAAAAAGCCCGTCTGCTCCGGTGACCCCACCAGAATCGGGAGAAAAGAGCTGGTTAAAATGAACATCCGGTTCAACATTTTCGGGCTGATACCTTACAGCTGGCTGCGTACAGGAGGTAAGCAGGAAACATACCAGTAACAAAGGGAAGAGAGCGAGCCAAGGCCCGGATTTATATCTCCCGTGTGCTTTCGATAGAATAAACAAAACTATCCGATTTATAATATCCAATGTTAAACTCTATGGGACGATCTCCTGGATCATAGACCACCCTTTTCCTGACAAGTATGGGGAAGTCCAGGGGTATATTTAAGCGCTTGGATATGTACCTGTCGGCCGCACATGCCCGAATTTCTTCTTTGGATAACCTGGCGATTGTGGAATAATCCTGTTCGAGAATATCATAGAGGGGTCTCGAGAAATCCTCATCTTCACTCAATCCCACCCGGGGATGAAACCATGAAACGAAATACACAAAAGGATTGTCTTTTAAACCTCTTAATCGAACCAGTTTTAAAACTTCCTTATCCGGATCGATCCCAAAAATCTGGGCTACTTCCTCCCCGGGACGGTCCCATGAAACGCTCAATTCAAATGTCTCCGGTTCAAATCCTTTGGCTACCATTTCCTGGGTAAAGCTCAACCAGTTACTCACCTTGCTGCTTACACTCCGGTCAGCCACTTTGGTTCCCACACCTTTCTTCCTGATCAAAAGCCCTTCGAATACCAGCTTATTTAAAGCCTGTCGAATGGTATTCCTTGAAATCCCAAGCTTTTTGGCCAGATCCACCTCATTGGGTAGAAACTCTCCGTTCATGAATTCTGGCTCCTTCATCAGTTTTCTAAGCAGGGCTTCTGCCTGAGCATGAAGGGGGATCGGACTTTTATGATCAATGGAGTATTTCATCTGAGTGGTATTCAACTTCGATTTCAAACAAAGGTAAGGAATGTGGATGCCAAAGAAAACTTACTTTGTATATTTGTTCAGACATATTTACATAGTCATGTTTAAGAGCTCCAACATCCTGATAATCCTGGCCCTCCTGTCAGCATCATGCAAGAGTCCCGGGCCTGGTAATACCGGCAAAAAGGAAGCCGTGATTGCCACGGTAACCGTGGATACTTTATTCAACAAGCTGTTCATCAGAAAATGCTGTGGTTTTACCGGTGGCGACGGGACCTATTCGGTTCTTTTGCCTGATGGAAGGTCGGTCTGGATTTTTGGTGACACCTTCCTTGGGACCGTAAATCAGGACAATACCCGGGAGAGAATAAGCCCCATGTATATCAGAAATTCCTTCGTCATCCAGGATGGCGATTCACTGCGTACACTTCACCAGGTAAGAGACTCCAAAAATGCTTCCATGGTCATCCCACCTGTACCTGAGGGGGGCGCTATGGTGCCAGAGCATAAGGCATGGTTCTGGCCGGGAGACGGACTCATTGAGAATGGCCAGCTCAAAGTTTTCATGTCACTGTTCACTCAACCCGACACTGGAATGTGGGGTTTTCAGTGGGAATCCTCCTGGCTGGCATCCTACAGTCTTCCGGATATCAGGGAGATCAACCTGGAGGAAATCGATTACAGCCGCGTGATGCAAGTACATTATGGACATGCTGTACTTGAAGAGCGGGACTATACTTACGTGTATGGTGCGGGAGAGGGGCATCCGCATGCTGCCAGGTACCCTGCGGGAAAGGTGGAGGAAAAATGGGAGTTCTTTAACGGTCAATCCTGGGTGGATGATCCTGCTCAGTCCAAACCCATGGGCATGATGCATGCATCGGAGCAATTCTCCGTATTTAAGATCAAGGAGAAATATGTATATCTAACTCAGATGGACTCTTTCAGCACCGAAATATGCTCCTTTGTATCTGAAAGCCCGGTTGGGCCCTGGGAGAACAAATCATTGCTTTATACAACCCCCATTCCCAATGAGGATAAAAATCTCATTACATACAATGCGCTGGCTCATCCTCAATTCATGGATGAAAAGCAGATCCTGGTATCCTACAACATGAATAGCTTTGGACTTGAGGATCATTTCAGTAATGCAGACATTTACCGGCCCAGGTTTATCCGGGTACCTTTAAAAATGATCGATCCCGATTTCTGATCAGCCGGACGGTATTAGCGGCCTGATGGATCCCGGTTCGGAACTCCTGCTGTTTATGTCCTGCGCTTATTGACAGTTTCCAGCATGGCCACTATATTCTTCGGTGGCACATTGGCCAGGATATTGTGCACCTGCTGAAACACGAAACCTCCTCCCGGTGCAAGGATATCTATAAGCTCATTCACATGCGCCTTCACCTGCTCAGGATTCGCCGTAGGAAGCACGCCCTGGGTATCGCAGCCTCCTCCCCAGAAAGTGATCCTTCCTCCGAATTCTTCTTTTAAGCGAAATGGGTCCATGCCCCTGCACGAGATCTGGACCGGATTTACTGCATCCAGACCCGCATCGATCAGGTCCTCCAGCAACTCATAGATCCCGCCACAGCAATGCAGTTGGATTTTTACCGGAGCCAGTTCCTTGGCGCGACCCCAGAGTTTTTTATGAAAGGGCTTGTATAATTCCCTGTAAGCATCGGGGCTGATCAGTGGTCCCTGCTGGCCACCCAGGTCATCTCCAAAAAGGACAATATCCACATGGGGTCCCACAGCTGACATCCAGCGTTCAAGGTTTTCAAGATGTATTTTATAGAGTTCCTCAGATAGTTCAAGAGCCTTATCCACATGCATTGCGGTGGCCAACAGATAGTGGTCCATCCTGTACAGCCACTGAGGCAACTCAAACATATTGCCCCCAAAAAGTCCAATGATGGCGCGGTCAGTGGAAGCCCTGAGGGCCTCTGCCTTCCTGGCCATAGTAGCGAGGCCCTCCTTATCCAGGGGAAGATGGGCCCCGGGATGGGGAACAGCAGACCAGATATTTTTTCCAAGGTTTTCCCTGAGGTCGTGGAAGTCGTCGTTCTGGATACCACGCTCCATCAGGGGGAAGCGGGTCTGTTCAAAATATAGGCTGCCCTTTTTCAATATACCCAGTTCATCACCTTCATTGGTATAGATCAGCCAGTCCTCCCCCTTTTTCTCCAGGTTCGTATAGGCTGGAATTTCACAGGCTGTTCCATCCGGTAACTCCCAGGGGACCCAATCCTCATCTGAAAGCAGGAAACCCCTTCCCATTTCAAGGGTATCCACCCCGAAAAGATCCAGAATATCTTCGTCAATGATGCCCAGTTGCTGGACCATGTCATAAACCCTGACCGGCTTTTTGGGAAGTCCCAGGTACTCCCTCAGCTGGTGGAGGGCAATGGCAGCAATTCCGGATGAACGATGGCCACCCAGATCAAGCGCGATCCGGTCGGGCTCCTGGAAATTCATCGAAGCCAATACTCTTTCTCTTGAATTCATCTCTTGTATTTAAGAATTTCACTTTTCTCCTCCCCTGTCAATATCTTACTGAGAGAAGGGGGTACGCTAAGGGGATCACTTCCCCATTCATAATTAGGGTTAGCCCCCATCTCAAGGATCAGCTGACCGCCAACCACCAGATCCCTGTGAAAGAACCATGGTTGCTTTAATGCCTTTCCATTCAGTGTGGCAGATTGTATGTACCTGTTCAACCTGGAGGTATTTTTTGCTTCAATTACAAATCTTCCTCCCGGATAATATGCAGGATTCAGTTCAATGGTCACTTTTTCGAACAGCGGACTCCCAATCTCATAGATGGGTTCTAATGAAGCACCTCCATCCATCTGGAACAGTCCCATGGCACTCATTACAAACCAGGCGCCCATCTGACCCTGGTCCTCATCCCCCAGCCAACCATCTTCAGGTGTGGTCCCGTAATAGTGGTCCATGATCTCCCTTGCCCAGTACTGGGTGAGCCATGGTTTTCCTGAGTAGTTAAAAAGGTAAGCCGCCTGCATATTGGGTTGATTGCCATGATTGACAGGCAGGACACCCATACCATCCAGGCTGTTTGAACCTAGTTTTTCCGAGTTAAAATGGTGCGGGGCACTCGTTTTAAATCCCTCCTCAAGTCGCCTGTTAAACTCATCCCGACCCATCAGTTCAATGAGACCCTGCATGTCGTGGGGTACAAAATAGGTATACTGCCAGGCGTTTCCCTCCACATACCCGGATCCAAGCCATGCCACATCCCCATATGCGGAGAAATTGTCCACCCATTTACCGTTCTCATGTCTGCGCCGCATGTAACCCACCTCCGGGTCAAAGACATTCCTGTAGTTGAACGCTCGCCTGGTAAATTCCATGTAATCGTCCTCCATTCCCAGTGATCTGGCCATCTGACCCACCACCCAATCGTCGTAGGCATATGCCAGGGTATTGGATACAGGCCCTTCCTCATCAGGTACATAACCCAGCTTCATATAGGGCTCAAGGTTCCGGTTCCCGACTACCCCTCCCCCCTTATGAGGATGGCCCGGTACTACCTGGAGCTTCCTGATGGCCTCATAGGCCTTCGCCACATCATAGTCTCTGATCCCCTTATGATAGGCTCCCGCAATGAGTGAAGACTGATGAGAGGCCACCATAATGCCTGAATACTCTATACCAGTGGGACCCTTGGGAAGCCATCCTCCCCTGTCATAGATCTCAAGGAAGGACTTTACCCAGGAGCTTGTAATATCTGGATTTACCAGTGCCCATAACTGGTTCAGGTTCCAGAACGTAATCCAGAAACCATCGCTTCCATAAATTGAAGATGTACCTGCAGGCAGGGTCTGAACTTTTTCATACATATCCATGTACTTTCCGTTCACATCATTCCAGGTTGTCCGGCCTGCATAGGCCCGGTACAGGTTGGTGTAAAATTTGATCCTGTCTTCCTCTGTCCCCCCTTCCACCCTGATCTTATTCAGCAACTCGTTCCATTTTCCTCTGGCATCGGACCTTACAGCATCAAAATCCCAGCCATAATCCTTCATCTCCGTATCCAGATTGAGCCTGGCCTGTTCCACACTCACCAGGGATACTCCGGTCTGTACCAGCACCTGTTCTCCATCTTTTGTTGAAAATTCCACGAAGGTTCCCACATCCTTGAAACCGAATCCCGAAGACACCCAGTTCGTATCACGAAACACCTCCTCCTTCACCCATCCATTCATACTGTCAAATTCCTTGCTGAACCGCATCACGAAGTGGAGGGTATATTCATTATAATTGGCCTTTCTAAGGCTCTGCTGGAAGGAGATGCCTTCAATCTCTTGCGTATTCACCTTTTTCACATGGGTATAGAAATTTTCGAAACCATACTCAGAGGGAATCAAAAGATCCACCAGGATACGGGCAGTATCTGCTTCAGGAAAAGTGTAACGATGAAATCCACATCGCATGGTGGACGTAAGCTCTGCCCGGATGCTGTAGTCATCCAGAAAAACAGCATAGTATCCTGGCTCAGCCACTTCCGTGGCATGCCGGAACCTGGACCGATAACCCCTGTCCGGATCCTTTTCGGTGCCTGGAATAGTCTTCAGAGCTCCGGTTGTGGGCATGGTCAACAGGCCTGCCATGGTCCAGGAATGCAGGTGACTGAAGCCTGCAATGTTTTCGATCTGGTAATCATACCCTGCTTTCCAACCCAACTCCTGGTTATCGGGGCTCAATTTTATCATTCCAAAGGGAAGTGTCGGACCGGGAAAATTGATCCACCTGGAATCGTGAGATCCCAGCAGCGGGTCCACGTAATCGACCGGAAGAATCTCCTGGGATCTTCCCTGAAGAGATAAAAGTAAAATGAGTGTAGCAAGCAGTATCTTTTTCATGAGCTGCTGTTAAGGTTTAGAATGACTACATATCCAGCTGCTGCAAGGCATATGCGTAGGCCCCCAGCGCAATGGACTTACTGGCTCCGATCTTTGAAAGTCCCACTCCGGTCCGGGGTAAGGCATCATACTCTACAGTCCTGCCGGATCCGGGGACTTGAATCTTCGTGCTTTTGATTGAAGAGAATTCTTTCAGTTCTTTATCATCTTCCAGGTTAAAAACCTGATATGACAGCCGGGACATGGCCTCACCACGGAAATTCACATAAAAGCGACTGATCTCCTTGAACATGCTGGGCGAAAAAAGGTCCCAGGCTGCAGAAACCCCTCCTCCCAGCACCACAATCCCGTCAAAAAGAGAAAGCGTATTGGCAATAGAACCACCCAGCGAGGTCCCAAAAACACTGAAAGTTTCCATTGCTGCCCCCCGGTCGCCCTCCTTTTTACCCATGGCAATCTGGTAAATATCTCCAGGCATCAGTTTATCATTGAAGTCGGAACCACTTTCGCTGGCATATACACGTTGTATCGCCCGGGTGCTTACACCCTCTTCTGCATTCCAGTCGCTCCTGAAAGGATTGAGCGTATTGTGGATCTCCGCTCCGCTCGTATTCTGTCCAAGTACCATGGTCTCACCCAGGACAATACCTGAGCCAAAGCCGGTGCCCAGTGTAAATCCCACGAGGTTCGTAAAGGATTTGCTGCCTCCTGCCTCTTCAATCTGCCCATTCAGCCAGGGTAGGTAACCAGCAATGGACTCTCCGTAGGCGAATAAATTCCCGTCATTATTGATAAAGACAGGGATCCCAAAGCGATCCTCCAGCATGGGTCCCAGGGGTACCCCTCCTGCAAAGGCGGGAAAATTGGGCAGATCGCCGATAATTCCCTTTGCATAATCTGCCGGACCCGGAAAGGCAAAACTGATGGCCACTACTTTTTCGTCAAGCAGTTCACGTAGCTCTTGAAAACCGCCAATCACATTTGCCAGGCAACGATCCAGATCATTTGCATGGGAAGCTTTGCGGATGGGAGCTACAAGCTCTTGATTGCCACGCATGGCAGAGAACACGAAATTGGTCCCCCCTGCATCCAGGGTTAAAACCACTCTTTGATCATATCCCATTGCACTTTTATTCATGAGAATAGTTCTTTTGTGATCGCATGGCATAGACAGAGGCAAACAATACGTATACCATGCATATAACCAGAACAAACATACTGGCCGTAACTCCAACCTGATCACTGATGAGCCCCATTACAGGCGGAATCACAGCTCCGCCTATCACAGAGAGAATGATCAGGCTGGAGAGCTCGTTAGCGTATTCAGGCATTCGCTCCACAATCTTTGCAAATACAATGGGGAAGGTATTGGAAAATCCAAGGCCTGCCACCATGATCATGATTCTTGTCATCACCAGGTTTTCTGAAAGAATGATCCCGGCAAGTCCCACAAGGGAAACGATCACGCTCCAGATTAAAAAGCGGTCTGGATTTATTTTTCGGAGAAGAAAAGCTCCGGCAAATCGTCCCACCATCAATGAAGCAAAATAGAATGAGATCCCAAAACTGGCCGATTCCAGGCTGATATCAAATTTTGATTTTAAAAAACTGGCGATGTTGGAATTGATTCCCACGTCAAATCCCACCATGAGAAAGGTGGACAATACCATGATGATCACGAAGGGCTTTCGGAATAGCGACAGTACTGAGCGAAAGGTGGCTGGTTTTTTATCCGGCTTTGATTCTTCAATCTTCTGGGCCTGAAGCCAGATCACTGTAAGAACAGAAATCAGTGCATAGATTGGAAAGATAAGCTTCCAGTTCCCTGTAAATTTTACCAGGGTTGCCGTTATAATTGGTCCCAGCATGGCTGCACTGGCCTTAATGAACTGAGAAAGGCTCAGATTGGCTGCTTTCGACTTATCAGAGGAGATATCCAATAGAAGCGGATTGGCAGCCACCTGCAGAATAGAATTTCCAATCCCAATGATCATAAATCCTATAATGGCTGTCAAATAAGAATAGTGAACAAAGGGTACAATCAAACCAATGGCTGTCAGAATCATGCCCAGGTTGGCCGTCAGTTTTTTACCTCTTCGGTCCTGGAATATGCCCGTGGGAATGGATAGCAGGGCGAACCATAAAAACACCATGGAAGGAAGAAGCTGGGCAACACTGTCAGAGAGTTGAAAATCCTGTTTGACGTAGCCGGTAGCCATTCCCACCATATCCACAAAACCCATTACGTAAAAAGTGGCAAAAACCGGCACCATCACCCTGGGTGAAATTCGTTGTTTCATAAAATTTATTTGTTATGTTCATATGTATGGACATACATCTGACTAAGGTAGCTTTTCCATAGATAAAAAAGAAATATTCACAGGCTCAATCAGGGAAATTCATCTTTTCGATGATTTGCTGGAACCGGGGATCCTTTCTGATGGGATCATACCAGGGTTCTGACTGTATGAATACAAGAAACCAGGAATGCTCTTCATAGGCCTGTTCTAGCAAGCGGATGGCCTCATCATATTCTTTTATGCCAATATGAATAAAAGCCCGCTGTACTGGAGGTAAATAATGGTCCTTCGCCTGCAGAGAATAGAAATCAGCCATTTGTTTGGCCTCTTCCTCAAACCCGGCCAGACCCAGTGCATGGCCCAGTCCCCCACCCACTTCGACCGTTCCGTCGGAAAGCCTGAATGCCTTGTGATACGTCTCAACGGAGTTCTCAAAATCCTCCAGCTCACAATAGGCCATTCCAAGCCAATCATAGCCCCACGCCACCGTAGTATCCTTTGCAACCTCTTTGATCATTAAATCCCTCAGGGCCACATTGTCCCTGGCAAAATAATGAAGGGAACCCCTGCCAATGAGGAAATGACCTTCCGGGTCCATGCCCATGATGGTATCAGACTGGGCCATGGCCAGGTCAAATTCCCCCATGGCTGACAGGTATAGAGAATACCAGTGACGGGCATTCAAATTACCAGGGTCTGCCTGGATGGCCTGCCTTAAGGCCAACTCCGCCTCCTTCCACTTCCAGTCGAGCAGGTCCAGCATACCCCCCAGCAGCAGTATTTTTGAATTCAAGGGATCCAGCTCCTCGGCTCTCTGGTATGCAGCTCTGGCACCCGGAATGGTTTCCTCCCTGGCGGAGAAACCAAAAATATACAGGATGATCCTGGTTTCGGCCAGTCCCGTGAGCAGCGTAATGTTGGTGGAATCCCCCAGCAACTCAGTTTCCAATTCTGCCTCAGCTTCCATGTAGCCGATCTTTATTTTGCTTCCCAAAGATGCCAGTATTTCCTTTTCGAGTCCCCATTTTTCACCGGAAGCACAGGAAAAGAGAATGAAGAATGACAAAAATATCAATCCAATCTTATACATTTATTAAGCTAATTATTGACATAATTGATGATCAGGTCTTTCCAGTGAAGATATCCTTTCCCGTTCAGGTGCAGGCCATCAAGGCTGTAAGCCGGATCCAGAATACCCTTGTCATTCCGGAAGGCAGAATGCAGGTCAATAAAAACATAAGCCTTTTGGCTTGCCAGTTCAGAGAGTCTCTCGTTAATTTTAATGATTTCTTGATTCTCCCGGGTATAATGAACAGCATCGTCCACAGGCAAGATACTCTGGACATAGACCACAGTAGATGGGGAAGCAATCCTTATACGATCAAGGATCTTCTCCGTATTCTGGAGCACGTACTCACCGGTTTTTCCGTAAGCAAGATCGTTGGTCCCGATAAGGAGAAATATTTTTGCAGGTTTCGACTCAACTACTTCATTCAGCCTTTCCAGGATGCCATCCGTATCATCTCCCCCAATTCCCCTGTTCTTTATCCTTGGATCTTCAAACAGCTCAGCCCACTCACACTGGTCACTGATGCTGTTTCCCAGGAAGATTATCTCATTCGGGGTATTGGGCAGGCTTTCAAAGTGTCCCTTTCTATGATAATAGTATGCCTTCATGCCTTTGTTCCAAAGTTCCATATCCTCCGTGAACTTATCGTAGCTCATGATGGTTTCCAGTTCCTCACTGCTAAGGCTGCTGCTCAGTGAGGGCGGGGCAGCATCCGGATCTGATCCCCATTTCATGTTGGGTTCAGGTCCCATTTCCAACACAAGACTGCCTCCATCCACAAGGTCGGAGTGGTAAAACCACGGCTGATTGAGCGTTTTGCCGTCAAGTTTCGCACGCTGAATGTATCTATTCTCCTTTGAAACCTTTTTTGCCTCAATCACGAATGTTCCTCCGGGATAATAGTCAGGATCCAGATGGATGGTGATTTTGGAGAAAATGGGGCTGCCAATCTCGTAAAAGGGATTGAGGGAGGCTCCCCCATCCATCTCAAAGAGTCCCATGGCACTCATCACATACCAGGCCCCCATCTGGCCCTGGTCTTCATCGCCCGGCCACGCATAGATGTCATCACCATAAAAGCCATCCATGATCTCCCTGGCCCAGTGCTGGGTTAGCCAGGGTTTTCCACCATAATTGAAAAGATAGGCTGCCTGCATATTGGGTTGATTGCCATGATTGATGGGCAGAATACCCACGCCGATCAGCCCATTTTCATGCAGGTGTTCCGAATTGAACCTGTGGGGAAGTGATGCTTCAAATCCTTTTTCAAGCCTGTCATTAAATTCCTCCCTGCCAAGGAGTGTAATCAGTCCGGCAAGATCATGCGGAACAAAATAAGTATACTGCCAGGCATTACCTTCGACAAAGCCCGCACCAAAAAATACGGAATGACCAAAGGGGGTGAAATCCTCTGCCCATGTGCCATCTGTATTTTTCATCCAGACGTAACCCTTCTCAGGGTAAAACACATTTCTGTAGTTCAGGGACCTCTTTGTAAAGGTTTTATAATCCGACTCCTTACCCAGGGCCAGGGCCATCTGCCCCACCGCCCAGTCATCATAGGCATACTCCAGGGTATTGGATACAGGACCCTTTTCCGTAGGCACAAAACCCAATTCCATGTAGGAAGTCAGATTACGGTTTCCGACCCGTCCTCCTCCCTCATGAAGCATCCCGGGAGTCATCTGGCAATGTCTGATGGCCTCATACATTTTATCCACATCATAGTTTCGGATGCCTTTCTGGTAAGCACTGACCATCAAAGGAATCTCATGTGATGCCACCATGATGCTCGAGTATTCGATCCCGGTGGGCCCCTTGGGAAGCCACCCCCCCTTGTTGTAAATCTCCAGAAGAGACTTTACCCACTTGTTCGCGATATCGGGCTGGGACAGGGTCCAGAGTTGATTCAGATTCCAGAAAGTATTCCAGAATGCGTCACAACCATAGACCGGCGAAGCGGGATCTTCCAATTGCTGTACTTTTTCATACATGTCCACATACTTCCCGTTCACATCGCTCCAGGTGGTACGACTGGCATAAGCCCTGTACATATTGGTGTAAAACTTCTTCGTGTCCGTTTCGCTCCCTCCTTCCACTTCTATGCTGCTCAGAAGTTCATTCCACTCCTCCAGGCTGTTCTCACATACCGCATCGAAGTCCCATTTAAATGGCCCAAGTTCGGTTTCCAGGTTTAATCGGGCCTGGTCCATGCTCACCAGGGAAATCCCGGTCTGAACCAGGATCTCCTCCCCCTGCCTGGTATCAAACTCGAGAAAGGCCCCCACATCGTTGTCATCAAAAAGAAGAATAATCTGTGTGGTATCCCTGTATACCTCCTCCTTAACCCATCCGTTAAAAGATTTGAACGGTTTGCTGAAGCGCATCACAAAATGAAGGATGAAATCGTTGAACTGAGCACCACGCAAGCTTCTTTGCATGGTAAATCCCTCAATTTCTCTGTCAGTGATCCTGGATACCTGGGCGTAGGAAAGTTCATATCCATACTCGGTGGGGATATGCAGATCGACCAGCACCCTGGCATCCTTAGCTTCGGGAAAGGTGTAGCGCTGAAAACCCGCCCTGGTGGTGGAGGTCAATTCAGCTTTGATCCCGTAATCATCCAGGTATACTGAATAATACCCCGGGCGGGCAATCTCATTGTCATGGCTGAACCTGGACCTGTATCCCTGGTCGGGAGCATACTCCTGGCCTGGAGTAATTTGCAGGGGCCCCACAGTTGGCATGGTGAGAAGTCCCCCCATGGTCCAGGAGTGCAGGTGACTGAAGCCCGAAATGTTGTGTATCTTATATTCATACCCTGCCTTCCATCCCTTGCGCTGGTTGTCAGGGCTGAGCTTCACCATCCCAAAGGGCCTGCTTACCCCGGGAAAAAGCATCCAGCGGGCAAAAGTGGTACCCATCAACGGATCCACGTAGTCTGCAGGCTTCTTATTCTGAGCTAAAACTGATTGCAGAGTGAAGAAAAGTGCGAGTAGAAGGGATACCTTTCTCATGGCAAGAAAACTATTTTATATTTAATATTTTCAGCACCTGCGAATCCTTACGGCCCGTCAGGCGGATAATAAGAAGTTCTCCGGGAATATGAATGGAGTGAAATCACCTCATCAGCAGTAAGGCTGCGACTCAGGTATTTTCTCCCGTCAAGTCCGAATACATCCAGAATAAGCGCTTCATTCACCTGCTCAATAACAAGGTTTCGGCCATCATACCTCACATGCGGACTCAAGCCGCCATCTCCCTGGATCTTCTCCTCAATACCTACCAGGGAATCATAATAATCGAGGGTATCAGGTGTACTGGTGCTTACTGCCTTTTCCACATCCAGCCAGAAAAAGCGAGCACGGTAGTTCCGTGTATCATCGAAAATGGGCCAGAAGTCGCTGTTATTTACATTGTAAGAGATTAAAATTTTCTCATCCTGTTTGAAATGCGGGTGGGCAAAAAGATTGTAAGTAAAGTTCTGACCATGGGGTTTGATCACCGCAAATTTATTCTCAATCCCCCCCGAAGCATATCTATTCCATGGACCGGTAAGGGCATCTGCTTCCAAAATATACAACTCCCCGATGAGCCAGATCTCGTGCATCAGCAAGTAGTATTTATCACCCTTTTTGTATACAAAAAAGGATTCACTCATGGGCCTGTTACCCACCGGCACGGCCTTGCTGCACTCAAAGGACCAGGTTCCATCCCCGGTAAAGAATTCCCAGGGATCATCCACAGAGCTCTCTACCCGGGCCAGCATGGGAACCGGGTATTTTAGACCGTTTACCACTGTATCTTTCTTTCCGAATATGTATGTATACCCGTCTTCTTCAAAAACGTGCGTACCAAAACGCATGGTCGAGTCAGTGATGAAACTGATTTCTTTTGTCCTGATGTGTTCCATCTCCGGATAGGTAAAATATGCCAGATGGGTGGTCCCCACCCGGAAATTGAACCCGGGGATGCCATTGTCCTCGTGGATGATCCTTATCGCGAAAATTTTCAGCGTGTCATTTTCAATGGTGGCATGCTCGGGCCAGAAAATGTCATCACCCTCTCCCGGGATCAGGGAAGAAGGTTCCTCCATGGTTCCCTGGTAATATGCTTTCATGATCCCGTTTTGCTCAATGATGGCCGAATTATTGATCATTGTGGCCGCCCCGTTTTTTACATCAAAAGTGGACTCCATCTCTCCGATGATGCAGTCTCCCCATAGCCACAGGGTATTTCCGTCTGGTAATAGCAGTGAGATGGTCGCATCGGAAGCACACCAGCCATTTTCCACGTGATTGAATTTCTGAAAATGTTCCGGGGCTGGTGTTATTGCTTCCTGGGCATTTAATGGAAGGCATCCTAAAAGGCCCCAGGAGAGGATCCAGAGCCTACTGTACATAGCCATCATTTTGGGTGAGCAGTGGATTGTAATATCGTTCCTTTTGGGGAATGGGAAAAAGGATGTGATGATCCTTTATGTTTGCTTCCGGTTTGGCTTGCAGTACAGCTTCCTGTAACTTTCCAAACCTGACCAGATCGAACCAGCGATGGCCCTCCATAACAAATTCCCATCTGCGTTCAAGCAAAAGTGCATCCTTAAAATCCTCATAGCTGAGTCCGATCGTCAGGTGACCGATCCCTGCCCTGTCCCTAACCTGGTTGATGGCATCATAGGCAACAGCATCCGGGCTACCGTTGATCTCATTGATAGCCTCTGCATACATCAGAAGCACATCAGCATAACGCAGGTAGATAAAATCAGAATCGGACTCGCCATTCTGTTTTCCTGGTTCCGCAACCCTGTCCCAGTATTTCTGGATATAGGGTTCCCCAAAATCCTCACCCTCAAATTCTGTAATGAAAGTGGCAGATTTTCTTTTATCACCCTCGTTATAGCTATCAACCAGGTGAGATAAAGGCCTTTCCCACGCCTGTCCATTCCGGATTCCCTTATCCGAAATGGTGGTGGGCATCAACCTGACCAGGAACTGGTTGGTCATCCATCCTTCGCCAAGGGTTCCACTGAAATTCACTGCCCAGATGATCTCTCCTGCATTGCTGTTCTCCAGTTTGAAAATATCAGTGAATTCCGCTTCCAGTTCAAATTTCCCAATCACCTTCTCAAGATGGGTTCTGGCCAGGATAAAGTCAGCCTGATCATTGTTCAGGGCTCCCCGGGTAAGGTATACCTTACCCAGCAGGGCGGAAGCCGTTTCCGGAGTGGGCATGCCCATCTTCCTGCTGGGAAAGGGATTCACTTCGAGCAGGGTTTCAGCCTGCTCCAGATCAGAAATGATCTGCTCATATAACTCAGAAACAGGAGTTCGTTTCAATTTTGAGCTCTCAACGGTGGTGGTGGAATAGGTTTGCAAAGGAACATCACCAAATAACCTGACCAGGTCAAAATAGAGCATTCCCCTTATGAAATGTGCTTCACCCATCAGGTGATTTTTTACCTCCGGACTGGAATAACTGCTAATCTTTTCAATTTCTTCCAGCAAGACATTGGCTGAATTGATAATGAAATAGCAACCCCTCCATAGAAAATCAAATGCTGTGTTGTTGGGATCAAAAGTGAATTTGGACAGGTCATGCATATCCACGGCCGGTCCTGTCTCGAAGCAATTGTCAGATGCCAGGTCCTGCAGCACCCAGTAATTGTTAAAGAAGAGTCCACCGCCCTCCCAGGTCCATATAATTAAACCCCCAAACATCCCGTTGGCAAAACTTTCCAGGTCATCTTCAGCTCTGAAAGTAGTTGTCCTTGTTAAATGTGTCTCGTATTTCTTCGTCCAGAAATCCTTCGCATCCGCTGAGGATGAGGATGACCAGCAATGTCAATTATCTTTTTCATTGTTTTCATTTTCTTCTGCTTAAAATGTAAGATTCAGACTGAACATCACCGTTCTGGCCATGGGGTAAGCTCCGTAATCAGCCCCTTTCCCAAACACACTTCCCCCAAAAATGGATACTTCAGGATCATATCCCGAATACTTGGTAAAGGTGAGACAGATTATTACCGCTCAGGGAGATCATGATATTCTCTATCCCAACTTTTTCATACCACCCAACGGGCAGCATAGTAGGAAAGCCTCACCTGCTTCAGGCGGACATAGGATCCGTTTTCCACGATCACATCAGACATAAAATTCCCGTGTGGGGAAGCATTTGCCCTTGGGTAATCATTGGTAGGATTGGTTCTCTGTCCAACGTTCAAGGGCCACTTTCGAATTGTTCTGATATCCGTCAAAACTCTCCAGCTGAAACTTGTTGAAATTGACCAGTTCATTGCCAATGTCCCCCTGGAAATATATATCCAGGGTAATACCCTTATAAAAGAAGCTATTGTTAAAACCAAATGAGAAGTCCGGATTTGCATTCCCCAATTCATAATAGTCCTCCGAAGTGATCTCACCATCCCCATTCTTATCCACATATTTACGATCCCCGTGACGAATGATCTTGGAAGGGAAGAATGGTTGCTCAGCCGGATCCTCATCCATCTTGAAGAATGCCATCTGTTTTATATCCATATATCATTCCCAGTGGGTTTTCCTTCACTGATTTTCGTCCAGTCCAGGATATTCATAATGGGAATACCATATATATCAGTTGATTGGGCCAGGTTGGTGACCTCATTCCGGTTAATCGCCAAGTTCAGGCGGGTTCGCCATTCAAAATTACCCTCAAGGTTCACTGTATTTAGTGAAATCTCAAAACCTCTGTTGGTCATATCCCCCACATTTGACCAGGCATATTCAAATCCCGAGGACCGGTTGATGGGCACATACAGCAGAGATCTGATGTGTTTTTCAGGTAAACCTCAGAAGTCATCATGATCCTGGAATTAAAAAGGCTGATATCAAAGCCTGCATTATACTGTGTTGTGACTTCCCACTTCAGTTCATCATTCTGAGTGAATAAACATATGAGCCAAGCACCTTGGAACTGGGAATTTCACCGAAAAAATAGGGAGTTCTGCCCATCAGGCTTATGGTACTTCCAGCGGGAATACCCTCATTCCCAACTGTTCCCACACTTGCTCTGATTTTCAGACTGTTGATTACTCGGAATGACTTCAGAAATTCTTCTCCGCTTACCCTCCATGCAAGGGAAAGGGAAGGAAAGAAGCCCCACTTATTGGAAGTACCGAATTTGGAGGAACCATCTGCTCTTCCAGAAACCGTCAGATAATAACTGCTGTCAAAATTATAGATGGCCCTTCCTATCCCGGAAACATGGACCAGCTATTGTAGCCTGTATTGACTGTTTTGTCCAGTCCCAGCCCCAGGTTATAATATCCCAGGCGGTCGTCTTCAAAACGTTCTATGGCTATATCCGTATCCTCTGAGGTATATTTCTGGGCTGTCTGACCAATGAGTACAGTAAGATGATGTTTTCTTGAATCCATGGTATAGGACAGCGTGTTTTCCATCAGCCAGGTATTTCCCTGCATATTTACATTGTATCCCTTTCCCTTTCCTGACCCCTTCTATATAAGCTGGGAATATATTGCTGTTCCTTGGTGAAAAAGGCATCCACACCCAGCTTTAAATTTGTATTGAAGTCCGGGAATAATATCCCAGTCCAGGTACATATCTCCAATGGCTCGGTTTGAATTGATGACCCGGTCTGTTTCATTGATTTCTGCCACCGGATTCGGAATCCTGTTGATGGTATTGCTTTCATAGGTATAACCACCGGGTCCGTCTTCATCATATGGACCCTGTGCCGGATTGAAGAACATGGCCATGGCAGTTACACTTGAAGCCTGATTGGGTATACCCGTGATCACCCCGTGACTGACGCTATTGGTGAAATTCAGATTAACACCTGTAGTGACTTTCTCGCCAAGATCATTGTCCAGGTTTATCCGGAAAGTACCCTTGTTAAAATCAGAATTTTTGATAATACCATCCTGCATCATCAGGTTGGCCGACATAAAGTAGCGGGACTTCTCACTTCCTCCCCTGAGGGATAACTGGTGATTCTGCATCCAAGCTGATCGGAAAATTTCATTCTGCCAATCGGTACCTTCCCCAAATCTGTCGGGAAATGCGAAGTTATCCCCGTAGGATATGTCAGGGTAATATTTGCGTGCATCTGTTACTGCATCATTTCCCAGTTCAGCCAATTCACGGGCATTGAGGAGGTCCAGTTTCTTGGAGAGTTGTCTGAATTCCTACCGTACTGCTCAGATTCACCTGCAGGTTTCCTGCCTTCCCTCTTTTGGTTGTGATCAGGATGACGCCGTTTGCTCCCCTGGCACCATACATGGCTGTTGCCGAAGCATCTTTGAGTACCTGGATGGACTCAATATCAGCAGGATTGATGGTCGACAGGGGATTGATGTCTGATCCTTGCAATGTTCCGGTGGTCAGTTCCCCAGCCTTGGTAATGATGGGAATTCCATCAACCACGTAAAGTGGTTCGTTGGTGCCGTTAATGGATGTGGTTCCCCGGATTCGAACAGATACAGGAGACCCGGGCTTACCTGTAGATTGAATGACAACCACACCGGCAGCCTGACCCTGAAGTGCCTGATCGAGAGAGGTATTGACCGGCGAAGACACATCTTCAGCTTTTATGGAGGAAATCGATACGCGTTA
Source organism: uncultured Bacteroidota bacterium (assembly GCA_963735755.1). Taxonomy (GTDB): domain Bacteria; phylum Bacteroidota; class Bacteroidia; order Bacteroidales. The sequence continues at coordinate 103,775 of CAVTME010000003.1, read as the reverse complement.
CATCCCCCCTGCGCTGGGTTCCATATCCAATAACAACTACATCATCCAATTCAGTGTACTTCGGGCTTAGCTGAATATCAAAATGATTTTGTTCTCCAGTGATCTCTCTGATCTCTGTATTGAAACCCACAAAAGAGAAGTGAATACTTTTGGCCGCGGAGCTGTTCACCTCTATCTGGAATTCACCATTCTGGTTGGTTATCACCCCCTGGGTGGTCCCTTCAATGAAAACGGATACACCGGGAAGTGGTAGTCCACCATCATCCTTTACAATTCCACTAAGTGTTTTGGCCTGACCAAATATCATGAGCGAAAACAATCCCAGAATACAGGCAACGATACATCTTTTCATTTGAGGTGAAGTTAAGTTGAAAAGTTTTGCGCAGTTTTAAAAGAAAAGCATTCCGATTTCTGGCAGGGAAATCCGGAATGCTTTTCAGAATTAAAGAAAAAGGTTATTCTATTATGAGCAGGCCATCGTCAATATTCTCACAGTCGAGGTAGGAGAACATGGCAACGCTATCCGCATATGCTTGCGTACCATAGGGTTGGAAAGCGCCCTTAGACTGACTTTTGAACGTCCTTTGGATGTCGAGCAATCCCCAGAAAGCCAGGTCCCAGTACATGGTCATTTCTGACTCATTGGCTGAAGTAATCCGGAATTGATAAAATTCATCTACTGCAGACTCACCTGAAAGGAGCCTGCGGATCAATCTTAACTCGGCAAGTGTATCTCCATTGGAAGGGGTTTCTTTATAAACCCAGTAGCAAAAATGATGCGTATAGGCTGCATGTTCGGGGCTCAGGTCTACCTCGTAGGTACCGTCATCACTGAATCTGAATGTCTTTGCAGCATCGTGAGCTGCCAGAACATCTTCTCCCAACCACTCCTCAGCTGTAATCTTCCAGTCATATTTGATGAACATTCCCGGAATCGACAGATTGGTTGTGATCAGAATGGATGCCGTTTTGGCTTCATCCAGGTCATCAGTAACCTCAAATTCAAATCCCAGCGTCCCGATATCATCACCCTGCTCGAGCGTATACGAAAAATCATAGGTATAGGTCTTTCCTGACTGCGTCAGGCTTGCTGTAACATCTACCGGATCTGATTTTTCCTGGTCAACCACCTTGTAATATACAAAGGTTGCGACCTCCTCTGCCTCAATTGTGACCATGGCAGTAACGGTTTCTCCAATGTCATGAGGCCCCGTCTCAGTTTTATCCAGGGCAATGGAGGTTGCAGTTCGTTCCTCCTCGTTATCACATGATTGAATGCCCAGCGGCAGCACAATGGCAATCATTGCCAGCGTTATCAAATACAAAGCAGTTTTTTTCATAAATATTTCTTTTTTAGTTAGTTGCACTATGTCCATATGTATGAACATATTAAGATACCATAAATTTACTTCATTTATAAGATATATACAAATTAAAATAATAAGCCTGGTTATAAAACCTTAATCCGAAGGCTTGCAGCACCATATCCGGAAAGTTCGATATGATGGCCTGCAGGTTCTATCGGTTCACCTGATGGATCGCTGAACCATATCTGCAGGGGGGCGTCTCCGGTGGAATAAATCTCCAAATTCCCGGAAACTGGTTCCGGATTATATATCCTTAATATATAAACTCCATGGTCCTCCGAATAGAGGGTAGTTACCAGCAATTGATCACCTGAAATCCTGAATGGCAAAGCAATTTGTTCCGCAAATTCATCGGTTTCCACAACGATCATAGGCTGACAATAAGAACGGCCCCGGCGTTCACTCCAGCTTGCTTTGTACGTACCCTCATGGGGAATCATTAAATATCTGAACTCAGCGGCTCCCTCCTGGAAAGCTTTATAATTCACCTCCCAATGGTTGTTCATAACCCATGAGAAAAAAGACTGCCCGGGGTTGATGTTATCCTTCCACCATGCACGTACCCCTTCCCGATCGAACTCCGCCATATATTCACTGTCGCCCCTACCCCGGCCAACCAGGGTAAGTGGGGCAAATTTCAGGATGGGTGCATCTGCCGTAACCCAGGTAATCCCATAGTCTTCATTTGATATATCCAACCAGCGCTGTACACTAAAATAGTTCCTGTTGGCTCCAGGAAGCTGATCTTTTTCAGGCTGAACCACTCCCCATGGGATATCCATTCTGACTATTCCACCGGGAATATTCCAGGGAAATGCAAAATAGACTCCTTCGGGTTCAAGGTTCTTCTGCTTCACAAGGGAATTGACAATTTCGATTCCTGGTTGTCCTGCAACAAGCTTTAGCTTCGTGACCAGTGTATTGCATCCGGGAGCCTCCGATTCTATTTTCAAGATACCAAGCAGGGGGCCTTGCTCTTCCACGGAGATGTTGATGACCTTTTCAATCCCGCGGGATCCTTTCCCGGTTGCACGGCCCTGTACATACAAAAATTCATTCAATTGATACGTTCGGCCATCAACAAGTTCCCGGTTCGACCCCACTGTTCTGACGCTTTCAAGCGTACCCCGCTCCTTGTTTATTTTAATGTTAACGAACTCGTTGGACATGGCTTCCTGACTTACCGTTAATCCCTGACTAACTGCCGCTTGCCCCCCTATAATCTGGTAACGCCGGCTTCCAAAACCGGGCACATTTCCTGCCATAAATGCCAGTTCCCCACCTCTCAACCTTTGTGAAACAACCAGTCCCCCAAGCTCATCCAATACCCTGTCACCACAGCTCGATTGTTCAGCACTGAGGATGACCATTTCACTCCTGTTCCAGGAGGCGGTATTGATCACATCAATAAAACAGGATCCACTACTTTCTATTTCCCCAAGTACCTGGTCAACAAGTTTACCAGATTGTTTATCGGCTTCAATAGCAAAACGTTGTTTGTATTTTTCCTGGCTGATGGTAAAGGGAGCATATGGGTCAGATTTACTGCAGTATGCACCCCAGGTATGTTCATCATACATAAGCACATTTTTCCAGGCACTTTCAACAGCTTTCATATCATGTAATCCTGGTATGGCCATGGCCTCCAGGGCCCTGGCCTGAAGCAGCGTCTCCCTTGCCTTTCTGTTCAATGCCAGATCCGCCGCGGTTGATGCAGCACCATCTTCCCAATACGGCGTCAGGTCACCTTCAAATACAGGAATTTGATCTTCAAATCGTTCTGCAAAATCACTATACAACCTTGAATTCGTGCTGAGTATGATCCTGGGGAAAGCATATTTTTCATTCCATGCCTTCACCTGATCTGCTATGGTTGGATCGGGATGACCGTTGTCACCCCCTATCTCATACCTGAGCATGGCTATATCATAAGGAAACTTGCGATCTTCAAGATAGTTGAGAAACCGTGTCGCTCTTTGTAAACCCACATCCTGACTCCAGAAGTAGATGTAGGCATGTGAAGCCATCCAGGTCAAGACCTTGCTGTATCCATCTGGTCCCAGCCAGTAAAAAGGTTTGTCTGCCCAATGATAAAGGTGACCCAGCTTATAGTTATTGTTTGGGGCCATATTAAAAAAGTCAATGCCCTGCATGGACATGGCTTTAACCAGCCCCCAGGAGTAACCGGGAACATCTGAACCGATGGCTGTGTTTACTGTGATACCATACTTTTTTTCAAAGGCTTTTGCAGGCCTCATCAGTTCAAGCAGCTCTTCATCACCAGCCAATCCGGTTAAAAGGTGCACATAGAGGGCATCGAGGTGAATTCGCTCTTCTTTAAGCGCCCTGACAAACCTCAATGAGTCCACTACCGAAGCATTTTCAAGGAAATCATCAATGGCCCACATTCCTTCGGGATGCCATCTGAACTGGGCTTCCTCCGGGAAACCTCTTGTGCTGTCGATGAGATCAAGGGCCTTGTATAAATACCCTTTTTGCAATTCCAGTACTTCTTCCTGGGTATGTGTAAATCCAATATCCAGGTGGGTTTGATGGATCAGATGCAGCTCCCACCTGCGAACTGGCTTCAGTACAAAAGTGGTCCTTGTGAGCACTTCATCTTCATCCCTAATTACGATTTCCACCCCTGTTGTATCCGTTGATTCCGGAAGCCAAAGGACCTGCTTTTGCAGTCCGGACTCCAGGCTGAATCCCATGGGTTCACTACCAGGTACTTCAAGCCAAACCTTCTTTTCTGCTCCAAGATGCAGTATTTCCACATCCACAGCCTTATACAAGGTATCCCTTTTCCGGATCAGAACCTGCCTTTGCTTAACAGATCGAATGGTAGTCTGCATTTTCGGATCACCTGCCCGGGTCCCATTCGGGGCATAAAAAGCCAGTGCATCCCACAGGGCCCAGGAACCTTCTCCGGCGGTAATGCAGATCCGGTTTTCTCCCACCTGAATCTGGGATGATGGAATATCAACATTCAATACCTGTTCCTTTCCGCTTCCATTCTCTGCAGACATTCTCCAGTCATTGAAACCTGCTGCGGTCTGAAACTCGTATCTATTCTGGTTTATTTCTATGGAAAGATGCGGAGGTTTGAAAGAATGGGTCTCCAGGAAATCAAGTACAAGCCTGTAAAAACTGCCCTTGCCCAACTTGTCCAGGTAGAAGACGATTTCAAAACACTGTGGATAAGGTCCCGCCCAGGCATCCAGTTTCCCGGGCAGTATGTAGGGCCAGTTTAGGGAGGGATCAGTCACACCAACCACATGGAATCCAGGCCTCTCATACTGACTAAAATGATTAGGTGATAAAGCAAATTCAAGGTTATTGTCATCAAATTCACCGATTTGCCAAAAAATATGGGTGTGTTTTGCATTGGCTCCATCCTGGGAGACTAATCCCTGCCATGAAGACAGTAAACTCAAAAGAAATAAAAAACGCGCATAGAAGTATGTCCGGCCTTTCATTCCAAGATGCTACTTCAGGTTCAATACAATGATCGTATCTATCGGTTTTATTTTCGCTGCCGGTATGGTCAGGACCAAACCTGTCTTGCCCTTCTTCACCTTCACCTCAACTTTTGATCCATCGTCGAAAAACAGAGCTGACTTTATTTTGGGCAGGTAGCCTTCTATCTCGATGGAGCCTTCACCTGGATCCAGCACATGAACATAGACCTTGTTCCCCTTGGTGGTCATGGCCCCCCAATCCTGTGGCCTGACAGGCCCTTTTCTGGTCCCATAAATGGATTCGCCGTATAACTGCAGCCATTTGCCTATGGCCATGAGTGTATCCACATTCTCCGGCTGAATCTTCCCGTTGGGCATGGGCCCGGTATTCAGCAGGAAGTTGGCTCCAAAACCTGCTGCTTTTACCATGGTTTGCACCAACTGCTCCACCGACTTGTAATTCTGATCCATGAGGTTGAATCCCCAGGAGCCGTTCATGGTTTCGCACATCTCCAGGGGAACCTCCTCGGATATCTCAGTGTTGTTGAATCCCATGGAGTTGGCACCCGGAAGATCGCGTTCGAACATCATAAAATCCTCCCCGGGGAAGGGCATTTTGTGATGGTTGCTACCGATGAGCGCACTGGGTTGAAGCTTATGAATCAAAGCGTAGGTTTCATCCAGCTTCCAATCCGCATCGGGCTTGTCCCACATGCCGTCAAACCAGATCCCCCCAATCCCCCCGTATTGCATAAGCAATTCGGTAAGCTGGGTATTCATATAGTCAATATAGGCATCCCAGTCACCCGATTCGGGTCGGCCCGTATACCCCTGTCCGGTTCTACCCCGTGGATAGTAATCAGGATGATGCCAGTCCAGCTGCGAGTGGTAGAAAAAAAGCTTGACTCCCTGGCGATCACACTCCTCTTTCAACAAACCCAGCACATCCTTGCCATAGGGCGTGGCGTCCACAATGTTGTAATCGCTGACTTTGGAGTCATACATGGCAAACCCGTCGTGGTGCTTGCTGGTGATGGTGATGTAATTCATCCCCGCCTTCTTCACCATGGAAACCCATTCTGCCGGGTCAAAATCCACAGGGTTAAAGAAAGAGGGAAGTTTCTCATATTGCGCAATGGGAATCTCCTTTTGGTTCATGATCCACTCCGCGATGCCCTGGTCTCCCCCTCCTCCCATGATGGAGTATACCCCCCAGTGAATGAAAAGGCCGAATTTGGCATCCTGGAACCACTCCCGGTTATCCAGGTTTTCAGCCGATGGAACATAGTCTTTCTGTGCATACAATCCCATGCTGAATATTGATATCAGCATGATGGAAACTGTTAATTTTGCGAAGGTTGATTTCATGGTGCGTTGCTTCTTTCGTTTCTATTTCTGCTAAAAATACACAATAAATCTCTCTGCTGTTAAGGGGTATGAAGAATAATCCTCCTGTATGAGGTCAGCGGAGGACTCCCCTGATCCCTTGCCTCAAGAATCACATGGACAGCGTTTCCGGATGATAGCAGGGTGGGGTCAAGTTCAAGCACCGCATCCGTAAAACCTTCAATACCAGGGGACCGATTCATTTTTGAAGGTTCCGGGTAGATCCACCACCGAAAGGTCAGCTCATCCCCGTCGGGATCGGAAGAATCCCTGGCGTCCAGTCTGATCAGTTCCATATCTTCTGTAGAAATTTCAAGTACCTTTTTGGATTTGTCACCATTTACCTCGGCAAAGGGGTGATGATTGGCCTCTGCAGGTGGTTTTACACACCAGTCCATTCGTGCTTCAAAATCATTCTGAAAAGCCTCTCTCCACCGAAACACTGTAGCCCGGGCATTTTCTACGCTGTCCACGAAATCCCAGTCATCCACATAATAATGGTTTTCAGCAAGCTGAAACCGGCCTCCCCATCCCCCATAAGCTGGATGATCCGCTACCTGCAATCCATTGTTCAGGAAATAGAACCAGGAGGGTGTATCGCCTTCCTTCAGACAGCCATGGGGATTGGGAGCTGTCCAGGTTTTATCGGGGTACATGGCGCCCAGCGAACCGTGATTTTCTTTCACATGCTCATATATCCAATCCCGGGATGTCAGTGATTCATCCCCTCCCAGGTAGACGCCACGATAAGCACCTTCTCTTTTATCGATCCCTTCTGGTGCCTTTGCGAGTATATGGAACAGTCCCGGGAATTCTTCCCTGAACCACTGATGCAAATGGTCCTGGTCGTTGATATTGTAGATCCTAACCTTCTCTGTGGCAGCAGCAAACTCTTCCCTGGATAAGCCAGTCTTGAGAGAAAGTAGTGCCTGGTACAAGTCGGTCTGCCCTCCCCAGACGCAAATATTCAAAGGCCTGTCATCTTCCTTCAGAATGGCGTTCTCAATCCATTCAGACCCTTCTGTATCCAGGCCATCCCCGATATGGTCCATCCCTCTCATGGGGTTTCCGGACTTCACCAGTTTCATCAGATGAGATGGATGGGGGTAATCCGGATGGTGCAATAATAAATTCTCATACACAGAACCGTATCCTTCAATAAGCTCCAGTATCAGGTCCGGCCGCACCACGAAAGTATCCAGCTCACCGGGAGTCCCGGAGGCACTGGCGATCAATCCTTCCAAATCGATTTCATTGGCTGTGACCAGTAGCCTGACCATTGATTGGGTATCATCGGGATCACCACCGATATCAGTGGTAACCAGGATCCTGGGCTTCATGTTTGTGTGAGTTGGAGTACAGGAAAGCATGGCAAGTACCAGAAATGCACATACGCCAGAAAAGATTTTCGCTCTATTCATTGGATGAAGGTCTTTTGTAATACCTCACATAATCAATCTCATAGTCCAGGGGAAGCAGGCTGGTATCCACACCCTTTTGTCCACCCCAGGTTCCCCCGTAAGCCAGGTTGATCAACAAATAATGTGGCTTGTCAAAGGGCCAGGTATCATTGTTCCCGGTTTTGTCATTGTCATAGGTGAAATACAGGGAATCGTCGAAGAAAAAATCCATATGATCCTCATACCATTCCACCGCATAAACATGGAAGTCCGCCCAGGGATCCTTCACCTCAATCTTGCTGCCTTTGTTAGTTTTTATCTTATGATTGTATGCTTTGGTATGAATGTTGGCATGGATCACATCAGGATCATAACCCACATGCTCCATGATATCAATCTCACCGCACTCGGGCCATTTAACTTCCCCCCTATTTGTGCCCAGCATCCAGATGGCAGGCCAGGTTCCGAGCGCTGAAGGGATTCTGGCTTTTACTTCTACACGCCCGTAATGGAAATCAAACTTATCCCGGGTGTTGATGGATGCAGAGGTAATGGAATCCCCGGACTCCAGTCGGGCAGTAATGATACACAGCCCATTTTCAACCCTGACATTCTGCGGATTATCTGTATAATACTGTAGCTCCTTGTTCCTCACAAAACCTGTCTCATATGCCCAGCATTCAGCATCGGGAGCTCCTGTATATTCGAACTCATCGGACCAGATAAGCTCCCATTGCTTCTTTTCCGAACAGGCTTGTAAAAGCAGGACGGTCAATACCAGGGCAAGGGTTGTTCTCAGTGCTTTCATGACTTGGGTTTTAGGATATGTGCAGTGTGGTGTAATTCATGCAAAATAATAAAACTCTTCCTTATTCGGATATTTAGGAAGTAGCTATTATATTTATGAGTTATCAGTTTACCCCACCTTCAACTACAAAATGGTCATATGAAATCACCAAAAAATCGCCTTCCTTATATCGCTCTTGTTTGTATCCTCTTTATTGGTGTCAACCTGTTTAGCCAGGTGAGCATTTGGGAAGAAAAGATTACCCTGCCCACCTATGTTGCAAAGCCGGCTGACAAGAATCCCATGTTTTTTGTGCGGAGATGCTTACCAGGGAGCCAGCAAGGTCATTTACCCCTATGCCCTGATGGATAATCTGTCCAATACCAAAGTGGAGAAAGAACACAAAGCTGTTTTCCTGGAGAATGAATATATGAAACTCTGCCTCTTGCCCGATATGGGGGGACGCCTGTTTTATGCCACGGATAAGACCAATGATTATGAATTCTTCTACCGGCAGCATGTGATCAAACCAGCCAATATCGGGATGCTCGGAGCATGGATCTCCGGTGGGATTGAATGGTGTGTTTTTCATCACCACAGGGCTTCCACATCCCTGCCCGTTGATTACAGGCTGGTTGAGAATGAAGATGGCAGCAAAACCATCTGGTTCGGGGAGATTGAACCCAGGCACCGCATGAAATGGAGCATCGGACTCACACTTCATCCGGGCAGATCCTATATTGAGACTGATGTGAGGATGTACAACCGGACCGCAAATACCCATTCCATCCTCTACTGGGCCAATGTGGCTACCCATGTGAATGACGAATACCAGGTCATATTTCCTCCCAGTGTCCAGCAGGGTGTCTACCATGCCAAGAACAGTTTATCCACTGGCCCGTATCGCGATGAGGTATACAACGGGAAGGACTACACCGGCGGTATCGATGTGAGCTGGTGGAAAAACCACCCGGATCCCATATCCATTTTTGCCCACGACCTGAAGGAGGACTTCATGGGTGGCTATGATCATGGGAAAGAGGCCGGGACTGTCCATGTGGGAAACCATCACATTGTAAAGGGAGCCAAGCTCTGGGAGTGGGGACCCGGGGAATTCGGAACCATGTGGGACAGTGAGATCCTTACCGATTCGGATGGCCCCTATGCTGAAATCATGGTGGGGGGATATTCTGACAACCAGCCCGACTACAGCTGGATCAAACCCGGAGAGGTGAAGCGCCTCACCCAGTACTGGTACCCGGTACGTGAGATGGGTGGATTTAAAAACGCAAACCTGGATGCAGCTGTGAATCTGCAAAAACAGCGGAGAACCGGATAAAAATCAGTTTGAATACCACAAGGCCCATGGCAAACTGCATGGTCCTGTTGAAGGAAGAGGGTGTCATCGTGTTTGAAAAACAGGTCGACATTGCCCCCGATCAACCCTTTTCCTCGGAAGTCACCCTGGATGAACCCAGGGAAATGACTGCATATGAAGTCGAACTCCTGGATCAGGATCAAAACAGGATCATAAGCTATCAGGAGAAAAAGCTGGCTTATGAACCCGGTCTTCCTGAAACTGTAAAACCTCCCCGGAAGCCTGATGATATTGAAGAGATAGAAGCACTTGTGCTTACCGGGCAACGAATCATGCAGTTCCACAATCCTGGATTCAACGCTGAAGACTATTTCAATGAAGCCCTTCAAAGAGACCCGCTCCACTCCCTGGCCAACTTGCATATGGGAAATCTTTCTGCAAAAGCTGCGAAATATGAGGAAGCGGCCACTTACTACCGGAATTCAATTTCGAGGATCACCGCTGATTATACGCGTCCCCGTGACTGTGAGGCGCTTTTTAAACTGGGTGTCGTGCTGAAGACGCAGGGAAAGTATGACGATGCCGTAGACACCCTCTACAGGTCAAGCTGGGACCAGGCCTGGTATGCCGTTGCCCATTCCGAACTGGCAGGAATCTCCATGATTCAGGGAGACTATGCAGAGGCGCTGGATCATATCAACAAATCGCTATCCATGAATTCGGTAAATCCAAAGTCCCATGCCTTAAATCGGCTGTATTGAGACGGCTGGGAGATTCGGTTCATGCCATTGAAAGTGCTGAGCGCGCCCGGGGCATTGATCCGCTGGATCATATGGCAGCTTATGAATTGTTGCTGCTCGAATAAACTCAGTCAGACAGATTTTATGGCCATCCTGCACCAGAACAGGGAGAATTTCCTGGAGCTGGCTACTGATTATAGGAACAACGGCTTTTTCCGGGAGGCATTGGGTGTCCTTGAATTAGCGCTCAATGCCGGGGATAAGAGTCTCAGTTCCCATCCGATCCTGTTGTACCATGCAGCGGACCTCAACGAAAAACTGGGTAATGCTAAGAGCGGCAAACCAGCTCTATACTTCTGCCAACCTGGGATCTACCGACTATGTATTCCCATTTCGTTTTGAAACCCTGGTGTTTTGGATGCGGCCTTAAAACATAATCCCGAAGATGCAAGGGCCTGGTATTACAAAGGTAACATCCTCTATGATCACCAGCCGGAAAATGCAGTTTCCTGCTGGGAAAAGGCAGTGCAGCTGGAACCCGAGCCTGGCCATTGCCTATCGGAACCTGGGGTGGGGATATTCCCGGTTCTCTGGGTGACCACCAGCGTGCCATAGGAAATTATGAAAAAGCCCTGGCCATCAACAGGAATGATCCCATGTATTATTATGAGCTTGATGTACTGTATGAAATGATGAATGAGGACCTGGAAACCAGGTACAAGCTCTTTGCAAACAACCGGGAGGTTGTTCGGGAGCGTGACGATGCTTATATCAGGGATATTGAGGTCCAGTTGCTGTACGGCACTTATGATGATGCCATTGTTTCATTAACAGATCACAACTTTTATGCGTAGGGAAGGAGCAGAACAGCTGCATGACTTTTTTGTGGATGCACACCTTCTGAAGGGCACGCGAACTCCTTCGGTCCAATCGCCCTGAAGAAGCACTTGAACACTTTCTACTTGCCGATAGCTATCCCGAGAATCAGCGAATAGGACGTATCTCAGGGTATGAAAAAGAAGCACAGATATACTATTTCACAGGCCTGGCATTGAAGGAGCAAAAACAAAAACGCAAAGCCAGTGATTTCTTCCACAAGGCGGTTGATGTGCAGGTGGGTGAATCTGAATACCTTTACTACCGGGCCCTTTCACAAATGGAGCTGGGGCTTGAAGATGAAGCAGCAGAAACTTCCGCGAGGCTATTGAAGGCAGGAAAGAAAGCCCTTGAAAGTTCAGGCGAAGAAGATTTCTTTGCTAAATTCGGAGCGAAAAGGACTCAAAGCAAGCGACAGGCATCCGCCTATTACCTCATGGGACTGGCTGCCAGCTCCTCCGGAGATCAAAAGGAGGCGAATGTCTCCCTTCAGAAAGCCCTGGAGTTGAGTAACAGCATCCTGTGGGCTTATGTTTTGATGGAAGAGAAGTAATTTTAAACAGTACTTCATTAGCAATGAACAACATGCATACTTTCGGATTATCGCAATGTCGTCTTTTAAAGATGACTGCCCTGTCTTTACTATTCTCCATCCAGGCCCTTTCCCAGGAACCAATGCATGATGGTCCTGCTGTAGATCTGGGCCATGGCAAATTGGAGGTCAGCCCCAACGGTCGCTTCCTTCAGTTTGAAAACGGAAATCCTTTCTTCTACCTGGGTGAGACCGCCTGGGAGTTATTCCACCGTCTCTCTCTGGATGAAGCGGAGATCTTCCTTGAAAATCGCAGGCAGAAAGGATTCACCGTGATACAGGCTGTGATCCTGGCAGAGCTGGATGGGCTCAGGACACCCTCGGTGAATGGAGAACTGCCACTGCATGATCTGGATCCCACAAAACCCAATGAGAGTTACTTTTCTTTTGTGGATTCGGTGATTCAACTGGCTGCATCCAAAGGGCTCATCATGGGTTTGCTGCCCACATGGGGTGACAAGGTTGAATTGCGCTGGGGTGAAGGCCCCCTGGTATTTAATGAAGAGAACGCTTATACATACGGAGAATGGCTGGGAAGAAGATACAGGGACATGCCCAATATCATCTGGATCAACGGAGGAGACCGTGGCTGCCTGGGCGTGGAAAATGTATGGGATGCGCTGGCCCGGGGAATTCGCTCAGTAGACCCAATCACCTGATGACCTTCCACCCCATGGGCTCGAGGTCCTCTTCAGAATGCTTTCACCAGTCCGAATGGCTCGACTTCAATATGCATCAGTCGGGACACAGCGACCGTTTCATCCCGAACTACAATGTAATTGCTTCAGATTATGTGCTCCATCCCCCCAAGCCATGTATGGATGCTGAACCCATCTATGAATCCCATCCCTTTAGCTGGAATCCCAAATTCGGAGTTTCCAATGAGGATGATGTCAGGCGGGCAGCTTACTGGTCCCTTTTTTCAGGTGCCCATGGTTTTACTTACGGGAACCACTGCATCTGGCAGTTTTATACAGAGAAGGTAGATCCCATCAACTATCCGCCCATGAGCTGGCAGGAGGCCCTTGACCAGCCAGGTGCTTTTGACATGCTCCATATGAGAAGACTCATGGAGTCAAGACCCATGCTGGGCAGGGTTCCTGACCAATCCATCATCTGGGGCTACTCCGGAGGACCCATGGACCACATGGCGGCCACCCGGGGAGAAGGATACGCCTTCATTTACCTACCCATGAATTCTGAAGTGATTGTGGAATTTTCTAAAATCGATGGAAACACATTCAGGACCTGGTGGTTCAACCCGCGCAATGGAGAAGCCACCCCCATAAAAGAGGTGGTGGGTGAACCAAGAGAGAGCTTCAGGGTGCCGGTGTCCGGAATTGACTGGGTCCTGGTGATTGACAACCAGGATTACGCTTTCCCGGAACCAGGTCAGGCATATAAGCAACAACCAAACCTAAACCAATAAAAAATCTATTCACTAAACGAACTAACCATGAGACACTTATCCCCTATTCTTGCTATTGTCTTGCTGATGCTTCTTTCAGTTGGATGCGGATCAACGACCCATAAAGAAACCAACCAGGAAAACAATTCCACGGACCCTTCGGCCATGGCTGACATTCTTGAAGAGAGTCTTTTTAATGATATCCTGGACCTGTGGTATCCCCGAAATATTGATTCTCTCAACGGAGGTTATATTTCCGGATTCCAGCATGACTGGAGCCCCACAGAAAGGCCGATGCCCAAAGCGCTGGTGCAGCAGGCCAGACACTTGTGGGCTACATCTTTCATTCTGGAGCACTACCCGGAGCATACTGAATTCCTGGACTATGCGGCACATGGATTCGCATTCATGAAAGATGCCATGTGGGACCAGGAGTACGGCGGTTTTTTTACCACTTGCAACGCAGACGGAACGCCTGTCCTGGAGGGGAGAGAGGCCGGCAAACGTATATATGGTCAGGCCTTTGCGGTATATGGCCTGTCTCAATATTACAAAGTAAGCCAGGATCCGGAGGCGCTTGAACTGGCAAAAAAAGCCTTCCTGTGGATGGAAAATGCACATGATCCTCAGTATGGTGGCTATTTTGAAAATCTGAACCGCGATGGATCCGGAGCCGGATGGAAGGATTATAACAGCGGAATCCACCTGATGGAAGCCATTACAACCCTTCACAGGGTTTGGCCAGACAGTCTTGTAAAAGCCAGACTGGAAGAGATGTTTTACCTGATCAGGGACACCTTTGTGCATCCTGACGGCTACCTTCAACTATATTTTCACCCTGACTGGACACTGGTTGAAGAGAATGAGCAGGCTGAAGGTCCGCGGGGCAGCGGACATTTTCTGCAGCACATCACCTATGGGCACGATGTGGAAACCGCCTTCCTGCTTCTGGAAACAGCGCACGAATTGGGAATGGGTGAGGATGAAGAAACCCATGCCATAGCCAAAAGGCTGGTGGACCATTCACTTGCATCGGGTTGGGACAATGAATTAGGTGGCTTTTTTGATGCAGGGCACCATACCGAAGACGGGATCGTGGTTCATAACAAGGGGAAAGCCTGGTGGGGTGAAATTGAGGGTCTCAATGCCTTGCTGTTGATGCACACCCTTTACCCGGATGATCCAGCTGACTACTACGGCCTTTTCCTGGAAATGTGGGAATACATCGATACCTACCTGATCGATCATGAGTACGGTGGGTGGTACAATGCCGGCCTTGACGCTGATCCGGAAAGCAAGGAAAGACCCAAAAGTCACGGCTGGAAAACTTCCTATCACAATGCACGGGGGATGGTGCACTGCATTGAGATGCTTCACTCCTTATGAGGCTGGGTGTAAGCTCATATACTTACACCTGGTCGGTGGGGGTCAGAGGCTCCGAACCAGCCCAGGCATGGAATGAGAAAGACCTGGTCGAAAAAGCAGTGGAGCTGGGTGTGGATGTGCTCCAGATTGCTGATAATCTCCCCCTTCACAACTGGGATGAGAAAAGGCTGTTCGCACTTAAACAGCTGGCAACGGAAAGCGGGCTAAGCCTGGAAGTGGGAGCACGCTGTATGACACCCGATCTGCTTGTAGAATATATAGGCATATGCGAAATACTGGGATCTACCCTGTTGCGCTTTGTTATCGATGGTGAGGGATTCAGACCCGCTGTAAATGAAGTGGTCTGGATCCTGAAAGGTGTGGTATCCGAGCTGGAAAACAAGGGGATCAGGCTGGCCATTGAGAATCATGACAGACTGAAAGCTCTGGCGTTCAAAGAGATTATTGAAGGAACAGGCAGTGACCACGTGGGCATCTGTCTCGATTCAGTAAATTCCATGGGAGCCGGTGAAGGGATTGAGACAGTTACCTTGCTCCTGGCCCCCTATACCTTGAATCTTCACATCAAAGAGTTCCTGGTACAGCGGCATCCCCACATGATGGGATTTACCATCGAAGGGAGGCCTGCCGGAAAAGGACAGTTACCTCTGAAATGGATGCTTGAACAACTGGGGCCAGGTTGTGAGACAGCCATCCTGGAACAGTGGACTCCCCCTGAAAAGGAAATTGCCGCTACTGTATCCAAAGAACAACGCTGGGCCGAGGAAAGCATCAACTATCTAAAAAACAATTTCTTCAAATAAAGATATGACAAAAGTATGTTTGGTAGGAGCAGGCGGGAAAATGGGAATGCGCCTGACTCATAATCTGAAAGAGAACCCGGGCTATGAAATGTATTACCTGGAGAAAGGGGATTTGGGGAAAAAGAACCTGGCCCAACTCAAACTGGGTGTCAGCGACGAGGATCAGGTGATCCCCCAGGCAGATGTGGTCATCCTGGGCGTTCCGGATGTAATCCTTGGAAAGGTATCGGAACAGATTGTTCCCAAAATGAAATCCGGTGCTGTGGTCCTTACCCTTGATCCCGCCTGTGCACTTGCCGGCAGGTTAAAACACCGGGACGACCTGACCTATTTCATCGCTCACCCCTCCCATCCCAGTGTATTCAACTGGGAACCCACAGAGAAAGCACAATCAGACTATTTTGGAGGCACACTGGCCAGGCAGACCATCGTCTGTGCCCACTATAAAGGGGATGAAAGCCTCTATCAGAAATGCGAACAACTGGCCATGGACATGTATGCTCCGGTGAGCAAATCTTTCCGGATCACTGCGGAACAGATGGGACTATTGGAACCTGCGCTTGTGGAAACACTCTGCTCAACCCTGCAGGTTATCGTGAAGGAAGGACTGGACGAGGTGGTCAGGCGAGGTGTGCCCTATGAAGCAGCCAGGGAGTTCCTGCTGGGGCACCTGAATATCCAGCTGGCTGTCATCTACCAGCAGATCCCCGGCGCAGTCTTTTCGGATGCTGCCAACAAAGCCATTGTCAGGGGTAAACCCTTGCTAATCAATCCCGATTGGAAGAAGGTATTCGAGCCCGACAATGTGATGGAACAGATTGAAGACATCACAAAATAAAGCTACAAAGCGATGGAACCATTGAAGTTTGCCATATTCGGATGCGGTTTCTGGTCCCAGTTTCAGCTGGGAGGCTGGCAGGAACTGGAAGGGGTGCAATGTGTCGCCCTTTATAACCGCACACGATCAAAAGCAGAGGAGCTGGCCGGGAGATTCGGAGTCCCGTCCACTTACGATGATCCCGAAACCCTCATGAAAAATGAAGCGCTGGATTTCATCGATATCATCACCGATGTGGACACCCATGCCCAATTCACCGCCCTGGGTGCCAGGTACGGGAAACATGTGATCTGCCAGAAACCCATGGCACCCGATTTCCAAACGGCAAGGGAGATGATGGCCGTCACCAGAGAGGCTGGAGTAAAGTACTTTGTGCATGAAAATTACCGATGGCAACCCCAGTTCCGCAGGGTCAAACAGATCCTGGATGCGGGCACCATCGGAACTGCCTTCCGATGTAAAACAGGATTTAATACCGCGTTTCCCGTATTCGATACCCAGCCCTTCCTGGCCACCCTGGAACAGTTTGCCCTTACCGACCAGGGATCTCACCAGTTTGATGTCCTGCGCTTTCTTTTTGGAGAGGCCGAGTCCATCTATTGCCAGGTCCAGACAGTGAATCCCAGCATCAAAGGAGAAGATGTGGCCACCAGCCTGATCCGCATGAAAAGCGGCGTGGTCTGTATCCAGGAGATCTCATTCAGTTCACCCCTGGAAAAGGAGATATTTCCCCAAACCCTGCTGCGCATCGAAGGGGAAAAGGGCAGCATCAGGCTCGATGCTGATTTTGAGATCAGCATTACGGTTGGTGAGGAAACAATGAAAGAGGTAGTACCCATGAAAACCTATCCCTGGCAGACCGACCGCCTGGTTCCTGAACCGCCCAGCATCGTGGATTGCAACAACAACATCCTTCAGGATTTATTGGGCAATGAAACTGCCGAGAATACCGGGGATGACAACTTCGAAACAGTGCGCCTGGTATGGGCAGCATACGAATCAGCGAAATACAACAAGGTCATTGAAATGGGTAAGGATTTCTGATGCGGGAAACTTTGCATGGCTATAAAAAAATCACCTCCGGAGAGCTGGAAATGCTTTATGGCCATGGTGCGATCCGGCAGCTCCGGCTTGGAAAGGTCCAGCTGATCGCTGCCATTTACTGCGCGGTCCGGGACAAAAACTGGGGAACCATACCATTTTCTGTGCTCAGCGAAGACATGATTGAAGATGATCAAGGTTTTTCTGTTCATTTAGAAATGGAGTTCAGAGCGGGGGACATTATCTATCATGCCTCCATCAGGATTGAAGGAAAGGACAATAGTCTGATCTTCACTTTTGACGGCAAAGCCAGAAGCAGTTTTCTAAAAAACCGCATCGGTTTGTGCATCCTTCATCCCGTGAAAGAATGTATAGGCAAGCCCGTGGAAATCATGCACCCCGGCGGCAGCACATCCGTGGGAACATTTCCAGTGATGATCAGCTCAAACCAGCCTTTTGCAAATTTGGCCGGGATGAAATGGGAACCCTCCCCTGATGTACAGGCTGAACTCCAATTTACAGGTGATATTTTTGAAACGGAAGACCAGCGCAACTGGACCGATGCCAGCTATAAAACGTATTGTACGCCATTGTCGGAGCCCTTTCCTGTAAAAATTGAGAAGGATTCTACGGTGCATCAGTCCGTCTCCCTTACAGTTCACAGTGTAGAAGAAAGCGGCACACCAGATCCCGTTGACATTCATACACTTTCAATCCGGCCCGGAGTATCCCGCCCCATGCCCGGTATCGGAATGGGTAGATCCTCCCGGGATCATTCCCTCTCCGAAGAGGAATACAATCTACTGAAGGAGATACCATTCCATCACTACAGGGTGGAATTGTGGTTGGGTAAAGCAGGGTGGCCGGACACCTATCAAGAAGCACTGAAAGAGCAACATATCCTGGGATGGCCGTGGGAGCTTGTACTCCATTTCACAATAAACCATATGGACGAGATGGAGGAATTCCTGACTGGCTATATACAGGCACCGGCAAAGATCAGTCACATTCTGATATTTAATAAAGAATCTCTTTCCGATGACGCTTTGCTCTGCCAGGTGGTCCCCGGCCTGCGCAGGGAGATCCCGGAGACTCCCATTGGCGGCGGCAGCGATGCCTATTTTGCCGAGCTCAACAGGAAACATCCTGATGCTGACTTCCTGGATTTTATATCATTTACCATCTGCCCCCAGGTCCATGCCTTCGATAAACTCACCCTTGTGGAAAATATTGCCGGACAGCCGGATACTGTGGAAAGCGCCCGGAAAATTTTCCATAAACCTGTTTCAGTCCATGCCATCACACTGAAGCAAAGATTCAATATTGTAGCCACTGATAAAGGTGAAAATGATAACACATTCCCGCAGGCGGATGAAAGACAGTCCACACGCTTTGCTGCTGGATGGACCCTGGGAAGCATTGGGCAACTGGCAAAAGCGGGTACCCGATCGCTTACCTATTTTGAAACCAGGGGGCCCCTGGGCATCATGGAGTGTTCCGGTTTGAAATGCTATTGCTTTCCTCTGTACCACCTGTTCTGGGAGATCCTAAGGGGTGATTTTAACCAGATCGCGGAATGCACTTCCAGTGATCCGCTTCAGTTTGAAGGCCTTTTGCTGGAAGGTACTGAAAACAGCAAGCTTTTACTGGCAAATTACACGGAGAAGCTCATCAGGATCCGGATCACGGGGACAAAGTCCAAGCCCGGCAATATCAGAGAGCTCACTCCTGAGGGTTGGGGCATCATCAGGGCAAACGATGTGGACCCAACAGATTTTCCCATGAAGCCTTCGGGCATCTTTTCAATTGAATATCAGAAATGAAAAGAATAATAAAAACCACTGTTGCCTTGCTGCTGTTTCCGGCTCTGATTCCGGCATGCCAGTCGCCCGAAACTGACGCTGATCAGCCCTGGAAGCAGAACGGGAAACTTCAGGTATCGGACAATGGCCATTTTCTGGAACACGAGAACGGAGTTCCTTTTTTATGGCTGGGGGGCACTGTCTGGGGCATGACCGAATGGATGACCCGCGAAGAGGTGGATCTCTATCTGGATAACAGGAAAGAGAAAGGTTTTTCTGTTATCCAGGTGTGCCTGGCATGGGGTAAAAGAGAAGAGGACCCTGTTCAATTTCATGTGAACCCGGTCAATGCATATGGTCACAAGGCTTTCCTCTACTCCGATTCGCTACCTGATCCTTCCAGGCCGCATACTGTGGCAGGAGGCAGTCCGGAAGAAGCCAATGATTACTGGGACCACGTGGATTATGTCATTGAGGCTGCGGCCAAAAGGGGAATCTATGTGGGTGTATTGCCTGTATGGGGAAGAAGATATGTGAATGCAACTCATCCCGGTTTCTCGGAGAGACTATTTGACCTTGAAAATTCAAAAGACTACGGGAAGTTCCTGGGAGAAAGGTATAAAGCGGCGCCCAACATCATCTGGGTCCTGGGTGGTGATGTTTCGGCCGATGCCGGTGGAGATTTTACCCTGGTGTACCGGACCATGGCAGAAGGCATTATTCAGGGAATCACAGGTAAAAAAGCAAACTGGAACCAGGCAGATCCAATCTGGGACATGGCTTTAATCACCTATCACCCTGATGGCAATCCCACAAAGAACTCCTCAAGCTGGTTCCACACTGACCCCTGGCTGGATTTCAACATGATTGAGACTCATATATACCGTGACAGCCTTTCCAAAGCTGTGTTGCGCGATTACCAGAGGAAGGATCCGTATAAACCCGTAGTGCTGGCAGAAGGCCACTACGAAGGGTATACAAGGAAGCAATATGCTGGTGCTATCCACATAAGGCGGCAGGCCTATCAAAGCTTTTTCGCCTGTGGTGCCGGACATACCTATGGTGCAGCCCGGGACAGCCTGAACAGGGGACCCCTGTTCAGTCCTTATGATGGATGGCAATCCCTGCTGGATCTGGATGGAGCAAAATGCTTCCCCATCCTGAAAAAATTTCTGACAGATCAGCAATGGTTTACCTGGATCCCTGACGACAGTGTTCTTCCGCAGGAACCCGAATGCTCTGAATTCACCAAAACTGCCGTAAGCGCTCATGAAGGTCACAACATTTTGGTCTACTTTCCTGATCGCTCCCCTGCCCTTGTCAACCTGGCCAGCCTGGGTGAAGCCAAAAACTTGAATATAAGCTGGTTTAATCCTGTAACCGGTATAGAAATCGAAGCACAATCTATCGCAATTCGAACCTTGCTGACCATCTATCCACCACCCGGATGGGAAGATGCAGTGGCCATCCTAAAAGCAGAAAAATGACTAGAAACATTTCCATCGCCTTGATCCTTTCCCTTTGTATATCCATTGCAGGACAGCCTTCTCCAGGTGATCTTTATAAAGAGTATACCTGGTACAATGAAGTTGCTGATTGCGGTGGAGCACTCCGGGTAGGGGGTAGAATCGACTACCGCGTAACAGAGAACGCTGTCCCCTACCTGGGTCAGGGACAAATCCAACCCGCCTATGAAGTGGATCTCAAACAGGCTGTGAAAGCCGAACTGGTGCTTGAAAAGATGCTCTGCCACGGAGGCACCGAAGGGTTAAGGGTCATTGTCAATGGCCATGATCCAGTATCGGTGCCTGAGTCAGCCCGGATTCCCGAACCCCAGTCTTCTTACGCCCATCATTTCAATCAGGTAGCACCATTGGATCTTTCAATGTTGAAGGAGGGAAATGAGAACACTTTTGTATTCGAGGTGGATACTGCAGGTCACTGGTGGCCGCAAAATCTGGTCTACGGGATGATCCTACGCATCTATTATGAACCCTCAGTATTAACAGAAAGAGGAGAAATATCCCATCCGCTGCAGGGATCCGCCCTTGAAGAACCGGTCAAGATCAAACTGGATCTCCCCAATCCAGGCCACATTGAAAAAGTCGATTTGCTTGGATACTATGATGATGCGGACCTTGAAGGAGACGGACTTTACCGGCAATGGCACTATGCATATCACCACGGAGAGATCTACAATCATGTGGGGACCCTGTCAAGGCCGACCTTTGAGTATACCTGGGATACCCGCTGGCTTCCCGACCAACAGGACAAGATGAAGTTGGCAGCCATGGTACATCTGACAAATGGTTACACCTATATGACCCCGGCAGTTGAAGAGCTGGAGCTCTCCAGGTCCGGAATTTCAGTGGAGTTGTGTAAACCATACAAAAGGCCCAAAGAGTGGTTTACCCGAAATGGAGAATTTTCAGAGAGGTTTCAGATCAAAGGAAACCTGGACCATGCTGTGGAGGCCAAAATGGTGTTTCGCACCTGGAGCCCCGGCTATTTCAATGGGATCTATATCAATGATTTCCTCGTCTTCATCAAGGAAGGCCCCACATATGACTATTTCCAACACGACATCCCTGTTAAAACCATGCATGTGTTTCATCAGGGAGAGAATATCCTGAAAACCGGAGAAACACCTTTTTACCATGGCCAGATGGTCCATGGAGTAGAGGTACAATGGCCCGGGATCATGCTGCTGATCAGATATGACCAAAATGATAATCCAACAAACCCTACTTACCATTAACTATTTACTATTTACCAAACCATAATCACAAATCATGAACAGACTTCTTATACTTCTTCTTTGCATCTTATCTGCGACCATACTTTATTCTCAATCCATTCCCGTCGACCAGTGGAATTATATTGCCGTAGATACCACACGGGAAAAAATGCAGCCCATGGGCGGGCCTGACTGGTTGCGTTCATTTGGCATCGATGCCTTTGATATCAACCGCGATGGCTACATGGACATTGTCAGTGGCAAATACTTCTATCTCAATCCGGGAGAAGATATGACCGGTATCTGGAAGCAGACAAAATTTGGTTTTGAATACGACGCATACAGGTTCGTGGATGTAGATGGGGACCAGATGGCCGACGTCATTGCCGAGGACCTCCCCAATGTAATCTGGCTGGAAGCTGATGACCTCAATGGTACCTCCTGGAACGCCAGGCTGGTAGGGCAAATTCCACAGACCGGCCATAAAAACGGACAGGGTTCGGGCGTAGCCGACCTGGTTCCCGGAGGGAAAGATGAGGTCCTGCTGGCAGCTGAAGGGGGAATATTCTGTGCGGTGATACCTGAGCAGCCTGCTGCAGGAGTCTGGGACTTCAAACTGATTGCAGAATCTCATTCCGATGAAGGGATTGGCATCGGGGATGTGGATGGTGATGGGGACCTGGATTTGGCCTTTGGTGATTCCAAAGAGGCTGGTGAAGAGGCTGAGCTTTTATACTGGGCCGAGAATCCCGGTAACATAAACCAACTCTGGAGCAAACACCTGGTCAGTGATGAGGTGGAGGTTGTGGACAGGGTGGAAATCGCCGATTTCAATGGTGATGGCAGACTTGATATCGCCGTAGCGGAAGAACGTTATCCGGGAATGGAACCCAACTCCAACCTGAGGGTATTCCTGGCAGGAAACGATCCGGTATCTGGCACCTGGGAACACCGGGTAGTGGTTACCCAGTGGTCCATGAACAACCTGGATGCAGTGGACATGGACAAGGATGGTGATGTGGACCTGGTGACCAATGAGCACAAAGGCACGGACCATAAAACCGAAGTATACCTCAATGACGGCAAAGCAAACTTCACAGCCCAGCTGGTTGGTACAGGTCATGAGATGCACCTGGGGGCCAAGTGCTTTGACCTGGACAGTGACGGCGATTACGAGATCATTGGTGTGGGTTGGGATCACTTTGAAACCCTGCACCTCTATCAGGAATGATGCCCTGAAGAATGGGTTCAAATGGAAACATCTTTCATCGGCCAAAGGGGAAATTGCCGTCCCCAATGCCGGCGACCAGCAAACAGCGGCACTTGTAGCTGATATGGATGGCGACGGGGTCAACGAGTTCTTTATTACCGAACGGACCACAGCTCCTTCGGTGGTGGCCTACAAATACAATGGTAAGTGGCTGGGATCGCTATGTGATCGATGAAACTCCCCAGCGGATTGAAGCCGGATCCACCTCCCACGATATCGACGGGGATGGCGATGTGGACATCGTCTTTGCGGGCGAAGGCCGCTCCAACCAGGTATGGTGGTGGGAAAACCCCCATCCCAAACACGATCCTGCAAAACCCTGGAAGAGGCACCTGATCAAGGACTCGGGAGCCAACAAGCACCATGACCAGCTTTTTGGCGATTATGATGGAGATGGTGTGATGGAACTGGTATTCTGGAACCAGTCGGGCGGCAAACTCTTCCTGGCCGAGATCCCTGAGAAGCCTGCAAAGCACAAGGGAGAGTGGCCCATGAAAGTAATTTACACCTATGGAATGGACAGCGAAATGGAACAGACAGGCCAAACGGGCTACCCGGGCTGGAAAGGAACAAATGAGCAGGAGGGTTTATACGCCTGTGATATGGACATGGATGGGATTGATGATATTGTGGGCGGCGGACGATGGTTCAAGTATGACGGAGACTGGCGGCTATTCCGAAAACATCATCGATGCCAGTTATACCTTTACCCGATCGGTGGCAGGCCAGTTTATCGAAGGTGGAAGGCCGGAGGTAATCCTGCTGGCAGGCGATGGACATGCACCCATGTACATGTATGAATACAGTGAGAAAGGTACCTGGAAGAAAACCATGCTCATCCAGCAGGTGGATGACGGACATACCATAGACGTGCTGGACTTCAACGGCGACGGACACCTGGATATTTTCAATGGGGAAATGGGCCTAGGGGGCGGAAATCCCAATGCCAAAATCCGGATCCTGCTGGGTGATGGAAAAGGGAACTTCATACACCACGTGGTGGCTACCGGACTCGGAACCCATGAGAGCAAGATCACCGACCTGGACGGGGACGGGGATTATGACATCATGTCCAAACCATACAACTGGGAGGCTCCCAGGCTGGATATTTTCATTAACGAAAGCTCAAAATAATGAAGATCAAACATAAAACGCTGGCTTTCTGCCTCTTTTGTGGAGTAGCAGGGATATTACTGAATGCAGGCTGTACCCCCACCCTTGATAAACCCAATATTGTGTTTATCCTGGCCGATGACATGGGGCACTCTGACCTGGGTTGTTATGGATCAGAGATCATTGAGACGCCCAACATTGACCGGCTGGCCGGTGATGGGATCAGGTTTAGCAACTTTTACAATACGGGACGCTGCTGGCCCACACGGACCAGCCTCCTGTCGGGCTACTATCCCCACCAGGTGCTTTCTGATCCCATTCAGGGAGTGGACTATCAGGCCGGGAACTTTTCACCGGTCACTACTGTCTGGTTCCCGGCCCTGCTGAAGCAACATGGTTACAGTTGCTATCATTCGGGCAAATGGCACATATTCAGAAAAGTACCACAGCACTCTGAAAGAAGTTTTACTGATGTTGGCTTCGACAGATCCTACAGGACCCAGGATGGCAGGCACCTGCGACCGCATCTCTTCTTGAGGATGGAGATTCCATCCCCCTCCCTGCTCCAGGTACCGGGTATGAGGCATCTGTAGCCATTGTGGATCATGCCATTAAGTACTGTAAGAACATGCCGAGCACAGACCAGACGACCCATTCTTTGATATATCGCCTTTATCGCGCCGCACTTTCCCCTTCAGGCCATGCAAAAGGACATCGATATGTACAGGGAGAAGTTCCTCATGGGCTGGAATGAAATAAGAAGGCTCAGGACAGAAAACAGAAAAGAGCTGGGATTTGATGTGCACGAGGTAAATGCCTTTGAACCGGAGCGTTTCGCTCCATGGAACCTGAGCCCGGAGGAGCTGATCACCAGATCGATCCGGCCGATACGGGACGGGCCATTCCCTGGGGTGACCTACAGAAAGAGCAAAAGGAGTTTCAGGCCACCAAAATGGCCATACATGCCGCCATGATCACCCGAATGGACCGGGAAATGGGCGATATATCACCGCCCTTAAAGAACTGGGCTATTTCGATAATACAATCATCTTCTTCTGCTCTGATAACGGGGCAAGTACCGAGATCATGAACAGGGCTGACAAGCATACCATCGGGATCTGTCACCCGGATCTGCTGATTCCTACCTCTGCCTTGGACCCGGATGGTCCACTGCAGCCAATACACCATTCAGGCTGCATAAGACCTGGCTGCACGAAGGAGGTATTTCAACTCCCCTGGTTGTGCACTGGCCCGAGGGCATTAAGAAGAGGGTGTATTCAGGGACATGCCTGCCCATATCATTGATATAGCCCCTACCCTGCTGGAGTTGGCAGGTGGAGATCCGGCTGAGTTGCCGGACGGTACGTCGCCCCGGGTATCAGTCTGGTACCTGTTCTGAAGAACGATCGAAACCGGGCGCCCTCCCCTGTTCTTCCATCATGAGAAAAAGAAAGCACTCAGGCATGGAGACTGGAAAATTACCACCATCGAAGATGGGGGAGCATGGGAATTGTATGACCTTTCCAAGGACCGGGGGGAAACCAATAACCTGGCAAGAAACATCCGGAGAAGCTCAATGAACTGGTCTCCCTGTGGGAGAAACAAAAAGAGGAAATTGTCGGGCAGATCGCAAGTCCAATGCAATGAAAAAACCGAATCCATTAATATTTTAATGACCATAAAAAACTACTTGATTCCCATCTGTCCTAGTTATGATATTTTCATTGGGTGTTCTGAAAAACCAGCAAAAGATCATGCGCCTGAGCCCACAATGACAGTTGCGGCACGATGCAAAAATGGAATGGTGGAGAGAAGCCAAATTCGGACTCTTCATTCACTGGGGCGTATATGCGGTTCCAGCAGGGGTGTATGGTGACAATGACGGGTATGGTGAATGGATCATGAACAGCGCAAAAATACCGGTGAGCGAATACCGCCAGTACGCAACCCAGTTTAATCCGGTGAAATACGATCCTGAAGCGTGGGTGAAGGTGGCCAAAGAGGCGGGGATGCGATACATTGTGATCACATCCAAGCATCACGATGGATTTGCATTGTACCCTTCTGATGTGACAACATGGGATGTGGCCGATGCGACTCCCTACGGCAAGGACCTGCTGGGTCCCCTGGTCGAAAGTGCAAAAAAAGAGGGCTTGAAAATGGGATTCTACTATTCCCAGGCCCAGGACTGGAACCACAAAGGAGGTGCAAAAGCCCGGTATGAGGAAGGTGATGGATGGGATGAAGCGCACAAAGGTGATTTTGATGCCTACCTGGAGGACATAGCACTTCCGCAGGCCAAGGAGATCCTGTCACGCTATCCCCTTGATATCCTCTGGTGGGATACGCCCACCTGGATGACCGAAGAACGTACGGTTCCCTTTGTGGAAGCCATTAAAGATTACCCATCCCTTATTACCAACAACAGGCTGGGCGTGAGCGGAGATATTGCTACACCTGAACAATTTGTCCCGGTTACCGGGCATCCGGGCGACTGGGAGACCTGCATGACCATGAATGGCCACTGGGGCTATAACGCTGCCGATGACAACTGGAAATCGTCACCTGAACTGATTCGTAAGCTGATTGATATTTGCTCAAAGGGAGGAAATTACCTGCTGAATGTGGGACCCACAGCTGAGGGTGAATTTCCTGCTGCCTGTGTAGAGCGGCTTCAGGATATTGGAGCATGGCTGGATGTGAACGGAGAAGCTATTTATGGTACCGCGGCCGGACCATTCACCTACCTTTCGTGGGGTGCTGCCACCCGCAAGGACGATCTGTTGTATCTGCATGTTTATGACTGGCCCGAAGATGGAAAACTGAGGGTCCCGCTGACCAGCAAGGTGAAAGAAGCTTCCCTGCTGGTGGATCCGGAGCATTCATTACATCTCACTGCTGAAGCTCAGCGGGTGATCATAGAGCTTCCTGATGAGGCCCCCGATGCCGTGGCTTCGGTGGTGGTCCTCCAGCTGGCAGAAGAACCTGCTGCGCTGCCCATTGCCTCCCATGGCAAAACCATTACTGCTTCCAGTGAGGCTGAAAACCATCCTGCTTCCCATGCAGCAGATGGCACCGGTCATGAAGTCTGGGAAGCCGGCACCACAGCAGGTGAATCCTACCTGGAATATGACCTGGGAGAACCAACCTTGCTTCAGGCATGTGGTGTGGACGAGCCGGATCGCTGGCCCCGATACAGGCAGACCATCCGCCTTGAAATTGAGACCGATGCAGGCTGGCAGGAAGTATTTACCACCTCCACCCTCGGACACGGATTGAAAGAGAAATTCAAGCCTGTAACAGCCCGACGGGTAAGGCTGGTTGTGACCCGGGAAGAGGGAGCCCCGGGCATAGCCGAATGGCAGCTTTATACACCACATTGATGCCATGAAAGCTACCTATTAAACAGAGGAACTAATCGATCAGGGGTAAAGGAAAGGAGACTCCGGGTCCATATTTTTATGAACTGTCACATCTTCGAAGTAGGCCCTGGCTTCGGGGGACCACATCTCATCTCCAAACAGGGATTTGAAATACGGAGAGAAGGACTCCAGGGCCTCAAACCAGACCTCGGGCTGGCCCATGCTGGTTTCCTTAACCATGTCAAGACAGATGGAAAGATACACGGCACGTGCCTGTTGCAGGGAATCACCTGAAATCTCTTCCTGAATGATGGGTCGCCACTTGTTGCGCAATTCCTCCAACCGGTTTAAGGGAACAGGCAGGGCCTCGATATTCCCGGGATCTTCTGTTGCGATACGGAACCCCGGATGCCCATCGATTTCTATTTTCTCTCCCCCATTCTCCAGGATGACGCGTTCTGCCAGCTGATGGTGCATCTCAGCAAAATCTGTTATTGTCAGGTCCCGGGGCAATCCGGGACGCCTGTCATTCCTGTACTCATCCTTGATCAACCATCCCTGAGCCCTGATCCACTTCTCCCCTTTCATGACACCCATGATGGTGCCTACCATGGCAGCAATATTGTCTGCATCCCAACCAAAATTGAATGAGAGGCGAATGGCTTCCACGAGATCTCCTTCCCCATACAGGATGGAAGCAATGGTGGCCGCCGTAATGATCCTGTAACCATTGGTACCGCCCGGTCCACCAAATTCACCATTCCAATACTTCTCCTTCATAGCCAGCCTGGAAGCCCTCCAATCATCCGGATGTGCATTATACCACGACAGTACACTGGATACGATGTCATGGATTTCACTCTCAGGATCCACCGAGGCCAGCCCGGCACGGATCACCTCCATAAAATCATCTTCAAAAAAGGCTGTGGCGATCATGGCATCAAATAACTGGGTGGTTTGCGTGGGCTCGCCATCGATGGCCACGTGTGTATAGTGGGTGCCAATCCGTCCGGCAGTCTGCGGCATTCCGGGGGATATGAGTCCAAATTGCTCACATAAAAATTGTCCTGAAATATTGAATACTGCCCATGGATTGAACGCAATCCTGCCTGTATAGGGTGGTTGAAGACCGATCTCCATCAATTTACGTGCATACAGGTTGGAGCACCAGATCATGTCGTTCAGATTCTCCTTCCAGAGCGCATAAATCCGATCATAAGAAAGCTCCAGTTTCTCTTCGCCGAGCATATGGTACACATAAACAAACTCTATGTCTGTGTCATCATCTGTAAAAGTCCCATTGGAGAGGTCCGGGGTGTATTCAGTCACATTTCCCGGCTCATCGGTGTACTTATTCTCGTGTTCAAGTCCGTTCAGGTTCCCAAAAAACTGACCTAGAATTCCACCGTTGATTTTATCATGCAGCGCTTCTGCAGTGATTTCCACTGAATGCTCTTCTACGACCGGCTTACAACTACTCATCACCATGCAGATAGCCAGGAGTGTCGCAGTAATTTTGAACATATTAACTCTGTTTAGTGATCTGTTTCAATCAATGAATCCCTATAATCTATATTTCAGTGCGTCAAGCGGTTTACCATCCATGTCCGTAATGACCAGGGAGGCACCCCAATCGCCGGTGCTCTGACTTATCTTCATCAATACGGTATTCCACCCCTCACTGAGTTCAACTTCAACAAAATCCTCACCCTGCATATGCGGTCGTTCTATCTTATTCTGAAAAACAAGTTGATCGTTGAGCCAGACTTTGATACCATCGTCCGAACCAAGTTCAAAGATTACACGCTGATCCTGCCCACTCCACACATGGGTTCTCAGGTAGGCCACACTATGTTCCACTCCAAAAAATTGCTCCAGGTTAATGACCCTTGCATCAAATCCAGTTTTTCCCACGGGCATCTCTATCCAATTGGTATTGTCTTGATTTTGCTCGGGTTCAAACGCAAGGTCATAGAGGGCAAGCCCTTCAACACCAGTTTTTGAATAAGGACCTGCAACCTGCCAAAGGATCACAAAATCCTCCAACTTGCGGACCTTCACCCTGACCTGATCATACTCTTCTGCGGTGAAATAAACATCCCCGTCGATCTCAGACGGTTCCCAGGATTGCTCATTGGGTTCCACAAGCGGAGAGCGAACCGGGATGACAAAGGTTTCCGATCCATCGTCACCTTTTTCAATGCTTCCACCTGACCGGACGACTGCCTCCCTGCAAAGCGATTCACACACTTCAATCAGAGCGGGAAAATCATATGCCGTGAATGAAAATTTGGTGGTCGTGTCAATATCCGTTTTGTATTTTTCAGGCAGGTTCTCCATGCCCAGAGAGGTGGCCAGGATTCCAGCAGCGTTGGAAGGGTTGCAATCCGAGTCCTGACCACATCTCATGGAAATCAGGATGGTCTGATCCATATCCCCCCTACCGTACAGAAGCCCCATGACAATATAAGCTCCATTGATCTTGGCATCAATATTAAAGTCCGGGGCTGTACCGCTACAGCTGAATTTCCTGTAGTCGTGGTTCAGGTTATATTTATCCTCAATTAGCTGCCAGGTTTTTTGCCAATCATCCGGGTTTTCTCCATACCAGGCGAGTACATCCCTGACTGCTTCCGCATATTGACTTTCAAAAGGGATGCATGCCAAGCCTGCTTTAATAATTTTGTGAATGTCTGTTTCGAAAAATGCTTCAGCATACATGGCACCCACAAACTGACCGCCATATACCCCATCTCCATAGTTCATCAGCCGGCCAAATGTATCCCCCAGTTCGATGACTGTCTGGGGCATCCCCGGGGCTATCAAACCGGAGTAATCTGCTTCAATCTGGTAATCAATATCATCAGCGTGAGCATTGTATTTGGGATGCCCCGAAAAGGGAGGTGCAATGCCCGATCGCAGGTTTTCACGTCCATAATAGTTGGCATGCCACAGCATGTACTGGCTGTTTGCAAAATCCAGTCCAGCCTGCCTGATGGATACATCAAAACCATGATCTTCGAGGGTCTTTAAAAATGTCATTTCCACGTAAATGTCATCCTGGTATTGCTGGTTGATCATGTCTGATTCCCATTCAGGCACATGCTCCTCAGGAATGATCATGGCATTGAACTGAAATTCGGTGGGAGCACCCCAGCCAACGCCTGCCATCTGACCCAGCCATCCGGCCTTCATTTTGCTTCGGTACTCCTCAACAGAGATTTTTCTTACATCATTGGCAGTATTGCATCCGCTCATCAATAAAACGAAAAAGCCAATGGTCAGTAAAATGTTTTCTTTCATGGTTTTATATTTTTAATCCGGATTTATTTCCATCCCAGGTCATCAACAAGAAACAAAACAACATTCAGTGGCCTTCCAGCATCCTTCACTGAATCGCTGCAAGAAGAAAGTGAGATACGCATTGCTATCCTATGATAATGAAATCCAAGATAGTTAAAAATGCCCTATCCGTAAAGCGGGCCATACGCCTCGCAGGCGCGGTAGTCGGCGCCCTCCTTGTCCATGCCGAAAGCGGACCAGGAAGAGGGCCTGAATATCTGCTCATCCGGAACATTGTGCATGCAGACAGGGATACGTAGCATGGCTGCAAGCGCCATCAGCTGCGAACCCAGATGCCCATAGGAAAAAGCACCGTGATTGGCTCCCCAGTTGGCCATCACCGAATATACATCTTTGAAATTCCCTTCGCCTGTCAGTCTCGGTACAAACCAGGTGGTCGGCCAGGATGGATCGGTCCGTTCAGTCAGGGTAAAATGAACCTCTTCGGGCAATTCAATGGTACTTCCCTCTGCAATCTGCAATACAGGTCCGACCCCCTTGACAATATTGATTCGACTCATGGTAATGGGCATTCCCCCCCGGGTGTTGAAGGCAGAGGAAAATCCGCCGCCCCTGAAATAGCCAATGTTGGCAGCTCCCCAGGTGGTAGCGTCCAGGCACTTCTGGGCCTCCTCGCCGGTTATATCATACCAGGGCTTCATGGCGGGCTTGCCGTTGATGGTTTGCTCCCCTGTCCCATCCAGGGCAGAGGGCCCTGAATTGATCAGGTGGATAAAACCGTCTTTTGCATCACCTGTCAGCGTAAACCCTGTAACACGCTTCACTGCATCCGGACTCCAGTAGGTACGCACATCACTGAATACCTGGGCCGCCCCGGTAAGCAGGTGACCAAACAACATGGACACTCCATTCAGACTGTCATTTTCAGTGGCCAGCATATAGGGCTGCCTGATTCCGTTCCAGTCGAATGAGGAACAGAGCACAGCCTCCATAAAATCTCCATTGGGAAAATGATCCGTCCACTGACGCTGACCCTGGAAGCCCGCTGCAATGGCATTGTGACCCAGGGCTTCTTCTCCGTAACCCATCTCTTTTAACCTGGGATTGCCTACCATCAAGTCGCGTCCTATCAAGGCCATTTTGGCGACAAATTCCCACTCCTCCACCTTCCTTTCTGCTGATTTTTGAATTTCAGGCGGATTGGTGTCCTTTCCCTCTTTACAATGGTCTTTGATCCAGTTCTGGGCCAGGCTTAACTCCTCAGGGTCAAAGATGCCCTCCTCGATCCTCCTGGTAAACTCGGACATATCCACATACTCACAGCGCATCCCCAGGTATTCCTCGAAAAAACCAGCATCTACTATGGATCCGGCAATTCCCATGGAAACGCTGCCCATGGAGAGATAGGATTTCCCCTTCATGGTAGCCACGGCAAGACCTGCTTTTACAAAGGTGAGTATCTTCTCTCTCACATCGTCCGGGACGGACGTATCATCCGAGTCCTGGACATCCTTGCCGTAAATACCGAATGCAGGCAGTCCTTTCTGGTTGTGTCCGGCCAGCGCTGCAGCCAGGTAGACTGCGCCGGGGCGCTCTGTACCATTAAATCCCCAGATGGCCTTGGGGAGCAGGGGATCCATATCAATGGTCTCACTGCCATAGCACCAGCATGGAGTTACTGTAAGACTCACCCCAACCCCTTCACGGGCAAATTTCTCGGCTGTGGCTGCAGCTTCTGTCACCCCCCCTATACAGCTGTCAGCTAAAACACACTCCACAGCCGATCCGTCCGGATTTTTCAGGCTGGATGTTATCAATGCTGCGGCATTCTTCGCCATTTTTATGGTTTGCTCCTCCAGTGATTCCCTTACTCCCTGGAGTCTGCCGTCGATGGTGGGCCTGATCCCTACCTTGGGTGCTTGTCCGATCAATCGTTTCATAATCTCTTGTTTTTATGCTTATTCGATGAATGTTTCAGATTTAAATATTGTTCGTAGCCTCTCCGCTTGTCTTCAACGCGCTGTCCGGACAGGTACTGCTTTACAGGGAAGGATTGCCTGATCAGTTTACGTCCCTGATCCAGTCCCGAAATCTTCCCCATGGCCATGGCCTGGACCATCATATTCCCCAGAGTGGCTCCTTCCACCGGTCCGGATTCCACTCGCCTGTTGCAGATATCTGCCATACGCTGGTTCAGGGTTTCAGACTGAGATCCCCCACCCACCATATGCAAGACTTCGATGGCCTGACCTGACAACTGTTCCAGTTTTTCGATATGAAAGCGAATGGAATAACAGAGACTGTCGTAGGCACAGCTGATGTAGCCGCCAAAGGTCACGGGCAAAGGCTGCTTTGTTCTGACGAAATAGAGGTCAAATGCCTCTTTCATGTTATCCGGATGGTAAAAGAGCGGATCATCGGGATCAATGACAGATGCTGTCTCCTTTCCCTCTCCAGCCATCTCTTCCATATCTTCGTAGGATGTGAAATCCGGCAACTGTTTTTTTAAACCCTGGAGGAGCCACAATCCCACGATGTTCTTCAGGATCCTGTAACTGTTACCGAATCCCCTTTCATTGGTAAAACCAAGATCCATGGTCTCCTGGTCCAGAAGGGGCCGATCCGATTCTATACCAACAACACACCATGTTCCGGCCGATATATAGGCAAAATTGGAATTCTCCACCGGAATGGCAGCCACTACTGAGGCTGTATCATGGCCACATACAGCCACACACTCAATCTTCAGCTCCCCCGCCACCTCACGCACCAAGGGTCCGAGCCTGGTCCCCGGTTCGGTCACTTCACCCAGCATCTCTTCCTTTACACCCAGGTTGGACAGGATCTTTTGGTCCCATGCTGTCCCTTGAACCGACAACATCTGGGATGTGGATCCGATGCTTAGTTCATTCCTTGCTTTCCCCGAAAGAAGATAGTTTATATAGCAGGGCATAAAGAGTAAACTGGAAGCTGAATCCAGGACCTCCGTTCCCTTCATGGACAGAAGTTGGAACAGGGTATTGAAAATATAAAAATTGATCCCGGTCCGTCGAAAGGTCTCCAGGTCCGGCATGAGGACGCTCCATTTTTCGTGCATGCCCTCTGTACGCTTGTCCCGGTATGCCACTGGTGGCTCCACCAGAGAACCGGAACCATCAAGTAGTACAAAGTCCACCCCCCAGGAATCTACCCCGACACTGGTGATCGTGCCCTCCGATCTGTCAATGGCCATTTGTATCCCGGTTTTGATCTCTTGCTCGATCTTCTCCATATTCCAGCAGTCGTGACCGTCGCGATGCACAATCTCATTTTGAAAGCGGTGGATCTCCTGGTAAAAAACTCCGCCTTTACCGATCACACCCAGCATGATCCGGATACTCCCGGCTCCCATGTCCACAGCAATGCAGGCGAAATCCTCATGTAGCATGCTGCAATATAAAGAAGTGAGAGGCAGAAATAAATGTAAAATTAAGCTAGATTTGTGTATAAAATAAACATCTGCTGTTTTGTTCAGATTCCAGGAAATACCTCCGGATGGCGACCCTTCAGGCCGTATTCAGGAGTTTCGTGATCTGCGGCCAAGGCTACACTGTTGCAGATACTGGTACATGGAGGAGTGGAAAAGTCAGGAAATGTCCTTTCCTTACTGGCGGATGTACTGGAACAGGTCGGGGAAAGCCAGGGTTGTGTATAAAAAGACCATACACCTGGTAGCCGGGAAGATCATACTTGTTCCACCCAACACACCTTTTGCAACAGATATTGAGGGAAGCCAGGTGGACAGCAGTTTGCCCTACTCCCTGAAGGGCGGAAGGATTGAAAGCGAGGAGATGGAGCAGGAGATGATCGAAAAAAACACGGTGTTGCATATGTTTGTCCATTTCAACCTGGGCTACCCCTTTGATTCAATCTCTCCGGAGATTTTTGAATTTGATATGGATCATATCCAGCAATCCCTGATTCATTCCATAACCAGGCAGCTCATTGATGGAACTGTTATGTTTGACCAGGCAGGAAGCCTTGCACTGTATTCCCTGCTCTTTACCTTGCTTCACCAGGTGCCTGCCGGAACCTGGAAAACCAAGAACCTGGACCACCGGATCATGAATGGAATCCGCCATATGGAGAATAATATAGGAAGCTCTTCCATATTAAACGGAGCCCTGGCTGAAGAGGGCTCCATGTCAGTGAATGCCTATGCTCGTTTGTTCAAGGATCAGACCGGGTATTCACCCCGTAAATACTTGCTCAGGATGCGGGTGGAGAAGGCCTCAAACTTACTTCATCACAGCGAAATGAGCATCGACCAGATCGCAGCATCCTGTGGTTTTTCAGACCGGTACTATTTCACAAAGATTTTTACCAGGACCATGAAAGTATCACCAGGAGTTTACAGGCGAAACGGAATGATGTAATATTTTTTTGGCATACATTGTATTATGGAAAAACCATTGACCACAAAAGATCACCGAATCGTCATATTTGGGGCGGGAAAGATTGGCCGCTCCTTTATCGGGCAAGTATTTGGAATACATGCATACGAGGTGGTTTTCATTGATATGGACAGGCCCCTGGTGGAGGAACTGAACAGACGGCGGCAATATCCAGTGGTGATCAAGGGTGTCGATTTTGAAGAGAAAATCATTGTGGAGAGGGTTAGCGGCATTCATGCAAGGGACCGTGAAAAGGTTGTCGGGGCGGTTGCAGATGCCTCAATCCTGGCCATATCAGTGGGTAAAAATGCATTGCCTGCTGTTGCAGGAGTTGTAGCAAAAGGCCTGGTAGCCAGGGAGGAATTATATCCGGGAAGGGCTCTTGATGTGATCCTGGCAGAGAATATGCGGTCGGCCGATCGCTTCTTCAGAGAAACATTAAGGGCAGCTCTTCCTTCCTCTTTCCCCCTGGACAAGCAGGTGGGCCTGGTGGAAACCAGTATTGGTAAGATGGTGCCCATCATGACAAAAAGAGACCTGGATGAAGATCCGCTGCAGGTTTTTGCAGAACCATACAATACACTTATCCTTGACCGCCGGGGTTTCAGAGGAGCGATCCCAGATATTCCTGAGCTGGCGCTAAAAGACAACATGAAAGCCTGGGTGGACAGGAAAGTTTTCATCCACAACCTGGGGCATGCCACAGCTGCTTACTGCGGTCACCTGGAGAAACCTGATGCTGACTATATGCATGAAGTGCTGGAAGAACCGGACGTAATCCGGTTCACCAGGGAGGTGATGAATGAAGCTGCCACCATCCTGATGGCGGCCTACCCGGGTGAGTTTTCAAACGAGGGACTATCTGACCATATCAATGACCTGTTGGCCAGGTTCAGGAACCGGAACCTGGGAGATACAGTATTCAGGGTAGGAAGTGACCTGAACCGCAAACTGGGTGCAGATGACCGCTTTATGGCTGTGATCCGAATGGGTCAGAAGACCAAAACAAGTTATTCAGGTGTGATCAGGGCCATGGCCATGGGGTTCTCCTTTCAGGCAAAGGATGATTCTGGCAGGATGTTTCCCGGTGATAAAACCTTCCACGGCTCATGGAAAAAGGATCCGGACAAACTGCTCACTGAAGTATGTGGTCTGAATCCGGACCAGGACGAAACGATCATCAAACAGCTGAAAGAGCAGCTATCCGCAATATCTTAAAAGCAAGGCTTCGGCTTCCACAGACCACAATCCATCGTAGCGGTCGCATATGTCGGCCAGGTCGTTGAACATGGGGTGTTTTTTGCCCAGTTCACGAAAATCGGATATGGCTGTCAGGGGCATCTCCATATGGGTATAAATCAGTTTCTTTCCTCCGGGGATGCCGGGAAGGTTCAAGGTGGCTTCGGGAACTGCACTCAGTCCGCCAATATGGGTAATGAGTCCGGAAGGGTCCATCCCCTTCTCCATCAATTCCAGTGATTCCCGGATATCATCGGTATTGCCCCCGCTGGTTCCCACAATGTGGGTAAATGCGTAGTGCACATTGTAAAAGTTCAGCTTCGCGCTAAAAGCAGGATCTGCCGGTCCGGCAAAGAAGTTCAGACAACCATCAAAGGCCAGCAGCGCATCTGCCTGCTCAATGACCGGAGCAACTGGTGCAAATACAAAAACATCATTGTATCCCTCCGCTCCGCTCAGTTCTTTCAACAACCAACAGGATGATCTGTTTTAGAAGTATTCACATAGTGCAGGTCAATTCCCTGCTGCCTGGCAACAGCCGGTGAATGAAGGTAGGCTGCCCTGTCGAGCCTCTCCTGATCGATATCTGTTACCACCAACAACGAAGGCTTGCGATCCTGTCTGTGCAGCACATAAGATATTGCCGCGAGCCCCATGGGCCCTACCCCGGCCAAAATGGCCATCTTTCCACCATCCACAATCTCCATGTCATGGATGTAGGTCCCGGGCTTGATATGGTAGTTGGCATGCATGGCCCCGATGACACAAGAGAACGGCTCTGCCATGGAAGCAGGATAGTAACCAGGCCCCCTGTAAACCAGTAGACAGCCCATGGCCATCACCTCGTTGGGGATCACCACATAGGTGGCATCACCTCCCAGGTACCTGTATGAGTAACCGGGTGCACCCAGTACGCCCACAGGACCATTTTCATAATTGAGTGCCGGCTGGATGGCAAATTTGTCTCCGGGGGTAAACTGCTCTTTCCATTTGGATCCCACCTCAACAATCTCACCGGCAAACTCATGACCGATGATCACAGGATTCTCTGCTGCATCATCCGGAATCCGCTTGTGATCCGTTCCCAGGATGGCCGCTTTATAAGAAGACATGCACAGGCTATCACACACCACCCTGGCCAGTATTTCATCTTCGCCAATTCCGGGCAATTCAAATGATTCCACCCTCAGGTCACTTTTTCCATACAATCTGACTGCTCTGGTATTCATCTGCTTATGGATTATTTAAAACAAAAGCCAACAACTCTGAAGGCTGGTCAATGATGGAGTAATTGCCTTCAACCGCCTCGCTTTCAAGCCGCCCGTATCCCCAGCTTACAGCCAGTGGGATCATCCCCGCAGCCTGGGCGGTCAGGATATCATTGTTGGAGTCTCCTACAAAAAGTACCTGACCCGGCTCCAATTCCATCAGTTCCGCAATTTCAAAAGCAGCTGCAGGATCAGGTTTCCGGGGTACTTCATCGCGCTGGCCATATACCGGACTGAAATTCCACTGTGAAAGGTAAAAAGTCGCCACTTTCTGTGTCAGCAGGTGTGGCTTATTGGAGAGTATCGAGATTTTTATTCCTGCTTCGGTGAGCATATCAAGAACATCAGGAATACCATCATAGACCCGGCTTCGGTTGTGCAGGTTCTGACCATAGATCTCCTTGAATTCTTTCACATACGCCATCAATTGTTCCTGCTCAATGGGTTTGCCAAAAGCAAGCTCAATGAACTTTACCGCCCCGTTACCGATCCATTTCAGGTAATACGCCATATCATGCTCGGGTAAACCATGCCTGGCAAACATGATGTTGGCAGCACCTGCAATGTCATCGATGGTATGCACCAATGTTCCGTCCAGGTCGAAAATAACTCCTTTGATATCCATTCTACCTCAGCTTAACATGACCTGTCCGCCGGTGACCATGATGGCCTGGCCGGTTTCATACTCCTGGTCAATTACATATTTGATGGCTTTCACCACATCTTCCACACGACAGCCACGGCCTGCGGGCACCATGGATTCGTAATATCGTTTTATATCCTCAACTGTTTTGGCTCCCGGAACTTTCCCAGCTTCCAGGTATTGCCGGAATAAGCCCTTCTCCGGATCTGACCACAGAGGGCCTTCAAAATAGTTTCCAGGGCAGATGGCATTAACTTTGATCCGTTCGGGCATCAAATCCATGGCAAAAGAGTGGGTCAGGCCGATCCCTCCAAACTTGCTTCCTGCATAGGCAAAATTCTTCTTGCTTCCCTCCACTCCCGATTTGGAGTTGATCTGAATAATATCGCAAAAATTGGACGGGTTGTACTGATTTTGAAGCTTCATAACAGGTACAGATGCCCTCACGCAATTGAAATAACCCTTATAGTTGACCTTTGTCACAAAATCGAAATCCTCCGGATCCAGCTCATCGATGCCGCCTGCCTTCAATACTCCGGCGTTGCTGATCATCACATCCAGACCACTGAACTCCAGGACAGCTTCATACACGGCATTTTCTACCGATTCCAGGCTGCTTACATCGGCTTGCACAAACCATGCCCTGTTGGGAGATGTGCTTTTATTCAGCTCATCGGCGACTGCCTGGCCAGCCTTTTCATTGATATCCAGCAAAACCAGGTTCGCTCCGTCATTAAAGAGCTGCTGTGCAATCCCTGCCCCATATCCCATGGCGCCTCCGCTTATGGCAACTACCTTGTTGTAGAGGGATTTCTTTATCTGTGGGACCGCCACTGCTTCTGGCAAAGAGGCTCCACGGCTTTTCTTCCTGACCGTGGCCAGTTTCTGTTCTATCTTCGATTTATTGCTTGACAGGCCAAGCAATCCAAGACCCTCAATGAACATATATTCTCCTATCTCTCCGCTGGCTTTCTTCACCTGCTCCAATACCTGATCGACTGTCCCCTTAAAAACCGAAATGCTTCGGCCAAGCCGTACCGAGATCTTCTCAGGATCAGTTTCAATGAGATGGTTCAGGGGAACAAAGCTTCCGCTTTTCAGCATACCGGCTGACATGATCACGCGGATGGCTGGAATAAGCTGTAAAATGACTGATTTGTCCGGATCCATAAGCATTTGTTTTTATTATTCGCAGTTTTTAAAGTAGTGATGAAAGATGGATTTGCCAAGCAGCTCCATCTCCCCACGGGGTAAATCAGTGCACCCGGGCCCTTCCTTAACATGCAGGAACTGGTGGGCCGCCACATAGGCTGCACCATGAAAAGAGATCTCCAAAAGCTGCTGGTCGAGGGGATCCCCTTTCAGACAACTCACCGTCAGAGGCCCCATGGCTGAGGTATTGTGTTCGGTACCAAAAGAGACCACAAATCCCTTCTCATAAAAATATCCGGCGTATTCTTTTAGCACATCCATACGGTTCCTTAAGGGGATGAGTTCCACAGAGCCAAAGCCCCGGCTTCTCAATTTGTCCAGCAACTGCTCTTTTCCATCCTCAAACTCAGTAATGCTTCCTCCTGCTCCATCGAGCAACATGGGATAGGTGGGGATTCCACCGGCATCTGCAATGATTTTCACAATCTCCCCCAGGGGAAGAAAAGCCTTTTCATCCTCAGGCACAAAAGCAGGCGCCCCGGCCTTCAGAAGCCTGGCCCTTAATTCATCTTCAACGCCCGCTACATCATCGCGATGCTTAAGCGCTTGTTTTCCTCCGTAGATTTTTGTAATCAGTGTCTGGTAGGCCTGGTCATCAACCGCCTGCTCTTCCACCTTGATCCGCAACATCTTTGCCACATGGCGTTCGCGGAGGAGGTTCATGGCGAGGGCTTCCATGGTTTCCTCCACAGAGAGGGAGATTCCCGTTTCATGATATTCCAGCCACCGGTTCAACAGTGTGATCATTTCAGAAACCTGGTGGTTACTCTCCCTGACCACCTTGTCCAGTTTGGCCTGCGAATCGGCAGGCAGCACCGAAGGAAAAGCAAGACCTTTGCCGCTGATATAGGTACGACCCGGATTTCCGGGATCGTTCACCCTGACTCCTGCAGCCTGGTCTTCGGCACTCATGCCGATCAGCTCGATATTCAGAAGAGGGAAAATCCCGTGCGCTCTGCATTGCCGGATAAACTCCTCATACCCGTCAGTTACATAAAAATCATTGATCCCTAAAATTCTCACATCCTCCTGAGCGGCCCTTTGAACAGCCTCAGAAATACTGGAGAAAGCACTGAAGGAAAAGGGTGTATGGATATGGTTGTTAACCTTCATGGGACCATGGGCAGATCCAGGCTCATATGCCTCAAGGAGGGTCTGGCGGTCCGGAAAATCTTCTAGAAAATTGCTCATGGTATCTATGCTTGTTGCTTATACGCCCAACCTGCTTCTGCGCAATTGTTCAGCAGCAGTATAGTTCTGACTGGTTACGTGCCCCTTCAAAGGAACAATTTTTTCATGAATGGCATCCAGTATCCAGGAAGCCTGGGGGAAAAAATAGTCTTCCAGTTCATAGGCCGGGGTGATCCAGTTCCTGGATCCCACAACAACGGGTGGTGCATCCAGGTCGTCAAATCCCAGTTCGGTGATGTTCTGGGCCAGGTCCTTCAGGTAGGAACCCCTCTCACTGGCATCACTGACCAGCAGGATACGGCCTGTTTTCTTCAGGGACCTGAGTACCAGTTCGTAGTTGAAAGGAACCAGGGATCGGGCGTCAATGATCTCGGCAGAGATGTCATATGTCTCCTTTAATTCGGCGGCAGCTTCACGTGCCCTGTAAAGTGTAGCACCGATGGTCAGTATGGTGATGTCTTCCCCTTCCTGTTTCACATCCGGTTCACCCAGCGGGATCTCATAATATCCTTCAGGCACTCCCTCCTTATGAAACTCCTCCCCGATCCCGTAGAGACGCTGACTCTCAAAATAGATCACCGGATCGGTTCCCTGGAGTGCAGCATTCATCAATCCCTTGGCATCATATGGTGTGGCTGGAAAGACCACTTTGATCCCGGGGATATGTGCCACCAGGGAGGACCAGTCCTGGGAATGCTGGGCCCCGTATTTTGACCCAACAGATACCCGCAACACCACAGGCATTTTGATCAGATTTCCACTCATGGCCTGCCATTTGGGAAGCTGGTTAAAGACCTCATCGCCCGACCTGCCCAGGAAGTCACAATACATGATCTCGGGGATCACCCTTCCGCCACACATACCATAACCGATGGCGGTGCCTACAATGGCTCCTTCCGAAATGGGCGAGTTAAAAAGACGGTGGTAGGGAAGCGCTTCGGTGAGTCCGCGGTAGACTGCAAAGGCCCCTCCCCAGTCACGGTTTTCCTCCCCATACGCAAGCAATGTGGAATCCTTATAGAAGCGGTCCACAACCGCCTCAAAAATGCCATCGCGAAACTGGTACTGCTTCATGGCAGAGTAAGGTTTTCCGCCTGGATCAAATGCATATCTCTCCTTCTTCGCGATCTGTTTCACCCTCGGATTTTCCTCCATGGTCATCAAGGTATCCAGTGGTCCCTCCTCCATGGCATCCACCGATCCGTTGGAATACATCATCTCCCCGATGAGTCCGGGATTGGATACCAGATCCATCCTGGGTGAGACCTGGTCGTCGATGGAAAGTGTAAAGGATGCCATAATCAATGCACCGGTTTCTTCCTTGATCCTGTCAAGCGCTGACTGGTCAGCCACCCCGGCATCCATCAACTCTTTGCCATAGGAGATGATGGAGTCCACCGATTCCCATGCTTCAATCTCCTCCCTGGAGCGGTAGGAGGATGAGTCGGAGGGAGAGTGGCCACTGAACCTGTAGGTGAGCACATCCAGGAACACAGGTCCTCGTTTCTCTTCCAGTATCTTCATTTTCCGCTGGTAGGCATCAATCACAGCCAGCGGATTGTATCCATCCACCCTTTCGGCATGCATGTTTTCCCTGTTCAGGGCTGCACCTACCCTGGCGGCGATGGAATAGCCCATGGTCTCTCCGCAGGTTTGCCCTCCCATCCCGTACTGGTTATTCATGATGTTAAAAATCAGGGGCAGTCCGCCGTTCATATCACCTTCCCAGAGTTCCCTGTATTGATCCATTGTGGCGAATGTCAATCCCTCCCACACAGGTCCGCATCCCAGCGATGCATCCCCGATGTTGGCCACCACGATGCCTTTTTTCCTGTTTACCTTCTTATAGAGGGCGGCACCCACAGCAATATCCCCGGATCCCCCGACAATGGCGTTGTTGGGATAGATCCCAAACGGGGTAAAGAATGCATGCATGGAACCTCCCAGGCCCTTGTTAAACCCGGTCTCCCTTGCAAAAATCTCTGCCAGGGTTCCATAGGTAAGGAACTTAAGCGCCAGAGATTTCACATCCCCTTTGTGTCCTTTCTCCACAATGGAGAGAATGCGACCGTCAAAGAATGTTTTCATCACATCATACAAGCTGTTATCATCCAGTTTCTGAATGGCAGAAAGGCCTTTGGCCAGGATCTCCCCGTGGGATCGGTGTGATCCGAAGATATAGTCATCCATATCCAGCTCATAGGCCATTCCCACTGCTGCCGCTTCCTGTCCGATGGAGAGGTGGGCCGGCCCCGGATGGGAATAGCTTACTCCCTGATACTCGCCCGTAGTCTTGATCAGGTTCAGCATGGTTTCAAACTCCCTGATGATCCACATGTCCCGGTAGATACGAAGCAGGTCTTCCTTAGAATACCTGGATGCCTCATCCTTCACCGATTTGTTATAGAGATTGACAGGAATAGATCCCAATTCAAGTGTTTGAGGTTTTCGTACAAGGGCCGGATTGATAAATTGTGTTTTTGGCATAAGGCTGAAAGGTGAAAGTATTTATACTATAGCTTACAAAAGTTCTTCTGTGAGGGATTCGATCTGGTTTTTAATTTCAGCCAGGAACAGGGTCGCCGGACCGCCATCAAGGGCCCGGTGATCATAGGTAAGCGAAAGACCCATGAATGGCTGAAATCCGAAAGAACCGTCGGCCAGCACAGTGGGTCTCTGGATGATGGTATTCACTCCCAGGATACCCACCTGGGGCAGGTTAATCACTGGTGTAAACATCTCCACACCATAATTCCCCAGGTTGGAGACGGTGAAGGTGGCTGATTCGGGAGCCAGCAGATCAGGCGAAATACGCCCTCCCCTTGAAGCCTCCACGATCTCATTAAGCTGGCTCGACAAACCTGTCAGAGACAGGTCATCTGCGTTGGGCAGAGAAGGAACCAGCAATCCGCGGTCCGTATCTACAGCCATTCCCAGGCTCACCTTATGAAATTTCCTGATGGTCCCGTCCAGGTAATGGGCATTGGCTCCGGGATGTATTTTAAGGGCGCGGATCACTGCGAAGCAGACCATGTCATTGAGGGTAATGTTATGGGCATACCCATCCTTCATCCTTGCTTTCACTGCTTTACGCAATTGCAGCATGACGGTGGCATTGGCGCTCATGTGGTGGGTCAGCTGCGCTGAATTCTGAAGGGAGCGGTGCATGGCTCCAGCGATGATCTTTCTTACATTGGAGAGGGGTTCATCGGTGTATTCACCCGACAATTCAGCTTTCACCAGCTCTTTTGAAGAAATCTTCCCGTAAGGTGTATGCCCATCCCGTGGGACAGCCAGACCTTCTCCCTCCATCTTTCTTTGGGCCAGAGGGGTTAAGCGCTTTCCTTTCCGAATCTCCTCCAGGATATCATGCTCTATGATTCTACCTCCCGGACCGGATCCCTTCAGGGTGTTGAATAAAACCCGTTTTTCACATGCAAGACGCCTTGCCCGTGGAGAGATGGATCGTTTTCCGTTTGGCTGGGTTGGCACTTCAGCCGGAGCTGCAATACCCGGAAATTTTTCTGTGACTTCTCCAGTCGAACCCGGCTTCTCTGTCTCCATGGAGCTAGCTTCTGCTTTTTCACTGCTAGCTATCGTAACATCGGGACGAAAGACATCCACGGATTCTCCTTTGTCTCCGATAACGCCCATGTTGGTCAGCACCGGCACCTCATCTCCCTCTTCATAAAACCGGGCAAGCAGCACCCCATCGGCCTGTGCCTCCTCTTCAAAGGCAGCTTTGTCCGTTTCATATGCAAACAGGAGATCTCCCGCTGAGACCTTTTCTCCCTCT
Source organism: uncultured Bacteroidota bacterium (assembly GCA_963735755.1). Lineage (GTDB taxonomy): Bacteria > Bacteroidota > Bacteroidia > Bacteroidales. The sequence goes on along the minus strand of CAVTME010000003.1, from coordinate 59,000 downwards.
GCTTTGTACCATTCGGTAAGAATGCAACTTTCGACCGATTGTCCCTGCCTGGGCATTATTACTGCGATAGCCATAAGCTCTATTAGATTACTTGTATATACAAGTACAAATATAACATGTTTTTTCCGAAACAAAAAGGAAACTTAATTTGATGATATATTTTATTATATCTTATTGTTTGATTGATATTTACAACATTTTACCTCTGCAATAATTGCATTTTCATATCATATACCTATATTTACAACTATATTAGCTACTATCGACAAATTAAGTCAACCAGGCCATGCCGAACAAAGCGCTTGCCCAGTATAGAAAACTCTATGAGAAGCTCAGGAAACTGATCGAAGACGGAGCCTTTAGGCGGGGGGATCTTCTTCCTTCGGAGAATGAACTATGTGCTGTCCACCACCTGACCAGGCCCACCGTCCGCAAAGCCCTGGATATGCTGGTCAATGACGGTTTCATCCTCAGGCAGCAGGGAAAAGGCTCCATCGTACAGGGACAACCCAAAGGGATTGGGATTCTCTCCCTGACCGGCACCACTTCAGCCATCGGGCAGGAGAACCTGGCCACCAGGATTATCGTGAAGCCCAGGATCATCAGCTGGGAGCAGGCCTTTGGTTTTGAGATTACTGAAACAGAGAAAAGTGTGGGGTGCATCACCCTGGAAAGACTGCGGCTGATCAATGGTGTACCTGTATTCTATGACATTACCATGATTCCCAACCTGAACCTTCCCCGCTTTACCTCCCGGACCTTTGAAAATAAATCCCTTTTCGAGATTCTTCGGAAGCACTATCAAATCGAAGTAAAAGGAGGCGAACAGAAGATCCAGGCCATCACAGCGGATGAGCGGATCCAAACCCATTTCGGAGTCAAAAAGAACCATCCCATCCTTCGGGTGGACAGAAAACTGGATACCAACCGTGTGGGTTTTTTCTTCTTCAGCCAGATCTACTGCAATACGCAGGATTACAGCCTGATTGGTAGATTCTAGCCTAGGGCATAGTCATTTTCTCTATCTCCTCGAGTGACTTCCCTTTGGTCTCCGGAAGCTTTGCCCTGATATAGAAGAATCCCAGTATGCAGATACCAGCATAGAGCCAGAAAGCACCTGAGATATGGATCCAAACCCGTATAACCGGAAACAAAAGCACCAGCAGGGTACTGGAGATCCAGAGTGCGGTACTGGCAACAGCCATGGCGGCTCCCCTAACCCGGTTGGGAAATATTTCAGAAAGAATAACCCAGGTTACGGGTGCCAGCGTCAGGCCATACAGGGCAATGGCAACAAGAATAACCATGAGCACAATGGTACCATTCAATTCCAAAAAGTAGCACCCACCCAATACCAGGTAGGTAACCGCCAGTCCCGCTGCCCCGGTCAGCATCAGTTTCTTTCGTCCCCAATGATCCACCGTCCTTAAAGCCACCAGGGTGAAGACCAGGTTGACCACTCCGGTAGCCACGATATTCAGCAGGGAGGCACTGATCCCGAAACCGGCCGAGGTGAAGACCTCTTCGGCATAATTGAATACAATGTTGATCCCGCACCATTGCTGGAAAAAGGCAAGCACAAGTCCAAGAATTAATACGGGTCTCACTTTTTTACTGAGCAATACACGATAATCGATCTTCCGGGAAACCTCTCTCAGGCTTATTTTAATCTCATCAAGGATGGTGCTTCCATACCCACCGGTGCCGATCCGGTTCAGAATGACCAGGGCCCGTTCTGAGAATCCGCTTCTGACCAGCCACCGTGGGGATTCCGGGATAAAAAATGCCATGAAAAAGAAGATCCCTGCAGGCACCATCTCAGCCCAGAACATCCATCGCCAGGCCATCTGGCCATTCCACGAATTCAGAATAAAGTCATCTGTTGCATTCAGTGGCACTTCATTGGATATCAGATAGTTGGTGATTTGGGCCAGAAGGATTCCAAGCACAATGTTCAACTGGTTCAGGGCCACCAATTTTCCCCTCATGTGCCTGGGTGAAACTTCGGCAATATAAATGGGCGAAACAACTGAGGCCATCCCCACGCCCAGCCCCCCCAGGATACGAAACAGCATAAAGTTTGTAAAACTATCAGCCATACCAGATCCCAAGGCAGAGATGATGAAAAGGACCGCAGCAGCGATCAGAGATCTCTTGCGGCCAAAGCGGTCACTGAGATATCCTGCAAACAACGCTCCGGGGATGCATCCAATCAGGGCGCTGGACATGGCTACACCCTGCAGGTGCGGGATCTGCGTGATCTCGAAGAAGCGCTCATAAAAAAACTTGGCCCCACCTATGACCACCCAGTCATACCCGAACAGAAAGCCACCCAGTGCAGAAACCAGTGAGATGGAAAGGATGTATCTGTAGTTATATTTCATTTCATTCAACGCTTTTTTCGGCCCAGAATTTGCGGTATTTTCATTATGAAAACACGATACCACATATCAATAATAGCCATTTTAGCATTCTCAACCACACTCCTCTATTCTCAAAAATCTGTCTTTACCTTCCCCTTTGAGAATTCATACCGGCTTCCATCCATGCTATCCAAGATCAATTTTGAAGAGATCTCATCCACCTACCAGAATTACGGGAACATATATACCACCGAGATCACCGGATTCGGTGACAATACCATGGAACAGACCTCTTACAGCTATATTTCCGATGCAAAAGTAGTGGATGCCATCCGCTTCCTGGAGTTTTATCTGGAGGAGCAACTCCTGCTTCCCGGTGAAGAGGCGGAAGGGAAGGTGGAGATGAGCATTATATATTTTAATGAGCATTCCCGCTTCAGTGTCGGATCTTTGATCGGCATTCTTACCATTGGGATTGGGACCCTTTGCGGTGTTCCCTATGCCACCAATGTAACCGATGTTGAAGTCCAGGCCTCTTTCTTTGATCTATATAACAAAGCTACAGGCGTTCACAGGGGGGTGGGAAGGGGCAAACAGGCCATGTCTATTTATGCCTTATCTGCCCGAAAAGCGAACCAGAGGGCCTTGCGGAAAGCATTGGACGATCTGAATTCCAAGGTTATGGATGATCCCGCGCTGGCTTCTATACCTCCCCGTTAAGCTCCCTTAAGCTGAGGTTTCTGAATTTCATTCCCATGTGCACACCCCCATGCAACTGCAGGCCCACAGGTCCTTCATCCACAATGTTGACAGCCAGGTAATCCACAAAGGGTTCCCCGTTCAGAAAAGTCTGAATCCGCTTCCCCTGGATAATGACCTTCAGATGGTTCCACTCACCGACTTTATGAAAATCCGCTACTTTATCTGTCCGTCCGGGATAGCTCCCCTGTTCATCCACAGGGGCATAGATGCATCCCGTCAGGTCAATCTGCAGCGAGCGTGAGATTCCGATCTGCACCTGGTGGCTCTCCCCCCTCAGAAAAAGCCCCGAATCATAATCATCACTCAGGGTCATATAGTCGAGCTCCATCTCAAAATCTCTGAATGAGCTTGTGGTCCATAGGATGGATCCCTCCTTTGAAACATTTTCTCCTAGAATCTCCCCGTTTTCAACGCGCCATTCGGACGTGAGCTCTGCCGGATTGCACTCCCACCCGTCCAGCGTCTTCCCGTCAAACAAATCCACATATCCTCCGGAACACCCCGATAGCACCAGGGCAATTACCGTCATACCAATACATTGAACACTTGTCTTCTTCATCTTCATTTGTCTTTATTTTATTTCCTTTTTACTTTTTCCTTTGTACTGAGTACTGAGTACTGGGCACTGTCATACCGAATTAGGTATGACATACGGATGCCTGTACTTTCTGGTCAGGAGCATATTGGCTTCCTGGTTGTCGATGAATTTTTCAAACTCTCCATTGAACTCCAGGGTCTCTCCCACCCTGTAGGCGATGTTGCCCAGGTGAGGAAGAACGGTGGACATATGCCCCTGAAGGATATCGCAGGTTAGTTTATGAGCATTCCCGCTTCTCACTGCATCAATAAAGTTGGAACCATGTCCCTCGCTTCGCTGTGCAGTAAGAAAAGAGCTGTCACCACCCACTGCAGCGCCTTCAGCTTCAATACCTGATCCGGCAAATGGCTCATCCTCGCGCTCCCGGTAAGCCTTCCAACTGGATCCGTTTATCTCCATCCAGCCTTCAGTTCCATAAAACAGGTTCCCGATTTTCACTCCGAGCTTTGCCTCTCCATTGGTAAAACGCCCCCGGGTTTCAAATTCCAGGATCTTTCCGTCTTCATATTCGAACAGGGAGGTCTGGGTGTTGGGGGTTTCCTGTGAACAGGAATGGGGTGAAATACCGAAGATCCCTCCCATGGATTGAACTTTGACAGGATGAACCTTTTTATTTAATCCCCACCTGGCAATGTCAAATTGGTGCGGGCCCTGGTTGCCCGTATCACCATTCCCGGTATTCCAGTGCCAGTGCCAGTTGTAATGCCCCCTCTTTTCATTGTATGGCCTGTAGGTACATGGGCCCAGCCACATATCATAGTCCAGTGTGGAGGGCGCCTCTCCATCGGGAGAGATCCCGAAGGAATCCCTGGGTTTGAAGCAGTTTCCACGGGCCATATACACATCACCGATTCCCCCTTCATGCAGAAAATTCATGGCCTGTATCACATCGTCGTTCGACCGGTTCTGAAATCCAACCTGGACCACCCTGTTGTATTTCCTGGCAGCCTCAACCATTTTCCTCCCTTCCCAAATGTTATGGGAACTGGGTTTTTCCACGTAGACATGTTTTCCTGCCTGTACCGCCCAGATGGTTCCCAGTGCGTGCCAGTGGTTTGGAGTGGCCATGGCAACAGCATGGATTTCGGGATCGTCAAACACCCTGCGCATGTCCTGAACTGCACCGGGCTTTTTCCCTTCCTGGTTCTCAGCCACCAGATTTCTGGATTCATCGTGAAATGCTGTATCCACATCGCAGACTGTTTTTACAAAGACTCCCTTGTCATACATACCGGAGAAATCTCCCATGAGGGCCTTCCCTCTGCCACGGAGTCCAACCACGGCCATATTGATCCGGTCATTGGAACCCAAAATCCTGCCATAGGACCTGGCTGATACTGCTGATGCTCCCAGTGAAACCCCGGCAGTGCTGAGGGCTGTTTTCTTTATGAATGTTCTTCGGTTTTCCATTGCTGTATTTTTAGAGTGGTTTGTGTTCTGAGTGACTCTAAATATAAGGAATTGGCTATATTTAATGTCCTAATCTGCACCTCAATATTCATCATGTCCATGTCAAAACTTCATTTTAACATCCCAACCGTCCTTTGCCTGGCATTTTTCTCCTTCGTTTCATGTTCCCAAACTGAAGAAAATCCCTTGTCGGGCTCCAGACCAAACATCATCTTCATCCTTGCAGACGACCTGGGATGGGCTGATCTTCCGGTTTATGGAAATCCGTTTAATGAAGCCCCGAACATCACACAGATGGCAGAACAGGGGATTCGTTTTACCGACGCATATGCAGCATGCCCGGTCTGCTCGCCCACCAGGGCCAGCATCATGAGCGGACAATACCCGGCACGGGTGGGTATCATCGATTTCATTACCGGACACTGGCGCCCCTATGAGGAGGTCACTGTCCCCATCAACAGGAGTCAGCATCTGCCGCTTGAGGTTTACACCCTGGGAGAGGCCATGCAGGATGCAGGCTATCACACGGGTTATTTTGGCAAATGGCACCTGGGGGGAGGCGAATTCCTCCCACAATATCAGGGCTTTGATTGTTCCAATGTGTACCAGGGTGGCGGCTTTTTCGACTATGCCGGTCGGATGAGTACTCCCATGGAGTTGGAACCGGGAAAAGTCCTGTCCGAAATGCTGACCGACCTCAGCATCGATTTTATAGAGGAACAGGCTGAAAACCCTTTTTTCCTTTTCCTGGCACATTTTGATGTACATGTTCAGCTGGATGCCGATACTACGCTGATCCAAAAATACCTGGAAAAGGAGAAAGCGGAAAACTATCCCTGCAATGCAGTCTATGCAGCCATGGTGGAACATGTTGATAACAGTGTGGGAAGGATCCTTCAAAAAGTGGAAGAACTGGGGCTCGCAGATCATACCATGGTGGTGTTCTTTTCAGATAACGGGGGACTTATCAGCCGCTTTGATGAAGTACCTCTGATTCACCAGTCAAAACAGCATATCTATGAGGGAGATCCGCTGCTTTATGTGGCCTCCTCCAACGCACCACTCAGGGCCGAAAAGGGCACTTTGTATGAAGGAGGGATCAGGGAGCCCATGATTGTATGGTGGCCCGGATCAATCAGCCGGGGAGAGGTGAACAATGCCATTGTATCCAGCGTGGATCTCCTTCCCACATTTGCAGATCTGGCTGGCGTGCAGCTGCCTGATGAGCAGGTTTTCGACGGAATAAGCCTGGTGGATATATTGGAGGGAGAGTTGCCCGATCCCGATAGAGATATCTACTGGCACTATCCGGTGTACCATCATGAGGTGCCTGCCAGTGCCATTCGCAAAGGTAAATGGAAACTGGTCCACAACCTGGTGGAGGATACCAGGGCACTCTATAACCTGGAGGAAGATATAGGAGAAACAAAAGACCTGGCTGACGTCCATCCGGATGTGGTATCCGAATTATCCGCATTACTCCAATCCTGGAGGACAGAATGTAATGCCAGGTTGCCGGTTCCCAATCCTGATTTTGATCCTGCCAGGCGCCATGAATGGGGAAGACATCCGGACAGGCAATAAAAAGATAAAAAATGAAAGCCGTACTATTTGATATGGATGGTGTCCTCCTGGACTCCGAGGAGTACATTTGCCAGGCTGCAGTTGAGATGTTCAGAGAGAAGGGTTTCAAGGTGGACCCTGCAGATTTCCTGGAGTTTACCGGCATGGGCGAAAACCGCTACCTGGGCGGTGTGGCTGAAAAGAACCATATCCCATTTGAACTGGAGAAAGACAAAGCACGGACCTATGAGATCTATGGCAAGCTGGTCAATGGCAGGCTGGAGGCCTTCCCAGGGGTGAAAGCGTTCATACGGACATGCCTGGACAGGGATTTGAAAATTGCTGTGGCCTCAAGCGCCGACTCGGTCAAGATCATGATCAACCTGGAAGAAATCGGAATCCCGGCTGAAACCTTTGACACCATCGTTAGCGGCCTGGATATTGAACACAAGAAACCGGCTCCTGATGTTTTCCTGAAAGCAGCTGAAAACCTGGGGGTCAATCCCCGCGAATGCCTGGTGATCGAGGATGCCATCAGCGGGGTTACTGCTGGGAAAGCAGCCGGAGCCAGGGTACTGGCACTCACCACCTCTTTTACTGCAGAAGAATTGTCAAATGCTGACTGGATTGTTGCCTCTCTGCCGGAGGCAGATAGAGCCATTTTCGAATGGTAGATCAGCCTGCATCAGATCAGGAGAGAAATTTCTTTCTCAGGTCCTCAATCTGATCATCACCAATGGGTACCAGCGCTCCCAGCGGATGTCCCAAAACCAGAGACTTTGCACTAAACTCGGCCACTTCCAGCCTGTCAAAGGTTTGTAACAGCTTATCACCAGTAACAATAATACCATCATTCTGTACAATAATTGCCGGCCTGCTTTTTGACACAAGGCGGGGTATGGTCGGATCTCCTGCAAACTGCTTTCCAAACTCTACCGACGCTATATCCTGGAGAAAGATCCAGCTCTCTGGGATGGTCCTCACATCGAGCCGGACATGGGATACCCCAAAGGCCATGATGTTCGATGCCTGGGTGAGTATGATTGAATTTACTTCGGGATGTGACCTGTAAATATCTGCGTGCAGGGCCAGAGAGCGGCTGGGCAGTTTACCCGCTTCCCTTTTACCACCCTTTATCTGAACAATGTCCTCAATATCCATCTCCCAGCGGGGTACATTTCGTGGGGTAATCAGAAAATCATTGTTTTGCCAGCGTACCGACATGTTCCCGTAGGAACTGATCATCAATCCCTGGTCACACGCCCTTCTCACCAGCATGGCAATGTTTCGCCTGATGGCCTGTTCTTCGGGAGTATGTTCCACTTCAAGCATCTCGGGGATATCTTCAGGAATCTGAGACTCAAATTCATCGATCTGGGCATCGCTCAGATAGTGAGGTTCACCAACCGTACTGGCCCCGATCAGTGTCCGCGCTGAAAACTCAAGGGTTTCAAACCTCACATAGGCATCCTTCAGGTCGGTACCTCCCACCACGGTACCGTGGTTCTCCATGATCACCGCATGAAATCCCTTTGTAAATTCCTTTGCAATCTTTGCTCCCAGTTCTTCTCCACCCGGAAGGGCATAATCCGCATAGCCGATGGGACCACAGATATGCTTTGCTTGCGGGATGATATTGGTATTGGGAATTTGCCTGACAATGCTGAATGAAACCAGGGCCGGAGGATGGGCATGGATCACCGCCCTGATATCCGGCCTTGCCTCATAGATGGCCCTGTGAAAGGGGTATTCAGATGAAGGCTTGTGATGCCCTTTGATACTTCCGTCTCTCTTCACGCACACAATGTCTTTTCGGGTAAGTGTCCCTTTATCAATGGCCGAAGGAGTAACCCAAATATCACCCTGGTCATCGATGATGGAAATATTGCCTCCGGAGGTTGTGGTAAGCCCAGCCCTGTATATTCTTCCGATCACTTCGGTAATCTGGTCACGGGGATGCTGAAGCTTTGTATCTAGTTTATTCATCCTGGCTATTTTGAATTTAACAATCCACCCGCCTTAAACCCAGGTCAGGTGTTACCGGAACACCGGGCCAGACTTTCTCTGAGATGACCAAGGCGGCACCAAGGGATGTGGCATTGTCCACCTGGGATGTAAATACGCTTTTACCCGGAAAAGCCAGGGCCATCAGTCCGGTGAAGAAAGGATTTTTTGCAAATCCACCTGCAATGTAGACATGCCTGGTCTGGTCTTCGTCCGGAATGATAAGATCTATGGAACTCAGTACCTGACTGGTAAGATCCAGCATCAGCCTGGCGTAGGCCTGATGGAAGGACTGAAATTGCGACAGATCGATTGAGTCATCCACAAGATCGTTCGGAATTCCATCCAGGAAGAAACATCGGTGCTGCATCTGATCCTTCCACAGTTGATGTACTTCACCTGGTCCCGGACTGACCTCCTTATAGGCTCCCTGATCCATACCAAAATAACCGGCAAGCCGATCCGTATTCAGATCATGGATGCGGCCCAGGAAAAACCTGGAAGACTTTACCGGGGTCTGATTCACACTCAAAAAACAGAGGCAGTCCTTCTCCAGCTGCTCAGCCGAAAGTGGCTCATGATTGAATGGGTTCATGCTGATGCACCATGTTCCGGTAGAGATCAGTATAAATGGCTCCTTCGAAGCCAGGATGTATGGTGCCAGGGATGAAGAACTATCATGAAGCCCAACACCAACCACCAAGGCGGATTCATCCACATGCACATCAAAGGTATCTGTTACCGCCCCCGGGGCGGGCAGGGAAATTCCTTCCGTCTCCATCCAGTGGTGATACTGCATGGTATCGAAGTCCCACATGGCCGTATGACATCCAATGGAGGTGTGTTCAGACACAGTTTTTCGGGTGATCAGGTAAGAGAGATACTGGGGCAGGTGGAGGATATGCTTCACCTGCTTGAAAACCTCGGGCCGCATCCTTTTCAACCAGAGCAACTGGAGGCCGGAGTTTAACATGCCCAGAGAAGGTGATGCCGTTTTCCTTGAAAATTCAGCCACTCCGCCATGGGCTTCATAAAATCCTTCCATAGGCTTTTCGGGCATGGGCTTCAGGTAATTATAGATTGGAGTCAGACGCTTGCCCTGTTCATCCAGATAGACCAGGGTGGCCCCATAGGAGGTGAAGTTGATTCCTTTCACCCTGAATTCACCCGATGACAGGTATTTCTTCAAAGTCTCCAGGATCCAATCCTCAAGCCGCCTGGCATCATCAGCGGGAAATCCATCTTCATCCTTCACTTCCTCAAACCGGGATTCCTCCTCATGGACCAGGGTAAAGCTTCTGTCGAAGAGAAGCACCTTTTTATTGGTCTTTCCAACATCGAATATAAGAAGGACTTCAATCATGTAAAAAAACGATTCTATTGGGTTGTCTCCTTGGCTACCTTTCTTCTGTAATGCTCCACCTCCCAGTTATCGATAAAACGAATCTGCTCGGCAGTCATGAAATGCGGGCCTCCGAAGTGTTCCGAGAGGTAGCTGATTTTCATCAAATCGATAAACACTTCGAAAACCGTAGCAAGCGAACGGAGATTCTCCTCTATCGCAATGAGGCCTCCCGCCTCTTCAATGATCACTTTGGGATAGTAACCATGGGTCTCTTCGAACTGCTCACAGGCTGAGACCACTATGGCTTCATCCGCATCCTTGCCAATGAAGAGATAATTTGATTTACAATAGACAATGATATCTGGTGAAAAGGGCTCGGATATTTTCAGGTACTGATCCATGGTTGCGGTGAAATGATCCACAAGTTCACAGCGAAGCGCTTTTGATACCAACTCCCGCGAGGAGAAGTAAGTGTGAAGCGCCTCTGTCACCTCAGATTTGTAATCCTCTGCATTACATGCTGGAAGCGAAAGATCTTTCCCTTCCCTGATCTGCTTGTCAATGAATGTGTATAACTCCCTGACCTCTTCTGTGGTATTTGCCCCCACAAAGACACCATGGTTTTGAAGGAAGATGATCTGGGGGATTTTCCCATGTTTCTTCCTGTAGGATCCGATGCGTTCCTGCAGTTTCTTGAACAAGATGAAACCAGGGTCGGTATACTCCACATACAATGCCTTGTCGCCAAAACGATTCTCAAGTTCCTGCTTCACATGATTTGAACACATGAGTCCGTTTACCAGGGTGGGATGGGTATGGATTACGTAGGTATAATCGATCAGGTTATGAAGCGACGTCTCTACCGAGGGCCGCAGGTTTTCGGGGGAGACAATGGCCCTGGTCATATCCGCCTTCACCTCCTCCTCCCGTTTGAATGAATCCTCACTGTAGGTCTTTTGTTCAATACCCGCAAGTTTCTCTCTGGACAGGCAGACAAATCCCCTTTCATCAATGCCTGCAAGGGGGATCCCGCTGGCCTTGATCCAGATGTGTTCTTTGTCTTTTACGGAGGTGTTTCCCCCTCCTGCAATTACATAGGCCGGATCATCCCCATAGTACCTGGATATTTCTATCAGCTGGTTCATTTCGTTCATGATCTTACTCTTGCAGATAAATATTCTCTTTCATATGCACCAACAGACTCAATGTATTCCTCTCCTACCGGGACGCCTTCCTTCAGACAATAGTAATCCCATACAGCACCAAACGGTTTGGTTTTCATCAGTTCCATCAGGGCCAGGCGTTCAAAATTCTGTCCATTGTTCTCATACGCCTTTAACTGCTCCACCGGTTCCAGCAGGGCAATCAACATGGCCTGTTGGGCAGCCCTGGTTCCTACCACATAGGCCCCGATGCGGTTGATGCTGGCATCAAAAAAATCCAGGCCCATGTGGACCCGGTCCAGTACGTCCGAACGAACAATTTCCTGGGCAATCAACAGCACATCATCATTAAGCGTAACCACATGGTCGCTGTCCCATCTTACCGGGCGGGTTACATGCAGCATCACTTCATCCACAAACTGAAGACAGGCCGAGATTTTATCCCCAACCTGCTCGGTGGGGTGGAAATGGCCATTGTCAAGACAGATCAATTTGTTGTTTTTGACTGCATAACCAAGGTAAAAATCGTGAGAGCCTACGGTCATGGACTCGGCCCCTATTCCGAACAGTTTGCTCTCAATAGAATCCTTCAGGTAATCCCTTGAATAATCCACTTCAAAAATTTCATCCAGCGACTGCTTAAGCAAGGACCTGTGGGTATAGCGGTCTACCGGGACATCCTTTGATCCATCAGGTATCCAGATGTTGTGGATGCATGTCTCACCCAGTTGTTTTCCCATCTCTGCTCCGATCTTCCTGCACCGCCTGGTGTGCTCCACCCAGAATTTCCGGATCTCCTCATCCTTGCTGGAGAGGGTAAATCCACCATTGGCTTTGGGGTGAGAAAAGCAGGTGCAATTGAAATCCAGTGCGATCTCCATTTTTTTTGCCCAGTCGATCCATCCCTGGAAATGGACAGGCTCAATCTGATCCCGGTCCACAAATTCATCTCCGAACTCACCATAGCTGGCATGAAGATTCAGTCGCTGCTTTCCCGGGAGCAGGGACATTACTTTTTCCAGGTCTGCACGCATCTCCTCTATGCTTCTTGCCTTCCCCGGGTAATTGCCTGTCACAGCGATTCCTCCACCTGCAAGCTCTGAATCAGGTGTTTCAAAACCGCCCACATCATCGGTCTGCCAACAATGCAATGAGATCTGAACCTTATCAAGTGCATCCAGGGCCTGGTTCACATCCACACCCAATGCTTCATATTGTTCCCGGGCAAGCCCGTATGCCTGTTCAATTAAGTTTTCACTTTTCATCATGGAATAATTTATTATAAAAATACTTGATCCGCTTCCTGTGATCAATGGCCAAATTGAGCAAATTGTTGCACTTTTTGCGATTGTTTTCTACATTTATCCCTGTGGATGATTTCTTCAAATATCTGAGTCCCGGAGAGGAGGACTATAGATGGGGAATATACCTGAATGTGGCCGGCAAGGTACAGATCCCACCTGGAAAGTCTCCTTATCCCAGCCAGGAGCACCCTTCCGACTATCTGTTCACCTGGGAAAAAGGAAGGATACTGAATGAGTTCCAGATTAACTACATTACCCGGGGTTCGGGTATATATGAGACCCGTGATTCCAGGTACCAGGTGAAGGAGGGCTCCCTTCTGGTGACAAGACCGGGAGTGTGGCACAGGTATCAGCCCCTGCAGGGAACAGGATGGATGGAAAATTATGTGGGCTTTGACGGCGCAATACCCAGGAACATCCTGGGGCAAAACCAAAGCTACGCTGTAAAACCGGTTTTTCACATTGGTCACCGTGAGGAATTCATTGACACCTACCATAAGATCTTTGAAATGGTCCGGGATGAAAAACCCGGCTTTCAACAGGTGGCCTCCGGAATGATCATGAAACTTCTGGGTTATATGGTATCATTGGAAAAACAGAAGAATTTTTCGGGGAAAAGAGTGGAACGCATCATTCGCGATGCATGCTTTGAGATGAGGGAGAATATTGGAGGTGAGATCGATTTCAAACAGTACGCAGAAAGGAAGAATATCGGCTACTCTTATTTTCGTAAGATGTTCAAAATTTATACAGGTATCGCTCCGGTGCAGTATCATCTGGATCTGAAAATCCGTAGGGCCCGCGATCTTTTAATATCATCGGAACTGAGCATTAAAGAGATTTCCTTTCATGTAGGTTTCCACTCCATTCACTATTTCAGCAGGTGCTTCAAGAAAAAAACCGGTGTGGCTCCCTCAGAGATCAGAAAAGCCAGCTAAAGGGGAACGATTGAAGTGAAGGTTTGCACAATTTGACAAACTTCTTTGGCAGCCGTTTTACAGTGAATTTCCGATACCCACCAAAAAGACAGACAACAGGATCACCGATATGCCCACAATGATGGTCCACTTGGTTTTCTTAGCCACACCCTTCCACTCTTTACGGTAGATACCCCACATATTGGCAGTTAATATGATGGTCGACATGTGAAGTATCCATGAGCTGGCACCATTCCCAAGCTTGCTTTCGCCCATCCCGTAAAAAAAGAACTGCATAAACCATGTAGTACCGGCCAGGGCTGAAAACATCATGTTCCTGACAAGGGGTGATTTCCTGTTAACAAAATCCCCGTAGGATCTGTTCTTAATGCTCAGGATGGTGGTCCATATGAAGTTGGTGGTCAGCCCGCCCCAGAGGATCACCACAAAGGTAACGTTGTTCTGGTAGAGGGGATTGTACCCGGCCGCAACTGCAGCCTCCGCCATGGGCTTGCCTGCTTCAATACCGAAGTTAAAAAAAGAACTAAGGATTCCTGAGAGCACGGCAATGATTAAGCCTTTAATAAGGCTGAACTCGGGTACACTGGCCTTTTGAGCCTCGGGGGACAGTTCTCGTTCCTTCATCATACCCGCCTTGCCTGAAATGGCGATACCTGCCAGGCAAACAAATACTCCCAGAAGTACCAGCTGACCTCCCTGGGTGCCCATCATATCAGTGAATGATACTTTCCCTTCGGCGGGATTGATGTTATAGTATATGGAAGGGACAATGGCGCCAAAAGCTGCGCAGAATCCAAGAACCACAGAATTACCCAGGGACATACCCAGGTACCTGACGCCCAATCCGTATGAAAGCCCTCCGATTCCCCACATCAGTCCCATAAGGAAGGTAAAAAACAGGATCTGCCGAGAACTCGCTGCAATGATTTCTGCAAATCCGGGTACAGTGAGCCAGGCCGCCAGGGGCGGTACAATCAGCCAGGAGAAAAGGCCTCCAAGCATCCAGTAACTTTCCCACGACCATCCCTTTACCTTATTATAGGGCATGTAAAAACTTCCGGATGCGATCCCCCCGATGGAGTGGTACAAAACGCCCAATAATGCTTGCATATGCTATATTTTGATATCCGTCAATATACCGACTTTGTAAAAATATATGTGCAAATATCAATCATCAATGCACATATTGATCTATGATGTGCACTTTTTGAGACTGAATTCCATTTGTGTATATACAGATTGGAAAATATCCCCTATTTTCATAGATACATCCTGAAAAGCATCACCATAAGATGAATTCAAAAGAGAGGGTACTGAAGAGTATTCGAAAAGAGCTTCCGGACCGCCCCCCTGTTTGTAACGGTTACCCCTCAGGTAGCCAGGAAACTTTCGGACCACCATGGCGTTGACTACGAGGAACCCCTTGACTCCTTGCTCTCTACCAGGATATCCCATATGCACCTGCTGGCCTCAATGGGGAACGATTGTATTGGCGTTGCGGCATGCGCACCTCAAAACAGGCCAACCATCACCCATCCCAACGGGATCATTGAAAATGAGTGGGGTATGAAATATATCGATGCTGGACTTTATAACGAGTTTCATGAGTTCCCGCTGAAACATGCACAGAACACAGATGATATTCTGCATTATGATTTTCCTGACCCCCATGCTGCAGGACGCTTTGACGCGGCACGACATGCGATTTCCACATACGGGACAGATTATGGCATCGTTGCTGATCTTGAAACATCGTTTTTCGAAACTTCGTGGTACCTGGTTGGACTGGAAAAATTGCTGATGGATATAATGATGGAAGCCAGTTACGTAGGTACGCTGTTTGATCGTGTCCTGGAAATCAACATCGAGGTGGGAAAGCAACTGATCGAGCTGGGTGCCGATATTCTCTGGGCAGGGGACGATTTTGGAACGCAAACCGGACTGCTCATTGATCCTGAAACATGGCGAAAAATATTCAAACCCAGGATCAAGATCATGTTCCAGGAGTTTCGAAAGGTCAATCCGGATATCAAGATCGCCTGGCACAGCTGCGGATCGATACTTCCAATAATCCCTGATTTCATTGACATAGGACTGGATATATTGA
The DNA here is from genome assembly GCA_963735755.1 of uncultured Bacteroidota bacterium. GTDB lineage: Bacteria > Bacteroidota > Bacteroidia > Bacteroidales. Next base: position 43,443 of record CAVTME010000003.1, on the reverse strand, counting down.
ATCCGATGCAACCCAAGGCCCATGGAATGGATGCTCAATTTCTGAAGGATACCTATGAAAAAGACCTTGTTTTTTTCGGCGGAGTGGATATCCAGGAATTGCTTCCTCAGAAAAGTCCGGCCGACATTAAGAATGAAGTGGAGAGACTTGCAAAGATCTATGGGAGGAATGGCGGGTATATCATTGCCCCTGCCCATAACATTCAGGATGATACTTCTGTTGAAAACATTATTGCACTTTTTAATGCAGTGAAATCTCTGAAATCATGAGTACCATTCCAAAAAATGAACCTGGAAAACGCTTGCTTTCACTGGACCTTTTCAGGGGATTGGTTATGTTCCTTTTGGTAGCTGAAGGGGCGGGTATCTACCATACCTGGTTGGCTGCCACCGAACCGGGAACATTCATGCATGGACTGGCCACCCAGTTTCATCACCATCCATGGAACGGGCTCCGGTTCTGGGACCTGGTACAACCCTATTTCATGTTCATTGTGGGGGTGGCCATGTGGTTCTCGGTGAACAAGAGGCTGGATCGGGGCGATCCCAAACAGAAGATCACCCGGCATATCCTGCGAAGGTGTCTGCTACTGCTTGCCTTCGGAGTGGCCCTTCATATCGGGTACAACCGGCACCTGGTCTGGGAGCTCTGGAATGTGCTCGCACAGTTGTCTGTAACCATTCTGATCGCCTACGCCATTTTAAGACTGCCTGGCCGGACCCAGCTGCTGGTATCCATTGGGCTGCTGGTACTCAGCGAATTGCTTTACAGGTATACAGGGATTCCAGGCTACGACCAACCCTTTGTGAAGGATCACAATTTCGGTTCCTTCATGGATATGATCCTCATGGGAAAAATCAACAATGGCGGGGGCTGGGTAGCCATCAACTGCATCCCCACTGCCGCCCATACCATCTGGGGTGTACTGGCCGGGAAGCTGCTGGCTTCACCCAGATCCGGATGGAACAAAATCAAACTCCTCCTGATCTACGGGGGTACTGCCCTCTGGCTGGGTTACATCCTGGACTGGACCGGAGTTGACCCGATCATCAAAAGGATCTGCACCGCCTCCTTTGTACTCACCTCCGGTGGCTGGGCTTTGCTGACCCTTGCCTTCTTCTACTGGTTGGTGGATATAAAGGGATCCAAAAAATGGACATGGGTTTTTGCCGTGGTAGGAATGAATCCCATCTTTATCTACCTCTTTATGGAGACCGCAGGAAAGCAATGGATGGTAGACTTTACAGGGGCATTCATTACAGACGGACTGATGCGCCTTGGAGCTGGAGAACACCTTGCATTGTTTTTTAATTCAATGGTTGTACTGGCCATGGCCTGGGGGATATGCTACTGGCTTTACAAACGAAAGGTTTTCTTCAGAATTTAACTCCATCCATTATGAAGTACAGATACATAGCATTGATTTTCATTGCCCTGTTTACATACCAGGGAATCCGGGGACAGAGCCAGGAATCCAGCCATCAGCAAAAACCCTTCACCCTGGCAATCTGCCAGATGAAGGTAGTGGGCGGCGACAGGGAAACGAACCTGAAGCATGCAGGAGAGATGATTGCTGAAGCAGCCGGCCAGGGAGCTGACTTTATATTGCTTCCGGAGGCCATGGACCTGGGATGGACCGATCCATCGGCACTTACAGAAGCTGAACCTGTCCCAGGGGGTAAAACATTTATCCACCTGGCAAAATCAGCAAAAAAACATGCTGTTTACATCTGTTCTGGGCTCATCGAAAAAGCCGGAGACAAGGTCTACAATTCAGCAGTCATCATTCATCCGAATGGTGAATTGATCCTGCTTCATCGCAAGATCAATGAACTGGATATCGGTCATCCCTATTACGCACTGGGAGACAGGCTCAATGTGTGCGAGACCGAGTTTGGAACGCTGGGGCTGTTGATCTGCGCCGATGCCGTTGCGGCCAACCATGTTCTCACCCGCTCGCTGGCCTACATGGGTGCCGGCGTGATCCTTTCACCCAGCAGCTGGGCCGTAGTAGCTGAACATGATAACCAAAAGGAGCCCTATGGCGGCATGTGGAAAGGTGCCTACAAGCCCATTGCCAGAGATTTCAGGGTCTGGATCGCCAGTTGCAGCAATGTGGGCTGGATGACTGGTGGCCCATGGAAGGGCTGGAAAGGAATCGGATGTTCCATGGTTATCGGACCGGGCGGAACAGATGTGCTTCATGCCCCCTATGGAGAAGATGCGGACACCATCCTTTACGTGGACATCAAGCCTGAACCCAGGCCCGGCCAGGGGACCACCTGGTTTCAATACTGGAACGAGTAAGAAGTAGAATAAGGATATCATTTCTCATTGGTCGATCTCGGGTTTTATTTCTATTTTTATTCCAGACTCACGACAGACAGACCACCATGAACAGACAAACCATTCACAGACGCTCTTTTATCAGGACTGCAACAGCTTCTGCAGCCGGCCTGACCATCATTCCCAGTCACGTAATGGGGAAAACCCTGGGGCATGTGGCACCCAGTGACAGGTTGAACATCGCCGGTATTGGAGTCGGGGGGAAAGGGAGGATCAACCTGGCGGGCATGAATAGCGAGAATATCGTTGCACTGTGTGATGTGGACTGGAAATACGCACAGGCCTGCTTTGAAGATTACCCCCGGGCAAAGCGGTACTGGGATTGGCGAAGGATGTTCGACGAAATGGGCGATGAGATCGACGCTGTTTTGATCGCTACCTCCGACCATACCCATGCGATCATAGCTGCCACGGCCATGCGCATGGGAAAACATGTCTATTGTCAGAAACCCCTCACCCATTCGGTATATGAGTCCCGGCTGCTCACCAAACTGGCCATGGAGTACCAGGTTGCCACCCAGATGGGAAACCAGGGCAATTCATCGCCTGAAGCACGTACGGTTGAAGAGTGGATCCAGGCGGGAGAGATCGGGGAGGTAAAAGAAGTCCATGCCTGGACCAACCGCCCCATTTGGCCCCAGGGACTGGAACGCCCCAAAGAAGTACAAACACCACCGGAAACCATGAACTGGGACCTTTTTATCGGACCGGCACCCATGCGCCCTTACCATGATATCTACACACCCTGGAACTGGAGGGGATGGTGGGATTTTGGGACAGGAGCCCTGGGTGACATGGCCTGCCACATCCTCAACCCGGTCTTCTCTGCGCTCCGACTGGAATACCCGATCAGGGTCCAGGGATCTTCTACCCTTGTCAACACCGAGAGTGCACCCCAGTCTGAAGTGGTGGAGTATACTTTCCCCGAGAGAAATATCAAGGATCCGGCGCTTCAAGTGAAAATGCCCAAAGTAAAGGTCTTCTGGTATGACGGGGGCATGATGCCCTCCAGGCCTGTGGAGATGGCAGACGGAGATCCCATCATGGAGGATGGCATGGGAGGTTGTATTTTCGAGGGGACCAAAGACAAACTGATCTGCAATCTGGGTGGCATCCATCCCAGACTGCTTTCAGGCCGGAAACCCAATGTTCCGGAAACCTTACGTCGGGTAAAAGGATATGAAACAGGGGGGATCATGGATGGCCCTCATGAACAGGACTGGATCAGGGCATGCAAGGAAAATCCGGAAAACAGGCTCCAAGCCATGTCCAGCTTTGATAGGGCCGGTCCGTTCAACGAAATGGTGGTCATGGGCGTACTGGCGGTCAGGTTACAAAGCCTGAACCGGGAACTGCAATGGGACGGCGCCAACATGCGCTTCACCAACATCAGCAGCAGTGATGAGCTGAGGATAGTCTCTTCCGATGACTTCAGGGTCATCGATGGGCACCCCCATTTTGACACGCAATATGTGACCCTTCCTGCCCTGGAGACAGTCCAGGAATATATAAAACACAACTACAGGGAAGGCTGGATCTTGCCTGACTAAATGGGTAGCCCAGTTGCCTTTATGAAGCCAAATACAGTTCACACATGAATAGAATCAATCTATTTACCATGGTAATCCTCGGAGCGTTGCTTTGCGGATGCAGCCAGCCCGGAAATAATAAACAGCAATCCTCAGAAGAGAAGCAGGTGAACCTGAGAGAGTGGAACATCAAAATAAGGGAGCTGTAATGAAGGGCAGGGCATATCTGTATTTCATCAGCTTCATAGCCACCATGGGTGGATTGATGTTTGGTTTCGACGTCGGTATTATTTCTGGAGCCATCCCCTTTATCCAGCCCTATTTTGGTTGGGATGAATTACAGTTGGGATGGGGTGTCAGTTCCATCCTGATGGGATGCATCATTGGGGCCTTTGGTGTGGGCAACCTGACCGAGCGATTCGGTAGAAAACGGCTGTTGATCATGGTGGCTCTCTTTTTTGCAGTTTCCTGTGCTGGTATGGCCCTGGCGAAACACCAGTCATTCTTCATCACCTTCCGGGTACTGGGAGGGCTGGCTGTGGGTGCCGTATCGGTCCTCTCCCCCATGTATGTGGCCGAGGTAGCTCCACGCAAGATCCGCGGAACTCTGATCACGGCGTACCAGCTGGCCATTACCCTGGGGATTCTGATTTCCTATGTGGTGAATTTCTCACTACATGAGGTGGACAACAACTGGCGCTGGATGTTTGCCACAGGGCTGATTCCATCGGTGTTTTTCTTCATCGGCCTGTTCTTCATACCGGAAAGTCCCAGGTGGCTGGTTAAGGCGGGTTTCAGGGAGAAGGCCATGGCCGTTCTGGAGAATATTGGCGGAACGGAATTCGCCCGGACGGAGATCCCTGAGATTGAAAAAAGTCTGGTGGACTCGGGCGGAAAGGCAGGTATCAGGGTCCTGTTCTCACGCAAGTACAGGAAGGTAATCGTCCTGGGCTTGTTGCTTTCGGTATTTGTACAGATTACCGGGATCAATACGGTGGTGGACTATGCACCCAAGATATTGATGACGGCCGGACTGGAAATCCGGAATGCCTTGCTGCAAACCTCGCTCATCGGACTGGTCAACTTTGTCTTTACATTCTTTGCCATCTGGCTTATCGACAGGCTGGGAAGAAAAACCTTTTACACGGTGGGATCAGCCGGAATGGCCATAACCCTGCTGCTTATTGCAGCAGCCTTTCATTTCCAGATGAATCCTGTGTTTACCACTGTATGTATTATGGCCTTTATCGCTTTTTTTGCTTCCTGCATCGGACCGGCTTTCTGGACCCTGGTGGCAGAGATGTTCCCCAACCAGATCAGGGGACAGGCGGTGGCACTGGCATCATTTACACAATGGGTGTTCAACTTCCTGGTGGTCCTTCTCTTCCCCTATGTGCTTGATGCCATAGGAGGATCAGTAACATTCCTCTTCCTGGCCATGATGGCAGTGATCCAGTTTCTTATCGCCAGGTTCTATATAAAAGAAACAAAAGGCAAAAGTCTGGAAGAGATTGAACTGCTCTGGAGATAGCTCCTGAAGGAATCAAAGGTCTGCTGTTCTTCTCTCAAGATCAGGGAATTCGGGCAGCGGCTCACTGGGTACCGGCTCATACCAGAATGTGGCACTGCTCCAGTCATCCTGCCGCTCATACAGCGGGTATCCGGTCTCGTCCCGCTTTTCAGGGCTCCAGCCAATCTGCTGTATGGTGATGCGACAATCCTCCTGCCAGAATATGGGATCGGGAATGTGCCATCGGTACATGGAGATAAATCCGTCCCTGTTCCTGCTGCATCCGTGATAGAGATAGGGTGTCTGCTGCATCCCGTATGAGAGGCAGACATAATCCTCACTTCCTGTCCCACAGATGGTAGGGAATTCCCTGTCTCCATCCATATAGATTTTAATCTCTCCCTCACCCCACCAATGGTCCTCCAGGGTACGAATTCCAAGTACAGCCCCCACAAACCTTCCCTTCCCTGTTCTTTTCGGCAACAGCTCAAAATCCTCGGTCAGTTTGGTGGGATTCTCCCGAACGAAACAAACATGCAGTCTGCCCAGGTTTTCCGGGTGCCGGTCTCCGGTCGTATAGTCCACCTGGTAAAAGAGTGTCACCTCATCAGCACCCTCATTGGTGAGGGTAATTTTTGCCTGTTCCCTGAAAGGCATGGGCAGCCAGATGTTCAATGCGGCATTGATCCCCGTGGAATGAACGGCGGACTGGTAGGCATCATACCTGGCATGTGCCGATCCCATGAAATCGCCAAGGGGACATTCGATGCTGGGGTGCTCCTGGTTCTCCCAGTAAGCCCGGACCACCATGCTGCGCAGTGCGATGGTATGATCCTTGAATCCGCCTGTCATCCAAATATGCCTGATGGTTCCGGAGCCATTTATATCACACAACACCACGGTTTCACCGGCCGAGATGTTTTTAGCGGGAAACCCCTTTCGCCCCACACCCAGATTACTGGCCGTTTTTCCGCCCTGTCCAGGCTCCCCCGTGGGGTTCTCAAAAGAGATTGACCTTGAAACAATTCCAGTCCCCAGGTCGTAGATCTGGTCTCCGGAAGACGGTTGCTCACTTACGCAGGCAAACAATCCGGTCAGGACCAGGACAACTGTAAACGAAATCAGATAGCTCTTTCTTTTTTGTGCCTTCATACCGCGCCGGAATTAAAAATCGGTATCAGCTTCTTCCAGGTCCATCTCCTTGATCCAGATGTTCCGGTAGAGTACTGAATGACCTTCGGCCTGCAGCTTCACTCCCTGGGGTGAGTCAGTAATGCCTTTGCCATCATCATTTCCCCCGTCAATGCCCGAATTGGGCCCTCCCCATACCTGGTTAATGCCAATGTTGGTGTAGACTTTTGTTCCATTAAAATAGTTGGTCACCATCGCTTTTTCAACCCGTTTCCCATCTTCGAACCGGGCAGCCCGGAACATGATGTCGTAGGAATTCCACCTGCCTACACCATTGAACATATAAGGCGAGGCTACTTCATTGATTACCGCAGCCATTCCATGCACTCCAGAGTCTCCTTCAAGTATCTGGATCTCGTACCTGTTCTGCAGGTAAACACCCGAGTTTCCTCCTTCCTCTTCAATGAGAAACTCAACATGAAGACGGAAATCCCGGAATTTCTTTTTGGTCACAATATCAGCCGAACCATACTTCCCTCCTGCGGCTGCCGGATCATTGCTGTTCATGACAGTTCCGTCATCCAAGGGGTCTTCCTGGATCTCCCATTTAATGGGCATTTCTGCTGCAAAACGAGGCCCTTCCCAGTAGATCCAGTTTTCATGAAGGGACTCGCTGCTGCCATCAAAGAGCAGTTCGGCGCCAGCCGGTGGACCGGCACCAACTCCCACCCTGGTCTGCGTACAGGAGAAAAGGGTGAGCATCATGAGTGCAATCAAAGCAAATGTTGTGGTTTTCATGGATTGTTGTTTTAGATATATATCTGAATTTCTATTGATTAACGTCCAATGTTATCGGGCGATCCTGAATAATACCGGAACCCTTCCATGGGTTTGCCATCCCTGTATAGGATTCTGTCACTGACTTTTTTTCTTACTTCGGCTGCCTCCTCCTCGCTCAGTTCCGGGCCCTGGTAATCATACCAGCCAGAACTCCACTGGCTCACATACTGGGACATGGCAGTAATCTTCCTTTCCTCGAACGCGGAAATATCAACCCATGTATTCTTATCCTCCTCTGCCGAATCGTAAAGTACATATTCACGGACTTCATGGGCACTGAGTCCCTCCATGGTGATCTGGCCCTGGAACAGCAAGGGCCACATGGCTGCCCTGGCAGCATCTGCAGTAAGGTAAGCGGCTGCCCTGTGATCGGCCTTATGCCACCGCTGGCCTCCCTTTCCCGGATCAAATGCAAAAATTACATCGGGATGCAGCCGGCGGATCAAACGCACCAGCCTGGCAACCACCTCTTTTTTATTCTCATATTCCAGAAGTCCGTCGTCATACCCAAAATTGATATAGTGATCCCCGGGGATCCCCATGGCAGCGAGTGCTTTCTGCTCCTCCAGCTTACGGATCAAAGCCAGGTCAACCATGGAGAGTTTGGGGTCCTGCGTTCCCACATTCCCGGTGGTCATGATGGCAATAAACACTTCATTGCCATTGGCTTGTAACATCCCCAGGGTTCCCTGGGCATAGGTATCGTCATCGGGATGCGCCCCGATAAGCAGGATGGTCTTTCCCTGCCACTGCTCAACGGGAATCTCCGGTTGGGCCATGACGAATATGGGGAAAACCATCATGATAATAAGCATCAGATGGGTTCTCATATGTGTTGATTTTAGTGGACTTGCTTAGTCAAAATCGATCATGGCTTTCATGACACCCTCTTGATAGCCTGCAACCAGGTCAAAAGCCTCTTTGGCATCCTTGAAGCTGAACCGGTGGGTAGCCATGGCCTCCACCGCAATTTCTCCCCTGGCCATCATGTCCAGGGCCGGCTGGACCGCCTCATTCTGCCTTCTCACATTCTGTATACAGATTTCTTTGTGCCTGGACTTATCTACCGGGATGGACCACCTTTCAAACTCCGGGATTCCGATGACCATCAGTTTCCCCCCGGGTTTAAGCAGATCTACCGCATTATCAATGGCTTCCTGCTGGCCACAGCATTCAAACACCACATCCAGCAGTTCGGGAACCTTCCCTGTGATCTTTTGAACCACATCCTCCTTATCCGGGTTGGCTGTAGACGTGGCACCGCAAGCCGATGCGATCTTCAGCCGTTCATCTATCTTATCGCTTACATGGATCTCCTTTGCTCCCATGGCCAGTGCTGGAAGCAACACACTCATGCCAATGGGTCCGAACCCCAGAATCCCCACCTTTGCACCCTTCATGGGTATGGATTGTTTAACAGCGTATACCCCTATGGCCAGCGGTTCCGAAATGGCCGCCTGGTCATAGCTCATGGTATCGGGAATTTTAAAACAGCTGGTTTCAGGCATGACGATATATTCCGAAAGGGATCCTTCCGCCTGTCCCGGGCATCCCAGGAATTTCAGGCTCCTGCAGGTATGGGGCCTGCCAGCAATACACTGGTCACACTCCCAGCACGGCATGGCTGGCTCAATGGCAATGCGGTCTCCAGGCTCCACCATGGTAACTCCCTTTCCAACCGATTCAACCTGACCAGCCCCTTCATGACCCACTGTAAAGGGATACTGAACCACCTGGCTCCCGATCTTTCCCGATATGTAGTAGTGTATGTCCGAACCACATACACCCAAGGTTTTCATGCGGATCAATACATCATGGTCATTCAGGATTGAAGGTGTGGGCACCTCTTTCATTTCCATTTCACGGATGCCCGTCAACATCATTGCTTTCATACCATATGCCTAAATTGAGAAGTACTAAAAATAACCAATTGTATCGCAATCTTCCTAACCTAAACTCCGAATTATTAAGATTTGCTGTCATATAGTTGCGAATGGATAAAAAAATGTAGTCCAAACAAGGATTTCAGGACCTCCATACCCGGGAGACCAGGGCCTGGAAAGTCAAAAAGTGCAAAATCTTAATCATTTAATGCATTGATATTCTGCTTGTGAAAACTTATTATTATAAAGTAATTCATGTTTGCATATGGCATTTCATAGATGAGTAGTTAAACATAGTATTCAGCGAAGAAAGAGGCAGCCCAGGAACTGCCTCTTTTTTTTTATTTTAGCATGAGCTTTCATCTAATTACCACGTCAAATGAAATACACCTTTTTAATCTTCATTTTATCAATTTTCCTGGTTTCTGCAGGAAGCCATGTAACAGCCCAGCACAAACCAGGCAGGGCATCAGCACAAATTACCATCAACGCGGATCTGGGGAATGAGATCATTAGCAAACACATCTATGGCCATTTTTCAGAACACCTCGGTCATTGTATTTACGAGGGATATTGGGTGGGAGAAGAGTCACAAATCCCCAACACCAGGGGCATCCGGAATGATGTTGTTGATGCCTTGAAGAAGTCTGCAATTCCAAATTTACGCTGGCCGGGAGGTTGTTTTGCAGATGAATACCACTGGATGGATGGCATTGGACAAGCAGGTCAGCGACCAAAAATGGTGAATACCCACTGGGGCGGTGTAACTGAAGATAACAGCTTTGGAACCCACGAATTTCTCGATCTATGCGAACAATTGAATACTGATCCTTATATCTGTGGCAATGTGGGAAGTGGTACAGTTGAAGAGATGTCAGATTGGGTGGAATACGTCAATTTTGACGGGATCAGTCCCATGGCAGACCTGCGCCGTGTAAATGGCAGAGAAGAGGCATGGGGGGTGTCTTACTGGGGAGTGGGTAACGAAAACTGGGGATGTGGAGGTCGTATGCGCCCCGAATTTTATGCTGACCAATACCGCAGGTATGCCACTTATTGCAGGGACTACGGAGATAATAAATTGAGAAAAATCGCAGGTGGATCTTTTGATCGCAACTATGAATGGACTGAGGTAATGATGAAGGAAATCCCCCATAATTTGATGTGGGGGCTCTCCCTCCACCATTACATGACCGAATGGAATCAAAAAGGTTCTGCCACGGAATTCAATGCAGATGAATACTTCAGAACCATGAAATTTGCAGTGAATTTTGGCGATCTTCTGGATGGTCATATCAGGATCATGGACCTCTACGATCCGCAGAATAAGGTAGCACTGGTGGTTGATGAATGGGGGACCTGGTGGGATGTAGAGCCGGGTACAAATCCAGGATTTCTGTTTCAGCAAAACACACTCCGCGATGCGTTTGTGGCAGCCATTTCATTGAACCATTTTAACCTGAGATGCAAGCGGATAAAGATGGCGAATCTGGCACAGACAGTCAACGTGCTGCAGGCCATGATACTGACCAGCGAAGAAAAGATTATCCTCACTCCCACCTATCATATTTTTGAGATGTACCAGGTTCATCAGGATGCAACACTGATCCCCCTGGATATAAAGTCGAATATTGAGTATACGATGGGTTCGGAGACGCTTCCGGCTCTGAGTGCCTCCGCTTCCAGGGATGCAGATGGTGTTTTCCATGTTTCCCTGGTGAATATTGACCCTGTGCAGGCTGCTGAAGTTTCTATTGAAATCAGGGGTGCAGATGTTTCAACAGCAAGCGGAAGGATTCTGACCGCTCCCGAACTCCAGTCATATAATGCATTCAATCAACCTGAAGTTGTCGCTCCGGAATTATTAAAAGGAATAAAACTAAAAGGAGATTATGTATCATTTGAGCTACCTGCAAAATCGGTTGTGGTGCTTGAAGTGAAATAGATACTTTTACCTTACTTTTCCCTTTTCCTTTCACCTTTTACCTTATTTGATCTGGGATGGTAAGAGAGAATAGCCTCTCTCAGGTATTCCCTGTCCAGGTGGGTATAGATCTCGGTAGTGATAATCGATTCATGGCCCAGCATCTCCTGAACGGCTCGCAGGTCGGCCCCACCTTCTACCAGGTGCGTGGCAAATGAGTGTCGAAAAGTGTGGGGGCTCACGCTCTTTTTAATCCCTGCAACAGCCGCCAGATCTTTGGTGATCATGAACACCATTTCCCTGGAGAGCATACGGCCACGGCGGTTTAAGAACAGGACATCCTCGTTCCCGGGCTGAATCACCATGGAATTCCTGTCTGGCATATATAAATCAATCTCTTTGAGTGCAGTCCTGCTGACAGGTACCAGTCTCTCTTTGTCTCCTTTTCCTATGACCCTAATGAACTCGTCCTCCCTGTATATGCTTGAGAGCTTTAAGCCCACAAGTTCGCTCACCCGCAGACCGCAACTGTACAGCATCTCCAGCATGGCTTTATTTCGGCGGCCCTCAGGCTTGCTCAGGTCTATCAGGGAGAGCATCAGGTCAATCTCCTCTTTGGAAAGTACCTCCGGAAGCTTTCTTCCCAGTTTTGGGCCTTCCAGCAGCGCTGTGGGATCCTTTTGGATCCTGTCATCCAGCAACAAGTAACGATAGAAAGCTTTCAGTCCGGAGAGGATCCTTGCCTGGGTTCGTGCCGACAATTCCAACTCATTGATCCAAAAAAGAAACTGTTGTAGCTGCTTGTATTCAATGGTCTCTGGGCCGTCCGTCACTTCCTTCAACTCCAGGAAGAGAACCAGCTTCCGGATATCGGCCAGGTAGGCCTCCACCGAATTTGTGGAGAGTCCCTTCTCTAGTTTGAGAAACCCTTCAAAATCCTTTATAGCTGAATTCCAATCCATTACCAGGGAAATCGTTCAATCATCAATACCAGTGAGACACCCATCCCTGCCCCGGAAAGCAGCACATGCCATTCCCGGCGGGGTAACTTAAGTACATGCACAACCAGCAAGGTAAATAGCATGACTATCGCTACAATAATCAGTTGACCTGCTTCAATACCCAGGTTAAAAGAGAGCAGCGGAACAGCAAGCCCCCGTTCGCTCCCCAGCAAGCTGCGCAGGTAATTTGAAAAACCCAGACCGTGAATCAGCCCGAAAAAGAGCGCTGCCGCATATTTCAGGGTTCGAAGCGCTGGAGTGACCTCCTGTCTCCCTGCAAGCACATTGGCCAGGGCCGTCAGAAATATGGTAACCGGGATCAGAAATTCAATCAATCCGGTATCAAGCTGTAAAAGATTCATGGTGGCCAGTGCCAGGGTCAGGGAGTGCCCAATGGTAAAGGCCGTCACCAAAAACAACAGCTTCTTCCATTCTGAAAGCCTGTAGACTGCGCAAAGGGTTAGAATGAAAAGTATGTGGTCATACCCTTGCAGATCGGCAATATGCTGCAGACCAAGTTTGAAATAGAGTTCAAATAGCGACATATGGATACTGACGCATCAGAAGTTTATGTAATTTTGAAGCATGAAGCCGGTTTCCATCCTCATGTTGTGTTTCCTTTGGACAGTCTCTGCGCTTGCCCACCCGCTTCATCTTTCCATTACGAATATAACATATGAAAACGGAATGCTCACAGTGAGTATGAAAACATTCCTGGATGACTGGGAGACCGCCTATTTTCATTACCACAGCAAAGTGATTGACTTCAGCGAACCGGGACAGACTCAAATCCCATGGTTTGAAGGGTACCTGTGGGAGAATTTCTCTATCTCTCATGTAAAAGGGGGAATTCCACTGAAACTGGAGATTGACACCATCCAGCTTGATGAGGAAACCATGACCATCGAGATGCAGGTGGTCGAACCGGGAAACCCAAATTCTTTGTACATTTACAACACTTTGCTCACTGACATTTACCCCGACCAAACAAATCTTGTGATTTTTGGGTTTAAGGACAGGGAAACTGGTATGAAATTTGACGTGAAGACCCATGATTATGTCATGAGGCTAGAGTGACCGGATGAAGAAAAACTTACTCCCAATATTGTTACTGGTGCTGTTGGCACTGCCTGTGAAGGCAACGCACAACCGGGCAGGGGAAATCACCCTTACCCAGTTGGATGAACTCACCTATGAGATCACCATCACCACCTTTACCTATACACTGAGCCAGGCCGACCGGGACAGGCTTGAGGTGAAGTGGGGGGACAATACATTTTCATACGCCAGCCGTGTAAGCGTCACTAAATTACCCAACTTCTACCAGAAGAATGTGTATATCACCCAGCATACCTTTCCCGGACCGGGTATATTTGAGATCGTTGTGCAGGATCCCAACCGCAACAAAGGGGTGAAGAACATTCCCAATTCGGTGAATGTGGTTTTCTCCATTAAAACCACCATCATGATCAATGCCGGGCTTGGAGACAACTCTACACCCATCCTGCTGAATCCACCCATCGACAGGGCGGCTTATGGCCAGATCTTTATTCACAATCCGGCAGCCTATGACCCGGACGGGGACAGCCTGTCATACAAGATCACGGTATGTACAGAACAGGATGGAAAGCCCATCACGGGTTATATGCTTCCTCCTGCCAGCGATACCCTTTATGTGAATCCTTATACCGGCGACCTCACCTGGATTACTCCCTCTGACACCGGGATTTTTAACATTGCCATTGATGTAGAGGAGTGGCGTTCGGGTGTTAAGATCGGGAACATCGTACGGGATATGCAGATCGAGGTGTATGATACCGATAACCATCCCCCTGTTCAGAATGATCCGGGAAACTTCTGTATCCAGGCTGGTTCAACCCTCGCCTTTGATGTGATTGCCACAGACGAGGACAACGATTCCATCAAGCAGTGGGCCACCGGCGGACCCTTCGTGTTGGACTTCAACCCGGCCTCATATCAGGTGACTGACGGATCCACCCTTGGATACAGCAAAGCCAGGTTCATATGGAATACCAACTGTTCTCACGTAAGACAGCAGTACTACACCGCAGTATTCAAAGCCGAAGACAGTCATCCGGAAACACCCCTGGTCGACATCAGGAATGTGAATATCAAGATCATGGGCCCTGCACCGGAGATGCCCTTCCTGATCGCCGGCAGCAATGCCGTGACAGTGACCTGGCCTGCAGACACCTGTGCATCTGTCCGGAAATACGAGATCTACAGGAGAATCGGTCCCGCAGCCTACGTTCCCGATTCATGCACAGCTGGAATCCCATCCGCCACCGGGTATGAACTCGTTGGTACAACGGGTGACAGGCTGGATACCATTTTCGTAGACGACAATGAGGGGGCAGGACTCCAGCAGGGAAATGAATACTGCTATGTGATTGTTTCGATTTACCCTGACGGGGCTCAGAGTTTTCCTTCAGCTGAAAACTGTACCCCCCTGGTGGAGGGAGCCCCTTCCATTCTGGAGGTCAGCGTGACCGACCATTCCCAGAATGGGAGCATACACCTTGCCTGGGCCAAACCCGACAGACTTGACACCATACCGGCCACAGGCCCCTATGAGTACATCATATACAGGTCTCCCGACCTGCTGGGACAATCCATGACTCAGGTTGGTTCTTTCACTACCAGCTCTCTTGATGATACAACCTGGACCGATACAGAGGTCAATACCCTGGTTTTTCCGTGGTCTTACAGCGTTGAACTCTATAACGATGCACCCGGTCTCCGTTTTCTAATCGGCACTCCGGAAGCAGCCTCATCACTCTACCCCGAATTAAAAGGCACAGACAACCGGATTGAATTTGAGATGCGCAAAAATGTTCCCTGGATCAACTACGATTACACCATCTTCAGACTTAATAACAGTACGCTGGAGTATGATTCCATCGGATTCACCACCGATGGGACCTTTGTGGATCAGGGACTGGCCAACGGTGTTGCGTATTGTTACCGGGTTACCAGCACCGGGTGGAGGATTCTCAACGGGAAGCTCTTTGAAAACACCAATTTCAGTCATATCAATTGTACGACCCCCATTGACACCATACCTCCCTGCCCACCCAACCTGGACGGTTATTCACAATGTGCGGAGGGTTTTAACCACATCACCTGGATGTATGACGGAGAGCCACCTTGTGCTGAAGATGTAACCGGTTACAAACTCTACTTCAGTCCCACTGCTGAGGGCGCCCCATTGGAGATCGCACAGTTTGAAGGACGGTATGACACGGTATTCAATCATACTCCGGTAAATTCACTTTCAGGATGCTATTATGTAACTGCCATTGATTCAGCAGGAAACGAGTCCCTCTTCTCTGTCAGGTTATGCCTGGACGAATGTTCAAATTATGTGCTGCCCAACGTATTCTCGCCCAACAACGACGGTAAAAACGACCTCTACCTGCCGCTGCGAACCTCCTATGTGGAAAAGGTGGATATGAAGATCTTCAACAGGTGGGGAATGCTTGTGTTCGAAACAGAGGATCCGGACATCAATTGGGACGGAAAAATCAAGGGATCAAAACAGCTGGTTTCCCCCGGTGTATATTACTATATCTGTGAAGTGAGTGAATACAGGTTATCGGGTATTGAGAAGACCATGCTGACCGGTTTCATATACGTATATTCCGGTGAAGAAAATGAACCGCCAACCATTGAAACGAAATAGTGCAATGATAAAAAAATGGATATTGCTCGTATTAATGGGTTTAACAGGTATACATGGCTTGGGCCAGATGGATCCATATCTATCCGGACGAGCCAGCATGATGAAGGGAGATTATCAATCGGCGGTTATACAGATGAACCTTGCGCTGGAAGAGCATCCGGGCGAAACGGATATCCTCTATCAGTTGGGAATATGTCACTTCACCCTGAATAATTTCCCGGCCGCCAGGGAAACATTCTATGAAGTAGAGAAGCGGCGCCAAGGCATGGGAAGCCTCTATCTTGCCAGGTGCGAGGTAAAGTTGAACCATCCGGAGCTGGCCATGAAGTACCTGAAGGAACATCTTTCGTCCGACTACAAAATTGCAGAAAAGGAGATTCTTCTCGATCAGATCTTATCAAGCCTGGAGTCACAACCAGGATGGCAACAGCTATGGAACGAGAAGGAGTGGTACAGTCAGGGTGACAAGGAGTTCCAGGAAGCGCAGTTCCTGAAAGAGAATGGCTCTGCCCTGGAAGCCATTAACATGCTTAATAAGTTGGAGAAGCAAGGTTACGAGAAAAGCAAAGTGCAGACCGAGAAGGCAGAGGTTTATGCTTTGCTGGGAAATCCAAAGGCTGCCAGATCAGCACTCCGTTCTGCTACAAAGAGTGACACCCGGAACCTGGATGCGCTTTATCTCCTTGCATCCTACCAACTGGATGAAGGAAAATCGGAAGAGGCTCTCCTGGGACTGAACAGGGTCATCCGGCAGGAGCCTGACCGCTTTGGAGCATACATGCTCAGGGCAAAAGCAAAAAGCGGGCAGGGTGATCTTCCCGGTGCTGAAAAGGACCTGGATCTCTACCTTACTTATTTCCCGAATGACCACCAGGCCCATTACCAGAAAGGTATCATCCAGTATGATCACGGAAAATACCTGGCTGCTATCCAGTCTTTTAACCGTGCACTGGATATGGATACAGGAAAAGCCGAATACTATTTTGCCCGGGGACGCACCTATGCATCCACCGGAACCACACGTTACGCCGAGAAGGACCTTTCCATGGCCCTCGATCTGGATCCCTATAAGGGGGAGATCTGGTTTGAGAAAGGAAAACTTTCACAGCAGTTGGGCGATCAGGAAGAGGCCTGTTTCTGTTTCAGTAAGGCTTTCCAGTACGGGATCTTTGAAGCAGGTGAAATACTTGATAAACAATGCAAATGACTCCATCAGATCCGGATAAGATAAAAAAGGAGCAACTCAGGAACCAGGTGAAGGCACTTCGTTCCGGAAACCGGACCACTGTCATGGATGCCATCCGGGAGATCCGCGCAGAGAGCAGTATCTCCATTCTTCCCGAACTATTCGACCTACTTCCTGACCAGGAAGATGAAGAAATCATCCATGCCATCGCCTCCCTTCTGAACGACTTAAAAATTCAGGAAGCTGCACAGGTACTGACTGAAGCCATCGACAATCCTGCCTATCAATCCATTACTGCCACACTCGTGGCAGCATGCTGGCAAAATGGTCTCTCCTATGGAAAGTACGCTGAGACCTTTGCCGGGGTGGTCATCCATGGTGAGTATGAGACTGCCATCGAGGCATTTACAGTTCTTGAGGAAGCGATTGGAGAACTTGAGAAAGATGATCGGGACAAACTGGTTAAGACCATCAAACATGGCATGCTGCAAGCAGACGATCAGAAGAAACTTCTCCTCCGCGAACTCATCAAAGTTTTAGAACAGTACTAAGCACTGAGTACTGGGCACTGAGTACTGGGCACTGAGTACTGAGTACTGGGCACTGATTTAGTGCATATTTGAAAAGTACTTGATGAACTGAGCGCGCTCATAAATGGACGGATCCTTCAGCTTACTGTAGCTCATTTTCCCCCTGAAAGCATCCAGTGAGTCATAATCATTTTTCTCCATCCACTTCTTCATTTCAGTGATCATGTCGGTGAGGTAATCGATCCCGTTTCGGTAAAGCACTGAACATACCTGTACGGCTGTGGCACCGGCCAGTATCTGCTTGATGGCTGCCATACCGCTGTGAACTCCTGTGGAGGCTGCCAGGTCAATCTCTTTCACCTGGGAAGAGACAATACCGATCCAACGAAGGGGGAAGCGTTGGTCGGCCGGCGCACTGAGCACTTCCGCAGAACCGAAGCTGAGATCATCTGTATTGATATCGGGGGCATAAAAACGGTTAAAAAGCACCACCGAGGCTGCACCTCTCATGTATAACTGCTGAACCATCCATGTAATATTGGAGAAACCGTGGCCCAGCTTCACCATCACTGGCAACGATGTTTTCTCTTTCACCCTGGTGACCAGGTCAAGGTAGGCAGTTTCATACTCGCCGGGACCCTTGTTCTTGTCGATGGGCAAAAAATAAATATTCAGCTCAAGAGCATCGGCTCCGGCTTGTTCGATCCGCTTGGCAAAATCAACCCACTCATCCGATTTCACACAATTGATGCTGGCAATCACAGGTATACCAACCGTCTCCTTGGAATCTTTAATCAGGGTCAGATAACTTCCCAGCGAGTTATCCCTGGCATATGCTTTCAGATAATCTTCAGCTTCAGGGTAATCTCCACCTGTATTCATGGTACTCACCTCGTGCATGATCTGCTCTTCAAAAAGTGATTTTAAAACCACGGCACCGGCACCAGCCTGCGCCATCTTCTTGATTCGCTCTACAGAGTTGGTCAAACCGCTGCTGGAAACAATCAGCGGTGTTTTCAGGTTAAGCCCGCCATACCGGGTTGAAAGATCGATCATAATGGTATTTTTTCAATAATTCCGCAATCCGAAAATCAGGCTCCCGATCCGTACCATGGTACTCCCCTCTTCAACTGCGATCAGGTAGTCCCCCGACATCCCGTAGGATCGCTGGTCAAAATATGTCTCTTCTGCAAAAACAGAAGCCTTTATCTCATCAAATATAAGATTTAGTCGCTGAAATTCGGCCCTGACCTGATCTCTATTTTCTGTATAGCTAGCCATCCCCATCAAGCCCCGGATACGGATATGCTTCATCTCCTGGAAAAGATCTGACCGGACAATTTCCAGCGAATCCTCCCTGGTGAGCCCAAATTTGGTCTCCTCCATGGCAATGCGAACCTGCAGCAGGCAATCTATCACCCGCTGGTTCTTTTCAGCCTCCCTGTTGATTATACCAAGAAGTTTCATGCTGTCCACACCATGGATCATATGGACGAAGGGAGCAATGTATTTCACTTTATTGCTTTGCAGGTGTCCAATCATATGCCACCGGATGTCCCCGGGAAGACGTTCCTGCTTGGCAACCAGGTCTTGCACCTTGTTCTCCCCGAAATCACGGTGGCCGGCCTGGTAAGCTTCTGAAATCAGCTCATCAGGTTTGGTTTTTGATACGGCTACCAGGGTTACTTCACCCGGCAGCTGCACTTTCACTTTTTGCAGGTTTTCAACAACTCCCATACCTCAATATACGACTAATCCAGAGAATGGATCACGAGACCGCTTCGGAGTTTGGGTTCAAACCATGTGGTTTTCGGAGGCATAATCATCCCGTTATCGGCAATATCCATAAGCTGTTTCATGGTAACAGGATAGAGGGCAAAGGCCACAGCCATCTCACCGCTGTCCACACGGTCACTCAACTCCTTCAAACCCCTGATCCCGCCCACAAAATCGATTCTTTTGGATTTCCGCAGGTCGGTAATGTTGAGCAGGGGACCAAGGACCTGTTCGGAAAGCACCGTTACATCGAGACAGCCGATGGGATCATTGTCGTTGTAGGTACCCGGTTTGGCCCTCAGGGCGTACCACTTCCCGCCCAGGTACATGCTGAATTCATGAAGCTGCGTGGGTTTGTAAATTCCCTCCCCTTTCTCCTCCACAATGAATCCCGTTTCCATCTCTTTCAAGAATTCATCAGGATTGAGTCCGTTCAGGTCTTTCACCACCCGGTTGTAATCAATAATCGTCAGCTGAGAAGCAGGAAAATGAACTGCTAGGAAGTAGTTGTATTCCTCGCTACCCTTGTGGCCGGGATTGTTTCCCCTTCGCTCCTGTCCCACCAGGGCAGCTGCTGCAGTACGGTGATGACCGTCAGCTACATAGGTAAAAGGCACATCCTTTTCGAAGATCTCAATAACGCGTTTAATATCTCCTTGATCAGAGATGAGCCAGAAATGGTGCCCCACGCCATCGCCGGTGGTGAAATCAAATTCAGCTTCACCGGCAACAGTCTTGTTAACGATGGTATCAAGCTCAGCGTGGTCGGGATAGGCAAAAAAGACCGGTTCCGCATTAAATCCGGTCACCCGGATGTGGTTCATCCTGTCCTCTTCCTTGTCAGGACGGGTCAATTCATGCTTCTTAATCACATCGTTCAGGTAATCATCCACTGAAGCACAACCCACAATTCCGTACTGGGTCTTTCCGAACATGCTCTGCCCGTATACATATAGCAACTCGCTGTCATCCTGCACAAAATAACCTTCTTTAATGAGCTTGTCCAGGTTTTCCTTTCCTTTATTATAGACCGCATCCGAATGGAGGTCTGTCCCTTCCGGGAGGTCCACCTCGGGCTTCACCACATGAAGAAATGACCATGGATTTCCTTCAACCTCCATTCGTGCTTCTTCAGAATTCAACACATCATAGGGCCTTGAGGCCACTTCATCCACATGGTCCTTTCCGGGTCTGTATCCCCTAAACGCATGTAACTTTGCCATGTCTAATTGACTTTAAAAGTAGTATCACCCTTTTCCAGGAAATTCACAATCTGTTTTGCTGCAGCAACACCAGCATTCAGATTGGCCTCTGCAGTTTGTGCTCCCATTTTCTTGGGTGTGAAAAGCAGGCGATCTCCATACTTCTCCTCAATCTCCTCTCTGCAATCGGGGGCAATGTCTGACAGGTACCTGAAATCCTCCCGTTCAGCCAACATTTTTTTCAATCCCTCCTCATCGATCACCTCTTTGCGGGCCGTGTTCACCAGGGTGGCACCCTCAGGCATGCTGTTCAGGAGATCAAAGCCAATAGAACCTTTGGTTTCAGCATTGGCCGGAATATGGAGTGAAATATACTGGCACTTGCTATAAAGGTCCTCCATACTCTCCTCACAAACGATACCATCATTCTTGATGAATCACCGGATCAATATAAGGATCAAAGGCATATACCTTCATTCCAAATCCTTTGGCAATCATTCCTACGATCCTTCCCACGGCACCATATGCATGGATACCCAGCTTTTTTCCCCTCAGTTCGGTTCCGGCTGCAGGATTGAACCTATTGCGGTTCATAAAAACCATCATTCCCATGGCCAGTTCTGCCACCGCATTGGAATTCTGCCCAGGGGTATTCATCACCACCACATTGTTTTCCGTGGCTGCCTCCAGATCCACATTGTCATATCCTGCACCTGCCCTGACCACGATCTTCAGTTTCTTGGCAGCTTCGATCACCTCCCGGTCCACGTTATCACTTCGGATGATCATTGCATCCACATCAGCCACTGCAGCTATCAGATCCGATTGTTCGGGATATTTTGCCAGCACCTCAACTTCATATCCTGCTTCCCCGAATACTCCCTTTACTTCTTCTACTGCTTCTGCAGAAAAAGGTTTTACTGTTGCAATCAATACTTTCGACATATTTTCAGGATTCTTAAGGGATTATAATATTGTTTTCAAATGTCTTTCATGGTATCGATCAATGCCTCCACCGAAGATCTGGGCATGGCATTGTATATGGAAGCCCTGAAGCCACCTACCGACCTGTGACCCTTGAGTCCGGACATTCCTCTTCCTGTTGCAAATGCAAGGAAATCAGCTTCTTTCTCCTTGTACTCCTCTTTCATCACAAAGGTCACATTCATGATGGAGCGGTCATCCGGATTCTCAATACCGGAAACAAACAGCGGATTCCTTTCGATCTCATCATAGAGGATGCCTGCTTTCTCCATATTCATTTTATACATGGCTGCCACGCCACCCTGTTGCTTGTACCAGCGGAGGGTATGCATGGCAGCATAAATGGCCACACAGGGCGGGGTATTGAACATGGATCCTTTATCAATATGGGTCCGGTAATCGAGCATGGTGGGAATGGCCCTGTCCACCTTTCCCAGGATATCATCTTTGATAATCACAAAGGTGACTCCGGAAGGAGCCAGGTTCTTCTGGGCACCCCCGTAGATCATGCCATATTTGGACACATCCACCGGACGGCTGAAAATATCCGACGACATATCTGCCACCAGGGTAACAGGTACATCCATGTCCTCCTTTATCTCCGTTCCGTAAATGGTATTGTTGGTGGTGATATGGAATAATCAGCATCGCCAGGTACTGGTAATCCCTGGGAATATAGGAATAGGTAGTATCCTTCGAGGAAGCAACCACATCCACCTCACCAAATAGTTTCGCTTCCTTTACGGCCTTGTTGGCCCAGGATCCTGTATCCAGGTAGGCAGCCTTATTCTGCAGCAGATTATAGGGAACCATACAGAATTGCATGCTGGCTCCTCCCTGGAGCAACAATACACTGTATCCTGCAGGGATATCCAGCAGCTCAATAAACAGTTGCTGGGTTTCATCCATGATGGCCATGAATTCCTTGCTTCGGTGGGAGATCTCCATCACGGAAAGGCCCGAATGATCCAGGTCTTTTATGCCATTGGCTGTATTCTCGATGGTATAAGGTGAAAGAATGATGGACCTGCAGAAAAATTATGTTTTTTCATATCAATTAAGATTTAAGGTAAATGTAAAAGATTTAGGCTATGTGTTATTCAAATAACAAATAAAATTACATTTAATACCATTCTAACCAAGCATTGTGAATAACTTCAGTGAATAATGTCTAAAGTATTTCCAGGTGATTTCCCTTCAAGCACGGGTATTATTTCGGTCAGATCAATTTCATGACAATAGGCGATCACATCATCCAGTTTGTTCTTTTTCAAGCGGTGTCGCTGGGCCACCTTTTCAATATATGCCATCATATCCTTCCTGGCGCATCATAGAGGTCCATGGCGCCAAGGGTTGCATCACAGATGGTATAAAACTTGTCATCTTCCAGAACCAGCTGGGCCAGGGCCCCTGCAAACAGTGTATCCTCCAGGTTAAACTTATTCTTCCAGCCGGCACAGAGCACCAGCAGATCTTTCTCTCTTCCTGATATGTCTGGCCAGGGCTCTCAGGTTCAGGTAGGCCCCGATGAGGACCTGGCTTCCGCTGGAAGCCAGCTTGATGGCATTGGTGCCATTGGTGGTACTGTATACAATCTCCTTTCCCCTGACCCTTTCCGGGGTGAAATTATAGGGCGAATTTCCGAAATCGGCAAAATCCCTGACGATTCCATCCCGTTCGGCAGCAACCATAAAACCCTTTTCCTTGTAATCTTTTGCCTCCTCCAGGGTGCCCACCGGAATTATCCTTTCCACCCCGTTCATAAAAGCCGTTACTATGGCCGAACTGGCCCTCAGAATATCAGTCACCACCACGATGGCTTCCCTGTTCTCATAATAGGGAAACAGGGCAGGAGAATAACATACCTCTATTTTCTTCTTTTCCATCCCTTCCGGTTTATAGCAGGTGCTTTATAAAACGGCGGTCTTACCACTTCTGCCGGCATCTGTTTATTCCTGATCCCAATATATATTCCGTGTCCCTTTGTAGCATGCTCACTTTCCACATATCCCATTCCGATTCCCTTGTTCAGCATGGGCGACATGGTCCCTGAGGTAACCTCCCCAATATCCTTCCCATCCTCATCCAGGATGGGATAATGCTGCCTGGGAATTCCCCGGTCTTTCAATTCAAATCCCACCAGACTTTTGTCACACCCATCGTCTCTTTTGCTTCTCCAGAGTTGCTGCGGTTGATGAAATCATTTCCTTCTGTAAATTTGGTGATCCATCCCAGCCCTGCCTCAAGGGGAGAAGTGGTATCATTGATATCATTTCCATAGAGGCAAAATCCCATCTCCAGCCTCAGGGTATCCCTGGCTGCCAAGTCCGGCCGGTTCTAGACCCATTTCTTTTCCTGCCTCAAATATCTTCTCCCATATCTGTGGTCCATCCTCATTGTACATATAGAGTTCAAATCCTCCTGCACCTGTATAGCCCGAATTGCTGATAATCACCTCATCCACTCCGGCCAACTCTCCAGTCATAAAATGATAATAAGGGAATTGTTGAGAGATCAATTTTTGTAAGTTTCTGTAGCAATGCCTCTGCATTGGGACCCTGGACAGCCAGTTGGGATATCCGTCCGATGCATTCTCCACTACAGCCCCATTCTCATTATGGTCAACGATCCAGCTGATAATCCTTCTCCATGTTGGATGCATTGACCACCAGCAGATACTTTTCATCCTCGTAACAGTAAACCAGCAGATCATCCACGATCCCCCCCTTTTCGTTGGGAAAACAGGTATACTGTATCTTCCCGGGCATCAAGCTTCTGCACATCATTGGAGGTGAGTCTCTGGACCAGTTCAAAGGCCGCCGGACCCTTGATCCAGATCTCGCCCATATGGGATACATCAAATACACCCACTTTCTCCCTTACATTCAGATGCTCCTGCCTGACTCCGGCATATTCCACCGGCATCTCATATCCGGCAAAGGGAACCATTTTCGCCCCCAGCCGCATGGTGGTAATCGTAAAAAACTGTTCTTTTCACTTCAATAGAGATTTAAATTTACGGAACTACTCCGACAAAAGTAATACTTTCCCACATGGATAGAAATTGTTAAACAACAGGGTTCTATTTGGAGAGCACTTTAAATTCTACCCGGCGGTTCTTTTCCCTGCCTTCCGCGGGTGTCGTTGGGTGCAACAGGCTGCGTATCCGCATAACCTTCATACACCAGCATTCCTTCGGGATCCCCCTGTCCACCAGATAATCCACCACTGCCTTGGCCCTGTCCCTGGATAACTCTGGTTGATGCGCAGCGATCCGGTGTTATCGGTATGTCCCGATATCTCCAGTTTCATTTCGGGATTGTTTTCCAGGAACCTGAATACCTGGTCAAGGGCATCAAAGGACTCTGGCCTGAGAACAGCTTTTCCTGTTTCAAAGTAGATATTCTCCAGTACCACCTTGGTCCCCACCTCGATCTTCTTAGGTAGAAGTCCTGTACCACTTTTTCTTCACCCGGTGCCCGAGCAGATCAACAATATCAAGGAAGTAAAGATATCCTGTGCATTGATCTCCACCCCATAAAAGGTTGGCCTCGGGCAATCTGGCCAGTATAGTGACCCGTGAATCGTCTGATGACCACATTACATCTGCATGTTCACCGCATCTGGATCAATGTAGGTCAGCTTGGCCAGAACGGGATTTACCCCTCCAATGGTATCCAGGACCCTGCCCGGTTACAATAATGGAGGTATCCAGGATAAGGCAGCCCGGGCCTGGTGAGGAATCCGGTTTTTCCTTCACCCGGACCGGCAACCAGCTGGTCTTTATGGAGGTGATCAGCTCCTTCTCCGAACCCAGGTATACCACCTTATAGATATCCTTGGCACCCATTTCCACCTTCCCGGATGGTGGAATAATATCCATAGTCACCAGAAAGGTCGGTGATGTAGAATACTTCATCATCGGGAGTATTGATGGGATAACCCAGGTTCTCGGGGGCTGACCAGCCCCCGTTATCCAGTCTTTCTGAACGGAAAATATCAAATCCACCCATGCTATTGTGTCCCTGCGATGCAAAATAGAGGTACTTCCCATCTGCAGTAATAAACACCCCCTCTTCATCATATTTCGTATTGATCAATCCGCCAATATTCCTGGGCTCTTCCCACTTTCCCTTTATCATTCAGTCTGGTAACCAGGATATCCTTTCCTCCGGTTGTCAGATTCTTATTTCGGGAAACATAGAAAAGTTCCTGCCATCGGAGGAGAGGCAGGCCGATGTTTCCCCCTCTTTACTTACGAGCTTCTTTGATGCATCTTTTAGGTTTGGACCACTTTCCTTTTTCAGGATTGAATCCAGACACCCGGATATCCCCGCCTCCAATATCGCCCCTGTATACCAAAAGTCTGTACCCATCAGAAGAGATACCCACCAGTGCATCGTTGTTCTCAGAGTTAAAAGGTCTTATCCAGCCTCTGGGCTGGTTCGAAATCCTGTTCCTGATGCCCTTGAACGGTATATGTCCTCATTGAATTTGTTATCGACGGGATTTCGTTTTGCCTTTCCAAAGGGTCTCCTGGAGGTATAATAGAGTGCCGTATCGCCATAAGCAAACACCGGATTATAATCATCATATTTTGAATTAACCTCATCACCCAGGTTCTGGATGATCACCCTGACCGGCTCCTTGGAAATGGTCCCTTCCATTCTGGCATTCCGCATAATCTTTTGGATAAGCACTTCCATGTATGCAATCAATTCATCTCCCTTTAGTTTCTCCTTGTGCTCTTTGTAGTGCCTGGAGGCATCCTCAAATTCGAGGACCAGGTGATAGGCTTGTCCCAGTAAATAATTGATATCAGTACTTACATTTTCGATCAAGCTGGTATGCTTTGAGAAGATAGTTGATGGCCTGGTATTTATCGTCTGTAAACAGATAGCAGGCCCCTATCTTGTAGTTCAGTTCTGCATTTTCCGCATTGTATTGATTGGAAAAGAGGTAATGGTCCCTGGCCATATCATAGGTTCCCTTTCCGTCTCTAAAGAATTTATCCCCTTCCCTGAGACTTTTCCAGGCTTCATCAAATCCAATGTTTACCCCGGTCTTAAACTCTTTCTTCTTTATCTTTACATCTTCCTGAGCAAAGAGGGTGCCCTGAACCAGGAGAACCATGATAATTGTATGAATCCATCTGTTCTTCATTTGCACCTTAATCATTACATTCCTTTAAATATTCAGCGGCCTCTTCTGAGCCCAATTCCGCAGCCTGGGTCCAGTCCTCACAAGCTCCTTTCAAATCACCCATCAGTTCCCTGATCAGTCCCCGATTCAAATAAAGGAGTGCCGAAGCCGGGTTCTCAACGATGGCTTCTTCAAGCAGGCTCAATGCCGG
Organism: uncultured Bacteroidota bacterium; assembly: GCA_963735755.1. Taxonomy (GTDB): domain Bacteria; phylum Bacteroidota; class Bacteroidia; order Bacteroidales. The sequence goes on along the minus strand of CAVTME010000003.1, from coordinate 16,545 downwards.
CTCAGTACTGTTCTGCATGGCCAGTACCGAAGCCTTATTCAGGCTAGCCTCTGCAAATCCTTTCTGAAGAGCTACAGCTGCTCGAAATCGGTAAGCGCTGTATCCAAATCTCCCAGAAAAAAGTAAGCATATCCCCTGTTATTAAATGCCAGAGCCAGTTCAGGGTCCTGCTCCAGCGCAAGGGTATAATCCCCGATGGCCCCTTCGTAATCGCCCAATAATATCTTCACAGAACCCAGGTTGTTGTATGCCAGGGGAAAAACAGGCTGATACTCGATGGCTGTCCTGTAATCAAAATGTGCTCCCTGGAGGTCTCCGTTTCTTCTCTTTACGCCGGCACGTTCATGGTAAGCAAGGGCAAAGTCATTTTTTAATTCAATGGCTTCGGTGAAATCATTCTGCGCCATCCCGTCCAATCCTTCCCTGATTTTGGTCAGGCCCCTGAAATAATATGCATATGGATCCAGAAATCCGGAGAATATGGCCTGGTCAAATAATTCAGCGTCTCTGCCAGTGGTATCGGAGCCATACAGCATATACCCTTTATAAAAATAGGCCTCACCCAGACCGGGATCGTATCTGAGGGCCAGATCCAAATCCTCATCAGCCCTGTCATAGGCACCCCACTCTATCATAATCCGTCCTCTTTGGAGATATGCAGGCGCAAACGTGCTGTCTATGTCAATACACTCGGTCAGCCTGACACTGGCCATTTCGTAATCCTCCAGGAGGATCAACGTAACACCCTCATGCAATGCTTTATCGCGCTGTCTCTTTTCGGAAAATGTGATCTGGCAGGATGCAATTTGCACCGAGAATATTCCTGCCACCATGATCAAAAAAAGTCTATTCATCTAGATTCGCTGAGATAAAATGCAGGTGTAGGTTTTATTTCTAAAAATAAATTAAATAAATTTAGTGGTCTAAAGAAGTTTTCAACCTACTACATTACCAACATGATCAGCGATCTAAACTATTTGAAAACCATGTCCGGCGGAGACGCTAAATTCATATCCGAAATGATCGACCTGTTTCGCGAACAAGTGGGTGAATACAGTGAACAGATGCCGGAATTGTTGCGAAATAAAGACTATAACAACCTTGCAAAACTGGCGCATAAAGCCAAATCTTCAGTGGCAGTAATGGGCATGAGCCAGGTTGCAGACCTGTTGAAAGAGCTTGAAGTTCTGGCAAACCAAGGAAAAGATACAGACAGGTACCAGGGCCTTGTTGATGAATTCCTGGAAAAAAGCCATCTTGCAGTGGCAGAACTGGAAAAAGAACACAGTTAGCCAGCGCCATGCTCGAAACAAAAAATATAAATGATATTATCGTCGTGAGCCTTCAGGACACCAACCGCTTCAACTCTCCCATCGCGGAACCTGTGAAAGAGCGCCTGATCGAGTTTTATAACAAACCCAATGTGAACCTTGCATTTGATCTGAAAGGAATCACATTCATTGACAGTTCCGGGTTCGGTGTATTTCTTTCAGCACTGAAGGCGGCAAGCAATAATTACGGCCAGTTTAAGATCTGTAATGTGAACAATGAGGTTATTGAACTTTTCAGATTACTCCAGCTGCATCATGTGTTCGAGATCTATGATGAACTTGATGCCTGCCTGGAGAGTTTCAAACCATAAAATTTTCCTATTTTAGTGCCCCAAATCAATTTGAAATTATGCACAAGATCTTATTTTGGGTTGCACTGGTGGTCCTGACAGCTGCCTGCAACCAGACTGCACAGAAAGAAGGAGCGTCCAAATCGGAACAAGCAGAGAAAATTGTAGCTACCACCATTGAGGAGCTGCTTGCCAGTCCGGCAAATTTTCAAGACAGAGAGGTGGCCATAACAGGCATGGTGACCCATGTATGCAGGCACGGGGGACAGAAGTGTTTCGCGCTGGCTGAAGATGGTGAAACCCAGATCAGGCTTGTTCCTTCCGGAGACATCGATGAATTCAAAATTGAGCTTGAAGGTTCCACTGTGGCTTTTAAAGGCACGTTTAAAGTAATGAGTCCCGAAGAGACTGAGGCCCATGTAGAGGACCACGAATCCAAGGAGCATCATGAAATAGAAATGGCGCATAGCGAAGCTGAGAAAGCCGATATGTTTATTGAAGTTGTTGATTTCAAGGAGATTACCCAGTAGCATACATGAATTGGAGAAAGTGGAACCGGTGGCTACATCGGGAAATGGGATTCCTGTTTTTCGGAATGGCGCTGGTGTATGGAGTTTCAGGAATTGCGCTTAACCACGGAGTGGCTCGTCATTGGGATCCGGGTATCATCTCACGATCTGAATCCCATCAATATCCAGGCCCTTTGCTAAAAGATTCAGTGGACCGTGAGATTGTAGAAGAGGTGCTTGAACTCACCGGTGAAAGGAGAAACTTCAAGCAATATTACTTCCCCAGTCAGCAATATCTAATGATCTATCTCAGGGGAGGTCATATCATGATGGAACTTCCCACCGGGAACATCAGTGTAACCAAAGTCAGGGCCCGGCCCCTCTTTCGTGAAGTGAACTATCTTCACTACAACAAACCTAAAAAACTGTGGACCTGGTTCTCCGACCTGTTTGCACTCTCCCTGATCCTGCTGGCCATCTCAGGCTTGCTCATGGTGCGGGGAAAAAAGGGCATCACAGGAACAGGTGGTATTTTGCTTGCCGTGGGAATCCTAGTCCCCCTGTTGTTTCTTGTAATCTACCTCTGGATATAGAGCCCTGATCATTCCCCTCTCCTGTTATCAAGGGAATAGCAAACTATTCATTAATTTATTATCTTCGGATATTGTTGATCTAAAACCGGATAACATGAGCGAAGAGATCTTGAAGGCTTTGATGCAACTTTTTGCCATTATTTCACGCCCCGAGAGCAATGCTGCTGAAAGAAGATTTGTTGTTGAATCCTTTCTGACCAGGCAGCTGAACCAGGAACTGGTGGCTGTTTACCTGGATGTGTTTGATGGATTTTTTCACCAGGTCATGGAAGAGGATGCCAAAGTGGCCAAGAAAGAGCGATTGCTGGCCAAGCGTTCGGTTCGCGTCCTTAAGATATGTACAGAGATCAACGAGGAACTGGCACAACCCCAGAAGATTATCGTCCTTTTCCAGTTGCTTGAATTTATTAAATCCGAGACAAGGCGGCCACCGACCAGGAGATGGAATTTATTGCATCGGTGGCCGACACCTTCAACATTCCAGATGAAGATTACAGCTTAATCAGAAGTTTTGTGCTTTCTGATAAAGAGCTGGATGACAATCCCTGATACCTGGTGGTGGACAGCACAAGGAAGACACCAAGGACGTACAGAGCAAAGCATATATACAGGGAAAATCTGGTGGGACAGATCCGCGTCATCCATATTCACTCCACCAATCTGTATTTTGTGAAGTATATAGGACAGGCTGAGCTCTATATGAACGGACAACTCCTGGAACCCCGTTAAAACCTATCCCCTCAATACCGGCTCTTCCATCCGGAACCAGCAGATCAAACCGATCTACTACAGCGATATTGTATTCCTTTGTAGGGGACAGGGTGAAATCCAAGATCGTATTCGAAGCCAATCATATCGACTTACCAGTTTCCAAATGGAGCGATTGGGCTGCATGATGTGGGATTTCACCGAACAATCGGGTCGTCTGGTGGGCATCATGGGGGCCAGCGGCGCCGGGAAATCCACCCTGCTGAATGTACTGAATGGTTCAGTGAACCTACAACAGGCAAAGTGCTGATCAATGGTATCGACATTCACAGTGATGATCCTGCGTAGAAGGAATCATTGGTTTTGTCTCCCAGGATGACCTGCTGATTGAGGAACTCATCGGTCTATCAGAATCTGTACTACAATGCAAAGCTCTGCTTTGACAATTACAGTGAAGAGCAGCTGGTTGAAACAGTACATCGTGTTTTGAAGAACCTCGGCCTGTTTGAGATCAAGGATATACAGGTTGGCTCTCCGCTGAATAAAAAGATCAGCGGCGGACAGCGAAAAAGGCTGAATATTGCGCTTGAACTGATCCGTGAACCGGCAGTCCTCTTCCTGGATGAACCTACCTCAGGACTCTCGAGTCGTGACAGTGAAAATATCCTGGACCTACTGAAGGAACTTACTTTCAAGGGCAAACTGGTATTTGTTGTGATCCACCAGCCCTCATCGGATATATTCAAAATGTTTGACAGGCTGCTGATCCTGGATACGGGAGGTTTCCTGATATACAATGGGAATCCCATCGACTCCATCGAGTATTTCAAGTCAAAGGTACAGGCGGCCGACTGGAATGAAAGTGAATGCCCCACCTGCGGAAATGTGAATCCTGAGCAAGGCTCAGGATTCACATTTCCACAGGTGGGACACTCACTCTCATTCCAGTCAGCCGCCTGTACTTTGGATTTGAAATACTCGATGGAGTCGATGGGATTGCCATTGTAAATCAGAAAACCACCCGTATCAAGGATGAGCAGCCTGTCAAACATTTTGAATATGTCTGAAGACGGCTGGTGGATCACCACAAATACCAGTTTGCCCTTGAAAGTAAGTTCCTTGAGGAGGTCCAGGATATTTTCGCTGTCGCGGCTCGACAGTCCTGAGGTGGGTTCATCCAGAAACAGGACGGCAGGCTCACGGATCAGTTCAAGGGCAATATTCAGCCTTTTCCTCTGTCCTCCGCTGATCTTTTTATTCAGGGGCGATCCTACCTGTATGTCCCTGATCTCAAAGAGCCCCAGGTTTTTAAGTACCCGATGTACTGTCTCCACCAGTTGCTCCTCAGTGTAGTTGTCAAAACAGAGTTTCGCATTGTAGTATAGGTTCTGATATACCGATAACTCTTCGATCAGCAAGTCATCCTGGGAGACAAAACCGATGATTCCCTCTATGCTGGGATCATCGCTGTGAATATCGATTCCATTGATAAGCACCTGTCCTTTAGTCGGAGCACTGGCTCCATTCAGTACATTCAGCAAGGTGGATTTTCCGGCACCACTGGCCCCCATAATACCCACCAGACGACCCGATTGGTCGGTAAATCCCACATCGTGTAAACCAATAGCTCCGTTCTTAAACTGGTAGGTGATATGATTGGCCTCAAATACTATTCTGGATTTGACCAGATCGCCCACAAAAAGAGATACCACATCGCTGTAATAGACCGGGGCTATTTGCTGGTTTCGCAAGGAGGAACCCGTAGTCAGGGGATAAGTTTTATACGGCGCCAGTAACTGTCCGTTCATATAGAGTTCAGCCAGGCCCACATATTTCACGAAATACAGGTTGTCCGACTGGATATGGACGAAGCGAATCTGTCCCACCAGGTCTTCCCTGTATATATGTTTGTTGCGAGTCTTTTTTGGTTCTCCTTGTTGCTGTCCACCACCAGGTATTCACCCTGGGTTCCTCCAGCTCTCCATCGGAAAGGACAAAACTTCTGATCAACGTATAATCTTCTTCTGGAATATTGAAGGTATCGGCCGCGGTTGAGATGAATTCCATCTCCTGGTCGGTGGCACCTTAGCCGTTTCCGATTTGATGAATTCAAGCAACTGGAACAGGACTACAATTTTCTGGGGCTGAGCAAGTTCTTCATTGATGACGGTGCATATCTTAAGCACCCTTACCGACGCCTGGAGAGCAGCCTCTCCTTCTTAGTGACTTTGGCATCCTCTTCCATGACCTGGCGAAATACTCATCAAACACATCCAGGTAAACGGCAACCAATTCCTGGTTAAGCTGTCTGTTGAGAAAGGATTCAACCACCTGCCTTCGTTCTGCTGCATCGCTTTCGGGGCGGGAAATGATGGCAAAAATTGCATCAATGCCTTCAGGATCTCTTCACTCATCTCAGGGTATTATTACGCAACAATATCCGAAATAATTATTAAAATAACTAGTTTTCATCGCTGCTTTGAACCACAGGAGAGGTGAGTTCAAGCTCTATAGCCAGAGATAGATGACCAGAAACAGAAGAGGAATCAGGATTCCGATGATGGTGAGATGCCTCCTCTTCCGCTTATACCTTTTCTGCCTTTTACCATGAACAATCCGGATATGGCCATCAGGATCAGAGCCAGAGGCATAAAGATCTGAAAACCAGGTCCACAGTTTTTTAGGTTTGTTGTAATGAAGGTAATTTATTTCGCTAAAAACAGGCCGGTTCCGGACCTTGGTGACTTGAATTTTCCCGGTGGGCAGTTCACATGATGATATGACCTCCCTTCAGATATATCATCAGATATTCCTCGTTGGGGAAATAGTATTGTTTGTAATTTCTTCTTTCTCCGGTGATTTCCAGGACCTTTTCAATGGTCTTTCGGTCGACCTGATCTTTTTGGAGTGGATCTGGGTATTGTATAGGGTGCAGATCGGGAAATTATGCCCGGATTCCAATGTCGGGCCACATGATGGTTCAGAGCGATGCCGGAGATACCATATACTATGGTCATTCCAAAAAACAGGAATCCCAGTTCCCGGTGTACCCACCGGTTCCACTTTCGCCAATTCATGGAATCTTACTGGGTGACCTCTTTGAAGTCTACCGCTTCAACGAAGTAATCGGCTTTTTCAGCTTCGCTGTGCGCATTTCCACGGCATGATGCTCCTTGGATTCATGATCCTCCACAAGCTCTTCAGTTGCTACGGCATTCAGAACTCTGAATACACCTTTAAAAGCCACAGTGGAGCCTTCCAGATCGATTTTAAATTCATCGATGTCTCCTCCAGGAACGATCCTGATCTGGGTTTCGCCATCTTCTGCAACGATAAAACACTTTTGTCCCCCGTGACGGCACACATGTGTAACCATGCCGGAAACAGCCACTTCTTTGCCATCATAGTCTGCAGGCTGGGCCAGCAGCTCCTGAATGGTGGCTGATACAATTTTCCTGTTCAACTTCTGTGAATCAGCTGCTTCGTTCTTTGCTTCTGGTTGCACGAAACTACCAGGAATGCAATTGAAATCAAGAAAATAATCTTTGCATATCTATTGATTTAATTTGATTGACAAAAGTAAGAAATTTTATTGATTGAAGCTCTTCAGACAGGAATCAAGTGTATCATAAATTTCAAATACATGATGCAACTGAAGCAATTTGAACAATTCCATCACATCTTCATCCACCTTGCAGATTTTGAACTGACCATAGTTGTTATTGGCAGCTTTCATGGCTGAGAGAAACACCCCGAAACCAGAACTGTCAATGAATGTGATCCCTTTCAGATCAAATACCAGGTTTGCATTGGGTTTGTTAAAGAACTCCAACAAGCTCTCTTTCACAGGCTCTGTAATCAGGCATTCAGTCGTTTGGTGTCTTTTAGCTTCACAACCATGATGTCATTGATATTCTTAGTTTCAAGCATACTGGCGCTGTTAATAGTTTTCATTTTCCAACTCTTTGAGAGCCAGCCGGCTTTGTTCCAGAAATTCATCGATCATGGATTTATACCGATCCACCTCCTGTCCTCCCTGGGCCAGTATCTCGAAGTTCTTTCAAGAAGTTCAGCTACCTCGGTCATGCCCATGACTGCTACGGACGACTTGGCCTTGTGCGCCACTTTGAAAGGTTTTCATAATCCTTCTTTCGAAGCAATTCGGGCATAAGCGCCTTATACTCCTCTATTTGTTCGCGAAATAGCTCAATCATCTCGTGAATGAATTTGGAGTCACCGCCTGACATGGTCTTAAGGTAATTCAGGTCTGCTATCATGGTGGTCCTTATGCTAGGTTGAAAACTTCTTTAGATCACTAAAATTATTTATTTTATTTTTAGAAATAAAACCCATTCAGAATTTTTATTCCAGCTGGAAGCAAGATGAAAAGATTTGTTGTTACATTCTTGCCGGATTTTATGGCTCATTCCAAGGTCATTGGCCAGCTGTCCTTTACAGAGAAAAGACTTCGCGATAAGGCTTTTAATGAAGGGATTGCCACATTCACCAGGAGGAGTATGAGCTGGCAAGCGTCAAATTCAACCGAATGTATAGAACTGGATAGCACCTTTGCGCCTGGCTACCTGCAACAGGGGAGAATTTTTATTGAATGGGGTGCCTATGAAGGATGCCATGAAGACCTTGACCTGGCCTTCGGTTAGATCCTGGCATGGGAGAAGCGTATTTTTATAAAGGATATATTCTTTATGGATGAGATTCCACCGGACTGATGCCGGATTGTTTGACCAGGCAATTTCCCATGGGTTTACAGATCCCTGGGCATATTATTTCAGGGGATTACCAGTATCAGAGATGGCATGGATGTGAAGGCCTGAATGATTTCAATGAAGCCATTGACTTAGAAAGTGGATTTTGCACTCGCCTATCATGAACGGGCTGGGATTAAACGAAGAATGGGTGATCTGCAGGGTTCACATTTTGACTATCAGAACAGCCATTGACTACCAAGCGACTTTGCATTGGCCTATAATAATATGGGATCAGTGAAGATCATGCTGGGTGATTATAAGGAGCCATTGAGGATTATACCAAAGCACTTGAACTGGATCCGGAATTGTTTATTGCCTTGAACAACAGAGGATATGCACACTTATTTTATGGGAGATACGGAGGGTGCCCTTCAGATTTCGATGCAGCCATTACCATAGTGATCAATTTGCAATGCCAATCTGAACAAGGCCTCCCTGCTTGCCAGGCAGGGTCAGCTGGAGCCTGCCCTGAGTTTGTTGGATGGGGCCATTGAAGAGTATCCCGAAGATGCATGCTCTATCTGAACAGGGGATTGATCCGTGAATTACGGGTGATCTGGACGGGGCATGCGCGGATTGGAACCAGGCTAAAGAACTGGGTGCGGAAGAAGCCGATGAATATTTAAAAGAATGCAATGACTTAAAGACATATGGCAAGAAGATGGATTCATACGGTTCATCATTGTTCCTCCTGGCATGGCTTCTCTGGCCCAGGAAGATGTGAAGATAAGCAGAAGGATTTTAAGACAGGGATAGACAGGTTTAAAGAGGCCTGGAAAAGCATGAAGAATGGGGATAAATTTTCAGAGAGGGAAAAGGCACTTTTGATCTGGCCAGGGATCATTATCTCTTTGCTCAGCAATACAATCCGGAACATGCCGCCCTCAATTACAAGCTGGGTGTCTGTTATCTCTATACAGACAATAAGTATGAAGCCATTAATTATCTTCTCAAGGCTTATCCGCCGATCCTGAGGTAAGTAGCGATATCCATCTGCTGCTGGGAGAGGCCTATCAGCTGGTACTGGAGTTTGACAATGCTATTGAGCAGTACAATGCACATAGGGAGAAACTGGAAGGAAGATGAATTGATTGGCTATCGGTGCTGACCAAGCGACTGACTGAATGTCAGAATGGAAGAGAACTTTCACAGGAACCCGTCAGGGTGATTATACAGAACCTGGGCGAAGCGGTCAATTCAAGGTATGATGATTATAATCCGATATTTGCTTTTGGTGATACAGCCCTCTTCTTTACTTCTACGCAGACCCATTGAAAAAGTCGAAACGGAATACGATTGACAATAAATTCAATGAGGATATTTACAGTTCAAGTACATCAGAAATGGATTTGAAGGAGGCAGTCAGGTTGGCGTAAGCCTTTCAATATCGCAAAACAATGATGCACTTGTAGGTGTCTCACCGGATGGAAACAAGCTTTTTGTTTACAGGGGACATGTTGATGGAGGGGATATACAGGTCACCTCCTATCAAGCCGGAAAAGGAAAGTGGTCACGTCCCAAAAGTATAACAGGAAAACTGACCAGTAAAGAGGGGGAGACTTCCGCCTGCTTTTCACCTGATGGCCAGGAACTTTATTTATGTTTCCAGGAACAAAGAGCTTACCAAGGAGGTAAAGATATCCTGTTTTCCAGGATGGACACAAAGGGAAAGTGGGGCAAAGCCACGGAATCTGGGAGGATATCAATACGGTATATGACGAAGAAGGTGTATTTATTACTGCTGATGGCAAGTACCTCTATTTTGCATCACAGGGGCATAATAGCATGGGCGGATATGATATTTTCCGTTCAGACGACAGGAGAAGGGGGGATGGGTACCGCCCGAGAACCTGGGTTATCCGATCAATACTCCCGACGATGAAGTGTTCTATATCACTGATAAATCGGGGTATTCCGGATACTATTCTGCCATCAGGGAAGGAGGCATGGGAGCCAAGGATATCTATAAGGTAATCTACCTTGGTTCTGAAAAGGAATTGATTACCTGACTCATGGATCAACTTGTTGCCGGACCGGGTCCAGGAAAAACAGGATTTTTGACCCGACCAGAACCCATTGATGCTGGATACCTCCATTGTGGTAACAGGGCAGGTACTGGATACCATTGGAGGAGTTGATCCCATTATGGCCAAGCTGGCATTTATTGATCCGGACACCGGTGAGTGAGATGCCTTTGTGATTTCAGATAACCTCGGGGAACTATACTGCCAGGTTGCCCGAAGCCAAAATATATGGGGTGGAGATTAATGCTACCGGCTATCTCTATTTCCTTGATATTCTCGATCTTTCAGGCATCCACTGATGAGAAGAGTTGTCAGAATTTCTACCTGAGGAAGGTGGAAGTAGGGACCAAGGTGGTGCTGGACAATATCTATTTTGAAACAGGCAAAGCTGTTCTCAGGCCTGAATCTTTTGATGCACTTGACCAGGTGTTCAGGTTCCTTGAGAACAATCCCACCATGAAGCTGGAAATATCAGGACATACGGATAATACCGGATCGCTGCGGATTAACCAGAAGCTGTCCAGGGACAGGGCCAAAGCGGTGGTGGATTATCTGGTAGACAGGGGTATTTCAGAAGGAATGCTGGTGTCTGAAGGTTATGCTGATACTCAGCCTGTTGCGCCCAATACACAGCTGAAGGAAGGGAACAGAACCGGCGTGTGGAGTTTGAGGTACTCTCCAAGTAGAACCCTGTTATTTAACAATTTCTTTCCTGTTGGAAAGTATTACTTTTGTCGGATAATATCCGTCAAATTCTAATCTCATTTAAGTGAAAAAAACAGTTTTTTATAATTATCACCTTGCAAATGGGTGCGAAAATGGTTCCCTTCGCTGGATTTGAAATGCCAGTGGAATATGCAGGTGTCCGGCAGGAACATATGAATGTAAGAGAAAATGTGGGAGTATTCGATGTATCCCATATGGGTGAAATCTGGATCAAAGGTCCCGAGGCCTTTGACCTGGTCCAGCGACTCACCTCCAACGATCTGCAGCAAGCTTGATCCCGGGAAGAATTCAATATACCTGTTTCCCCAACGACAAGGGAGGGATTGTGGATGATCTGCTGGTTTACTGTTATGAGGATGAAAAATACCTGCTGGTGGTCAATGCATCCAATGTGGAAAAGGATTATCAACTGGATCCTAGAACATAACAATGAAGGGTGCTGAGGTTGAAAATGCTTCCGATCGGATTTCACAGCTGGCAGTTCAGGGTCCCAATGCGCAAGGCTTTGCTGCAAAAACTTACCCCCATCGATCTTTCGACAATTCCTTATTATCATTTTGTTACCGGTGAAATGGCAGGAGTGGAGGATGTGATCATCAGTAATTCGGGATATACCGGTGCCGGAGGATTTGAACTTTATATGTATAATGAGGATGGGATTCAGGTTTGGGATAAGACTATTTGAAGCAGGAAATGAAATGGGTCTGGAGCCTGCCGGACTGGCAGCCAGGGATACTCTGAGGCTGGAGATGGGATTCTGTCTCTATGGAAATGATATCGATGATACCACTTCTCCCCTTGAAGCAGGATTGGGCTGGATCACCAAATTTACTGAGGGAAATAACTTCATCAACCGCCCCGCCCTGGAACATCAAAAGAACCAATGGACTTGACAAAACGACTGGTGGGTTTTGAATTGCTGGAAGAGAGGTATTCCAAGGCAGCATTATCCCATCCTTGATATGGAGGGAATACCATCGGTGAAGTCACTTCCGGAACCATGTCACCCATGCTGAATAAAGGGATCGGAATGGGTTATGTGGAAGCGCAACATGCTCCAAAGGACACGGATATTCGAATTGGGATCAGGAATAAGCAGATCCCTGCAGTAGTGGTAAAACCACCTTTTTATAAAGCCCGCGTTTAAACTGAAAGACATGGAGAAGCTGAAGATTGAGGTGTGTTATTCACCGGCCCTGTTTCCTTATTATGAGAATCAGGATGCCATTGTAGTGGTGACTGATATCCTGAGGGCCAGTTCGGCCATTGTTACTGCTTTTATGAACGGGGTGGAAAGGATCATTCCTGTGGGAACCCTGGAGGAGGCAAAAGCTTATAAGGAAAAGGGTTATATGGTGGCTGCAGAACGGGATGGGATTGTCAGGGATTTTGCCGATTTTGGTAATTCTCCTTACAATTTTACCCCGGAAAGGGTCAGGGGAAAACAGATTGTATACAGTACCACCAATGGGACCAATGCCATCCAGCTTGCTTCCAGGGCAGCCAGGTACTTATCGGGGCATACCTGAATATATCCGCCCTTGCAGACATATCAGGAAGAGAGAAAGGACCTGCTGGTGCTTTGTGCCGGTTGGAAGAACAAGTTTAACCTGGAGGATACCCTTTTTGCAGGAGCTCTGGCCGAATTGGTTCTGGAGGATGACAGGTTTTATACCATTTGTGATGCCACCCTGGGTGCCATGGACCTGTATGATGCTGCCAGGAATGACATGATGGGATATATTGAGAAGGTGGCTCAGCGACACCGTTTGAAGAAAGAACAACCTGGATGATGTGATCGGCTATTGCCATGAATTTGACCTGACCGATCTGATCCCTGTACTTGAAAGGAAATCACCTGGTATGCTTTGACATTATTCACTGAAGTTATTCACAATGCTTGGTTACAATTGTATTAAATGTAATTTTATCTGTTATTGAAATAACAATTGCCTGAATTTACTTTCACAATTACCAATTACTAATCTTAACAATGATATGAAAAAACATAACTTTTCAGCAGGCCCATCCATCCTTTCACCCTATACCATCAAGCATACCGCAGATGGCATTCTGGACCTGGATCAATTCGGGACTTTCAGTCATGGAGATCTCCCACCGGAGCAAAGAATTCATGGCCATCATGGATGAAACCCAGCAATTGTTTGTGGAGTTGCTGGATATTCCTTCAGGCTACAGTGTGCTGCTGCTTCAGGGAGGAGCCAGTATGCAGTTTTGCATGGTACCTTATAACCTGCTGAGAACCAAGGCTGCCTACCTGGATACAGGATCCTGGGCCAATAAGGCCATAAAGGAAGCAAAACTGTTTGGAGAGGTGGATGTGGTGGCTTCCTCAAAGGATACCACCTATTCCTATATTCCCAGGGATTATACCATTCCCGGTGATGCCGATTATTTTCATATTACCACCAATAATACCATCTACGGAACCGAGATTAAGGAGGACATGGATGTTCCAGTGAACCTGGTGGCTGATATGTCTTCCGATATTTTCAGCCGGCCCATGGATGTATCAAAATATGCCATTATTTATGGAGGGGCCCAGAAAAACCTGGCTCCATCCGGTGTTACTTTTGTCATCGTAAAAGATGATATCCTGGGAAAGGTGGACAGGGCCATTCCCACCATGCTCGATTACAGAACCCATATTGATAAAGGATCCATGTTCAATACACCTCCTGTGTGTGCCATTTATGCAGCCATGCATACCCTGCGCTGGTATAAAGAGCAGGGAGGAGTTGCAGCCATGTACAAACTGAATGTGGAGAAAGCAGCCATTCTGTATGATGAGATTGAAAGAAACTCCACTATTTACCTCCAACATTGAGAATGTGGAAGACCGCTCCATCATGAATGTCACTTTCGTGATGAAGGAGGAGTATAAGGAGAAGGAGGCAGATTTCCTGGCCTTTGCCACCGGCAAGGGGAATGTCAGGAATCAAAGGACACAGGTCTGTGGGTGGATTCAGGGCTTCCATCTATAATGCCATGCCCCGTTCTTCGGTGGAGGCATTGATCGATACCATGAAAGATTTTGAAAAGAGTTTTAATCCATATAAATATCCAGATAACCATGGCAAAAGTATTAATAGCAACAGTGAAGCCTTTCTCTGCCGAAGCAGTGGAAGAAGTGAAGGGTGTATTTCAAGGAAGCAGGATATGAGGTTGAGGTGCTGGCAAAGTATCCCGATCAGTCTGATCTGGTAGATGCAGTGGCTGATGTGGATGCACTGATCATTCGCAGTGATAATGTGGACAGGGAAGTCATTGAAGCAGCCAAGAAACTGAAAATTGTTGTAAGGGCCGGTGCCGGGTACGACAATGTGGACCTGGAGGCAGCCACAGAAAAGGGTGTGGTTGTGATGAATACACCCGGACAGAATTCCAATGCAGTGGCTGAACTTGCTCTGGGGATGATGGTATTTATGAACCGGAACAGGCTTACTCCTGCTGCAGGAACAGAATTGAGGGGGAAGAAACTGGGATCCATGCCTATGGATATGTGGGCAGGATTGTAGGGATGATTGCCAAAGGATTTGGAATGAAGGTGTATGCCTTTGATCCTTATATTGATCCTGTGATCATTAAAAATGATGGTGTGGTGATTGCGAGAGAGTGTGGAGGACCTTTACAGCAAATGTGAATATATTTCACTGCATATTCCAGCCAATGCGGAAACCAGGGGTTCTGTCAACTTTGATTTATTGAATCTTATGCCCGAAGGGGCAACCCTGGTTAATACTGCCCGCAAAGAGGTGATCGATGAAGCTGGACTGAAAAAGATGTTCCGGGAGAGGGAAGATTTCAGGTACCTTTCAGACATCGCTCCAGATTGCAGAGAAGAACTTGAGGAGCAATATGCGGACCGCATTTTCTTCACACCCAAGAAAATGGGAGCGCAGACTGCCGAAGCCAATATGAATGCAGGTGTTGCAGCTGCCACGTCAAATCGTCAATTTCCTTGAAAAGGGAGACACAACCTTTAAAGTCAATTAATCAATGGCACAATTACATGCGTTCAGGGGATTCAGACCCGGGAAAGAGAATGTGAACGAAGTGGCTTCCAGACCTTATGATGTATTGAATTCCAGTGAAGCCAGGGAAGAGGTTAAGGGCAATCCATGGTCTTTTCTGCATGTGGTGAAACCTGAAGTGGACCTTCCTGAAGATATAGATCTTCATTCGGATGCAGTGTATAACAAAGGGAAAGGAAAACCTGGAAAGACTCATCGCTGAAGGATATTTTGTTCAGGATCAGACAGCGAATTGCTCTATGTATATGGGCAAACCATGTTTGGAAAGACCCAGTATGGGATTGTGGGGTGTGCCGCAGTGGATGATTATCTGAACGATGTGATTAAGAAACATGAACTGACCAGGCCCGATAAGGAGGAGGACAGGATGAACCACATCCGGGTAACCAATTTCAATGCAGAACCGGTTTTTTTTGCCTATCCTGATCACGATGAATTGGATGCCATTGTGGAGAAGGTGGTTGCAGGTGAAGCAGAATATGATTTTACCACCGCTGATGGTGTGGGACATCATTTTTGGGTGATCATATGACAGGATGATATCAACCGGATCATTGAAATCTTCGAAGAGGAGATCCAGTATACCTATGTGGCCGACGGCCACCACCGGACTGCTGCAGCTGCCCTGGTGGGACAGGAGCGAAGAAGAGCACAATCCAGATCACAAGGGGGATGAAGAGTATAACTTCTTCCTGGCAGTTCATTTTCCGGCTTCCCAGCTAACCATCATCGATTACAACCGGGTAGTAAAGGACCTGAATGGTCTTTCACCTGAAGAATTCCTGGAAGAACTGGAGGAAGGATTTGTGGTGGAAGAGAAAGGGAGCAGAAATCTTCAAACCAGATACAGCTTCATCAATTTCAGCATGTACCTGGAAGGAAAGTGGTATTCCCTAACGGCCAGGCCGGGCACCTATAATGATGAGGATCCCATTGGCTGTCTGGATGTGACAGTTCTTTCTGAACAGGTGCTGGGACCGCTGCTAAATATTACCGATCTGAGAAAATCAAAACGCATTGATTTTGTGGGCGGTATCAGGGGACTGAAAGAGTTGAGTCAGAGGGTGGACAGTGGTGAGATGGCTGTTGCTTTTGCACTCTATCCGGTCACCATGAAACAACTGATGGATATTGCCGATAATGGGATGATCATGCCACCAAAAACCACCTGGTTTGAACCGAAACTGCGCAGCGGACTGGTGATTCATTCCCTGGATTAAATGTATCTTCGGGTATGGGAATTGTTGAGAATCTTCATACGCTCAAAGAACAGATACCCGGACAGTTACACTGGTGGCAGTCTCAAAGACCAAACCGGATGAGATGATTCTGGATGCATACAGGGCCGGCCAACGTGATTTTGGTGAAAACAAGGTACAGGACCTGGCAGCCAAACAGGAACGATTGCCTGATGATATCCGCTGGCACATGATCGGTCATTTGCAATCCAACAAAGTAAAATACCTGGCTTCCTTTGTTCACATGATTCATGGTGTCGACAGCCTGAAACTCCTTGGGAGTGATCAATAAGGAGGCAGAA
>CAVTME010000002.1:0-228846 GCA_963735755.1 uncultured Bacteroidota bacterium | reverse complement strand
ATCGGAGCTGATCAGAAGTGCAAGGTAATCCAGGATATTGGCTTCCTGTTCTTCCATCTGAACCGGTATAACCATCAACGCCAGGGGTTTCATCGGATAAAATCCAGGATGATCGCGTGATTCCAGGCAAAAGCGCCTGACGATTCCCTGTACATTGATTTCGTCCAGGATTGATTCAATTTCACTGTCACCAGCGTCCAGGACATCAATCCATATCTTTGCATTTTTCTTTTTTACCGCATCTATGGCGAAGGAATAGTCACACGAATCCAGTTGGGGTCCGTTAGTAAGCTGGAAGCAATTAACTTTCATTTTCTCAATTCTTTTTTAAGTACATCATGTATTTTCCAAATTAAAAAATAGTTACCAAAACAAGAACAGAAAGTATCGTGATTATGATGAGATGGTTTCAATAGCGGCTTCAAAAATCTGTCAGTTCTTCTAAGGTCAATAGAGCTGTTAGAACACCAAATGACTTTGTCCAGAAACCAGGTTCCGGTCGACCTCGGAGGACAGGAGAAGGGACATAACTAACCAACCATCGCACTCATTTCGGTCCGGACGTGTGGAAATCCATTGGCAGAGCGCAGAATCATAGCAGATATTTGCTCCGGCCGGCTCGATTATCGCTTCGCCATCCAGTTTTCCAGGCTTCTTGGGTATGCTCATCCACCACAGCTTCTTTTCAGATTATAATTGCCAGTATTTTTCCACGTGGACCTGACCGGGTTCGCTTTTGGTATCTTCTTTAAATCCCTCCCGGGTCAGTATACGTATCATTTCTTCGCTCATTTGCGGACTACCACACATAAAAACGTGGGTATTTTCCGGATTGGGTTGAGTACCCCAGGCCGTTTGGAGGGCCCCACTCTTCCAAACATCCTGCACATAACCGGTGGCCCCCTTCCATGGTGCATATTCTTTATCGGGTTGACTTATAACCGGTATGTAAGTTACATTGGGGCGCAGGTGCTGCATGGTCATCAGGATGGAACGGTAACCCAAATCCCATGAGTGCCGCGCACCATGGATGATGGCAACCTTTCGTTTGGGTTGTGAGCTCAGGTAAGTGCTCAGCATACTGATAAACGGTGCAAGCCCAGAGCCTGTGGCAATAAGCACCAGATTTGCTCCCTCCTGCACTTTCGAATCGTCGTAGGTAAATTTGCCCCCTATCTTTGGTGAAAGCCAGACGCGGTCACCAATCTTCAGATCGAAAAGCCGCGGAGAGAGCGCCCCCCCCGGCACCAGTGCTATGTAGAATTCCATATATTCGCGGTTCACCGGTGACGAAGCGATGCAGTAGATACGCTTAATCAACTTGCCCGGATCGGGAGGTGAATTTTCAGGCTCGGCCTGGTGGTAACGAGAAGCTGAACCAGGCAGGCCCAGAGAGGTAAATTGTCCGGCTGTATAGTCGGGGAGTTCCCAACCATCGGGCACCACCTGCAGGATCATTAGCCAGGGCGAAACTTCATTGCGAAGGGTTACGATCGCATTTAATATTGGTTCATCCATCTGCATTCGGCTTAATAAAAATGATTTCTTAGTTAACCTTACCCATATTTCGAATTCGTGCCTCCTCCCATCCAATGAAACTCGATGGTACCTGAACCCATTCCTCTTCCGAAACCGGCTCGAGGTGAAGCGCTCCAGAAGGACATCCCAATCCACATGCTCCACATCCCACACATTTGTCCCTGTTATATACCGACATCCGGCCGTCTTCGGTCTTTTTCCATTTATGAGCAAAAAACTGGCAACGTCTGATGCATTCTCCGCAGTTGGTGCACTTGTCGTAATCTTTTACAACACGGTAGTTCGACCGTTCGACTGTTTCTGTCAGTTTGCCCATTCGTCCCCCTTGCAATATAGTACAACAGCATCCGCAGCAATGACAACCACCAACAAACTGAGGTTCTTCCGCTCCCATAGTGAATCCATAAAAACCTTCAATTACCATTGTGCCCATAGCATCAAGTTCAGCCCATCGCTTGAAGGCCTCTTCCCTGGTAAGCACATTCTCCGAGAGTGGTGTTTGTGGCGGAAGGCCAACAAAACCACAACGCTTATTAGGCAATTCGCAACTATGGCCATGCAGGGCAGCTTTCTCCTTTTTACATACACAATCTATCACAAGGAAACGCTCATGTCGCTGGAAGTGCGCATCAATGTCGTTATGGGGTTCCTTTTTAAGCCATTCAGGTTTGAGCGAACCGCGAATTGGGATAACACCCTGGGGACCGGGCCTTGGAGCAAATATTTTCTCACCACCGCCTTCAATTACATATTGTTCAAATATCTGAGCAAATTCTGCACTTTCCGGTTTACTCCTGCAGATATGATTCGTACCAGCCAACCAGAAAAGGGAACAGCCGGTACTTCTTCACTTTAACTTCTTTTGATTCACCAGGTTTAGCTTCCACTTTTCCAAGTCCTTTTACACCGGTTTCAAGGGCCAGAGTGTCGGCTTTGACCATACGCCTTGGTATCATGCTTTCGAGTAATATGGTTACTTTTTCCTCTGGGATACCCACACGTACTGCTATTTCCGCGGCAGTTTCAAGCTCACGGCTCAGTGTGCTGGCAACCAGTGCTTCTTCGGGTGAGAAAACCAGTTTAATCAGTTTTATTTCGGATTTGGAAGGTGTTCTTGTAAATCCAGCAGGGAGTGCATTAAGCGCATCGGCCAGTTTTTCGTATATATCTTCGGATATTTTTATATTGCTCATTATTGGTCGTTTTCAAATGGTTTTATAATTTTCCTAATTATAATCCTTGGCCTAAATAAATGCCCAGTGACTGTGCGATTCTCATAAATTCGCTGTCTGCAGGTACGGTTCTTACTTTGTCAACAGCATCCTTAAGTGGCACGAACCTGATGTCGGGTGGCATAAAAGAGACCATCACTCCGTTTTGTCCGGCTTTCAAAACCTGAATAGAACCGGCGCCGTATGCCATTCCCAACTGATGGTCAGTTGCAGTGGGATTTCCACCCCTGGCCCAGGAACCAATTACCAGGGGGTAGGTTTCGACTGGTTAACAGTTTTTGAAGTCTGTATGCAACAGTTACTGCTACCTGCCCGGCCCATTGTTTCAGGTGGATTTCCACTCGATTGGCCGCCCCGGTTTTCGGGGAGTCACGGCAAGTTTTGCCCCTTCGGCGACCATTACCAAACCATAAGGTCTGCGGATTGAGATTTTGTCTTTTAATCTCTTTGCCAGATTTTTAATATCACAGGGAATCTCAGGCATCAAAACAGCATCAGCACGAACGGCAATTCCTGCCTGAAGTGCAATCCATCCGGCCTGTTCGCCCGGCACCTCAACTACGGCAATTTTACTTGCCGATTTGGCTGCCTGATAAGCCTTATTAAGCATTTCGATGGTAACACTGAGTGCACTGTTGAACCCAAATGAAATGGAAGTAGTGGCGATGTCGTTTTCGATGGAGCGTGGAATACATACCGTATGAAGCCCTTTGTTATGGAGCTTTTGAATAATGCCAAGCCCTTGTCCGTTTACAATGGAAATTAAGGCATCAATGTCCTCTTCCTTGAGCCTTTTTAGTATTTTATCGGAAAGGTCAATTTCTCCTCCACTTTTAGAAGATGCATGAAAAGGATCGATCCTGGGTGCCTGACCAAGAATACCACCCGTAGACGGATCGAGGTTCTCTATAAGGTCAGGGCTGAGAGTGATAAGCCCACTTTCGGGATAATGATCAGGGAATAAGAGCCCTTCGAAGCCGTCCCTTATTCCAAGCATTTCCCAGCCCAATTTTCCCCCCGCAATTGCAGCACCCATTACCACTGCATTTGTACCGGGAACAAAACCGGACCCTACATTAATTGCAACACGCCTGTGTGTACCAGCGTGACCTAACGATTTGATCATAATTTTTCTTTTAGTTCTTCCAAATTATTGAAAACATTATAATGTACCTTTAGTAAGCACTTATGGTTTCGATCTTTTTAGCTCTTGCATCTTCATTATTTCCTGGGAAATACAAAAATTGCGGCTGCCCTCACACCAAATGGTGATTTGCTGCCTTCAGGGGCGGCAACCTGAATGCGCGGACCAACCTGTAATTGAACCAGTTGATTGCCAAATTTTGTAAGGCCGCCAGCCATAATATTAATATAGGCTGTGGTGGCATTTGCTTCCCAGTTGAGTGTAGTTTCTGAATTTACCGTCAGTCCAGCCGTTCTTTTGTTGCAGAACAATTACTGTTGGGCCTGCACCAAATTTTTTGGTTCCCAAATAATCATCAGTAGCAGTTGGAACCAGAAATGCAGCACCTACACCCCATACAAATCCATTTTTTACAACAGCATTTGATATCCATCCGCTTACGAGGGCATCAGAGATTCCGGTTTGCTGTGTGCCTTCACCTGTAATGTCGTATTGAGCGATTACAGGCACTATATATCGTGTAATCAGGCTGTATTTAGCATTCAGACTGAAGGGAATGATCGGCTGGATGTTCAGCGTATTTCTGGAACCATTGTAATCGCCGATACCTAAATCCATGTTATTCTGAAATGGCAAACTGATTAACGCACCGATAGGATTTGCCAGTTTCTTTGCTATCGCTGCAGCATCATCTGCTGCCGGCTTTTGTTCTTCCTGTGCCAAAGCTGAAACGGTACTAAGAGTGCTAATAAGAAATAGGACGGCATTTCTTTTTAGTTTCATTTAGTTGAATATATTAAGAGAATCAGTATAGCTCATTACCTGTTCCATTATTACTTTTTATAACTGCCAATATTTTTCCACGTGGACCTGACCGGGTTCGTTTTTTTTATCTTCTTTAAATCCCGTTTTATCGAGAATTTCGTATCATTTATTCGCTCATCTGCGGACTACCACACATAAAAACATGGGTATTATCCGGATTCGGGTTAGGATACCCCATGCCTTTTCAATGGCCCCGCTCTTCCATACATCCTGAATATGACCCTTGGCCCCTTTCCATGGAACAGGTTCCTCCTCAGGCCTGCTTATCACTGGTATGTAAGTCACATTGCTGCGAAGGTGCTCCATGGCCATCAGAATGGAGCGGTATCCCAAATCCCAGGAATGACGGGCGCCATGAATGATTGCAACCCGGCGTTTAGGCTGTGAACTCAGGTAGGTACTCAGCATACTTATAAACGGTGCCAGTCCCGAGCCCGTGGCCATCAGAACCAAATTTGCACCATCAGGTACCTGGGCATCGTTGTAGGTAAACTTGCCGTTTATCTTTGGAGATAGCCAGATTCGGTCACCTATTTTCAGGTTAAACAGCCGGGGGGAAAGTGCACCACCCGGGCACCAATGCAACATAAAATTCCAAAAACTCGCGGTTAGCAGGAGATGATGCAATACAGTACACCCGCTTAATCAGTTTTTCAGGATCGGCGGGAACTATCTCAGGTTCGGCCAGCACACAACGGGATGCTGAACCAGGCAATCCCAACGCAGTAAAGTGCCCGGGTATATATTCAGGTATTTCCCACCCATCCGGAACAACCTGCAGAATCATCAACCAGGGGGAAACCTCGTTTCGCAGGGTCACAATCGCATTTAATGTTGGTTCTTCCATCAGCTTTAAATAAAAATAACTTATGCAGGGGGCATCATTTCAATGGCATGATAACTGCACACCGCAACGCAATCACCGCATCCATTACAAATCTCACCATCTATAATTGCTTTGCCAGGAAGCAATTCAGTTGCACCACATTGCATTGGCAAAATCTTTGGCCCCTCTTCAATTGCTTTTACTTTGCAAACCTTTATACAATCGCCATTACCAAAGCAATTTTTCTCATTGACTATAGCTCGAAAAGTTGAATTTTCCATTGCTTGTATAGATTATATCCTTTCCTCAGTTGCTTATTTCTCTTCCGCTTCGCGTCCAAAAGCCTTATCAATCATAGCCTGAAAGTGTGCGACTACTTCATCTGATGGTGTTTTGTAATCATCGAGTTCATACACTACACCAAGAGATTCATATTTACCCAGACCATAACGGTGATAGGGTAGCAGCTCATAGTCAATCACGTTTTTGTGGGGCTTAATGAATTCCAGTACTCCAAGAACATGTTCATCATCGCAATTAACACCGGGAATTAGTGGTGTTCGGGCAATAAAATCAATATCAGGAAAAGTTTCGTACGCTTTTTTGAAGTTGGCCAAAATCCGCTCGTTGCCTACGCCTGTCCATTTTTTGTGGCGTTCCGAATCCATCAGTTTAATATCGTGAAGCACTGTATCAACATGTGGAAGTACTTTTTCGAGATTTGCCCAGGGTGCATTACAGGCCGTTTCAATAGCAGTATTCATACCCCTGTTGTGGGCTTCCTGCAGTAAAGCTGCAGCAAAATCAGGTTGGAGCATCACTTCTCCACCACTAATGGTCATTCCACCTCCTGAACTCCGGTAAATAGAAGCATCTTTTTCCACTATATCCATTACTTCACCAACTGTCATGATTTTGCCATACATTTCGAGCGCACCGGTAGGGCAAAGCGCAGCAATTTCCTCAGTAATTCCAGCTGCCAGCTGCCAGTTAACTTTAACCTGTGAATCGTCACCCTCTACAAAATAGAATGCACCTTCCGGGAATGGCGCTTTCAGGCAAATACTGCACTTTTTCCCTGAACATTTTTTCGGATCGTATGAGACTTCCGGCTTTAACCTGATACTTTCAGGATTGCCACACCATTTACAGCGCAGGGAACAACCTTTAATGAAAACATTTGTGCGTATTCCCGGGCCGTCGTGGCTGCAATATCTCTGGATATTCAACACTCTTCCTGTGATATCCAATATATTTTTTGTTTGATTTGTCATGATTCTTCCCCCCTTATTTTCCAACGTAAATATCCAATGAATCGGCTACCTGAAAAAACATGCTTTCAGCGGGTAGTGTTCTTACCTTGTTGATTGCCTCAGCAAGTGGAACAAACTTCACATCAGGTGGTACAAATGACACCATTACACCATTGCTTCCGGCTTTCAGGGCCTGAATAGCTCCGGCACCATAGGCCACTCCCAACTGGCGATCGACTGCAGAGGGTGCACCTCCTCTTACCCATGGGCCAATGACCATCGGGAATGTTTCTTCCGCAATTCTCAGTTGTAAGCCTTCTGCCACAGCCTGTGCTGCCTGCCCTGATTTCTGAATCACATACTCGCTGTTGGAGTCGCCTGTTGCCAAGGGAGATAAGGAAGCTTTGAGGGTAGAAACTTTCTCTTCCTTTTTCTTCTGATTGATGATTTTTGCGCCTTGAGCGACAACCACCAAGCCCCATGATTTTTTTCCTGACATTTTCTTTTTTAAGTGGTCAGCCACATCTTTCAAATCAACTGGAACTTCGGGAATCAACACCGCATCGGCAGCAACAGCAATACCTGCCTGTAAGGCAATCCACCCCGCTACCTCGCCCTGTACTTCGACTACAGCAATTTTTTGTGCCGACTTTGCTGCTAAACGTGCCCTGTCGAGCATATCAATGGTAAATGTAAGGGCGGTATTAAATCCGAATGATACAGAGGTAGATGCAATATCGTTTTCGATAGAACGGGGTACGCATATAGTGTTAAGTCCTTTTTTATGGAGCTGATAAAAAATGCTGATACCCCTTGCACCGACAATAGAAATAACGGCATCGATGTTTTCTCTCTTTAAACTTTTAATCAGCTCATCCGACATATCAACTTCCTCGACCATTTCCAATTCATTAATGGTTCGAACATTAAAAGGATCCATACGGGCACTCTGGCCAATAACGCTACCTGTATTTGGATCTATATTTAATATCTGGGGATCGATGGGGAATAATCCGCCATAGGGGTATTTTTCAGGATGAAGAATACCTTCAAATCCGTCGCGAATACCAACCAGTTCCCATCCCAGTTTGCTTGCAGCCAGGGCAGCGCCTGCAACTACAGCATTTATGCCCGGGATGTAACCGGCGCCAACCATTATGGCAACCCGTTTTTGTCCTGTATCTTTACTCATAACTATTTCTTATTGGTTAGTTTTCATTAATCCATTGCAATCAACTGTGTTGGAAAAAAGCAAGGCATGACAATCGCCATGCCTTGCTTAATTTTACTCAAATTCAGCCTTATTCGCACCTCTGCAGCGTACGTTCAATAACTTCGTTCTGTACCCCCACATGAAGTTGAGTAAAGAATGCGCTGAAACCAGCAACACGAACCACTAAATCGCGGTAGTTTTCAGGATGCTTTTGCGCGTCTCTCAACATCTGCGTATCCAGCACATTGAACTGAATGTGATAGCCACCGTTTGCGAATAAGGTCCTGACCAGATTCATCATGCTTTCCCGTCCCTTGCGCGTATTCAATTGTTCTGGTGGAAGTTTCATATTCATGTGCGTGGCGCACCACTTGGTAGCATCATTACCTTTTGCAGCAGAATTTATCAGGGCAGTTGCTCCGTTCACATCGGTTCCCCGCATGGCTGACAAACTTCCATCGGTAAGTGCCTCTCCGGCTTTCTTACCTGTTGGTAAGGCACCGGTTACCAAACCCATCAGGTTGTGGACACTCTTGGTGTATTGGTCCAGCGAGGTCTTAATGTTTTTGCTAATGTAGTTTCCACCACCGTCAACTCTTTGGAAAGCGTCGTAAATACTGTCATTCACCCGACGAAGCATAAGGTCAACTTCATCAATGTCGTTACCGTATTTGGGTGCTTCCTCGTAGCACATTTTAAAGACCTTCTGGTATTCTCCTTCGAAATTGGCATTCAGAGCTTTTTTCAATTCAGCCATGGTCAACTTTTTCTTGTCAAATACAAGGTGTTTAACAGCCATTAATCCATTGGCTGCATCAACACCCCCTACTGAAATCTGGGCAACGGTGTAGTAGTTGGCGCCGCCTTTCCAGGTTTCGGTGCCTGTTTCAATACAACCTTTCGTAAGGATGGAGCGCCAGGTACAAGGCAGGAAATCTGCATTCAACATACTCGCAATCCAGGCCCCCCTGCGGAGTGTATTTTCACAAGATTGAAGTTGTGCTTCAAAGGCAGTGTATAGTTCTTCAAAGTTCTTAAAATCTTCGGGATTTCCTGATTTTGGCCCTACCTGCATTTTGGTGCGCGGATCGAAGCCGTCGTTTAGCGTTAATTCGAGTATTTTACCAAGGTTTGGCTGCCCTTCTACCGGGTGACCAGTTTCGTAAGGGATGTAGCTACCTACGCAAGCACCAACACAAGTTCGTCTGGCTTTTCCCAGTGGGAGATCGCCTACCCTGTCGTTACGACCCCAAATATGTAAGGCTCGCTTCATCATTACATCGGCATTGAGGAACTGTGGCATACCGACACCAGTGTTGATACAGTCGAGCACTTTTTCGACCAACTTACCCGGTGTTTTTGGAGTAAGCGCACAAGATAAAGGTGGCTGCGGGTACGATAGGTAAATACATGAATCGAGAATCACGTAGTCCATTTCAGCAGTAGCATCATCGCCCTCCTCTGTATAACCAGCAAGGGTAATACTTTGCCCAAGGTCGGCGGAGTTCTGGATAGCAACTTTCTCGCCATAGTAGTAGTTGATCTCATTTAGTCTGATAATCAGGTTCTGGAACATAAACACGGCGTCGTCATAGGTCAATCAGTCCGGCCGCCTTATCAGCCTGTAAATATGGGTCCAAGTTTTGGCCCAGATAAGCTTGAGAATAACCGCAGCCAACTTGTTCGAGTTCAGCT
Organism: uncultured Bacteroidota bacterium; assembly: GCA_963735755.1. Taxonomy (GTDB): domain Bacteria; phylum Bacteroidota; class Bacteroidia; order Bacteroidales. The sequence continues at coordinate 219,119 of CAVTME010000002.1, read as the reverse complement.
ACTAAGTGACAGAAGAAATGACATTGCATTGCTTCCCGCAAGTTGCGTGCAGGATGCTCGGGAACCCATTCGCAGGTTTCTGCAATGGCAATCAGTTCCGCCTTACGTGTTTTATCGGTTTCTTTTTCAGCCATCTCGCGCGCCAGCGCAGCATAACGGTTCGCCCAGCGGATAACCGCTTTCATTACAATAAGACTGGCCTGGTAAAAGTAAAGTTTGTCTGTGTTTTCCAAACGCATTTCCAATGACATCATCCGCTCCTCGACGTCCTTGATTGCATTGGCAAGACCCTGCTGATATACCATCGGGTAGTTGAGATTTCCACCACCGCCCGGCCAGTCATGGAATGGCACAACAAGACCTGATTGGTAAGAAGGGGTTGGATCAAAACCATAACGCTGTTTGAATATCGATTCTGTCCGGCTCTTCAGCCCACGCTTGTCCCAGTAATCGAGCGCCCATTGATTGGCTTCCTTGTCTTCCTTGGTTTTCGAATTCTCAACAGTTTTCTCTTCCTTCATCCACAGGACGTTCCATTCCGGATTGGGATAGATAGCCATGTAGCTGCCTGCCATGGTGCCCACAAAGAGGTTGTCATCGATAAAAATCTTCTTGCGATCCAGCATAGCGGCCAGAAATTTGGCGCGACGTAGGATTTGCACATCGCCAGATGTTGCTTCATATACATCTTTCATGATTCGGATTCGCTCGAAATCGAGTTCCTGAGGCGTACTTCTTTGACGCTCTTTCAGTCTGTCAATACGTGCGGTATCGGCAGTAACTTTTGCTGTGGTTTTGTTGTTTTTTGTTGCCATTTTAATATTGTCTTCAATTTGACTTAGGGTTTTACTTGTGATATTACTTTATCCTGGATATCTGTGAGTTTTTGTTGCATAGTCTTCTTTTTTCAGATGCAAATCTCTGATCTGCTGATTGTAAGTGGATTCAACTTCACTTAATACCTCATCGGTTAATGACTCAAGTTTCTGAATTCTGCTATCCAGGACTTTGAGTTTGTTAAGCATGTTATCGATGTGCACTTTTCGATCATCCATAGGTGGTCTTCTTTTTCGCAGCAGTTAGATCTCTTCTAAAAGGCAAAATCTTTGGCACGCTTAAATTGCTTTATTAATTTCTGATTACTAATTTTAAGTAGATGAATAAAGATATACCTTGTACATAGCGCAATCAATACCGATCAAACTGTATTTTAACCTCTTTCTTGAGTAATGATAGTAGAGAATAGCGATTACAGCCTATTCATAGATTTTTTTGAAGCATTTTCGCAAGCGGGGATGCAAGGAATTGCTTCGGATGATCCTTTGATGATTGAGCTCGAACAGGTGTCGGGAAGAAATAAGCAGATCTGGTATGTTTCAGATGCAATATTGTTGGATATGCTTTTTATATCCAAAGGGGTCTTTAATATGTTTGGGATAGAACCGAGTGAAGTGCCTCAGGGCTATTTCCTTACTACCACAATCCCGGAGGATCTGCGAAGGCATCAATTAGCCCGGGCACATTTAATTGACCAGGCACAGAAATTATATGCAAAAAAAAAGGAACAAGGATTATTTCAACCGATGTAAGGGCAACAAAAAAAGATGGGACCAGCATTCATGTTCTATACCAGGCGCAATTGATGTATAGTGAAGTGCCTTACGAATCTGTCTTTCTCCTGCTGATTTTAACAGATATATCGGGTTTTGAGAAAATACATAAGAGTTTTCACTTCTACAGTGGTGACGATCACCGGCTCTTTCGTTTCCCAGACAACGAACTATTGATGACTGGAAACATATTTTCGCATTCCGAATTCAATATCATTGAATTAATTGATCAGGGACTGAGTAGTCAGGAGATCGCCGAGAAACTATACCGGAGCGTTCATACAATCAACACCCATCGCACCAATATCCTTGTAAAAGCCGGGAAATCCAAAATCTCTGATGTAATCCGCGATTTGAAAGAAACAGGATTACTCTAATTGTTACAGGCTATGTAATTCTTCAAAACTCATTGCGCCAGTAGCCTGCTTTCCCAACAGATCATTCAACTCGGTGCTGGTTCTGATCCTGGTAAAAGCAATTTCGAGTAGTCCTTTCCTGAAACTTTGAACGGTGTACTTGAAGTTATCCTGATCGAACAATTCACATTTTAATATATGATCCGTTGAATTATCACACTCCTGTTTACACTCATGTCCGAAGCCATAAATTACTTTATGCCCATTTACTTCCTCCTGTGACGTCCATTGAATCTCACCATACCCCCCGAATTCATTATGCCACAAATGGCCCCATCTGCGGACATCTTGACGCCAGCCGGAAATGGTGATTTGCTTCGTATTATCCAAAGCACCTCTGTTGGGAGGTACCAGCCTTCCTTCCTCGGTGCCAAGGGAAGAGTACTTTTCGAAAGCTTTTGGCCAATTAAAGACAATCTCGCGTTGAAACTCGCCGTTCCGGGTAATCTTGCCCGACCAGCTTCCTGCAAAAAAATCACGAAATATATTTGCGTTTAATTCGGCCATAATTTATCCTGGGTTAACTGACTCCAAGTTATAGCTAAATCAAATCTGACTCAATACCTACTGTTCAGTATAAATTCATATTGTATTTTGAGAATTTGCTATATTTGCTTTGATTTATCACGAATGAATAGGCCCTATAATTATAGTATATTTTTTGATTTCATTGAATCCTACCTGCCTTCGGGTTTCCTGGATATTAACCCCGATGATCCCATCATTCAGCGACTCGAGGAGGTTATGGAAGAGAATGATCAGTTCTTTTCTGCCTCCGATCTGAGTCAGATGCAGTACCTGTTCACCAGTAAAAGGAGTATGCAAATACTTGGAATAGCTCCGGAGGAGGTGGATCCCGGCTTTTTCATGAATACAATACATCCCGATGATATGCATCGACTTGTACTGGGGAGGGAGAAAATGTTTAAAGTGGCGCATGAAATATACGCTGCAAAAGCCGGAAGCGCTTTGATGTCTTTCACTTTGAGGTTTCTAAACCCCAAAGGAGCATATAATAAATTACTAGGCCAGGCCTATTTTTTTCATACTACAGTCCCCCGCGAGGCTGTCTTTCTCATTCAGGTAGTCACCAATCTTGACAGTTCAGTGAAGACGAATCCAGACGGGCATTGGTATGTGGGCAAGGATGTTTCCTTATTTAAATTCGCCGACGAGAAGCTGTTGATGATGGGCTCAAATCTCTCGGATCGTGAATTTGAGATTGTCAAACTGATAGCTTCGGGGCTTGGCAGTAAGGAAATTGCAGAAAAACTGGCACTTAGTGTGCATACAATAAATACCCATCGGTCAAATATTTTAAAGAAAACCCAGAAGGATACCGTTTCTGACCTGATTTATGAACTCAAGAATCTCGCGATACTTTGACCTTTTCACCTTACAGCTACAGCATCTTTTATGAATTTATAGAAACCTATTTGCCTACGGGATTCCTGGGTGTACATGAGGATGATCCGATCATGCAGCGTCTCGGGAAAGCGCTGGACGACAATAATCAGTTTATTACCGTGATCCACCTGGAGAAAATCAGGTACCTGTTCACCAGCAAACAAAGTGCGCGGGTCCTGGGAGTAGACCCCGGGGAACTTAATCCTGCTCATTTTCAGGCAAACATTCACCCATATGACCAGGAAAAGTTGACCTGGGCAAATTCTCAGATACTAAGGCAGGAAGGGAAACTTTTCGAGAATAAACAAGGAAGGGCCTTGCTGTCATATACCTATAGAGTTCGCGAAAAAAAGGGAGATTTTTTTAAATTACTTGGGCAGGATTATCTTTTTCATGCTGAAGCGCCGAAACATGCAGTCTTTGCCATTCGTGTTGTCACCAATATTGATTGGTGTAATTTGAAAAACAGTTGCTTCCACCGGTATGTTGGTACTGACCTTTCTTTATTCCGATTCCCGGATAAGGAACTCCTGAAGATCGGATCGGTTTACTCAGAGCGTGAATTGGAGATACTCAGATTGATAGAGTCGGGACTGAGCAGTAAGGAGATCGCCACGAAGTTGTTCCTGAGCGTGCATACCGTGAATACCCACCGCACGAATATTCTGGTGAAATCAGGTAAAGCTCACATTTCGGATCTGATATACGAATTCAAGGAGAATGGCTTGCTTTAATGGGAGGGAATGGGACCTGACACCGGTCCAGTATTTCTCTTTAAGTACTCCGGATCACTTGAAAATCATTGTAAAGAATTACATTCCTATTATTATGTATATTATTCAAAGTATTTGTATTTGCTTTCATGCTCATGATTTTCCGATATTGCAATAAATTTTGAAACAATGGTCTATCAGAATCTTTTGATTATTACAGCATTTATTTTTTTATACAGTCTATTTGCAAAAAGAATCGAAAAATCATTCTTAAGTGGACCATTCCTGGCGCTTCTTGTTGGGTTGATATTCGGACCCATGGGCTTGAATCTTTTTCAGACCCGGGTGAGAGGTGAAGATTACAAATTTATTGCGGAACTTGCCCTGGCACTTGTGTTATTTACGGATGCTTCAAAAGCCAACCTAAGGGTGCTGGGTAAAAATGCCTCCTTACCAATCCGCCTGCTTTTAATTGGACTTCCCTTAACCATTGGTTTTGGGGTGTTGGGCGGATTCTTCATATTTAAAGGATTTTCATGGATTGAACTGGGAATCCTGGCTACCATGTTGGCACCCACAGATGCTGCACTTGGGAAGGCGGTGGTATCAAATCCTGCTGTTCCTGTAAAAATCCGGGAAAGCCTGAATGTAGAAAGTGGACTCAATGATGGGATCTGTGTGCCGGTTTTGTTTCTGTTGCTTGCATTTTTTGCCTCGCAATCGGGTGAAAGCCTCAGCTCCTTTTATGGTCTGGCTCTTCTTGGGAAAGAGATCGGCATAGGTTTGCTGGTCGGATGTACCATTGCATATGCGGGATACCGATTGATTCAATTTTCAACAAAGCGCTTTTGGTTATCAGAATCCTGGGATACCTTTGTGCTCGTTGCGCTTTCGTTTAGTTGTTTTGCCCTGGCCCAGATTGCAGGGGGAAGCGGATTTATTTCCTGTTTCGCTGGTGGATTTCTGTTTGGGGTGCTGAAAAGAAAATCTAAACTGAAAGTGGACCTTCTGGAGTCTGCTGAAGGAGCCGGCGATACACTGAGTTTGGTCACCTGGCTTATTTTTGGTTCACTGGTGGTAGCGGCATTTATTCATGAACTTAGCTGGCAGATTGCGGTTTATGCTGTACTGAGTTTAACTGTCATCCGAATAATACCGGTCCTTCTATCGCTTATCAATTCCGGTGTTACACCGAAAGAGAAATTATTTATGGGTTGGTTTGGTCCACGCGGGTTAGCGAGCATTGTGTTTGCCATTATTGTCATGGAAGTGGAAACACCTCATAAATCAACCATCATCTTAACTGTGGCGTTCACCATATTGCTGAGTGTGGTCCTTCATGGATTTACTGCTAAACCATTTATCAAACGCTTATAATGCATGTTTGAGATTGGCCAATTCCCTCAATCCCTTTGCCAGACTATTAAAATACTCGGCCAGAGCAGTTTCACCAACGGGAATATCAACCGGAATCGTTAGGTCGATTGGGATATTGCCATGTACTGGTATCCCATTCGGAAATGAGATCCTGGCGCTTGTTTTCAGGGGGATATTCACCGGGACAAGCATTTCCACGGGAATGGTCATTTTTATCCCAATGGGAAGGGTATCAATAATAATCATATCCACAGGTATCATACCCTGAACCGGTATCGATTCTCTAAAGTCAATGTTCAAATTCTGCTTCAGGAGAATGTTTCCCTGAACAGGAACATTAGGACCGCTTTTACCAAAAATGGGCAACTTTAACTTTTGATCAATCGGAATTGTATCATCTAAGGAGATTTTCAATCCATCTCTTATTGAGATACTTGTATCAAGTCTTATATAGTCTTTCACACCAATCCTGATAGGAACCATCATGCTTTCATCCACCGGGATACGGGTAGAAACCGGTATTCACTCTGCACAACCATATCAATGCCCACTATAATTTCATCGGATACTTCGATATTACTATTCAATGGAAGGTTGAAACTCAACGGAATTTCCCTTTTGATATGCTGTTGCGCAGTTTGTTCCATGGTATCACCAAGAATTCCCAATCGATTTTTAGCAAGCCGCAGGGTGGAGGATAAGGCAATGATGATTCCAAAATCGATCAGCAATGCTGACACCAACAGAAACACGATCCATTTTTGAAAACTTGTCCAATTCTTCCACATTTCATCCTGGTCATTAATACCTGAAACCTAAATCCGCAAAATTCCTGTCCTTTAGTTTATTTCAGGAATTACAATCAGCTTTGGATCCAGGGTGTAAGTCCAGGGAACACCTGAATTCTTCCATCCGTTCACCATTCGCTTCTGGAAATACAAACTACCCTGATCATGGACCATATCGCCTTCAAAACCATCGGTAATGTTATAAACGTACTTATATCCAGCAGCAGCCATCTGGTTTGTTGCCAGGGCACTCCGACTTCCTGACCTGCAGGTAACAAGAATGATATCCTCCGGTTTAAAGACTTCCTTTATTTGAATTATAAAGTCAGGATTAGGCTTCATTGAAAAATGATGCTTCTCTGCATCCCAGTCAGAAGTCTGGAAAAAAGCAACTACATTCCATGCCATGGCAGCATGACCGATATAAATATACTCATCCAGGGTGCGGACATCGAGTATCTTCACCTTCTCAGGATTGGCTTTCCACATTTCATAGGCTTGCAGAGAAGTGACATAAAGTCCCAGGGTGGTTTGTTTTGACTTTGGAAGTCCAGATTCTGATTCCTGTGCATTGACCGGCTGCACAACCATACAGATGAGTAATGCTGCCAGGAAAAATGGGTTTTTGTTTTTCATGATTTGATCTATTGTTAAACAATATTATTTGACCATAATGCTGATTTCGATGGTATCGATAGCATTCAGATCATTACGCAGCGCTATCAGCAATTCATAGATTTTGAATTCCACCAATTTCTTCAAAACCTTCCCGTTAATATTGGATACAATCTCACTTTGTAGTATGAGGTCCACCAGTTTTTGGGATGCTTCATCCACGTTGATGGAGCCAATTAGCTCGGTAATAATACCGGCTATTGCGTCTTCCACCTGCTCTTCTGTGATGCCATCTTCGATGAGATCCAGATCAAACAACCAGTCTGTGATAATTCCTGCGGCTGCTTCCACATTTATTTCACTCAGGCGCTCCATCACAGGAAGAATCTGCTCGTATATATTCCCGGCTGAGAACAGTTCCAGTATTCTTTCATGGATTTTCGTGGAAAGCTCTTCTGCTGCCTCTTCTGCATTAAATAAATCAACAAGTTCATTTAATTTGGTTTCGAGGTATTCCACGATTTGGGGTCCGGCCATATCCACCAGCTTACTGATCCAGGCGGCAATCACCTGGGAAGCCTGATCGGCAGGTATATCCTGTAAACGGAAGAGGGTCGTTTCCAGCCCTTTACTGATAAGCAGGTCCATCATCCCAATAATGTTACCCGCCAGGACCTCAGCTGCCTCCGCATCTGTCTGATCCCCGATGTTTGTTTTAATCACAGTGAGCACCGAAACCAGCACCGGCTTTATGCTATTCCAGTCGGGATCCAGTTCCAGACCAGGGAAGGAGGCATTGATGCTATCCACGAGCGGAATCAGCACTTCATCGATGATGTCCTGCGCCAGGGCAGGGATTTTGGCATTGCTTGTAGAACGCAGGGTGGCAATGAAGGGTTCAAGTGAGGCGGACAGAGTCTCGGCATCAAAAAAGTGATCAGTAATGACAGTTCCCAGACTGTCAGATATTTCTGTGATACTGCCGGAATCCACTTCGGAAAATGCGGTCCAGATCGGGTGGATAATCTGGAATATGTTTTCTTCAGAAAAGGCCCTGTCGATCACTCCAATAATGGCTTCGGCAATAAGCGGAACCAGTTTTGGAAGTGTTTCGTTTTCAAAGTTCTGTAATATAGGGAGAATGGCCTCGTAGATATCAGACTGGCTGATACCTGTTTCAATCCTGTTTGCAATTTTCTCTGCCAGTTCCTGCGCGGCCTGTTCTGGGTCATCTACCTTCAGTTCTTCGAGTATTGCAACTACATGATCATACACAAGGGTTTCCCAATCAAGTTCCTTCAGTTTCTGTACAATGAGTTCTGCCAGTTTCTGTGCTACCTCTTCAGGATTTTGTGCCAGTTCATCCAGGTTTCCATGAATTAAATCGTACAGTAGCTGTTGAATTGCAGCCTGAATATTTTCATTGGCCAAAAGCTTTTCCACTACTAAATCGGCAATATCTCCTGGTTTTCCTGAGATTAATGACTTAGCAATCAAAAGGTTCACAGCTTTGTTAATTCCGGCATTTCCCAGTTGCCCAGAGGTCATTTGAAAGAGACCCTCTTCCTCCATGTATGCATACTTATAGCGAACTAAACTTGAACTATCAACAGTCAGACCTATTTCATCGGAGCGCAGGACCAGGTAGGAGCCATACTCATTGTATTCACCCTGGCCGGTACTGTCCAGGAATATTTTGTTATTTATAAACTGGTAGCTATAAATCCTCTGCCTCAGGTCATTCCCATAGATATCTATGGAATTGTAGGTTCCCGGAGCTACCATTCCGTTTTCGTCCGCAAGATTGGCCAGCAAGGGTATGGCCCTCATTTCGGAATTAACCTGGATAATAAGATCGTCAAATCCCCAGGTATTGTACTGCAATAGATCCCCAATGGCTTTTATTTTTTCTATCTGTTTTTCTTCGGGGGTTCTGACATCTTCATCCTGATCGCAGGATGCAAGAAACAGCGATGTGCTAAATGTCAGTAATAGAAATATTTTATGCATCATTTTAATTGATATTGGTCTTGAATACTGGACAACAAATAAGTTTCAACGTCCTTTAAATACGGCCAATGCATAAATCCTCATCAACTTTGATAATCGAATCTAATTTGTAGGTGATTTCCATGATCAATTTTAAATTATTGACATCTCTTTCAGAAATTAAATCCAAACCTGATCACCGGGCCAAATTCCTTCACATTGAAGACAAATTCATTGAAATCAGCTTGTTTCCTGTAATCAGTGGATAATACCCTGTAACCTGCTGTGATCTGAAACAATCTGGTAAATCGATATCCCGCATATGCCTGTAATTGCCAGCTTAGATCCGAACCAATACCAAAACCACCCACATCCCCCCTGAATTGGAAGATCCATTTGTCCCTGATATCCGCAGTGAGTCTGGTGATCAGGATGGGATCAAACCAGAGATCGTCATGCTTCCCGCTGACTTCTTCTGTGCCTCCCGGAAAAACGTTACGACGGACATCTAATTCAGTTTGCAGGTAGTTGGTTCTGCCCCCGATTCCGGCCTCCCAGAAGGGCAGGATGCGATAGAGTCCGGCAACTTCCCAGATCGATTGTCTGGCACCAACATCCCCGGAGTGAATGAGTGTGCCCGGTGTAATCTCCTGACTCAGTTTCATATATACCCAATCTGAAGTGATGGCCCATTTATCTGTACGGGCCTCAATGTACAACATGGCAGCCATTTGCAGCTTGTTAAAAATATCCCCGGGCTTTGCATCTATGGGAACGGTTAGCGAATTGCCAATCCCCGTTTCTCCATCCATATAAGGAAACATCACATAGACATCTGCCAGGAATTTCCATGTTCTATCCTGTTGGGCATCCTGGGCTGAAAGGCCATTCATCCCACTTAGAAAAATCAACAATGAGCAGAGAAGGGCAGGATGTTCTATCTGGTGATAAAAATTCTTCATTTTCAATAGTTTATCCAGACTTTGGTTCAACAAGATGAGGTAGCAATAACAAAATTACAGCCTTGTAAAAATAAATCAATACCGATCTCTCAGTATATTTAAAGGCCAAAGCGGTACTGTATACCGCACATGAACTGTTGGCGACTTCCCAGGAAGCCATATTCGGCCCTGAACATGAAGTGTTTGTTGATTTGGAATTGGGACCCAACAATGAAGTTCCACATATCCTTTGGACGCTTTGTAAGGGAGTATTGAACGGATGCATGCTCATCATCATTTAAAGCGCCATCCATGGAATTTAACACATTGGCGCTTTTCTCGAGGGCCCTGTTGGCAGTTTCATATTTTGCTTTGTTTACAGGATTTGCCTGTTCGGGGGGTGTCAATTCAGCCCACCACGTTTCGACCTCTACCGTGGCGTCAGCCACCTTCGTTATTCCCTCATCCACTTTGTCCTGTAAGCCGTCAATGGGGATTACCTCTGAAAGCAGAATTGAGCCATTGGTTTCAGATGACAGGTGTACCCTGAATCCGCCTGCCCAGACAGCAATGTTTCTATCCGGGTTCTTGAACTTGAAGGTTTTCCCAAACCTTGGACCAAATACAAAACTGAAGACGGGTTTATCCAGTGCGCTTACATCCGACCAGGTCATATTCATGTCAAGGGCCATCCAACCTCCCCCAATCCCCATGGTAGGAGTGATACCGAATCCCGCAGCAGTTACATCAAACTCTGCAACTGAAGAAAATGAAGTAACCTCATTCCAGACATTGTCAGCATCAGGCAACCAAAGTCCGGCTTCAATGGCCGTGGATGTATTTGCTTTCGAAAAAATGCCATACACATTCAGGAAGGGCAATAGCCAGATATCTGGTCGTATGGTAATAATGGATGCTGTCGCCACGGCATCATTGAAGCGAATAATCTCATCAAGGTCATACATGGGTCCATTGTTGAAGCCCACAAAAAGATCAGAGATCAGCAAATCGGATTGTTGCCAGAAATAGTTCACACTTAGACCTGCCGAGTATGGAAGGTCATAACCCTTTGCTGTGGCTTTAGCCCCCCATATTGGTAAAGCATAGGGGTAGGCTTGAGTCTTGAGGGTGTCGGCATGGGCCTTGTTTTTTTCGCCTACAACTTTATTTGTATACACCTGTCCGAAGGCCTGACTCAAGAGACCAAAGGTCATACAAGCAATAAACAGTGTTTTTCTCATTTCCAATATATTTAAGTTAGCAGCACTTCATGTAAGAAATTTGTCCTATTCCTTTTCTTTTTTCTCAACACCAATGGGAATTTTCAGATAAAAATAGATAGCTGAATTCCTGACGGTGATATCAGGCCTGGTGCTTACATTCACCAGACCGTAATAATAGTTGATTCCGGCACTCATGCTTTTTGGTTCTTTTTTGAACTTAAACCCAACACCGCCAAGAAGACCAAAATCAATGTGTTTGTATTCGTCTTTTACATCGCGCTCGTATTTTAAATTACCTCCATAATCCTCTTCTTCAAAAATATCGACAGGCTGATGTATCAGTCCAGGTTGTGGACCAGCCTCTATATACCAGCGCTGCTTAAAGCGTTGGTGGAAAAGTATGGGAACATAAAAACAACTAATCTTTTTTGTTAGTATCCCGTTCTCATAGACTGCATCAAAATCAGGTTCACCAATGGGATAGGTTGCCATTCCGGTGGCGCCTGCATTTGATTTTACCAGGACACCGGTACTCAGATAGGAGCTATTTTTCATGAGAATGTGAAAGTAGAATCCCAGGTTAAAATTGTTTTTCCCTTCAGCGTCATCTATATCATATATCCAGGAGCGGTTCATCCCACCAATCAAACCGAATTCAATTTTTTCAGAATTTAATGCATCACCCAATAAAAGTGAAATAAGGACCTGTGCATTCAATGCTGCAGGTCCAATCACTAGAATTGAGAGAAAAACAGCTCTGTATGGATTTTTCATCATATCTTTCCTAAATCAATATTCAGCATTAATATCTGCCTTTTCATTCAATTATCGTTGAAGGGATTCCTGAGAGTCAATAATTGCCCTAATATTACTTGGTTTCCATGATTGATCAAGCCAGGAATCCATTGTACCATAAAGTCTTAACACCATGGTCCAGCTTTTCCCGGGAATGGTCTGTATCCAGTTGCTCTTTCCCCCGGTAGGTGCCATGGGGCCAAAAAAAACATGTACCGAGCCATCCTGGTTTACCAGCAATCTCTTGGAGGTGCGGTAAACAGATGGCCATGACTGCTTATTTTTGATTATTAAGTTGGTCTGGCTGTCATAAACAATCACTGACCAGTACTCTTTAGCCGGGATATTTGTAGGCAAATGGAATCCATAACAATTATTACCAGTCAGCGTGTGGCCGAGAGCATCTTTTGTTATGATATATTCTACATGTTCCTCCAAATGGATCAGTTATTACCCAGTTCAGCTTTAATTGCTGTTACAGCTTCAAATTGGGTAAGGAATACCTTACCGGTCAACTCATGTAAAAAGTGAGTCCCCTTCAATCGGTCCATAACAGGGCCCTTCACTTCTGACATGTGGAAAGTGATTCCACTATCCTTTAGCCGGAGATTAATCGCTTCAAGGCTTTCAAGGGCCGAGAGGTCTATGGTATTCACTGCGGGGCAGACCAGGATGAGATGCCTGATTTCAGGATTCTCGGCTACTGCATCGTTCACCGTGTCTTCCAAGAAACGAGCATTGGGGAAATAGAGGCTCGCGTCTACCCTGAGAGAAAGGATGCCCTGGTCAGTAATTACTTCATGGCGCTTTATATTGCGAAAATGTTCGGTACCTGGCAGTTGACCTACTACGGCCACGTGTGGTTTGGATGTCCGGTATAAATGCAGGAATACTGAAAGACCAACTCCAGCGATCAGGCCCACCTCGACACCTTTCCACAAGGTCACAAGAATGGTGACTGCCATTGCAGCAAAATCAGTTTTCGAATAGGACCAGGCATGTTTAAGAGCGCCAAAGTTTACCAGGCCTAATACCGCCACGATAATGGTGGCGCCCAGGACTGCTTTGGGAAGGAAGAAGAGCAGGGGGGTAAGAAAGAGGGTCGCAATGGCGATGCCAATGGCCGTGAAAGCACCAGCTGCAGGGGTCTCTGCGCCTGCATCGAAGTTCACCACCGAACGTGAAAATCCACCGGTAACCGGGAATCCACCCGAAAGGGCTGAACCAACATTTGATGCGCCCAGAGCAATCAGTTCCTGGTCAGGATCCACACGCTGACGGCGCTTGGCCGCAAGGGTCAGTGCCACCGAGATGGACTCCACGTATCCCACGATCGCGATCAGTATGGCCGGGACAAGGATCTTCATCCATAGCGACAGATCCAGGGGTGGCATGGCAATTTTGGGCAAACCTTTGGGTACCTTCCCGACAATAGCGACCCCTTTATCGGCCAGGCCCAGACCTGCAACGATGAGAATGGTAAAAACAATGGCAAGAGCAGGTCCAATCTTAACCAGGATGTCCGCCACTTTTGCCCCAACTCCAATCCGGGCCAGTAAGGGCTTCAGCCCACGGCGAACCCAGAAAAGAAAAATAAGCGAACCTATGCCAACCGCCGCTGTAATGATATGGACATGACCGATATGTTGCCAGAGCGAGATAGCCACTTCCACGAAGCTATGTCCATGTGCTTTTATTCCCAGAACTGGTCCGAGCTGACCCGCGGCGATCTGGATACCCGAGGCGGTAATAAAGCCCGTGATGACCGGGTGACTAAGAAAGTTTGCAAGAAATCCGAGCTTCAGAAAACCAATGAGGATCAGGAACAGGCCTGATACCATGGCCAGGGCAACGGCAGCGCCCAGGTATTCAGGCGTTCCCTGTGATGCCAGTGCTCCGGCTGCAGCTGCGGTCATAAGACTGGCAACTGCCACCGGCCCCACTGAAAGTGTTCGTGAAGTTCCAAAAATGGCATAGATCAGCAATGGAGCTATGGAAGCATAAAGTCCGATTTCAGGAGGCAGTCCCACAAGAATGGCATAGGCCAGGGACTGGGGAATCAGCATCATGGTTACGATCAGCGCAACAATCATGTCATTGCTGAAGGTTTTTTTGTTATACTTCGACCCCCAGTCCAGGATCGGTAAATATGCTTTCAGCACTCTTGCCAGGGATTTTTTGCCCGCTTTATCTGATGCTTTCATTCTACAATCTTATGTTTGTTTCATGCTGAGGTGGCCAGTTATTTTGCCTTTTTGCCCATCAATGGGGCAATAATGAGTCCTAGGATGAAAGACCATAAAGTCCAGATGATAACCATCGCCACCATATTCGGGGTTACATTTGCAATGGTAAGAACACCTATCAGAACAGCGGCGATATTCCGTGTACCCATTCCCAGTGACATGACAACCCTCTCACCCCGGTTAAGACCAAATCCCCCGTAAAATGAGATCAGTCCCATCACAACCATAAAAATGGTCAGGGAAAGCATTGCCATGCTGCCGGCTGTAGCCCACATTTGCTTGTAATAGAGCAATAAGCAGAATACAACTGTCAATAATGTAGTCAGGCCTGCCAACATTTTTACAGGCTTGAAGATTTTATCGGCCACTTTGCTGGCAAAAGTTTTGATGACTGCGCCAATCAGCAAAGGCAGGAGCACGGTCATAAAAAGCGGTTTCAGAAGCGACATGATACTCAGGTCAATCCCCTTGACCAGGACGGGTGCAAACAGGGGCATTAACAGGGATGTGCCAATCGCTGCCACCGGTATAAAGGCTCCGGCGAAAACAACATCTCCTTTGGCTTTAGGGAGAAGCGGCGGGAGAAAAGGTGCACAGGGAGCAAGACTACCGATGAACAACACTATGATATATCCGTTATCCAGGGGAAGAATCAGGGTGATCAGATAAGCGATGGCGGGGCCTACCACCCAGCCTAATCCGAAGGTCAGTCCCAGGAACTTCAGATTTCCTACTATCTTGATCATCTTGCCCAGATCCACCTGCAGCCCCATGCTGAGGAGGTTCGCTATGGTAAATACAATGACCAGTGGATTGAAAATAGACTGGCAAAATTGAATGAATTCGTTCATTGTTTTGGTTTTTAGAGTTAGACGGCGCGATGCGAGCGGGCCAGCATACCTCCTGAGATATTCCTTGCCTTGAAACCGTTCTGCTGCAGGATTCGTGTTACATAGTATGCCCGCTGTGCCGAGCGACAAAGGATATTGATCTCCCGGTCACGTGGGATTTCCTCCATCCGCGCCCGAAGTTGGGGTAGGGGAATGTTAACAGCGCCCTCCACAGACTCTACTTCAAGTTCAGGAGGGTTCCGTACATCAAGAATAAAACCATCGCCCAAATCTTCCCAGTGAACGATCGGCATATCACCACGAAGAACATCTGCAGCCACCATCCCGGCAAAATTTACAGGGTCTTTGGCGCTTCCATAGGGAGGCGCATAGCTGAGTTCAGCTTCTTCCAGGTCATAAATGGTACAACCCATCTGTATGGCCATGGCGAAGGAATCGATCCTTTTGGCCACACCATCCTCACCGAGGACCTGGGCTCCAAGTACCTTTCCATCTGATTTGCGAAAAAGGAATTTGATAGGCATGATTTTGGCTCCGGGGTAGTACCCGGCATGTGAATTGGGGTAGAGGTATACCTTTTCATAATCTGTATCTCCAATTCTCTTGAGTGTTTTTTCACTGACACCCACCTGGGCGATGGTAGCACCGAAAAGTTTACAGATGGATGTACCCTGTGTTCCGCGAAATTTTGAATCACGACCTGCTATGACATCAGCCGCAATCCGGCCTTGCCTGTTGGCAGGCCCTGCCAGTGGAATGAGGGTCCAATCGCCCGTCATGTAATCTTTTACTTCAACAGCATCACCCACAGCCAGGATATCAGGATCGGATGTGATCATTTGCTCATTCACACGCATTCCTCCACGTTCCCCGATCTCGATACCGGCCATTTTGGCCAATGCAAGTTCCGGTTTTACCCCGATTGCCATCACCACCAGGTCGGCAGGATGGGCTTTCCCCTTTTCTGTGAGGACTTCGAGCCCACCTCCGGACACCTTTTTGAATCCCGCCACACCATCTTCCAACTCAATTTTTACACCGTGTTTCGCAAGGTAGCGTTCTACCAGACGTGCCATCTCAGCATCCAGCGGAGGCATTACCTGGTTAAGCTTCTCTATCAGCGTAACTGAAAGCCCGCGCTCAACCAGGTTTTCAACCATCTCCAATCCTATGAAACCGCCGCCGATCACTACTGCATGTTTGGGTTTGGAAACCGTATCAACGCCGGTGAATGAATTCCCTACAGAGCGGTCGATATCCCTTTCAAGCCACTTGCGAATATTGGTGGCATCGGCCACTGTCCGAACCGAGAATATCCCTGGAAGATCAATCCCTTCGAGGGGAGGACGAATGGGAGCCGAACCGGGTGAAAGTACCAGCTTATCGTATTTTTCGGTTGTAGTTTCTCCGGTCAGATGATTCTTAAGGTCCACAGTCTTTTCAGCGGAATTGATACCGATCACCTCACAGTTGGTCCTGCAGTCCATGGCAAATGTCACTTTGAACATTTGTTCTGTGGCAACCAGCAGATCTGCCTCGTTTTCAATGGAGCCTCCCACGTGATAGGGCAGGCCGCAGTTTGCATAGGATACATAGGGTCCGCGCTCCACCAAAAGGATTTCCATTTTTTCATCAAGCCTGCGGAGACGGGCAGCACACGATGCGCCACCGGCTACTCCACCCACGATAATTACTTTCATAAGATTGGTTTTATTGTATATTTATTTTGTTACAAATGGGATTTCATCCAGCAATTCCATCCTGATCCCTGTCAGAATATAGCCTTCGATCTGGTAAAACTGGGTAGCAACAATTCCGTCCGAAATGCCTTTTACCTTCTTGTAATAGCTTTGAATAAGCTTGTCGGTCTTTTTTTGAAGTGCCATGACCTTGGTCGTCCAGTCATCTGCCTGTTCGGCTGTTAAAGATTCGTACTTTTCTGCGTACTCTTCCAACAAGGCAATCCGCTCTTTTCCCAGGACTTTTCTTTGTGTTTCATACTCGTCATAGAGCGCCCAGAACGCATCGCTCTGGGAAGCTGAAGGGGTTACAAATGCGGATACAATATCTTTCTTGGCCATTCCAAATGCTGCCTGAAAGAGGTCGACCTCTTCTGTGTAAGATTGTGTAAATGCAAGGGATGACAGAAATGTTGCTGCGATGATAATAACGTACTTTTTCATGATTTAAATAGATAATTTAGTTAATACTGTAATTGTTAATTATTTATGAAACCATGGGCCTGGTATTCATAATGGGCCCACGGTATCAAGAGAACGAAAGTGCTCAAATATAGTTTTTATGAGTATTCTCCCACTAACCAATACGTCCTCCGGATTGTAAAGGATCAGCTGCCTGCGGCAGTTTTGACCGGGTTCTCTTTGCCCATTCCTCTTCCAGCAATTCCCTGGCTGCCTGCTCCAAAAATTCCGGCGCAGCCCATTCATTGACATCAAAGTCATTTTTAATGTATGCATGACTCAGCATAAAGTCCTTGCCGATCTCAACAGATCTGAGGTTCTGAGGTGACAGATTGGGCACCAGATCAATGGGTTTGATCCCTTCAAGGGTCTTTTCAACATCAAGATAGAAGGTCTGCTTGTCAAGTATTGCCGCTGCAGCAGGCTTATGCTCATTTGCCCAGCGTCCCACCTTGATCATTCCTTTCAGAAAGGTGACAGCAAGTTCGGGATGCTTTTCCGCCATTTCCACAGAGCAGGTGATAGCCGCAGGAATATTTGCTACCTGTAAAGTCCAGTCCGGGTACTTCGACAGGTCTTCGATAGCTTTAAAGTCTCCGGTGGCTTCAGAAAGCTGCTGGAGCGGACCGCTTTGATTATACATGGCATCAATTACTCCCTTACCCAGGGCGCTTTCAAGAGGGCGGAAAGCCAGGTCGTGTTTATGATCGCGCCTTAACCACAACTCTGATGGATTTTCCATTTCAGGGCCCATCATTTCAGGAACATCATACCAGTCGTCCGGGTAAGGAAACTCAACGATCTCAACATCATCCCTGGTCATACCGTTCATTCTCAGCATCAGCTCGATACCCTGTTCTTCCTGGATGCCCCACCAGTCGGTCTTAATTTTATTCTGGCTCCTGGAAAGCCCGATCTTTTTCCCTTTGAGATCCTGCATGGTGTAAATGTCATCCCTTGAACGTACCATCATCACACCACCTTCTTTGGGTGCATGGGTAACTCCCAATAGTCTTGTTCTACGGATATCAGCGTTCACATGAATGGGGGGGAACAGACCACCAAAACGGATAATGTTATCCATATTATGGATGTAGTGCGGGTACCAGTCATTCTCTTTGCGTGCGCGCAAATAGAGGTACTCAACACCCATCTTCTTGTACAATTCCTTGGTCCAGCCCAGTTCTTGATCCACGTTACTGGCCGAAATCAGCGGGCAGTTGGTGTAATACACTTCATTCCAGTCCAAAGGAACTGTTTTGAGTTTGCCTGCTTTTTTTGCGTTGGCGATAATCTCGTCCATGTTTGGCGCGACTCTTTTTACTTCGTTTCCCATTTTCTTAATATTTAGTTGATTATGTAGTAGTGTTTATCAATCCTCCTTACCTGTAGAATCATTAGAATTACTGTTGTCACGGGCCTGTTCGGTAGCAGCCTTATCAGATGCATCCTTCTTTTCAGTTTCGGCTTTTAGCCATTCCTCATACAGATCTCCCTTTCCACAGGCGCAGGCAGGACCTTTTTTTTTGCCTTCTTCTTTCATCATATGATTTTTTAACGATCCTAAAGTTAGATCAACCATAGACCCAGATCAATAGTCATTAATCTGTATTTTCGATACTCTTTATATCTTTATACCCCTATAGAAATTGATGCGTGTTTTAGGCCAATGACATTTACAGATTCTTCTGATTACAAGCTATTTTTCGAGTTCATTGATACCTTTTCAAAGGATGGCTTTAAGGGAATTGATCCTGAGCATCCATTGATGCTTGAGCTCGAAGAGCTGTTGGAGAGAAATGATCAGTTTTTCTACATACCAGACGTCATCCAGCTGAACATCTTGTATACAAGCAGGCGCAGTACGGATATGATTGGAATTGAGCCCGAGGAACTGACCTTTTATCAGTTTATGGAGCTCACGCATCCCGAAGAAATTCAGCGGCTCAATCTCGGAAGGACAAAGATCGTTAAAATGGCACAGGATCTATACACTGCAGAAGCTGGCTATAGTATTTTATCTACTGATTTCAGGATGAGAAATACCCGGGGTGATTATTCCAATATACTGGTTCAGAGTTATTTGACGTATACGGAAACACCCAGAAAATCCGTCTACTTTCTAAAGATTCATACCAACATCGACTGGTGGAATAAAAAGGAATTCGGATTCCATTATTACGTGGGAGAAGATCTGTCCTATTTCAGATACCCGGACCAGGAATTTTTGAATACAGGTATCCTTGTATCGCCCCGTGAGTTTGAGATCCTCAAACTGGTCGAGAACGGAATGTCAAGCGAACAGATTGCTGAACAGTTATTCCTGAGTGTGAATACGGTTCATACCCATCGCTGCAACATGTTGAAGAAAACCGAAAAGATACTGTCGCAGATCTGATTTACAGTTTCAAAGAAAGAGGTTTGATGTAAATATTAATTGGCGTGAAGCTTGATGATAAGCCCACCAGAAAACTCTCCCTGAAAGGGTGTGATCCGCGTATACACGTTTGCTCCGCAGCTGCTTCCCCCTGTTCCGATACCACAACCAAACCCGGCCCCGTTCACAATCATGGGCAACATCATGCCTCCCTGGAGCCTGATGCCAAGAAAGTCGGTGATCCATATTTTTACTCCTGCCCCAGCCGTGATCTGGAATTGAACCTTGCTGTTTAACTGGTCGGTTTTGGGATCCCAGATGGCCAATCCCAGCCCGATGGTGGCAAATGGGGCCACAGGGCCAAAATGTACCTCTTGCAGTCCCGCAATATGAATGTAATTGGAGCTGAAAGGAATGGATTCAGAGGGCCCTCCACTATAGTAAGGATAAAAACGACCTTCCGTATCTGCACGCATATATGACACCTCAGCATAGGTGGTGGTAGACAATCCCACGGCAATCTTTCCCCCATAGTTCAGGGCATCCTCCATTCTGAATTCGCCATCATATAGGTTGGCTTTTCCCATCAGCTGCCATCCGGCAAAACCGTGAATTTCAATGGGCTGGGCTGCCAGGTCCTGTAATGAATTTATAAACACCAGGGCCATTAAAGCAAGTAGTAGTCTCTTCATAATGGGTTTCAATAAAAATGAGCGTGAAGATATAAAATTACGTCTTAATGTGGAAACATAGTTATCCGGGATTCAATAACAATGCTAATTTTGTCGTTATGGATCGTTTGAAGGCCATTATAATTCTGACTGCCCTGCTTGTTTTCATACCAGATGAAGGCATTTCGCAAATCATAAAATCCGTTGAGAGGGTCAAATATGATACCAGCTACATCACCGCCTATGAGAATGAACTCACCACAAGGATCTATTTGTCCAGAAAGCAGAATGGCTATAACCTGTCTGAAAGGCTTTTTAGTCCCTGGATCAAATACAGGACCAATGACAACCTGCTGATTGGGGCCGGGTATACCTACAGCTTTCTGACCCTCAACCTGGCAGTGAAAATGCCCTTCATTAACCAGGATGATGATCTCTATGGTAAAACCAAATACCTTGACCTGCAGAGCCATATTATCCTCAGAAGTTTTATCGTGGATTTTTACATGCAGTGGAACACCGGATACTATATGCAAAACCCGGTGGATGTGTATCCTGGTTATGCGGATGAACCATACAAACCCATTCGCGGAGATATGCGTACCAACCTCTTTGGTCTGAATGTGCAATACCTCATCAACTCTGACAGATTCTCCTATAAGGCTTCCTTTTTGCAAAACCAATTTCAAAGGAAGAGTGCAGGGTCTCCCATCGTTGGGATAGAGGCATACTGGATGCTCGCCATGACCGATTCTGTTACTGTGGCTGGAGACATTCCTCCTTCAGGTTTCCTCAGGGACCGGCCCTTTCACCAGTCTGATATTTTTCACGGAGGATTCAATGGGGGTTATGCCTATACCTTTGTCTGGAAGGAACATCTCTATTTTTCCCTCTCCACTGTAGTGGGACTTTCCGGTGGAAACAACAGGATACACAACACGGCCAACTCGGAAACCTACAATACAGGTATTACCATGGGGCTCAACAATACTTCAAGGATTTCCCTGGGATACAACAACTCCTCCTATTATGTGGGTCTGAGTCTGATCCGCTTTACCATGTACAACCATGTGGGTGAAGATCGCAACTGGATAGGGTATTATACCGGGAACATCCGCTTCAATGTGGTGAAGAGGTTTATTACCAAAAGGCCCATCAAGATCCTTCGTCCCGATTTGTGGGTCTATTAGTGAAAAGAATTACTTTTACTGGAAACCTGTCTTCTTGAGACCTCGTATTCTGATCATATCGGGAATTCTATTCTGCATTTTTGCAGGAAATGTTTGGGCATCCAAGATCGATACCATCTATTTTCAAAATGGGGACAGGATCACCGGTGAGGTAAAATTGCTGGAGAACAATTACCTGAAGCTTTCCACCAACGATGCGGGAACCCTCTTTCTGGAGTGGAACAAGATCGATAGCGTGAAGATCCTCAATCCCATGCGGATCGTATTAAAAAATGGTGCGATCTATTATGGCAAACTTCTTCCTTCTGGCGAGCTAAGAAGCTGCTATTTATGGTCTAGTGTGGGCGATCCCAGGTTGAGTTCACTTACCGAAATTGTCTATCTGACACCATTTGAAAAACAATTTTTAAATCGTTTTTCCGGTTCTCTAGGCTCTGGATTCAGCTACACCAAGGCCAGTGAGGTGATGCAGGTTAATTTGAACGGATCGGTAAAATATCAGGCTGAAAAGAATCTGTTTGAGCTCTCCTACGACGGCATCGTAACCCGCCAGGATACAACGGAAACCTCACAGCGTCACAATGGTGGTGTCTCCTTTCAAAGGATATTGCCAAGGAATTGGTTCATGATTTCAAAACTGAATTTTGAGAGCAACACAGAGCTTGACCTCGATCTGAGGACCAGTTTAGGTTTTGGTGGTGGCAACAACATTGTCAATTCAAATAAATCCAATCTCTTTATTGTCGGGGGAATCCAGGGAACCAGGGAGATAACCGCGGGTGATGGTCAGTTTAATGTGGAAGGATTGTTGGGTACCAGTTATGAAGTATTCATTTATGACAGTCCCAAAATAACCTTTAATTTTTCTGCCTTTGTTACACCCAGTCTGAATGATCTCGGGAGGGTCAGGTTTGATGTGGATTCAGACCTGAGCTGGGAAATCTTTAGTGACTTCTATCTGAAATGGAATTTCTATTATAGTTACGACAGTCGGCCACCCTCAGCTTCAGCTGCTAAAAATGACTGGGCCGTATCCCTGCTGGGGATTGAATACAAGTTGTAAGCCCCTGGTCTTTTATTCTCTAGCTGTATTGAACAAAACTATTTTTTTTTTGTTTTTCCACCATTGATCAATTCTGAGTTGATCCCTGATTGAAAAATGAAAGTAACACTTAAAAGCATTTCAAAAGCATGAAAAAAACAGTAGTATTTTTCGGACTGATTCTGATGTCCCTGGTTGTCTTTGGACAAGACAAGAGTGACAAGCCCAACATCCTGGTGATCTGGGGTGATGATATTGGAACCTGGAATATCAGCCGCAACAATCGGGGCATGATGGGATATCAAACTCCGAATATCGACAGAATTGCAAAGGAGGGTGTCGGTTTTACGGACTATTATGCCCAGCAAAGCTGTACTGCCGGTCGTGCAGCATTTATAAGCGGCTCTGTGCCGGTTCGTTCCGGCATGACCAAGGTTGGTTTACCGGGAGCCAAGGAAGGATGGCAAAAAACAGATGTAACCATGGCTACGGTATTGAAGGCTCAAGGATATGCAACCGGGCAATTTGGCAAAAACCACCAGGGGGATTTGGATGAACATTTGCCAACCATGCATGGCTTTGATGAGTTTTTTGGAAGCCTCTATCACTTGAATGCCGAAGAGGAACCTGAACACAGGGATTATCCCGGGGACATGGTTCTGGCAGATGGCAGGACTTTCCTGGAAACTTTCGGGCCACGCGGGATTTTAAAAACAAAAGCTGATGGCAAAGGTGGTCAAAGCATCGAGAATATGGGTGCGCTTACCAAAAAGCGTATGGAAACCATCGATGATGAAACGGTGGCCGCTGCAAAAGACTTTATCAAGCGACAGGTGGAAGGAGGAGAACCTTTCTTTTGCTGGTGGAATGGCACACGCATGCATTTCAGAACCCATGTAAAGGAAGAGCATATTGGAATTTCAGGCCAGGACGAATACAGCGATGGAATGGTTGAGCATGACATGCATGTGGGAGAACTGCTGAGCCTGCTTGACGAGCTGGGTATTGCCAACAACACCATCGTGATGTACTCCACTGACAACGGGCCCCACTATAACACCTGGCCCGACGCAGGTACCACTCCTTTCAGGTCGGAAAAAAACTCCAATTGGGAAGGAGCCTACAGGGTACCTGCCTTTGTAAAATGGCCAGGACATTTCCCTGAAGGAGTTATTTTGAATGGACTTGTTTCTCACGAAGACTGGTTGCCCACTTTTGCTGCAGCTGCAGGTGATGCCGATGTAAAGGAGAGATTGCTGGAAGGAACAAGTATAAACGGTCGTGAATACCGCAACCATATTGATGGCTATAACCAGCTGGATTATCTGTCAGGAAAAACCGATGTTTCTCCCAGGAATGAATTTTGGTACGTGAATGATGACGGCCAGGTTGTTGCTGCGCGTTATGGTGACTGGAAAGTAGTTTTTCTGGAAAACAGGGGCCAGGCCTTCGGTGTCTGGAGGGAGCCTTTTACAGAATTGCGTGTTCCCTTGCTGTTCAATTTACGGAGGGATCCCTTTGAAAAAGCGCAGCACAATGCCAACGTTTACGAGGACTGGTTCCTGGATCATCCCTTTATTATTGTTCCGATCCAATCGCTTGCTGCAAAATTTTTGCTGTCCATGAAGGAGTATCCGCCCAGTCAAAGTCCCGGAGCATTTAATCTCAGCAAAATTGAGGAGATGTTAAAAACCGCGTCAGGAAGCAATTAGTCACCGTCAAATATCATCCTTAATTGGATAAGCAATGATCTACCTCCGCCTTCCTCAGCAGGGCGGAGGTTTTTACATTAAGAACAAAATCACGTTTTGCAATGAGAAAAACAGCCAGCATTATTATTTCGATTCTGACAGTTATTGCTTTTGCATGTCAACCAGGTGCTGAAAAAAGCGCAGGTCAAAAACAGATGGTTGAAGGGAATACCCTCTTAGCGGATCCGCTTCCTTCCTGGAACGAGGGAACCACCAGGCAGGCTATTCTGGACTTTGTAAACGATGTAACGAATCCCACCTGTGATTGTTTTATTCCTGCTGCAGACCGGATCGCCGTTTTTGACAATGATGGCAATCTCTGGTCGGAGCAACCCGCGTACTTCCAGTTGTTCTTTGCCATAGACAGGGTAAAGGCGATGGCAGCTGAGCATCCCGAATGGCTTACCCAGCAGCCCTTTCAATCCATTCTGGAGAATGACCTGGAAACCTTCGCATCCTTTGGTGAGCATGGAATCCTTGAGGTGGTGATGGCTACCCATGCAGGAAACACCACTGAAGAGTTTGAAGTCATTGTGAAGCAATGGCTGTCAACAGCACGACATCCGCGGTTTGACAGGCCTTATACCGATCTGGTTTACCAACCCATGCTGGAATTGTTGTCTTTTCTGAGGGAGAATGACTTTAAGACCTTCATTGTTTCGGGGGGAGGCGTCGAGTTTATGCGGCCCTGGGTAGAAGATGCTTACGGAATTCCTCCCGACCAGGTGGTTGGAAGCAGTATTAAAACTGAATTTGTGATGGTCGATGGTGTGCCGAAAATCATGAGATTGCCTGAAATGGATTTTATTGACGACAAAGAGGGCAAGCCTCTGGGTATCAATCGCTTCATTGGAAAAAGGCCCGTATTCTGTTCAGGGAATTCCGATGGTGACCTGCAAATGATGCAATATACCGATGCGGGTGAGGGAAAACGTTTCATGCTTTATCTGCACCATACCGATGCAGAGCGGGAGTGGGCCTATGATAGGGAGTCACATATTGGTAGGCTGGACAAAGGCCTGGACGAGGCACAGGAGAAAGGCTGGACCGTGATTGATATGAAAAATGACTGGAAAGTGATCTATCCTTTCGAGCTCAGTCAATAAGTGGCCAGGTAAGTTTTCCGTATCTGAAATCAAACATCTTATGGATCTGTCCTGCGGTATTTCTCGGGGTGGAAAGCTCAGGCAGTTCAGCCTGCTTAAAGAATCCCACATCCAGGGTTTCCATGCCGGTTGATATTTCGAAATTCTCAGGGATACACTCAATGAAGATTTTGTACACGTAATACAGATCCTGGGGATGATCGTGACTTTTCTTATCGAAAATGGCCAGGAGTCGCCCTGCTTTTACTCTTATTCCGGCCTCTTCAAATGCCTCTTTCTCAGCCACCTCTACCGGGGTATAGCCCACGTCGCACCAACCTCCCGGCAGTGACCACCTGGAGTCAACCCGTTCTTTGACCATCAGGATCTCGTTGTGCTCATTAAAAACAACGCAGCGGACATCTATTTTGGGGGTTCTGTATCCATGTAGTTCAGGAGTGGCTGTTTTAATGATATCAAGGCTTTGATCTGTGATCAGGGAAAGCATGGTCATCGCTATCTCTTGAAGGTCTTTGTAACGGTCCTGGTCCCAGTCGCTCTCTGAGTAATGGAGACCATTTTCTGCCACAGCCTGTACCCGTTTGGCCAGGTTTAGAAGTTCATAGTTCCGGTTCATACCTTTGAATCTGTCTCGATATTTGAACTGTTTTGGAAAAGTTATAAAAGTAAGAAAATGCGTGGCATTCTGTTTATCTTTGGACCATGAATCAGGAGAAGGGAAACATGAATGAAGGTCAAAGGAAGAGACTTCCTGACTGGATGCGCATGCGTATGCCGGGGGGAGAGCGGTATATGCAGGTGAAGGAACAGGTGAATAAGCATCATCTGCATACCATCTGCACCAGTGGAAACTGTCCCAATATCGGGGAGTGCTGGGCCGCCGGTACAGCCACCTTTATGATTCTTGGAGAGATCTGTACCCGTTCCTGCAAATTCTGTGCTGTCAAAACAGGAAAACCTTTGCCGGTGGACGAACAGGAGCCACAACGGCTTGCGGCCTCCATTCGGACCATGGGGATCAGTCATGCCGTGCTTACCTCTGTAGACCGGGATGACCTTCCGGATAAAGGAGCAGGTTTCTGGGCCAGGACCATCGCGATCCTGAAGGATGAGTTGCCGGGACTGACCATGGAAACACTGATTCCCGATTTTGATGCAATCCCGGAGCTGGTATCCCTTGTGATTGATGCTGAGCCCGAGGTGATTTCTCATAACCTGGAGACTGTGGAGAGACTTACACCTATGGTCCGCTCAAGGGCGAAATATCACACCAGCCTGCAGGTGATCCGGCAGGTGGCTTTGTCATCAAGGACTTCTAAATCCGGAATCATGCTGGGGCTTGGAGAAGAGAAAGAAGAGGTACTCAGGACCATGGATGACCTGCGGGAGGCGGGATGTGAAGTTTTGACCCTGGGTCAGTATCTGCAGCCCACCATGAATCATATGCCAGTGGTGGAGTATGTACATCCGGAACAGTTCGATCTCTTCAGGGCAGAAGCATTGGCAAAGGGATTCAGGGAGGTGGAATCGAGCCCGCTGGTGCGTTCTTCCTATCACGCTGAAAAGCATGTAAAACGCAAATAAACATGGAAATCATATACAGGGACCTGGGTGAAATCGAGTATGGGAAGGCCTGGGATTACCAGGAGGAGCGCTTCAATAAGCTGGTGGAGTACAAACGTGATCCCCAAGGCAAGGAGCGTCCCGGACAGTATCTTCTTTTTTGTGAGCACCCCCACGTATATACCCTCGGAAAGAGCGGTGATGAGGCCAACCTGCTGATCAGGCAGGACTTTTTGAAAAAGATATCCGCCACCTACTTCAAAACCAACCGGGGTGGAGATATCACCTATCATGGTCCGGGTCAGATCGTGGGATATCCCATTGTGGACCTGGAGTTCTTTGGTCTTGGTTTGAAGCAATATATCGCGCTGCTGGAAGATTCAATAATTGAGTTACTGAAGGGTTATGGCATCACGGCCACCCATATGGAAAGTGCCACCGGGGTCTGGCTGGATGCGGATCACCCGGTTAAAGCAAGAAAGATCTGTGCCATCGGGGTTCGTTCGGGCAGGTATGTGACCATGCACGGTTTTGCCCTGAATGTGAATACCAACCTGGACTATTTCACCTACATCAATCCCTGCGGATTTGAGACCAAGGGAGTGACCTCCATGCAGAAGGAGCTGAGATCTGCCCTGGATATGGAAGAGGTGAAAATAAAATTGAAAAACATCCTGCTGACTAAATTCGACGTCATGGGTGATTGAAACTTTCTACCCCCGAAAGAGGGTGGCTTAAAAAACATTATATTGTATACCCATGGAACCGGGAAGTGTAATGGAGAATAGAGCGCATCGTAAGAAAAGCCCAAAATTGATGGGTCTGGTGTTTTTACTTGCGGGGGGATTGCTCTTTTATTTCATTAGTCTTCCCGATCTGAAAATAGCCCAGGAATCTAAAGGCTGGCCTGTTACCACCGGGACAATCAACAGCTCAGAGCTGGTGAGGGTGGAAAGTGGGAATCACTCGGACCGAAAAATCACCTACAGGCCGGATGTGCAGTTTTCTTACCAGGTTGATGGTAAAGCGTACAACGCATCAAACATAGGAACTTCAAGTGGTTCATCCTATAACTACAGGATGGCTGAAAGAATCCAGATGCGATATCCGGTCGGGAATGTTGTGGATGTATATTACAGGGTTGAAGATCCGGCATTTGCCATTCTGCAACCCGGGATCCGTATGTCGGACATCCTGGTGGCAGGCTCCCTGCTTTTATTTGCGGTTCTGGGCTTGCTTTTCCTGTTTAACATCATAAAAGCATCACCAAAAAAATCTCGGGTTCATTAGGGAGAGCCCTTTTCAAGACTATCGAGCAGGATCAAAGCTTCCTCCCTGCTGGTCCCGCATACATCAGGGTCTGCTTTAAAATCATCGCAGACTTTGGGCCTGTCCGGGTGCCGTAGATCACGCATCGGAAATCCTCTGCCAAGTGAATGCAGGCTACTCCGGCCGGTTTCCCGTCGGGCATCCCGGGTATGGGGGAGGAGATGGATGGAGCGATGCAACAGGCCCCGCATTTTTCTCGGCACTGCATAAAAAAAGGGAGTGATATATCCACTCCCAAGTTACACTGTTTTTTAGTAGATTCCTATCTCTGTCTCCTGGGATAGAAATCAGGTGAGTAGTTCTTCAGTTTCTCTTTTCGCAGTTTCACCTTCTCATCATTCTCATAGAACAGGGTTTCATCATGCTGACTCAGGTCAAGTCCCACATCTTCATAGAGGCTGGGTACGCGCATGGGAACAATTTTGTTGGTGATCCAGTAGAGAAGGAGGGAGCCTCCGAATGCAAAGGCAGAGACCAGCACCAGGGCCAGCAGGTGGAACAGGAAGGTGGTGAGCTCTCCATTGATCAATCCGACCTCTTCGGCAAATACGCCTGTCAGAAACATACCGATCATTCCACCGATTCCATGGGCAGGAAATACATCCAGGGTATCATCCACACCCCTGCGGGAGAAGTAATAGATCATCAGGTTGCTGGCAATGGCTGCAGCTCCTCCGATAAAGATACTGGCACCCACACTTACAAAACCGGCTGCCGGGGTAATGGCCACCAGGCCCACCACTGCTCCCACACAGGCTCCCAGGGCAGAAGGTTTCCTTCCTCTGACTCCGTCAAAGAACATATAGACCAGCATGGCCGATGCCGATGCAGTATTGGTATTCAGCAGGGCTTTTACAGCCAGGTCGGAGGATCCAAGGGCCGATCCGGCATTAAATCCGAACCAGCCGAACCAGAGCAAGGCCGGTACCCAGCAGTACAAAGGGAATGTTGGCGGGATAGGAGGGTTTTGCATAATCCCGCCTGGGACCAAAAAAGAATGCACCTGCAAGGCAGCCATTCCGGCTGACATATGCACCACGGTTCCTCCTGCAAAATCCAGCACACCCCAGTTTCTGCAGAAATCCATTGGGATGCCAGGTCCAGTGCGCCAGTGGACAGTAAATAAAGATCATAAACAGGACCATGAAAATCATGAAAGCGGTGAACCGGACCCTGCCGGCAAAGGAACCGGTAAAAAGGGCGGGGGTGATGATGGCAAACTTCAGTTGAAACAGGGCAAAGAGTGCCAGGGGGATGGTTGCGGCAAATTGGGGATCAGGGGCTCCGCCGACACCTTTGAACATGAAAAAGGTGGCCGGATTACCAAATAAGCCATATCCTTCAGCGCCCACACTCTCTCCAAATGCCAGGCTGAATCCGAATACCACCCAGAGGACACTGATCAGACCCATGGCAATGAAACTCTGCAGGATGGTGGAGATCACATTTTTTGGTTTCACCATCCCTCCGTAGAAGAATCCCAGTCCGGGGGTCATCAGGAATACCAGGGCGGTGGAAGCCAGCATCCAGGCCACATCTCCGGTATCGATCCCGGAAGTGTCTCCGGTATTAAAACTATGTGGAAAAATGATCCCCAGAATGGCGATGGCTCCAAATGCAATCAATGCGATCAGCCACTGTTTTTTCATTTGATTGTTTTTTACAAGTGTTCGTTGCAAATATACAATAAATGAAACATACCCCCATATAAATAGGGGGTATAGTATTAATAATTATATAAATTAATAGATGTGAGTCTACTAGAATGAGGTGCCTATACGTAAAATAATGTATTTATTTCTATTTTGCCAGGGAGCGAAGATAGTCATCGATTTTCCTGGCAACCCGCCTTCCGGATGCAATGGCGGTAACCACCAGGCTGGCACCGTTTACTGCATCACCGGTAGCAAAAACTTTCCCTACATTGGTGGACATCTTCTGGTCCACTGCCACATTGTTCCTCATATCCAGGTTCACATCCAGCTCCTTAAGCAATCCTTCATAAATGGGATGAACAAAACCCATGGAGAGCAGGATCAGGTCGGCTTCGATTTTTTGCCTGGTTCCCGGTAACAGCGTTCATTTGAAAACGCCCATCTTCTTTCTCCCATACAACCTCTTCAACCTCTGCGTGTGTGACCCGCTGCTGCATTCCGATGAACCGAAGGGTGGAAAGGCTCCATCTTCGCTCACATCCCTCCTCATGGGAGGTTGAGGTTTTCAGGGTTTTCCCGAAATAGGGCCAGGGATTGTCGTCTGCCCTTGATTCAGGGGGTTTGGGCAGGATCTCAATCTGCGTGACACTTTCAGCCCCCTGCCTGATGGCAGTTCCCACACAATCCGATCCGGTATCTCCTCCTCCGATGACCAGTACTTTTCGGCCCTCCGCAGTGATCCGGTTGTCATAGGCTACATAGCGCCATCATTGACACGGTTTTGCTGTGCCAGGTATTCCATGGCGAAATGGACCCCGTCCAGATCCCTCCCTTCCACCTCCAGGTCCCTGGGTTGCATGGCTCCGATGGCCAGGCAGATGGCATCATACTCGTCCATAATCTCCTTGCCACGTAATGTCCTTTCCCACTTCAATTCCGGTACGGATCTTCAGTCCCTCCGCCAGCATAATTTCCAGCCTCCGGTCGATGGTGCGTTTGTTCAGCTTGAAATCGGGAATTCCAAACCTGAGCAGACCTCCAATCTTTTCATCCTTTTCAAAAAGGGTCACATGGATGTCCGGCTTTATTCAACTGGTCTGCCGCAGCCATTCCTGCCGGTCCGCTTCCGATCACAGCTACTTTCTTCCCTGTTCTATTTTTTGGCGGGTCGGGCTTGATATATCCTTCCGCAAAAGCACGTTCCACTATGGCGGCTTCATTTTCCCGGATGGTTACCGGTTCCTGGTCAATATTCAGCACACAGGAGTGCTCACAGGGCGCAGGGCAGATCCTGCCGGTGAACTCAGGGAAATTATTGGTAGAGTGCAAACGCTCACTGGCCCCTTTCCAATCGCCCTGGTAAAGCAGGTCATTCCATTCAGGGATCAGGTTGTCCACCGGGCAGCCCCAGTGACAGAATGGGATGCCACAATCCATGCAGCGTGAAGCCTGGAGCTGCGGTCTTCCGAATTAAGCACCTGTTCCACTTCGCTGTAATCCCCGGTACGTTCATGAACCGGCCGGTTTCCGGCCGGTTTCATACCTATTTTCATGAATCCTTTAGGATCTGCCATAATACTAATTTTTAAACATCTCCAATCATTTCCACATCCTTCTCAACTTCGGCCAGCTTCTTCCTGATCTCCTCAAGCTGGATCTCCTGGAGAACCTTCTTA
Source organism: uncultured Bacteroidota bacterium (assembly GCA_963735755.1). Classification (GTDB taxonomy): domain Bacteria; phylum Bacteroidota; class Bacteroidia; order Bacteroidales. The sequence continues at coordinate 187,587 of CAVTME010000002.1, read as the reverse complement.
TATTCATATGGGATGATCTTGATGAATTTATCCATATAGTCATCCATATTTGTAAGGATCTTTTCAGCCACCTTGCTTCCGGTGATCTCATAGTGGGTAGCGATCAGGTCCGACAATTCTTTCTTGTCATTCAGGTCTTCCACCAGTGAAAGCTCCACCATTCCCATGTTGCAGTAATAGTCGAAATCCCCTTCTTCATCCAGCACATAGGCAACCCCGCCACTCATGCCAGCAGCAAAGTTCCGGCCTGTTTTGCCCAGCACCACCACACGACCACCTGTCATATACTCACAGCAATGATCCCCCACGCCCTCCACAACGGCTGTAGCCCCACTGTTTCGCACTGCAAATCTTTCTCCGGCCACACCCGAAATGTAAACCTCACCTTGGGTGGCTCCGTACAGTACTGTATTGCCAATGATGATATTCTGGTCCGACTGGAATGTGGAACCTTCAGGAGGAATGACAATGATCCGCCCTCCTGCCAGTCCTTTACCCAGGTAGTCATTGGAATCCCCTTCCAGGTAGAATTCCACTCCCTTTACAAGGAATGCCCCGAAACTCTGTCCGGCCGATCCGGCAAAACGCGCTTTGATGGTACCATCAGGAAGCCCTTCACTGCCATATTTCCTGGCAATGGTCCCGGATAACATGGCGCCGGTGGTCCGGTCTGTATTCTTGATGGAGAGATGAATGGTTACCGCCTCCTTCTCTTCAATGGCTTTTTCTGACTTCTCAATGAGTTCGTGATCCAGGACTCCGGCAATTTTATGCACCTGGTTTTCGGTTTTGCGAAGCGAATTCTTTTTGCCAGAGGGATGGAAGGAGATCAGATCGTCAAGATCCAGGTTCCTGGTTTTCCAGTGGTTGACTGCATCATCCCTGGTCAGCAGGTCGGACCGTCCCACAATCTCATCGAATGTACGAAATCCCAGGTCGGCCAGGTATTCCCTGATCTCCTCTGCCACGAACCGGAAATAGTTCTCCACAAAATCTGCCTTCCCTCGGAACTTTTTCCTGAGTTCCTCGATTCTGGGTGGCCACACCCACGGGACAGGTGTTCAGGTGACATTTGCGCATCATGACGCAACCCAGGACCACCAGTGCGCTGGTGGCAAAACCAAACTCTTCTGCGCCCAGCAGGGCTGCCATGATCACATCCCGTCCGGTTTTCATCTGACCGTCGGCCTGCAGCACCACTTTCCTCCTCAGGTTATTCATGACCAGTGTTTGCTGGGTTTCGGCCAGTCCGAGTTCAAGGGGCAGACCGGCATGTTTGATGGAGGATGTGGGACTGGCTCCGGTGCCGCCCTCTGCGCCGCTGATGGTGATCAGGTCGGCTGATGCTTTGGCCACACCTGCAGCAATGGTCCCCACACCTGTTTCTGATACCAGCTTTACAGAGATTTTTGCCAAAGGATTGACATTCTTCAGATCGAAAATCAACTGGGCCAGATCTTCAATGGAATAGATGTCATGATGGGGAGGGGGAGAGATCAATGTAATTCCCGGAATGGAATAACGGGTTTTGGCAATGATCTTATCCACCTTATGTCCGGGGAGCTGTCCTCCTTCTCCCGGCTTGGCTCCCTGGGCCACCTTGATCTGTATCTCATCGGCATTCACCAGGTATTCGGTCGTGACCCCGAAACGTCCGCTGGCCACCTGTTTGATGGAACTCCTTTTCGAATCCCCGTTCTCCATGGTCTCGAACCGGGATGGATCCTCTCCTCCTTCACCTGTATTGCTCCTGCCTCCGATGCGGTTCATGGCAATGGCCAGTGCTTCATGTGCCTCACGACTGATGGAGCCATACGACATGGCACCGGTAACAAAACGTTTCAGGATTTTCTCAACAGGTTCAACCTCATCGATGGGAATGGGATTCCTTTTGTAGGTCAGCATTCCCCTGATAAAAGAGGGCCTGGCAGTTTCACAATCCACCACAGCGGACATACTCCTTGTATTTCTGATAATCATTGTTTCGGGTGCTCCATTGCAGCAGGGCCACCGATTCTGGGATTCCAGGCATGTTGTTCACCATATTTGCGGTATTGGTACACACCTTCTGTGAGGATCATGGAATGAATATCCTCTGTGTATGCTTTCCTGTGTGGGATCAGTATCTCCTCTGAGATCTCTTCCATTCCGATTCCGCCTATCCGGGAGACTGTTCCTTCAAAATACTTGTTGATCACCTCCGAATGGATTCCGATGGCTTCAAAGATCTGGGCAGCGCGGTAACTACGCAGGGTGCTGATCCCCATTTTGGAAAGGATCTTCAAGAGACCTTTGTTAATGGCCTGGATATAGTTTTCCTGCGCCTTGTCAAAATCCTGCTGGATGACTCGGTCCTTCACCAGTTGCTCGATAACGGCAAAGCTCATGTAAGGATTGATGATACTTGCCCCGTATCCGAAGAGCAGTGCAAAATGCATCACTTCCCGGGGTTCGGCCGACTCCACCACAATGTCGATCTGCATCCGCTTTCTTTTGTTGATCAGGTGATGGTGCACAGCCGATACGGCCATCAGGGAGGGGATGGGCGCCTTATCCTTTGTGATGCCCCGGTCGGTCAGGATGATATAGTTGTTATTCTCATCCACTGCAGCTTCAGCCTGCCTGCAGATCTCTTCAACAGCTTCCTCCAGACCCGTGGCTCCTTTTTCAGCATCGAAGTGCATCTGGATCACCTTATTGGAAAATCCTTTGTACCGCAGGTTTTTTATCACCTGGAAATAGGTGTTGTTGATGACCGGACTCTTGAACTTCACCATTTTCACATGGTCCGGGGATTCATCCAGCACATTGGTCTGAAGGGAACCCAGGTAGCTGGTTAGCGTCATTACCATCTCTTCCCTGATGGGATCGATGGCCGGATTCGTTACCTGGGCAAAAAGTTGTTTGAAATAGTAAAACAGCCTGTAGGGTTTTTTGCTGAGAACGGTGGTAGGCACGTCATTTCCCATGGACCCGATGGGCTCCTTGGCCGTTGCAGCCATGGGTTTGATAATGGTTTCAATATCTTCGCGGCTGTAGTTGAATGAAGTAAGGTATTCCTTGTAGCTGTCGCCCAGTCCGGGTGGTATCACATTCCCAGCCTGGATCTGCTCTAGGCTCACCATATTCTTGCTTATCCAGGACCTATAGGGATGTTCTGTTGCCAGCTGTTGTTTCAGCTCTTCGTCCCTGAGAATAACGCCTTCCTGCACATCCACCAGGATGATCTTTCCGGGTTTAAGCCGGCCCTTCTCCCGGATATCTTCAGCAGGGAAAGTCTGCACGCCAACCTCAGATCCCATCACCATCAGGTCATCTTTGGTAATCACATACCTGGAAGGCCGGAGCCCGTTCCTGTCAAGCATTCCCCCGATGTACCTGCCGTCGCTGAATATGAGGGATGCAGGTCCATCCCAGGGCTCCATAAAGGTGGAGTAGTATTGGTAAAAGGCTTTTAGTTCTGGTGAAATGGGATTTTTCTCATTCCATGATTCGGGGATCAGCACTGACATGGCATAGGGGAGTGATTTCCCTGCCATCACAAGAAACTCCAGTACGTTGTCCAGGGAGGCCGAATCACTCATGTCGGGCTGGATCACCGGGTAGATTTTTTCCAGGTCGCCCAGCACATCTGATTTCAGGATGGACTCACGGGCCTCCATCCAGAAGCGGTTACCCTTGACCGTATTGATCTCTCCGTTGTGGGCCAGCATCCTGAAAGGTTGTGCCAGGTCCCAGCTGGGGAAGGTATTGGTACTGAATCGGGAATGGACCAGTGCAATGGCACTCTGCATCCGTTTGTCCTGCAGGTCCAGGTAATATTCACCCAGCTGCTCTGAGGTGAGCATTCCCTTATAGATAAGGATTTTGGAGGAAAGACTGGGGATGTAGAAAAAGTTTTTCTGTTTCAGTTTGGAGGAGGCAATGTATTTTTCGGTCCTTTTCCGGATGATATAAAGCTTTCTTTCCAGCTCCTCCTGCGTGAGGTCTGCACCCAGGAGAATCTGCCTGATATTGGGTTCCACTTCCCGCGCGATGTCGCCAATGGTGCTGTTGTCTCTTGGAACATCCCTGAATCCGATGAGCTTGACGCCTTCATCGTTAACAAACTGCACCAGGATCTCCTCACATTTTTTTGCCTCGGCTGCATCCTGGGGGAGGAATACCAGGCCTGTGCCGAACTGGCCTTCATGGGGGATCTCATATCCCTGGATCAGTAGAAAATCTCTTGGGATCTGGATCATCACCCCGGCACCGTCACCGGTCTTGCTGTCAGCTCCTTCGGCTCCCCGGTGGGTCATGTTCACCAGGGTTTCCAGGCCCCTTTTAATGATGTCATGGGATTTCTTGCCCTTCAGATGCGCTACGAAACCAATTCCGCAATTGTCATGTTCAAACTCACTCCGGTAGAGTCCTGCCTTATCTGGTCTTCCATTCATCATAACCGCTGCTTATTCCTTATATTACAAAAAGGCCGTTCCCTCTTTCCTGAGAACGGCCTTCCTGTGTTTCAGTTCATACCATTCTCATCCAGACAAATTTTTCCCTATTGCCATATGCCTTTTCACCTTTGTCGAATAGAATTTCATAATATAATCAATAAATGCAAAGATAGCTATTATAATTACGAATCAAAACACAGAAATTGAAATTCATTATGTTTTGACACTTATCATATGTTAATATCTTATAAAGTGAAAGTGCTGCTCCTTTGACGGAACAGCACTTTCTCATCTTGTTTTAAGGGTTAGTTGTAAGCAGATTCACCATGTTCATAAATATCAAGTCCTTCCTCTTCAATTCTTTTGGATACCCTGACCCCTGAGGTCTTCTTCAGTATGATGAAAAGAAGGAATCCGAGACCCATTGCCCAGGCACCGATGGCCACAACACCTACAAGCTGGGAAACAAGCTGGGAGGCTCCACCACCATAGAAGAGACCGTTGGAGGTTGAGAATAAACCCACAGCAATGGTTCCCATGGCTCCGTTAAGTCCGTGCACTGAGATGGCACCTACGGGATCGTCAATCTTCAGGACTTTGTCGATGAACTCCACGCCGAACACCAGCAGGACACCGGCCAGGATACCAATGATGACAGCGCCACCCGGGCTTACTGTATCACATCCGGCAGTGATGGCTACCAATCCGGCCAGGGCACCGTTCAGCGTCAATGACAGACCCGGTCGCTTGTATTTGGTCCAGGTAACGATCATGGCAGTTACAGCTCCGGCAGCAGCAGCGAGGTTGGTGGTGATGAAAATGTGCGCAATGGCTCCTGCATTTTCACTACCTGTGGCTGCAAGCTGCGATCCGGGGTTGAAACCAAACCAGCCGAACCAGAGGATGAATACACCCAGGGCGCCCAGCATGAGGCTTTGTCCCGGTATGGCTTTTGCTTTACCTTCCTTGGTGTATTTGCCAATCCTGGGGCCAATGATCACAGCACCGGCAAGGCCGACCCATGCTCCCACGGAGTGAACCACTGTGGATCCTGCGAAATCGTGGAAGGGAGTTGCCATGCTGGACAACCATCCACCTCCCCATACCCAGTGTCCCGAAATGGGATAAATAACGGCGGTGATGGCGATGGTAAATATCAGGTAGGCTGAAAACTTGGTTCTTTCTGCGACTGCACCTGAGACAATGGTGGCAGCAGTGGCAGCAAACACAGTCTGGAACATCAGTGAGGTTTTATCAGGTACCCCGTTGATATCATCACTGTTAAAGAATAAAGAGATTTTTCCTAAGAAACCTCCCACATCTTCTCCGTACATCAGGGTATAGCCCAGAAGCCAGAAAATCAGTGAGCCGATGGAAAAGTCCATCAGGTTTTTCATCAGAATGTTTGCGGTGTTTTTTGACCGGGTGAATCCGGCCTCAACCAGGGCAAAGCCGGGCTGCATAAACATCACCAGTACGGCTGCTACCAGGATCCACATGTTGTCGATGGAGACTGTGAATTCGGATATGCTTGTTGCTAAATCTTCCATGGTATTGTTATTTTTTTTCTGTTATCAATAAGGTTGTCAGTCTTTTATATACAGGGATTCGTCGCCCTTTTCTGCTGTCCGGATGCGAATGCTTTCGTCAATGGTGGAGACGAATATTTTTCCGTCACCTACTTCACCGGTAGCTGCCGATTTCAGTATGGCATCGATGGTTTTTTCCAGGTTCACATCACGTACAACGATCTCCAGATATAGTCTTTCGATGGTGCCTGTATCATAAGCGATGCCCCGATATACCCGGCTTTCCCTGGCCATTCCCACACCGCGGGCTTCCCAGAATGAAAAGAACTCGATACCATTTTCATGAAGGGTTTCCTTTACCTCTTCAAACTTGGTTTTGCGAATAATTGCTTCAATTTTTTTCATTGTATTTTGTTTTTAGAATGATACACCTACGACCACATGGAACTGCTCAGTGTCTGGATTAAGAATGAGTGCGCCACTTACCGGTAGTGAAAAGTTCTCTGTGATTTTGAATTTCTTTGGAGCTGTTATACCTATGTTACATAATGGCAAATTCATCGTCAGCCTTCACGTATGCCATCCATTTCCACCACCCAGATGAATGCCAAAATACTTAAATGCATATCCCAATTCGAAATACATGTCTCCACCTGTGGTTCCGGCACCTACCGGCTTCGTTAGGAACATATAGTTTGCCGCAATGGAGAGGCCTCCGATTTCATATCCGAGGTTTACCTCAAATGCATGAGCTCCTGTTGAGTCGAGCAATCGAAATAATGGAGTCCCACGCCTGGAAAATAGTAGTCGGTTACTCCGATGCTCAGTCCGAAATCAAATCCATAGGACAGGTAAAGGTCGGCTTCTGCTCCTTCGTTGGAAGTAAAGCAGTATGATCCCCATCCCCCAATTTCAAAGCCACCTATGGCGAATGACAGATAAGGCTGAATGGCCGGACCGGTTCCAAACTTGGTGCCGCGCCACAGGTAGCTACTGACAAGGTCACCTCCCACATCGAAGGAATGATGCTTTTTCTTCATCCTGCGCATTCATGTTCATGGGGGAGAATATCATGCTTGTCATCAGGAGTGCCAATACTCCGCTTAAAAGGTCTTTTCTTTTCATAACTGTAAATTTTTAGGTTAGATTAATTACAATTCGAAACAAAAGTATATATATTTTTTACACCCCCTAATAAAAAGGGGGTAAAAATTAAAAAAGTATATAAAAGATAAATTGACCCCCATTAAAAAGGGGGTATAAGAATATAAAAAGTATTAAAAATAGATTTGACCCCCATTTTGCACATCTATTATATAGAAGCTGTTTTTGTCATATTCCATCCTGAATCCTTAAATTGCATGCACACATGAGACAATCTTTCCGCTTTATTATTCTGGCTGCCTGCATGTTGCTGAGTAGCCATCTGTACGGACAGCAGACAGCATTGCTGCTTATTGACATTCAGGATTTCTATTTTCCTGGTGGACGCTTGCAGTTAGAGAACCCGGAGACAGCAGGCATGAATGCGGGATTGCTCCTTGAACAGTTTAGAAAAGAGGGAAAGCCTGTGTACCATGTCAGGCACAATTTTGAACCGGGAGGAAACATTCATCAGTATGTGAAACCCAATCCAGGGTGAAAAAGTCATTTCAAAGGATCAGGTCAATGCCTTCCTGGATACGGATCTTCTTGAATCTCTCCAGGCTGATTCGGTGGGTCAGGTTGTCATATGCGGCATGCAGACACACATGTGCGTGGAAGCTGCTGTAAGGGCAGCGCATGACCTTGGATTCCAGTGTATTCTGGTTCATGATGCATGTGCCACCAGGGCCCTCAGTATGATGAACATATCATCACAGCCGAAAGCGTTCATTTTGCCACCATTCAGACCCTCCAGGGAACATACGCAAAGGTGATGACCACCGGTGAATTCCTCAGGGATTTCCATCAAATCCTGAAGTACTAGAAGGGGTTTCACCATTTATATTAACTTTGATTCCAATCAAATTTCTTGGTAATGAACTTACTGGAACAATTAAAGCAATATACACAGGTAGTGGCCGATACAGGCGATTTCGAGAGTATGAAACAGTACAAGCCGGTGGATGCCACCACCAATCCATCCCTGATATTTGCCGCAGCCCAAAAGCCTGAATATGGACACCTGGTTGAACGGGCCAGGGAGTTTGGGTAGAAGTCGGGGGGTACAGCATTTCAGCAATTGACAGCTACCATGGATATGCTGGCTGTGTTGTTCGGATTGGAGATTCTGAAGATTGTTCCCCGGCGCGTCTCCACCGAAGTGGATGCAAGGCTCTCTTTTGACACCGAAGCTACCATTCTGAAGGCCCGTAAGTTGATCGGGATGTATGGGGACCATGGAATATCGAAGGACAAGATCCTGATCAAAGTGGCCGCCACATGGGAAGGGATCAATGCAGCGCGGGAGTTGGAAAAGGAGGGGATTCATTGCAATCTGACACTCCTGTTCAGTATGGCACAGGCCATTGCCTGTGCCGAAGCAGGGGTTCAGCTGATATCTCCTTTTGTGGGCAGGATTTATGACTGGCATAAAAAGCAGCTTGGTGTGGATCATATTCCCGGTGTGGATGATCCTGGTGTGCATTCGGTTCAAAGCATCTTTCACTACTATAAAAAATTTGGGTACCGGACTGAAGTAATGGGAGCCTCCTTCAGGAATATGGAGGAGATTATTGAATTGGCCGGATGTGATTTATTGACCATATCGCCGGGTTTGCTGGGAGAGCTGGAGCGTTCGGAGCTAGCTTTGTCAAGAAAGCTGGATGAGACCGACTCAAAAAAGATGAACCTGGAGAAAATCAACCTGGATGAGAAAGGCTTTCGGTGGATGCACAATGAAGATCCCATGGCTGTGGAAAAACTATCGGACGGGATCAGACGTTTTACTGCCGACCTTCAGAAGTTGGAGGAGTTTATTGAAAATTATATATAGTGAAAGAGATTAAAGAAATACTTGAACAGGAGGCCCTGGCGATCAGTTCCATTCCGGTTGACAAGCATTATAAGGAGGTGGTTGAGCTGATCCAGGAGAGGGTTCATTCACGGGGGGGTAAAGTGATTGCAAGCGGTATGGGCAAAGCAGGTCATGTGGCCAACCACATTGCTACAACATTAAGTTCCACGGGTACTCCTTCCTTGTTTATCCATCCCAGCGAAGCCCAGCATGGTGATCTGGGTGTGATCAGGGAGAATGACGTGCTTCTGCTCCTTTCCAATTCGGGAAAAACCCGTGAGATACTGGAATTGGTGCAGCTTACCCATGCCTTGCATCCCGGTATTCCGCTTGTAATCATCACCGGCAATCCAGAAGGACCACTAGCCCAGAAATCCCACCTGGTTCTCTATACCGGTAACCCCGAAGAGGTGTGTCCGCTGGGCCTCACGCCAACAACTTCCGCCACTACCATGGCAGTGATCGGGGATGTGCTTGTGGTTCTGATGATGAAAAAAATCGGATTCACTGCTAAGGATTATGCCAGGAGGCACCACGGAGGCTACCTGGGAGAAAAATCGAGAGAGTCTGGCCATGCGGATCATTAAGGACGATTGTTCGGCTCTGGTTGTGGACATCCAGGAGCGCCTGTTTCCCGTCATGCACGAAAAAGAGCATTTCCTGGAAAAGAGCTTGATTCTGCTGGAAGGTTTGAAAGTCCTGGAGATCCCTATCCTGGTTACCGAGCAGTATCCCAGGGGGCTGGGATCCACCATTGAACCCATCAAACTGGCCCTGGATGCTGAGCTGTTCATTGAAAAGATCGCTTTTTCCTGCTGTGACGAAGCCATTTACTCCAAAAGCCTTGAACAGCTTGGGAGGAAAAAAGTGATTATCTGCGGCATCGAGGCTCATGTATGTGTCCTTCAAACTGTTTTAGACCTTGTGGGTGGGGGTATCTGCCTGTGGTAGTGGCAGATTGCATCACATCCCGAAAACCGGGAGACAAAGTTGTAGCCCTGGAACGCATGCGTGTTTCGGGAGCCATGATTACCACATGCGAATCCATCTTGTTTGAATTGACCAGGGTGGCGGGAACGGACCAGTTTAAAGCCATCTCCCGCCTGGTAAAATAGCGTCCAACTATGCAACACATATATGCTGTAGGAGAAACCATCCTTGATATCATTTTCCGGGAACAGCAGCCACAAACAGCCAGACCCGGCGGATCTTCATTCAACGCATCCATTACCCTGGGAAGACTGGCTGCTCCCATTACTTTTATCAGTGAGATGGGCAATGACCGTGTGGGTGATATGATCAAGGATTTCATGGAGCAGAACGGGGTTGACTCCGGGTATATGTCCCGCTATGAAAACGGCCAGTCGGCCATTGCCCTTGCCTTTCTCAATGACAGGAGTGATGCTGAGTACCAGTTCTACAAGGATTACCCCCATCAAAGGCTGGCTGTGGAATTTCCGGAATTCAATGCCGATGACCTGCTTATGTTTGGTTCTTTTTATGCACTGAATCCCGGAATCAGGCCCCGGGTCACCCGCTTGCTGGAGAAGGCGGTCAGGGAGGGAGCCACTGTGATGTATGATCCAAATTTCAGAAGTTCCCACCTGGCGGAGCGTGACCAGCTTATTTCCATGATCAGGGAGAACATGGAATATGCAAGCATTGTGCGGGCTTCCGATGAAGACCTTCAAAATATTTTTGAGACAGATAATCCTCTGGATGCCTGGGAGGAGGTAAGGAAACACTGTTCCATCCTGGTCTATACGGCCAATGCTCAGGGCGTACACCTCTTTACCGAACAGCTGCACCTGCATGTGGAAGTGGACCTGATAGAGCCGGTGAGTACCATCGGAGCGGGCGATACTTTTAATGCAGGCCTGCTGTATGGATTCTGGAAAAATGGCTATACCCGCGATCAGATTGGAAATCTTGACAGGGAGCAATGGTCAGCCTTACTCAGTGATGCCATCCTGTTTTCCAGGGAGGTATGTCTCAGCTATGACAACTATCTGCCGCTGCCTTTTGCTGCGCTTATTAGAAAAAGAGATACATGATGAAAAAAAGAATACTTGGAAAATCAACAGTCGAAGTAACACCGGTGGTACTGGGTGCATGGGCCATCGGGGGATGGATGTGGGGAGGAGCCGAAACAAAGGAATCGATCCGCACCATTCATGCCAGTTTCGCCAACGGGATCACATCGGTTGATACAGCTCCCATCTATGGATTCGGAACCTCGGAGGAGGTGGTCGGTCAGGCTGTGAAAGGAAACAGGAGCAAATACGAGATTCTGACCAAAGCAGGCATGAGGTGGGATGAAAAACAGGGAGTGCATTTTTTTAGCACACAGGACAATGAAGGAAGAAGCAGGGAAGTCTATAAATACTCGGGAAGGGAGAGCGTGATCAGCGAATGTGAAGCCAGTCTGAGGAGGCTTGGAACCGACTACATCGATCTTTATCAGATCCACTGGCCCGATGAATCCACACCCATTGAAGAGACCATGGAGGCTTTGCAGCTATTGATTGACCAGGGAAAGATACGTGCAGCAGGAGTAAGCAACTACTCCCTGGATCAGATGAAGCAAGCTTCTTCAGTAATCTCTTTAACATCCAACCAGGTTCCGTACAGCATGGTTCGACGGGACATTGAGGCGGATGTGGTGCCCTGGTGTGTTCAGAATGATTGCAGTATCCTGGCATACAGTCCGCTGCAACGGGGATTGCTTACCGGGAAAATCACTACGGAAACTATCCTTTGCAAGTGGGGATTCGAGACCGGATCTTCCTCATTTTAAGGAGGAGAACCTGATCAAAACCAATCTCTTCCTTGACGAAATCAAACCCATAGCCCTTGACAAAGGCCTGACCCTTTCCCAGCTGGTTATTGGCTGGACTCTGCAGAGGCCCGGAATTTCTGTGGCCCTGGTCGGTGCAAGAAATACACAGCAGGCAGAGCAGAATGCCCTGGGCGCCTATGTGGAGCTCTCCACAGAGGAAAGGGAAAAAATTGATGAAGCTTTGGGCCAACTGGACCTGAACCTGGATTAATTCAGGGCTGATCAGACCAGAATGTTGTCGATGGATGCCAATTCATCTTGTGTAAATTTCAGGTTCTGAAGGGTGGCAACATTGGCCTCCAGCTGAGAAACTGAACTTGCTCCAATTAATACAGAGGTGACCTGCTTTCGGCTGAGTATCCATGCCAGGGCCATCTGGGCAAGGGTTTGTCCCCGTTGTTCGGCATGCTGGTTCAGGGCTTTGATACGTACCATCAGGTCCGGGTCAAGGTGCGCTTCGGTGAGGAATACACTTCCGCCTGCTACCCTTGATCCTTCAGGTATTCCATCTAAATAGCGATCCGTAAGGAGCCCCTGGGCCAAAGGGCTGAAGGGGATACAACCCACCCCTTTCTCCTCGAGCACCTGCAACAATCCATCTTCCACCCAGCGGTCCAACATGTTATATTTGGGTTGATGGATCAGGCAGGGGGTTCCAAGCCCATGGAGAATATCCACCGCCCTGCGGGTTTGATCTGCATTATAATTGGATATGCCCACATAGAGCGCTTTGCCCATCTGAACTGCACTGTGCAGCGCCCCCATGGTCTCTTCCAGGGGAGTATCAGGATCCGGCCTGTGGGAATAGAATATATCCACATACTCCAGCCCCATTCGTTTCAGACTCTGATCCAGGCTGGCCATCAGGTATTTCCTGCTTCCCCATTCACCGTAGGGACCTTCCCACATATCATATCCTGCTTTGGTTGAGATGATCAGTTCGTCACGGTACCTTCCCAGGTCTGACTGCAGAACATTCTTCAGGTTGGATTCAGCACTTCCCGGAGGAGGACCGTAGTTATTGGCCAGGTCAAAGTGGGTGATTCCCAGGTCAAAAGCCCTGAAGAGGACTTCTTTGATGTTCTGAAAATCATCCATCTCACCGAAATTGTGCCACAATCCAAGGGAGATGGCAGGAAGCAGCAGTCCGCTGTTACCACATCGCTTGTATGTCATTTTTCCATATCTGTCACTGGATGCAAAGTAGGCCATGTTCTTCTGTTATGAGGTTTATCGTTTAAGAATGGGTATTTTATAACTGATGGAGTAGGTGAAGCCGAAGCCCCTGCTCTCGGCACCATTTCCGTAACCGGGAATCATCAATGGGGTTACCTGGGGATCCATATCCGGATTCAGGAGGATCTTATACCGGATGTACCAGCCCAGGAAAAAATTGGGAAGCACTTCTGCTTTTATACCACCCACCAGCTCCAGCCAATGCGCATTGAGGGAGTTTTCATATTCGTATATATAGTAATCCCCCCAGTAGCTGCTGGGTACGGTGATGTTCTCAGCCCGGTGGGAAAAAATAGAAGTGGCATACCGGAACCCCAGGGTAATGCTGTGATGAATAGAGCGGTCTGTACCAGGAAGTAAATTATAGTCAAGACCGATCCGGCCATAGGCTCCTCCTGATTCATATTTTACCTCATTCAGGGAATCTGACTGGGTACTGAAACCCAATTCAAACACGGGAAAAATGTTATTGTATACCTCAAAGTCTACTGATGCTTCAGCACCTATCTCAGACGGATCGGTGAAGTAATAAACAAACCTGGCCAGGTCCACACCAATCCTGGGCCCGTAGGTGCGCAGGGTATCCTGGCCGTGCACAGTTTGAACCAGGAACAGGAGCATTGTCATGCTAAAAATATATCCAGATATGCTCTTCATTGGATTCATATTCGGCATCAACGGATGCCTTTATTAGTTCCATATCCACAATCAGATTCCCGGTATGGGTGAATTCTTCAATGGTAAACCGGGATGCAAATCCGCAATTGGATGAAATAAGGTAGGCTTCACTGGAATGAAGCAAAATAAGGGTGTCGGTCTTGGAGGCTGTGGAGATTACAAATTCGGTCCGGTCATAGGAGGGATCCAGGGGCACTGCAATACCACCGGTAGCCACTGAATCATACAAGAGGTAGAAAGATGTTCCCTCCCTGGTCCCATGGACACTGATTCCTGGTACAATGGTATCTGTGATCTCTCCATCCACAAGGGTTCTGAATCGCGCCACAAAAATCGATTGGGAATCATCATCACATATTTCCTGTGAACCACAGGAAGTGAATAGAAGTAGCAGTAAAATTGGAATGAGCCTGTGATTCATCAGACGATTTTATTCTGCACAAAGATGATAAAAAAACTCAAGCCGGGGCAAGCACAACTCCTCTTCCGGCAAAAGAATGATGGAGGAGTTTGAAAGGTCGAGACTGCAGGTGATCAGATTCCCCTGACGATCAATTGATAAAGACCAGGGCAGGCCAGAAACATGGTTTTCAATCATCAATTGAAGGCCTGATTCCACTTCGATTGGCATGCTGCATAATTCCACCTGTTTCACAGCCAAACTCACTTTTCCACGGTTGTGCAGTGAAAGCCGGATCGCTCCACTGGTGGAATCACCACTGAAGTGTGTGATCATATCCAGTTCACCCACGGATCCAATGGCGACCAGGCTCTCATTCTCATTGAACAGGTAGGCATCCTGAAGGATACGCTTTCCATTTACTACAATCCCGGAAGCGCTTGATGCTGCACTTTCTGCAAAAATCATATAGGATCCATTCACTGTATCCACATGGAAGGGTGTGTGATTCTGCTTTGCACACCGGGGGCACAGGAGGAGCGCCGGGAACAGCATAAAAATCTTCACCTTGAGCATATGCCAAAATTAGCATAAATGTATCATCCAGGAAAGGACTGCTTGAACAGGTTTTTCTTCATCTAAAGTTGTGATCCGGATTTCAGAATCTTATGGATGACCTGGCTGATCTCACCGGCCCGGGTCAGGACCATCATGTGTGATCCTTCCTCCACCAGGTAATCATATTTTACATTTTTTATGGGAATGGTATGGTCCGCATTCCCATGGATGTGGACAATTGATTTGTTGTAATCCTGTCTTTCCCAGTGCAGGATCATCTCCACAGTTCCTTTCAGGTAGGCGGGATCTTTCCGGCGAAGCATATCCTTAAAAGTCTCTTTGTCATACCTGCGGTCGGGTTCAACAATACCCTGCAGTGCCCTTGCCCCGGCCTTGGTGAGTCCCTTGGGAATGATGCGGTTCAGGGGGAGTTTTTTCTGGAAATTATAGCGGCCAGGCAGTTCCATGTAGGATTTTGCGCTGGATATGAGGATGATGTGTTCCGGGTGCAGGGTATCTGCAAGCTCGGTGCAGATCATTCCACCCAGTGAAACTCCCAGCAGAACAAAAGGAGCATCCTGGTTAATCTGGGGGATAAAGCGGCTGGCATACGCGGCCATTGTTTCTCGTTTAAATGGAACAGGGTAGATGATATGCACTGTATCATAGCCCTCCGGTATTTCAATGTCCCTGAATTGCCGGTAATCTGCTCCCTGGCCCGGGAACAGGTATATAATGGTATCGGTGCCCTGGGTTTCACTTCCATGGCTCATCACAGCTGTAAGGGCAAGCAGGGATATGAGGAGGACGTTCTTCATGAATCCTGGGTCACTTCAAGGATCACCTGCGCATAATCGATACAATACTGGATATCATCCTTTGCCAGTGGTTTGGCAGGGTAGCCGAATCTCTCTAAAACTTCCAGGTATTTTTCATTATGAATTTCAATGCTGGTATTCACAAAATCCCGGGTGGAGCGTATTCCTGCTTCAAAGATAATTCGTGCATACAATCCGCCCACACCATTAATCCTGGATAGGTCACAAAGACTGTAGATCTCCTGAAGCCTGGTTTCAGGAATGCCTGTAATCGCGGAAACCTCTGTTCTTTGTTCGGACGTCTGCACCGATTCAAAAAAATCACGGGTATTCCGGATGTTTTTTGACTTTAGTACTTCTGTAAATTCATACGGGATCCCGGGAAACTCCGAGAGGGGAAAGGGTTTCGCAACGTAACTCCCGGCCTCCCGTTTCAGCAAAACCAGGATGTCTTCAGGAATTCCCGTGGAGGAAGTCAGCTGCTGTATCTTCTCTTTGTTTCCCAGAGCCCCCATCAGTTGTCCAATGGTCTCTATGCCCATATTCTGCAGAAGCCGGCACCTCTCCCTGGTGTTATTCTGCAGGGCCACCCTGCTGGGGATCATCTTTTTTGACCTGGTAAGTTCAAAGAAACGTTCCAGGCTGAGTAGTTTTGGATCAATGGAGTATTTATCCATGGAGGTGTACTATTTCTGTCCCAGAAGTACCAGGTCCCAGGGTGAATCTACCGTAATCTGACCCTTCTTCACAACAGTGCTGGTTCCTGAATAGTATTCGTATAGAATGGTCCCTTCTTCAAACAGATCCCCGGCCGGAATCTCTTTCATGCCAGGTTTCAGATCCAGGCCCACCAAAACCCGGTCGGAGTAATCTCCTTTTTCAAACGTCCTTGCGAAGAGATAGGGTTTCTTTTGAATCATGGTGTGTTTCCCGGCACCAACCGAAGGGTGCTCCTTCCGGAACTGTCCCAGTTTCCTGTAATGGCTCAGCACATCTTTTGTGGCGAAACCATTTCTTGTGGCATTTTGCTCAATCTCTTCCCAGTTCATGGGCCCGCGAAGGGTGGCGTCCCCGTTTGCACCGGGGATGATCAGGTTCCTGGTGCTCTCGTCTCCGTAATAGATCTGGCAGCTACCCGGAGCCAGCAAGAGCCTGGTCCCGGCTTCCAAAGGCTTCTTTCGCTCTTTATCATATGGAGATCCGTCATCATGGGAAGTTAAATAGTTGACAACTCCCTGCTCTTTCAGGGTTGTTTGCAGAATTTCAGAATAGGAGGAAAACAAGTCTTCGTACTTTTTTGTGGCATCTCGCTTGAAATCAAAATTGATCAGGCTGTGAATGGACTGACTATAAGAAATCAACTTCCCGGTCACCAAAATCGAAGTTGCGTCCCGAACTGATACCGTAATTGTATACTTCTCCGACCATGTAGAACGCATTGTCATCCAATACTTTTCCCGGATTCTGCTTCTTCCATTCCAGGAATGCTGTATGGGCTTCTCCATACAGCTCCTTCCAAACGCCTTCTTCAATGTGTTTGGCCGTATCGAGCCGGTATCCGTCAATCCCGTATTTTCGAACGAAATCAGTGAGCCATTTGATGAGATAGTACCTGGGTGCCCGGGGATAACCGGTTCTCAGGAAAAACTGGTCCAGCTCTTCCAGCTCCTTCTCCAGTCGCCCTTCATTTTTCCATTTCTCCAGCAGGGCAGGGGGAAGCTCAACCGGACTGTCCGACTCGGTTCTGATGTCCGGCAGATTTTCCACCAGGGTGCAGGTGACGGTTGTTTCGTAGCTTTGGTATGTACAGGCCGGTGAAGTGCGGACCCAGTTTTCCGGCCAGACCGGGTCCTTTTCCGTGACGGGGCCGGTGTGGTTGATGATCACATCCATAATGATACGTATTCCATGTGCGTGTGCGGTTTCAATGAGCCTGTCCAGCTCCTCAGTTGTTCCAAAATTGGGATCCATGCTGGTCCAGTCTTTGATCCAGTAACCATGGAAGCCGTATGTGACTCCGGTCCCCTCATCGGTACCTCCATGGATTTGCTCAAACCAGGGCGTCATCCACAGGGCGGTTACTCCCAGTGCATCAAAGTAGCCCTCTTCGATCTTTTGAATAACACCGGCTATATCACCACCCTGGAATCCCCTCATGACGGCAGGCTGCCTGGTCCGGTCAAAGTTGATGTCGTTGGAGGGATCCCCGTTCAAAAACCTGTCGGTCAGCAGGAAATAGATATTGGCATTCTCCCACATGAAGGGTACATCACTTGTTGCACTGGCCTGCTTTTCTCCCCGGACGCACGATCCGAAAAGCAATATGGAGAGGAACAGACAGGTGAGTCTTGCTGTAAGCGTTGATTTTTTCATTGTAAAAATCGTTTGGATGAGACTACAAAATTACATTAATCCCTGGTAAGAAGGATTTTTCCTGCCGACATATTCTCCCTGTACTTCCTGATGGCTTTGTTCACCTCTTCAAGGGGATAGGTCCCGGCAATCTGAGTGGTGAGGGAAGAGGTCATCTCTTTTTTAACCCGGTTTATGAAACGAAGCTTTGAGAAAGTATTTTGGTCTTCAGCCAGTTGCCCAGCTGAAATCCGCTGATGCTCTTTTCCAGCACGATCAGGTCAGCGGGGTCAGCTTTCATGGGATCTCCCGATAACCTTGCATAAACCACCAGTTCGGAGCCATCGGGAGCTGCACGCAGTAAACGCAGGGTCTCATCCCCGCTTACTGCATCCAGGAAGAGGGTCGCATGCTCTTGTGCGGCCAGGGCCTTGAGCTCTGTCTCAAAATCAGCTGTACTGCTGTTCAGAACAAGTTTGGCGCCCATGGATTTGAGCTCATCCACATGCTCCTCTTTCCTGACAATGTTGATCAGGGGGATGGAGTACTTATCTGCCAGCCGGATCAGCATTTTCCCGAGAGCGCTTGCTGCCGCATTGTTTACAATGGCAACATGATCACCCTTGCTGGGCCAACTCAAGGAGGGCCATGGCCGTCATGGGGTTCACCAGCATCATGGCCCCCTGCTCCATAGCAACTTCGCCTGGAAGAGGTACCACGCGCATGGCGGATGTCTTCATATATTCTGCCCAGGTCCCGTGTCCCCCCGGATCGGGAGAACAGGCCACCCGTTTTCCCGAACGCATGGAGGGCAGTAAACCCTTGCCGGCTTTTACCACTACGCCGGATCCTTCAAGACCGGGTGTAAAGGGCCACTTTTGAACCTGGTAGCCTCCTGATATGTTGGCCAGGTCCGAAGGATTGATGGGCGATGCAGCCATTTCCACAAGCACTTCACCCGGACCCGGCTCCGGGATGGGTACAGATTCGATCACCAGGTCTCCGCCAGCTTCAAGTTGCCGGACCGATTTCATCATTTCGGACATATGCTGCTATTTTTTTAATGAATTTTTCTTCGTTGCCCTCACCGATCCGGGTCACTCGTTCCTCTGGTATATTCCAGCGCTTCAGTACTTCGTTCAGGATTTGTTCCCTGGCCACCCAGATCTGTGCAATTTCATGGTTTTGGCCCAGCTGGTCCAGCAGGTCTGACCAGACTCCGCCACTCAATTCAAAAGGTCCCACTTCATCCAGCACCACAATGTCCACCTTTCGTTCCAATCCGCTCCTGATGATGCTCTTTCCCACCTCCAGGGCCTCCGGATTAAAATAGAAACGACCGAAGCGAATCCAGCCCTCCTTTTCTTCTACCGAAGCCAGATCATGACTCTCACCGTTTTCCACACTCACAAGGGTAAAAGCTGAGCGCTTATTCCCAATGAAAGCTCCCTCGCTTATGAAACCTGCCATGGAGAATTGTTTCTTGCGCAGTTGATGGATCAGGCCGGTGAGAAAGGTGGTTTTACCACCTTGCACACCCCCGGTGATCACAAAGATGTGGTGTAAAGATTGATACCCAGTCCTGGCTTTGCCCAACAGCTCCACAAGTTTTGCTATGTGCTCTTTTCCTGTTTCATAGTTTGTAATGCAGGCCCTGAGGGTCAAAACCTGGTGAACCGGGTAGACCGAGACCCAGGCATCACCCGATCTCACTATTTCGTCACAGACCGCCCTGGCAAATCCGGGATCATTTTGCAATGATTCATCTGTGAAACAAATGACCGGCAAGGGGGAGTCATTCATGATCTTCCAACCTGCCTTTTTCAAATATTCCCGGAGCAGGTTCCCGGTTTCTACCTGCTCCCTGAAAACCCGGGCATAGCCTTCTGTCCCGAACATCAAGAGTGAGAGGTAGATCTTTAATCCGGTAAATCGTCTGGACCACTGGAAGGAGTGGGTAAAGGGATCGGTGATCTCCAGGTCCCGGGCATCTCCGGGCATATAGTCGGTACGAATGCTGAAAGTCCGGTGCAGAATATCCGGGTCGCGGGTCAGGAACAGACTGGCTGCCATGGGTACGGAAAACCATTTATGCAGGTCCACAATCAGAGAATCACTCTCTTCAATGCCATCCAGCCAGGGACTTAGCTTCTCATCCATGATGCATGCACCACCATAGGCTGCATCCACATGGTACCAGATGCCATACTTCCTGCATATTTCTGCACATTCTTTTATGGGGTCGATGGTCCCGGTGCCGGTGGTCCCTGCTGTGGCAACAAGCATCATGGGGTGCCTGTCTGTTTCCAAATCTTCACGGATCATCTTCTCCAGTTCTTCGGTATTCATCCTTAACTGGCGATCCACAGGAACCTGGCAAACTGCTGTCCTGCCCAATCCCGCCATTCCCGCACCCTTCACAATGGAGTGATGGGTTTCAGCAGAACAATAGATCACGGGCTGCTTCTTCAGTCCGACCAGACCTTTTTTACCAGCCTCAGGAAAAGAGTGGTTGAGGGCGCACAGGATGGCAGTGAAGTTGGCTTCAGCACCGCCTCCCGCAAACACGCCATCCACCTTCTCCTTTTCATAGCCGAAGCGGATACCCAGATACTCCACCATGTATTTCTCCACTTCGCTGGCATAAGGCGAATGGCTCCAGGCTGCCAGCTGGGGATTAAAAACAGCTGTGATCAGGTCAGCCAGGATGCCGGCAAAATTGGACCTGGGGTTGTACAAGCCGAAGTACATGGGGTGTGGGGTGTGAACAGTGTGCTTTTTCATACCGGAAAGCACCGATTTCAAGGCTTCCAAATCCCCGGTGGGACTGTCCAGGTTTTGGGATCTTACAGATTCGATCACCTTCTCCAGATCCAGATCAGGCGTTACCTTCAGCGATTCGGTGTGGACGTAATAGTGCTCCAGTTCAGGAAGCAGGTATCCCAGCAGTTCCTTTCGTTTTTCCTGTGTCAGATTTAAATCTGTTTTCATTGCATGCCATCTGATATGCGTTTAATTTCTGCCAGCGCGTGATCCACATGTTCCTGTTTTACATAGGTTTGCCCGATTAGCATCCTTAGTGTATTCAATCCTTCTATTTTCGTATGCGTGAGAAACAGTTGGCCGCTGGCATTGATCTCGTTCAGAAAACGTTCGTTCAACGGATTCAGCAGGGCCGGATCACTGGATCCGGTCGGATTGTATCTGAAACAACTGAAATTGAGAAAAGGTTCCATGGCCAGCTCTATGCCTGGTATCTTCACGATTTCCCTGCAGAAGTAGTCGCTGAGTTTAATATGGGACCGCAGGGTTTCCCTCAGCCCGGCGAGTCCGAATCCCCGGATCACAAACCAGAGCTTCAGTGCCCTGAACCTCCTCCCAAGGGGTACCCCCCAGTCACGGTAATCATTCACACTTCCCCGGGTACTGGTTTTCAGGTATTCGGGGAGGATCTCAAAACTCTTTACCAGCAGATCCGGATCTTTGATGAAATAGACCGAACAGTCAAAATTGGTAAACATCCATTTGTGGGGATTGAACACCACGCTGTCCGCCTGTTCGATTCCTTCAATCATCCACCTGTATTCAGGCAGGAGCAGGGCCGAACCGGCATAGGCCGCATCCACATGAAGCCAGACACCATGACGTTTGCAAATCCCGGCTATCTCCTTCAGGGGATCCACTGCCACCGTTCCTGTGGTGCCAATGGCCGCTACCACTGCACAGGGAACAAGGCCTTTGGCCAGGTCATCCAGCATATGCTGTTCCAGAATCTCAGGTCTCAGCCGCATCTGCCGGTCCACTTCAACCTTGACCAGGTTCCTTTTTCCTATCCCACATACACCCACGGCTTTTTCGATGGAGGAATGGGTCTCCTGTGAACAATAGACCCTCAGATTATGGGGCACACCCTCCTCGTTGGAGGTGAAACCGGTTTTCACTTCCCTGGCTGTAATCAGGGCCACCAGTGAAGCAGAAGATGCACTGTCCTGGATCACTCCCTGGAAACTTGCCGGGGAATCCCATGGCATCCCTGAGCCACTCCATCATCCGCTCTTCCAGCTCTGCCGCCGCCGGCGAGGTATCCCAGATCATGCACTGGGCTCCGATGGCCGCTGTAACAAATTCTGCAAGAACCGACTCGACTGAACTGTTGGCTGGAAAATAGGCATGAAAATTGGGGTGCTGCCAGTGGGTGATTCCAGGAAGAATGATCTCATCCAGATCTTTGATGATCTGGTCCAGGGATTCACCTTGTTCCGGTGCCCTTCCAGGGATCTGATCATAGATATCACCTGGTTTTACCGTTGATTTGACAGGGTAGGAGGTGATATTGCCCAGATAATCATCAATCCACGAAATGATAGGCCCTGCACTCGCTTTAAATTTCTTGGGATCTAACATATCCTTAAAAGTACCTGTTTATTATTGCTTCTGCCAGCTTATCTGCAGCTTCGGGATAGAACCTGAACCAGAGTTCGGGTTCGATCAGTTCAAGCTCGGAGACGGCCATGCGGCCCTTGTTGTCCCATAGGGCATCCACCCTGGCATAGACAGGATCGTATCCGCACCTGGCCACTACTTCTTCTGCAAACCTGATTTCAGTCTTGTCGGGATCATAGTGCTGCACCGTTCCCCCGAAATCATCCTGTACCCTGAAATCCCCTTCTTTGGCCTTTTTAATAATGGCATGAGTGAAATGCCCGTCAAAAAGCATGAAAGCCACTTCACCCTTCTCCAGTACCTTATCCTGGAACTCCTGGATCATCATGGACTCCTCTGCAATCAGTTTGTAAAACAAATCTTCGTGCAGTCCGGATTCACCGTGTAGAAATCTGTAGGTATGCCTGGCAGCACCCGATACCACAGGTTTAAGGATCACCTCTTTCCAGGCTGTTTGCTCCACCCATGCTGTGAGGGTTTCCCGGTTACCACTCTCGATGAACAATGTGGGAGGTACATGGATCCCTGCAGCGGATAACTCTTCCAGGTAGTGTTTGTCCAGGTTCCACCGGATCACCTCGTATGGATTGAGCATGTTGGTTTTGGTTTTTGTTTTTTCGAGCCAGGCAAAGAACTCGGGGAAGCGGTCGAAATAGTCCCATGTGCTTCTGAACAGGATGTAATCCGTATCAGACCAGTCCACCCGTGGATCGTCCCAGCTGCAACGCTCTACCCTGAGGCCCCTCTTTTTCAGGGCATCCTGGACCAGTTGGTCCTCATGCATGATGTTCCTGATGTAAGGAGTGTCTTGCTCCGGGTTTAGGTATCTATTTTCAGTGAGGATGGTAAGCTGTGTCGATCTCATAGTCGGATGTTCTGTTCACCTGATAAAAAAAATGATGCTCTTGTATAGCCATGTCAAGGGCAAAATATGCAAAGGCAAGTGCAAATATCTTAAAAATTACCGGAATTACCCTGGGTCTTGAGAGTATGCTGCGGAACCTGGAAAAAGTGAATGCCACCAGCAGGGTTGAAATCAGCCATCCAAGCTGGACCAGTCCCATGAAAAGATATGCGCCCAGGTGTATCTGTTCACTTAAAAGAATGGCCTTGGGTATGCAGATGGTGATCCAGTAAGTCCAGAGTACACCGTTGGAAAGAATCATGATGATGATTTTCCAGAAGCTGAAATGCACCTTGATTCTGTATCCAGGGATCTGACCTTCCAGATGGAAACGGAGATCCATATGAGGATGGCCGCACCCGCCAGGGACAGTCCCCTGAAAAATGATTCGGGCAGGTCCAGCGATGCGAAAAGAATCAGGCTGATGACGGCCACCATGCTCTCTGTGACCAGGGCAATAATGATGATCCTCATGCTTCGTGGTAATCCCTGACTGGAGGATCTCTGTAAATACAGCTGTGATGACCGGTCCGGGGATAACTCCTCCAATGAGACCCAGCATACATGCAATGACAAGTTCATGGATCATACATACTCCGCGAAACTAGATTTATTTCATGTCCGCCGAATTTATATAAAATGAGCCGAATTAGTATATTAGATGCTCTAATTCCATCCATCAAATCAACTTTTCATGAAATATCTTTCAATTGTTCTGATGTTCCTGTTTTACTGCTGCTGTCCGGCCAGGAACCCACTGAGTCATTAAGCTCATCTACACCTTTAATGGTTTGAAACTCCGGAATGTAGGTCCGGCCCTTCAATCGGGCCGGATTGCTGATATTGCCATTCATCCGGAAGATGACAATTGCTGGTATGTGGCAGTTGGTTCAGGAGGAGTCTGGAAAACTGTGAATGCAGGTACTACCTGGACCCCGGTCTTTGACAGGCAGACCTCTTATTCCATTGGTTGCGTGACCATCGATCCCAACAATCCACATACGGTCTGGGTTGGAACCGGTGAAAATGTGGGTGGAAGGCATGTGGGTTTCGGTGATGGTATTTACAGGAGTACAGACGAGGGAAAGAATTGGAAAAATATGGGACTGGAGCACTCGGAACATATTTCCAAGATTATTGTGCACCCTGATAATTCAAATATGGTCTATGTTGCAGTCCAGGGACCACTCTGGAGTACGGGCGGCGAGCGTGGCCTTTATAAAACCAGCGATGGCGGGAAAACTGGAAAAAAGTGCTGGGAGACAACGAGTGGACCGGTGTGACGGATCTGGTTATGGATCCGGAAAATCCCGACTGGCTCTATGCGGCCACCTGGCAAAGGCACCGGAATGTGGCTGCCTACATGGGAGGCGGACCCGGTACCGCAATTTACAGAAGCAAAGACGGCGGTGAGAACTGGGAAAAACTGAGCCAGGGAATCCCCGGAGTCAATCTTGGGAAAATTGGTCTGGCCATTTCTCCTTTTAATCGGATGTGATTTATGCAGCCATTGAGACTGAGAGGCGCAAAGGTGGAGTGTTTATTTCAGCCAACCGGGGCGGTACCTGGAAAAAGCAATCCGATGCAGTGTCCGGAGCAACAGGACCGCATTATTACCAGGAATTGTATGCTTCACCCCACCATGAGGGAACCCTTTACCTGCTGGACAACACTATCCAGATATCCAATGATCATGGGAAAACCTTTCAGCGGATGAATGAAGAGAGACAAGCATGGCGACAGCCACTCCATCAATTTCAGGAAAGATGATCCCGATTATCTTGCTTGTTGGAACAGATGGAGGAATTTATGAGAGTTTTGACCTGACCGAAACCTGGAGGTTTGTGGCCAATCTTGCCAGTTACACAGTATTACAAGGTGGCTGTGGATGATGCAGAACCATTCTATTTTATTTATGGCGGTACACAGGACAATGGATCTCATGGCGGTCCTTCCCGTACCGATGCAGAAAGCATCAGAAATGCTGACTGGTTTAATATCCTGGGCGCTGACGGACACCAGACCGCCACTGAGCCTGGAAATCCGGGTATTGTCTATGCTGAGACCCAGCAGGGAGGATTGCACCGGATTGACCGGATTACCGGTGAACAGGTCTATATC
This sequence comes from uncultured Bacteroidota bacterium, assembly GCA_963735755.1. Lineage (GTDB taxonomy): Bacteria > Bacteroidota > Bacteroidia > Bacteroidales. Next base: position 162,269 of record CAVTME010000002.1, on the reverse strand, counting down.
CAGCCCCAGGCAGGTGACGGTGATCCCCATGAGCGGTTTAACTGGGATACACCCATTCTGGTGAGCCCGCATAAACCTTCCAGGATCTATACCGCATCCTACAGGGTTTGGCAGTCCGAGAACAGGGGTGACAGCTGGAAAGCCATTTCCGGTGATCTCACAAGGAACCAGGAACGGATCAGCCTTCCCATCATGGGAAGGGCACAGAGCTGGGACAACGCATGGGACATCTATGCCATGTCCACCTACAATACCATCAGTTCCCTGTCTGAATCACCCCTGAAGGAGGGCCTGATCTATGCAGGGACCGATGATGGGATTATCCAGGTCACCGAAGACGGAGGTGCATCATGGAGAAAGCTGGAGGTGGGTTCCATCAAAGGGATACCAGCAACAGCATTTGTGAATGATATCAGGGCCGACCTTTTTGATGCAAATACAGTATATGCAGCACTGGACAATCATAAATTCGGAGATTTTAAGCCCTATCTGATCAAGAGCACAGACGCCGGAAAAAGCTGGAGCTCCATTACCGGGAATCTCCCCGACAGAACCCTGGTCTGGCGACTTGTGCAGGACCATGAAAAGAGCGATCTGCTGTTTGCAGCCACCGAATTCGGGATCTATTTTACCCTGGATGGCGGATCAGAATGGATCCAACTAAAAGGTGGTGTACCCACCATCTCCTTCAGGGATATTACCATTCAACGACGGGAAAATGATCTTGTGGCGGCCTCTTTCGGCAGGGGTTTCTTCATTCTGGATGATATCTCTCCCCTCCGGGAGGCCACGCCCGAAATCCTGGAAAAGGAGGCGAAACTGTTCCCTGTTAAGGACCCCTGGGTTTATGTGCCAAAGCACGTTGCACATTCACAGGGCAATGCAGAATACACAGCAGAGAATCCGGCGTTTGGAGCTGTCTTTACCTATTTCCTGAAGGAGGATATAAAATCCATGAAGGAGACACAGGAAAAATAAAGAGAAGAGCCTGGAGAAGCAGCATCTTGACATTCCTTTTCCAGGCTGGGAGGCTCTGGAACTGGAGGGCAAAGAGGAAGCCCCCTATCTCTTGTTTACTGTCAGGGACCAGAGCGGCGCCATTGTGAATCATGTAAAAGCACCTGCAAAGAAAGGGATCCACAGGGTAAGCTGGAACCTCAGGCATGCTTCCCAGCGTGCGATCACAGCCAACACCCCATCCGGATTCCGTAGTTCTTCAAGTGGCTTTATGGTAACTCCAGGGGAGTATTCGGTGACCATGTATTCGGTTAGAACGGGGAGAGGTAAACCAGCTTTCCGATGAGCAGAATTTACAGTAAAACCCCTCTATGAGGGGTGCTGCAGGGCAGTTCTCCTGCAGATATCAACAAGTTCAGGATGGAGATGGAGGACCTTTCAGCAGGAAATAGGCGCATTTTCTTCTGGAATTTCAAAGGCCAGGACAAAAATCGAGTCCATGAAAACTGCCTGCTTCAAGCTTGATAAAGATGCTCCCTGAAATGCTGGAAAAGGTGTATGTGCTGGAACTGAATCTCAACGCTCTTGAGCGGAAATATGAATGGCAGTGAGGCCAGGGAGGAGGTAGGTGAGAAGCAGCAAGGCCACACCATCACATAGGATGATGGTGGCCTATCGGGGACTCTCCACCACCTATGGACCCACAGACCTTCACAGGGAGAGCCTGAAACTGGGCCTGGAGGAACTGAAACCGCTTCAATCCGAACTGAAGAAGCTGGCCGGAGAAATGATACCCGAATTGTGGAAATCCATGAAGGAGGCAGGGGCCCCCCTTGTTGATGATCTGGTTTATGAGCCGAGATATTTTTAACTGCAACAAACAACACCGAAACAATGAAAAGAGGTTTTTTTTTGATGATTGTTCTGTGCGCTGCACAACTTTCATTTGCCCAGATTAGCGCCAAACTGATGCGCTATATGGATGTTTCTGATGACCAGATAACTTTTGTTTACGGTGGGGATATCTGGATCATGTCCCTGGAGGGGGGGACGGCCATTCAGCTTACCCATTCACCCGGGGAAGAGAGCTGGCCAAAATTCTCCCCCGATGGGCAGTCCATTGCTTATACAGCCAGTTATAATGGGAATCAGGATGTTTTTGTGATGCCGTCAAAAGGAGGGATCCCCACACGGGTGACGTACCAGTCCCATGCCGACCGTTTGGTAGACTGGCATCCGGATGGAAAACATCTGTTGTTTGCATCTGCAAGGGAAAACGGACAGCGGAGGATTTCACAATTCTTCAAGGTAGACAGGGAAGGCGGGATGCCGGAGAAGCTGCCAATCCCCTACGGAGAGCTGGCCAGTTATGCGCCCGACGGCAACGCTCTGGCCTATATCACCAAGATCACGGAGGACTATCCTTTCAAGCGTTACCGTGGCGGCCTGAGCTCCGATATCCTGCTCTATGACCTGGTGAATAACAGGGCAGAGAACATCACAAACAGCCATTCTATTGATGGCAAGCCCGCCTGGGTGGGAGAAGAAATCTTCTTTTTGTCGGACCAGGGAGAGCACATGCGTCTAAACATATGGGTATACAATACAAAGCAAAAAAGTATATCGCAGGTAACCTTCATGGAGGACTTTGACATCTCCTATTTGTCAGGCGGAAGCAGTGAGCTTGTATTTGAAGCCGGAGGTGTATTGTACCTGATGGATGCGGGAACAAAAAAGTTTAAATCTGTACCTGTTCATGTGTTTAGCGACCTCTCACTGGAGATGCCCAGGAAAGTAGATGTGAGTAACAGTATTCATAATATATCTGCCTCCCCGGAAGGGAAACGGGTGGTCATTGAAGCCAGGGGTGAGCTATTTAATGTGCCTGGCAAGGAGGGATATGTGTTGAATCTGACCCGCTCCAGTGGTGCTTTTGACATGTTCCCGGCATGGTCTCCGGACGGAAAATACATCGCATGCTGGAGTGACCGATCGGGGGAGTATGAACTATACATTCAGGAACCTGAAAATAGCAGTGAGCCGGTGAAACTTACTTCCCGTGGCAAGGGATTCGGCTACCGGCTTTTCTGGTCTCCCGACAGCAAGAAGATTGCATTTATTGATGAGACCAACAACATTTCCATCATCACGGTGGAAAGCAGGGAGGTGATCATAGCCGGTAATTATGATTGGAACTATGGCCATGGCAGCAGGTATGGCTACCATATGAGCTGGTCGCCTGATTCAAAATGGTTGGCTTTTACCAAAGGGATGAGCAACAGCCACAATGCCATCATCCTGTATGATGTTGCAGAAGGGAAATCAAAGCAGGTGACCAGTGGGTTTTTCAATGACATGGATCCAGTGTTCAGCGTGGATGGTAAATACCTCTACTTTTCCACCAACAGGAGCATGACCGCAACCTATTCGGATATGGGGGATGGTACCTGGGTCTATCCCAATGCTACCCAGCTGGCCTCCATTCCCCTGACCAGGGAAACTCCTTCACTGCTCCGCGCCAGAAATGATACAGTGGGAGAGGACAAGGAGGGCAAAGAAGAAATGGATAAGGAGAAAGAGGATAAGGAGAAAGAGGGCAAAAACAAAAGCGATAAGGAAAAGGAATTCGAGAAGATGGTGGATGTGAAGATTGACCTGGAGGATTTGGAATCCAGGATTGATATCATGCCCGCAAAGGCAGGAAACATCGGCTGGATGGCCTCATTCAAGGATAAACTGGTTTATTTGAGGCGACCCAATACAGGGTCTGAATCGCTTTCCTCCTCGCTGGTGTATTATGACCTGATCAAGCGGGAAGAAAAAACCATTATCCAGGATGTGGAGCGCGTACAACTGACTTCCGACGGGAAAATGATACTGGTGAGGATCAAAGGTACATATGGAGTGATCAAAGCAGCAGAAAAGCAGAAAGTGGAAAAACCCATACCTACTGGGGACCTGGTGATGGATTTGGTTCCGAGAGAGGAGTGGAGACAGATCTTTAATGATACCTGGAGACGGTACAGGGATTTCTTTTATGATCCCGAGATGCACGGTGTGGACTGGGAAGGCCTGAAGATTCAGTATGGAGCGCTGATAGATGAAGCCCGCTCCCGCTGGGATGTTTCAAACATCACTTCCAATCTGTCCGCAGAACTGAGTGCAGGGCATACCTATACTTTTGGCGGAGATGTGGAGCAGGTGAAGAGCATTCAGACGGGCTTTCTGGGAATTGACTGGGAACAAACAGGAGACGATTACCGCATCAAAAGAATTATCAAACCTGCAGTGTGGGACACAGAGACCCGTTCGCCCTTTGACAGACCCGGGGTGAAAGTAAAAACCGGGGACGTGATACACGCAGTCAATGGCATTCCACTGGATCCGGATAAAGATCCCTATGCAGCCTTCGAGGGGCTTTCAGGCAAGACAGTAGTCCTGTCCATTGGCAGCCCCGAAAAGACGGATAACCCGGAACAAGTGGTGGTGCAATGCCTGACCCAGGGCGAAGAGTCCAATCTCAGGTATCTGGAGTGGATTGAGAACAACAGGAAGATGGTGGACCGGCTTTCTGATGGAAAGCTGGGTTATATCTATATGTCCAATACGTCCGGGCGCGGACAGCTGGAACTGGTTCGGATGTTTTACGGTCAGCTGGATAAACAGGGCTTCATCATTGATGAGCGATTCAACGGAGGAGGTCAGCTGGCTGACCGCTTCCTGGAGCTTCTTCAACGCCCGGTGGTCTATAACCTTCATTGGCGTCACGGCAGAGACCATACCCATCCGGTGATGACCAATACAGGACCCATGGGAATGCTCATCAACGGTTGGGCCGGATCAGGCGGAGACGGACTTCCCTGGGCGTTCCAGGAGCTGGAAGCCGGGCCGATTGTAGGAGAACGGACCCTGGGTATCCTGGTAGGCCCCGCTACAGGGCACATGCTCATTGATGAGGGAGGAATCACGGTGCCAGGAGCCCGTTTGTATGACAATGATGGTCATTGGTTCTGGGAGGGAGAAGGTGTTGCGCCAGACATAGAAGTATGGGACGATCCCAACATTCTGATCCAGGGAAGAGATCCACAGGTGGAAAGGGTGGTGGAAGAAGTGCTGAAATTGTTGGAAAAACATCCTCCTCAAATGACTCCTGCTCCTGAGCGGGAAGACCGTACTGCAGGCGATCTGCAAAAGAAGTGATGGTTCACTATTTGCTGCGGATCAATTCTTTGATCCGGCCCTGTGCCATTACGTAGATCTGATCTGCCAGTGAAGCATACTGAGACTTATGCGTGATGAGCAGCATGGTCTTGCCTTGCTCTTTCAGACAAAGCAGCAGTCTGTTGATAACGATCTCGGATGCGGGATCCAATGAAGAGGCGGGCTCGTCCAGGATGATCATTTCCGGATTGCGATAAAGTGCCCTAACCATGGCCAGTCTCTGCCTCTCACCCCCTGAAAGATTGCTTCCATTTTGTACTATTGGCGATGCCAGTCCGTCTGGAAGCGATTCTATGAAATGAATGAGTCCTACGTCCTTCAGCAGTTGAATGATCCTTGGAAGGTTAGGTTCCGCTTCACCTGGTGCAATATTGTCCAGATAGTTGCCTGAGAGAAAGGATATCTGCTGTGGTACAACTCCCATCATTGACCTGATACTCTCTTTGGTGAAATAGCGGGTATCTACACCATTGATGGTGATGATACCGCTGTCGGCCGCATAAAGATGCTGGACCAGACGCGCAACTGTACTTTTTCCAGAACCGCTGGGTCCGGTCAGGGCAGTTGTGCATCCTTCCGGCAAAACCATGCTTACATTGCTGAGTTGCTGACCCCTGCTGCCGTATGAAAATGAGATTCCCTGGAGGGAAATGGTACCGAACTGCGTCTTCTTCATCACCTGGAGGCCAGGTTTTTGTTCTGCCTCCAGCTGGAAAATCTCGAAGAGGCGGTCGGCTGCAATCATGGCATTCTGATAGGTTTTGTTTGCCCCGATCAATCCACTCACCGGTCCGGTGCAGTAAGCCATCAATGCATAAAAAGTAAGCAGGGTACCGGGCGACAGAGAATCCCTGATGACATAATATGATCCGGCCCACAGGAGGATGATGGTGAAAATACGATTGATGGTCTCAGTCCCGGTTGATGCAGTGATGGCATTGATTCCGGATGTGTAGACCGCATCCAGCAAGCCGTTCAGTTTGTTCTCTGTTTTTTTCTGTGTTAAATCCACCAGGTTGTGTTGCCTGATGTGGGATGAAGCCTGCAGGGACTCCACAAACTGTTCCTCCAGGGAGGCGGACCGCTCCATGACCCTTCTTTCGATCCGTTTGTTCCGAAAATTAAAAATGGCGTAGATCAGGCATGTAAGCCGGGATCATGGTCAGCATGATCAGCGACAGTCCGGGATGAAGCAGGAACATGGCGGTGAAGGAGAACAGCAGGATGAGGAGATTCACAAGGATCCCGATGGCTGCATCATTGATGAAGCCCCTGATCTTCACTGCATCGTTGATCCGTGAGATAATCTCCCCGGTCTTCATGGAGTCGAAAAAGCGCTGGGGCAAACTGAAAAGGTGGCGATAATAGGAGATGATGAGCTGGTTGTCAATAACCTGACCGGTCTTTAGCATGATCATGTTCCTGGTACCTGCCAGGAAGACCATGAGCAGGGAGATCCAGATCATTGCCAGACTCATGAGGTTCAGGAGCCCTTCATTGTGGCTTACAAACACATGATCGGTCAGTTTGCCCAGGTAGATGGATGAGGAGAGACCCAGCAGTGTGTACAGGATGGCAGAAATGATTGCTTGTGCAACTGGCTTCCAGACCGGTTTAATGAGAAAGAGCATCCTGGCACTTTTGGTGATTTCCGGAGAATGTGCATGTTTCTTTGTGCCGGGTACCATGGCTAAAACCGATCCGCTCCAGCACGCTGCAAATTCCTTTTTCGGCCACCGGCTGATTTTCCCGCCGGCAGGGTCCATGATCTTCAGATTCGTACCATTCACCTTGTATACAGTTACGTAGTGATGGTTTCCGTTCTCCCGGACCAGGTGAGCGATAAAAGGGAGGGGAAGTTTATCCAGGTGTTCCGCACTGCCCTGTAGTCCCTGGGCTTCAAAATCGAACTTCTTCAATGCCTGAACCATGCCAAACATGGAGGTTCCCTGCCTGTCGGTCCGGGCAAACTGCCTCACCCTGGATACAGGAATCCGCATTCCATAATGGGCCATCACGGAGGAGATGCAGGCCGGGCCGCAGTCTGAGCTGTCCCTTTGACGGATACAAATCCTATTTCTCCTTGTCATGTAAATATCATCATTGTCCGGCAACCAGGCCTGGATTGATACGGCGGTTCAATTTCTCTACAAGCAGGGATGCAAGGCTAACCCGGTGCAGGACCAGGTTGGCCGAAAATGTCATTCCCGGGATCACAGCAAGGTTGAGGCTGGTCTTTTCGCCTGAGGCAGGAAACCCGATAGCGCACTGAACCCGGTAAACCAGCCTGTTATTGATCATAAGCACATCTGGATCAATATGACTGACTTCTGTGTAAAGGCAGGAAACAGATCCATGATTGCGGCGGTCGAATCGAATGCGGACAGGCATTCCGGGGATAATATCCGGAATATCCCTGGTTTCTATATAACACTCGGCAACCAATTCACTTTCGGGGCAGATGGTTCCAAGCCTTGTTCCTGTAGCCAGAACCGATCCTCCCGAGCCTCCGCGGCATTGCTGCAGGATTCCTGATGAAGGTGCGATGATGCAGAAGTTCTGGAATGAGGCCGTGATCTGGGTGATCTCACCCTGATAGCGACGGTTCTCTTTCTGAAGCTGTGAAAGTTTTTCGGAGAGGCGACTGCGATAGCTTTCCCGGTGTTCATCCATACCGGCGCTGGCTGCCTTGTATTGAGAACGGGCCCTTTCGTACTCTCTGACAGGAATCACCTCCTGCCTGAACAGTGTTTCTGCTGTGAGATACTCGCTGTGTAAAAACTCCTTCTCGATATCCAGGAGTGTCTGCTGTGACTGATAATTTCGGTGGGAGTTTTGATAGAGGGAGGTTTCCTTTGGCCATTCCCCATGGAGAATGGAAGTGATATCCAGGATAGAAGCATGGTTGTGCCTGATCATTTGACGGTATTCAGAAATCCGGGCATCCGGAGTCCGACGGCTGAACCACAACAGTGTATCCCCGGCCTCTACCTTCTTAAAATCTTTCAGAAGTGTGGATTCTACTACCCCGGTGATGGGAGAAATGACCTCTACAGGTTCTTCCCCGGGCCTGATCATCCCAGGTGCATTACATACCACATCCACTTTCACAAGAGGCAGGGCCGCAATCATCCCGCTTGCCATAAGGATCATTGCGTACCCCGCGTAAAAAGAGCGTACACGCCGACGGTGCATAAGCTCCAGAGTGCTTCCTTCCAGAGCATCCATCAGCTAAAGATTGCAGCTACAAAGGCCTTTACCTTATCCCAGTGGTGAAACAGCAAAAGGAATACGATGAATATGAAGGCCATGATCAGGGTCTGTTTCCAGTTCGGTTTGCCGTTTTTCATGGGTAGCTACTGCGGATCGTATGCTGCCTCATTGATGGCATCTACCATGATCCAGTCTGCAATTCCTGCAGCTGTGGAAAAGGGAGTGACACAAAAAGCGCTTACGCCCAGAAACCTGATCACCCGTCCCACATCATAGGCAAAACCCCCACCATTCATCTCCATCATCCGGACCTTGTCCAGAGATTGGAACTTTTCTGTTCCTGTGGTCATGACTCGATAATGACTGTGCTGGGTACACCTTTGTCTTCCGGCCGTCCCATCAGGCCGTTTTTAAAGTTATCCCAGTCAATGATGATCTGTGTGACAGCGGCAGCACCGATCAAAACAAAGAAGGGAATGGCACCCCCGTTGATCTCTTGCTGTTTGGCCTGAGGGATCAAACGGAAGTGTTCCGAGTTGACATTATTTTTCATCTGCGTTGGATTTGATTTGCCTACTCTTTTACAAGGTTTTTCGGCTTGCACCCGAACAGATTGCCTGTTCTTTCCCGTTTATGTGGCGGGAATGAACTTATCGGTTATGGACCCGGAAAAAATTGTAAAATATTGCAGGATCACCGGGCAGGGACCAGGGAGGGAGCATTTACATGAGCATGTGATGCGGGGTGGAGTTGCTTCTCTTCAGTCAGAATAAGCACCGCACCCTCCCGGTCAAACAGGTTAACCAGCCAGCAAGGAAGGATCGGATCGTACAGAACCGCAGAGAATTTTTTCTCGCGGATGAGATCGCGGACCGACTCTTCCGGGAGTGTGGCCAGGGCCAGGGTCATCTCTTCATCAGCCAAGTGCAGTTGAACGGTATCCCCGTTAAAAACCATCAGGCTATCGGTCAGCGCTGCATTCCGGATTCCGAAATGCGTCGTAACGGTCTCTCCGATGTTTTTGCCCTGGAATGTTTGTTCTATCTCCAGCTGATAGAGATTGGGGTGGACGGGCGACCAGGTTTTGGGGTTCTCAATGTTTATGTCCAGGTTCATTTCTGTCTCCTGGCCGAAAGAGAGGGGTGCCCCCAGCTCAATGGTTTCATTGAAGATCTGCTTTCCTCCTGGATCAGTCACTTTCAGATCCAGTGTTCTTTCCTTGCTTTTCCCTGTGAGATAGCTTTTGATATATAGATGGATCCTGGTGAGCGCTTCCTTTTCCTCGCTCTCCATGTAAGATGAGATCACCAGGTCGCGTACATGGATTCCGTCCCTTACTATCAGGACAGCTTCACTGCAGGGTTCACTTGTTTTCAGACGGGTCATTGAATCTCCCGGGACAGGCACCAGATCGATCCGGTTTCCCTGTTCCTTCAGGAAGGGGGTAATGTTGTATTCAGCAGCCAGCCCTGATCCCGGATCAGTGCCAAAGGGAAATTCGTTGATCTTCAGCGTATAGGGAGTCCCGCTACCTGGCATTCTCACAAATACCTGTTTTCCATCACCTTCATCGGGGAATTCAAAGTCGCAGCCAAAGCTCTTGCTGTCGCTTGCGGCTTTTTTCAAAGAAATGGAGATCACCCTGTCAGGATTGATCCGGAAGCAGGCATGTACGGGTTCCTGGTTTTCCTGCGCGTTCAGATCCGGCATAAGGCCATACAACAGGAAGGTAAAAATTGGCAGGAAGAGCCTTGGTTTCATCAGATCGTGTTTACTCAGCATATAAATATAGGATTAACTGCTGGAATAATTTCTATCTTTAAAAATCAAAAAAATCCCGAAACGCATGAATATTGACAAGCAGTTGTTTGGCGTCCTTTCCGGGGGGAAAGAAGTGTACAAATACATCTTGAAGAACAGCAGGGGCATGGAGGTGGATATCATTACCTATGGAGCCATCGTAACCGCCATCAGGGTACCCGACCGGAAGAATGAACCAGGAGATGTGGTTCTTGGATTCGACAGCCTTGAAGCTTATGCTGGTAAGCATCCCTATATTGGAGCCATGGTGGGAAGGGTTTGTAACAGGATCGGAAATGCCAGGTTTGAACTGGACGGGAAGATGTTTCCCCTTACAGCCAATGAAGGAAAAAACCAGCTTCATGGGGGAAATAAGGGTTTCGACAAACAGGTCTGGACATCCTCCACCCGAAAAAATCCCGACCAGGTAAGCCTTCTCCTTGCATATGAAAGTCCGGATGGTGAGGAGGGATATCCTGGTAACCTGCTGGTGGAGATAGAATACTCTCTGAATGAGCAGAATGAACTTGGGATCAGATGCAGGGCCAAGACCGATAAGCCAACCCATGTGAACCTGACCAACCACAGCTATTTCAATCTGAATAACTGCCAGGGAAGCATCTATGACCATGAGCTTGTTCATTGACAGCGATTCAATTACCGAGCTGAATGGGGAGAGCATTCCAACGGGAAAGATCCTGCCCGTAGAGGGAACCCCTTATGATTTCAGGCTTTCCAGATCACTGGGAGAGCAGATCGGAGAGGTGGAACCCGGCTATGACATCAACTATGTGCTGGATGACGAATCCCGTGACCTGAAACGTGTGGCCGCTGTGTATGATCCTGCCTCCGGAAGAACCATGGAGGTGCTTGACCACCCTGCCCGGGATCCAGCTATATACCTCCAACCACATTGATCATCTGGCCGGGAAAGGCGGTCAATTTTACGAGAAGCACTGCGCTGTATGCCTGGAGACCCAATTGTTTCCCGACAGCTGCAACCAGCCCCACTTTCCTTCCACCATATTAAAGCCGGGAGATACTTATGATGCAGCTTACAGTCTACAGGTTCAGCAAGTAAGCGGGGAACCATTTACACCCTGTTATTGGTTGTTGTTCTGGCCGACCGTGACCATGGCACAGGAATATCACATTTGTCCGCTGCAAAACCAGGGTCTACACTCCTATGAAAATCCCCTGTATCGAGAAATGGCTTTCGGCTTATGATATAAAGAGCTTATCACCTGGATCTTTCCGTTTCCAATACCAATACCCAGATCGGGGGAAGTGTCTGCTGTCCTTTTAGAGGCTACACGGGTGATGGATACACTGGTATTTGAGCTGCATGATGGTCTGAAGGTGAGTGAGGTTTTGTTCAGTGATGAACCGGGCAGCCAGGATTATCCGCCGGAGAATACGCCTTAATTTTAACCATCACAATGATGCCCTGTACATTGCTGCTGGACCGGGAACGTTTTACCGGGGAACTGTTCGGCGTTCAAATTGTTTATGGGGGAGAGGCGGGCCAGGACCGTGGTTTTTTTGCCGGAATCAGTTCTGAGACTGATTTTGATTATGGCTTTCAAGTCACCTATACCCTGTCGGAGCCTCACAATGCCAGTGACTGGTTCCCGGTGAAACAGGTTCTGGAGGATAAAATCGATTCGGTCACCTTCAGGATCCGTTGTAAGAAAGAGCTTCTTGCAGGCTCCAATGGTCTGCTGGTGGATGTGGAGGAGCAGGGAGATGACCACATTCTTACATGGAAAACCGCCTACCCGATGGCATACTACCTGCTCTCTTTTGCTGTGGCCGATTACAGGGATTTATCATTTCATGCAGCCCTTTCAAAGACAGGCGATTCGGTCCTGGTCCAGAACTACATCTATGACAACGACCGGGTGGTCTCGGACTGGGAAGATGAGATCCGGATGACCGGCCCCCCTGATCACCTCCTTTTCGGAACTTCTGGTGGATTATCCTTTCGCAAAGGAGAAGTACGGGCATTCCATGGCACCCATGGGTGGGGGAATGGAACACCAGACCATGACCACCCTTCATGATTTCAGTTTTTACCTGGTGGCCCATGAACTGGCCCATCAGTGGTTTGGAGATTTTATTACCTGTGGGAACTGGCAGGACATCTGGATCAATGAGGGATTTGCATCCTATCTTGAATATGTGGCTGCCCAGGAACTTCTCGGCCAGGCAGCAGCGGATGAGTGGATGGCCAATGCCATGTCCATCGCCCTGAGGGAGACCTCAGGTTCGGTGTATGTACCCGAGGAGCGGGTGGATGATACCTACAGGCTTTTTGACTACGGACTTACCTATAAAAAAGGGGCCACCCTGCTGCATATGATCCGTTTCATACTGGACGATGATGCGCTTTTCTTCTCTACATTGAAAGTCTACCTGGAGGCATATGGGAACGGACTGGCCACCGGCGCTGACTTCCAGGAGATTCTTGAATCAGAAAGCGGCATGGATTTTTCCTGCTTTTTTGACCAGTGGTACTATGGCGAAGGATTTCCCGAGGTTCAGATGTAAGCTGGGAACAGCAGGGCGATTCATTGAAGATCATAAGCGAACAGACCACTTCGGCCCCTGAGGTGACCCCACTGTTCCAGCTTCCCTTCGAGCTGGAGGTCCACACTGTCCGGGGTCCGTCCCATCGGATCAGGTTGATGCAGAACAGTCAGCGAGAAGAATTTTACATTCCCATCGGGGGGCTTTGTTCAGGATGTGGTCTTTGATCCGGGGGCGCACCTTCTGGCAACTTCAACCGTGATCGAGGAACTTCATTCACAAATCCCTTTCAGGTATGGACCCAATCCGGTTCTTGCTGAACTGATTATCCATTTCCCATTATGGACAAGATTGAAGAGATCTGCATTACCAGCATGAACGGACATGAGTTGATTAAAGAAACCCATGTAAGCAACCCGGTGATCATGGATCTTTCCATGCTGGCCGATGGAGCATATCTTCTTGAACTCACCAACAGTACCGGAACCTATATGGAACGGATTGTTAAGATATCCGCCAATTAAAATGAAACATATCATCCTGATCCCAGTCTCTTGCCGTTATTCTGCTTTGCTCAGGATGCGACAATACAAACGAACCCCACCGGTTTACTTTCTCAGGCAAAGCACAAAAAGGGCCTTATGTGTCAGGTACAAATGTGATTTTGAATGAGCTGAACAGCGATCTTGGACAAACAGGCAAAGCTTTTACAACAACCATTCTTGCGATGACGGGAGCTTTGATCTGAACAGCATCGAACTGACTTCGAGCCTGACCCTGATCACTGCAAACGGATTCTATTTCAGTGAACTCTATGGTGAATTTTCCGGCGCAACACTTTCCCTTCAGTCCATTGCAGACCTGACTGATAAATCAACGGTAAATATCAACGTTTTGACCCACCTGATCAAAGGCCGGATTGAACACCTGGTGGGAGAGGGGTTTTCGTTCTCCGATGCGAACCAGCAGGCCAAGTCCGAACTGCTGGATTTTCTGGGGATCTACAGAAGCTTTGACATGGATTTCGGGGAACTGGATATCACAAAGGATAGTGATCAGAGTGCGGTACTCCTCTCCACATCGGTCATTTTACAGAGGTTTACAAACATCTGGAATGAGCGTCCCACACTCACCGCAGAATTGACCTACCTGCTGGCCAGGTTGGGGGGAGATCTCAGTGATGATGGAGTGATCAGCGACCAGGCTTTGATTGATACCATCCTTTACAATATATCCATGTTGGATTTGCTTGATATAAGAGAGCACATTGAATCAAGATATGCCGGTCTTGGCCTATCCACCAACGATTCCTGAATTTGAAAAGTATATTGGGAAATTCCAGGAGAAATACAGTGACCATCTCTACACAGATTTCACCTATCCTCACATGCCATTGTGGAACCCATGTTTCCCGACATGTCCCGAATTACCAAATATTCTGGTCCCCGATGACACTTTATTTGAGGCCGGAAAGGCCTATTCCATGGCGGCTTTCATTCCGCTGAACTCCACCCTGACCATTAAATTCATAGGTGACAATTCCAATTACAATTATAGCATAGGCGGACCTGTCAGCGGATGGCAATTGATCAATGAATTTCCCGGGGGATTTGTATTGAATTCTCAGAGAAGAAATGATCTGATGACCATGCTTTTCCATCTGGAAAAGCCGGAACATGCCAGGATAGAATATTACGAGAATGGTTCCCTGGAGCCAAGCTTTACAAAATTGATCAGGTGGGAGTAGAATAAGATATTAATTGATTCACTGAGCGGATTGGACCGGGGCTCCATTTTCCGGGCATTCAGCAGTGCATTCTCAGATTATGAATTGCAGCTTGACAGGAATGCTCTGGAGTCCATGCTGAAAAGGAGGGGTTTTGTCCCTGAATTGTCTTTCGGGGCCTTCCATGAGGGAGAACTTGTATCATTTACTTTTAATGGAATCGGAAACTACGGGGGAACAAGACCGCTTATGATACCGGGACAGGTACCCTGAAGGAATACCGGGGCCGCGGACTGGCCACCAGTGTATTCAAACATTCGATCCCTTTTTTAAAGGAAGCAGGGATATCAAGCTACCTGCTTGAAGTTCTTCAGCACAACAAAGGCGCCGTATCGGTATACAGCAAGCTGGGTTTTGAGATTACCCGGGAATTTAACTATTTCAGCTGCAGCCTGGATGAGGTGAAGGTCCTTCATAAGGATGCAGGTAAATCCATTGAAATAAGGCCTGTCGACCTGGCTGCCTGCAAGGACATGAAAGCATTTTGGGAGTTTGTTCCCTCCTGGCAGAACGACTTTGGATCCATCGAAAGGAGTCCGGAAGATTTTAAAATGATCGGGGCATTCAGGGAAGGGGAGATGGGTGGCTTATGCTATATTCGCTCCGGATTCGGGTGATGTGACCCAGATCGCAGTTGAAAAAAACCACCGGAGAAAAGGGATTGGCACAAGCTTGTTAAAGGTCATTCTTGAGGAGATTCAACACCCGTCAATCAAAGTGATCAATACAGAGACTGGATGCGCTTCAATCACCAGATTCCTGAACACTTTTTCGATTCCTCTGGCAGGTACCCAGTATGAAATGCAAAAGAATCTTTGAAGAAGACGATATGATATTATTATTGGACAATTCCAAACACACCTTCAGACCATGAAACTTAATTCCACTTTATTATTCACCTTTTTTCTTTTGTTCCTATCCTGTGGCACAGAACACAAATCACCCTACCAGAATACGAAACTTGATTTTGAGAGCCGGGCAGAGGACCTGGTTTCGCAGGATGACCCTGGAGGAAAAGGTCGGACAGCTTACCCATTATGCTTCCGCAGTTGACCACCTGGGAGTTCCCATGTACAACTGGTGGAATGAATGCCTCCATGGTGTGGCCCGGGCAGGTAAAGGCTACGGTTTTTCCACAGGCCATCGGAATGGCAGCCACCTTCGACCGGGAGATGATGTACAGGATGGCTGATGCTACCTCCACAGAAGCCAGGGCCAAGTATAATGATTTTGTAGCCAGGGATAAAAGGGGCATGTACCAGGGACTCACATTCTGGTCTCCCAACATCAATATTTTCAGAGATCCCAGGTGGGGCAGGGGACATGAAACCTATGGGGAAGATCCCTACCTGACGGGTGAGATGGGAGTTCAGTTCATTAAGGGATTGCAGGGAGATGATCCCCGCTACCTGAAGGTGGTGGCTACCTCCAAGCACTATGTGGTCCACAGTGGGCCGGAACCCCTGCGTCATGAGTTTGATGCAGTGATCAGTGAAAGGGATTTCAGGGATACCTACCTTCCCGCATTTAAGAAAACAGTGGAAGATGCACATGTCTATTCCGTCATGTGTGCATATAACCGGTATATGGGAGAACCCTGTTGCGGCAGTATTCCCTTGCAGGAGGAATTGCTGAGAGGAGAGCTTGGATTTGAAGGTTATATTGTATCTGACTGCGGAGCCATCAGTGATTTCCATACCGGGCACAATGTGGTGGAAACTTCCGAGGAAGCCGCTGCACATGGGGTGATGTCAGGTACCGATCTGAATTGCGGAGAGACAATACCAGTCACTGGTAAAGCGGTGGAAAAGGGACTGATCACAGAAGCGGAGATTGATGTGGTGGTGAAGAGACTGATGCTGGCCCGCATGAAACTGGGGATGTTTGACCCGGATGAAATGGTTCCCTGGTCGGATCTCTACCCTGGATGTGGTTGCCAGTAAAACACACAAAGACATTGCTGTGCAGATGGCCAGGAAATCTCTTGTCCTGTTAAAAAATGAAGGGAACCTCTTACCCCTGAGTAAAGACACCCGGTAAAGTGGCGGTGATTGGACCCAATGCAGACAACGTGGATGTCCAGTATGGGAATTACAATGGGTCTGCCCACGAATCCCGTAAGTGTATATGAAGGGATCAGGGCAAAACTCGGAGATGGCAGCCGAAGTGAAGTATGCCCAGGGAAGTCCGCACCATGAGGGACTGCCTTACCTGGTCCCTGTCCCGGAGGGAATCTTTTTTAAAGACAGTGATGGAACTGAGGCCGGACTGGAGGCTGAGCCTCTTACTCCAACCTGGAGTGAAGCGGAAGTCCGGTCGCCACAGCGCACCGACCAGATGGTGGATTACTACTGGTGGGATGGGGTTCCCCCGGTGGAAATCTGGAAGATGATAACTATTCAGTGGAATGGTCCGGATATATGGTACCTCGAAAAACGGGCAGTCACGCCCTCGGTGTGGAAGGCAAATTTGTACGCTTCATTTTTGAAGGAGATACCATCCTTCAATGGACAATATTCATCACCCCAATAAGCTTTACCGGAAGCTGGACCTGGTGGCAGGGAAAGCATACAGGATCAAAGTAGTGTTGAAGGACCAACACGGGGATGCACCCATATCCATTCACTGGGAGGAGCCCGATCAGCCCCTGATGCAGGAGGCCTTGCAGGCTGCAAACTGGGCCGACCATGTGGTATCTGGTGATGGGCCTGACCGCAAGATTGGAAGGGGAGGAGATGCGGGGACTGGACCTGGAAGGTTTTAATGCAGGTGACCGGACTTCCCTTGATCTCCCTGAAGTGCAACAGCAGTCTGATCCGTCGTATTGCAGCCACCGGCAAACCGGTTACACTGGTATTGATGACTGGTTCGGCAGTCTCCATCAATGATGAGCATCAACAGGTTCCTGCCATTATCCAGGCCTGGTATGGAGGCGAAGCCGCAGGAAAAGCTGTGGCCGATGTGCTCTTCGGCGATTACAATCCTGCAGGCAGGCTTCCTGTTACCTTCTATAAATCGGTGGATGACCTTCCTCCGTTTGAGAATTATGATATGGCCGGCAGGACCTATCGCTATTTTGAAGGAGAGGTACTTTATCCATTTGGGTCACGGACTCAGTTATTCAGAGTTCAGTTATGACAACCTGATTCTGGAAAAGCAGGAGATCCAGACAGATGGATCACTGACAGTAAGTGTGGAGGTAAGCAACAAAGGACAATATGACGGAGAAGAAGTGGTACAGATGTACATACGTAAATCCGACTCAAAAGTAGTCAGGCCACTGAAAGAACTGCGGGGATTTGAGCGGGTTTTCATTCAAAAGGGCCAGACCAGCAGTTGTGACCATGACACTGGATCAGGATGATCTCTCCTTCTATGATACTGAAGACGGCCAATACCTGGTTGAGAAGGGAGCATATGAAATTCTGGTGGGACCCTCATCAGAGGATTCCAGGCTATTGAAAACAAGCTTGCTGGTCAGGTAAGACGCTACTGGATCTGTTTGGAGCCGTCACCGATTTCGGCCACGTAAAAATCAGCCACGAGTCCGGTTTTTTCCGAGTATCCTTTTCCCACATCCCGGATAAAGGTTTCCGACGGCATCTTCATTGACGATGCTTACAGTACATCCTCCGAATCCTGCACCGGTCATTCTGCTTCCAATGGTTCCGTCAATCTTTCTGGCCTCATCCACCAGGGTATCCAGTTCATTTCCGGTGACCTCATAATCATCCCTCAGCGAATCGTGGGACTGGTTCATGAGTCTTCCGAATGCATCGATATTTCCATTGTTTAAGGCTTCGATGGCAGTCAGCGTCCGGCGTTTTCAGAGATCACATGCCTGGCTCTTTTAAGCTGGTCCTTGTCCGTAAGCAGGTGGGAATACTCATTCAAATTCGGAGAGGCTCAAATCACTCAGATGTCTGATGGATTTGCCTTTGCGAAGAGCCTCAACGGCAGCTTCACATTGCGCCCTTCGCTCATTGTATTTTGAGTCAGCCAAACCCCTTCGTTTGTTGGTGTTTGCTATGACGATCTTTTTGCCTTCAAGCTTCAAGGGAACGCGCTCATATTCCAGGGTATCGCAATTCAGGAAAAGAGCGTGATCGGCAGCCCCCATGCCGGAAGCAAACTGATCCATGATTCCGCAGTTTACCCCCACGAAATTGTTCTCCGCTTTCTGGGATAGCTTCACCAGTTCCATACGGTCCATTCCAAATCCAAACAACTGGTTCATGGCAAATGCGGTGACCATCTCAATGGATGCTGAAGAGGAGAGACCAGCCCCGTTGGGAATGTCTCCTGAATAGAGTAAATCCATGCCTTCAATCTCCTTGGCAAGCTTCCGAAATTCATTCAGTACGCCCTTGGGATAATTGATCCAGGAATTGCCTTCCTTCTCGAAAGGCTCATCCAGATCCACTGTATCCCGGTGGTCAAAATTTGTGGTGGCAAACTGAACCTTTCGGGTACCATTTAATCTTCCCAGCAGATAGGTGCCAAAGGAGAGCGCACAAGGAAAAACATATCCTCCATTATAATCGGTGTGTTCGCCGATCAGATTTACCCGGCCCGGAGAGAAAAAGATGTGCATCCGGCTCCTCGCTTTCACCATACAGACTGACGAATGTTGATTTTAATTCTTCGATATTCATGGAGTTCTCCTGTTGTTTGACTGCCAAATGTAGAAAAAAATATTAGTACATTTAGGCGTTCATGAGCTACCAAGATTTCATACCCGCCAAAGCAGACCCTGCTGGTTTACCTGGGAATTATTTCTATCTCGGTTCTGCTTCTTCTGCCATTCCTGGGATCGGTTCACCTGTTTGACAGCGATGAAGTTAATTATGCCGAATCGGCCAGGGAAATGATCCTGACGGGGGACTATATGAATGTGCAGATCGATTTCGAACCCTTCCCGGAAAAACCACCCCTTTTTTTCTGGCTGCAGGTGGCATCCATGAAATTGTTCGGGATCAATGAATTTGCAGCCAGGTTCCCCAATGTCATTTGCGGCATTGTAACCCTGTTGCTGCTCTACTTCTTCGGGAACAGACTCTACGGACATCGGTTTGGAATATTCTGGATCCTCTCATACGGGGCAGCCATTCTTCCTTTCTTCTTCTTTAAATCGGGAATCATCGATCCCTGGTTTAATCTCTTTATATTTCATGGGTATGGCCTGGTTTGTCTTTTACCTGGATCCTGAACGGAAAAGGTACCAGGCTCGCCAATGTAATGTTTTCGGCACTCTTTTTTGGCCTGGCCGTACTTACCAAGGGTCCGGTAGCGCTGATCATATTTTTGATCTGTTTTGTCCTGTTTCTATTCACCAGGCGTTTCAGACTGGAGACATCGGTAAGGGATGTGGCGCTGTTCACCGGGATGGTAATCATCATCGGCGGATCCTGGTACTTCTACCAGGTGATCAGTGGGAACAGTTACGTCCTGAAGGAATTCATCCGGTACCAGTTCAGTATCCTGCTTCAGGTGAAGACCGGTCATGAAGGTTTTTTCGGATACCACCTGGTGATTTTACTTCTGGGGGTATTTCCTGCCTCAGTGATTGCACTGAAGAGCATTACAAAAAAATCTGAAGAAACAGAGCTTCAGCGTCTGTTTAAACAGTGGATGTACATTCTGATTCTGGTGGTCATTGTACTTTATTCCATTGCCAGGACCAAGTTACTTCACTACTCTTCACTGGCCTATTTTCCCTTGACCTTCCTGGCAGCATGGGTATGGGAAAAATGGGTAGACAGGAAGATTGAGATCAGTACATGGCAGGTGGTGGTGATCCTCGTGATTGCCCTGTTTTATGCGGCGGGTACAATTCTGTTTCCACTGGTAGCCGACCACAGGGAGTGGTTGCTGGAAAAGGATTATTCTTTCCTGGATCCCTTTACCAGGGGAGCGCTTCAAAGAAATGCGCACTGGAGCGGATTTGAATGGCTGGTGGGGCTTTTTCTCATCCTGGGTGTGGGATTCGCAGCGGTTCAGATCCTCCAGAGAAATTCCCGGGGAATGCTGATCCTTCACCTGGTTGTTCTCCTCTTTGCAACTGCATCCATTTACATCTTTACAGGGAGGATTGAAGGGTACACACAGCGTGCTGCCATCAATTTTTACAAAGGTTTGAAGGGGCAGGAAGTGTATGTCCGTCCACTGGGTTTTAAAAGTTACTCCCACCTTTTCTATTTTGACAAGCAGCCCGGAGCGGATGAGATAGAAGTACATGCGCTCATGGAGGAGAAGCTGGACAGGGATGCCTATTTTGTGATCCGGCTGGATGAAAAAGATTTCTTCCTGAAACGTTATCCTGTCCTTGAAGTTCTCCAGGAGAGGGACGGGTATGTCTTCGCCATAAAACGTGCAGGGACGAAGTAGTGCCCAGTACGCAGTGCCCAGTACGCAGTGCCCAGTACGCAGTGCCCAGTACGCAGTGCCCAGTACGCAGTGCCCAGTACGCAGTGCCCAGTACCCAGTGCCCAGTACGCAGTGCCCAGTACGCAGTGCCCAGTACGCAGTGCCCAGTACGCAGTGCCCAGTACGCAGTGCCCAGTACGCAGTGCCCAGTACGCAGTGCCCAGTACGCAGTGCCCAGTACGCAGTGCCCAGTACGCAGTGCCCAGTACGCAGTGCCCAGTACGCAGTGCCCAGTACGCAGTGCCCAGTACGCAGTGCCCAGTACTTAGTACTGAGGACTAAGTACTAAGTACTGACTACACGGTTCTCATGGCTGCTCAGGTAGGCCGCTTCAATGAGACGGATTACATCCCGGGCCTCTTCCGGGGCTACCGCAAGGGGTTCATTGTTCCGGACGGCACCATATACATTGTCATAAAAAGAAAGGTAGTTGCCTGCAAGGGTGGGATATTTGCCGATGGTTTCCAATCCGCCGATTTCCGCATTGATTTTTCCCCAGTCTGTTTCAGGCTCTCCTCCCCAGTTTTCACTGCCTGGGATACCTCCCTTTTTCAGTGCCTCTTCCTGGGGATCAATGCCCCACTTGATGAAACTTCCCGCCGTACCGTGCAGGATAAACCTGGGGCCTGGTTCCCTGACCAGGTAGCTGCTCCTGACCATGCATTTGAATCCGGGGTAGTGGAGGAGCAGGTCAAAACTGTCATCGGTAAGCGCCCCGTCGCGGAGCATCCGGCTGTCGCAATAGAGTCGCTGGGGCATGCCGAATAAATGGAGAACCTGGTCCACAAGGTGGGATCCCAGGTTGTAAAGTGTTCCTGTCCCTGTGGATTGGTCTTTCCACGATTCCTGAATCTCGAGCCTGTAGCGGTCAAAATGGGATTCGAAATCTACCAGCCTTCCCAGTTTCCCTGATCCGATGATCTCTTTGACCGTTAAAAAATCCCCGTCCCACCTCCGGTTTTGAAAAACAGTAAGAATGACTCCCTTTTGCCTGGCCATGTGGATGAGCTTTGTGGCATGTTCTGCCTTGAGGGTGAATGGTTTCTCCACCACCACGTGTTTACCTGCCTGGATGGCGGCAGAAGCCATTTCAAAATGGAGGTGGTCAGGTGTGTTTACCACAATCAGTTTGATGTGTGGATCGGCCAGGATCTGCTTATATTCCCTGACGATCTCTGCATCCTCATGCAATCCTTCCGATGCACGTTTCCTCCTTTCAAGGATCTTTGTAATTTTGAAACCGGGGTGTGCTTCAAGTAGTGGACCGTGAAAGACCAAACCTGACATGCCATAGGAGCAGAGCGCAGTTTTTATAATTTCCATGGTGGATTGGAGGTTTTTCGCAATGTAGAAAAAAACATGGTTCGTCGAAACAAGATCATGAAGGTTCAAACCGGTGCAACAATCAGAAAAGAACTTATATTCTTCGGCTCCGGTTTCCTGGTGGCCTTTCTGTTGCATGTGATTGGCATCATACAGAATCATACTCCGGCCCGGGAGCTCATCACGGAGTTTCATGTGGTACTCCTGGTGGCACTGGTTTTATACGGGGCCATGGTCCTTCTCAGGATCCTCTATTACATGGTCTCTCGTTTGTGGGGCAGAAAGTAGTCAGATATGAAAAGGACTTCCTTCAAATACCTGTTTATCATCTTCTTTGGCGGACTCCTGTTTGTTTCATGTTCCTACAGGTTTTACGCTTCGGGATGTGATTATCCTTTACCGGGTAGCCTGGTAAAACACACTTTGCTTGACAGCGCTGTTCGTGAAACCAGCGGACTCCTGTATATGGATGGATCCATCTGGTCTTTTAACGACAGTGGCGGGGAGCCTGTGCTCTATTGCATGGACCCTGGCAATGGCAGTATCATCAGCAAAACCATCATCCGGAATGCCAGCAATGTGGATTGGGAGGATATTGCAGAGGACGGGACCCATGTGTTTGTGGCAGATGTGGGCAACAACTACGGCACCAGGGATACGGTAATCATATACAGGATCCCCAGGGATGCAGTGCTGTCCGGAGAGCCTGAGATCACCCATGATGGCCTCATTACGGTCTCCTTCAATGGAGCGCCTGAAAGAACGCGGTCCGGTTTGTCCTCCAGGGACTGTGAAGCCTTGCTGGCTTACGGGGATTCGCTTTATCTTTTCAGTAAGGATTGGGTAGATGAAACCACATCGGTATATGTTATTTCGAAGAAACCGGGTCATTACAACATGGATCCTGCATCCTGTTTCAAGGCAGATCTGCTGGTCACCGGGGCTGACCTTTTCCGGGGGAACAAGCAGGTCTCACTGGTGGGTTATCACGATTATATGCCGGTGGTAATCAGCTACCGTTATGATCAGTCACCGGCCAGGATCGCATGCGGGGGCAAGGCCAGGATCTATCCCCTGAGAACCGGACGACAGGTGGAGGGGATCTGCTATGATCCATCGGGACAACTTTTTATTTCGGCAGAAAAAAGCTTGCAGAAACAGACCCTTTTTAGGGTGGGCAGGACCACCCGTTAAAGATGGTTGATTACCTTTGTATTAAATACACCGAATCATTAGATGAAGGATCAGGATCAGGATTTATTCCAGGGCGGAAAAAGCCTGCCGCTTGTGGAGGAGTTTTACACCATCCAGGGGGAAGGTTTCCATACAGGCAAGGCAGCATACTTCATCCGCATCGGAGGTTGCGATGTGGGCTGCAGCTGGTGTGATACCAAGTTCTCCTGGAATCCGGCTCTTCATCCTGTGGTCCCGGCAGAACACATCGTTACCAAGGTGCTGGAACATCCGGCTTCGGCTGTGGTGGTCACCGGCGGAGAACCACTCATGGCAAACATGGATTACCTTACCGGATTACTGAAAGAGAAGGGAATTGAGACTTTTCTTGAAACCAGCGGAGCATACCCGATGAGCGGACAATGGGACTGGATCTGCTTCTCACCAAAAAAGAACATGCCTCCCAAGGGTGATATCTACCAGCTAGCCCATGAACTGAAGGTGATCATCGCAGAACCCGGGGATTTGGAATGGGCAGTGGAGAATGGAAATAAGGTTGGTTCAGAATGCAAACTCTACCTTCAACCCGAATGGAGCAGAAGGGAAACAATTCTTCCGCTTGTCATCGATTTTGTCAAGGAGCACACCCGGTGGATGATCTCTCTGCAGTCGCACAAATACATGCATATTCCGTGACAGCTTGAGATACATCACACTCATATTGATGATTTTGTTGATGGGAACGACGTTGCGGGCCCAGCGCTACAGCAGTGATTCAAAAAAAGCCATCAAACGCTTTGAGGAAGCTGCAGTGTTCTATCAGAACAGGGACCAGGCGGGAGCCGAACAGGCTTTGCTGAAGGCCATCCAGGCTGATGAGAACTTCGTGGAAGCTTATCATTTCCTTTCACAAATCTGTTATGATTCGGGACGCCTTGAGCAGGCTATCGGATTCTATTCAAAATCCCTGGAAATTGATCCTGTTGGTAACCCGGAAGGGTACAGGCTGCTGGCCGGACTCGTGCTGAAGACCGGGGATTATCAGAGGAGCATGGAGCTGGTTGAGAAGTTTCTTTCCTTTCCCCCTGACCAGGTAAGCAACAGGGAAGCGGGAGAAGCCCTGCTGGAGAAGTGCCTCTTCGCCATCCGGGCCATGGAAAATCCGGTGCCTTTTGAGCCCGAGAACCTTGGGGACCAGGTTAATTCGGACCTATACGAATACTGGCCCTGTCTTTCGGTGGATGAACAGCTGCTGATGTTCACAGTGATGTTACCGGGAGATGCAGCCCTGGGCCAGGATCCTGTTCATATTCACGAGGATTTTTTCTTCTCAAAAAAGGAAGCAGATGGCTGGAGCAAGCGTAAGAATGCAGGTAGCCCACTGAATACCCTTGACAATGAGGGTGCTCATACCATGACTGCTGATGGAAAGGTACTCTTTTTCACTGCCTGTAACCGGAGGGACGGGAAAGGAATGTGCGACATATATATGTCGCTGCAGGAGGACGGAAAATGGACTGCACCGGTCAACCTTGAGGCCCCGGTGAATACAAGGTACAGTGAGAAGCATCCTACGGTTTCGGCTGATGGAAGGGTACTCTTTTTTGCTTCCGACCGTCCGGGAGGCAAAGGTTCATATGACATATGGAGATCGGTAAGGGAAGGAGAGCGCTGGAGTGTTCCGGAGAACCTGGGGGATTCAGTGAACACGGCCGGATTGGAACAGTCACCCTTCTTTCATCCTGATCAGCGTTCCCTCTATTTTTCTTCCACCGGTTGGCCGGGAATGGGACAGGGAGACCTCTTTTATTCCAAACTGACAAGGGATAGTGGCTGGAGTGAAGCTGTCAACCTGGGCTATCCCATCAATACCTTTAACGATGAGATCGGGCTCAGTGTAAATGCCAGGGGAAACCGGGCCTATTTTGCGTCGGACAGGGAGCGGGGGAGCGATACGGATATTTATACATTTGAACTTCCCGCTGAAGTCAGGCCGGTCCTGGTATCCTACCTTTCAGGAAGGGTATATGACTCAAGGAATATGAAGGGACTCAAAGCCCTGATCAGGCTCATCGACCTGGAGAGTGAAGTGGTGATCATGGAGATTTCCTCTGAAGCAGGGGAAGGCAACTTTTTGATTTCCCTGCCCACCGATCGTGACTATGCATTGAATGTCTCTGCCGAAGGCTACCTGTTTTATTCAGGCCATTTTGCATTCACAGGTGTACACAGCAGGATAAAACCATTCCGGAAAGATATCCCACTGGAAAGGATCGATGTGGGAAGCAGTGTGGTATTAAAAAATATCTTCTTCGATACCGACTCTTTTACTTTGCTGCCTGCCTCGGTGGCAGAACTGAACAGGGTGGTTTCATTCCTGGAGGAGAACCCCTCCCTGGTTGTAGAAATTGGAGGCCACACGGATCATACGGGTTCTGCTTCTCATAACCAGGAGCTTTCGCAGCTGCGTGCGGATGAAGTTTTAAGGTATTTAAACGCAAAGGGAATCGATGCAGATAGGCTGAAGTCGGCCGGCTATGGGGACAGGGAACCGATATCTTCCAATGAATCGGAAGAGGGCAGGGCTTTGAACCGGAGAACTGAATTGAAAATCATAGAAACTGTAAGATGAAGAAATTGCTTCGCGAAATACCTGATTATTATGAAGGACAGATCGACCATTATCACACAGGTAATGTTCGTATCCATTTTCGCGCTGGTGTTTATCAACATCTATTCCCCTTTTAATGCCTCCTCCTGGTTTGAGGTAGGGAGAATTGAATTTTTCTTCTACTCCAGTGCTTTTATCCTTTCAGGAATGCTGATTATTGTGGTGAGTAAGTTGATCTTTGTGCTTCTCGCCGGGAAAATACGATTTACCTACCTGTTATTTGGGCTCTGGAACCTGGCGGAGATTGTTCTGCTGGCCTTAGCCTATCTGGTGGTGGACCTCTACCTGTTGAAGTCCGGGGCAGCACTCGTGGAGCGGTTTACCGGGTTGCTTTTCATTACCCTCCTGGTGCTGGCCATCCCGTACTCCCTCTCGTGGCTCTGGCTCTCTCTAAAAGACAAGCGGTCCAAGCTGGAGAATCAGATGCTGAATACTTCTACAGAGTTCAGGGAGAAGCGAATGATCACTTTCAGGGATGAGTCTGATAAACTGAGGTTTTCCATCAAATCAACTGGGATTTTGTTCATTGAATCCACTGACAATTATGTGACCGTGCATACCAATGAGGAGGGCAAACTCAAAAAGGTAATGCTCAGGAATACCATGAAGAGACTGGAGAAAGAGCTTGAGGGAACATTGATTCAGCGTTGTCACCGCTCCTACATGGTCAATTTTGAGAATATCAAACAGGTGAAGCTGATCAGCACCAATCTATACATCTACATGGATTTTCCGGAAGAGATAAGGATTCCTGTGTCCAGGACCTACGCAGAGCATGTGCATGAATTTCTCAACCGGGTCTCACTCTGACCCCCTCATCTTTTTTGCAGCAGCTTTTTAATTCTGGTAGCCGATTTTTGTTACTTTTCGGGGCAAAAAAACCTCGCAATGAAATTCAAATCCTTATTCCAGCGGACAGTGTGGCTTACAGCCCTTTTTCTCTCGGTCAGCACACTCTCTGCGCAGCAGACCTTTCATGATGAGATAAGCATCCCTGTGACCCCGGTCAAGGACCAGCACAGGACAGGGACCTGCTGGTGTTTTGCCACGACCAGTTTTATGGAGGCTGAGCTGATCCGGACAGGCAAGGGGGAATTTGACCTGTCTGAGATGTTCTTTGTTCGAAAGGCCTATGAGCAGAAAGCTGATAAATATGTACGCATGCAGGGGAAGACCAATTTTGGGAATGGCGGACTGGCCATGGATATGTTGCACCTCATGAAATCAGATGGTATTGTGCCGGAATCGGCCTATAGCGGCCATACGTTTGGCGAATACCTGCCTGTTCACGGTGAAATGGACGGACTCCTCCAGGCCTATGTGAAGCAGGTGATTGAGAACGAGAACGGCACGCTTTCAACGGTTTGGAAGGATGGTTTTTCAGCAGTGCTTGACGCTTACCTGGGTAAGGTACCAGCGAACTTCGAATTCCAGGGAACGACCCATACGGCCCGTTCTTTTGCTGACAAGCTCGAGCTCAATCCGGAAAACTACATCGCAGTGGGATCATTTACCCATCATCCCTTTTATGAAAGCTTTATCATAGAGATACCCGACAACTGGCTCTGGAGTCCCATCCAAAATGTCCCCCTGGATGAGATGATGGAGATCCTGGAACATGCATTGGGACATGGGTATTCCGTCTGCTGGGATGCAGATGTGGGTGAAAAAGGATTTGGATGGAAAACGGGGGTGGCCATGATTCCCGTTTACGATAAGAGGGCATTGGGTGAAGCAGAACGCTCAAAATGGGAAGGATTAACAGAGAGAGAACAAGGGAAACAATTTTACGATTACTATTCCCCTGAAAAGGAGAAAAAGATTACTCAGGAACTGCGCCAGGAGTGGTTTGACAACTACAAGACCACCGACGATCACCTGATGCACATCATGGGTACAGCACGCAACCAGGATGGCAAACGTTTCTACAAGGTGAAAAATTCGTGGGGAACGGAGGACCATATCTTTGGGGGATATTTCTATGCCTCAGAAAGCTATATGAGGGCCCAGACCATCTTTTTTTTGGTTCACAAGGATGCCATCCCGGACTCCATTGCTGATAAGATGGGCCTTTAGGCAGCTTATTCACAGCAGCGGATGTTGATAATTCTATTTTTCATGAGCTTCGATCCGAATAACTTTGTAGGAAAGGAGACAAATGAAGAACAACCTTTTGCAAATCACCATCCTGGCCTTCTTCCTGCTGGCTTTTCATTTCGACGGATCTGATACCTGGGAATTGCCCTATTTTTCACCGGATTACCCGGAGAACCCGCCTTTCCTTGAGGTGGATGAATCCTGGGCTGATTCGTTGATGAATCAACTTTCCCTGGAGGAGCGTATCGCACAGATGATCATGGTACAGGCCTATTCCAACCTGGGGGAGGAGCACCAGAAGAGCATCTCAAGGATGATTACCCGCCACCAAATAGGAGGTGTGGCGTTTTTCCAGGGTGATCCAGCTTCACAGGCGCGACTCACCAATCTGTACCAGGAGAAATCAGGGATTCCGCTGCTCGTAGCCATTGATGGTGAGTACGGACTGGGAATGCGACTTCAGCATACCATCAGATATCCCTCTCAAATGGCCCTGGGTGCCATTACTGACAATTCACTCATCTACAGACTTGGAATCGATATGGCCAGCCAGATGAGGCGCCTGGGTATACATTTAAATTTTGCTCCTGTGGCCGATATCAATAACAATCCGGCCAATCCCGTTATCAACACCCGGTCATTCGGGGAGGAACCCGCTAATGTGGCTGCTAAGGTGGTGGCACTGATGCGCGGTATGCAGGATGGGGGATTGCTGGTAGCTGCCAAACATTTTCCGGGTCATGGAGATACGGATGCAGATTCTCATCATGCGTTGCCCGTGGTTCCCTATGACAGACCGCGGCTCGATTCTCTTGAGCTATTCCCCTTCAATGAGGCGATCCAGAGGGGCCTGACCGGAGTAATGGTGGCCCACCTGCAGGTGCCGGCACTGGATTCCAGGGAAAACCGGCCTGCCACTGTATCGGATCGGGTGGTGGCAGGATTGCTAAGGGAGGAGATGGGTTTCAAGGGTCTGGTGATTACAGATGCCTTGAATATGAAAGGTTTAAGTCAGCATTTCGAGCCCGGAATCAGAGAGGTGGAGGCGGTGAAGGCAGGAAACGATATCCTCCTGATGCCCAAGGATGTGGAACTAGCCATTTCCGAAATTAAGCGAGCGGTCAAAAGGGGTGAGATTCCCGAGGAACGCATCAATGAGAGTTGCAAGAAGATACTTCTGGCCAAATACTGGTCCGGTCTGCATCATTTCAGACCTGTGGAGACCGGCTCGCTTCTGGAGGACCTGAACCATCCGGCCTATGGAGTTACCCACAGGGAGTTGATTGCGCATACACTTACACTGGTTAAGAACCGCAATTCACTTATCCCCTTCAGGGATCTGCAAAAAATGAAACTGGCAACAGTGACCATCAGTAAGCAGGGTACCGACCACAGCGGCGCCATTTCAGACCTCTATCTTGTTGGTGATCACTATACCCTGCAGTCGGGAGCGCAGCAGCAGGAGAGGAGCGCGCTGCTTGCCAAACTGGAAAAATACAATACGGTTGTTGTACATATACTGAACACCAGCTCATTTGCTTCGAGGAGGTATGGCATTTCCGATGAAACCATACAATTTGTTGAGTCGTTGAATCCCGAAACCCGATTGGTGCTGAACGTGGCCGGATATCCCTATGCCCTGGGCAGGTTTTCAAATCTTGATCATGTGGGAGCAGTCATCCTCTCTTATAGTGATGCACCGCTCTACCAGGATTACACCACCCAGGCCATTTTTGGAGGTAGAAGCTTCAAAGGGAAACTTTCGGTTTCGGGAGGAGAAACCTGGCGGGCAGGGGAGGGTATCGATACAGGCAGACCAGTCCGGTTGGGTTATGCCGAACCCCTGGATGAAGGTCTAAACCCGGATACCCTGGCACGGATGGAGGCCATTGTGGAGGAGGCCATTGAGAGAAAGGCCATGCCCGGATGTCAGCTCCTTGTGGCCCGGAACGGCTATGTGGTCTGGCATAAAGCCTACGGACACCTTACCTATCAGCACAAAAGGGCTGTGCTGCTCACAGATCTTTACGACCTGGCTTCCTTAACCAAGATCACAGCCACACTGCCTTCCCTGATGCGCTTGCGTGACCAGGGGAGGTTCCATGAAGATTCTCTTCTGGGTCTCTATCCATGGATACCTGAAAGCAGCAACAAGGCCGGCCTGAAAATGGCTGATATCCTGTCCCACCAATCCGGACTTGTACCCTGGATACCTTTCTCCTATTCCACCCTGGAACCTCTGGATACATCACAGCAGCTGGTCAGTCACAACTGGTCCCATCAATACCCGTTACAGATCGGTCCGTCGGACTTTGCCAACCGGAATGTGAAGTATGTGGACAGTGTCTATGCGTACGCCTTCAGTCCGGAATATCCCATCCAGGTGGCTGACCATCTCTACATGAGGGCAGAATACAGGGACTCGGTTTACGCTTGGATCTATGACTCGGAACTGCTGGAGCCTGAATATCGATACAGCGACCTGGGTTATTACATGTTTAAGGATTTGATAGAGACAGAAACAGATACCATGCTCTACCCTTATGTATGGTATAATTTCTATGCTCCGATGGGAGCGCAAACCCTGGGGTACCTGCCGCTGAACCGTTTTCCCGGTGAGAGAATCGTCCCCACCGAAAATGACCTTTTTTTCAGGCGCCAGTTAATTCATGGTTATGTACATGATCCGGGTGCAGCCATGCTGGGCGGGATCGCAGGGCATGCCGGATTATTCGGTTCTGCCAACGACCTGGCCAAGGTGATGCAGATGTACCTGAACGGAGGGTGGTACGGTGAGGACAGATTTCTGGATTCTGCTACACTGGCAGCCTATACTTCCTGTTACGACTGTGCCAATGACAACAGGAGGGGATTGGGGTTTGACCGGCCGGTAAGCGATGAACCGGATGCCGGTCCGGCCTGCAATGATGCATCTCCTCAGAGTTTCGGGCACTCGGGATTTACTGGTACACTGGCATGGGTGGATCCGGCTTACGGGCTGGTATACATATTCCTGTCCAACCGAATTCATCCCAACCAGGGCAATACTTTACTGATCGATGAGAACGTGCGCACACGCATTCAGCAGGTGGTATACGACGCCATCATCGATTAGATGCTCCATAACACACAGGCTTGTTCATTCATTTCGAGATTTGTCATGCATTCTGATTTATGGAATACCTAATTTTAAAGCACCATTTACCATTTACCATTTACCATTTACCATTTACATTTACATACTTTTCACCTTTTACCTCATTTATGAAACCAACACATATTGAACACATCGGGATCGCAGTGACCAGCCTCGAGGCATCCATTCCATACTATGAAAAAGTACTTGGACTGGAGTGCTACGCCATTGAGGAGGTTCATGACCAGAAGGTCAGGACTGCATTCTTCAGGGTGGGCGAGACCAAGATTGAGCTCCTGGAGAGTACCGATCCGGAAGGCCCCATCGGGAAATTTATTGAAAAGCGGGGACCAGGAGTCCACCACCTGGCTTTCGCCATGGAGCATGTGGCCGAATCACTTCAATATGCAGAAGAGCAGGGTGTAAGACTTATTGATAAAGTGCCGCGCAAAGGTGCAGAAGGATTGCAGATCGGTTTTCTGCATCCCAAATCCACCCTGGGTGTATTAACTGAATTCTGCGGAAATGAGTAGCCAGGATAAAATCAAGAAACTGATCGATCTGCGAGAAAAAGCCCGGAAGGGGGGTGGTGAAAAACGGATCGAAGTACAACACTCCAAGGGAAAACATACGGCCCGCGAGCGGATCCAGATCCTGCTGGATGAGGGTAGCTTTGAAGAGTATGATATGTTTGTTACCCACCGTTCTCACGATTTCGGACTGGAGGATGAGCAATACCTGGGTGACGGGGTGATTACGGGCCATGGCACTGTAGACGGACGGGTGGTCTATGTCTATGCCCAGGACTTCACGGTTTTTGGCGGCTCCCTGTCGGAGACACACGCTGCCAAGATCTGTAAGATCATGGATCAGGCCATGAAGGTAGGGGCTCCATTGATCGGCATCAACGACAGCGGAGGGGCCCGGATCCAGGAGGGGGTCAGGAGTCTGGCGGGTTATGCAGAGATATTTGAACGCAACATTCTGGCCTCGGGAGTGATCCCCCAGATATCAGCTATTTTTGGTCCCTGTGCAGGTGGCGCAGTCTATTCGCCGGCGCTTACCGACTTTATCATCATGAGCGACCAGACCTCCTATATGTTTGTGACCGGTCCGCGCGTTACCAAGACTGTTACAGGAGAGACCATTTCCACTGAGGCACTGGGAGGGGCCCAGATGCATTCCAGCCGTTCGGGTGTGGCCCACCTGGTTGCAGAGGATGAGGAGGAGGGTTTGTTGATGATCCGGAAGATGATTTCCTACATGCCGCAGAACAATCTGGAGGATCCGCATGTGACGGAAAACAATGATCCCATTGACCGGCTCGAGGATGGCCTGAACGAGGTTATTCCCGATAATTCCAATGAACCCTACGATATCAAGGATGTGATCTTTGCCATTGTTGATAACCAGGAATTTTTTGAGATCCACCGGCAGTACGCCATGAATATAGTGGTCGGCTTTGCCAAATTTAACGGCATGCCGGTGGGGATGGTAGCCAACCAGCCCAACCACATGGCCGGGGTTCTGGATATCAATGCATCCCGGAAGGCTGCACGCTTTGTCCGGTTCTGCGATTGCTTCAACATACCCATTGTGACCCTGGTGGATGTGCCCGGTTTTCTTCCCGGGAGTGCCCAGGAGCACGGGGGGATCATCCTCCATGGTGCCAAACTGATGTTTGCCTATGGCGAAGCCACGGTCCCCAAGATCACCATTACGCTCCGTAAATCCTACGGGGGAGCGCACGATGTGATGAGTTCAAAACAGCTGAGGGGTGATATCAACTATGCCTGGCCCACAGCCGAAATTGCGGTGATGGGTCCCAAGGGCGCCATTGAGATCCTGGAGGGCAAGGCTCTGAAGAGCATCGAGGAGAGGGAAGAGGCGCAACGCTTTATAGAGGAGAAGGAGAAGGAATACAAAGAGAAGTTTGCCAATCCCTATGAAGCAGCAAGATACGGATACATCGACGATGTGATCGAACCCCGCAATACCAGGTTCCGGATCGTTAGGGCCCTGCAGACCATGGCTTCCAAGAAGGAGATGAATCCACCCAGGAAACACACCAATATCCCGCTCTGATGAAAGCTCTTTTTATCATACTGAAGAGCAACATCACCCTGGAATCACTGGTGATTGCCGCAGCCGGATACCTGATTGTTTTTACAGCGCTGGTCTTGCTGTTCTGGTTTTTTAGCGTGGTCCCGAAACTGATCGCCCTGGGGAAGGTTAAAAGACATATCCGTCAGGGGAAACCTCCCGTGATTTTGGATGGTGAGGCAATCTCTGGAGAGTCTACTGCAGCCATTGCCATGGCACTGCACCTATACCTGGACGAGATACACGATAAGGAGAGTGGAGTCCTTACCATCAAGCGGATCTCTAAAACCTACTCCCCATGGAGTTCCAAAATATACGCGGTTCGGAATCAGTTCAACCGCCTGTAAAAGAGCAACAATGAAGAAGTTTAAGTTTACCATTAACGGCAACGATTATTCAGTGGATGTGCATGGCATCGAGGAGAACCTGGCCCGTCTGGAGGTCAATGGTACACCCTACAATGTGGAGCTGCACCGGACGGTGAAGGCATCCAAGACCCCCACACTGGTCCGTACTGCCGTCAAACAACAGGTGATACCCGATATACAAAAGAAGGAAGGTGGATCGTCGCATCCCATCCTGGCTCCGCTTCCCGGGAGCATTCTGAAGCTGGAGGTGGGGAAGGGAGATATTGTGGAAAAGGGACAACTGCTCCTGATCATGGAAGCCATGAAGATGGAGAACCGGGTCCTGGCAGACAGGGCCGGTGTGGTGGAGAATATTAAGGTACAGCCCGGCGATTCAGTTTTGCAGGGTGATGTAATCTTGGAGATTGTCTGATATGAAAAGAGCCCTTACCCTTTGTAGTGTATTTCTTATTATCGTGCTGGCCAGACTGGTGGCCTTCCCGGATGCGGCAGCAGGTATGGAAGTGGACCATGCACCTGATACCGAACAGGTGTTGGCTGATTCCGGTGATTCACAGGATAAGGTATTGGAACTGGCTGGAAATGGGATTCGGAAATTTATTAAATACTCGGGTTTCCGAAACGCGACCCCGGGCCACCTGATCATGATCGTGGTGGGCCTCTTCTTTATTTTCCTGGCCATCCGCTACGATTATGAGCCCCTGCTATTGATCCCCATTGGAATCGGAATTATTTTCGGGAATATCCCCTTTTTCCAGGAGGGGGGTGTGAATATGCAGATTGGCATTTACCAGGAAGGGAGTGTCCTCAACTACCTCTATTTCGGGGTGTTAAAAGGGGTCTATCCACCTTTGATCTTCCTGGGGATCGGTGCCATGACCGATTTTTCTTCTTTGATCAGCAAACCGAAGCTGATGTTACTGGGTGCAGCTGCCCAGGTGGGTATCTTCCTTACTTTCCTTGGAGCCCTGGCGCTTGGTTTTCATCCACAGGAAGCCGGGGCCATCGGGATTATCGGGGGAGCAGACGGACCTACCGCCATTTTTCTTTCTTCCAGATTGGCCAATGGTGTGGATATCATCGGCACCGCGGCCAATGGTGATCCTATTTTTGTCAAGAATCTGATAGGTCCCATTGCCATTGCTGCCTATTCATATATGGCGCTGGTACCTGTGATTCAGCCGCCCATCATGCGGCTGCTGACCAGCCGGGAGGAGCGCCTGATCCGCATGAAACCTCCAAGAGCCGTTTCAAAACTGGAAAAAATTCTGTTCCCGCTGATCGGATTGCTTGTCACTACCTTTATATCGCCCAACTCCCTTCCACTTCTGGGAATGCTCTTCTTTGGCAACCTGTTGAAGGAGTCCGGTGTAACCAAGCGACTGGCTGACACGGCCCGCACCAGCCTGATTGATATTGTAACCATCATGCTGGGACTGACTGTGGGCGCTTCTACACAGGCTGACAGGTTCCTGACCACCGACTCACTGGTGATCTTTGGACTGGGAGCCCTCTCCTTTATGGTAGCTACCGCGGGCGGGATCATTTTTGCCAAGGTGATGAACCTTTTTTCAAAGGAGGAGAACAAGCTGAATCCCCTGATTGGGGCTGCAGGTGTTTCTGCGGTACCTGACAGTGCCCGGGTCGTACAAAATGTGGGGCTGAAGGAGGATCCCACCAACCACCTTTTGATGCATGCCATGGCTCCCAATGTGGCCGGAGTGATTGGTTCGGCTGTGGCTGCCGGGATCTTGCTTAGTTTCCTGTGGTAGGAAACCAAACCATTCAGAAAAGATCGATCATGAAAAAAAGCGTTACATGCGGAAATCAGGGAGAGAAGATCCGTTCGGACTGTTCTGTGAAGCTGGAACTGAGGGAAAGCGGAGGCATTAAAATTTTCCTGGACAGCAAGGTGGAAAAAATATTTGGCTTACAGATCCGCCAACAGGTGAAAGAGGTGCTGGAAAAACTGGGGATTCATGATGCGCTGGTGAATCTGAATGATTCAGGGGCGCTGTCCTTCGTTATAGCGGCCAGACTTGAGGCTGCAGTCCAGGAGATCAGGGGAGAAGGTCTTACCTGCATTCCGGATATGATCCCGCAGAACATCTATGAAACAGCAAGGGACCGGACCCGGTTCTCACGACTGTATCTGCCCGGGAACACCCCCAGCATGATGCTCAATGCAGGAATACACCAGCCCGATGGGATCATTCTTGACCTGGAGGATTCTGTGGCTCCCCACAAAAAAAGTGAAGCCCGTTTTCTTGTACGCAATGCACTTTGCCAGGTTGACTTCTACGGGGCAGAAAGAATGGTACGGATCAACCAGCTTCCGGCCGGACTGGAAGATCTTGAATCTGTTATTCCCCATCATGTCCACCTGATTCTGATACCCAAATGTGAAACCGGGAGCCAGGTCAGGCAGGTGGATGAACGCATCCGCTCCATTCTGGAGGCTCACGGCCAGGATCGCACTGTACATCTGATGCCGATCATCGAGAGTTGCCTGGGGGTGGAGAATGCATTTGAAATGGCCACGGCCTGCGATCAGGTTGTAGCCATGGCCATTGGTCTGGAGGATTATACGGCAGACCTGGGAGTGGAAAGGACAGCGGGTGGAGATGAGTCATTGTATGCCCGTACCAGGCTGGTAAATGCATGCAAAGCAGCAGGAATCCAGCCCATCGATTCGGTTTACTCAGATGTGGCGGATATGGAGGGATTAAGGGAGAATGTTACCAGGTCCAGGTCACTGGGATTTGAGGGTATGGGCTGTATTCATCCCAGGCAGGTACCGGTGATCCACGAAGGATTCTGTCCTTCAGAAAAGGAAATTCACAAGGCAGAAAGGATCATAGAAGCATTTCAGGAAGCTGAATCCAAAGGTCTTGGTGTGATTGCCCTGGGTACGAAAATGATCGATCCGCCTGTTGTCAAGCGGGCTGTGAAGACCATGGAACTGGCCAAACGTTTCGGTCTCAGGACAAAAAAGACGAAATCATGAAGGAAATGACCAATGCAGCCGGGAGGACGATACCCGACAGGATCAACGGGGAAGAAGTGCTTCCTTTTCAGGGGATCGGAAAATACAAACCGGATGGACCGAAATACGGTCCGCCCATATCAAGCTGTAGGGATTTCCCTGCAGATGGGAATAAGGTGGTGAAAAATCTTCGCACGGCCCTGGAGCGTGCGGGTCTCAGAGATGGTATGACCATCTCCACCCACCATCACTTCCGGAATGGCGATTTCCTGGCCAATATGGTTTTTGATATGGCCCATGAAATGGGAATCAAGGGATTGCGCTGGTTTCCCTCAGCCTCCTTTCCCTGTCACGAACACCTGATCCAGTACCTGCAGGATGGAACCATTCAGCGCATAGAGGGGAGTATGAACGGTCCCCTGGGCAGATTTGTTTCTGAAGGGGGGATGGCCGGCACAGGTGTGTTAAGGTCCCACGGGGGACGCTACCAGGCCATTCAGGATGGTGAGGTAAAGATCGATATAGCAGTCATCGGGGCACCCACTGCCGATTCTTTCGGAAACGCAAATGCGCTTTCTGGCGCGTCGGCCTGCGGTTTGCTGGGTTTTGCCCTGGCCGATTCACAATATGCTGAAAAAGTGATTGTGGCCACCGACAACCTGGTTCCCTTTCCCTGTGTTCCCTGGCAGATCCAGGGGAACCTATGTGGATTTTGTGGTAGAGGTGGAGAAACTGGGTGATCCGGCCATGATTATCTCAGGAACCACACAAATCACCAAATCGCCGGACCGGCTTTTGCTGGCGGAACTGACAGCCAGGTTCTGCGATGCAACGGGTATCATCCGCGATGGTTTTAGTTTCCAGATCAGGAGCAGGGGGTACTTCACTGGCCGTGGGGGAGTATTTCAGGAAGATCATGAAGGAGAAGGGTGTAAGGGCCCGTTTTGCCAGGGGAGGCAGCAACAAGTACCTGGTATCCATGCTGGAGGAAGGTCTTGTGGAGTATATTCTGGACGGACAGACCTTTGATCTGGATGGCGTTCATTCTATGGCCCAAAACCCAGGTCATGTGTGGACCAGTCCTTTTACAAGCTACAATTATCACGGCAAAGGAAATTTTGCCGGAATGGTGGATGTGGTTATTCTTGGAGCTACGGAAGTGGATACATCATTCAATGCCAACGTGGTAACCCATTCGGATGGCTACCTGCTTCATGGAATCGGAGGTTGGCAGAACTGCCTGTTTTCCAAGACTGTGATCCTTCCCATTCCTCTTTTCAGAGACCGTGTACCGGTGATTCGTGACCGTGTCACCACTTTGTGTGGACCCGGTGAACTGATCGATGTAATCGTGACCGAGCGGGGCATTGCCATCAATCCCCTGAGAACAGACCTGATTGATCAGGCAAAGAACAGTGGATTTCCCCTCAGGTCCATTGATGCGTTGAAAGCCGAAGCCGACAGGATCTGCGGGATACCTGAACCTGCCCGGCATAATGACAGGGTAGTGGCAGCCATCAAATGGGTGGATGGAACCGTGATTGATGTGGTTCACCAGGTGCAGGCCACTGTGTAATAGTTTACCTTGTATTGTTTCAGTGGATGGGTATAGCCCCAATAGGTCCAGGTTCCGTCAACTTCCTCTTTTGATATCCAGACATGGTATAAAACGGGCTCAACATTTCGGAATTCCACTTTCCATGTTGTCTGTAAGACCCTCATAAAGAGGAGGATTAAGATTATCACGGTCTGATTCATTGTCATACACCCACATGGTGGCCCCGGGCAAACTTTCAGTTAGTGTGCTGTCAAATACAGCAAAAATAAGGATGGTGGGTTCATTGATGGTGATGGGTTCGACGGCCAGATTTTCACCGGCATCGTTAACGGCATTCAGGGTTACTTCAAAAATACCGGCATGTTTGTAGATATAAAACGGGTTTTGGCATTTGAGATGCCCCCGTCTCCAAATTCCCACTGGACAGCATCTGATCTTCTGGATTCATCGAAAAACCATATGGTGTCACCCGATTCCAGATTATCTTCAGGGAACCATGTGAATTCCGGTTTGGGCAGACTGTTGCAGGAGAACAGGGCCAGCGAAAGAATGAGAATAAGAATACGAATGATCATTGTAGAAGCAAAGCTACTTTTTTTCATAGAATTCAGCAATTTCCTATCTTACATGCAACATTCCCATCAATCCTTCGTCATTGTGGCAGAATTAGAGAAATCCGAGAAGTACAGGCCAAAACATCAGGAACTTATCGAGGCCTGCAAACGGGGAGATCAGAAAGCTCAATTTGAATTATACCGGCTGTATCATACAGCCATGTACAATACATGCCTGAGGATAGTCGGGGATCCTGATGATGCGGAAGATGTCATGCAGGAAGCGTTCTTAAAAGCATTTTTAAAACTGAGAACTTACAAGGGAGAGGTAAGTTTCGGGGCCTGGCTGAAGCGGATTGTTGTCAACAAATCCCTTGATTTTCTCAGGTTGAAAAGAGAACGGATCTCACTTGATGAGGTCAGCGAAACCGATAGAAATTGCAGACGAGGCATCCCAAATGCTTGGAAGCTGGCATATTCGGCTGAAACCATTAAAAAAGCCATCTATGCCCTTCCGGAAGGATACCGGATCGTTCTTTCCCTGATCTTGCTTGAAGGGTATGATCATGAAGAGGTTTCGGAAATCCTGGAGATTTCCAATGCCACTTCACGAACCCAGTACCACAGGGCCAAGAAGAAACTGATTGAATTACTGAAGAAAACGAGAGAAGAAAATGATTGAATCTTGAAAAACATATCAAGGACCAGAGGTATCGCTTGACAGCGATATGCCCAGGGAGGGTCATGAGAAACGTTTCATGCAAAAACTGGAACGGCAGCCAGTGCGAAGGTTAAATTCAGGCATGTGCTGCAGGTGGCAGCCTCCATTGCAATTATTCTTGACCTCCGCTGTTGTACTGATCCAGCAGAACAAAAGCGGCAGATAAAATCGCCCAACAGGAGATTCCGAGTTCGATTATGGAAGCAGATCATGTATTATACCACACAGGTAAACCAGAGTATGACCAGATCAGGGAATTCAATTTTGATAATACGGAAGAAAAAACCGTTCTCCTGGATGAGCTTAAAGAGCTGGATACCTATCAGCAGCAATTGATGAATGATCTTGAGGCGAATCCGGACGACGAACGGGTCATCAATGCACTGGTCCGGCATTACCAGATTAAACTGGATGTCATGGACCAAATTATATATCAATTGAATCAATTTAAAACAGAAACAAAAAATCAAAATGAAAATGAAAGTATCTAAATCGAAAAGTTTGCTCCTGTCACTGCTCCTGATTGTTACAGTAAGCTTTTCTCTTTACCGCCCAGGATGCATGAAACAGTATACCAAAGTATTCGATGTGAGCGAGGGGGTTACCCTTCTTCCAATACCAAGTATTCGGATATTGAGCTGCTCACATGGGATCAGAATAAAATTGATATCCTTGCGGTTGTTGAGGTGGATGCCTCTTCGAAAAGCAAGGCCGAAGAGAAGCTGGCCAAGATCGACGTGAAGATGGTGAAATCGGGGAATACTGTTTCCCTGGAGACCAATTTCCAGGAAGGATGGTCCAAGAATGTAAAGGTGGACATCAATATCACTGTCAAAGCACCGGCCTATATGAATCTGGATATGAATTCATCATATGGTGATGTATTTATTCAGGAGTTGACCGGACATGTGCTCATGAACGTGAGATATGGAAACCTGAAAGCTGGCAGCCTTTTAAGGGGAAATGAAAAGCCCTTCAATAAAGTAACACTGGCTTACTCGGATGGTGTTATCGATAAGGCCGGCTGGATGGAGCTGGGTCTTGCCTACTCCGATCTTGAAATGGGTACATCCACCATGCTGTTTGTAGACAGCAAGTACTCCAAGCTGCTGGGCGAGAAAACCGGCGGAATCGTTACCGAAGGTGCCTATGACAAGTACGAATTTGATGAGATTGACAACATGGTGGCCGAGTTGCGCTATTCAGGTGTAAAGTTTGCTGCCCTGAATAAGAAGCTGGATATAAATTCCAAGTATACCAACATCAAAATTTTGCATGTTTCGAAAGATTTCAAAGAGGTAAACGCCGTATCCTCCTATGGTAACATCTACCTGGATGTGGAAGATGGCGCTTCTTTTAAGCTTGAAGCTGAAACCAAGTATGGACATATCAATATGGACCAGGAGGGAAAACTCAGCAAACAAAAAGAGAATAATTCCGAAAAGATTTGGGGAACGGTGGGATCGGCTCCCAAAGGCTCCATGAATCTTGAAGCCAGGTATGGAAACATCGACATCAAGTAACAGTCCGATGTATTAAAGGCATTTCAATCCCGGGATCTTCATGGTCCCGGGATTTTTTTGTTTATGTTTAGCCTGTTATAAAGGGGACAGGAAATTAAATATGAACAGACTCAGCAAGATCTTCAGGTACCACAAATATGGCAGAATGCTGCTGAATAATGCACATTATCTGGCAGGGCAGGAAAAGAACAAACTCGAAAGTGGTAAGACACCCACAAGAACGGAGATAATAAACTATTTGCTGTCCCTCTATGATCGTGAAACTTGCTATTTGGAAATAGGTGTTCGTAATCCGGATGATAATTTCAATCGTATTGAAGCCCATATAAAGTACAGTGTCGATCCGGGTTTGGATTACAAAGAAAATCCAGTAGATTTTAAAATAACAAGTGATGGTTTCTTTGCCAAACTGAGAAAAAAGGAGCTACTATTCAGCGACATTAGATTCGATGTCATTTTTGTGGATGGACTGCATCTGGCAGCTCAAGTTGACAAGGATATTATAAACGCCCTGGATTTTTTGGCAGAGGATGGATTTATTGTTCTGCATGACTGCAATCCTCCTACAGAGTGGCACGCGAGAGAGGAATTTCACTACAATCTCTCCCCTGCAAAAGAAAAATGGAATGGCACAACCTGGAAAGCATTTATGAAATGGCGTTCTGTTCCAACAATAAACTCCTGTTGCATCGATACTGATTGGGGTGTTGGGATCCTATCCCCAAAACATCCCATCGGATCCAGTATTGCCGGTACAAATCAATTCTACGAGTATAATCTGTTGGATGAAAACAGGGAGGCGCAGCTTAACCTGATGGATTTTAATACATTCAAAGAATTGGAGTTATAAAGCAATTATTTACACTTATGAAAAGCGTTCGATTTACTTTTACATGCCTTCTGGCCATTGCTTTACTGATACATTCCTGTACTGCCGGAAGTGAAAAAAACCAGAATGAGGCGGTTCAGACCATCCCCTACGATTACGCACTGGTCCTGCATGGTGGAGCAGGTTTCATGAATTTTGAAAACCTGCCGGAACCCCAACAAAAGAATTACCTGAATGCGCTGGACAGTGCCCTGCTCCTTGGGCTGGAGGTATTGAAGGAGGGAGGTGCCAGCATCGATGCAGTGGAGGTGGTGATCAGATACATGGAGGATAATCCGCTGTTCAACGCTGGCCGGGGGGCTGTATTTACCAGCGCAGGGAAGAATGAACTGGATGCCTCCATCATGACCGGCAAAGACCTGAATGCGGGAGCTGTGGCTGGAATTTCCGATATCAGGCATCCCATATCAGCGGCCAGGGCTGTTTTGGAGAAATCTGAACATGTGATGTTGTCGGGGCCAGGGGCTTCAGAATTTGCCCGCCTTGCAGGACTGGAGATTGTGGATCCATCGTTTTTTTATACCGAGAAGCGATTTCAATCCCTCCAGCGGATGAAGGCTGATGAGAAACATGGCACTGTGGGATGTGTGGCCCTTGACCGGGACGGGAACCTGTGTGCAGGAACTTCCACCGGAGGGATGACCAACAAAAAATATGGACGCATTGGAGATTCACCTGTCATTGGAGCGGGGACCTATGCCAACAACAATACATGCGGTATATCGGGTACGGGGCATGGTGAATTCTTTATCCGGTGGGCGGTGGCCCATGACATCTCTGCCCTGATGGAATATAAGGGAATGGATGTGGTCAGTGCTGCAAAAGCAGTAGTGGAAGAGAAACTGGTGGAGGCAGGCGGTAGCGGGGGCGTGATCTGCCTGGACAGTTATGGCAGGGCCGCCATGGTCACCAACACCTCGGGCATGTTCAGGGCATACGGAAATGCTGAAGGTGAAAAGATAGTGGCGATCTTCAAAAAAGAGGAATAATCTCTTCTTCTACAAGGGGTACCTTTTTCATGTACATATCAGGATTCGCATAATCGGATGCAGTTGTAACCACCACCAGGTCCCGGTTTTGGATCACCATGATGAACTGCCCACCGTGCCCAAGGGCCATGGAAATTTTGTACCTCTCCCTGACAGGATACTTTGATTCTTCCCACCAGTCCGGGCTGTTCACTGACCTGATCCACCACTGATATCCGTAATTAAAGAACGCGCTTTCCGGGTTCATGGAACTGGTGGATTCCTCAATCCACCTGGCAGGCACAAGCTGCCTGTCCCCCCATCTTCCCTGGTTCAGGACAAGCTGGC
Source organism: uncultured Bacteroidota bacterium (assembly GCA_963735755.1). Classification (GTDB taxonomy): domain Bacteria; phylum Bacteroidota; class Bacteroidia; order Bacteroidales. The sequence goes on along the minus strand of CAVTME010000002.1, from coordinate 118,919 downwards.
CGATTTTGGCCATATCCCTTGGCAGCATTTCCAATTCGCTGTGGCATTGGGGCAACTGGCCCACATACTTCCACCGATACCGGGATATCTCCATGGGAGTGAATAGGAGTTTCTCAGCCAAAACATCTGCATGGATGCCAGTAATCCGTTGAAGAACAGCTCCCAGTAAGATTGAATTGTTGTTGTTGTACCTGAATACAGTTCCGGGTTCAGATGCAAGTGGCATCCGCAGCAGGTGGCGGATCTGGTCCGGGTGATCCTCCTTCCCCGGAATGTCTTCTGTAGAAAAACCTGCGGTCATGGTGATCAGGTGTTCAAGTGTGATCTTCTCCTTTTTCCCCATAAACAGGGAATCGTATTCAGGGAAAAAATCAGACAATGGATTTTCCAGGCTTATCTCAGGGTACTGTTCCAATACAATTCCCAGCAGCAATGAGGTGATGCTCTTGGTGCATGATTGTATATCATGAAGTTCGTTCCTGTCATAGCCGTAGAAATACTCCTCTGCAACAAGTGCACTGTCTTTCATTATGAGGAGGGATTCGAGGCGTCCGAATTCCTGCTTAAGGACCCTGTTCATCAGCTGGTTAAAAGCAGAATCCGAATCAATATATGCTGAAATCGAAGCGGTGTTCAAACCATCTCCCAGCGACAGGGGTGTTGCGTAGGCATAAGCAGAGCCTCCTTTTTCATCAGCCACGCGGGGATGGAATAGCCTGGTGGTCAGTTTTTCATCGGTTCGGACCAGATCAAGGCTGTCCAGGAAAATCCTTTCATTTGATTCCATGGCATAGACGCAGCCTTTGATGGACTGATCGTCCGGGTTATATCGACCCTCGTAAATATCCCCATCGCTGTCAGTAATCTCCAGCAGCCGGGAGGAATCATTGTAGACGATGCTGTTTAGATCCCATGTATGGTGAAATTCTCCATTAAATGTAAAGCAAGCCTTGAAAGTCAGCTCCTTATCTTCATCCCTGTCAACAAAGAGTACCGTCTCCTGTATTCCTTCCGGGAATTGAATAGCAGTTTCCGGGGTGCATTTCCAGATCCCTTCAATTGTAGCAGGAGGGTCGTTGCTGCACCCGATAAAAATGATGGCCCAAAGAATCCCTGTGAACCCCAAGATCCCCCTTTTCCTTTCCCATTTTCCCTTGCTTTCCCCTTTCACCTATTACCTTTCTCCTTAAAAGGTAAAAAGGTCATAAAGTCGGCATGATGCACGATGTAGGCCTCGGTGGTGCGTTTGACCATGTCACCTTCACCTGCATGGGCGGCGATGATATGGCATACTTCGGGGGGAAGACCGCAACTTTCGGCCAGTGATACTCCTGAGAAGGGGTGCCGCAAGAGCTTGCCGTAAGAGCCCTGGATGGCCTTGCCATGGGCATCCAGTTCATATTCAAGTAATTTGCCCACATCGGCCAGGATGGCTCCGGATAGGAGCACATCCATATCAACGGGTAATTCGTCGCCAAAAAACGCGTTCATCTTATTCCCTGAGTCACGGGCGATATGCACCACGGCCCGTTTGTGATTCATGAAACTGACCTTAAGATCAGGTCCGCACAGCAGGGTAAAAGGGATCCGGCGCAGATCTTCACCTGAAAGCACGCTCTGCTCCAGAGCTTTCTCCCACACCTTCGCTGTTTTCTGTCTGAGATCAGGATCAGCGATCCACTCAATCTCCGGCCAGAGTTCAAGAACTTCCATATTGATTGGGTTCCATAAGATATAAATTAGAGATTTTCTATTATGGCATCGGCCATTTGCCTGGTGGATGCTGCGCCTTTCTGGACCACATCGGCTCTCCCGGTCATTTTCATCATGTCATAGGTGCGAACCTTGCCTTCCAGGACTACCTTCGCAATAGCTTTCCTGATGCGTCCTGCTGTGTCTGCTTCATTGATATGGTCCAGCATCATGCAAGCCGATTCCATCATCGCAATGGGATTCACGATGCTTTCCGGATAGTCTGCATATTTGGGTGCGGAACCATGCGTGGGTTCGAACACAGAGACTTCTTCCCCAAGGTTGGCACTGCAGGCAAATCCAAGTCCACCGATCAAACCCGCAAAACCATCTGAGACAATATCTCCAAACATATTTCCCGCCACAATAACCCCATAGTTTTCAGGATTTTTTGTGAGCCACATCATCTGCGCATCAATGTTGGTATTCCACAGTTCAATGCCAGGGAATTCGGATGCCTGAATCTCCTGGGCCATCTTGTACATCATACCGGATGTTTCCCTGATCACATTGGGCTTTTCGCAAACAGTAACGCTTTCATAATCATGCTTGCGCGCATATTCGAATGCTGCACGGAGGATTCTCCCTGTGGCTTTCCTGTAAATATCCGTGTAGAAATCGAGAGTTCTTCCACAGGTACATGGCCAAAATTCTTCATGAACCTGGGGTGGGAGGCAAGGCCCCTGTACACAATATCCGGAGGATTGGTCCATTCCACACCGCCATAAAGCCTTCGGTATTCTGCCTGAAAATGGCCACATCGATCTCCGGTTCTTCGATGTTATCTCCTGCTCCCCGCCTGATGAAATTCAGGGGATTTCCCTTGTAAGTCCTGCAGGGCCTGATACAAATATCCAGATCAAAATGCTGCCGTAAGCCCACAATGGGACTGGAATAGACCAGTCCTTTCTCTTTCAAGTTGGGATCAAGCTCTTGACTGGCAGCATCTTTGGGTTTGCTGGTGATGGCCCCAAACAGGCCCATCTTATGTGTTTCAAGGAGTTGAATGGTCCGGTCAGGCAGTGGATTTCCTTCACGTTTCCAGAACTCCCAGCCAATATCACCTTCCACATAACTGGCATTAAATCCGGCCCTGTCAAGGACCCGGATTGTCTCTTCGAGAACCACCCTTCCGATCCCGTCACCGGGCAGGGCCACTATGGTACGCGTCTCAATGTTCATAAACAGATAGATATGAGGTTAAAGAATTATTATCTTTACGAATGTAGAGGATTATTCTATTGGATTTGTTGCCAAATATCATAAATAGCCTAAAAGTATTGCATAACATAAAGCCATATATTCAATCCATTCATGCAGACAATTTCGGAGCTCCAACCTAAGGAGGTTTGGGCTTATTTTGAAGAGATCCTGGCCATACCAAGAATCTCCAAACGAGAAACGCAGATCATCGAGTACCTGGAATCCTTTGCCAGGAATTTTGCTCTTGATTGTAAGCGGGATCATGTGGGTAATGTATTGATTTCCAAACCAGCTACCCCTGGAATGGAGTCAGTGAAAGGTGTAATTCTCCAGTCCCACATGGACATGGTTGGTGAAAAAAACGCCCACATCCATCACGATTTCACAAAAGATCCCATTCAACCCCAAATAGACGGGGCCTGGGTCAAAGCTACCCATACCACCCTGGGTGCTGATGATGGGATTGGGATTGCCGCTTCCCTGGCCATCCTTGCTTCAGATCAGGTCAAACACGGGCCCCTGGAGTGCCTGTTTACCACCGATGAGGAGAGTGGTATGACCGGTGCCCTTGGACTGCAACCCGGATTTTTAAAAGGATCTGTACTGCTGAACCTGGACTCGGAAGATGAAGGGGAGATCTTCATAGGTTGCGCCGGGGGAATCGATACTGTTGCAGCCCTGAGGCTCAAAAGGAAACGTGCCGGAAGGAAGCTCATGGCTTTCAAAGTCAGTGTAACGGGTTTGCAGGGAGGACATTCCGGAGATGAGATTCACAAAGGTCTGGGTAACTCAATCAAAATCCTGAACAGGTTCTTATGGAATGCAGACCAGAGATTTAAGATCAGACTTGTCCATATGGAGGGGGGAAAGCGCGCAACGCTATTCCCAGGGAAGCAGTGGCAGTGATTGCGGTACCTTACAAATCACTTGAACTGATCCGGGTCTATTTTGAATCCTTTGCCGGTATCGTAAAAAAAGAGTTTGAGGTGATTGAGCCTGACCTGGAGCTTACGCTTGAGCAAGTAGATCCTCCCGATTTGATCGTCAGAAGGAAGCAGCAGAGAAAGTTGCTGAATACACTCTACGCCTGTCCCAACGGGGTGGTGGCCATGAGTCAGGAGATTCCCGGAATGGTGGAAACTTCCACCAACCTGGCATCGGTAAGGCGAATTGAAGAGGATACACTGGAGATAGTCACCAGTCAGCGAAGCAGTGTGGAGTCTGCAAAACGGGACATTTCCGATCGTATGTTTTCACTCTTTAGTTTACTTGGCGCCCGGGTGAAACACTCGGATGGTTACCCGGGTTGGAAACCCAATATGGGTTCCGAAGTTCTCAAAATCTCGAGGGAAGTATACCAGGAACTCTTTCAAGGAGAGGCAGAGGTGAAAGCCATTCATGCTGGACTTGAGTGCGGTTTGTTTCTGCAAAAATACCCTGAACTGGACATGATCTCATTTGGGCCTACCATCAAGGGAGCCCATACACCAGAAGAACGGATCGAGATTGAAACTGTCGAAAAGTTCTGGAGATTCCTGGTCAGAATGCTTGAAAAAGCTCCTGTTGTATCGTAAACCCAGGTTACTGAACAGCTTCGAAGTCACCCTTGCCTACACCGCATACTGGACAATACCAATCTTCAGGAATATCATCAAAAGCTGTTCCGGGAGAAATTCCACTGTCTGGATCACCTTCTTCGGGATCATATACAAATCCACAAATGGTGCACTGATATTTTTGCATGGAAATTAGGGTTTATATCGATGTCTTATTCTGATGCCCATGGCCAGGAAAGCACCGGTGATGACCTCGCCGGTTTCCGGATCCAATTCCGAACCGTTTGCGCTGTGGGGGATCAGGTATACAGCCAGCATCACCACCGCAGCCAGGATGGCCAGCCATCTTCCATAGGATTTATTCCGGAGGAACCATGCGGCCAGAAAAGCAATCAGCGCAAACAATACCTTATTGTCAGTAAGGTCCTGCCCAAGGGGCCAGCCGGTCCAGAACTGGCCGAATGAATATTTCTGCACGATGGGACCAAGAATAAATCCACCGATGAATAAGAAGATAATAGTGATCCCCACATTCCTTTTATAAACGGGCATATTGGCCAGGGCAAATAATATGATAGCTGTGGACCAGATCACGGTAAGTATCATCATCAGCACGTGCGGAATAAGCGCCCAGGCAGGCACATCACCCCGGAACCGGATGACCACATTTTCCTCTTCATGCAAATCAACTGGATTTCCATCGGCCATTAATTCCAGGTGGTATTCAATTTTACCGGCCGGAGGCTGGTGGGGGAGCTTTATACTTAGGAGGTCACCCTCTCTCTCCATTACCAGGGTATCCCAGGGATTCTCGGTGGGGAAGAGCCGCCAGATGATTTTACCAGGAAAATTCTCAGGAAGCTGGATTTCTACCGGATAATCGGCTGGCCTTCCATTGTTGGAACGTGGAAGGTCAAATTGAAATTCCTCATTCTGGTAGCTTATTTCATATTTCTTCGGGTAGGTTGGCCCGGTAAATCTCTGGTAAATCATTGCTGCCATGGAAATAACCACGGCCAGGACCCAGAAAAGTACTTTCTTTCAGTTTCATATCTATCGTTCTTTTTATTGTTCAGTTATAACCTGATCACCAGGTCCATCTTGTCGCCATCTCGCTTCACTGTGACCACGATGTCCATTCCCTCTTTCAACTGGTCCAGACGGCTCATGTAATCATATACATTTCCAACGGACTTTCCTTCGATGGCTACAATGATATCACCTTTCTGGATTCCGCCAACGGCAGCCGGTTTTCCTTCAGTACAAACATTACCGGCATTCCGTCATTCCCGTCATATGTCACATCGGGCATCAGTCCCAGTGTGATTCCGCCCCGTCTCCCCCTGGAGGATCCCTTCACCTTTGGGCCTGCTTCTATAAAAACAATCTGCTCTTTATCATTGGCCAGTGCTCAGCCACATCGGCCACAAAGGCCATACTCTACAGCTCCATCCATGTTAATGGCATCCGGATGATCGGCAGGGGTATGGTAATCGGGATGTGCACCTGTGGAGATAAACAGCACCGGAACATCTTTTGCATAAAATGCTGCATGGTCGGAGGGGCCATAACCTTCATTGGAGTATTTCAGGTCAAATCCGTATGCCCGGTTGATTGAATCAAGCATACTTTAAATCCCGGAGATGTCCCAATCCTCCAATCTGCAGTTGCCGTCCTCATTCAGGCGGCCCATCATGTCCAGGTTGATCATGGCCTGCACCTGTGATAGATCTACCGGGGGATTCTCTGTCAGGTATTTGGAACCGACCAGGCCCATCTCCTCTGCACCGAAAGTGGCAAATACCATGCTTCTTGCCAGGGGTCCTGGATACCATGTTTTCAGAAATCTCTATCACCCCGGCCACACCAGATGCATTGTCATCTGCTCCATAGTGGACCGCGATTGTATCCGAGTCCCGTGAAGAGGTGCCCGGTCCGCCCATCCCCAGGTGGTCATGGTGGGCCCCGATCACCACATATTCATCTGCAGAGGTTCGGATCGGATCCTTTCAGAGGATAGCAATGGTATTGGCAGTTTCCATTTTTTTTGGTTGCAGATCAACTGTGATCTCCATCTGAACTCCAGTGGAAAAAGAGTGGGGTTCTGCGTTCGTTGCGATCCTGAATCCAGATTCGAGAGACTGTCCGATCCCTCCAGGGAGATGATTCCTTCAGCACTGCTTCTGGCTCATCTGGATCACAGGGATGGAGAGTGCATGTTGTTTGCCTTTGAGCTCCTCCAAAGCATCTTTGGGATCGTACTGTATTGCCCGAAACCAGGATCACCCCTGCGGCACCCAAGTCATATGCAAGCAACGCTTTTCCCGGTCCTCACTGTAGTTGATATAAGGGGAAGAGGGCTCCTGTTTTCCGGGGACACCCCTGAGGATCATTACCCATTTTGCCTTCCACATCCAAGGCATAATCATCCCATCTGAGCTCCTCCTGGTCCATCTGGAATCCATAACCTGCAAATACAACTTCAGCACTGACAGTCCCGTTGGCACTGAAGGAGAAAGGATGAAATCAATCACCAGGTTCCAGGATCACCTTTCCGTAACTGGCAGCATTGCCCGGGCCCGGTTCAATCTCTGTTACAATTTCAAAAGTCTGCAGTCCTGTTTTATCATATAGTGTCAGTCCTGCCTGCTTATAGGCCCCAGCAATATAGCAGACAGCAATGCATCTTCAGGAGTTCCCGGATAGCGGCCTGCAAGTTCTTCGGAAGCCAGGTATTTGATATGCTCCTCTATTTCTTCCATGGTGATTTCCGGATCAAACCTGGGTTTGCAGGAAATAACAAGAGAAATTAATGATAGAAGAAGGAATATCTTTGATAATGTATTCATTTGTTTAACAGTAAGTTAATGCCAATATTTGTTCTCAATTTAAAAGAGTCGAAAGATACGATTTATTTTTTTTTTCAAAGAAAACTTGACATGAATTGAAAAAGAATATACTATTTACGAAAGTGTTTAACATATACGTCAAACAATTATGTAAAATATTGTTTCAAGATATGGTACTCAATACTGAAACAGAACAGAAGATTATTGCATCGGCTGAGAAACTGTTCTATCAGAAAGGCAAGGCAGGTACTTCCATGCAGGATATTGCTGATGATGCAGGGATCAACCGGACCCTGTTGAACTACTATTTCAGAAGCAAGGACCATCTTTTCGAGGCGTGTTTCAGAAAGGCCATGGGGAGTTTTGTTCCCAGCCTGGCTGCCATGTTGCACTCCGATATGTCCTTTGAGGAGTATGTACCGCAAATGATAGAAACGATCATTGATGCCATGCTCGAGAATCCCCAGATCCCCATTTTTGTTCTCCAGGAACTTTCTCCAACCCTGAACGGATGCCTCAGATGATCAAGGAGATGGGTATCGATCCGGAATTAGCATTAAGAAAATGAAAAGCATGCAGGGGACGGTGAGGGAGGTCATCAGATCCCAGACAGTTGATTCTTAATCTTTTAAGCCTGTGTATTTTTCCTTTTGCTGCCCGACCTGTGGTTACCGAGATTCTCTTTCATGGAGATGAAATGCCTATATGGATGCCATGAGACAGCGGAAGGAAATATTGCCGGAAATGATCAAGCGATTCATGACTCAAAATGACTGAGATGAGAACAACAACAATTATTCTATTCCTGTCCCTTTTTGTATGCCCTTGCGGCCCAGGACACCATTACACTGTCCGATTGCCACAGACAGGCATTGAAAATGCGCCCAGACTGAAGTGACCGGGAGTTCATCCAGCAAATGGGCGAGTCTGAAAGTGGATCAGGCAAAAACAGACTGGTATCCCGACCGTCGAACCTGAATGGCAAGATGAGTTACCAGTCGGATGTGGTGACCGTGGCACTTACGGATCCTACCATACCTGTGGATTTTCCCGAAGTACCCCATGACCAGTACGGACTTGAACCTGGATATCAGGCAAACCCTCTATGACGGGGGGATCAGCAGGCAAAAGAGAGCATATGAGCAGGCCAGAACAGCAGCCGATCTGCAGCAGGTGGAAGTGGACCTGCATGGTTTGAAATCGCAGAGTGAACCAGTTCTATTTTGCCATCCTGGTTCTGCAGGAAAACAGGAAAAACCTGGAGATTCATATGGATAACCTGCAGACCAGGCAGGAGTCCATGAATTCGGCCATCGAGCATGGACCATTCTTGAAGCAGAACTAAGATAATTGAGGTTGAAATACTGAAAGTTAAGCAGTCATTGTTAGAAATAGACACCAGGAAAAAGTCATATTTGGATGCACTGAATGTGCTGTGCGGAACAGCTTTTTCTGAAGAGGATATCATGGAAATTCCACAGTTGGAGGCTCATGGATCCCGACCAGGTAAGCCGGCCCGAGCACACCCTGTTTGAGTTGAAAGATGCCTCCATGGAGGCAGGAAAGGAGCTGGTGGGTAAAAAGCGGATGCCGGTTCTCTTTGCATTTGGACAGACCGGGTATGGAAAACCCGGATACAATATGATGAGTGGTGAGTGGGATTTCTATTACATGGTGGGAGCCGGACTCAGTGGAATATCTGGGACTGGAACAGCACCAGCAGGGAGAAACAGGTGATCGAAAACCAGCAACAGATGCTGCAGAACCAGCGGGCCACTTTCGACAAGGAGATTGAATCGAAACTGGTCCAGGAGGAAGCAAAAATGGAGCAATACAGGAAGACCATGGAACTGGAAGACAGGTGCTTCAGTTAAGAGAAGAGATTTCAGACCATGCTGCCACCAAGCTTTCAAACGGGACCATCACCGCCACCGAATACATCACTGAACTAAACAAGGAGAGCCTGGCCAGGATCAACCTGGCCACCCATGAGATCCTTCTGAAGCAGTCCATATGCAACTATTTAACCATCCAGGGAAACCTGTAAAACATCATAAGATGAAGCCAGTAAAACTTTTTATTCCGGGAATTTTTATTCTGCTCGTTTCCTGTAATCAAATTGAGGACAGGCAGATGCCTATGGCAACTTTGAAGCCATCGAGGTGATGGTTTCGGCAGAAGCCCAGGGCAGGATTATGAATTTGAACCAGATAGAAGGTGCCAGCTGACCAAAGGGCAGGTGGCAGTCACATTGATTCCACCCAGCTGTTCTGAAAAAAGATCAGCTTGAATCGGGCATGGTTTCCCTGGGTCCAGGATCAATACCCTTGATGCACAGGTACACGCCAGCAAGGTTCAGCTGGAAAACCTGGAAAGGGAGAAGAAGCGTATTGACCATCTGTTGGAGGGGGGGGCAGCAACCTCCAAACAACAGGATGATATCAATGGGCAGATTGAACTCCTGAAGGCCCAGATCATGGCCACCGAATCCCAGAAAGCCTCGGTATATTGCCGAGCGAAGAACCCTGGAGATTCAGATAGGCAGGTGGAGGATCAGATGCTGAAGTGTACTGTCAGAAATCCCATGGATGGAATCCTGCTTACCAAATATAAGGAAAAGGGTGAGATTGCAGTACCCGGTCAGGCCCTTTTTAAAATGGCCGATATGGATGAATTGATTCTTCAGGGCCTATGTATCAGGAGATCAGTTTTCTCGTTGGTAGATGGCGAGCGTGTCAAGGTGCGGTTTGACGTAGCACGAAGGATTGGAGGAAATCACAGGATGGTTGAGCTGGATCTCTCCCCAGGCGGAATTTACCCCCAAGATTATTCAGACCAAGGAGGAACGGGTAAACCTGGTCTATGCCATCAAGGTGGTGGTGCCCAACGATGGGAGCCTGAAAATCGGAATGCCGGGTGAAGTGTATTTTTGACAAAAAGTTATACGATGTCCTTGATTGTTGACCATATCGATAAATCTTTTGATACTGTACAGGCACTGAACAGGTGACTTGAAGTGAAGGACGGGGAGTTTTTTGGACTGATCGGTCCCGACGGAGCAGGTAAATCCACCCTGTTTCGGATCATGGCATCTCTGCTGATTCCCGATGCGGGCACTGCATGATGCACGGATCATGATGTGGTTAAGGATTACAGGGAGGTCAGAAAGATCATCGGGTATATGCCGGGCCGGTTTTCACTCTATATGGATCTTTCTGTGGAGGAGAACCTGGCTTTTTATGCCAGGGTATTCGGGACCACGGTCAAGGAGAACTATGACCTGATAAAGGATGTTTACGAGCAGATTGAACCTTTTAAAAAGCGACTGGCAGGAAAACTTTCAGGGGGGATGAAGCAAAAACTTGCCCTCTCCTGTGCCCTGATCCACAGGCCGGAGTGCTGATCCTGGATGAACCCACCACAGGTGTGGATGCAGTGAGCCGCATGGAATTCTGGGATATGCTTAAGAAGATACAGAAGGAGGGGATCACCATTGTGGTTTCCACTCCCTATATGGATGAAGCCGAGTTATGTGACCGGGTGGCACTGATCCAGAAAGGAAGTCTTCTGGAGATTTCGGATCCGTCTCCACATGCTGACAGTGAGAAACAGAGCTCTTTTCACTGAGAAGCGAGCAGGGGAGTCTATGCATACCTGGAACGGATCAGGAGTTGAGAGGGCTGTAACATGCCTGGCTTTTCGGTGATGAGCTACATGTGACGCTCCGTTCGGAAGCGGGATGAAGCAAAGGTGAAAGCAGAGTAATCGAAAGCATGGGAAGACCCGTCGATCGCGTGGGAAGCCGATTGTCCCCTCCATTGAAGACCGGTTTATGGGACTGATGAAGCAGGAGCAGGGAACAAGCAATACACGGGGAGGAAAGCTGATGAGAGCGCAGGAACATATCATTGAGGTAAAGGATCTGGTGAAGAAATTCGGTTCCTTTGTGGCCAATGACCGGCTTACCTTCCATGTGGAGAAGGGGGAGATCTTTGGTTTCCTGGGGGCCAATGGGGCAGGGAAAACAACAGCCATGCGGATCCTTTGCGGACTCTCCTATCCCACTTCAGGGAGAGATTCGGGTGGCCGGTCATGATGTATATCAGGGAACGGGAAAAAATCAAGCGGAAAATCGGTTATATGTCCCAGAAGTTCTCCCTCTATGAAGACCTTACAGTATCCGAGAATATCAGGCTCTATGCGGGTATCTACGGTCTGAGAAGAAAACAGATCCAGGAGCGGGAGGAGCAGTTGCTGGAGCGCCTGAGCCTGACCCATATCCGCAACAGGCTGATCAGGGAGATCCCCCTGGGATGGAAGCAGAAACTGGCTTTTTCAGTGGCCATTTTTCATAAACCTGCCATTGTTTTCCTGGATGAACCCACCGGGGGTGTGGATCCCATCACCAGGAGGCAATTCTGGGAGATGATCCATGATGCCACCGAGGAAGGGATCACCGTATTTGTAACCACCCATTATATGGATGAAGCTGAATATTGCGACCGGGTTTCCATTATGGTGGATGGCCGGATTGAGGCGCTGGATACGCCTGCGGCACTGAAGAAGCAATATCAATTCAGAAAATATGAATGAAGTATTTCTTAAAACTTGCAAGAAACTGATGAACAGGTTTTTTGGATTTGTCAAAAAGGAGTTTCAGCACATCTTCAGGGATGTGAGAACCCTGGTGATCCTGTTTGGGCTTCCCGTTGTCATGATCATCCTCTTTGGATATGTGGTGACCACATGAAATCCGGGATGTGGAGGTGGGCATCTGGGACCGGTCCAGTGGACCAGGCATCCACCCGGGCCACTCAGAAGATTTTTTCTTCCGGATATTTTGTTCCTGCCGGGTACCATTGATCATGAGGCAGCAGATCGGGGAACTGTTTCAGAAGCGGCAGGGCCAAAGTGGTGGTGGTTTTTGAAGAGGATTTTGAGAAGAACCTGATGCGTGAAAACCGGGCCGCCATCAAACTGATCACCGATGCTTCAGATGCCAATTCAGCCCAGCTGGCCCAGACCTATCTGCAGGGTGTTCTGATGAACTATTTCAATCCATGAACCAGGATGTCAGGTTCCATGGGCGGTGAGTGTAAAATCAAGGATGTTCTATAACGAGGAGATGAAAGGGGTATATATGTTTGTACCCGGACTGATGGCGCTGATCCTGATGCTGATTTCGGCACTGATGACCTCGGTGACCATCACCCGGGAGAAGGAGTTTGGTACCATGGAACTGCTGCTGGCCTCCCCCCTGAAGCCACGGGAGATCATCCTGGGAAAGGTAACTCCCTATGTATTGTTTTCCTTTGTCAATGCCATGACCATTATCGTGCTGGGATTTCTGGTATTTGATGTGCCTGTGGTGGGCAGCCTCTGGATGCTTATGGCTGGAATGCATGCTCTATATCACCCTGGCCCTCTCCCTGGGAGTATTGATCTCCACCGCTGCAAAGACACAGCAGATGGCCATGGTTATGAGTATGCTTGGATTGATGTTGCCCACCATCCTGCTTATCCGGTTTTATCTTTCCCATCGACAATATGCCCAGGGTCCTGCAGTGGTTTTCGGCCATTATGCCTGCCCGCTGGTTTATTGTGATCGTGAAGAATATTATGCTGAAAGGAACAGGTTTTGCCTTCATCTGGAAGGAAACCCTGATCTTGCTGGGGATGACCCTCTTCTTTATCCTGGCTTCAGTAAAAAGGTTTAATATCCGACTGGAATAGAGTAACTGGATATGAGAATATTATTCACATTATTAGTCAAAGAATTCAAGCAGATCTTCAGGAACAGGTTTATGCTTCCGGTGATCTTTGTGATTCCTGTGGTTCAGATGATCCTGCTTACCTATGCCGCCAGCCTGGAAATGAAAGACATCAAAATGGCAGTTGTGGACCAGGATTACTCTCAGGCTCCACGGTTGCTGGTTTCCCAATTTCAGGGGATCACCATTTTTTGAGATCATTCTTCAGACGCAATGATTATGAAGAGGCTAACCGGATGCTCACCGGCGACAGGGTGGATGTGATTCTCCATCTCAGCATGACTTTGAAAAACGACTTTACAGCGAACAGGAAACCGACCTGCAACTGGTGGTCAATGCCATCAATGCCACGGAAGCCGGACTGATCAATGCCTATTGTACCAGGATCATTACTGGATTTAACCAGCAGATCAGGGCCGATGGTTCGGAATGGACGATTCGGAGGAACTGACCGCACCTGGAAATCATTCCCAAGTTACTGGTACAATCCGCTGCTTGATTATAAAATCTATATGTTTTCAGGGATCCTGGTGATTATTGTTACCCTGATCGGTATGATGCTTACTGCCTTGAACCTGGTGAGAGAGAAGGAGATGGGAACCACCGAACAGATCAATGTGACCCCCATCGAAAGTACCAGTTCATCATTGCCAAATTGATTGCCTTTCTGGGTTATTGCCCTTTTTGAACTGGCATTCGGACTGGTGGTGGGACGGATTCTTTACGATCTTCCCATGTGGGCAGCCTGGGATTGCTTTTCCTGTTTACCTCCGTTTATCTTTTGGTGGTCTGGGGATCGGGCTTTTCCTTTCCACCATTTCCAATACCCAGCAACAGTTGATGTTTATTGCCTTTTTCTTTATGATCACCTTTATTCTGATGAGTGGGGTATTTACACCGGCCGAAAGTATGCCTGCCTGGGCACAGAAGATCAATCTGTTCAATCCTGCTGCCTATTTTATGAGGGTAATCAGGATGATGCTGCTGAAGGGTTCCGGTTTCAGGGATATCAGCCGGGATTTTACAGCCTGTGGATCTATGCCGTATGATCCTGACACTGGCAGTGACCAACTACAGGAAAACTACCTGAGCAAGCTGCTCGAAAATCCGTTCTGTGGCCCTTGAATCCCAGTTCACAGCCCCGGTTTTCTTCGTTACAATTTTCCCTCCCTGGAGATAATATAGGTGGTGGGGATCGACTGAAGACTGAAAAACGCTCAGGTGGGCGCAGTCCCGGAGTAGTAAACCGGAAGGTTATATCCATGCTTCTCCATGAAAGTTCCACCACTTCAGGTTTCTGGTTGGTTACCAGCAGGAAGACTACATCTATTCCCATGTTTTTCATAAGCCTTCTGAATTTCAGGAAGTTCTGCCACACAGGGCGGACACCAGGTTGCCCAGAAATTCAGAAAGATAACCTGACCCTGCAGGTCACTCAGCAGGTAGGGTACACCCTGCGCTGTCACTCAATGATCCAGTTGATAATCACCTGTCTGGCAGGGCTAATCTGCTTTTCTTCGCTATTATCCCGGGATTCTTCACCTGGAGTATCACCCTGTTCACATGTTGTGGAAATCACCTTCCGGGGACCGGGAAGAATCAGCAGGACCAGAAGCACCCAGAAAAAGATATCACCAGCCTTTTGCAGCAGTGTACGGGTTTCTTTCCATTTCTGAAACCGTTCTTTTAGTGTTGCCATATTTTGCGGATTTTGCTGCAAAGATAATTTTTCCCGTAATTCCTTTGGGCAAGTTTTGTATATTTCCTCTTGGCTAAAACTAAGTACGTATGCTTGAAAAAGAATACAGAAGTTCTTCTTTCAAGGAGGAGATCTGGTCCCATGATCTCACATCCAAATCTCGTCGAAGGACATTCCTGATCAGGCAGTCCAGGATCTACATCCTGGCATTTCAAGGGATTTTTTGAGGACAGGGCTGCAGTCAGGGCTGCTGCGCTGACCTATTTTACCATGCTTTCCATTGTCCCGATTTTTGCCATTGCTTTTGCCATTGCCCGTAATTTTGGATTTGAAGACCGCTTGCATGAAGTGATCAACAAGAACATGCAGGGACAGGAGGAGATCATGAAGTGGGTGACCGATATGGTTGACAGCCTGTTGGTGAAGACCAAAGGAGGTATTCTTGCCGGGATTGGGTGGAGTTATCCTCTTCTGGTCTGTGATCCAGGTATTGAACAACATCGAAGCTTCCTTCAATGACATCTGGCAGATAAGGAAGGCCCGGAGTCCCATGCGGAAATTCTCTGACTACCTGGCCATTATGATCCTGACCCCATTTGCCTTCGGTCTTTCGGGAAGTGTGATGGTGAAAATCCAGTCCGCTGCAGCCAGGATTGAACTTTTTAAACCGCTCATTAGTTTCCTCATCAAATCCATTCCCTATGTTTCCATGTGGATGCTTTTTACCATTGTCTATATTGTGATGCCCAATACCAAGGTAAAATTTAAATATGCCCTGGTTGCAGGGATTTTTGCAGGTACGGTGGCCATGATCTTCCAAGCCCTTTATCAGGACCTGCAGATCGGTGTTTTCAGGTTTAATACCCTTGTATGGAAGTATCGCCGCCATCCCGTTGTTCCTTCTCTGGCTGCAGATTACCTGGCTGATTGTACTTATGGGGGCAGAACTATCCTTTGCCTATCAGAATATTGAAAACTATGAATTTGAGGAGAATGCCCTTAATCTAAGTCACAACAACAAACGAATCCTGACCCTTGCTGATTGCCTATCATATCATTAAGAATTTTGAAGAGGGCGGCGATCCCTGGAATACGGATATGCTCAGCCATGAACTGGGGATTCCCATCAGGCTGGTCAATGAACTTGTATTCGAACTGGTGGATGCAGGAATTCTGGCCGAACTGGCAGCTGACAATCCCAAGGACCGGTCCTACCAGCCGTCAGTGGATATCAATAAAATTACTGTTGAATATATTTACTACCAGATGGAAATGGTGGGGAGTGACCAGATGGTTGTTACCGAATCGGACGATCTGAGCAGGATCACCAAGATCCATGAGCATATTTTGCATTCCATCCGGGAATCCCCTTCCAATATCCTGCTGAAGGATATTTAGTCATCATTCTATCGATCCGAAAGGGTATTGTCATTTTGACATTAAATTATTCAGCAATCCACTTGTAGTTACTAAATTATTATTTAATATTGCAGGACATTTTAACAGGAAATGAGGATTTACATGCAGCATAGGGTTCATCATCACCATCACCATGTGAATGGTTAGGACCCTGTGCAGTTAATGTAATCCGAAAATTATTGATGTGAGGTTTGCAGATACTGCAGACCTTTTTTTGTTTAAAAAAATATGATATGGAAAAACTCAGAATTGCCATTCAGAAATCGGGACGGCTCAGTGAAAAGTCACTGAATCTGCTGAAAGAAGCTGGAATCTCCCTGAACAACGGATCCAGGAAACTTCGGTCCGTGGCCCAATCCTTTCCTCTGGAGGTCATTTATCTCAGGGATGATGATATCCCTCAGTATGTGGAGGATGGAGTGGCCCATATTGGTATTGTGGGAGAAAATGAGTATGCCGAAAAAGAGTGTGATGTGGACCTGGTGGAAAGACTTGGATATTCCAGATGCAGGCTTTCCATTGCCATACCCAAAAGCGAATCATATGAGAGGCCCGGAAGATCTGAAGGGCAAACGGATTGCCACTTCTTACCCGGTGATCCTGGAAAAATATCCTGGGTGAGCATGGTATCAATGCCGATGTTCATGTGTTGAGCGGATCGGTGGAACTTGCTCCTTCCATCGGGATTGCCGATGCCATTTTTGATATTGTCAGTTCGGGAAGTACCCTGATCAGCAATGGATTAAAGGAGGTTGAAACAGTTATGAAGTCAGAAGCTGTGGTTATTGCCAACCGGAACCTGGAGATGAGTCGAGAAAGGATTGCTGGCTGATCTCTCTGTTCAGGATTCGCAGTGTCCTGGCTGCCTCCAATAACAAGTATATTCTGCTGAATGCACCCAATGACAGATCTACAGGAGATCATCGATGTGATCCCCGGTATGAAGAGTCCCAACTGTGATGCCTCTGGCAGAAGAGGGGTGGAGCTCGGTCCACTCTGTTCTGAGTGAAAAAACATTCTGGGAAGTAATTGACCAGCTGAAGGACCTGGGGGCCCAGGGGATCCTGGTGATTCCCATTGAAAAAATGATCGTTTAGATCTAAAAACCAAATAGCAACCATGAATATTATTACGTTATCCTGAAAGAAAAAACTGGCCAGATTGCTTAAGACGACCCGAACTGAACCACTCAGGCTGGAGGACCAGGTGGAAAAGATTATTGAGGATGTGGCCAGACAGGGGACAAAGCTGTGCGATCCTATACAAGCGAGTTTGACGGGGTTGAGCTTGAAGCCCTTGAAGTTCCTGCAGAAGAGATCAGGAGCTGCAGGAAGACAGGTCAGTGCATCCCTGAAAAGGGCCATTGAGGAGGCCCATTGGAACATTAAGACCTTTCATAAGAAACAAATCCACCATTCGGAAACCATTGTTACCACAGCCGGAGTGCGTTGCTGGCAGAAACCTGTTCCCATAGAACGAGTCGGACTCTATATTCCCGGTGGATCTGCGCCTCTGCTATCCACTGTTTGATGCTGGGTATCCCGGCAAAAATTGCCGGTTGTTCGGAGGTGATCCTCTGTACTCCTCCGGACAAGGAGGGAAAGATCAATCCTCCATCCTCTATATTGCCGATCTGCTGGGCATTGACCGGGTTTTCCGTGTGGGAGGAGTTCAGGCCATTGCAGCCATGGCATATGGCACAGAAAGCATTCCGGCAGTTAACAAGATTTTTGGTCCTGGAAACCAATATGTGACCATGGCCAAGCAGATTGTAAGCCGGGATACAGTGGCCATTGATATGCCTGCCGGGCCTTCGGAACTGGCTGTTGTTGCAGATGCCACCTCCAATCCTGCTTTTATTGCTTCGGACCTGCTTTCACAGGCAGAACATGGACCCGACAGTCAGGTATTGCTGATCACCGATTCGGGGGACCTGATCGGACAGGTTCAGGCTGAACTGAAGAATCAACTGGCAATCTTACCCAGGAAAAAAATTGCAGCAAAGGCCCTGAATAACAGTAAGATGATCCTTCTGAAGGACCAGGAGGAAGATCATGGATATGGTTAATATGTATGCACCTGAACACCTGATTATTGTTACGCGAAAACTATAGTGAGCTTTCGGAGCAGGTGATCAATGCCGGTTCTGTTTTTCTGGGGATTATACTCCTGAAAGTGCAGGTGACTATGCTTCAGGTACCAACCATACCCTGCCTACCAATGGTTGGGCACATGCTTACAGCGGGGTGAATATGGACAGTTTCTATAAAAAGATTACCTTTCAGGAGATCAGTAAATATGGATTGCATAACATCGGTGATGCCATCATGACCATGGCAGAGGCCGAACAGCTTCAGGCCCACAGCAATGCAGTGGCTATCAGGTTGAAAATCAAATGGGGATGGATAATGATTTTGAAATCAGTCAACTGGTCAGGGGATAATATCCGGGAACTGGTGCCTTATTCTTCAGCCAGGGATGAATTTTCAGGTTCGGCTTCCATATTCCTGGATGCCAATGAAAATCCACATAATCATCCCCTGAACAGGTATCCCGATCCCCGGCAGATGGAACTGAAAAAGAGATTGCCGGGCTGAAAGGATCAGCAGGTGGAAAATCTCTTTCTGGGAAATGGCAGTGATGAGGGTATTGATCTTGCTGTTCAGGGTATTGTGTGAGCCCGGGAAGGATAATGTGATTACTGTGGATCCCACCTATGGCATGTACGGAGTTTGTGCAAGGATCAATGATGTGGCATGCAAAAGTGTGTTGCTCCAGGGAAGATTTCAGCCTGGATCCAGAGGCTGTTCTGGATGCAGTGGACGACCGGACCAAAATGATTTTCCTCTGTTCTCCCAACAATCCCACCTCCAATTCATTGGACAGGGAAGCCATGATGGAGATTGATGACGGAGTGCCCTGCATGGTGGTGGTGGATGAGGCATATATCGATTTCAGTCAGGAAAGCGGGCTTGCTTTCACTGGTCCCTGAAAAGAAAAACCTGGTGGTTCTTCAGACCCTTTCCAAGGCATGGGGACTGGCAGGGATCAGGCTGGGAATGGTATTTGCCCATCCCGAATTGATCGGATACCTGTCCGTGTGAAATATCCTTATAATGTGAACACCCTGACCACTAGGAGGCCCTGAAGAGTCACTGAATACCGGAGCTACAGAGGCAGCTTGGGTGGAGCATGATCCTGAAGGAACGGGAACAGCTTTCTCGAAGAGCTGGGTTGAATTCAGCTTGTTGTGGAAAAGGTATTATCCTTCCGATGCCAATTTTCTTGCTGGTGAAAATGAATCAACCCTGGAGGTTTATTCATTTTCTGATGAAGAGGGGTATCATTGTCCGGGACCGCTCCTCTGTGCCTCTTTGTGATGGTTGCCTGCAGGATTACTGTGGGAACAGAAAGTGAGAACAAAGGCTGTTGTATAAGCCTTGAATGCGTATGAGCAACTGAAACCGATAAATGCTAAGATATGAAAAAAAGAGTCATATTTCTGGACCGGGACGGAACCCTGATCAAGGAACCACCGGAGGATTACCAGGTGGATTCTCTGGAGAAACTGGAGTTTGTTCCCGGTGTATTCCGGAACCTCTATAAACTCAGGCACTTTACAGATTATGAACTGGTGGTGGTTTCCAACCAGGATGGACTGGGAACGCCATCTTTCCTGAAGAGGATTTTATGCCTGCTCATGATAAATTTCTTACTGCCTTCAAAAATGAAGGGGTGAGTTTTGATGCAGTGCATATCGATCCTTCACTGCCGGAGGAGAATTCACCCAGGCGTAAACCCGGAACAGGGATGCTCACAGGCTATATGGACGGGATCTATGATCTGGAGAATTCCTATGTGATCGGTGACCGGATCACAGATATTGAACTTGCCAGGAACCTGGGAGCAAGGGGTATCCTTTTTGGAAGGCGGAAATGGGAAAGGTGATTGAAGAGAAGGAATTGAATGAACACTGCTGCCCTGGTGAGTGATGACTGGGATAAGATTTACCGTTTTATCCGTTCACGAATGCGCAGCAGCCAGGAAGACCAGGATCACCGGAGAAACCGAGATCACTGTGGAACTCTCCCTGGATGGGGAGGGCAAGACCGAGATTTCCACCGGACTGGGATTTTTTGACCACATGCTGGATCAGTTGGGACGGCACGGGGGATTGGACCTGGTGGTGAAGGCCACCGGGGATCTGCATGTGGATGAGCACCATACCATCGAAGATACAGCCATTACCCTGGGTGAAGCATTCCGGGAAGCACTGGGAAATAAGAGAGGGATTGAAAGGTATGCATTTGTGCTTCCCATGGATGATTCCCTGGCAACAGTGGCCCTTGATTTTGGAGGCAGGCCCTGGATGGAGTGGAATGTGAAATTCAAAAGGGAGATGATCGGGGATGTTCCCACTGAGATGTTTTTCCATTTTTTTAAGAGCTTTTCCGATGCAGCAAGATGCAACCTGAATATCAAGGCAGAAGGGAACAATGAACACCACAAAATTGAAGCGGTATTTAAAGGATTTGCAAGGGCCATTAAAATGGCAGTGAAGCTGGATCCGGACAGCCAGGTTTCCCACAACCAAAGGAAAACTTGTAAGATGCTTGATTTGATGAATGTGGCTATTATAAAATACAATGCAGGCAATATCAGGTCGGTGGACCATGCCCTGAAACGACTGGGAGTGTCATGCGGAAATCACCGATGATCCGGATGCAGATTATGTCTGCCGACAAAGTGATTTTTCCCGGGGTGGGTGAAGCGGCCACCACCATGGACTACCTGAAGGAAAGGGGGCTGGATAAAGCTGATTGCCGGACTGACCCAGCCTGTTCTCGGAATTTGCCTGGGTCAGCAGCTCATGTGCAGCTGGTCGGAAGAAGGGGATACCGCCTGCATCGGGATCTTTGATCAACCGGTGAGGATTTCCCCGATAAAGGGCTAAAAGTGCCTCATATGGGCTGGAACAGCCTTGATCAGATGACGAAGGGTGACCTGTTCAGGGGAGCCTGACAGGGGCCTATGTCTATTTTGTGCACTCTTATTATGTGCCTGTCTGTGAAGAAACAGCAGCACTATGTGAATATATGGTTCCCTTCAGTGCCGCCATGCAAAAGGAAATTTCTTTGCCACCCAGTTCCATCCCGAAAAAAGTGGTGACCCGGGGCAGCAGATTCTTTCAAATTTTTTGAATTATGATCGAGATTATTCCTGCCATCGATATTATCGAGGGAAAGTGTGTCAGGCTTAGCCAGGGGGATTACAGCCGGAAGCAGGAATACGGAGATCCCCTGGATATGGCCCTGAAATTTGAGGATCATGGTATCAAAAGACTGCACCTGGTGGACCTGGACGGAGCAAGGGAACAGCGGATGGTCAATCACAGGGTACTGGAACAGATCGCTACCAGGACCACCTTGGTCATCGATGCAGGAGGAGGACTGAGGAGCGATGAGGATGTACGCATGGTTTTTGAATCGGGAGCCCAAATGGTCACCGGAGGAAGTATAGCTGTGAAGGACCGTGCCATGTTCCTGGGATGGCTGGAA
This sequence comes from uncultured Bacteroidota bacterium, assembly GCA_963735755.1. Taxonomy (GTDB): domain Bacteria; phylum Bacteroidota; class Bacteroidia; order Bacteroidales. Next base: position 97,112 of record CAVTME010000002.1, on the reverse strand, counting down.
AAGTATGGACCGGAAAAGATTATCCTGGGAGCCGATTTCAAAGATGAGAAGATTGCTGTTTCTGGTTGGGAAGAGGATACTTCCCTCGATCTGATGGATTTTATTGGAGAACTATGAAGCAGAGGGAATCAGGAAGGCCATTTGCACGGATATTGCCCTGGACGGCATGCTGGAGGGGCCTTCCCTGGAGACCTATACAAGGATCAAAGAGGAGTTTGAATCCATGTATCTGATTGCCAGCGGAGGGATCAGTGAGATGGAGGATATTGAGACCCTGGACAGAATGGGATTGATGGAGTGATTGTGGGAAAGGCAATCTATGAAAACAGGATCACCTTGAAAATCCTGGAAGACGTATATTTTAAAAAACAGTTGACATGCTGGCAAAAAGGATCATACCATGCCTGGATATCAGGAACGGAAAAACGGTGAAGGGGATCAATTTCGAAAATGTGGTGGATGTGGGGGACCCTGTGGAACTGGGAGCAAAATATGCCCGTGGACGGGGCCGATGAGCTGGTTTACCTGGATATTACCGCCACCCACGAAGGAAGGAAGCTTTTTGCAGACCTGGTGAGGCGGATTGCAGAACACCTGAATATTCCCTTTACAGTGGGTGGAGGCATTAACCAGGTGGACGATGCTGAGGTTCTTCTTTCGGCAGGGGCCGATAAAGTTTCCATCAACTCTTCGGCTGTAAGGGATCCCGGACTCATTGACCGGATCGCAGGAGGATTTGGCAATCAGTTTGTGGTGGTGGCCATCGATGCCCAGTTGAAAGATAGACCGGTGGACCGTCTTTGTGAACGGTGGCAGGATCCCCACCGAAAAGGAGCTGTTCAGCTGGGCCAGGGAGGCCCAGGAACGGGGTGCAGGTGAAATCCTGTTCACCTCCATGAACCATGATGGGACCAAAAATGGGTATGCCTGTGAAGCACTCAGGAGAACTCTCAGATACAGCTCTCCATCCCTGTTATTGCCTCGGGAGGAGCAGGGAAGAAGGAGCATTTTGTGGAAGTATTTGACGAGGGAGGCGCCGATGCAGCACTGGCTGCCAGTATCTTTCACTACAATGAGATTCCTATTCCCGAATTGAAAGGTTACCTGAAACAAAACAACATTATTGTCAGATAATATGGATTTTGAAAAACTTAACGGAATTATACCTGCCATCATTCAGGATGCCAAAACCGATAGGGTACTGATGCTGGGATTCATGAACCAGGAAGCACTGGAAAAGACCAGCAATAGAAGGCAGGGTCACCTTCTTCAGCCGCACCAAAAACAGGCTCTGGACCAAAGGGGAGGAGAGTGGAAATTTTCTGAATGTGATGGAGATTCTGGAGGATTGTGATCAACGATACCCTGCTGATCAAGGTCAGCCTGAAGGCCCGGTCTGTCATACCGGCGCAGATACCTGTTTCAAGGAGACAAACAGCGGCAGCGCTGGATTTCATGTACACCCTCCAGGAGCTGATTCATCAAGGAGAAAGGAGGAAATGCCCGAGAACTCTTATACCACAAGCCTGTTCTAAAGGGATCAATAAAATTGCCCAGAAAGTGGGGGAGGAGGCAGTGGAGCTGGTGATCGAAGCCAAAGATAAGAACGATGATCTGTTCCTGAATGAAGCTGCCGACCTGGTCTACCACCTGATGGTGCTGCTTAGCAGCCAAGGGTTTCAGCATCAAGGATGTAGGAGCGGTCCTGGAACAACGACATAAATAGTGCTCAGTGCTCAAGTGCATCAGTACTCAGTGCCCAGTACTGAGTCCAGTACTCAGTACTCAGTACTCAGTGCTCAGTACTCAGAAGAAATTTTATTAATTTCGTGGCTCAAATAAAATTAAACAAATGAAAAAAGCAGAAATCCATACAGATAAAGGTGTTATGAAAGTTGAGTTTTTTGACAAGGATGCTCCGGGTACCGTGGAAATTTCATTAAACTGGCCAAAGATGGTTTCTACGACGGACTTACCTTTCACAGGGTGATCCCCGATTTCGTGATCCAGGGCGGTTGTCCCGATGGAAATGGCATGGGCGGACCCGGGTACAACATCAAATGTGAACTGGACGGGGATAATCAGTATCACGATCGCGGTGTACTTTCCATGGCTCATGCGGGAAGAGATACAGGAGGTTCACAGTTTTTCATCTGTCATTCACGTAACAACACAGCTCACCTGGACCGAACCATACCTGTTTTGGCAAGGTCTATGAAGGCCTGGAAGTGATCGATGAATCAGTCAGGGTGACAGCATCACTAAAATAGTGGTAGAAGAGATTGAGAATAGCTGCCTAGCGCATAACCTGTTCGATGTCCTCTATTTCTTTGGGGGCATAGCTGGAGAGGTTCATGTTCCCCTCCCTGGTGATCAGGATATCATCTTCGATCCGGACCCCGATGTTGATGTATTTTTCATAGTCGGGGCGGACTTTCTCAATGAATGCTGCAATTTCCGATGAATCTGCTTCATTTCTGAAGATCTCAAACGCATTTTCCAGGCCATTCTCTCTGAAATAGAGTCCGGGTTCAATGGTAAGTACCATGCCGGCTTCCAGCATCCTGCTGGAAATAGAGTCTTCCGGGGTTTGCTCCATAAATCTGGGGAAATGTTGCCTCCCATATTCACCCACATCATGAACGTCCATCCCCAGGTAGTGGGAGGAGGGATAGAGGATATAAAATTTGATCTGCCAGGGACATTCCGGATCGGTGATCAGTCCCAGGTTTACCAGGCCATCTACAATGACCTCTTTGGCAGCCATGTGCCCATCCATAAAACCATGTCCGGGTTTCATCTGTCTCGATGGCTGCCAACTGGGCATCCAGCACCAGCTGGTATATGGTCCGCTGTTCCCTGCTGAACTTTCCGTTTACAGGAATGGTCCGGGAAATATCAGCACTGTAGTATCCGTACTCTGCTCCAATATCCATTAGCAACAGTTCCCCATCCTCCATGATCTCGGTATTGGCTTCGTAATGCAGAATGGTGCTGTTGGGGCCCGATCCGACAATGGAGGGAAATCCGGGCATGGCTGATCCGTATTCCAGGAATGTCCCTTCAATCACAGATTCCATCTCGAATTCATACGACCCGGCTTGCATTCCTTCATGACCCTGGTCAGTGCCCGGGCTGTAATATTACAGGCTTTTTGAAGCCGCTCCACCTCCAGGGGGTCCTTGAATACACGCATTTCATCCAGGATGGCGGCAGCGCTCCTGAGACTCACCATGCTTTTCCTTACCCGCCATTCTATGTAACTCATCCATCAGCTGACTGTTGCGCAAGATCTGTATATACTGGGTTCCCTGATTTAAGAATGGAGTCAAGCACCTAGCCTGACTTCATCAGAAGCGAAGTACACGGTCCGCTCCATAGGCCTGCTTTACCTGAGTCTGGCTGACGGGTGTTCCCCTTCATAGATCAGGGTCCGGATACTCTCAGTTGGGAAGAGAGAGTGTGAAGGGATGCTTGCCATCTCTGTCAGAATCAAATAGCTCCCCGGCTTCACTGTACCCGGTGAGGTAAAAAAAATAGTTGTTTGGTCTGAATTCATGCCGGTTATAACTCCCCTGATCAGTGGATTTAAGCACCATATATCCTTGACTGGTGGAATCCTTTACAATGTGGCGCCTGCTTTCGTAACTTTCCATTTGCTCAGGCGTATACAAAATATCAGAAGCATCCAATGGTAACGGGGATGATCCAGGACCTGCTTTCGTGGGTCTAAACAAGATGTTAATGTTATTAAAAGTATCAGGAGAACCCTGTATTTTTTCATAAATTGAGGTGATTATGCATCCACTGCAATATAAAAAAAGAATCTCTCCCGTGGCCATCAAGCGTACCATTTGGATTCTGTTATTCTCAATTCTGTTTGTTTCACACGCCACGCACAAAAAATCCCTTTCACAACTATACCATTCAGAATGGATTGCCTCAGAACATGGTCAACGCCATTGTCAGGATACGGACGGCTATATCTGGTTTGCCACCCAGGTAGGCGCCGCCCGGTTTGATGGGTATGATTTTGAGTATTTAACCATGTCAAACGGACTTCCCAACAATTTTGTTAATTGCCTGCTGGCCACCAGAAATGGTGATGTCTGGTTCGGCACAGAAGGAGGAATCGCCCGATATGATGGCTCCGCATTCAGGATCTACGATGAAAAGGCTGGTCTGGTGAACAACAGGGTGGACAGGATGGAGGAGGATCTGGAAGGAAATGTATGGGCAGTTTCTGCATATGGTATCTCGGTAATAAGCTCCGATACCATCGTCTCATACACCAAGAGAATGGATTGACAGATAATACCATTAATGATGTTTTTGTGGATTCCAGGGGAAGGGTCCATGTGGCAACCTATCCTGTTCCGGGACTGACCATATTTGAAGACCTCTTCCATTTTGAAACCGAGAGGATAGAGAACATCATTACGAGATATCGTGGAGACCCCTGAAGGCCATATGTGGTATTCAACGGAGGAGAACGGAATCATTGTCAGATCCGGGAAAGAGGAGCATCGAGCTGGGTTATAAGGACGGCCTCACCGATGAAATTGTGCTTAGCATGCTGGTGGATCACCAGGGCAGGGTCTGGTGCGGTACATACATTGAAGGACTTTTTGTCTATGAAAACGGGCAGCTTCCACAGGAAGACCAGTGAAGCAGACTATGACCTGCTGGCCAAAGAGATCTACGAAGACAGCCATCACAGGATCTGGATCGTGGATCACCAGAAGGTGTCTGGCTTATGGACAAAGAGAAACTTAGGAATTTTACCATCAAGAACAACCTTGTTAATGACCTGGTAACCGATATTCTGGAGGACAAGTATGGGAACATCTGGCTGGGGACCATCAGCGGGGTTTCCAAGTATGGCAGAGTTATATTCGAAGTGACTGATTCTGACATGGTTCTTCCTGAAAACAATGTTCCGCAGTTTTCCATGATTCCAGGGAGCGTCTGTGGTTCAGTCCCTATGGTTACCTGATGTACTTGCAGGATGAGAAGGTCCACATGCTGGATGAAGTCAGAAACGGGTTTATTCCCGGGACCATTACACTCTCATTTGCAGAGGACTTTCGAAAAAATATCTATGTGGGCACAGATGTTGGATTGCTCTATTTCAACGGAAGATCACTGAACCAGCTGGAATACTGGAAAAACGCCAGTCTTCTCGAGTTCTATAGCCTTTATTATGCGGAGGACAGGAGGCTCTGGTGTGGAACAGATTCCGGTTTGTATATCCTGGATGGATCCGCTGTGGAGGTGCATCATGGTCAAAAGACCCTTCTGGACCTGCAGGTCAACGCCATTGACCGGGTGGGAGACCTGATGTATTGTGCAACCAAAGGAGGCGTCTCGGTTTTTAATTTAGAGGGCCAGCACCTTGAAAACTATACCACATCCGACAGTCTTTCATCTGATATATGCTACGATATTACCCATGATGCCCGATGGAAATGTTTGGGTTGGGACCGACCAGGGGCCTTTCGAGGATCACAGGGTATCCGGATCCTGAGATCATCAAATTGGATGCGGCCCGCGGTCTTCCTTCCAATGCCATCTATTTTCTGGAGACCATTGACAGTATCTCCTTATGGATGGGGACAGAAAAGGGACTTTTCAAGTATAATACTGAAAGCAATCAAATCGATTACTATGGGATCGAGGATGGATTTTATCCCCTTGAAACAAATCAGGGAGCCGTTACCAGTGGATCCTGCGGTGATCTATGGATGGGGACAGTATCAGGCCTTGTTCAGTACCGTCCGACGTATGACAAAAAAGATACTGTACCTCCGGATCTAATCCTTTTTCCACCTGTTGTGGATGGTCAGATCTACAAGGCCAGTGAGGCTGCCAAAGGGATGAATCCCGCCTTCCCATTCAACAGGAACTCCCTGGAATTCAGCTTTACAGGAATCCATACCACCATTCCGTCCCAGAACAGGTTTTCCTATTACCTGGAAGGGTATGAAGATTCCTGGTCAGAGCCTGGAACAGACCGAAGAGTTTCCTACAAGAAACTACCCAATGGCAACTATGTCTTTAAAGTAATTGCTTATAACCTGGATGGGGTTGCATCTGAGCAGGAGGCGAGTTTTGCATTCACCATCAAACCTCCCATCTGGAAAACTTTCTGGTTCATCCTTTTGGAGATACTGGCAGGATTATCACTGATTTACGGAACCATCAAATACCGGGAAAGACAGCTGATTCGCGAAAAAAGAGTGCTGGAAAGCAAAGTGAAGGAGCGGACCAGGGAGATAGAGTATCAAAAAGAGGAAATAGAGGCTCAGCGGGATGAGATCGCGGGTCAGAATAAGGAGATTACCGACAGCATCCATTATGCCAAGCACATTCAGCATGCTGTTCTGCCCGGAAAGCTCTCCCTGGAGAAGACCCTGCCGGAACACTTCATCCTATTCAGGCCGAGGGACATAGTCAGCGGTGATTTCTACTGGGTGGAACAGAAACATGAACGCATCATTATTTGTGCAGCAGACTGCACCGGACACGGTGTGCCAGGTGCCTTTATGAGCCTTTTGGGTCTGACCTTTCTGAATGAGATTGTGAACAAGGACGAGATTCTGAAGGCCAGCGAGATTCTGAACCGGCTCAGGATGTATATCATCAATGCCATGTCGCATAAAGACACACAGGCCAGGGATGGTATGGATCTTTCGCTGGTCGTTATAGATAAGCAGATAAACATCATGGAGTATGCCGGTGCCTACAATCCGCTGCTTATTGTCCGTGGAGGCGAAATGATCGAATTCAAAGCCGACAAGATGCCCATTGGCAAACATGTTGGGGAAGAGCGCTCTTTTACAAATCACAAAGTCCAGATCCAGGACGGAGATATGATCTACCTCTTTACGGATGGATTTCCGGATCAGTTCGGAGGTGCTAAGGGGGGGAAATATAAAGCCAAACCTTTCAAACGCTTGCTACAAAAAATCAGTAGTGATTCTGTTGATAACCAGGAAGAACAGCTTGATGTTGAGTTAAAATCGTGGATGGGGGACCTGGAGCAGGTGGATGACATCCTGGTCATGGGTATCCGTTACAGACAGACGAAATAACCTAAATTTATATACCATGAAACATTTACTCACCCTATTTTTGGCCATTGCATTTGCAGCATTTGCATCTGGGCAACAACCGGCAACAAACCAGCAGCTGGTGACCAACAATTCGGATGTGGTAGGCGCGTCGGGCTGGCTGGGACCGCAATTAATGGTTCAAAATGGGCCCAGGGGTTTTTTTAGCGTTGGTGGTGCATACTATACCAGTGTCAGCCATCCCTCCTTGCCCGGGGTAGATCCTGATTATCAGAATATTTATTTTATCAGCTATGATGACAGTGGGAATCCGCTGGATGCAAATTTTATCAGGGGAACCTACGAAGCAAAGGGAGCATACACGTTCGACGGAGGAATCACCCTATTCGGCTCAGCGTCTGATAATGTAACGGCCAATGACTCCACCCTTTATATCAACCAGGCCAGCACATTGGAGTTTCTTGCTACCTACAATAGCAAATGTCAGTTGGAAAACATAGTTTCCATATGGGAGCCAGGGCCGGCATTCAGTCTCTATACTGTGTCCATGATGGATCAGCGGGATGGCAGCATCTACCTTGCCGGATCATCCGATGATCCTCTGTATCTGAAGGGCCGTGGAATGATTGGAGAGAATTGGGATAACTATTTTTATGTTTTAAAATATGACCAGAACCTGGTATTGCGGGAGGTTTTTACTGCAGGTTTAAATGAATCCCCGGGAACAGAATATGGACAGTACGGTAGATTTTCTTTTGCCATTGCTCCGTGCGCAAAAGGGAGTGTAATTATAACAGGGACTTACGAAGGTGACAGGGGTCCCGCCATCGATGGTGATACCCTTCAGGGAGATTTTAATTCAACCAGTGTGTTCGCAGTGAAGTTGGATCCCCGACTCAAGAAAGAATGGGTTTTGGGGGGGACCCTGAATGAAGTTGATGATTATGGCAATAGTAGAATTACCGGTGGAATTGAACTGGACAATGGCGACGTGGTCCTGGTGGGTTCAACGAGTACCGGCTATTTCTCTCTTGGGGATGCAGAATTCAAATTCGATAACGGATATGGATACTCCAACCTGTTTGCTTTCAGGATGTCACCGGATCGTTCGGTGCAATGGGAGAGGCCATTGCAGACCATGGTAGAACAATATTACGGTGAATATAAGGGTACCGGAGGAAACAAGGATGCAAGGGAAACCCAGAGCGAGCAGTTCTCATCCTATATTGACTGGGATGCCATCCAGTGGAATGAAGAGATCCTTTATATGACCGGGATTTTTATGGGTGATGGCTTTGAAATTAATGGAAGAGCAATGAATAGCAAATATTCCCAGGGGGCCTTTGTGGCAGCCATGGATATGGAATCAGGTGATGAGAAATGGGGATATGCGCTCTCATCAGATTTCATCCATCTACATGGTTTTGATCTGGATGCCAGTGGAAATCCATCTTTGATGGGCACCGGTGGGTACCTTCAGGATTTTGATTACCTGGGAAGCGATTCTTTAGGAACCTACAGCGTTTTCCATATGGGGCTTGACTATACCGGAAAACCTCTCTGGAAGAACAATGCCCATGTGGTGGGAAATGTCTATGGTTTTGAAGGCAATGACCTGGAGGTGCTGGATAACGGTAAGGTATTTACCACCATCAGAAAAGACGTGCAGGATCCCCTGATGATTGGAGGAGCCCTTGTTTCCGCCAGTGAAACCTATTCTGCCATGTTGATTGCCCTGGATGTGAACAACATGGTGGGAGGTCTGCTATTCAGTAAATCCGGTGCTACCGTGAATCCGGGTAGGGTAAGGGCTTATAAGTCCACAGAATCAGGGCCATACCCGGTTGTTTCTGAAGCGAATGTGGACGCTTCAGGGTATTATTTATTTAAAGGACTGTTTCCCGGCAAATACAAATTTCTGGCTGCACCCGATCCCAAGGCCTACCCAGACGGGATGCCCACATATTATGGTGGTGCAGTTTCATGGGATCAGGCACGTGATGTGGTCCTCGAGACCGATACCAGGACCACATTCACCGACATTACACTCTCCGAATTACCCAGGCTCACAGCGGAAGATGGAAGCGGGCGAATGTCAGGGAATGTCAGCTATGAGGATGAAGTAACTTTAAAAGGCACCAAGGGAGAACCTGTGACAAAGACTTCTGTGATACTGAAAAAGAAGCAGCAGGCCATCAAAAAATCGACCACTGAGGAGGACATCGTTGCTTATGTTGATACGGATGATCTGGGCAACTATGAGTTTGACAATGTTCCGGATGGTGCATACACATTGATTGTGGATATTCCGGGATTGCCGATGATTCAGACTTACGAAGTGGAAATCCTGGCCAACAAGATCATCTCCGGGCTGAATTTCCTGGTAAAAAAGAAGGGGATCGAAACTTCAGGCAGTGTGGATGTTGCGCGTGTTGCTCTGGATAAGTTTATGATATTCCCCAACCCTGGCAAGGATTTGCTGAATATAGAATTCACAACAAGGGGTGATTACAGTGTACAGGTCTATAACATGGTGGGCAGACTGATCGATTCAAGGGATTACCGGTCCGTGGCCGGGCTTACACAATTGGATATTTCCCACCTTCAGCGAGGAATGTATCTCCTTAGAATCGAGGGGGATCAGGGAGTTGAAACGGTGAAGTATATGAAGGAGTAGTTCACATCATTCGTGTAAATACTATGACATAAAAAAACCGGGATCATTTTAATCCCGGTTTTTTTACTTTTCCCTTTCCCCTTTTTCCTAGAACGAAGTGATTGTTTTGGCGATGATGTCGGCGCACTCCTTCAGTTGCTCTTCGGTAATCACAAGGGGAGGAGCAAAGCGAATGATGTGCTCGTGGGTGGGTTTGGCCAGAAGTCCGTTCTCTTTCAGAGCCACACACACATCCCAGGCTGTTTTCCCGTTGGTGGGTTTGATTACAATGGCATTCAGCAGCCCTTTGCCCCTGACCAGCTCAACCATGGGGGAGTCAATTTTTCTCAGATCAGCCCTGAACTTCTCACCCAGTTCTTCGGCCCGCTCTGCAAGATTCTCCTCTTTGATCACCTCCAGCGCAGCAATGGCTACCTTGGCTGCAACCGGATTTCCTCCGTAGGTGCTTCCGTGTTCTCCGGGACGAATGCAGAGCATAATGTCATCGTCTGCCAGCACTGCTGAGACGGGATATACTCCTCCTGAAAGGGCTTTTCCCAGGATCAGGATGTCAGGGCGTACCCCCTCGTGGTCACAGGCCAGGAGCTTTCCCGTTCTTGCCAGACCAGTTTGGACCTCATCAGCAATGAATAGTACATTTTTTTCCTTGCAGAGCTCAAAGGCCTTACTCAGGAACCCTTCATCGGGCACATATACACCGGCTTCGCCCTGGATGGGCTCCACAAGGAATCCTGCCACATTGGGATCTTCCAGCGCTGTGGCAAGCGCTTCTGTGTCGTTGTAGGGAATGGTTATAAAGCCAGGTGTATAGGGTCCGAATCCTTTGTAAGAGTCGGGGTCAGTGGACATGGAGATGATGGTAATGGTCCGGCCGTGAAAATTCCCTTCACAAACGATAATCTTTGCTTCGTTTTCGGGGATCCCCTTCTTTTCATACCCCCATTTCCGGCAGAGTTTCAGGGCCGTCTCGTCGCCCTCGGCGCCTGAGTTCATGGGGAGTACCTTGTCGTAGCCAAAATAACTGGTAATGTATTCTTCGAATTCACCCAGACTGCTGTTGTAAAAGGCCCTTGACGTGAGGGTAAGCTTCTCAGCCTGTTCCTTCATGGCGTTTACAATCTTTGGGTGGCAGTGTCCCTGGTTTACAGCAGAATAGGCGGAAAGGAAATCATAATACCTTCTACCCTCCACGTCCCAGACAAAAACCCCTTCACCCCGGTCAAGGACCACGGGCAGCGGGTGATAATTATGCGCACCAAATTTGTCTTCTCGCTGAATGTAATCTTGTGTGTTCATGGCATCACCTGTTATGTATGGTTCAAAAATTAAGAACCGTAAAGTTAATAAAACATATGTCTCGCTGGACTGTTATACATAGTATAAAATAAACCATCTCAGATATAGAAATGTATGGAAAAGATTCATGATTTGATTAGCCGTCGCTGGAGTCCGGTAGCTTTTGACTCCAAACCCGTTGATTATGATGCAATCCATCTTCTTTTTGAAGCTGCCAAATGGGCTCCTTCATCCAGAAATGTACAACCCTGGAGATTTGTGTTCGCGACCAGGGAGATGCCGGAATACAAGACGCTGCTGAGTCTCCTTGACGAGGCCAACCAGGTGTGGGCCCGCACCGCCCCTTTGCTTGTTCTTTCCCTGGCCCAGACGGTTTCTACCTATAAGAACCGCCCCAACAGGCTGGCCTTCTATGAAACCGGCATGGCAGTATCAAACCTGCTGTTGCAGGCTACGGCCATGGACCTGTATGTACACCAGATGTCGGGGTATGATGTGGAGAAAGCCAAGGAAATCCTGGTGATTCCTACCCGTTATGAACCGGCAGCTATGATGGCCATCGGGTACAAAGGTGATCCGGCCCAGTTGCCCGCTGATGTGGCTGCCAGGGAGAAAAAAAAGCGCACCCGCATGGAGATCAGCAAATTCCTCGTTTCCGGAAAATGCAAATAAGTGCCCAGTGCCTAGTGCCCAGTACTTAGTGCCCAGTGCCTAGTGCCCAGTATGAGTACTATGCACTGAGTACTTAAAAGTTAACGGATAGTTTAACGTTGAATCTCCTGCCTGTCAGGTAGTTGGGAACGCCAAATTGTCCCGGGACTCCCTGCTGGTCGCTGAGGGTCCTTATCCAGATGTAGGATGCTTCATTCTCAATGTTCAGCAGGTTAAAGATTTCTCCACTGATCCAGATGCTTTCAAAAAACCGGAGGGGATTTTTAGGTCCCAGCTGGGCGCCTTCGCGCTTGATTACCTTTGAAAACCCAATGTCCACCCTGCGATAGGGCCTCATACGTGCAGCTGTATAATACTGATCTTCGTTGGGGCTGCTCAGGGGAAGTCCGGTACCGAAAAAGGCATTGAGGTGTACTTTGTACCCGGGATTGTTGGGAAAATAGTCCTGGAAATATAGTCCGAAAGTAAAAAGCTGGTCGGTGGGCCTGGGAAACTCTCCAGCTTCTTTCCTGACAAATTCTTCTCCGTCATAATCATAATAGAAATCGCCTTCCACATCCTCCCTGGTTTGCAGCAGGGAGAGGGTCATCCAGGATTCTGCTCCGGGGACAAATTCCCCGTTCAATTTGAAATCGATCCCCATGGCATATCCTTTGGAGATATTTTCGCCTGCATAGGAGAGCCTGACATTTTCAATTTTATAGGGAATAAGGTTGCTCAGCCATTTGTAGTAGGCTTCCCCGGTAAGTTTGAATGGCCTGTCAAACATGGAAAAAATATAATCACTGCCCACCAGGAGATGAATGGACCGCTGGGGTTCTATTTCTTCGTTGATGGATCCATCAGGCTTTCTCATCTCCTTGTAAAATGGTGGCTGATAATAAATTCCACCGGAAACATGAAACATCATATCCCTCTTCCAATAGGGTTGTGTGCTGATGGTTACCCTGGGACTCAGCATGCTTGTACGGTTGAAATTCCATAGGGTAGCCCTTAATACCGGTGGTTACAAAGACGTCTGCTTTTTCCGCATTTATCTCACGGGTATTCTGAATAAATGCACTGTAGAGATTATAGCTGATCTGGTTACTCGGCCCTTCGGGATTCCGGAAATATGATTTCTTCTCCATCATAAGGAATAACATAACCAGATGAATCGATAAGCTCCCATTCACTGATGTTGTCATAAAAACTCTGGTGCTGGAAGGAGAGTCCCCATTGAAGCTGGTTGTTCTCCTTTTGGTAACTTCCGATATGGGATACAGAAACCACAATGGCATCCAGGTAGTTTCTTGCATGGGTGAGCAGGGATCCCACACCCACATTCAGTATGCTGTCTCCGTAAGTATCGGAGTTGATGGTGTTATCCAGTTCATTGATCCAGTACTGCCCCAGGATATCGAAGGTCTCCTGCTTCAGAGGTCCGGAAAGCCGACCCGATTAGTTTCAGGGAGAGACCTTTTACTGGCTTGTAGTTGAAGGAGAGTGCACCCATGTAGGTATCAAAGCGGTCTACTTCCTGTCCCTCATAATATATTTTCAGATTCAGGGGAAGGTCTTTGGTGCCAAACTCCACATCTGTTTCGCTGGGAATGAACTGGTATTTGTTGGAGCCGTAGTTCCCCAGGAAAGAAACCTCCAGTTTGCGGGATACCTGGTAGGTTAGCATGGTTTGAAGATCAGAAAACTGCGGTTTGTAGTCCCCGGATGTCTCTAGTGTGTTCAAGAGGTAGGAGGTGGTTTTGTACCTGTATCCTGCCAGAAATGTGAAACGCTGGTTTTTGGATGCGCCTTCCACGTGGGCTGAGGCCCCAAGGAGGCTAATGGAGCTTGATCCTGCAAATTTTTTGGGTCTCTTATAGGTGATATCCAGGGCAGAAGACATTTTGTCCCCGTACCTGGCATCATATCCGCCTGCTGAAAATTTTACTGATGAAACCAGGTCTGAATTCACAAAACTCAATCCTTCCTGCTGCCCCGATCGAACCAGGAAGGGTCTGTAGATCTCTATATCGTTTACATAGACCAGGTTTTCGTCGAAATTGCCTCCCCGAACCGCATACTGCGAACTCAGTTCATTGCCAGAGCTGACACCTGCCTGTGATTTGATAATGGCTTCCACCTTCCCGGTAGCGGAGGGCATGTAGGTGAGGTCCTCCACATCGATGCGTTGAAAGGTGCTGGCCCTTTCCTGCCGGGCACTTACCGATACCTCCTGGATGGAGCGCACATCCCTGCTGAGGGATACGTGCAGCTCCCGGGTCTCCCCGGCCTGTAATCTAACGGCAAATTGTTCAGTCCGGTATCCCACGCAGGATACCACAGCGGTATACGATCTCCCGGTCGGAATCTCCATTTGAAAAACACCATTTTTATCGGTCATGGTCCCGTCTCCTGTTCCAAGAAGTGCCACATTGGCCAGCTCAATGGGATCTCCGATGCTGTCCTTTACCGAACCAGTCAGGATACCTTTTTCCTGTCCCCGTAACAAACCGGAAAAAGGGAGAAGTAACAGGATGGAGAGTAACAGATTTTTCACGTCCAGAAGTTTACCGAATATAGTACTAACTGTTGAATGGATTGGAAAATTGTGCGGACCTGTTAATCATCATCCTTGAAATCGCCCCGTTTTAGTGATTCGAAAAATTTAGCCCAGCGGAGGGGATCAAAAATGGTATAATAGGGGCTCTGTCCGGCAGTGTATAGCTGGTTATATTCCTGTCTCATCACATCCCTGAAGGCGATGGTCGGACTGGCAGTGGCTCCATCCCGGTTCATCTTTATCTGGGTCTTGATCAGGGCAATGTTATGATAAGCGCTCTGTTCATCATCATCAGGCAAGTCCAGGGCCAGAAAAGCCTCTTTGAATTCCTGGTATGTTTTCCAGGGATAGATCCGGACCTCAGCCAGATGGAAAGTATCGCTGACCATGAAGATATCGGCAGGATACTGTTGTCCGGCCAAGGAGTCGGGGATCACATGGATGGTCCCTTTATGTCCCATGTGACTGAACAGGATGGTATCATTGGAATGCACAACAAAGGAGAACATCCCCCTTTGTCTGAGGTTGTGCCCCTGCGATCATTAAGGATGATAATATTGACATTGGGCAGGGCCCTGTGCTGAAGGTCACGGACCATTCCTGAAAACTGAACCAGCTCATCCTCCGGACCTCTTTTTCTCTGGCCATTCAGATCAGGAGCTGCCAGAACCAGTAAACCGCAGGTCAACAGGAGTGAAGCAAGAACCCTATGCATTCCGGAAAACATGCCCAAAAATAGATAAAAAAAGCACCCGCCATGGGCCGAAGGCACCAATTATGGGCTATTTTTGTGTTTTATTAACACTATTTCCAAGTATGGTCTCCCAGAAAACCATCACGCTATCACCCATGCCAAGGGGTTTCCACCTGATTACCCGCAAAGTGGAGGAGGCCGCGGGGGAGCTTCCCAGGGAGGGGATCATGCATGTGCTCATCCAGCATACATCGGCCGGACTCACACTCAATGAGAATGCAGATCCTTCGGTAAGGGATGACTTTGAGTCGTTCATCAAGTCATCTTATTCCTGAAAACCATCCACTCTATACGCCATGTATTTGAAGGGGCAGATGACATGCCTGCACACCTGAAAGCCTCTATCATAGGGAACTCGGTGACCATTCCCATCACCAACGGAAGACTAAACCTGGGTACCTGGCAGGGGATCTACCTCTGCGAATTCCGAAACCATGGCGGATCCCGACGGCTGGTGATCACCATTAGCTCCTGATCATGTTTTAGAATAGCGATTTGCCCGTACTTATTTTGTATAATTTTGATCAACTCAAAAGTTGTTGTTCATGACAAAATTAGTATTGTTGGGAGATGAAGCCATAGGCCAGGGAGCACTAGATGCAGGACTTTCAGGGGTTTATGCATATCCTGGCACACCATCCACCGAAATCACCGAATATATCCAGAAATCCAGGCAGGCAAAGGAGAGGGGAGTGCATTCGGATTGGTCAGCCAATGAGAAGACAGCCATGGAAGCAGGACTGGGAATGTCCTATGCCGGAAAAAGGGCCATGGTATGTATGAAGCATGTGGGCCTCAATGTGGCCGCTGATGCCTTTGTAAATGCCGGAATGACCGGTGTAAACGGTGGCCTGGTGGTTGTGGTGGCAGATGACCCGTCCATGCATTCTTCGCAAAATGAACAGGATTCCAGGTTTTATGGGAAGTTTTCCATGGTCCCCGTACTGGAGCCTTCCAGCCAGCAGGAGTGTTATGACATGGTTCGTTATGGATTTGAACTCTCAGAGAAGTTCAGCCTGCCTGTTATGCTTCGGATCACCACCCGGCTGGCCCACTCCAGATCTGGAGTGGAAAAGAGTCCGGAACTACCGGAAAATAAACTGAAACTGCCATCGGATCTGAAGCAGTTCATTTTGCTTCCTTCCATTGCACGGAAAAAATATAAAGCCCTGCTGTCGGTTCAGGACAAACTGGAGATAGAGAGCCGGGAGAAGGGATTAAATCTCCTGGAGGAGGGAGCGGATTCCAGTCAAGGTATTATTGCATGCGGACTGGCCTACAATTATTACCGGGAGGTGGCTGTTGAAGCAGATTTGAATTACCCTGTGTTGAAAATATCCCAGTACCCGGTTCCTTCTGATATACTCAATGATTTTGTGAAGGGAGTGGATCAGGTAGTTGTTCTGGAGGAGGGAGCACCGGTCCTGGAGGAAGGGCTGCGCGGGGTGCTTGAACATAATCATTCCATCAGGGGAAGATTGGATGGAACCCTGCCAAGGGATGGTGAACTGAACCCCATGCTGGTCAGGAAAGCCATGAAACTGAAGGTCGAAACGGGCCGGGAGGTTCCGGAAATTGTGCAGATCCGTCCACCTGCCCTCTGCAAGGGATGCAGTCATATCGATATGTACAATGCATTGAATGAGGCCCTGGAGGGACATACGCCAGGAAGAGTTTTTTCAGATATTGGCTGCTATACCCTTGGCGCTTTGCCTCCGTATAATGCCATCAACAGCTGTGTGGATATGGGGGCATCGGTGACCATGGCCAAAGGAGCTGCAGATGCCGGACTGAGACCTTCTGTGGCGGTGATAGGAGATTCTACCTTTACCCATTCGGGTATGACCGGATTGCTCGATGCTGTGGTTGAAAAGAGTCCGGTCACAGTGATTATCTCGGACAATGCTACTACCGGGATGACGGGCGGACAGAAGTCCCATGCTACCAACCGGCTTGTGGAGATCTGCAAAGGGATCGGAGTGGAATCCGAACATATCCATGTACTGAACCCCCTTCGGAAACACCATGATGTAAACAAGGAAATCATGAGCAGGGAACTGGCCTATGAAGGAGTTTCAGTTGTCATCGCACAGCGGGAATGCATTCAAACGGCCAAACGCAGCAAAAAAGTGCACAGTACTTAGTGCCCGGTGCGAAATTAAAAAACATAAGATGAAAAAGGATATCATACTGGCAGGAGTCGGGGGACAGGGGATCCTCTCCATTGCTGCCGTGATTGGAATGGCTGCCGTTGAATCGGGTCTCTACCTGAAACAGGCCGAGGTACATGGCATGAGCCAGCGGGGTGGGGCTGTACAATCCCACCTGAGGATTTCTGACAAAGTCATTGCTTCTGACCTGATCCCGGAAGGGAAATGTGATATGATACTCTCTGTGGAACCGATGGAGGCGCTGCGTTATCTGCCGTTTCTGCATGCCGATGGGTGGGTGGTTACAAGCAGCAATCCCTTTCTGAACATCCCGGATTATCCCGACCAGGAGGACCTTATGAGGGAGATCAGAAAAATCCCCAGGCACATTATTATAGATGCAGAGGCCATCGCCAGAGAACTGGGCTCATCCAGGGTCTCCAACATGGTGATGCTGGGAGCGGCCTCAGGGCAGCTGGATATCTCCCCTGAAAGCCTGAGGGGTGCTCTGCGAGAGTTATTCGGAAGAAAAGGGGAGGATGTAGTCAGGATCAATATTTCTGCCCTGGAAGCCGGAAAAAATGCGGTAGTCACGGCATAAACCATTAAATTTAGGGAGGTATTCAGCAAACAACTTCTTTATGTTCACTCAAAAGGACCTGCGGCAAATTGCCGATAAGGGCATTGCCATCGACGATTTAAACAGGCAGATCAGGTATTTCCAGAATGGATTTCCCCCTTCAGATGTAACCATGCCAGCAACTCCGGGGAAAGGAATTTTGATTCTCACCAACGGAGATGAACAACGCTATCAGGATGTTTTCCTGAACAATGGACCTGATTATCACAAAACAAGATTTATCCCTGCCTCGGGAGCTGCCACACGCATGTTCAAGTCTCTGTACGCCGCCATTGAAAAGATGCAGGGAATGTCAGGAGATGAACAGCTCCATTGGATTGAAGAGAATAAGGAATTCAGGCTTTTTTTTAAAAAGCTCAAGAAGTATCCCTTTTACGAAGACCTTAAGCTGACGGAAGAGGCTTTGCCTGTGGATCTGCTCAGGCAGATTTTGGAAGATGACGGACTTGCATACGGGAGCAAGCCCAAAGGCTTGCTGAAATTTCATAAGTACAGTGACAAGGACCGCCGAACCTCATTCGAGGAGCATATCCGTGAGGCTGTGAAGTATTGTATGGACAGGCAGGGGGAGGTAAGAATCCACATGACTGTGTCGCCTGCCCACCTGGATGGATTTCAGACCGAAGCAGCCAGGATCCTGCCCAATATTGAGAAAGAGACCGGGCTGCATGTGGATCTCACATTTTCATTTCAGAAACCTGAAACAGATACCATTGCCGTGGATCTCTCTAATGAACCCTTCCGGAATGCGGATGGCAGCCTTCTTTTTCGTCCCGGTGGGCATGGATCCCTGATCCGGAACCTGGATGCGCTGGATTCGGATATTCTGTTTATCAGCAATATTGACAATGTGGCTCCCGACCGTATCAAAAATACCAGGGTCAGATACAAACAGATCCTGTGCGGTATCCTGCTCGAAATTCGTTCTAAGGTTTTTTATCATCTGCAGGTTCTGAACTCCAAGGAGACAGTTGAGAAGACCCGTATGGATAGTATGCTTACTTTCCTGCACGAGGGACTCGGTATGGCTGTTCCGGACAAACTCAAGGAGCTGGGATGCCCCGGAATTGAAAAAATGGCTGATCAAGACCATGGACCGGCCCATCCGGGTTTGTGGAATGGTTCGGAATGAGGGTGAACCGGGGGGTGGTCCCTTTTATGTGCGATCGGAATCCGGGGAGGTCAGTCTCCAGATTGTTGAATCCTCTCAGATTGACATGGAGAATGCAGAGAAAGCTGCCCTTGTGCAACAATCCACTCACTTTAATCCGGTGGACCTGGTTTGTGGTACCAGGGACTACCAGGGGAATAAATTTCAGCTGACCCGGTATGTTGATCCCAATACAGGCTTTATTTCAGAAAAGTCAGTGGGAGGGAAGTCGCTGAAAGCACTAGAGCTTCCGGGGCTCTGGAATGGCGCCATGGCAAACTGGCTGACCCTCTTTGTGGAGGTTCCGGTGGAGACTTTCTCCCCGGCAAAAACAATATTTGACCTGATGCGAAAAGAGCACCGGGAATAATCCCCAGGCCTGGCTGTCAATCGTTGACCAAACCAGATTCATATAACAGGGTCCACCCCTCGATCCAGTTGTTGGATCCGAAGGCACCTTTGAAGCTAACCTGCTCAAACCATGGATTGGTGTATGGGGCCAGGTTATCAAATTCTGTACTGGGTGGTAAAAGGGAGTAACCGTCTTCAGAAGATATACCCGGATCGGAATAGTCGGTTTGCCATGCTGCCAGTGAATCTGCCATGATCTGATTCTGATCGTTCAAAGGATCTCCCAGATCGGTATAGGCATAGAACTTGGGAACAGGCTCTTCTGCAGGATAGAGGATGTTGTTTTGGCTAGCAAGCCTTCCCGATTGATAAAGTGCATGGGAGTCACCCGGTGCATCAGAGTATTTTACAGCTATACCTTTTCCGGGATGAAGCAGGATGGAGTTTCTTATATATCCTCCACCGTTTTGGGAGAAGTGGCAAGAAGGTTTGATATCCTCGTCTGTATTCCCAATTAAGGTAATATTGTAAATGAGCGGGAAATTATCCGGAAGGGTGGGTACAGGCTGCACTCCGCCAGTGATCTCAGCTCCCTTGTCCGAATCCGGGGAACTGATCCCCAGCCAGAACTGTCCTTTTCCATGAAATCCCTGGTCCATATCAAAGGCATCGTCTCCACAGAATGAAACAGCCAGGTTTTGGCAGTTCACATCACCTCCAAAGATTTCAACTCCGTCATCAGCATTGGATATGACCTCCACATGATCGATGATGGTCTGCCTGCCCACACCGCCCAATGTAAGCCCGTTTATCTCATTTCCCTCGCCGATATTGGTGCCGCCATGCCGGATGGACACATACCTGAGTATCCCAGAGTTGTCGTCATCATCGGGTCCGCCATAGATCCCTCTTGGTTCACTGATGGGAATGCCCTCGATCATATCTTCCCCCGACTCAGTATTGATGATGGCAGAACCAAGGATGATCAAGCCACCCCACAATCCCCTGGCTTCTAAAGGTATACTTCCTTCCAGGTCATCCCCTTCAACAGTAAAAATGATGGGATTGATCTTCTCTCCTTCAGCGATGATGGTGCCTCCGCGTGCCACAATCAATGCACTGGCAAGGCTTCCCTGTCCGGTTTTGCCCCTTATCACCGTTCCGGCCTCAATGGTGAGTGTCTGTCCGTCATTGACAAACACAAATCCATTGATCAGGTAGTCCCTGTCGCTGGTCCAGGTTACCGTTCCTGTTCCGCCTCCCTGGTCAGTAATGGATTCAAGCTCATCCATGACATAGTCACTTTTGCGGCAAGAAGAAAAGGTGAATAGGATGAAATAGGATGAATAGGATGGATAGGGTGGATAGGGATTTGGCCCCGTGTTTTATATGGAGATTCATCATGGTTGGTAGGAGTTAGAATACAACTTCGATGTTGAGGTAGAGATAGGGCTCTGATCCGCCGTTCTGGGCATATTCCACCCAGTCCTGGTAATTCAGTGAGAGGTTCACATAGGGGATGGGCGTAAATTGAACTCCAGAAATGATCGCGCTCCCATCCTTGCCCAGGTTCCATGGTACTTCCTCTTCAGGTAGTATATTGGAATAGAGCTGGTCATACCTGGCAAAAACCTCCCATTTGGGCGATAATGTATAGGTAGAATAGACAGAGTATCCATAACGGTCATAGCCTTCATTGAAATTATAATTTAACTGGTGGTTGTACTCTCCGCCAATTCTGAACTTCTTGATCTGATAACCCACAAAACCCGAAAAGATCATCTGGTGTGATTCACTGGTGTGGATGGTATAATATGCCCTCAGGGTAAGTCCCTTGGCTGGATACAGCGTGATCCCGGCCCCCAAACGGTAAATCTTATCGAACTGGAGATTCTTGTAGCCCTCCCCATTACTGAAAATCAGGTCTGCCGTGATGATTCTGGAAGGTGAATACTGGATCCCGGCTCCCAGGTCAGCACTGGATCCAAACCTGTACTCATCCATAAAGGACCTGTAGATATAGCGATAGCCCCAGAATTTTTCCTGCACCTTGAACTGCAGCATATCAAAAAGACCAAACCAGGTTTTCACATTCCCCTTGCTATAGCTGAGGTATGCGTTTTTAAAGTAGGCATAACGCCTGATCAGGGCAAACTCCGAATCGTCATCGATACTCCCGATATCCAGCTTTACTTCGGCCTCAAAAAAGTCATCCAGCTTTCTTTTGTACCCGAAATAGGCTCGTTTAACCTCAAAGGCAGTGTTATGATTGTCCGGGTCCAGGTTGTAGTTGAAATGACTGTAGATCTTTGCAGATACAGTCCCCGGAGGAGGCTCGGGGCTTTCATCCTGTGCTTTCAGAAGAAGAGAAGTTGCCAGCAGGATGAATAGCAGGTAAATCCGTTTCATGGGTAGCGTTTTAAGTCTGGGTAATGTTAACTATTTGGATTAACTTAACATAAAATTATTCTTTTGCCGGGCATAGATTTTACATTCAGAAAACAATATCTTAACATTAAATTAATACAGGCGGTAAGTTTCTGATTTTGAATCACTCGCTATCTGAAAAATAGTCAGTATTTTCACCACAAAAGATTCGAACAATAAGCCAAATACACCATGAATTGGAGTGATTATAAAATTCTGCTGGTCGACGATGAAAAGGACATCCTGGAGTTTCTGAGTTATAACCTGAGGAATGAAGGATTCAAGATTCATACTGCTTCCAATGGCCGCGAAGCTGTTCGTATGGCAATCGAAACAAAGCCTCACCTTGTCCTGATGGATGTCATGATGCCCCAGATGGATGGAATTGCTGCCTGTGAAGAGATTCGTGGCAACAAGGAACTGGAGAACACACTGGTGGCATTTTTGACGGCCAGGGGAGAGGATTATTCACAGATAGCCGGATTCGAAGCAGGCGGTGATGATTATATTACCAAACCCATCAAACCCAAGGTCCTGGTAAGCCGCATCAAAGCACTTTTGAAGCGAAGGAGCATTCAGTCAGACGATGCAGATGCAGGATCAGAAAAAAGGATTGTATCGGGAGACCTGGTCATCGATAAGGAACGCTACCTGATCATCAAAAAGGGAAAAGATATCTCCCTGCCCAGGAAGGAGTTTGAGCTCCTCTCCCTATTGATCTCCAAACCCGAGAAGGTATTCACCAGGAACGAGATCTTTGACCGGGTCTGGGGAGAGAATATCGTGGTAGGGGACAGAACCATCGATGTACATATCCGTAAACTTCGTGAGAAGCTTGGAGAGAAATATATCAAGACCGTTAAAGGTATTGGATACAAATACACCACAGGATCCTGAGATCCCTAGGCTAATCCAGGGTCTCAGTTTCTTTCTTTTTTTTCCCTGAATTTAAAGAATCGAAAAGGTACATATGAGCTTTTACAAGATGAACCACTGTTAGAAACAGCGTCTTGGTTTCTGAAAGAATCTCCATATAAGTAACACTTACCTTGACCCCCTTCTGGGTTTTCTTAAGGATCTTGATACGGTTTCTCATGATCTCATTGGCCAGGTTGATCATCTCATCCCGCCGGGAGGTCAATTCAGCAAATCCCTCCTTATCCCTGGCTATCAGAATTTGAATAATGAAATTGAAGAATTCGCTCGACTTATCATTGAAGTCTTTCAGCTGTTCGGACTGTTCCTTATCAAGCGGATGGTTGTTATCCAGGTGATTGAAAGCAGGTTGAACAATGTGCTGTAAGGAGTTGCTCATCTCTTTCATATATTCAACAACCTGCACATAGTGGTGACCAGATTCCAGTTCGGTCTCTTCAAATTTCTTCAGGGTATTGGGAATATTGGCACGGATCTCTTTGATGTCCTTGCTGAGATGTTTGGCTTCTTTTTTAAGTTTCTTCAGCTCCTTGTGTTTCTCCTTGAAGAAATTGGTGTAGGTCAGATATAGGATTTTGGACACTTTAAGAATGGAGCTTCTTACCTCATCATCACACGATTTCAAAACCCCATAAGAGGCAGTAATCATCTTACTATCGATACTGGCTTCTTTTTCAGCCCTTCTTTTATGGAAGGCATGGGTTCTTAATAATATAAATATAGCAAGCCCGAGAAGGATAAGAATGACGGGTAGTTTTCCGAAAAATATAAGTGACGCAATGATGAATGAGGCCAGGAAAGCACTGAATGCAGTGAAGAACCAGCCGCCGATCACAGTCAATACTCCTGTAATCCGATATACGGCACTTTCTCTTCCCCAGGCTCCATCGGCCAGGGATGTTCCCATGGCCACCATAAAAGTGACATAGGTTGTGGACAAAGGCAATTTGAGGGATGTTCCAATGGCAATCAGGATACTCGCTACCACCAGGTTTACAGAGGCCCGCACCAGGTCAAATGCAAGCTTCTGGCTCTTTACCTCCTTTGCCTGTTCTTCATCAAACCTGCTTACCACGAACCGTTTGATTGCGGGTGGTGTGATTTTTCCGGCCCCGTTGCTCAATTCAACAGCCCTTCGAACAATAAACCTGGCCAGTGACGTAGAGGCAAAGCGCTCGGAGCCTTCACCCTGCCTGCTGAGGTCAATGGTAGTAGCCGTTACAGATTTTGCTTTCTTGGAGAACCTGAGGGTAAGTACCATGATCAGGCCAGCCGCAATAAGGAAATAGATGGGTGTATTGACCTTTTCACGCAATGCTTCCATCATGAATCCGCTTGCATCGGTCGCTCCCGAGGCCATAAATGCTTTGAAAGATTCGAATCCGGCCAGTGGAACTCCGATGAAGTTCACCAGGTCGTTTCCGGCAAAAGCCATGGCCAGGGCAAATGTGCCCACAAGCACCGTAATTTTCAATACATTGACCCTGGTGAACACGGAAAGGAGCTGGAAGAGAACAGTCCAGCCTGCAAAACTGATCAACAGGATCCTTGTGGTATGGGATTTGATGAATGTGAGCATGTCGGGGGAGATCAGTGTGGATCCTTTGGCTCCTTTAATCAGAAGGAAATAAAGGATCGCAGTAATGGCAAATCCACCCCACAATCCTGTCCAGTATTTGTGGGTTTTTTTCAGATTGAATGAGAAAGCGAGTCTTACGATCCACTGGACGATCATGCCCACATTAAAGGCAATGATCACAGAGAGGAATATACCCACAATGATCATCACCGAGCTTTCTATATTGATAAATGTACCAACCCCATTTACGAGGCTGTCGTCGCGGGTGATTTTATAGATGGCAACAGCGACAGCTGCTCCAAGGATCTCAAAAACAATGGACACCGTCGTTGAAGTGGGCAGGCCAATGGTATTGAAAAAGTCAAGAAGCAGTATATCCGTGAGCATGACGGCCAGGAAGATGATCATGATCTCGTTGAAAGCGAAATGTTCCGGATTGAAAATTCCTTTCCTTGCAACTTCCATCATTCCGTTGGAGAAAACGGCGCCCACCAGGACCCCGGCAGCAGCTATTGTCAGAATAATTTTGAAGGGTGCTGCTTTGGATCCGATGGCCGAATTGAGGAAATTTACTGCGTCATTACTGACACCAACAATAAGGTCAGAGATGGCCAGAAGGAACAGGACACCAACGATTAAAATGTAATATGCTTCCATGAAAAGTAATTGTTGTTAAAGTTCAAAAATAGATGATCTTAGCACACGCTGATATTAAGTTTATGTTAATTTAAGGTAAATTTAAGGTAAATATATAGCGGGCAATATTGTCTTGACTTATATTCGTGAAAATGACTTTTTTTCAATGAAGGATCATTTGCACATAGGGCTTGTACAGCCCCATATCATCTGGGAAGATGTGGCAGCAAATTTAAGACTGCTTGGTGAATTTGTGGATTCCCTTCCGGATGAGACGGACCTGGTCATTCTGCCGGAAACTTTCTCAACCGGCTTTACGATGAATGCCGATCAGTTTGCAGAGGATGAGGGCGGCCCTGTGGTCAGCTGGAT
Organism: uncultured Bacteroidota bacterium; assembly: GCA_963735755.1. Classification (GTDB taxonomy): domain Bacteria; phylum Bacteroidota; class Bacteroidia; order Bacteroidales. The sequence goes on along the minus strand of CAVTME010000002.1, from coordinate 71,857 downwards.
GAAAAAAGTGGCAGGGGAACGGGATGTCCATGTATGTGGAAGCCAGATTGTGAAAGACAAGGGAGCGATCTATAACCGGCTACTCTGGGTTTCTCCCCAGGGTTTAAATGGATGGTACGATAAACGCCACCTGTTTCGCATGGGCAGGGAAGATGATCACTTCATGCCTGGCAACTCCCGTAAGATTTTTAGGCTGGGCGAATTCCGGATCATGCCACAGATCTGTTATGATCTGAGGTTTCCGGTATTTGCGCGGAACCGCAACGATTATGATATCCTGTTCTATGTGGCCAACTGGCCTGCCCCGCGGCAAGCGGTATGGGAAACCCTGCTAAGAGCAAGGGCCATTGAAAACCAGGCCTATGTAATGGGAGTCAGCCGGGTAGGAAGGGATGGTGAAGGTGTGGACCATCTGGGCGGGACCTGTGTAGTGAATCCCCTGGGTGAGGTGGAAGGAATGCTTGACAGCAATCCCGGGATTCTTCACTGTAGCATTGATATTAAAAAGATCAGGGAATTCCGTTCGAAATTCCCTGTCTGGAAGGATGCTGATATGTTTACGCTGGAATAGCGCTTCAGTACTTTTCTAGCAGCCGCATCCGCAGCCACCACCACCCTGGTCGTCACACTTTTCGTCACTGCAGGAACCATCGCTGCAGGAACCCTCTCCGCTTCCGCATCCGCACCCACCGCCACCATGCACGTGACCATGACTAAGTTCTTCTTCTGTGGCATTGCGCACTTCAGTGACACTCCCCTTAAAGAAAAGGTCGTTACCAGCCATGGGATGATTAAAATCCATCTTTACAGCATCTCCTTCAAGGGCAATGATTTTCCCATTCAGGCGCCTGCCCTCTGAATCCATCATGGGAACCATATTTCCCACTTTCATCAGCTCTTCATTGATCTCTCCGTCTACTTCAAACACAGTCTGGGGCACGTGGACAATGGCTGAATCAACCACGGGTCCATATGCATCTTCCGAATTAAGCTGGAACTCAAACTGATCTCCGCTTGTCAGGCCACTCAGGTGCTCTTCGAATTTGGGCAGCAATCCGCCTGTTCCAAACATAAAGGTGAGCGGATTCTCGGGGGTCAGCGCTTCAACTACTTCACCTTCAGATGATCCTGAGCGTAGTTCATACACGATAGATACGACATTATCTTTCCCAATAGTAACTATATTGTCTTTCTCAATAGCTACTGAATTGTCTTTCTCTTCCATCATAACAGTCAAATTTTAAAGGCTCAAAGGAACGAAATATTTCTCTCTTAATAAAGAGAGTTATTCACACATGGGATATTTAACAATAATTTAAGCCCTTCTGTTCACTTTGGATCCTCTATCTCCTGGGCAATCTCTTCCCTGCTGGATTTCACGATCTGAAGTTCCGGATCCTGACTTGTTGTTTTCCTGTACCGGATCAGGGCAACAGCCATGGTTAAACTGGAAACCAGTATCACAAGCAGGAGAATTCCGGTATTGAATTCCTTTACAACCAGGTTTTCGGGGATGGAATAGAAGAGCAAAATGGTGATCAGTCCCCTGGGGGCAAGCCATATATCAGGAAATATCCCTTTCCGGATGATCAGCCTGAAATAGAGGTACCTGACGCCGTAAAGGATAACAAGGATTACCACGCTGAACAGCCAGACTTTGAAATCCAGCAGGCTGGAGAGAAGAATGGTAAATCCGAAAATCACAAAGAAAAAGGTTCGGACCACAAAGGAGCTTTCCAGTGTGATCATCTTAAAATTCTTGAAGATGCCGGCCATCAGATCCTCGTTCAGGTGCTTTCCCAGTTTACCCGGAAAGAATATCTGTCGGTTTGATAGAATCATTCCGAAAACCAGGATAATCAAAAGGCTTGAGAGATGAAACATTTTACTCAGGGAGTAAAGCAGGATCAGCACGGCAATCAGCAAAAAAAGCTTCAGTTCGGTCCTGATCTTCTGAAAAAGGAAGATCAGGAAGTAGCTTGCGGCCACGGATACCAGGACGGTTAATGTAAGGTTCAGCAAAACCGAAAGGCTCATCGCACCAAAACCCTGGGCTTCCATGCTGGATATGAGGAAATAGAAAAGCATGATCCCCAGGATATCGGAAAAGGTGCTTTCATAGATCATGAATTCCCTTTTGTCCTTATCCAGCGCAGAAACACTGGGAATGATGATGGCAGAACTCATAATGGAAAGCGGCACTGCGTAGAGCAATCCGGTGGTCAGGTCCACCTTCAGGTACAGGACCATCACCCCGCCCACAGCCACGGCAGAAATGACCAGGTTCACCAGCGCGGTAAAAAAGGCCCTGGAAATCAAACCCCTTTTGTCCCCCGTTAGCTCCAGGTCGAGCGAAGCTTCCAGTACAATCATGATCAGGCCGATGATTCCCAGCACCTCAAGAATCGGGGTCATTTCAGGCACATGGAGGCCAAGGACCTTAACAGCTCCGTGCATGGCCATTCCCAGAAGGATCAGCAAAAGCACACTTGGGATGCTAAACCGGTTTGCTATCAGGTTGAACAGGTATGAGATGATCACTATGAGTGATCCAATGATCACCATGCCATTGGAGGAAAATTGTGTCAGCGAGCTTAAGATGGTCATCTGCTCCATTAGAAAAATGCGTTAAATCCGATTCTGAATATGGGATTGGAGTAAGGTGATGCGGAAGTTTCATTCAGGTTCCAGAGAACCATAAACGATATGGAGCTATACATTCCGATCCGCTGTGACAATCCTCCGCCAATAAGAAATATGTCAATGAAATACCTCTCCTGGTCACCCATAGCACCGTAAACACCGTTTTCCAGACTCATTCCCTCGTACTCCATATGAACGAACAGGTCACTAAACAGCTTGATAGGAAGGAACTTTTCTGCGTTGGTGATCAGTGCAAATCTACCAAATCCTTTGATTCCCCAAACATGGGTTTGAAAAGCCGGGTTGTAGGGGGTAGCTCTCCATGACTGGTAAATGTAGTGCGGACCGAGGCCCACAGAGAACCTGTCGCTCACGTGGTACCCCAGCAACGGGGCTACTTCAATATAGGTACTCGATCCGAAGGAAAGCCAGAATTCGGGTATCAGGAATACTTTTCCTTTCCTGCTGGTAGGTTCAGGTTCATACTGAGCCAATATCAGCAGATATCCGCATACAAGCAGGGAAAATGTCAGAATTAGACGCTTCATGAATTACAGCTCCTTCTTCGTACAATAATATGGAATTTATGTTTGATTGATTCCGAAAGAACCTATTTTTGCTTCAAATCTTGAAAGACATGGTGATCATTATTACAGGAGCCAGCAGGGGCATCGGAAAAGCGTTTGCCCATACGTGCACTGAATCAGATCATACAGTCATCCTGATTTCCAGGAACAGGCCTGGTCTGGAACAGGTAGCCAATGACTGCAATTTACGGGCAGGAAAGGTTCTGGCTCATGCCCTTCCCTTTGACCTGACCGACCTGAGCAATCTTGAGGAGGAATTCACTTCCCTGCTGAAAAGTGTCACCGGTAGGGTGGACGGACTGGTTAATAATGCCGGCCAGCTCATTAGAAAACCCTTTGAACAGATCAGTGATTTGGAAGCCAAAGCGCTTTTTGATGCCAATCTTTTTGCCCCGGCCCAGTTGATCAGGATCTGCCTTCCGTTCATGAAGGATTCCAAGCTCAGACATGTGGTGAACATCACAAGCATGGCTGGCTACCAGGGGAGCAGTAAATTCAACGGACTTTCCTATTACAGTGCTTCGAAAGCCGCACTTGGAAGTCTAACGGAATGTCTGGCGGAAGAATTGGCAGAAGAGGGAATAAAGGTTAATGCCCTGGCTCTGGGGGCAGTCCAGACGGAGATGCTGGCAGAGGCTTTCCCGGATTTTAAAGCAAAGCTGGAACCTTCACAGATGGCCGGGTACCTGAAATGGTTTCTGCTTGAAGGATCAACATTTTTTAATGGAAAGGTACTGCCGGTTTCCCTCTCCACACCCTGATCAGGTTGGCAAGCTATGAATCAAGGAATTCCAGATCCAGCCCGCTTACTACGTTTCCGGGGCTGTATTCCCTCGCCGCAATGCTGCCTTTTAGCAGCAGAGAACCGTTGAGTGCAAGCGCACGCATTTCGTCTTCTCCCGGATAGATGAACACCGGAGCAATAAAGCCCACATGCTCCTTTATGTACCCGGTCAGATCCGGATTGTGGGCAATGCCACCGGTAATGATGATGGCGTGAACTTCACCTCCCAGAACAGCTGACATGGCGCCTATTTCTTTGCTGATCTGGTAGGCCATGGCCTCCTGGATTAAACTGGCTTTCCGGTTACCTTCCCTGGCCAGTTTCTCCAATGCATACGCATCCTTGTGCCCTACGTAAGCAAACAACCCGCCTTCTCCGGCCAGCATTTTTTTCACATCCTCCAGGGTGCGTCCTTCCTCAAAACAATACTGAACCAGCGCCCCTGTTGGAAGTGTTCCGGATCGTTCTGGGCCGAATGGGCCTTCACCGTCCAGCCCATTGTTTACATCAATCACCCGCCCTTTTTTATGCGCACCCACAGTAATTCCACTGCCCAGGTGGGCTATGATCAGGTTCAGGTCCTCATATTCCATACCCCGCGAGTGGGCATAGGTCCGGGCTGTTGCTTTCTGGTTCAGGGCATGAAAAATGGAGATCCTCTGGAATTCGGGATGACCGCTGATTCTGGCCACATCCTGTAACTCATCCACCACCACCGGGTCGGCAATATAAGCCCGGGCATTGGAAAACTCTGATTTTAATTTGTTTGCGATCAATCCTCCCAGGTTACTGGCATGATCACCCATTACGCCCTCATACAGGTCTTCGATCATGGCCTCATTGACCTCGTAGATTCCCGATTCAATGGGCCGGATCAGTCCGCCACGGGCAATGATCAGGCCTATGCTGTCAAAGGGAATATGATTTTCCTTTACCTCAGAGCGTACCAGTCCCAGTCTCATGTCGAGTTGATCCACTGTTTTTTTGTAGCCCAGAAGTTCATCGTAGTCGTGGCGTATGGTCTTCAGAAAAACAAACTTGTTGGTCCGGAAGACTGCTATCTTGGTGGAGGTGGCACCGGGATTGATCGCCAGTATGTGGTCAGCATCCATTTTAAGCTTGTTTTTAGCCCTTTAATCAGCCGTTCTTGAAATTGTTGGCCGCAGCTGCAGCCAGAAGTATTGAATCGAATTTTGCCTGCTCTGAGTCAGACCTGGAAGTGAGTACAATGGGTACCGATGCTCCCACGATCATGGATGCAACTTTGGCTTTTGCAAAGAATACCAGGGATTTGTAAAGTACATTGCCCACTTCAATGTCGGGCATTAAAAGCAGATCAGTATCACCCGCCACATCGCTCTTGATCTCTTTGTGTTTCGCGCTTTCCACTGAAATTGCATTATCGAAGGCCAGGGGGCCGTCCACGATGCAGTTCAGGATCTGATCCCGCTGGTTCATTTTTGACAACAGGGCTGCATCCAGGGTGGCATCCATATCCGTATTCACTTTTTCAATGGCCCCCAGAACAGCTACTTTCGGCATTTTGATACCAAGGGCGTTGAGAACCCTGACTGCGTTATTCAGGATGGCAATCTTCTCGGTCAGCGTAGGCGCAATGTTCATGGCCACGTCGGTTACTGCTATCAGTTTGTGATAGGTCTCCACCTCAAAATAGGCAAAATGGGAGAGGAGTTGGCCGGTACGAAGCCCGTAATCCTTGTTCAGAACAGCCTTGAGCATATCGGAGGTTCCCACCTTTCCTTTCATCAGTACGTCAGCTTTGCCGTCGTGAACCATTTTGACAGACTGCTGGACTGCTTCTATTGGATTGTTTGCATGAATCAACTCAAATTTGCTAATGTCCAGGTTGAGAATGTCTGCCATACCCTGGGTTTTTTCTTTGTCTCCCACAAGGATTGGTCGAACGATCTTTTGCTTTGCGGCCTCAACAACAGCGCAAAGAGAATGGGCATCTTCAGAAGCTGCAAGCACCATTTTCTTTGGTTTATGGTCTCTGTCAACCAGATCCTTCAATTGGGATAGTTTCGTTAGCATTCGATATTGAGATTTAAGCTTGTGTATATTCTTTTAAAAGCATTTCTCCAGAATCTTAAACGTATCTGTAGCAATGACAAGTTCCTCATTGGTCTTTACCACCAGGGCGGTTACCCTGGAGTCGGTTTTGGAAATGATCTTATCCTCACCTTTTATCCCGTGGTTGTTGGGTTCATCAAAATCAAGCCCCAGGTACTCCATATTCTGGCAGATCATGCGCCTGATATTGAAATCGTTCTCCCCGATTCCTCCAGTGAAAATTACACAATCCAAACCATTCATGATGGCAGCATAGGCCCCGATAAATTTCTTTACACGGTAGGCATACATGGTGAGTGCCAGGTTGGCGCGTTCATTTCCTTCGTAATAAGCCAGTTCCAGGTCACGCATATCAGAGGAGATCTCGGAAATCCCCATCATCCCGCTTCTTTTGTTGATCATGTTGCTTACACCCTTCAGGCTTAAATGCTCCTTGTCGGCAAGGAAAAGCAGCACGCCCGGATCAATATCCCCTGTACGGGTTCCCATGATCAGGCCATCCACCGGAGTGAATCCCATGGATGTATCCAGGGACCTGCCATGTTCGATGGCGGTGACTGATGCGCCATTGCCCAGGTGGCAGGAGACCACTTTCATGTCCCGTGTATCCTTGTTCAAAATCTCGCTTGTTCTCTTGTACACATATTTATGACTGGTACCATGGTATCCGTATTTCCGGACACCATATTTTTCATAATACTCACGAGGGATGGCATACATGAATGCATGGGGAGGCATACTCTGGTGAAAGGAAGTATCGAATGTAGCCACCTGGGGAAGCCCCGGAATCAGGTTGTCTACCGAAATGATCCCCTTCAGATTCGCCGGGTTATGCAAGGGGGCAAGGTCAATGCAGGCTTCGATATCCTGGATTACCTCTTTGGTGATCAGTACACTCTCCTTATACTTTTCGCCTCCCTGTACCACCCGGTGGCCCACAGCAACAATATCTTCGATCTTGTTGATCACCCCGTGTTCTTCATGAACCAGAGCCTCCATGATCATATTGATGCCGATCGTATGGTCCATAATGGGAGCAATGTGCTTATACTTATCTTTTCCTGAGGGTTTATGGGAGATGACTGCATCGGTAAAACCAATCCTTTCCACCATTCCTTTTGCGATTACATCGGCTTTTTCGTCGCCCATGTTGAACAGTTGGTACTTGATGGAGGAACTCCCGCAGTTTAATATTAAAATGATCATGAAAATGAGTCCGTTATGTGATAATTTCTATTTAATTATTTCTGTTTCTTAAGTCCGGCAGCCTGGTTGGATGTGATGGCAACCAGATTTACGATATCACTCACTGAACATCCACGGGAAAGATCGTTGATTGGTGCTGCCATTCCCTGCAGGACCGGACCGATGGCTTCAGCTTTGGCCAGTCGCTGAACCAGTTTATAGGCCACATTGCCCACGTTCAGGTCAGGGAAAATAAGTACATTCGCATTGCCCTGAATGGGACTGTCAGGAGCCTTGCTGCTGGCAATGGCTTCAATCAAAGCTGCATCTGCCTGAAGCTCACCATCAATGATCAGGGTAGGATCCATCTCCCTGGCCAGTTTTGTAGCATTCACAACCTTATCCACCATGGGATGCCGGGCGCTTCCTTTTGTGGAAAAACTCATCATGGCAATCCGGGGTTCAAATCCAAGTATGGAGCGGGTTGTGGTGGCGGTGGCTACAGCAATTTCAGCCAGTTGTTTTTCGTCAGGATCGGGATGAACAGCCCCATCGGCAAAAACAATGATCCCATCCTCACCGAAGGAGTGATCCTGAAGGATCATGATAAACGCGCCCGAAACGATGCTGAATCCTGGCAGAGTTTTAACGATCTGAAAGGCAGGTCGGAGTACATCTCCTGTGGCATTTCTGGCTCCGGCAACCTCACCATCGGCATCTCCTGCCTTGATCATCAACGTTCCAAGGTAGAGTGGATCTTCAACCAGAACGGCTGCTTCATCCATGGTCATTCCCTTCTCCTTTCTCAAGTTGTAAAGAAGCTCGGTGTATTCCTGCTTTTTTGGATGGTCCTTGGGATTAATGATGGTTGCCTTTTCGATGTTTTTCAATCCGTATTGATGAACTTTCTTCTCAACTTCTGCAGGATCTGCAATCAGGTAGAGGTAACACAGCTTTTCACGGATAATGGCATCTGCAGCCATAACGGTTCTTTCTTCATCACCTTCGGGGAGTACAATTCTTTGGCAATCCATGCGTGCATTTTGCCTTATAGTTTCAATTAAATTCATTGATTATCAGTAATTTGGGTTTCATGTTATACAGGCATTAAAGGTAACTAAAAAATGAGATTATTAAACATCTTTTACAACACTTTGGACGCTCCTGGGTTAATAACAGATAAAAAGTAACACACAATGAATGCAGAAACTATTTTTGAAAAGTTGTGGATTCAGTACTCAGATGAAAATCCCAGTGCTGGAAAAATTCACAATCTGTTTGCGAACTCGGGAAACAGGGTGGTCAATGACCATGTGGCCTTTCGCACTTTTGATGATCCCAGGGTTGGAATTGATGTTCTGGCCAGACCGTTTATTGAGGCCGGGTTCGAGCCAAAAGGGGCGTATCATTTTGAGGCCAAAAAATTAAGGGCCAGGCACTTTGAACTTCCAGGTGATCCGGAAGCTCCCCGTGTGTTTATCAGTGAATTGATGCTCAACGAGTTTTCTGATTCACTTCGGGCAATTGTGCTTAAGCTCCTTGATGATTTGCCCAAATCGGAGCTTGAATCGCCTGAATTAATATACAGGGGATCACTGTTCAATCCTTTAAGTTATGACGTTTACAGCAGGCTTCGGGAGGAAACGGAGTATGCTGCCTGGCTTTATGTGTTCGGTTTTAGAGCCAACCATTTCACAGTGAGCATCAATCACCTGAAGGATTATGCGACTATTGAACAGGTAAACGCTTTTCTGAAATCAGAAGGATTTCCTTTGAATAGTTCAGGGGGAGAGGTAAAAGGGACTCCCGGGCAGATGCTCGAGCAGTCTTCCACGCTGGCTGATCAGGTTGACATTGCCTTTAAGGAGGGGGTATACCGTGTTCCCGCCTGCTATTACGAGTTTGCGAAAAGGTACAATAACAGTGATGGCAAGCTTTTCAGTGGTTTTATTGCAGGTTCGGCTGACAGAATATTCGAAAGTACTGACTATCGCAGTACATAGTACTCAGTACTCAGTACTCAGTACTCAGTACTCAGTACTCAGTACTCAGTACTCAGTACTCAGTACTCAGTACTCAGTGCGTTGATTATTCGTAAGTTTGTAGGGCAGACTAAATTGTCGCACAAACTCAATGAAATGGTATTAGATCCAGCTTCTCCCACCAGGGACATGAATAAAAGATTGCTGCTGTACCTGCACCAGGATGGTCTGTTTGATATGCTTGCCGGACTTATGGTGATCACCTTCGGCCTTATTCCCATCTTTGATGCACTGGAAATGGGAGCAGGACTCAGGCAGATTGTATTTCTCTCCTTCTATTTTCTGGAGGTTTTGCTGGTCATCTGGCTCAAGAGACAAATCACCCTTCCCAGGGCTGGATTGGTTTTGCTGCACAGGGACAAGAGAATCAGGATGTCACTGATTCTCCTCTTTGTCAACGTATTCATCTTCCTGATTTTTGCCGGATCCTATGCCATCAATCTGGAGATCTGGGATATGTTTGGTTCTTATCAGTTGTCCATTCCCCTGGGCCTTGTTTTCCTGATTATGTTTACCGTGTCGGGAGCTTTACTGAAGGCTATCAGGTTTTTCGGCTATGGCATCCTTGTTTTTATCAGCTTTGTCCTCTTTGAATACCTGTTCATGAAAGGATGGGGACTGCACCATGGAATCCCCGCTGCAGCTTGTATTTCAGGAGGCATCATCTTCCTGTCAGGCGCTGTAATTCTAAGAAGGTTTCTGAATCTATATAGAATAGAAAATGAGTAATTTATATAATTCAAATAAACTAATGATTAAGGAAGTTGACCGTAGCATTCACGAACCTGGTAGATTGTTGTTGCTTATCTATCTTTTTGACGGTTGAGAAGTCCGATTTTACTTTCCTCCGGGCCCAAATCGGAATGTCACCAGGAAAGCTTTCTTCCCACCTGATCAAGCTCAAAAATGCCGGATAAATTCATTCGGAAAAGACCTTCAGAAACAAGCGACCGCTAACGCTTAATCACAACCCAGCTTTTCTGTATGGAATTTTTTAAAACTTATTGCCTGCTGATGCAGCGAATGCAGGCGAATTTCGGTTACTTTAAAATCAACTAATCTGTTGAAAGTATCATGAGAAAGTCACTGCGGTTAACCCTGGTTCTTATCTCGATTTTTGGGAGTTGTTATGCACAGAACACGATGCCTACCGGGAGTTGGCTGTTGACCAGAGTTGAAGTTGGTGGCGAAGTACACCATCCCCATTTTATCAGCAATTTTAAAGAGAATGGAGCGATGTTCGTAAGCGGAGTGGAGGCCGGAACCTGGGAATACAAAAAAAACAGCAAAACACTGATACTGAATTCGGAATTCAGCAAAGAGTTAAACGGAAAGGGAAGGGTTTTCAGTCTTTCTGAGCAGGAGCTGGTGCTCGAAAAAGATGGTGCAAAACTTTTTTACCAAAAGATCAATATAACTGAGATTGCCGCTGGCAACAAATTATCAGGGCTCCTGGGAACCTGGGTGTTTCAAGATGCTCCCCATCCCGATGTACGAATGATTGTCACCTTCAAAGCTCCCGATGTATTTACCATCATTGAGAAGGGAGAGGCTTATGAGGCCAGATCGAGAGGTACATGGATTTTCCAGGACCAGGATATGTCGCTCGTTATGATTGGGCTTCGGGGGGAGGATCTCTTCCAAGGTGAAAATAGGCTTTTGATCATTGAAGAAGACAAATTGCGGATGGAAAACAAGGGGCGGATTTTCGAAGGAAAAAGGATGGTTCACCATGCTGCCAAAATTGAACGACTCTCTTTTAGCGAAAGGGATTTTTACACGGAAGATGGGGATTATAAGTATGAAGCTGATGAGGCAAACTTACCCTGGAGATCTTGGTCAGAAATGAAAACCGGCCTGCTGGAAGTAAGGCAACTTGTATATAACTATTCCACGCTGATTCGTGGTTCTGAAGTTTTTGAAAGCAAAAAACTGGTTGCTGATGTACATGCTACACTGGAAGAAGAAGGGTTTGTGATTGATAATATTTTTCATGGTTATGACAGGTATACCCTTCCCGAAGATGCCGAATTATATCAGGATGCAGATTACGCAGAGCCCCTGTACCCCTTAGGTGGCGATACCTACAGAATTATTGGAGTGGAGCAGGTTACCACAGCTGCCGGTGCATTCGAGTGCACTGTGCTGGAAGCTATTGCGCCATCGGGATTGCTCAGGAAACTATGGATGATCAATGATCAGATTGGAACCTATGCAAAAATCATTGAGGAGGACCCCGACGAATCATTCGGGCATTATCGCTTATATGAGCTAAATGAGATCATGTTACAATGATTTGAAATCATTGCTCCGGTAGGGCCGGTAATCCTTTGCACTTTCTGCTATATTTGTTCATTGAAAATAGAAACACTCAATTGGGATATATGCTAAAGAAATTACCACTCTGGGCAAAGATTTTTATTGGAATGGGACTGGGAATCCTCTGGGGGCTGATCTCGGTATGGATAAACCTTGAAGATTTCACGGGCAACTGGGTCAAACCCTGGGGAACCATATTCCTTAAATTACTGAAGCTGATAGCTGTACCTTTAATCTTTGTCTCACTTGTTAAAGGCATTTCAAGCCTGACAGATATTACCAAGCTCTCCAGGATTGGGTATAAGACCATCGTCATCTATATCATGACAACGGTTTTTGCGACCACAGTTGGACTGGCCCTGGTAAATATCCTGAAGCCTGGTGATGTATTTCCGGATGAGAAGCAGGAACAATACCGGCAGAAATTCAGTGGTCAGATTGAACTCAAACAGGAATCTGCTCAGGAGATTGAAAAGCAGTCGCCGCTACATTTCTTTGAAGATATGATTCCGGAAAACTTCTTTCATGCGGCAGGAGATAATTCTAAAATGCTGCAGATCATATTCTTTGCCATCCTGTTCAGCATAGCCCTGGTGCTGGTTCCGGGTGGAAAAACAGAGGTGGTCAAGGATTTCTTTGACGGTTTGAATGATGTCATTCTGAAGATTGTGGACCTGATCATGCGGTTTCGCTCCCATTGGAGTTTTCGCGCTGATGGCAGCCCTTGTGGTGGACTTCTCCGGAGATGCGGATATTTTCACTGCACTGGGAATGTATATGATTACAGTGATCGTTGGATTGTTTATCCTGATCCTCGGATTGTACCCACTCCTGATGAGGTTGTTCACCCGAACCCGCATAAGGGATTTCCTCAAAGCGATTCTTCCGGCGCAGCTTGTGGCGTTCACCACCAGTTCCAGTGCAGCTACCCTACCAGTGACATTGAAGCAGGTGACCAATGAACTGAAAGTCTCCAAACCCATTGCCAACTTTGTTTTGCCGGTAGGGGTGACCATCAATATGGATGGCACCAGTTGCTACCAGGCCATCGCTGCTGTATTTATCGCACAGGTATTTGGCATAGACCTGACCCTGATTCAGCAGCTTACCATCATACTGACAGCCACACTTGCCTCCATCGGATCTCCCGGGATTCCCAGCGGATCCATTGTGATGCTTATTATCGTCCTGAACTCGGTGGGTCTCCCCGTAGAAGGACTGGCGCTGATCCTTGGCGTGGACCGGCCCCTGGACATGCTGCGGACTGTAGTGAATATTACAGGTGATTCGACCGTTGCATCCATTGTGGCCCGTAGTGAGGGTGAATTGGGCTAAATTCTCAGGATATACACTGTTTCTGTCTGAATGATTCTTTTGCGCAGAAAATGTAATCGGTATGTAATCTTTTACTTGCCAAGTATTTATATCAAATTCCCCCTTCTTTAACACGCTGAGAACAGCTTATTTTCCAGGTAAGGGGGCAGGGCAGGGGAATATGAAGGAAAAATCAAAATCAGGAGATGAGAAGGAATTAACTTTTGTAACTCCTTATGGATGAAGGGTAGGAGGAAGGTTTGCTTTGGTATGGTAGATTCACTGGAATCGCTCTGAATGCATTTACAGAAGTGAAAAATACGATCCCGAAAAGGCAGCGAACAAACGTTACAAATGTAAACCAATTCAGTGATATTACATTTGTAACCAGGTAAAAATACACCAATAGTTTACAATACACTACAGAAACAGGGCCCCAATGTGGTTACATATGTAATCGAAATATGCACTACTTTCAGTTTAACATATATATTATTTAAAATATACATAACCAAGTATTTACAGGAATTATATCAAGTGATAATACCAATTATTATGCAAGATTCAGTTTGAATCAGGTATCAGATTGTTACATTATACTTATAACAATATAAATACCAGATATTTAAATAATTTCACCTATATTTTTGTTTAGGTAATACTCTGAAGTGTAATTTGGGCCCAAATAAAGCCTGTTTTGCACTGTTTAAGCGCTCATACAACCATCAATAGGGCCTTATAATACCTGTGGATATTGGTTTGTATAATTATAAGCTAATTTGATTATACACAAGTACAATGCATTGAGTCTCCATCTGGATCAAAATTTCTACGGGAAGGGATAAATAAACTATAATTGCTATATCAGTACATAATTTACAAATGTAATCATTACATAAGTTACATATGGCAACAGATAATTAGTTACATTTGTAAATAAGTTTTTAGCCATGAAAGAGCGTCTATTGCAGTTACTGGACCTGGAACATCTCTCTCCATCTAAATTCGCTGATTTAATCGGTGTTCAGCGAAGCAGTATTTCCCACGTTTTATCCGGCAGGAACAAACCCAGTTTTGATTTTCTGCAGAAAACCCTGAAAGCTTTTCCCGGGTTAAAGGCCGATTGGCTGATGCTTGGCGAGGGTACCATGTATGAACATATGGGACGAGGTTCAGTCAGAATTGTTTGGCCCAGCGGAGGAGGATCCGGTTCTGTCTGCTGATCCCGACGTCAGGCAGGAGCGTGTTCCGACAGCGGGTATCGTGGAAAACAAAGAGGCCGGGACAACAGCGCTTCAAAAAGGAAGCACAAGCGATTTTGTGGTAGACCAGCCCAAGGACCGGAAGGTAGTGCAGGTGATGATTTTCTATGATGATGATACATTCGCTACCTATAAACCGGAACAATAGAAATCTATGTATATTTGCAGGCAAAAATTGATGTATCGCCTGTTTGTACGCCCTCTGCTTTTCTTTTATCCCCCGAATCCATTCATACCCTGCTGGTTAGTTTCCTGCGTATAACCCTTCGAATACCGGGAATCAGATGGTTCCTTCACAGGGCCTTCCATATCAGGAACAGCGCGCTGAATACCGACTTCCTTGGAATGACCTTCTCCAATCCCGTGGGACTTGCAGCCGGATTTGACAAGAATGCCGAGATTTACCGGGAGTTTTACGCCTTTGGTTTTTCTTTTATTGAGGTAGGTACGGTTACGCCCCTGGCCCAGGCTGGAAATCCCCGCCCGCGCAGTTTCCGGATCCCTGCGGATCGTGGACTGATCAACAGGATGGGATTTAACAACAAGGGTGCCCATGCTGTAGCTGCGAAATTGGGCGAAAATAGGCCCAAAGGGCTCGTTTTAGGAGGAAACATTGGAAAGAACACCCTTACCCCCAACGAGGATGCTGTGGCCGACTATGAGTCTGTATTCAGGGCCATCTATCATGGTGTTGACTATTTTGTAGTGAATGTAAGCTGTCCCAACATCACAGACCTGCACAAATTGCAGGACCAGGAATCCCTGGAAGCGATCCTGGGCCGGATCCTTGAGATCAGGGAGGAGATGGATCAAAAGAAGCCGGTCCTTTTGAAAATATCTCCTGATTTGAACGACAAACAACTGGATGAAACCCTTGAGATTGTTGAGAAACTGAAGATTGACGGGATTGTGGCCACCAACACCACCATCCGCCGGGATGGACTTGAAAACTTCCAGCGAAACCATAGAAGCCATTGGAAACGGGGGCATGTCCGGGGCCCCCATCACCAAGCGCAGCCTGGAGGTAGTGCGGTATGTGCATCAAAAAACCGGAGGGAAACTTCCCATCATTGCTGTAGGTGGGATTATGAGTGTAGAGGACGGACTCAATATGCTTGAAGCCGGTGCCACCCTTATCCAACTCTATACCGGCTTTATCTACGAAGGGCCTGGACTGGCAAAGAGAATTAATAAGGCAGTTCTGAAGTCACGCCAGGCAGGCTGATCCTGCGTTCCACCATTCTGTTTTTCTCAACGGGCATGGCATGAAAATTCAGGTCCTGTGTCCCCGTACTTTTAAGGGAGGGAGATACTCCGGTAATCTCTTCCAGTGCTTTGGCCAGCATGGCTTCCTGGAGGCTTCCCAGGGGTTCAGCATCAAGCAGGTAATCGGGAACAACAAAATCGGGATCAATCCCGTTCACAAAATCCGTAAATCCATTGGCATTGGCGTACTTCAGCACAATGGGCTGCATGGCCCAGGTATGCCGTTTGGGATCTACCCAGTCGTCAATGGTAACGGAAGCGTAACACTTCCCGTAGGTAGTGGTCCCGATCTGAACCACATCCATGTAGGGGTACAGGCCGGTCATCAGCGATTCAGAAGCCGATGCGGTGCTTCTGGTGGTCAGGAAGTAGACTTTGGACAGGTTCAGGTTCAGGGCGCTTTCGGGCAGCTTAATCACCAGCTGCTCTGAATCTTCACCATCGTCCTTTCCGTCTTTATCCAGGTCACTATCTTTCCAGTACTGATTATAGCGATTATTCCATACCAGGTTCAGATAAATTTCACCATTCTCCATGACCGATCTGGGTGCCAGGGTACTGGCAATGTATGCTGATTGGTCAAGGCTGCCACCGCGATTGTATCTGAGATCAAAGACCACATTGGTTACACCTGCGTTGATAAACTCCTCGAACACCTTGTTCAACTCATTATACCATTCATCATCCTTCCCGGTGGTAAACTGGGTGTATACCAGGTATCCTGTTTTCATGCCCTGGTAATCAATGATTTCGCTGTGAATGATGGGGTTCTGATTCAGTTCAATGGCTGTGAGCGTTACCTTCTTGCCTGAAGGTATCACATCCGTTCCATTCCACTCACCGAATTCAAGCGTGGCTGTATTCTGATAGTAGAGGCTGCGATAGTTTTCCGCGGTAAGGGTTTGCCCGTCGATGGCAATGATGATATCCCCCCTTTTTAATCCGGCATCAGCAGCAGGGGAATCAGGCGTTATGTACTCTACCACAGAGACAAAAGCGGAGGAATCTTTTAGATATCCGGGTCTTGCAGAGACCCCGGTGACCAGTTCAACGCCGTCGAACATGGCTGCAAGTTCTTCAAAATCGTCTACGATCCAGGAATATTTATCTTCGGTATAGAGCAGGTCATAGAAGTACGCTTTTGGATCCTCCTGGAAATCAGGATCCAGATCGGGGATATAGGCCTCCCAGAGATAAGCATCGTTTAAACCGTCCCAGATCCAGTGGTTCAGAATCCGAACATCCCGGGGAAGGTCAGGGCCGTCAGGATGCCAGTCACAGGAAGTTTGAAAGAGAAGAAGTATTGAAAGAATATAATATAGTGGCCTGAATGTTTTCATGTTGTTTGAACTATCAATATTAGTGCCAAAGTTATTCATATTAAACTCGAAAAAACAGCTCCTTATTATGAAGCGATGAACAATTTGTTTGCCTGCACGGTTTTTCTATAAAAGGAGAAATATGATGGCTGAGAACAAGACAAAACCAACTTCTGTTGATGCACAAGAAGGGGAAAGGCTGTCTTTATATCAAACAATTGGATGATGTGAACAAAAAGGTACTTCGCACATTGATCGACACCTCAATGAAAAGTTTACTGTAAACGTCCTGATGTAGAACGATGCACACGCAGCAACATACAATCTCACAGGTGGTCCTCTTGCTCACATTGACGGGACTGACAATGGCTGCGCAGGATACTTCCCTGAACCAGTCCCTCCATCCTGCTTTTTCTGAAAGAGTGGAAGAGCGAGAAGCACTGGTGAAGACCGGAATAGAGAACTATCCCTACCAGCCGGTCAAAGACCCCATGATTCTGAAAGCCATGCGGCGGGTTCCCAGGCATATGTTTGTTCCTGAAGAATACAGGAGTGAGGCCTACCTTAATGCACCACTTCCCATTGGACACAGCCAGACCATATCCCAACCCGTGATCGTGGCACACATGACTGAATTACTAGACATCCAAAGGGATCACAGGGTACTGGAGATTGGCACGGGCTCCGGGTACCAGGCTGCCGTCCTGGCAGAGTTGTGTGATCACGTGTATACCATCGAGATCATTCAGCCCCTTGGTGAACAGGCGGCTGCATTATTGGCACTGCTGGGATATTCAAAAATCCATGCAAAGATAGGGGACGGCTATGAGGGCTGGCCCCGTACATTCCCCTTTCGATAGAATCATAGTTACCTGTGCGCCGGATGCGATCCCCGAACCGCTGATCGAGCAGCTTGCACCGGGCGGCCGAATAGTGATCCCCGTTGGCAAGCCATACAGAACCCAATACCTGGTGCTTGTGAAAAAAGACAGGAATGGCCGGATCACCCGTCATGCCAAATATCCGGTCCGCTTTGTTCCCATGACCGGAAAAGCCTTGAAGTGAAAAACTGCTATTGCAGGTTTTTTTCAAGGTACCTGGCCAGGGATTTACCTGCCTTGGCATAGGCTTCTGAGATCCGGAAACCTGCATCAAAATCAAAACCAGCCCCTCCAGATCCCGGTGCATTCAGGATGTCCAATTTAACCAACCCCGCATCGCCTTTCGCAAAAGTAACCTCCAGGTTAATTGAAGCTGGTTTGCGGGCTACTCCAACATTAAAACCCGGTTCAATGAAAGTGGTATGAATGTGCATGATTACCTCTGCATCGGTTTCCTGTCCAGCTTCAATGAAGGGGGCGTACTTGGAGAACAACTCCTCAAACTTCGGCTCATACCGGGTGGGTCTGTCATTGAACCACGCTTCTTTCCACTCATCCCCTGTTCCTGCTTCATCTTCATTCATCTCAGTCACCTTCTCTGCAATGTATTCATCTTCTACTTCGAACTTTCCCACACCCAGATTGGAGTAGTCATATACAATTTTCATTTTCGTCACACCCTCCAGGGCATTGACTTTTCCTTCTGTAACTTTTATCTTTTGGCCGAATGAGGGTGTTGCCATCAGGATAACAGCCAAAGCCAGCAGGATTCCTTTTGCTTTCATTTTATGAGTTTTTGAAAATTAAACTACAATTTAAGACTATTTGTCCATGCAGACAATGGATAACAGGCGAATTAACGAAGTTTTTTCATAAGCGCTCATGGGGAGTCTGCTTTCTGTGTTGTTGAGCAGAAAAGTGTATGAATGCTTGGTCCTGATATTCTGCTTTTTTAACTTAGCTATGTTTCTTAATATAAAAGCTCTAATAATCAAGTGCTTAAAAACATGTAAAAACTACTTTAATTGATTTTACTACCACTGATGGCGAAGGTACGTTTGGAGCCGGTCTCAGTTTCAATGCAGTTAATTTTTCCTTCTTTTTCCATTTCTGACCCTTTTCAGCAAAGGCCGGGCAAGCTATTGTTCTAAAGAAAATGTAAGTTATTAACCGTCAACATATTGTTTTGATTATACGTCTCATTGATATCAACTACCATTAAATCAAAACCCGACAATCATGAATATCAGAAGCTTTCTTTTGAGTCAATGTATCACTTTATTGTTCTGTTTACCCACCAGCATGGTCAGTCAATCTATACAGACGGGATCATGGTCTACTTCCAGCGGTGATGTGAAGTTTTATGTCAGTCAGCAATCAAAACTTGATACGCTGAGTATTAAGCTCACATTCTCCGGGAGTTGTTCAGGTTCTATGACCACCTACTCGTACGGTGTAAGTATTTCCAACAGATCATTCTCTAGAGATATTGGAAGTTCCTGGGATGGCAGTACAGGTGCTATAAATGGAACTTTTTCTGCAGATGGAAAATCATGTTCTGGCACGTATACCTACGATAAAGCCCCATGCGACCCTATAGATGTGAGCTGGACTGCAACTCCCACCGGGGCTCCCCCTGTCCAGGAAATAGATACTGTTCATATTGTGGATCTGAATTTCCTGTATGCACTTATTGAGGAAGGAGTAGATACCAATGGGGATAGTGTGATTAGCCATGAAGAGGCTGAGTCTGTCCAGGAATTAAATGTTTCAGACAGCGAAATATCTGATCTGACAGGAGTTGAGGCCTTTGTTAATCTGGAAACGCTCTCCTGCGCGTCAAATAAATTAAGCACTTTGGATATTTCATATAACCTGAAGCTGACGGATCTGGACTGCGAGGGGAATGAGTTGAAAGCTCTGGATATAACCAAGAACATTGAGCTGACGGAATTGGATTGTGGATGGAATGAATTAAGCACGCTGGATCTGTCACAGAATGTCCTGCTGGAAGAACTGTGGGGCAGTGTAAATGAATTTACCAGTCTTGATGTGACGAAAAACACAGAATTAAGGGTGCTGTTTTACAGTGTAAATCAGGTGCCAGACCTTGATATATCAAATAATGTCAAAATAGAATACCTGGGATGTTCAGCCAATGAGATTGCCTCATTGGATCTTACCATGCTCCCAGCCCTTCGAAGTGTTTATTGCTGGTCAAATCAGATTAGCGAGCTCGACATATCAAATAATCAGGTACTTGCGTTACTAGATTGTAATGATAATCTCTTTACAAGTCTGGATGTATCTGAAAATTATACACTTGAAGAATTGGATTGTAGTAGCAATTTTTTAACTGAGCTGGATCTTTCCAAAAACTCCGCACTGGAAGGTCTGAATTGCAGCGATAACCTTTTAACCACCCTGGATGTGTCTCAAAATTCAGCACTGATGGGCCTGGAATGTGGCGAAAACCAATTGACCTATCTGGACCTATCGAATAATAGTAATCTGGCAAATGATATATTGTTTTATAAAGACCTGGATATTAGTTTTATGCCTACTCTGACGCAAGTTTGCGTATGGGTTATGCCATTTCCTCCTGTCGATTTTGACCTGGATAGGGATGGCAGTCCCAATGTCAGTTTCACCACAGAATGCACAATCGATACTGAAGCATCCGATCTTTCTGAGCTGAAAATCTATCCCAACCCAACAAATTCCTTCCTGACCATCGAAACAGAATACCCCGACCACTACTCAATACATATCACCTCCCTGAATGGCCAACAGATACTTTATGTAGAAATGTTAGGAAACTCTCAGCAGATCGACCTCTCCTCCTTCCAGAATGGCATCTATTTCATAACCATCAGGTCGAAAGACTTTGTGATAACTGAGAAGATTATCAAATTGATGCGCTGAGATAGGGTAGCGCTTTTTTCAAGTATTAAAAAACCCCGACCATTTCTGATCGGGGTTTTTCCTTGGTGGTGACTCAGCTGAGGTTCGAACTCAGGACCCCATCCTTAAAAGGGATGTGCTCTACCAACTGAGCTACTGAGTCATCCTGTCAATCGCTGTAAAAGCGGATGCAAAGATAACAACAATATGTTTTTTTGCAAACACTTTTTAGGGCTTGTTGAAGCAGCCCCTTCATATACATAAACCCTTCCTGAAAAAAAAAGTTCGCCATTTCCTGTAATGAAGTTTTAGCAAGTGCGTCTTCCGTGTAGATATCAGTATTAAATTGAATTAAAAATCAAAACAGGAAATCATGAAAAGAATCGTTTTAATCCTTATTGCAGTAGCACTTCCGGCCTTTCTGATGGCACAGAACAGTGCAGTAGACAAGCTTTTTAGCAAATACAAAGGGAAAGAAGGCGTTACCACTGTCCAGATCAGCCCGGAACTATTCCAGGTGATGAAAGCCATGGATATCGATGAACTCGATAACAGTGAAATACCTTTTGACAAAGTAGCCAGCGTGAAGATCCTGACCATTGAAGATGATGATGCATTTGAAGGAGTAAATTTCTACGATGAAATCAAGAGTGAACTGAAAACCGATGGTCTTACAGAGGTAATAACTGTTGACGACGGAGATGAAACAGTTCGCATGTGGATGAAGGCTGAAGATGCCCAGGTTCTGGAATTCCTTCTCATCGTAGGAGGAGATGACAATGTATTGATCTACATTACAGGTAATTTCAATATGAATGACCTGGAAGGATTGGCAGAATCATTTGGTGATGATATTGACATTGACCTGGATTTGTAGAAATCCCTAACTTTAGGTTCTTAGAATTACTGAAAATTTATGAAGTCCTCTGAATTTAAGCTGTTGGTAATGCCTTACAGCGACCGGATCTACCGGATGGCTTACCGCCTGATGGGAAACCGGGAGGAGGCAGAGGACATTGTTCAGGAGGTCTATCTGAAACTGTGGGGACTGCGGGGTGAGCTGGAAAAGTACAACAGCACCGAAGCACTCTCCATCAGAATCACCCGAAATCTATGCCTGGATAGCCTGCGGCGCAGGAAAGTGAACCAGACAGCGATACATTCGGAAAGGATCAAAGGTGATGAATATTCAGAAACACCCTCCGACACTCTTGAAAGAAAGGAAGAGGCAGAGGTTTTACACACCCTCATCGCAGCACTGCCCGAACCACAGCGGTCGCTGGTCCATCTGAGACACCTGGAAGGGAAGGAGTATGACGAGATTGCCGAGATGGTCAACATGAATGTGAACGCCATACGCGTAAGCATTTCAAGGGCCAGGAAACAGATGCGTGAAATGTTAGAAAAACAGTATTCCTCATGGAAAGCATAGAAAAAGTACGTAAGATGCTCGAGCGGTTCTACCAGGGAGAAACTACCCTGGAGGAGGAGAAAGCGTTACAGGACTATTTCTCCTCCACTACCGTTCCCGAGGAGCTTCTCCCGGACAGGGAGCTATTTGAGACATTCGGTTCAGCGGATGAAAGCATCGCTGTTCCCAGGGACCTGAATAAAAAGATACTGGACACCATTGACAGGGTTGAACGGAAAGAGGTGAGAACAAGACGGATATCCATATACTCGCTTTCCGGTCTGGCAGCAGGCTTGCTTGCTTTGATCGCGGTATATGTTTTTTTCTTAAGAACCGATGATGCGGTCAATTATGCAAGTTTTCAGGATACAGATACCTATGAGGATCCCATGGAAGCTTATGAAGAGGCAAAACGAACCCTGGCCTATGTTTCTGATAAACTGAATTATGGTACCAGTGAACTAAAACATATGCAACAGGTGAGCAAGACCACCACAGATCCTTTGAAATCGTTATCAAAGATCAATAAAGGGAGCCGGGAATTAATCCTTCTGGGACAGTTGCAGAGAGTAAGTGAGATTAACAATTAGAAAAGTGAAAAATATAAAACAACATATCATGAAACGGACAATAATTGCAGGGGCGATCATCCTGATGGGAGTGCTTGCATACGGACAGAGTTCTGCTGTGGACAAAGTATTTGATAAATACAGTGGCAAGGATGGGTATACCACCGTTTATATCTCCAGTTTTATGTTCAACCTGTTGAACAGCCTGGAGGTAGATGACCCTGATTACAATGAATTCAAGAAAGCTACCACGGGGATCAAATCCATCAGGATCCTCACGCAGGATGGAGATGGATCGGTGGCTTTCGGGAAAGAGTTGCTGGATATGCTACCCAGGTCAGAATACCAGGAGATGATGAAAGTAAAAGACCAGGAAGAAGAGGTATTGTTCCTGGCCAGGGAAGAAGGAGGGAAGATTACCGAGTTTTTGCTCATCGTAAGTGGTGGCTCTGATGATGTATTGATAGCCATTACAGGTGACATAGACCTGGAGAGTCTATCAAGCATTGCTTCTGGCCTTGATATTCCGGGTATGGAGAATCTGGGGGAGCTGGAGGAACTTCCTTAGGAAAGAAAGGGCTTCAATAGTAAAGCATTTTCTCAACCTTGTTGTTTTTAAGCCAGTTCTTGAGGATTTGCCTGATATCCCGGTTGTCCAGCTCCGGTTTGATGCATTCCAGCATGTGGTCTATACTGAGGTAGGTATCATTCACCGAAATATATCCATATCCCATATACATCCCCTTCTCGATTCGCACAAGGCTTCTCTCATCGTGCGACCTGCCCTTGTCGATAATCAATACATTTCCCCGATCCAGTTTCAGACTATCAAGTAAAAGCTCTGCTCTTTTGTTGTAAGCAGACACAGCTTCACCCTGGATACAGGCTCCATTGCATTGCCTGATGGAGTGATGAAAGCATGCCCCGTCGGTCTGGTACAGCCCGCTTAACTTCTGACAAAGCCAGTTTTTCTCTACCATCCGGGTAACTGCCTCCCGGGCCTCCTTTTTATTGTTGTAGCATGTAACCGGGTCGTCTGCTGTTTCGGAAATCTTCTGCAGCCTGAAAGTAATGTACCCGAAATCATCCCTGGAGGTATACAAACCCCAGTAAAAGGAAGATCGTTTCTGTGCCCTGTTGTACATGGGTTTCTGATCCTTGATCTCCCTGGATTCCTTTAAAAGAGCAATCAGCTCACTTCCTGTAAGTTCGAATGAGATGGAATGAATTCTTTGTTTCATCTCCAGGGCTCTTTTCGTTTTGGCATTTCCCAGGTGGGAGAGAACCCTGTGGCGGATATCCTTGCTTTTTCCTATATAGAGCAGTTGCTGCTTGTCATCAAAGAAATAGTAAGTTCCACACTCCTCGGGTAGGTTTTCTATGTCATTGACAGTGAGATGCTCGTTCAGGTTTTTATACCTGCCGGCGGGTTCTGAGATCTGGGCAAACTCCCCGTTTCCCTTTTGTTGCGCGAGCAACATCTCAAACAATTTTACAGTGGCCAGTGCATCCCCGGCGGCCCGGTGCCTGTCGTGAATCTGAATGCCCAGCTCTTTGCAAAGCTTTCCCAGGCTGTAGGATTTGTGCCCTGGAAGGTACTTACGTCCAAGCTTTACTGTACAAAGGGTTTTCCGGTCGAAATTGAAACCAAGCCGCTTGAATTCACTCTTTATAAATGAGTAATCGAAGTTAACGTTGTGACCGACAATGGTGTGGTCCTCAGTGCGTTCAACAATCTCTTTGGCCACTTCGTAAAACCTGGGAGCAGAGGCAACCATTTCGTTGCTTATGCCAGTCAGGCCAGTAATAAAATAGGGAATATTCTTCTCCGGATTGATCAAAGTTGACCACTCATCCACGACTTTCTGCCCGTCATGAAAGTAAATTGCAATCTCTGTGATTTTTTCGGATGCCGGACTGCCCCCGGTGGTCTCAATATCAAGTATGGCAAACATCCCTCATTCCTCTACTCCTTATCTCCTGCCTCCTCTTTGGGTTTGCCTTTATCGGTTTTTTCCTCTTTGGGTTTGGATTCCGTTTTTTTGGCAACTGGTTTTTTGGCAGCGGGCTTCTTGGCAGCTGGTTTTTTGGCTGCAGGCTTTTTAGCTGCAGGTTTCTTCTCCTCGGTAGCTTCCGGTTTTTCTTCAGCTTTTGGAGTTTCTTCAACAACAGGCTTTTCAGGGGTGACCTCAGCTTTGGGTTCCTCTTCAGCTTTTGGTTCTTCTGGTGTCGGAGCCTCAACTATGGGCTCAGCTTCAGCCACGGGTGGGGTTTCAACTACTGGTTCGGCCTCTGTTTTTGGGGCCGGACTTTTGGCTTTGGGTTCTTCCTCTGTTTTAACCGGGGATTTCCTGGTCGGGGAGACTACACTGAATGAACTTGGTTTTTTGCGGGGTCGCAGTACTCCGTAAGAGCCGCTGAATAGTTTGCCTCTACGGGTTTTTTTATCACCTTTTCCCATGCTTTCTTAGTTAGGTTGTGGTTTGTTTAAGTTGGACCTGTCAATATAAGAAAAATTAAGGGTGCTGCCAACCGTATCACTCTTTTGGAATGAAATCCATGGATGTTGAATTCACACAGTGACGGGTATTTTTCGGAGTAAATCCTTCCCCGAAAAAAACATGGCCCAGGTGACCCTCACAATTGGCACAGAGGATTTCAGTCCGGGTTCCATCGGCATCGGGCTCCCTTTTAACAGCCCCTTTAATCTCATCATCAAAGCTGGGCCAGCCGCAATGTCCGTCGAATTTGTCTTCAGACCTGTAAAGGGGAGCATTACACCGCTTGCAGACATATACACCTGTTTCTTTGTGGTCTACATATTTGCCGGTCCATGGCCTCTCCGTGCCCTTTTGAAGTATCACATACCGTTCAAACTCATTGAGCTTGTTATATTGTTCGGAATCCATAATGGTGGTTTTTATCTCTTTCTTCTTTTCCTGGACTTCCTGTGCTGAAACGGCCAAAGCCGGGAAGAGGAGTATGATTGCCAATGCTGTTCTCATGCGCTTATGTATACTCATTATAACACCATTTTTCAGAAAGGGTTCAGTTCCAGACGCCAGGAATCTCCTTTCGGCAAAGGCTGCACTTTGATTCCGCATCAACCAGGTTTTTATTCACTTTATAACCTGAACGTTCTATCACTATCTTGCCGCAGGATGGGCACATTGTATGGGTAGCGATATTGCCCGGGACATTCCCAATGTACACGAACTGTAATCCCTCCGCCAGGGCTATATTCCTGGCATGTTCCAGTGTTTTTAAAGGAGTTGCGGGCAATCTTTCGAGTTTGTACTGTGGATGGAACCTGCTGAAATGCAAGGGAGTATCCGTAAATCCATTGGTTGACAGCCAGCTGCACATCCTTTTGATCATATCCAGGTCATCCGTCCAGGATGGAACCACCAGGTTGGTAATTTCCAGCCAAACTCCCTCATCCTTGAGAATCTTCAGGGCAGTCAGGACCGGCTCCAATTTTCCGGCATTCAGTTTCAGATAAATGGAGTCGTCCATTGATTTCAGATCGATGTTGGCTCCATCCAGTACCCTGCAGAGATTGCGCAGGGGTTCTGGATAGATATACCCGGCCGAAACCAGTACATTTTTCAGGCCAGCGTCGTGTGCTACTTTGCCGGTGTCCAGGACATATTCATAACATGTTATGGGTTCTGAATAGGTATAGGCTATGCTGGAACAGTTGTATTTGAGTGTCTGGGCAACCACCTGGTCGGGCATCAGATCATAGTTCTCTGTTTCCTCGGGTGAGGATTGCGAAATGGTCCAGTTCTGGCAGTTCAGGCATGCCAGGTTGCATCCTGCTGTAGCAATAGAAAAGGCTGTGGATCCCGGTTGAAAATGGTAAAGTGGCTTCTTCTCAATGGGATCCATGTGAATGGCGCATGGATTGCCATAGGCGATGGTATAGAGTATGCCGTCGTACACCCTGCGGTTGTGGCAATCACTCAATTCGCCTTCACCCAAGGTGCATTCGTTGGGGCAGATCTGGCAACGGATCCCCCTGGGTGTCTCCACCTGGTACATGGCCTCCTTGCTCCATTTCCATGGTTTGGATGGAAGCGATAATATACTCCGCCTTTTTTCCGCCATGGCATGGTTTGGGCACAACACAGCCCCTGCCAATCCACAGACTCCTGTTTTTAGAAATGTCCTCTTATCCATCCTATCCATCCTATCTTTTTTACCTATTTCCTTTCCCCTTTCACCTCTTTTTCCCTGATTGAAGATACAATCCGGCAGCCACATTGATTCCACAGAACAAGATAAAGGTAGAGGACACGCCGATCAAGGGAACCAGGAAGAGGGGTGGGATCACACATCCCATGGCAGCTCCTGCCAGGTCTGCACTGTAGAGACGGCCGGCCCCTGCTGCTACATTGGTGCTTCTCTGTGACAAAAGGATTCCGTATACAGAGCCAACCACGGCTCCGGGTATGAAATTAAGCAGTCCCAGTATGGTCATCCCCAGCCATTGCTGCTGGAAGAGTTGTTCAATCTTGAGAAGGACTACAGCTCCAGCAGCTACAAAGGCCAGGATCCACATAATCATTGTGGTTTTATAGCTGTCCGGGTCTTTCCAGATCACCTTCCACAACACGGTTCCGCATACCAGTCCACCCATGAACAGGGTGATCATTAATGGAGTCACCACGTATGCAAAGCCATAGAAGGACTGCACCACCATGATGATGACGATCTGCATCCCGGATCCCGTAAAACCCACCACAAACATACCTGTGTATTTTCTTGAATATGAAAACAAGAGAAGTATCAGTGTAAATAAACTTAGTAAACCTATGTAAAACAACTTGTTGCCCTCAGTTTTAATATGCCAGGACGTTAGGCTTTTAAAGAACAGTGCAGGTTGCAGATCACTGTTGATGGTGCCCTTCACCTCCTTTATCCGCTCCAACAGGAGATCACTTTCAAAGCTTATTCTTGATGCATCCAGGAAGTCGGGATGTACATAGACGGTCTGTACCGGGTTCTTCTACCAGAAGTGAAGGTATATCGAGTGACAAAGCGTCATCTGAGGCCAGGAAGTAGCTAGCATAACCGGGTACAATGGCCACGTGCTCAAATACCTTTCTCAGGGTATTGTATGTGATTCCCAGTTGTTCGCTTCCGGAATCATTGATGTAGTTTCCCCCGGCTGGCATTTGCATGCTGAAAACACCCCCGGGATTCAGATGCGACTTAACCAATGCGTAGAATTCAAGCGTGAAGTATCGGTTCCAGCCCAGGGTCAGCGGCTCCTTGGCAGTGGAGATGATCACATCATAACTCACAAATTCTGAGCGGACCAGCCAACTCCTGCCATCCATGTCCACGAAACGATGGCCGCCCTGGGTCTGTATGTGCCTTTCCCCCAACCTGTACATCCACCGGTTGGCTTCACAGTAATCAAAGATTGTGGGATTATATTTTGCCACTTCAGTGTCAAGTCCCGATAGTCCGCCACCTATAAGGAGAAAGGATTCGGGGTGCTCTCGCTGAAGGGCAGGGTAGTGGACCTGTTCTTCACAAATGGCAGGTTCAAAAGAACTGATTACCGGATTCCTGTCCAGATACCCCGTAATGAGGCCATCGCGGCTGGTAAAGGAGATATTGCCATGAGGCGTGTCTTTGGTTTCCAGGACCACCTCATCCTTAAAGCGCAGGCCTTCCAGTCCTTTCCTGATACCGGGAGACAGGGTTGCCCCGAAAATGAGTACAGCCGTTAAGATTAAAGTGATCCTGGCTGCGCTACCCCCGGGGTATCTGAAGAAAACGACCAGTGTACCGGTGGTCAGGATGAAAAGCAGAAGAATGACCTGGATATTATTAAACAGGAATACGAGCACAAGTCCGAAAAGGATTCCTCCGGCCAGGGCACCCAAAGAATCGAGCATATAGTAAGTGGCGTCCACTTTCTGTCCTTTCACTGCCCTGGTAAGATAGGAGAAGAGGAATCCGGAGACCAGGGTGAAGGGGATGATCAGCACCATATAACTGATGGAGGAGAGGATCCCCGGGACCAGACCAGGCGGTAGAATAAACCTGGTCAGAACAATCATCAATACATAGATGATAAGTGGGTATGTAGCCAGGAAAATGAGGGTTCGCAAGAGGGAAGATTCCGAAACTCTGGGTTTGTATGCCGACCCGGCCCGCGCTCCCAGGGCGGTTACCACCATCCATAAAGCCAGGAAGAGACCTATGACCAATTCATTTCCATGCAGGGATTTCACATACTCCCGGAGCAGGACCAGCTGGGTGATCATGGTGATAAAACCCAGGAGGATAAAGAGCATCCTCACCTGGATCAGCTTGAATGCCAGGAAAGGGACCAGGTTTTCATCTTCATGTACCGGATGCCGGACCGAAAGAGCCCTCTTGTAGTAGCCCAGGTGCCAGATAAGGTGGAATATGGCCACAAAGGCCAGCCCTATACCCATGTCCACATGCCATTGCATGGCCCGATCAATCCAGGGAATGTTCAGTTTGTAGTTGACCTTGATGGCCAGGAACAGGCCCAATATGGAAGAAGACAGGAAGAACAGCAGCAGGACTACGTTCCAGATCTGCCTGTGCCGGTTCTTGTCCAGCAGTTGCAGCCTGACCGACAACTGGCTTCCCATGTAGGTCAGTATCAGCAGGATACCAAGGGGGATTATATGATAGGGACCACTACTCATATAAAGTAAAAGGTTAAAGGTAAAAGCAAATTTAAAGAAAACTGCGATGCAGCCTTCCTAACCACCGTCATCAAGAATTAGTTGTTTTCCCATCCTTCTAAAAAGTTCTGAAAGAAATCTTTGAAGCGGTCGCCGCCTATCTGAACATTGTCATTCTTTAGCACCCGAAAATGATCCAGCGGAATATCAATTATTCCACCTTCTCTCTCACGCAACAGTCCATCCCAGGATTTGTCCGGGTATATCCACAAACCTTCACCATATAAAGTATTGGCTGCAGCAAAGTCTACGACCACCATGCCATATTGCTGCAATGCTTTAGCCACAGCCAGCTCACCAGGCAAGAGATCAAAACCTGAAAGATCCAGCTTGGGATCTAATTGAATAATGGATCCTTCCGGGACGCCCCCCTTAAAATTGCCATCGGTCCAGATCGCCGGATAAACATATTCCTTGTAAGCCACAAACCTTAAAGCGCAGCTTAGCTTATGCCTGATTTCTCCGGCCTTGATTTCATCATACATGATCGTTCCGGCAAAAGAAGGAACACCGGCCGCCCGGCTTGGTCCGTACTGATGAATTGATTCATCATCCTTTACTGGAAAATCGGCTTTATCGAAAATCCCGGGACCATCCAGCGGAACAATGACACCCGTGCAGGAAACCCAAAAACCTGAGCTGTCCTTTTCAACCAGAAACATATCCCAGGCGAGCATGCGGCTCCAATCAATTATTGTTGCGTGCTGATCGGTTCCAGGCGATGGCTTCAGGTTTGAAGGCAATGGAACACCCATCGCATCAAAATCGGGATGATGTTTGAAATTAAAGTCAGGATGATTGCCTACTTTGACAAAGGGCACGGTACTGTCAACCTCATAAATAGGGATTGTGTATCTGGTCAGATTGATGCCAAAGTTTTGATGTGTGTGGTCCTTTTTGAGCAAACTGATGTAATGATCACTCCGGGGGTCAATTGCCACATGTTCGGGAAGCGCTTGATTCCAAAAACTCGTCTCTGCAAAAAACCGTTTCACTTCAGGCTGTTCTGCTTTTTTTGCATTTGGATTACAAGCTGTGGCTGTTAAAATAAGAATCAAACAGAATAGAAAATTCTGGAGGAGATGACTTTTTTTCATGGAAAGCAATTGTTTGAGGTTGACTTGGTAATATCGGAAATATTGAGCGGATTTACATGGCAGTAGTTAATGGGATTCTCCGAAAACGATGGCTTCATATACGAAGAGTTCAGCCTCTTTCCAGCCATCCCAGCCAATTTTTGCCTTGTCCCTGGCGCAATGCCCGAGGAACTCCTCTTTTTCCCACCCGGTTTGTGCCGCAACCTGGGGCAGGTAGGTTCCTGATTTGCCATCCTTCTTCATGTAGATTCCATGTAGGCCCAGCTTGAATTCTTCAATGGATTCTATCTGTCGGAGCGGAGTCAGTACTGAAATTTCCAGGCTTATGTTCTCCAGTTCCCCCTCGTCTACAGGGTAAAAGCGTGTATCCCTGGTAGCAGCTGCCACAGCCATTCCCTGCACAACCTTATACAGCGGTTCATCGGGGAGGAAGTTGCCAATGCATCCCCGCAGCTGTCCGTGTTTGTAAAGGCTGACGAAAGCACCGGCGGGTTGAAGCAGTATTTCCGGTATCTCATCTTCCGGTATCACCGGTATAGTTTTGGTAGAGAGGTAGGATTCCAGTGTAAGGCGGGAGATGGAGAGCAGGGCTTCTTTCTCCTGCAGATCCAGTTGGAATTGAACCTTTATGGGTTCATTCCCGGCAATGGCCCAGTAGCCCACCACGCGGTCCTTATCCCCGATGGGACTGTCCCCCGAGTTCCTGTAAAGAATAGGAGTCATGGAGATCTGTTCGGCTTTCTCAGACATATAGAGCAGGGTCATTACGGAACTCCAGCCACAACAGGGTGTCGCCAGGTTTTCTACCGGTTCTTTGCTGTTCTTTCCCAGGGTGTTGTAAAAATGCCTGGGATCATTTTTAAGCACAGCATCACCAGTGGATTTATCGATTCTTACCGCTTCATTGTAAGTGGGGTAGTGGGAGAAATCCGAACTGATCACGAACAGGTTGTCGGGTGTGAAGTAGGGTATTAGAGCTGCTGCCAGATCCCGGGATGTGGCTACAGAGGATGAACCGATCACAATGGGTACGATGGGGGGTGTATTTTCAAAATGATGCTGAATCAGGGGCACCTGAACCTCGATGCTATGTTCCCGGTCATGGGCCTTCGGATTGAAAATGAGGATTTTATTCTCAGCAATGAGCTTTTTGGCAATCTGGCGGTTTACCTTTGCTTCACCCAGGGGTGTCAGATAATTTCCGATGGAATACACTGAAGCTCCTTCGAAATACTCCCGATGAGATGATGCAATGATGAAGATGTTTTTATATTCCGCATCTTTCGGGATGCTTTTGTAAGCCGAAGCTGCAACAGTCCCGGAGTAGCTGTATCCCGCATGTGGTACGATCAGGCAGCGCACATTTCCTTCAAGATCTTTGGGACTTGCTCCGGTGAAAAGCTGGATCAGTTGTGATTCCAGTGCTTGTTTGCTCCCATTATAAAAAGTGCCAGCAAAGGCAGCCTTCCGGTTCACCGGCGCAGGTAGATCCTGTGCCTGCATACCGATGCGGGGAAGGGCCAGGCTTAGCATACCGAATACCAGACAGATGTGTGGACGCAATTTCATAATGCTTGGATAGGGTATAAAGTTACCCATATTTGAAGAAATCCCTGTACTCACGGTAAAACTCCTCAAGCCGCATCATTTGCTCATACATGAATTTGTACGCTTCTGCCCAGGTTTCCCGGTTGTAAATATCAATACCTTCGCGTTCCACATAGATCCGGCTCACTGACTTACCATTTTCACGGATGTATTCAATTTCCCAGATCATTTGGCCCTGCATGGTTTTCTCCAAGATCTTTTTTACCGACTCAAGCTTTTCGTACAGCTCCAATCGCCTGTCCATATTTCTGGTTTCCAGATCGATGCCAACCTGTGCTACCTTTCTGTCCACGTGAAAGCGCAGGTTCAATGCTTTCACCCCCGTATCGGCCAGTATCCAGTTGCCGGGCAGCTTCTTTCTCGCACGCCTCCCCGATGAGAAGGTTTTAAACCGGTCCCAGAACTCCTGTCTCAATTCCTTGGCTTCCTCTTTGCTGAACATGCTTGTTCTCAAAATTAAACTATAAAATGATATCTTCAACCCTGTTATGCACCACGACTACGACTATATTGTAATAGGGTCAGGATTCGGAGGATCCGTTTCCGCCCTGCGCTTAGCAGAAAAAGGTTACCGGGTTTTGGTGATCGAAAAGGGGAAAAGATGGAAGCCGGACGATTTCCCCAAGACCAACTGGAATCTCAGGAAATGGCTCTGGCTGCCCCTGTTCCGATTCCAAGGTTTTTTTAAGATGACTTTCATGCGTCATGTGGGCATCCTTAGTGGAGTGGGGGTAGGAGGTGGATCACTTGTCTATGCCAATACCCTTCCACGACCCGAGCAAACCTTTTTTAAATCGGGAAGCTGGGCCGGGCTGGCGGACTGGGAGTCAGAGTTGGCACCCCATTACCTGGAAGCAGAAAGGATGCTTGGTGCCACACCCAATCCGGAACAGTTCGAGTCTGACCTGGCCCTGAAAGAGGTGGCATCCAGGTACAATCAATCGGAGCTCTTCGAGCCCACACGGGTGGCTGTATTCTTCGGGGAACCTGAGAAAGAGGTGGATGATCCCTATTTTGAAGGGAAAGGTCCGGTTCGCTCGGGTTGCAATCATTGCGGGGCTTGCATGACCGGCTGCAGGCATAATGCAAAAAATACCCTGGATAAGAATTATCTCTTCCTGGCCGAGCAACTGGGTGTAGAGGTGCTTGCCGGAAAAAAGGTGGTGCGTGTTATACCCATAGGAGATGGATCCGGGGAAGAGGGCTACAGGGTCGTTATGAGGGACTCACTGAGCTTTATAAAAAGAACCAGCACACAAACAAGCCGGGGAGTGATCCTGTCAGGTGGAGCCCTGGGCACTGTCAGGTTACTGCTGAATATGAAAAGGAAGCACCTGAGGAATCTCAGCAATCAGCTGGGGGACCAGATCCGGACCAACAATGAGAGCCTGGTGCTTATTCACTCCAGGCAGAAAGAGAAGGATTTCTCAAAGGGTGTGGCCATTGGCTCCATCTTTCCACCCGACAATGATACCCACCTGGAAGCAGTCAGATACGGCAGCGGATCGGGATTCTGGAAAATGATGGGGGTTCCGCTGACGCATGGCAGCACTGTGGTGGGCCGGATTCTTAAATTGGGCTGGAGGCTTATTTCAAGGCCGGCCTCATGGTTGTCAATATACGCGACCCGCAACTTTGCTGAAGATTCCATGATCCTGCTGTTTATGCAGCATCTGGACAGCACCCTCAGGTTCAGGCGGGGCCTTGTGAATCTAAGTTCCACCATATCCCAGGGAAATCCTCCATCGGCCTTTATGCCACTTGCCAAAGCGCTTGCGGAGACTACTTCCGAAGTGGTGGAAGGAACACCCTTTGTTATGGCTACCGAAGCGCTTACGGGAACACCAACCACCGCGCATATCCTTGGTGGATGCGTGATCGGAAAAGATGCCCAATCCGGTGTGATCAATAAAGCGCATGAAGTGTATGGATACAAGCACATGTATGTGTGCGATGGTAGCGCCATTTCAGCCAATCCGGGGGTAAATCCGGCACTGACCATCACTGCCATGACCGA
This sequence comes from uncultured Bacteroidota bacterium, assembly GCA_963735755.1. GTDB lineage: Bacteria > Bacteroidota > Bacteroidia > Bacteroidales. Next base: position 37,818 of record CAVTME010000002.1, on the reverse strand, counting down.
AAGGGCCATGTCGGGAATCCCTGAAAAGAAATAGTTTTGTATATTGCTTTTGCATAGATAAATATTCGGATATGAGTGAACGCAAGCATCAGGCCTGGAACTTCTGGTCAGCCTTTGTCTTTTTCGGTTTGGTGATCCTGGTGGGCTACCTGCTTAAAGAAGAAGGGAATTGATATTGAGGATATTACACTCAAAGAAGCCATTGTCATTATTCTGGCTTCCTACCGGATGACCAGGATCATCGTATTTGAGAAGATCTTCAAGTACCTGAGGGATGTATTCAAGAAGAGGGACAATCTTTATGTAATTGGTACCTTAAGCAACATCATTACCTGTCCCTGGTGTGCGGGGGTATGGGTTACGCTGATTATCATAGTTTTTTATTACCTGGTTCCCTTCGGTATGCTGCTGGCTTATGTGCTGGCCCTGGCCGGATTGGCTTCTTTGGTGATTCTCTATTCAAACATGCTGCAGATGAGGGCTGACCGCAAGCAGCGGATCCACGAGCGCAACAAGACTTTGGGAGAGAACTTTCATTAAAGGAAGAAAAGCGCCACACCTCCTACAGAGATCAGGGCGCCAATGATTTCCAGGGCTTTGATCTTCTCCTTTTTCATCAATAGGGCCGGTGGAATAATCAAAACCGGTGTAAGGGCCATCAGGGTGGCTGCAATCCCCGTATCGGTATGCTGAACTGCCAGCAGCGAGAAACTTACTCCCAGGAAGGGACCCGTAAATGACCCGATGGTCATGAATTTCATGGCCTTTAGATCCTTCAGGGCCCCGAAAAGGTGTTTCCACCTTTTGAACACGGTGATGACGATGGAAAATCCTACCACTCCGGCAATGATCCTGATCTGTGTGGCAGAGAAGGCATCCATGTCCTGCATTCCCTTCTTACTGAGTACAAGTCCGGCCGCCTGACCTACGGCCCCACCCAGCGCCAGGATGGTGCCAAGAACCAGCGGCCCCATTTTCATGCGTTTTACCGAAGGCTCCCTTCTTGATATCCAATTTGGTTGACATAACCAGTACAATACCGAGGAGGGTAATCCCCATACCCAGGAATTCCATTCCGCTAAGCACCTCTCCCAGGGTCATCCAACCAATCAGTGCGGTAATGGGAGGAACCATGGCCATGATCAGCATGGAGATCCGGGCACCGATCATGATAAAGGCACGGAACAGGAAGAGATCGCCCAGCACAAATCCCACCAGTCCGGACATGACCAGCCAGAACCATTGGTAATGGGTGGCGATGGGGATAAATCCATCGTTCATGATGGCATTGTAGATGGAGAGGAAGACCAGGCCGATGACCAGCCTGATCAGGTTCAAGGAGAGGGCTCCAACCCGCTTACCGGCCGATTCGAACGCCATGGCTGTTACAGTCCAGCAGAGAGCCGTGAGCAGTGCCGCTATTTCACCCAGGTATTGTTGCAATGGAAAGTGATTTACTCAGGAGGCCAAAGATAGTTATTCGTATCGTAAGGCCTCCACCGGGTTCCTGCGGGCAGTTTTCCAGGTCTGTCCCAGGGTGATCAGGGACTGGAAAAGAACCACCACCAGGATTGGGCCGGCAAAAATCCACCAGTGGAGGGGGATGCGGATGACATAATCATTCAGCCAGTTGTTCAGGTAGAGCCAGCTCAGGGGCACGGCGATGACCGAGGCGATGGCAGTCCATTTCAGTGTGGAGGCATAAATCAGGGTCACCATGCCGGAGGTTGAACCACCCATGACTTTTCGATTCCGATCTCCTTGGTCCGGCTGATGATGTTGTGGGAAACCAGTGCATAGATCCCCAGCAGCACAATGATGACAGACAGCACAGAGCCGGCACCCAGGATGTTCTGAAGGCGCTCTTCCCCCTTGTAGTACCGCAGATAAATATCAGTGGCATACCAGTGGAGCATTACATAATCCGGATCGAAAGATTGTATGGTTTCATTGATCCTGTCAAGCATGAACTCTGGATCCGTGCCGGGCCGGACCCTCACAGAAATAACTCCGATCCTTTCCTTATAGGCAGTAATGACCATGGGATCAATCTCCCTGGCTGCTGTCTGGTAGAGAAAATCTTCCACAACGCCTATAACCAGCAGGGGATCTGAGAACATAACCAATGACTCACCCACGATGGCTTCGGGCGTGCTCCCCAGCATTTGAACCGCTGATTCATTAAGGATCACGCAGTTCCTGTCGGTAACTCTTTCCGGATCAAAAAACCTTCCCCGGATCAGGTTGAACTGATACAGGCTACAGGCCCCTGGCTGAATGCGGTACTCGTAAATGAATTTACTTTGATCCGGCGGATCGCTGTATCTCCGGATACTCTGCCCGCTGAATCCTGCCCCAATGATATGGTCAGACGCTGCAACCATCTCTATATCCGGAAGTTCCAATAGTTTATCATGTACGGATGAGTAATTTGTGGTCAGCTGCTCATTCAGGTTCATGAGCAGTACTATTCCATTCGGATTGTAACCCGGTGAGAGATTCTTCATATAGCGGGTCTGGGTATGGATCCCAAACAGTGTTGAAAGCAGGAAAATAGTGATGGAGATCTGGAAAATACTGGCGATCCTCAGGAGCAACTTTTTGTCTCCTGCCGGGTTGACCAGGCCCTGTATAAGCGGAACCGGCAATGATTTGCTCAGCAGCAGGGCAGGGTAGAAGCCGGAGAGGACGATGGTAACCAGGTATACGGCCAGTATGATAAAGTATAGCGTGGGCGAGGAGGTGATCTCCCCGAACGACTCCCTTTGCATGAATCTTCCGAATTCGGGAATGAGTGCCACCGAGAGCACTGCACCCAGCAAAAAGGCAATGGTGACAACCACTGTTGTTTCCAGGTAAAACTGGGAGATCAGGGTAGAGCGTTTTGCACCGTTCACTTTGCGGATCCCGATCTCCTTGGAACGTTTGGCGCCATTCAGAATATAGAGGTTGATGAAATTTGAAAGCGCCAGTACCATGACCGTTACTGTGATGATGATCATGATAATGAGGCTCTTTATACTTCCCGGGGGAGTCAGGCCCCTTCGTGCAGAACTATGCAGGTGCAGATCTTTCAGGGCCTCTATATTTGAATCAAAAGTGTCGCCTTCAAAATTTGAAAACCGCTCAGTCAACATCAGTGAATTTTCATCGCAAATGGTTTTCAGCACAGTCTCCTGTTCTGCCTCCTCTTCCAGAAGGTAGTAGGTAAAAAAATCCAGTCCCTTGATGTTCTCCAGGGTTTTCACTGAAACCATGGGCATCAGCAAGTCGAAATCGAAACTGGTGTTGGGAGGAATATCATCTATGACGGCAGTTACCGTGTAAGTGTTATGGTCTATTTCAAAACTCTGTCCCATGGCCTGATCAGAACCGAATATTCTGGCGGCGATCTCCCTGGTCAGGACCACTGATCCGGGACCGGAAAGTGCATCCTGCAGATTGCCTTCAAGCGGTTCCAGGTCGAACAGATGAAAGAATCCGGGATCTGCATACAACAATTCCAGATCACTGTATCTGTCCTCGCCGTGAACCACTTCTTGATTATACCCCCTGAAAATCTGGACCGCTGTTTCAATGCCGGCCACCCGGTCTGGGATTTCTGTATAAGCCTTCCTGAGGCTGATGGGCATGATCCCTGGTTCCCCCTGGTTAATCCAGATGGAATTCAACCTGAATATCCTGTCTGCATTGGAAAAATGCTTATCGAAGCTGAATTCGAATTGAATAAAAACGGTGAGCAGTATGGAGGCGGCCAGACCGAGGGAGAGGCCTGTTATGTTGGTGATCAGGGTGAGGGAATCGCGCCTGATGATCCGGAATACATTGCTGAAGGTCATGGGGATGCTTTTTCGCTTTCACAACCAGTTCTGTGGCACACCCGGGGCAGGTGTAAATCTCACATCCGGTGCAGGCAAAACAGTTGCTGCAGGTACGGTAAGCCAGGTCCCTTTCCACCGAGGTACCACAATTGTGGCAGATGATATAGTGAATTCGTTTATCCAAATGACGAATAACAGGTTAAAACGTTACATATGAAGGTAATAAACTACTGGCTGTTGCTGTATTTGACGATCAGTTTGTCATGCAAGCCGTTATACATGTCCAGTACTTCCTGCATCTTTTCTTTTGAATATGCGGTCAGGAATTCCAGGGCCTTTTCAGGTTTCTTTTTGTAGAGCTCCAGCGCCTCCTGGTCCACACGATCCCGTTCGGAGAATAACTGCTCCTCGTACGGATCCCGCACCTCCCACACATCCTTGATGGCCTCCTGCCATTTCAGGTAGAGCAGGTTGTCCACAAAGTCGATGGCCCAGCAGGCTGACTGCCTGTTGTAGGTGGTGGGATCGAAATTTTTGTAGCACTCGGCGATCTCCTGTGTGCCTGCATAGATGGGTACGTAGGGACTGGTATAGGCGTTGTCCAGGAAAACCCAGTAGATCCCTCCAATGGGGTCGGGGAGCCATCCCCTGAGCTGTGCAATCATCCCGTAAAAACCCTGGGGCCGGGCCACATTCCTTCGGTTGTTGATATCCAGCAGCTCCCGCATATCCTTGCTGGGGAAGGGAGTGGCCAGGGGACTTTTCTTCATCCCGCCTTCGCCATCGGGCACGTACCAGTCGTAATCTTCGGTTTTATCGTAGATGGTTCCTTCAAAGGTGGAGCGCTGGAAAGCCATCACATCGCTTACGGATATCTTTTGTTCGGGCTGAACCGAAGTGGGGTAGATGGAAAGGGGCTCCACGTACTGGATATACTGGTTGTAACCCATCATATGGCCATCTTCCAGGCTTCTCTTGGGCCAGTCGTAGTAAGAAGGGGCATAGGTGCTGTAAAACAACCAGAGGCGGTTGGTAGCCCATTCCCGTCCCATGGGGGCATAGGCATCCTGCCAGATGAAAGGCATGGAACCATTGGGATCGTACCAGCCTTGGTCGATGGCTGCCTGCTGATAATTGGTGGAGACCATAAAGTTCTCACGATCCGCTGCATCAATCTCCTTGATGATGCTCCAGTTGGCAATGACCAGTGCATGGTTTTCGGGAATCCGCTGGGCTGCCCAGATGGCACCGGGCTTACCGCTCTCCGGGTCCCAGTCCGATCCCACACTGAATATTTCAATCACCCAGATCTCTTCTGTGTCCCCGATCACCAGTGTCTCTGATTCTCCCACGCAGGAGGGCAGGAATCCGTATGTACTCATGAGGTGCCCTATAAAGGCAGTCGCTTCCCTGGCTGAGGTGTAGCGTTGAAGCGCAAAAGCCTGGGCCTGTTCCACAGTCATGATCTGTTTGCAGATGGCCATATCTACCTTCAGTTCCTCACGCTGACTCGTGGTACTCTCAGCGATAGCCAGCTGGTGTTCGTTCATGTGGGGATAGGCCGAGTGGAAATAGGTATAGGTCCTTTCCACCTGGGGAATCTGGCCGATAACATCCCCGAAATCCTCAAGCGGACGGTGGATATCCTGGATGCCCCAGTGGACATCGGCCATTTCACCTTTCTTAAAGGTCTGACCGTGAACCACCCTGATTCGGCTGTCAGGCCCGCAATCTGTGTGTGATACAATCACCGAACCATCGGCCGAAGCTCCCTTTCCCACCGCGATGATCGTGCATGGATACAACTCTGCTGAAGTCAACAATATAACAGAGATCATCAGGCCTTTTAACAAAGAAACATACCGTTTCATCATGATATTTACAGATTTTGTTTAATTTGGATTTCAATTTAGGAAACATTCCTGAAAAACCACATACCTGAGAAAGACGGCACGTTTTTAAAATAAGCTGTCATGATATTGAATTACCTGGTGATTGCTATGCGTAATGCATGGAGAAACAAAGTATACGCAATCATTAATTTATTGGGATTGTCCATTGGCATCGCCAGTTCCATCATCATCCTCCTGTTTGTTCTCGATGAATTGAGCTTTGACCGGCACAATGAACACTTCAGTGATATCTACAGGATATGCATCAGGGGAAAGATACAGGGCAATGAAATAGAAGCAGCCCTTTCCAATGCTCCCATGGGTGCCACACTCAAGAGTGATTTCCCGGAGGTAGAGGAGTTTACCAGGTTATTTACTTTCGACGGAGATCCCATCGTCAGGTATGAAGAGAAGGTGTTTATTGAAGAAAACTTCTATTATGCCGATTCCACTTTTTTTAATGTGTTTACAGCCCCTGTTGTTTTCGGTGATCCCGAAGGGCTGCTGAACAGACCCAATACAGTGGTTCTGACGGAGGAGACAGCCAGAAAGTATTTCGGCAATGAAGACCCGGTTGGACGAATGCTTCATGTGGGACAACGGGAGAGGGAATTTGAGGTGACCGGAGTGGTAAAGGGATTTCCCGAGAACTCCCATTTCAGGTTCAATATGCTGGGGTCCATGGCCTCCATTTACATTGCCGATGTGACCCAGTGGCTGGGAAATAATAATTATACATACATCAGGTTACAGGAGGATCTTGAGCCGGAAGCTGTGGAAGCGAAATTTCCTGATCTGGTCGCCGCACACATGGGGCCACAGCTGGAAGAGATTCTGGGTCTCACCATGGAGGAGTTTTTTGCTTCGGGAAATACATATGGCTATTTCCTTCAGGCACTGGGAGCGATTCACCTGGAGTCGGACCTGCAATTTGAGATAAATCCCGGCGGAAGCAAGGCATCGGTTATTATATTCTCGGTGATTGCTGTCTTCCTGATCATCATTGCTTCCATCAATTTTATGAACCTGGCCACTGCCAGCGCAGCCAAACGGGCTACAGAGGTGGGGATCAGGAAAGCGGCCGGAGCAGATAAGAGAAGGCTCATCTGGCAGTTTCTTACGGAGTCATTCCTGATTACCTCGGTGGCCCTGGTACTGGCCATTGTGCTTGTTGAACTCACCCTTCCCGGATTCAATGATCTGGCCGGGAAAAAGCTGCAGCTTGGATCCATCGGGGGTTGGAAGCTGCTTACAGGGATGTTGCTCATTGGGATATTTGTGGGCTTCACTTCGGGCAGTTACCCTGCCTTTTTCCTCTCTTCATTCAAACCCGCTGCAGTGTCTGAAGAGTGGTGCCATGCGGGGTATCAGGGGGAATAGTTGCGAAGGGTGCTGGTGACTTTCCAATTTGTGGTAACCATTGTATTGTTCATCTGTACCATGGTCGTGAACCGGCAGATGAAATACCTGCAGGAGAAGGACCTGGGGTTCAATAAGGAGAACCTGGTAGTCATTGACCGGGTCTATGTGCTGGAAGACCAGCTGGATGCCTTCAGGCAGGAGCTGCTGAGAAATCCATCGGTGCTACAGGCTACTGTCACCAGTGCTGTTCCGGGAGGGCTCATTGGGGACAATGCTTTTCTACCAGAGGGAGCCGCTGCAGATGAAACCCACTCCATCAATAATATGTGGGCTGACTGGCATTTTTTGGAGACCTACCAGCTTGAACTTGTGGAGGGCAGGTGGTTCCAGGAAGGAAATCCCACCGATTCTATGGCCCTGATCCTGAACCAGTCGGCTGTCAGGGCGCTTAGTTTTGAAGCATCCCCTGGATAAGCGTCTCTATGCTACATTTGGAGAGGAGACTGAGATTCCGCTACCAGTCATTGGGGTGGTCAAAGATTTTCATTTTCAATCCCTTCACCAGGAGGTCCGCCCTCTGATCATTCAGTTTGCAGGAAACTCCAGGTACAAACTTTCGGTCCGTCTCAGTGGAACGCAGACTGCGGCAACACTCGAATACATTGAGAAGACATGGACCTCTTTTATTGAACAGCAGCCCATTCATATGACCTTCCTGGAGGAGGACCTGGCCGTACTCTATAGCAATGATGAAAAAACGGCCAGGGTCTTTTCGATCTTCTCTGTGCTGGCCATCCTGATTGCTGCCCTGGGCTTGCTGGGACTGGCCTCCTTCAGTGCGGCACAGCGCACCAAGGAGGTGGGGATACGGAAAGCCATGGGTGCATCCATCTCCAGCGTACTTGTTACCCTGTCAAAAGAGTTCATCTGGCTGATCCTCATTGCCACCCTGGCGGCCTGGCCCATTGGTTTTTTCATTATGAAGGACTGGTTGCAGGATTATCCGCTGCGCATCGGCCTGGATCCAAAGGTATTCATCATCTCTTCCCTGCTGGCTTTTATTATAGCCAGTGTGACCGTGCTCCTGCGGGTATTCCAGGCCGCAACAATGAATCCTGTGTCTTCCCTGCGTTATGAATAAATGGATCAATATTAGAAAATAATCCTTTCGTCTAAAACTAATATGTTCAGAAACTATCTCCTGATCACCTTTCGCAACCTTTACAAAAACAGGGTCTTTGCCCTGATCAATATCCTGGGACTCGGCATAGCCATTGCCGTGTGTATCGTGGCCTATTTCAACCACATGTTCGGATATGATTTTGACCGCTGGCACGAGAACTTCGATGAGATTTACCGGGTCAACAGCTATCGTGCAGATGCAGGACAGGGACCAGGAGTATGGCATGGTACCTGCTCCGTTGGGACTGAACATTGAACAGGATATCCCTGCAGTAACAAATTCAGCCCGCCTGATGCGCTCCTATTCCCCTGTAAAGGTTGGGATTGAGAATTTCAACAGGCAGATATCCTATGTGGACCCCGAATTTCTGGACCTGTTCACCTTCTACCTGGTGGCCGGGAACAGGCAATCCATCGATAATCCCAACTATGTACTTGTTTCGGAGGAGATGGCCGATGTGCTGTACGGGGATGAAGGTGCAGTGGGAAAACCGGTCTCGATTTTCAACGATTCCAATGAAGAGTATACCTACACCATCGGCGGGGTGTTCAGGGATCTGCCCCAGAACTCAAGTTTCCAGGATCGATATCCTGACAAATATTCAGAATTACCTCACCATGTGGGAGATTGGATGATACCCACTGGCAGCGTTTTGCGAGGGCACTGTTTATCCAGGTCCCGGATCCAGAGGCCATACCGCAAATTGCAAAGGATCTTGAAAAATATATCCCGGTTCAGAATGAGGCCAACGAAAGCTTTATCATTAACGGATTTAATATTGTTCCCCTTAAGGAGGTAAATAAGAATTCCAGGGATACCTGGAACAGCGGCCTGATGCCGGGTCTGCATCCCGCCGCTATACTGGCACCCCTGATCATGGCGCTGACCATCCTGTTGATCGCATGTTTTAATTTTGCCAATACGGCCATTGCATCGGCCGGAAAACGTCTGATGGAGATCGGTCTTCGAAAAGTAGTGGGCGGTATGCGAAGGCAGCTACTGGTTCAGTTCCTGATTGAGAACTACATCATCTGTTTCCTGGCTTTGATGGTCGGGATCGTGGGGGCTTACTTCCTGGTACCGGCATACAGCAGCATGTGGGAGTACATGACCCTAATCCTGACATTTACCGAGTTCTGGGGATTCTGGGTTTTCCTGATTCTGCTGTTGCTTCTGGCAGGATTCTTGCAGGAGCTTATCCTGCGTTCTATATCAGTTCGTTCAAGCCCCTGAGCATCCTGCAGTCAAGGACCCGGCTGGGTACCGGGGGACCCATGGCCAAGATTTTCCTGGGATTCCAGTTTACGATTTCGGTACTGGCCATTGTCTCCGGGGTCATCTTTTCAATGAATGCAGTATACCAGGATACGGTGGATCTGGGATATGCCAGGGATGAACTGATTGTGGTTCCCCTGAACAGTGCAAAGGATTTTAACTCCTACTATGAAACAATCACCAAGAATCCTATGATCCTGGAGGCTGCCGGAACCCAGGAGCATATTGGGTTTGGTTACTACCGGACGGTCCATCGAGGATGAACAGACAGAGATGGAGGTCAGCGTGATGGACGTGGGACCCAGGTATCTGCAGACCATGGGTTTGACAGTGCTGGACGGAAGGGTATTTGAGTGGGACAGGGCCGATGCGGACCGGGGTGTCTCCATCGTGGTAAACCAGATGATGGTGGATGTTTTCGGATGGGAGAATCCCGTGGGGAAACAGGTGCATATGAATGATACCATCATGTTCGAAGTCATCGGGGTAGTGAAGGACTTCTTTATCAATGGCATGTGGTCTAAAATAGAACCCACCTTGCTCAGGCTGCCCCCGGAGGATGATTACTATTCCATGGCGGTCAGGGCGGACAGTGATAATCTTCCGGAGATTCTGGAATCCTTACGCGAGACCTGGATCAAGATGTTCCCCAACTATCCTTTCAGGGGAATGTACCAGGAGGATACCCTGGAAGAGGAAAAGAGCATCAACCGGAGCATCAAGCAGTTGTACATATTCCTGGCCATCGTGGCCACACTTGCTCTCCATGACAGGCCTGTATACTCTGGTATCGCTCAGCATCCTGAACCGGACCAAGGAGATCGGGATACGCAAGGTAATGGGAGCACCAATCCCTATTATTTTCATGATTCTCAGCAAGGGGTTCCTGATCAACCTGGCCATTTCAGCCGTGCTGGGTAGTGTGGGAGGGTATTTCCTGTCAGATATTCTGATGGGCAGCATCTGGGAGCAATACCTGGATTTCACCCCGGTGGTATATATCTATTCTGTGTTGATTATCTTAGCGGCCACTACGCTGACCATTGCCGGAAAGATCTACCAGGCAGCGAATATGAATCCGGTGGAATGTATAAGATACGAATAAGGTAAAAGGGGAAAGTAAAAAGTAAATAGATAAGTAGTAAATGGGTTAATGGTAAGTAGTAATGGTGAGTAAATGGAGATTTCTGTAATACTGGCATATTATAACAATCTGGTGAACCTGGAGCTGATGCTGGAGGCGTTTCAGAACCAGACATTCAGGGACTTTGAGGTCATTGTGGCAGAAGATGATCACAACCCGGAAACGGAAGCGTTTTTAGCTGCAAACGGGTCTTCATACGCTTTCCCTGTCGTTCATGTGAACCAGGAAGAGAAAAGAGGATTCCGCAAGACCACCATGCTCAACAAAGCGATCCGTGTGTCCAGGGGAAGCACATTGGTTTTTATTGATGGTGACTGCTTCCGCACAAGAACTTTCTGAAACAGCATCAAAAGCGCTCAAAGCCTGGTGTATACAACTACGGCAGAAGGGTATTGCTGGGAGAAAAATTATCGGGTCGTATCAAGGGGGAGAAAGTCATTCTCATCGCTGCGCTTTTTCTCTTTGTTATTTTCTGATTCCTCATTGATCAAAGAGGGGATATACTGGCCCTATTTTGGTTTACACGCAAAGAAGCGGAAACTTTCCGGATGCAATTGGGGAATACAGAAGGAAGATATAATAAGTGTGAATGGTTTCGATGAGGACTATGTGCGACCCGGTGTGGGTGAGGATTTTGATGTGGAGTGGAGGCTACAAGTGGCCGGATTTACAAAAAGATCCATCAGAAACAAAGCCAATGTATATCACCTGTACCATCTGAAAAACTCCACCAGCGATGATGGAAGGCACAACGAGTCCATGATGGAGAAGAAGATAGAGGCCGGGCAGGTTCAGTGTTTGAATGGATTAAATACACTGAAATAAAACATTAATAATCAGGTTTCTACACTACGTTACATTCCCTTTCGGTTCACATATTTTGGATGCACCGGCGCATCTTCGGAGGAGAGTTTTCCATCCAGGGCCCGCTGCCTGTAATCTTTACTGGCATCATAATACGATTGAGAAAGGTCCACTTCAGAAAACAGAATGCCGGGCTCATCAGCCGCCAACTTGCTTTCAATGAGTCCGTTCGGGGTAATAAAGTGACATGGCCAGCTGCTGGGAGCGGAGGAGTTGGTGATCGACATGTAAAAATGGTTGGTGGCAGCCCGGGTCTGTGCGGTCACAGGCATGATTTTGGGATGGATACCTCCAGGTTTCTGACGGGCATTATAAAAGGACTGGAAAATCACTTGCACGTCCAATTTTTTGTATTCCCTGTATAATTCCGGGAACCTCACATCGAAACAGATGAGCAATCCGCATTTGACCTCGTTGATCTCAAAAACCACCTCATGTGCGCCTGCTGAAAAATAGTCCAGATCCCTTTTGGTGCAGAAGCGCTTGTCATAGCGGTCAACGATCATCCCGCTGGTGTCGATAAGGTAGATACTGTTCATGGGTTTGTATCCCTCTGCCAGCCAGTGCATGGATCCAAGCAGAACCCTGATGTGCAGTTCTGCGGCCAGATCCATGATCGATTCAGTATGGCCCCGGAGCTCATCCCAGTCAAATCCGTCCAATGTTTTATAGTCCACCCCGGGATAGCCCGAAAGTGCGCATTCGGGGAAATGGACAATCTCAGCGCCTGATTCTGCTGCAGCATTCATCTGTTGTTTGATCCAGTCTGCATTATTTTCCACATCATCAGATATGGGAAACTGGCAGGATGCTATTTTGATTTTACCTGTTTCCGAATCATTCTGAGTGATTTGGGCATGAAGGGGGAGGAGCAGTGGTAATATCAGAATAGCGCAGAAACAAAGGATAGGGCATCTCATGGTGCTGGTTTTATGCTGGTTTGAAAAGTACGAAAATATTCCAGATATGTATAAACGTAAGCCTGCCTGAAAAGACATGGACTGGGACACGTTTCCTGGACTATTTGAGTTAACAAATATGTTAACTGGATGGGATGCCTAAACAAAAGCCTTATATAGTGTAACAATCACTAAATAAGATATATACAGAACTTAATCTATCAGGTTTCCCAAATAGTGGGGTAACACTTTTGTTAACCCTCCATTGTGCAGGGAGAGGTATCCTCATATAAAGTGTCCTTTTTTTTGCAAACAAATGGGCGTCAGACTAGTGAACAATTTCACTCAATAAGCACTTTGAGTACGTAGATATCCAGGCATGGGAGGTTTTTCGACCCTGGTCATCATGCCCACACCATTTAGAATCCAGACAGCATCATCTGTTTCCACTACCTTCTGGATGTTCATGTCTGGCTTATCAAGCCCATCCACATCCATCCGATACCTGGTTAGCTTTATTTGGTTAGCTGAATCCCTGAGATAGGACAATCCTGAAAAACCACCAATCCAGAGTTCACCTTTGGAAAATTCTTCAATGCAGGTACTGTTATCCACATTTTAACAAAAGAATCAAGCTCCGGATCCTACCTGATGACAGAATATATACTGGAAATCAGGAAATTGTTATAGGAATCGGTGGTCATTTCTCCCCAGCAGCTCACATGACCCGTATACCCGATTTTACTCACCAGGTAATTGTTGAACCTGTATGCGTCAAAACTGCTTACAATATTCCGGAAGGTAGAAACCCAGATATATCCCCTTGCGTCTTTACCAACACTTATTACAATATCACTGGCCAGGCCGTCCTCAACTGTGTATAAAGTTGATGCATAAGACGAGTTTTGTGCGTTTAGACCTTCATGAAATCCCAGAAGAAGAAACAATTGGTTTTATACCAAATTTATCACATGCCTGGAACAAAAGCAATTAAATTAGACTCATGTACGACTGCGTTTCAAGAGGTAGTAAACCGGGATTCCCAGGAGGATCACCAACAGGGCGATGGAGGATTCCACGGGCCGCTCAAGGTAGGCAAGTACCAGGATGCATAGTGAAAGGGCGATGAATACCAGCTGGTAGAGCGGGTACCCGGGAATCCTGAATGCGGATTGTTTTTTTATCCGGAGTTTGATCACTCCCATTACCGCCAGAATGGGGAATATCCCCAGGGAGAAACTCAGCAGGGTGATGATCTGGTCAAAGGTTCCGGAGGCCACGAAAAGGATGGCCAGGCCACTTTGTAGCAGAATGGAGGTCCCCGGAACCCGGGAGCGGTTGACCTTTTTTGCTATTTTAAAAAAATGTCCCGATTGGGCCATGGCGAAGTAAACCCTTGGACCTATGATGATTAGTGAGCTGATGGACGAGAGCAGGATCACTGCGATGAACAGGGAAAAGAACTGATCCATGGTCCGATTGAAGAGGTTATTGGCAGCCAATCCGCCTATGGAGATCACATTCTTCATTTCTGCCACGGGGACTGCATACACATACAGGACATTCAAAAGGAGGTAGATGAGGGTGACCAGCAGTGTTCCTGTGATCAGTGATCTGGGTATGTTTCTCACCGGATTTACTACCTCCGAACCCACATAGGTAGCTGCGTTCCACCCGCTGTAGGCAAACATGATCCACATGAGGGAGAGACCGATGGTTTTCAGGCCTGCTGATTCTGAAGTTTCCGACAGTTGCATCCTGAAATGCTGGAAACTGCCCTCTCCAAAAGCAAATCCGGCGATCACCAGCCCAAAGATCAAGGCGATCTTAAGCATGGTAAGCAAGTTCTGCACTTTCGCTCCGGATTTCAATCCGAAGTAGTGAATAAGGGTAAAGATGAGGACGACACCGCTTGCTGTGGCCTTTTTAATAAGAAAGATGTGATCCAGGCTGGCTTCTTCAGGCATGGCCCGGATCAAATACTCACTGAAGGCCAGTGAAGAGGCCGCTATGGGAGCTGAAAATCCTACGATAAAAGAGACCCAGCCGCTCAAGAAACCGGCCATGGGAGAGAAGAGCTCCGACAAAAACACATACTCACCGCCGGCCCTGGGAAACTTTACCCCCAGTTCGCTGTAGCTCAAGGCACCGCAAAGGGCGATCCCCCCTCCGACAATCCATAGCACCAGGAGCAGTTTGGGATCGTGCAACTGACCCAGGAGCAATCCGGAAGTGGTAAAAATTCCGGCCCCGATCATATTGGCAATCACAATGTTGGTCAGGGAGAAATGTCCCAGTTTCCTGGACAGCTTGTCTTCCGCCATAATCAGGACTCTTACTTCTCGGATCTTTTGTAACTAATTAACAGGCCATTTCCTTCATTGTTCAGGGTGGTTTCATAGTTCTCCAGGCTCCTTACATACTCAAGGTAATCCGGGTTATACCCGCCACGCCCGCGTTCTGATATGTTATGGGTTGTGAAACAACCTCCCACTTTAAGTTTGGGATCCACATCATTGAAATAGTTCTTATACCAGTATTTATCTGCATCGCTGAATACAAAATCAAAAGGTCCCTTAAGCTCCTTCACAAGCGTATGGGCATCTGCAAGCCTTGCGTCAATGTATTCAGAAAGACCTGCCTCTTTAAAATTCTCCACTGCAGTTTTGTGCCTGTTTTCATCAATATCAATGGTGATAAGTTTACCACCGGTTTTGCTGAGGGCCCAGGCAATGTATATTCCTGAGTATCCGGTAGAGGTGCCGATCTCCAGAGCACTTTTGTAATTTCCTTTTAAGATAAGATCATGGAGTAGTTTTGCATCCGCGGTGGGAACATTCATATCGTGCCATCGCCCCGCATGTTCGGAAAGGAAGATCTCTACTTTTTTATCCAGGGCAGGATTTTCTTTCAGGGATTGGGCTTCCACTTGTCCCGGGAGCATAGCTGCTGCAAGGAGCAGGCAGAAAATAAGATCAACCTTTACCATACGCTTCATATCACTCAGGTTTTTAAAAATTCGGAACTTTAATAGGCTTTAAGATAAGATATTCTGTGAACCTTTGATATTCTGCAGTGCAATTGGTTTAATCAGATACCCTTAATATTGTTGAGATTTCACAATTTACATGTGGATTTCAATGGAGATTGTCAGGCAGGTGTTCTAAATTTATGGTCTATAAAATTGACAATACATGACACATTTCATCACCATCAGGAAAGTACTTCAATGGGCTTTCTTATTCCAACTGTTTCTTTCATTCACCGGCTGCAGCTTGAATGCCCAGGAGAACGCTGCATGGCCAAGTTTTCACGGCCCGGACAGGACCAATAAGTCCCCCGAGACAGGATTGCTTGGTGAATGGCCGGAAGAGGGCCCACCGTTGCTCTGGACCATTACCGGCCTGGGAAAAGGATACAGTACGGTATCCATTGCCGATGGGTATATTTTTACTGCCGGGATAGATGAGCAGCAAACCTTTGTGTTTGCTTTTGACCTGGATGGAAACCTGGTATGGAAAAAGCCCAATGGCAGGGTCCTGGGAAACAGAGATGCCCTGGGCCATCTCCTATAACGGTGCAAGAAGTACTCCAAGCTACAGTGAGGGAGTCGTGTATCACCTGGGTGAACTTGGCAGGCTGGCAGCCTTTGAATCAAAAACAGGTAAGGAGGTATGGAGCACTGAATTCCGTGAGATCTTTGATGCTGAGATTCCGGAATATGGCTATTCCGAATCAGTGCATATCGAAGGGGACAGGTTGTATTGTTGTCCGGCCGGGAAAAAAGGCTACCTGGCTTGCCTGGATAAAAATAATGGAGAACTGATCTGGGCAAATATGGAAATTCCCGGGACTGTTGGATTCAGTTCCCTGTTGATTTTTGATCATGGTGGATATCACCAGATCGCCGGATTAAGTTCAAACACTGTTTTCGGAGTGGACATCAATACAGGAAAACTTCTCTGGCAGACCGAATTTGAGAACAGCCGGTCAAATAATGTGGCGGATCCCATTTATCATAAGGGGTATCTCTTTGCTTCCAGTGGTTATGGCAAAGGGAGTATGCTTCTGAAGCTCGATGTTTCAGGAACTGGCATTACACCTGAAAAGGTATGGCAATACGGAGCTTATGGACAACCATCATGGGGGGGTGATCCTGCATGACGGCTACCTTTACGGGGCAGGTCAAAATGACAGGGGCTGGTGCTGCCTTGATTTCCATGACAGGAGCACAGATATGGAAGGAGGGTGGAAAAGGTTCCCTTACCTATGCAGATCAGATGCTCTATTGCCTGGATGAAAGAGGGATCATGATGCTGGTGAAGGCCAACACCTGAAAAATATGAAGTAGTCAGTACATTTGAGGTACCTGAGGGAGGGGAGGGAATGCACTGGGCACATCCCGTTGTATGCGGCGCAAGGCTCTATATCCGTCATCAGGATAAATTGCTCGCTTATGATATTCGCGAGTCACAAATACAATTGAATTTAATTCCATCATCACATGAAAAGAAGAACTTTTGTCAAGACCCTGCCAGCCGCCACCATTTTGGCCGGCACTGCATCCAGCTTTCCTCTTAAAGCTGCAGCTCCGCCGGATCTTCAGCCAATCTTACTTCCTCCACCGGAAAAAGATGGTGGCAAATCGGTGCTTGCGGCTTTGCAGCATAGAAAAACCACACGAAACATCAGCGCGAAAGAGCTTCCCTTGCAGGTGCTTTCAAACCTGCTCTGGGCTGCTTTTGGAGTGAACAGGGAACAGGCCTCCTTTAATAAACCGGGCAGAACAGCACCATCAGCCAGCAATTCACAGGAGATCGATCTATATGTGGCATTGGCTGAAGGAGTATACCTCTTCGAGGCAGTTCCTCATCGCTTGGTACCGGTCGTAGCCGGAGATTTCCGGGGCAGGGCAGGAAGAGGAAGAGCGGCTGAAGCACCGGTAAATATTTTCTATGTGGCTGACCTCTCCCGATATGATCTGGGACCCGATCAACCCGACAGGGCAATTGGAGATCCAGAAGTTCAGAAATCCTACTATTATACCGATACAGGTTTCATCGCTCAGAATGTCTACCTTTTTGCAGCCTCGCACGGACTTGCTGCCTGGTTCCATAACTGCGACAAGGAGAACACCGTCCGGGAATTTAAATTGAAAGCCGGACAGCGAATCCTTTTTGCTCAAACGGTAGGATATGAAACGTAGAGCCGGATAGAGATCCCTTTCAGATAATGTGTTCGCATGATTGCACCCTTGAAACCGAATCCTGTGATTATTTGTGGGATCTGGGTGTGCATGGCATGCTCGCTCATCAGGTAGATTGAATTGGTATAATTGAAATACTTCATATTGGCTTCCAGCGCATATCCAATCTGCCGGATATTGGATTCACCTCCAATGAACATCGACAAGGGTTGACCATACGTGCAGGAACCGATGCCAAACCTGCCTTGATATTTCTCAAGATACCCTTGAATTTCCTGAAGCAGATCCGGTTCATTCTCTGCAAAATAGTCATAGATGTGTGCTTCATTATCAAGCCCGATTTTGAAAGAGGGATAGCTGTCAAGCCACCCAACGGCATTTCTTAACCTTTCACGAAAATGATCTGCGCCCCATAATATCAGTCCACCGTGATCATAGGTCAGCATGTACATTGGTTCCTCCATAGACAGGAACTCATTATTTTCCTGTACAGGGATCTCTTTGTGTGAAGAAATTGCAAATACAAGCGGAATGGTGATGATTGAGAACAGATGGATCATACCTTACTTTAATTTCCCCAAGTTACCCCCAAAATATTATTTAGCCAAGTTTTCATTGGCTTCACCAGAGATCAACGCTCTATTGCTGAAGGCTGTTGTCACATCCACATTCGGGAACAGGCAGTCATCGGGATTATTGCTCATGGATTTTCCTTTGCCAGCCGAGTCGCAAAGCGAAAAATCAAAATAATTGATTAGTTTTAAAATTCCAACAAATCAATCTTTACTATGAAGAACATATCAAGAAGAAGGTTCATTAATAACAGTATGATAGGGGCTGCTGGTCTGGCATCGCTTCCATTGGTGCAAAGCTTTGGTATGAGTGCGAATAACACCATTCGTATCGGTTTTATCGGTCTTGGTCAACAGGCCATGAACCTGCTGAATGGTTTCAGTAAAATAAAGAATGTTCAGATTGTTGCCGGTGCTGACGTATATGGCATCAAGAGGGAACGGTTCGAACAGCGGGTAAAGGAGTATCACAAGTCTGTGAATCAAAAGGCTGATATCACTACCTACAAAGACTACAGGCAGATCCTGGACCGCTCTGATGTGGATGCAGTGGTCATTGCAACCCCCGATCACTGGCACGCCATCCAGTGTATCGACGCCTGTAATGCAGGAAAAGATGTGTACCAGGAGAAACCCATCACATTCACCATCAAGGAGAGTTTGAAGGTGGCTGAGGCGGTTCGCAGAAACAATATAATTTTTGCGACGGGAAGCCAGCAGCGCTCGGACAGCAATTACCAGCATGCGGTGAATATGGTACATCGCGAGGAATTTGGGAAATTAAAGAAAGTGCAAGCCTATGTGGGACCGGGCCCCGATCCTTACAATCTCCCTGAAGAGGCCATCCCGGAAGACCTGGATTGGAACCTGTGGCTGGGACCCATGCCGGCGGTTCATTTTAATTCAGCATTAAATCCACCCATTAGCCTGGATCCTGCCAAGAACGAGACTTTTTGGGCCAGGTGGAGGTACTATAAAGAGACCGGCGGCGGATTCACATGTGATTGGGGCGCCCATAATTTTGATATTGGTCAATGGGCACTAAAGAAAGATCACAGCGGACCGGTGAAGGTGATTCCTCCCGGATACCAGGGAGCCAAGTATCTGACCTATGTATATGACAATGGCCTTGAAATGGTCAATGAACCTTATGACGAGAAAAAGACGCTCGGACTTAAGTTCTGGGGCGAAGACGGATGGATTGAAGTATCAAGGGGGAGCATTGCTGCCTCCGATGATTCTCTTCTTCCTTCAAAAGATGAGGATGAAGAGGCAGGAATGTATGAAAGAAGTCCGCTTCATCTTGAAAACTTCATTGAAGCTGCCAGGGCACGTATCGACCCGATCGTTCCTGTGGAGGTAGGTCAGAGAACAGTAGCCTGCTGTATCCTGGGGAATGTGGCTTATGAATTGAACAGGCCGGTTGCCTGGTCGCCGGAAGAACAGTACTTTGTCAATGATCCAGAGGCAGAGAAATTCTATCACCGGGCATACGAGAACGGGTATAAGCTCTAAGATATTCTTTTCAACTTCCAGCGGCGGTGCGTCCAGAGCCAGAGTTCGGGTTTGGCTGCGATGATTTTTTCCAGTTCCAGGGCATATCTGTCGGTGATTTCATTGGGGGCAGTCTCTTCAGGACGATCAAACAGCCTGTTGAATGTGACTGTATAATATCCTCGTCTTATACGATCAACATGGATGAATACAACCGCCTGTCCGCTTTTAATTGCCAATCGCTCCAGGCCATTCTGCCAGGGTGTATCCTGGTTCAGGAAAGTATTCCAGTGTCTGACGTGATTTTTTCCCGGCCGCTGGTCGTTCAGGATGAAAGTGGCAGTGAGTTCTTTCCTGGAACTGTACCCAAGGAGCGTTCTGGGCAGATGTGGCAATTCAACAGAAATCCCGCCAAATCTGCTTTGGAAGCGTTTGTAAACCCAATCAGAGGATTTCTGGGCCGGGGGCTTGTATACAATGAGTACCCGGTGCTTCGTAAGCAGGGGCAGGCTGACCAGCCATTCCCAGTTTCCGTAATGAGCTGTTGCTAGCAGTACGCTGCGACCATTGTTGTACAGCTCATCCATAACCTCCGGGTTCGTGTATTTATAACGCTTCAGGATCTGTTTTTCCCGCATGTGGAACAGCCTGAAGGATTCCATCACCTGGTCCCCAAAGTGCCGGTAGAATTTTCTGGCAATCTTTCTGATTTCCTGCGTGGATTTGTCCGGAAAGGAAGAGTGGAGATTGGTCAGCGTAACCTGCTTTCGGTACAGTGAGAAATGCCAGGTGCAGAAGGACAAAAAATCAGAAAACAGGTACATGACCTTCAGCGGAAGAAGGGAGAGAGTCCAGCCGATACCGTAGAGCAACCTGTACATAGGGATAATCCAAAGAAAGGATTGGCACTTTCGATTTTCTGTATAAACAAGTTAGGAATTTAATATGGAGAATTCAATATTTCTACTCTGCCCGCCTGTTCATATCCCTGATGACTGTTTCACTCCCTTTATAGGTGAGTGTGCCTGTATAATTGCCATCCCGGGTAAATCCCTTAAACTGCCAGTCGGTGGCTTCAAATCCATACTTTACAGATCGAAGCCTGATATTTCCGTCCTCCAGTGAAAATTCAAGGTTTTCGGGGGTCAGGCGCATGCCTTCTCCAATGGCCTTCAGGTATGACTCCTTAAAGGTCCAGAACTGGAAGAATAGGGATAACTTGTGTTCGGGATTTTTAAGGAAATACGATTTTTCACGGGAAGTCAGGTTCTTCTCTATGAGCTGGTCAATATCCGGAAGCTCCCTGATCTTTTCAATATCGATCCCCACTTCAGCATCCCGGGAGAAGGCATAGACACAGATCTCATGTGAATTGGAAATATTGAAAAAGAGAGAGGGTTCATTGATGAGAAAGGGTTTTCCTTTTTTACTGGCAACCAGGATCACATCGGCAGGTTCAATATCCAGGTAAGCCGAGATTAATACCCTTAAGACAGCCTGTGTAATGATATAGCCATGCTGTTTGCTCTCAAATTTAAGTAGGATGCCTTTTTCTTTCCTCAGGGGAAAGAACAGATCGAAGCTTTCAATTGTTTCCTGTGAAGGAACAAGTGAAGCAGTCCACAGATGAATTTCCCCTTTACGAAGCTGGGGAAATCTCGCCCTGTCCGGCCGGTCCTGAATAATCACATCCTTCAGTGATTCAGGAAATTCTGCTTCCTTATACATTGGCAAATTCCATTAGCTCCTCCGTAAGGATCTCCAGGAGTTCCTCCTTGTTATCCCTGCAGAACAGGTGACTCCCGTTTACCCTGATAAACCTGAATTCGCCCGAAGTATGTTTCTTCCAGGCCTTTACCTGCTCTTCGGTGAATACCGAATCCTCCTTCCCGGCCAAAGCTGTGATGGCGCAACTCAAGGGTTCATCCTCATAATAGGTATATCGTTTACCCAGCAGTATATCGGCCCGAAGGGCAGGAAGCATTTCATCAATCAGTTCCTTGTTCTCAAGAACCGACTCAGGAATTTCAAGCGACCGGAGGTGGTTGATGATATTGGGAATATTCTTATCCATATACACCTCATTATCATCAATGGCATCAAGGAATTTAAAGGGACTTTCCAGGTGAGGCGAACGCCATCCGCCCACCATGAACTTCACAGGTTGAATCCCTTTCTCCCTTCTCAGGTACCTGGCCAGTTCCAGCCCGATACCCGCTCCGGCACTGTGACTGTAAAATGCAATGGGGCAGTTCAGGAGTGGATCGATCACCTCGGCAATGGCCTTGACCAGGTCCAGATAATTGTCAAATGGTTTTTCTGCCGCACGCTCCTCACGCCCGGGATATTGAATGGCACATACCTCAATACCGTCCTGCAGAGAATCACTCCAGCTGTTGTATACCGATGCACCTCCGGCAAAATAGGGCAGGCAGAAGAGCCGCATTCTCGGGTTATCGATCTTCTTTGAACGCAACACCCATTGATCCAGTTCTGATTTCTCTGCTCCTGATCCATCCCCGGAACTGAGCTGACCACTCATCTCCTCCAGGATCTGCTCGGTCATCTCCTGCAGCGATGGACCTTTCATGATCCGCATCATGGAGTAATCCACAGCCACACTGCTCTGGATCCAGTTCCGGATCTGGTTGGCCATCAAGGAGTCCAGTCCATACTTTGTTACCGGTTCGGTCGGATCAACTTTGTCTGCCGAGGAGCCCAGAACCCTGGCAAATGTATCCCGCAAATGGGATCCCAGAATTTCAGTCTGTTCCTCCCTGTCCAGCTCTTTTAATGTGGCATTTAATCCACCATCGCCAGCTCCCGATGAAGAAGCAGCTGACAGCTCTTTCTCTTTGATCAGGTGACCAAAACGGCTGGTTTCAGCCGAATGGGGATAAAAATTACCCACCATCTCCCAGTCAGAGTCAGTGGCCACCCGTTGAACCGGGTTGGTCAGCAGCATCTGCTCCAGGATATCTGTGGATTGTTTCAGGGTGAATGTTTTCCATCCCTGCTTGTAAAGCAATCCGCCCACATTGCCGCTTCTTGCGACAAAACCCACATCACCCAGTACACCCCAGTTGATGGTCATGGCAGCCATTCCCCTGGATCGCCTGAACTGGGCAAAATTCTCCAGGAAACTGTTTCCGGCCACATAACTCACCTGTCCGGGATTCCCGTAAATGGAGGAGATGGAGGAGTAGAGCACAAAATGATCCATCTCCATATCCAGGGTTGCTTCATGCAGGTTCCAGCAACCGATGCTTTTGGGAATAAAGACTTTCAAATATCGTTCATGGTCAATTTCCGGAATACTTCCGTCATCCAGAACCATGGCTGCATGCTGGATTCCTCTCAATGGAGGCATGGTATCCTTTACCTCCTGCATGATCCGGTCCACATCCTCCCTGTTGGAAACATCCCCTTTGGCGATCATCACATTCACACCCCTGTCACGCATCCGGCTGATGATATCCTTCTCCGCATCGGTCTTGGGCCCGGACCTGCTCATGAGTACCAGGTTTCTGGCCCCTTTGGTGGTCATCCAGTCCGCCACGGCCAGTCCGAATCCCGAACATCCGCCGGTGATCATATAGGAGGCCTTCTCCTTAAACAGGATCTCTTTGGGCGGGGCGACCTGTACTTCACCATCCATGCCAATGATGATCTTGCCAATGTGCCTGGCTCCGGCCATAAACTGGAAGGCATCCCTGATTTCGGATATGGGGAAAACCACAGAGGGATGTACAGGGAATTTATTTTCAACGAAATAGTCGATGGCTTCCTGGAACAGTTCACCGCTGAACTGCTCCTTCTGTTTGAAAAGCCTGTCCACATCCACTCCGAAGTAGGAGAGGTTGTTGCCAAAGGGCTGCAGTCCGAGCTTGCTGTTGCGGTAAATATCTGTTTTACCGATCTCCACGAACCTGCCATAGGGGGCCAGGCAGCGGATGCTCTTATAGATGGCCTCACCCGAAAGGGAGTTGAGTACGATATCCACTCCCTCTCCGCCTGTGAGCTCCATGAGCTGGTCGGCAAACTCCAGTGTTCGGGAATTCAGGATATGGTCCGGCTGTACACCAATGCTTTCGATATAGGCTTTCTTCTCCGGGCTGCCCACTGTTGCATAGATCTCTGCTCCGGCTGCTCTGGCGATATGAATGGCGGCAATTCCCACACCTCCTGCAGCTGCATGGATCAGGATCTTCTCGCCTTTCCGGATGCGGCAGAGGTATACAAGGGAATAATAGGCTGTGACGTAAACCACAGGCAGTGTGGCCGCATCCTGGAAGGAGATCTCCTCTGGTTTCTGTACCACATGGAATGCCTTGGGATAGGCATATTTACCCAGGCAGGAAGGCGCCGTGGCCATGACCTCATCACCCACCTTCAGATGCTGAACATCTTTTCCGATGGCGGTAATCACCCCGGCACACTCCAGTCCCATGGTCTTTCCAAACAATCCACCACTGATGGCATCATTGGAAAGCAGACCCATGGAGAGCATGATGTCCCGGAAATTCAAGTGCAGAGGCCCTGATATTCACTTCCACCTCATCATCGCCCGGTTCCCTGCGGGCTGTTTCCCTGACCACAAGGTGATCCAGAACCCCATAGTCATCGATGGTCACGGTATAGGGAGAATCCTCGGCTGACAGTGTTCGCAGAGCACGTTGTGCAATATTATCGGTGGAAATTCTCTCCAGCCTGTTGATATAACGCTTCCTTCCCCTGAATGCGATCTCATCCTCATTGTCTCCCGCCAGGATCTCTTCCATGAAGGCATCAATTTCTTCCTCACTCACCGGATCACTGAAATCGACCATGGTGGAATTAGAACACGGGAAATTCATTGATAATCACCCGGTTCACCCCCCGTAGTCCGGCCTGGGATAACTGAACCGTTTCCGGTGTATCCTCCCACCGATTGCGCTCCTGAAGTGATCATCCAGATCTCCGGATTCTTTTCGAAGTTGCTGTCATTCAGCTTCTTCATCACATTCATCATGGTACGGGATGAATGATCCTCTGCCTGAATGATGCTTTCGATGTTGAGCTGTTCATTGGGGACTGAATCGAGGCCCCATAAAAAGATGATTCCCTGGAAAGTTCCTTTTTTGGCCATCAGGTCAATGAGACGGTTCACATCCTCCTGGCTTCCCGGGTCAATCTCAAACGCTGTTTCAGTGAGCTCCCTGAATTCCTTCCCACGTTTGATCAGGGTTGATTGCTTATCCAGGGCAGCAAGCCTGGACTGAATCTGTCCGGCCACACCCGTCTCATCGGCAAAAACAAGCCAGTCTGCCTTCCCAAGCTTTGGAGACTCCTCCAGTGCCTTGTTGGTCAGGTCCAGCTTCTCATTCCGGGCCAGGATCACACTCTGGCAGGAGACATCATTCTTTTCAAAATCACTGTAAACGGCCACATCCGAGAAGGCCTCCCTCTCCAGCACCTCTTTCCACCGCTCCGGTCCCATGGTGGCATGATCGGGCCGGATATCGGTATCTTCAAAGAGCCACCAGCCTTCGGTCATTCCAAAAATGAAATCCAGGTAGACAGGGGAGTTGGTCACCTCCAGCATCATCATGATTCCCTCTGATGCCAGCAAGCGTTTCACATGGCCCAGACTTGTTTTCAGGTTCCGGGTGGCGTGGATCACATCAGAAGCAATGACCAGGTCAAATGAATTGATATCAAATCCCTGTTCAGCCGGATCCTTCTCGATATCCAGTAATTTATACTGCACGAAAGGATAGCGGGCAAAGCGCTGCTGCGCCTTCAGCATGAACATATGGGAAACATCTGTATAATAATATTCGGTCCTTCCTGCAGGAAGCAAGGGCAAAACAGCCTGGGTCATCCCACCGGTACCTGCACCAATTTCAAGGATGCGCAGGGTCTGATCTTCCGGAACACGATTCACCAGCTCTGAAACCACACGGGCTGCCAGGTCATTGTATTTCCTGAAGGCAAAACCTTCCACATAATATTTGACAATCAGGTCCCACTGATCCTCCGGGAAGATCAGCTGGATGGGATCCACCGTCCCTGTCAGAACTCCTGCGATCTCCGGTCCGCAGCGGCCCAGCAGGGTTGTTTCATGACGAAATTGCGGATACTGCTCATTGATCTCATGGATCCAGCTTTTCACATCCCTGAAGTCGGGGGTCTCAATCACCCTGAAATCATCCTTTTCACCCTCCACAATCCCGGCATCTTTCAGCAATTTGAATATGTGGTAAAACAGGCGGTGATGATCGCTGACCACCCCAAAGTCCCTGATCAGCTCCTTCACATTGACTTTTGATCCGGTAGTGAAATCCATTCCCAATTCTCTCAGGGCGTGACAGATATATGCGATGGTGAGCCTGTATTGCCGGGGCTCATAATTGTCATAGTACTCGGCCTGTTCGGGCAGTGCATTGATTTCGCTGATGGTCTCATTGACCTGCTCCCTGATGGCATTGGGAGAGGGAAGGTAGTTCCCCGGGTTGCGGACAAGTTCCTGGTCCGACCTGGATTTCATGTTCCAGTTATACTCGTAAAACCATTTCTCCTGCTCACCGGCTGTCTCACCCCTGGAACCTTTCAGGTACTGGGAGCGGAAGCCCTGGAATTCAGCCATCAGCTCACCCTCTTCATTGAAGATCCATAACTCACCCAGGGCATATTCATCGGTCCACTCCCTGAGCCTGCCATGGACAAACATCTTAAACGAGTTGGCCTTCTTGTGGAATTTGATCCTGTCAATATGAACGGGCACATAGACACCCATTTTGCGGTCTGATCCTTCCCCGGTGTTAAATATTCCAAATACGGTCTGGAAACAGCTGTCCAGTACCCCGGGGTGAAGATTGTACTGGAAAAACTCGGAACGGATGCTTTCATGCACCTCAATCTCGCTGAATGATTCCCATTTGGTTTCGCTTCTCCATAGCTGTTTGATGGCCCTGAAAGTGGGACCAAGGTAGAGTCCGCTTTCCAGCAGCTCATCATGGAGCGCCTTCACCGGGACAGGGGTGGTAATTCGTTTCCGGACCTCCTTGAAATCAACCTCAATGGGCTTGAAGGAATCCTTGATATGATTCATCTTTCCATTGGAGCACATGGTCCAGGAAGCATTTTCACTTCGTGGTCTGGAAAAAATGAAATAGTCTCCGCCGTCATGGGAAATATCCATTTGAATATGGATGGGCTCACCCGAATCGGGCAGGAACAGGGCATTTTCAAAATTGAGGTCTTCCAGGAATTCAAATTTCTCTCCAAAGGAAGCCAGTCCTGCAGATATGGCCAGTTCAACGTGCCCGGCCCCCGGGTAAACGATGGGTCCCTGTACTTTGTGGTCATCGATGTAGGGGTGGGACCTTTTATCCAGGTTGATGTCCCAGATGATGTTGTTGCTTCTCCCTCAGGGAGACGGTTTTACGCTTCAAATGCGGATGAACGAAGTCACCCAGGCGCGCTATTCTGCCTTCTTCAGTCTCCAGCCAGAAGCGCTCTTTTTGCCATGGGTATTCGGGTAGATGAACGAATCTGGGATTCTCGTAAAGTGCTTTCCAGTCCAGTTCATAACCCCAGGTATGGAGTGTCCCAGCCGAGGAAAGGAAGGTACGCTTCTCCTCTTCCTTTCTCCTGATGGACGGAATAACCAGTCCGTTTTTCTGCCTGGCCTCCAGCAGGTCATTGATCCCCAGGGCATGAATGGGGTGGGGGCCCAGTTCAATGAAGGTATCAAAGCCATCACTGATCATCTCATCGATGGCACTGGTGAAACTTACTGTTTCACGGACATTGCGGTACCAGTATGTATGATCCAGTTTCTCACCTTCCATGACCAATCCGGTAACGGTAGAGTAGAAGGGAATCTTGGTGGCTGAAGGTTTCAATGATTTCAGTGAGTCCAGCAGCTCTTCCTTCAGCGGTTCCATGTGGTGACAGTGGAAGGGAACGTTGATCTGGAGCATCCTGTTAAAAATATCCTTCTTTTCAAGCTCTTCCGAGATTTGCTCAATCACATCTGTATCTCCTGCCAGGGAAACCATGGCCGGTCCATTTACTGCAGCAATGGATACTTTGTCCTCGCGGCCCTGGATCAGGCTGGTTGCCTCTGCGGTGGTTAATCCGGCTGCAAGCATCCTGCCCTTGTCTGTTGCCTTAAACTGGATGCGGCTTCTGTGGAAAATGAGCAATACGGCCTGTTCCAATGTAAGTGCTCCTGAAGCATAGGCTGCAGCCACTTCCCCAATGCTGTGACCAACCACAGCTGAAGGCTGAATTCCCAGTGCCTTCCACATTTCAAAAAGGGCAATCTGTATGGCAAAGATGGCAGGTTGGGCGATATTGGTTTCACTGATGCGGGAAGACTCCTCATCCCTGGTAAGTTCTTCGATCAGTGACCAATCGGCGTGTTTACTGAGAAGTACATCCAGCTTTTTGAATGGTTTCCCGGAAACAGGGGCTCGTTTTCAAGACAGCTGTCTGCCCATGGCCCACCACTGGGGTCCCTGGCCTGAGAAAACAAATGCTACTTTATCCCTGGTTTCATTGCCTTTCCCTTCGGAGATCTCACTGAGTGTTTCCCCGTCAAGATATTTCTGAAGATGATCTGCCATCTCCTCTTTGCTTCCACCAACCACCGACAAGCGGTTGTTGTGATGGGTCCTGCGGACTGTTGATGAATAGCAGATATCCTCCAGGCTGGCCGTGTTGTTTTTATCCCTGAAATAGTTGATGTATGATTCTGCCAATTCCTTCAGCGCCTGGGAATCCCTGGCAGAGAGTGTGCAGATATGCAGTTTTTCTACTGGCTCTCTTTTGGCTGCTTTTTCCTTCGGCAGGCCTTCCAGTACCACATGTACATTGGCACCCCCAAAACCAAAGTTGTTGATGCCACCATACACACTGCCATTTTCATCCTCTTCCCATTTCATCGGTTCAACCGGAACCTTCAGTTTCAGTTCATCGAAAGGGATGTTCGGATTCGGTTTGTTAAAGTGTATGTTTGGAGGGATCACCCTGTTTTGCATGGCCAGGGCCAGTTTAATGATCCCTGCAATACCAGAGGCAGGTTCCAGGTGACCGATATTGGATTTCACGGAACCTATATAACAATGGTCCTCGCGCTTGCTTCCCACGATCTTTCCGATGGACCTGGCTTCAATGGGATCACCCACAAAGGTGCCCGTTCCATGGGCTTCCACATACTTCACCTGCCGGGTATCCACACCTGCATCCTCGTATGCCATTTTGATCATCTCCTGCTGGGCTTCACCACTGGGAACAGAAATCCCTTTTGTTGCACCATCCTGGTTCACCCCGGATCCCCTGATGGTGGCATAGATCCTGTCCCCGTCTTCCTTGGCACGGGAGAGGGGTTTGATGATGATCACCCCGGCTCCTTCACTTCGTGATGTAGCCGTTGGCACGGGAATCAAAGGCATAGCATATTCCGTCAGGAGAAAGAAATCCCCCTTTGGAAAAACCCATCTGGGGTTCGGGCTTCAGGATGGCGTTGGTACCTCCTGCAAATGCGAGTTCAGCATCATTCTCCCAGATGCTCCTGCAGGCCAGGTGAACAGCATTCAGTGAGGATGAACATGCCGTATCAAGGGCCATGCTGGGGCCCTTCAGGTTATAGAAATAGGAAATCCTGTTGGCCGTGATGCAAAGGGCCGAACCCAGGTTGGTATGTGCTCCGATATTGATCTGTTCAACCGGGGAGTTTTGAATATCACCATAATCATGAGAGGAAATACCCACAAATACCGAGGTGCGTGAACCATCCAGCTCTTTAAATGTCAGACCGGCATCCTCAATGGCCCTGTAGGAAAGCTCAAGAACCATTCTTTGCTGGGGATCCATGCGGGAGGCCTCCAAAGGAGAGATGCCGAAGAAGGATGCATCAAATTTGTCAATGTCCTTGATAAATCCACCCCGTTCTGACACTGATTTTGCCCGCAGTTTTGAAATCGGGAGCAAATTTGGCATCCAGCATTCCAGCGATCTGCAGGGATATCAGAGAGTCCATCGCCCCCGCCAATGATCAAATCCCAAAATTCTTCCGGGTTGCTCACATTCCCCGGAAACCTGCACCCCATCCCAATTATTGCCAGTGGCTCTCTTTCTTTCTTCATCATATATCAGCTTCTTTTATTATACATTCAGATTAACCTGAAATAAACACAACTAATCAAGACTAGTGTTAAAAAACATATAAAATATTTCTGCAAACTTAATCAATTATTTATTGGGGATATAAAGAGCTTATTATTCACAGGAATAATATAGGTGTAGAAAGCATGGAAAACATGCTATTGCTACTGAATAGTTTTCCATAACTTTAATCACTCACATGTATTCCTTTCAGCCATCTAAAGAAATTCAGCCATGAAACGCAGGAGTTTTCTAAGCAATGTAGTACTTACTTCGGGATCGCTTGTTCTCGGAGCCGGTTGCGGCCGGAAAATTGAGTCACTTTCAACAGAGTCGGAAACAGGTTCAGGTGCTCCAGTTTTGAAAGTGGGAGTACCATTATGGAACCAGCCAAACAAATCCCCATCCTTGCTGAAACAGATGTGCTGGTTATTGGAGGGGGTCCGGCAGGTACGGCTGCGGCCATTGCCGCCAGCAGAACCGGAGCAGAAACCTACCTTGTGGAGCGCTACAATCATCTGGGTGGCCTTTGGACCGGCGGACTGGTACTACCCTTGCTTTCAACCCATGCTGTTGACAAAAATCATAAAACCAGGCAGGTCATTTACGGGGTGGGAGGTGAGATGTCCCAAAGGCTGAAAGACCTGGGCATGTCGATCAGTGAAGTAGATCCGGTTGTGGATCCGGAGGCCGCAAAATATGTACTTGATGCGATGATTGTGGAAGCAGGTGTTAAAATGCTGTATCACACCTGGGCCACCTCATGTGATTATGGATGGCAATACCATCAAGGGGATTTTTGTGGAGAGCAAATCAGGGAGAATGGCCGTTTTGGCCAAAGTGGTTGTGGATTGTACCGGCGATGGTGATATCTTTCATTGGGCCGGAGAACAATACGATGAGATGCAATATCACATTGGTCTGGTCCACCGATTGGGCAATATTGACCGGATCGATAAGAACAAAGCCGGATATATGGAAATGGCATTGGGCGATCCGACACCCATACCCAGTGTAAACTGGGTGAACATGCACGGTCAGAATGACCAGGATGCCCTGGATGTATTGAACCTCTCACGCCTTCAGCTGGAATATCGCAGGGAAATATGGGAGAGTGTACAGAAAATACGACATACTCCGGGACATGAAGAGGTGTTTCTGCTGGATACTGCATCTCAGCTGGGTATTCGGGCATCGCGAATTGTAGAAGCCGAATACAGGTTAACCTTGGAGGATTCCATGACCTATACATCATTTGATGATGTAATCGGAGTAAGCGGTGCCTGGACCACCATTCTTTATCAAGGGAAGCGGGTCCCAAGAAACGAACGCCCGCTCTGGCAAATACCCTATCGGTCCCTCATCCCCAAAAAGACTGAAAATCTGCTGGTGGCAGGCCGTTGTTTCTGTTTTGAGCGGGAGTTGGTGGAGGATACCCGCATCATCGGAACCTGCCTGATCACCGGTCATGGTGCCGGAGCAGCTGCAGGACTTGCTGTAAAAGAAGGTGAAAGGGTCAGAAACCTGGATACAGACAAACTTAAAGGAGTGTTGTTGGAGCAGGGCGCATGGCTTGGATAAAGAGGATCATTAGCAAAACAAGTGTAAGGGGAATGGCTGCACTGATAGCCATCCTGTTTGCCCTCCCTTTGGGATGGGGCGTATGTACAGGATTTACCATCTGGCTCAGCCCCTTTGTGATGCTGAATTCCGTATTTGTACTGAAGTCACTCGTATGGCTCAATGGCCTTGCTGTGATTACCCTGGTTCTGATCATCCTGCGCAAAAGGTGGTTTTGTCGTACAATCTGCCCGCTTGGATTGGGTTGTGACATGGTTTCTACATGTAGACAGGGGAGGGGTATTCCCATCAAGAAGGTACCTCCCATAGGAAAGTGGTTGGCCCTAGCAACTCTTATCATGGCATTCACAGGAATTCCCCTGTTTATGATGCTTGATCCCATGTCAGTTTTTAATGGTTTTTTTGTGATCTTTTCACAGGAATTCTCCATTCTCATTCTACTCTCATTTTTGGGATTACCCCTTGTGTTAGCCATAAACATACCATTCCCGGGAATCTGGTGTAGTAAACTTTGCCCTTTGGGCGGACTGCAGGATGAGATTACAACGGTTAAGCATGTGATTCTCAAAAAACAGGAAAAGAAGAAGCGGCTTAAAACCATCACATCCACGGGCAGGCGCCTGTTCCTGGTCTCGGGAGCAGGTCTGCTGGCAGGTTTGATGTTGCCCTCGTTTTTAAAGCCGGCAGCAAAGCAATACCTGCAGCCTCCGGGATCTGTTCCCCCGGATCTGTTTTCTACGCTGTGTCTCCGCTGCGGCTCTTGTATTAAATCGTGCCCCACTGCGATACTGGGACATCTGATGGATCCTCAGAATAAACTGGCATGGATGGTCCCGGAAGTCAGATTCACCGATGGCTATTGCCTGGAAAACTGCAATACATGCAGCCGGGTATGTCCCAGCGGCGCCATCACCCTGTTTGATAAGGATGCCAAAAGCCAGTTATTCATTGGCACAGCTGAAATTAGAGTAGAGAATTGTCTTCTGACAAAGAATACGGAATGTGACCGATGCAAAATGGCTTGCCCCTATGATGCCATCAGGATTGAACCCAGTGATGTCGCATTAATCATGCAGCCCGTTGTCCTTCAGGATCATTGTGTGGGCTGCGGTGCCTGTGTGGTGATCTGTCCCCCGAGGGTGATTGAAGTTGTTCCTCAGGTTCTGAATTCTTAAATCTTACCATCATCACCAGCTTCTTCCCAGTAGTTCCCAGCCATGTCATGTACGTCAATACCATAACGGTTACAGGCCATGAATAGTTGCAACAATACATACTGAGTCTGGTTCGCAAAGAATGGACTTAATAGAGCCCCATATTTTCCGAAGCAGAATGAAATGTATATTGACAATAGGGTCAATATGGTTGCTGACCAGTCGAATATGTTTGATTCATAGGGTATTTTGACAACAAATACGAGATGTTTGTTGTTTGGAATATACAGGTATTTGTATAAATCCAACATGGCTCGTCTCAAGGTATCGATGCCCTTCAAAATAGCACCCCTGCTTTTTGCCGGAGTGGTCATCATTGTATTCAGTGGCTATCTCTCCTATAAAAGCATCTCCTCGGTGGTTACTATGATATACAGCAACAACACCCCTGATGACGGACTGGCCACCATCCGGGATATTACCACCACCATCGACCGGGCTGAAAACAATGTCAGGCTTTACGGTCTGACCAGAGAAGACAACTATCTAAACAAGTATAAGGTATTGACCACCGGAATCGATTCCGTCATCGACAAACTTTACAACCAGTATCCTGAAGATGAATGGTTCTCTCATAAAATCGATACCATCAATGCACTGATAGATGTTAAAATCCAGGTCTGGAGGGAGATGATCTCCATTTGGCAATATGATTCCACACGGAATGCAATCTCTGACCTGACTGAAAGGTTCCAGGCCCTGGAACCGGATACTATAGTGAAACAGGGTTTTTTCAAAAGGATTTTCGGAAAGGATAAGAAAGAAGAGCCAGATCCCACACTTCAGAATGAAGAAATCCTGGAATTGCTCGGGGAGATCGAAAAAAATGAACAGGAGACCGGGTTGCGGCTCCAGGCTAAGGAGACCGAGCTGACCCGGTCGAGCAGTTCACTCAATGAGGCATTTCTCTCCCTTGATGGCCCAACTGGAGGCTTATGAAAGGGAGCTTGATCTGGCCCGGTATGAGAAGGCGGGCGAGCTTTCCCGGAAAACCTACATTCTGCTTGGTATCTTTTCTCTGTCTGGCACCTTCCTCTCCATCCTGGTACTGTTCCTGGTTATCAAGTATTCCAGAAAGAACAGATCTTATAATAATGCGCTGATCCGGTCGCGTAAGGAAACAGAGGAACTGGTAAAAGCCAAAGAACTCTTTATGGCCAATGTCAGCCACGAGATACGTACACCCTTAAATGCCATTTCCGGCTTCATCAAACAGATACTCGGCATGCCGCTGGAGGAAGCAGCTAAGGGAAAAGATCGAAATTGTCGATTCTGCAAGCAACCAGTTGATGCGGCTGACCAATGACACACTCGATTTCTCAAAATTGCAGGCAGGGAAGCTTACACTGAACAATCTGCACTTCGATCCCGGGACAGAGGTTAAGAATGTATGCACTCTTTTTACCAACATGGCAGAAAAGAATGGAAACACACTCAGTTACAGGGTGGAAAACATGCAGAATACCATCCTTTTCGGGGATGCACAGCGGTTCCAGCAGATTTTGTATAACCTCTTGAGCAATGCGTTGAAATTTACTGAAAACGGCCTGGTTGAAGTCTCTGTTCAGGTCCTCCTCTTAGAAAACAATACAGCCAGTTTAACCCTGAATGTGAAGGACAATGGTCTCGGAATAGAGGCATCCAACATCGATAAAATATTCCAGGATTTCACCCAGGAGGACGAGAATACTGCTGTAAAATTCGGGGGTACCGGCCTGGGACTTTCCATCGTGAAAAAGCTGGTAGAAATGTTCAACGGAAGCGTAAAAGTGGAAAGCACCAAGGGCACCGGGACCCTGGTTACCTGCAATCTCCAGTTTAAAACAGGCGAATCGGCGAAGATGAGGTCCGGTCATCCGGAAGGGCATGTGATTGAACTTCCCAAAGGATTCCGCTTTCTGGTGGCCGACGATGAGGAATACAATTGTAAGCTCATTACAACGATTCTTGACAAATGGAAGGCAGATTATGATGTGGCCATGAATGGGGTCGATGCAGTCCATCTGTTGAGCGATAATGAATATGATCTCGTTTTGATGGACCTGAGGATGCCGGGGATTAACGGAGAGAATGCCACCAAATTTATCCGGGAGACTTTAAAAAAGTCCAGTGAGCAGCTTCCGGTATTCGGGATCACTGCTGATACCTCCTATAAAGCCAAATCCGGAAAAGGGAAGCTCTTCAACGCATTCCTGATCAAACCCTTTACAGAATCTCAGCTCTCCAGCCTGGTGTTGGAGGTGCTTGGGCACGGAAGCAGCCAATCCGGTCAGCAGAACGATTTGGCCAGGGTTCAGCCCGACCGGCAACCTGGTGACCTTTCCAACCTGATCCGAATGGCCGGTGATGATATGGGATTTGTGGAAGAGATGATCATCCAGTTCGAAAAGACCACTCTTGATGGGCTTGAAGAGATGGAAACTGCGGTGGATGAAGGCAAGTTCGGGACTGTCAGGGAACTGGCACATAAACTAACCCCTCCAAGCCGGCACCTGGGACTTTCACTGCTGCTTGAGCAGCTCAGTGAAATCGAAAGGAAAGCTCCACGGGGAAATAAAATGCTCCTCCGGGACCTGATCAACCGGGCCAGGAAGAGTAGTTCGTTAGCAGGAAAAAGCCTTCATGAACAATTCAGGCAAATGCAATAAAAAAGTGATCCCCATGAATGAAAAAGTGTTTCAGGTATTTGTAGTTGAAGATAACGATTGGTATAACCAGCTTCTGGTGCATACCCTTTCCCTGAACCCCGACTATCAGGTGCACAGTTATCAAAACGGAAAGGATTGCCTGGACAACCTTGACAAGGGACCGGATTTGATCACCCTCGATTACCGCCTGCCCGACATGATCGGGATTGATGTGCTCCGAAGGATCAAAAACGTGAACCCGGATATCCAGGTGATCATGATCTCTGAACAGGCCGATATCAACGTGGTGGTGGACCTGCTAAAAGAGGGAGCCTTCGATTACATAGTCAAAACCAATGATATCAGGGAGCGCCTGCTCAATACGGTCCAGAATATCCGTAACAATCTGGGATTGAAGAAGGAGATCTCCGAACTTAAAAAGGAGGTTCAGAAGAAGTACAGTTTCAGCCACCTGGTCATCGGGGAGAGCAAGGCCATTAAAAAGGTCCAGGAACTTGTATCCAGGGCAACGACCACCAATATCACCGTATCCGTCTTCGGCGAGACAGGAACCGGGAAAGAGCTGGTTGCCAAAGCCATCCACTATAATTCGGTCTCCAGATCAGGTCCGTTTGTGGCCTTCAATGTATCCGCCATTCCAGCTGAACTGGTGGAAAGCGAATTATTCGGTCATGAAAAAGGGGCCTTTACGGGAGCCAGCTACCAGCGTAAAGGAAAATTCGAGGAAGCCTCCAATGGCACACTTTTTCTGGACGAGATCGGGGAGATGGATATGGCTTTTCAGGCCAAAATGCTCAGGGCACTTCAGGAAAAGGAAATCACCAGGGTGGGCAGCAATAAGAACATCAGAGTCAACTGCCGGATCATTGTAGCCACTAATAAAAATCTTGCGCAGGAAGTGAAGAAGGGAAACTTCAGGAAGGACCTTTACTACCGGTTGCTGGGTCTGTCCATAGAACTACCCCCATTGAGGGAACGGGGTAACGATGTCCTGATCCTGGCCGCCCATTTTGCCAGGTCCTTTAGCGAGGAAAATAAGCTGCCAGCCAAAAAACTTGCGCCCGCTGCCATGCAAAAGCTCAGACAATATCCATTTCCGGGGAATATCCGGGAACTGAAATCGGTGATCGAACTCGCTGTTACCCTGAGCGATGGTGATCTGATCGAAACTGGAGATATTGTTTTTGGTGATGAGGAGATCGTCGATATTTCACAGGCCGGGGAATTTACGCTCAGGGAATACGATCGAAGGATCGTCACCACCTACCTGAATAAATACGACAATGATGTGAAACTGGTCGCCAAAAAGCTGGATATCGGAGTGGCCACCATCTACCGCATGCTGAAAGAGCAGAAAACCACCGAAAGGAGGGGAAGAATCATTTTGAGAATCTATTCTCATTATGAGAATGGAGGCATTGTACCTCATATCTATCCTATTATATTGATATTACAATATTATATGCTGATTACATTATTCTGGCACATCCTTTGGCATAAGGGATGCATATCAAGTCAATCATTCAAACTCTAAAGGATATCAAAATGAAAAATGAAATCAGCAAAAACCAGGCAACTGGAAACAACAGAACAGCCTTATGGATTATCTCGGCTAGTCTCAGCTACCTTACTGATCGTGTTCGCAGTGGTCTTTATTAACCGTGAGAACAAATTCAAGGCACAGCGGACAGAAGCACAAATGGTTCATGAAAACCTAAACGGGATCATTGATCACCGGGATTCGGTTATCAACGACCTGGTCCTGACCTTCAATGCGATCGAAAAAGATATGAATATCGTACGGGAGCAAGAGAATCTGCTGGCCATCTCAGTGGACGATCCTGAATTTACAAAAGATATTCGCGAACGCATTGTAAGCGAGATCCGACAGATGAATACGTTGCTGGAGGAAAACAGAGCCAAGGTCAAAGCCTTAAATAAGCGATTGAAGGAATCCGGTCTCAAAATTGCCGCCCTGGAGGATAAGATGGTACTCCTGCAGGAATCGATCGCACAGCGCGACAGCAGCATCAATGTATTAAAAACGGAACTGGTGAACCGCGACTTCCAGCTTGCAGATCTGAATACCGTGATCGATAGCCTGGATATGGAAGTGGTGGAAAGGGAAGAGACCATTCAGGTGAAAGATGCGTTGATCAGTCAGAATCTGGCTGAGCTTGACAAGGCCTTCCTGGCATCAGGGAACTATAAGGAACTGGAAGAGAAAGGTATCGTTGCCAAGGAAGGCGGATTCCTGGGCCTCGGCAAAAGTAAGATGGTCCCCGCAAACCTTGCTGACAATGAATTCGAACAGATCAGCATCAGTCATACTGACAGGATCGACATCAATTCAAAAAAAGTTGAACTCATCTCCAATCACCCGGTAGAATCTTACGAGGTGGTCAGCAATGACAGCATCGTGGAATACATTCAGATCACACAGCCCGAAATGTTCTGGAAGAAAACCAGGTATGCAGTAGTGGAGACCCGTTAGTATTTAACCACAGA
>CAVTME010000001.1:0-116070 GCA_963735755.1 uncultured Bacteroidota bacterium | reverse complement strand
GAGCACCAAGCGCATCATGCTGCATTAACTGGGTAGCGACGCTGGAAGCCAGTTCCTCGTCCAGCCCGCGCTTAGCGTCCATTGCCGCTAACTCCGCGTGCTCGTGCTCTGGACTGGTGGCTAGTTCTTTACTTTCCCGTCTCAGATCTGCGCGCTCGGTATCAGCTTGCGAACTGACCGAGACATACTCTCCTGCTGCCATGGACATAGCTCCAGCTACGAGGCCAGCAACGCCTGCTACCAAGATGCCATGAGAGTTCACTCCTGCGGCAGTAACGCCTAGGACAAGGCTCGAAGTGGAGACAATTCCGTCGTTTGCGCCAAGAACAGCCGCCCGAAGCCAGCCGATCCGATGTGTCCTATGTTTTTCAATATGATTCATAAGGCCTTATTTGTTATCGGATTTTCATGACGCCGCCTAACGGTGGAACTAAGCCGCCGTAGCGTGGCGCGGGATTTGCCTTTTCGCAAATGGCGTGACACGCGTCACGGTCGGCTTTAGTGATTTGTTAGCTGGCTTAATCTGCAATTTCCTTAAGTATGCCTTTGATTTCCTCTGAATCCGGGTCCGGTGCATTGGATTGATAGATTCTACCCGATGCATCAATAATAATGTAATGGGGGATGCCCTGGATCATATAATCCTGGCGCAGTTTTTTGCTTTCTGCATTGAGGTGAATTCCTCCCTCTGGCAATGTGGAAAGGTATGTCTGCCATTTATCGAGGTCGTCATCCACCGATATGAACAGAAACTTCATTTCTGGAAAGTCCTTGAACTCCTCCATCAGGGAGTACATATCAGGCAGCTTTTTCCTGCAGGGAGAACACCATGTGGCCCAAACGTCTATGTAGATCATATTTCCTTTAAGCGCATCCAAGGAGAACGCCTCCCCATAGCGATCGATTCCCGAAATGTTGGGGGCAAGGACACCCGTTGTCAGCGAAGACATTTGATCATATAGTTCAGAAAGCATTTCACTATATCTAGACTTGGGATACTTATACTTCCAGTCTTCGTAAATCTTCTCAAGTACTGGAGTGGACGAATTCTCCCTGAAATATGAGGCCAGAAGCTTGGCTAAATAGTAGTCTTTTGCATTGTTGGGTATCTTGATCGTATCCAGGACTTCCGCGAAAAGCCGCGGAAAAATATACTCGATAGAATCGCTGTCTGAAGCCCCGGTTGCCTCCCAGATCGGTCCGAGTAATTCATAATGATAATTGAATTCCAGCGCCATAACATAGGCCAAAGAATTGGAGGTGAACAGACCGGGATCATAGGCCATATCTACCTGGTAAGCAGGGTTTCTGTATCTTCTCCCTAGTGCAAAATTCAATATGTAGGCATTTGATAGCTGCTTGCTTTCCAGTAGAAGCAGTGTTTCAAGATCCTCATCAATCGTTTGCGAAACCATCCAGGTATTCAAGGAATCTATCACCGCATTCATTGCCCGGATCCGATCCCAGAATTTCAGGCTATCCAGTGAAAAGATATGCAAGCCATCCAGGGTAAGGAACTTATCAGTTATGACCTTTTTTTTCTGGAGGTAATTGTTTGCCAGTGCCCCTTTGCCTGAAATCTTTAGTGTATTCGGAAGGTCCTCGACAGACCCGCTAACGCGAATTTCAGCACCTGCCACACGAATGAAGGGGAATGTGAAGGCTCCAATGCTTATGTTTTCATAAAAGGCAGTCGGGCATTCTAGCTCTATTGACCCGGAACCGGAAGCATCCAGCACTAGTTCCCGGGTGGTCATCTGCTCGAAGGTCAGGGGATTCCAAGACCAGAACTGAATGGTATCGCTGTCATAACCATCAATATTGAAGGATATCACCGACTTTGGGTCCTTTTGCAGTTCGTTGCAACTGAAAACGAAAAGAGTGATCAATAAAAGTAGAATTGATGGAGTAAATCTCTTCATATAAAAGATTGTTTAGATTGCCCTTTTCATATGCCAGCTAACGGTGGAACTAAGCCGCCGTAGTGTGGCGCGGGCTTTGCCTTGCAAAGCCCGTGACACGCGTTACGGTCGGCTTTAGTGATTTGTTCTGTGGGTAATTATTCTCTGATTCGTCTTCTCAAGTCCATTCGTTCGTGAAGGATTCTCACAATATCCACAACACCATGATTAGTCTTTTGATAGAAGATGATATGCTTGCCCGCTTTGTGCCCTAACAAGTCTGCATAGATGCCATCATATTGTCTTTCAGGAA
This sequence comes from uncultured Bacteroidota bacterium, assembly GCA_963735755.1. Classification (GTDB taxonomy): domain Bacteria; phylum Bacteroidota; class Bacteroidia; order Bacteroidales. The sequence goes on along the minus strand of CAVTME010000001.1, from coordinate 113,856 downwards.
CTTTACCATCACAAATGTCTTGACAACTGTCAAGCAGCATTCGGTAATATAGATCGGCTTGATTCTCTGACCAGGTTTCAACGGTATAGTTCCATATGAGTGAGAGATCCAGAGTAGCTTTTTTCGTTAAGCGAAATCTAGCCATTAGATGACCTCTGGTCTTTTAAGTTCTGGAGGAATTGGTCCGGATCAAAATCCTCAACGAATCCACTGTTGATACCTTCTTGGATTGCTTGTTTTAAAGCAACTACCCTATCCTCTTCCTCCTCCAATAATCTTAACCCCGCACGAATAACCTCACTTGCATTTTTGTACCTACCTACAGAGATGCGGCTTTGGACGAAATCTTCAAAGTGATTTCCTAAAGTAATTGATGTATTCTTGCTCATGACAAACCGGCTTTTTACAAAGGTACCTAAAATTGGTATAATTATCAAATGCTAGATTCTCATACTCCACAGAACGGTGGAACTAAGCCGCCGTAGCGTGGCGCGGGATTTGCCTTTCTGCAAAGGGCGTGACATGAGTTACGGTCGGCTTTAGTGAATTGTTCTACGTCCCATTAACTTTGCCTAATATCCTAACTACTGAGTGGATCTATTGGTTTCTGTAACAGCCAGGTTATGTTTGGTTTTTCAAGTATGGAAATCCAAAATTATCTTTCTATGAAGTTGCTTTCGCTTGTGTGACTTTTTTAATCTCTTCAAGTGCTTTTATAAGTACAACATCTTTCCCATTTAAATAATCATCAATGGTTTGCTTTACTTCAATGTCTGGTTTTACGCCACTGTTTACGAACCTTTTTCCACTTATTGGATAACATATACGTCTAGTACAAATTCTTGCATATCCACCTCCAGGTAATCCAGGAACAACTAATGGAGAACCTGTTGAACCACCTGTTTCTTCGCCGATTAAAACGGGTCTGCCGGGCACTTCGTAAATATTAACCAGGAAATCTTCAGCAGCTGAAAAAGTGAATCTGCTTACCAATATTACTACAGGACAATTAATTCTGCTGAAGGTGTCAGATACGGAAACAACTTCTGGCTCTTCAAAATATAAGGCTTTGTTTAAATAATAGTCCTCGAACTCAACTATCCAGTTTCCGTTTGCTTTTTTAACACCATCGTTTACTCTGGTCTCCCAGGAATAATTCAAGAAACTTTTCCCTTTCGTTAAGTACTTTTGCAAATGCCACGCAACACCTGTGGACCCACCGCCGTTTTTCCTAAGGTCAATGATAACACCTTCTGCTTTTTGTACTTTTTCAGCAACAACATCAAATTCTTGAATGGCTTTTTCTTCCGGTGAAAAACGATTAAATCCAATTATAGCAATATTATTTTCTGCCCAATCCAAATCAACAATCTTGCCCGAAGATTTTTGAATCACACCCCAATATTCATCTTTCGTAGTCCTCGTTTCTTCTCCATTTCTTACCAGAACTATTCTTTCAATGGATCCATCCGACTTCTTTATCGTTCCATTGAACGCTTTATCCTTAAACCCACTCTGGATCTTAAAGACTGCTTGCATCCATAAATGCTGTTTTGTTGAAGCTGAGATATACGGAAAGACTTGATCCTTCAGATAATCAATCGCTGGCATCCCCTCTATTTCAATTAATTCCGCACCCACCCAGGTTGAATCCAGATCATCGGCTTTTCTTACAGCCGTGATATATATTTTCTCATCGAAATCTCTTAATGAAATTGGGATATAATCCCTAAAATCATAAAACTGGCCTCCATCAGATACTTGGGTATGTCCATCATTTAATGATGCAGCAAATTTGTTCAATACCTGATAGTATTCATAATCATTGGTGGATGCAAGCCCTTCAGGGATTAATGCATAAAAGAGACTATCTAAATCAAATGTTAGCTGGTCAATATTCACAAAATTGTATTTTGTCTCTGCCCAGATGTAGCTTAACCAGTAAAGTTTCTCTTCATCCGTAATATTATTTGGCAAGTCTTTAATTCCGACAATCTCTGTATGCGCAGTATCAGATGAATTTATGCATACGTCAAACCTTATTGTGTCAAGGTTACTAACAAGAAAAGAACCCGTATCAATATCTGTTTGAAAGATTACTTCATTTTTCTTGTTAGATGCGTATACTTCTAACCGGTCTGGATTTATTTCAGGTGAAATCCACCAGTCAATTTGTTGACCGTTTATCAATACTTTTATATTCTTATTTGATGAGTAAATTGTATCTGACTGATTATCAACACAGCTAATAAAAAGAAGCAGAGGAAAAATAATTAGTAGTTTATTCATGGGCTTGTTTTATTTAGTAAAATACTCAACTGTTTAATTTCCCGACCTCACATTTTCTATATTGATCTTTTTGGTGCGTAGAACGGTGGAACTAAGCTGCGAACCGCGCCGCCCGATTTCTTATTTGAAGTGTTATTCATACGCTGCCATTGTTTGAAAAACTTTGCGGTTCGTCAGCTTTAGTGATTTGTTCTGCAACCCATACGCCACGCTATTCACTCTGGCCTTAATTTTTCTTACTACCATCAAAACTACAACCCTTAAAGGCTTTAGGCATTTTGTTTACAATGCTGTGTCCTGAACAAGATCCAAGATTCTTTCCTCATCTGCCTCATCTCCCTCAAGTACTCCCCAACCATATTGATTTTGAAATAAACCATCGTAGGCAGAATCATGAAAGCTTCTAATATTATGTGGGATTTCGTTACTATCAAGAATTTCCTTGATTCTTATAGCTTCAATTTGACTATTAAGGGATAAGATCTTTTTCATATTCTACAGAAATTATTGGCTGTTAATTAAAGGATCAGCACCTTTCCATACTACCGTGATATTTTATGGTGTGCAGAACGGTGGAACTAAGCCGCCGTAGTGTGGCGCGATGATTGCTATCTCTGCAAATGGCGTGACACGCGTTGCGGTCGGCTTTAGTGATTTGTTATACTGTATTTATTCTGTCATAAATCTCATGTAATGCACATTGGTTTGCATAAAGCTGCCATACTGCTACTTTCTCTGACTTTACTAGAACTCGCCATGCAGAAGGAACTTGCCAAGAGTTTTCCGGTTTGAGTTTCCCTTTTTGAATGATCGTACCTCTGGACCGACCAAGAAGTACCACAGTATCTTTCTCTTCAAATTGATTGGATACGGTTAGAGTAAGGTCTGGGATTAATTCAAAATGCTTCTTCCAGCCTACCTTCATCTGATCCTTTCCAATATGTTCAGAACCGTCACCGTCAATGAATTTGTGATCATCTGTCATTAATCCTGCTAGGAGCTCAATATCTTTGGAATTAATAGCGTCAACAAACGCAAGTGCAATTTCCGTTGGAGTCATGCTTCGCTTTTCAAAATCAGTATAACGGTGGAACTAAGCCGCCGTAGCGTGGCGCGGGCTTTGCCGTTTCTGCAAAGGGCGTGACATGCGATACGGTCGGCTTTAGTGATTTGTTATACAATTTGCTGAGAATAGAATCCTAATTAATCTGAATTTAAAAACTCAAGTATCTTTTTGTTTACTGTTTCAGATAATTCGACACCAATTATATGGCCAGATTCAACAATTCGAATGTTTATGTCAGGTATATTTCCTGCAAGTGCACAGGCTGCATCCACCTTTCCTATTACTCCATCCTCTGTTCCAAAAAAAGCCAAAGTAGGTACTTCTAATTGCTTTAGATTTTCAGGTCTAAAAGTTGTTGGTTTAATGGGTGTCGGTATCAATCCTTTCATATAAACCCTAAACCACTCTCCAAATCCATTGTTAACTACTTCATCTTCTCCAAAAGCCCATTTAAAGGTTATATCCTGTATTGGTTTAATAGGGAAGCCTTGGGCAAGGGTCATTGCAATAATAGTTTTTAAGGTAGTACCATAGCCCATGGAACCTAGTAGAACTAATTTCTCAACTCGATCTGGTGCATATAGAGCAAAATTCGTGCTAATATATCCACCGATTGATGCCCCAATCACATTTGCTTTGTCAATATGAAGTAAATCGCAAATCTCTGTATAGAACTCAGCAATCTGTTCTCCTGTTTTTGGAATATTCCCCGGAGCCAGCATCTCATTTTTACCTCCTTCTCCAATATTATCAATGGCATAAGTCCTGTATTTCTCATTCAACTCTTGAACATTATAAATCCATGACCATCCTGAAAGTGCTGAAGCATTGATAAGTAATACTGGAGGGGCATTTTCGGGCCCACTTACAATAACGTGTATCTTGCCATATTGGGTCTCAAGAAAAGTGGATTCATAAGGAACTGGCCATTCAGCGAGTTTAGCATCGTAGATTTTTACTAATTCCCTTTTGTAGTTGTCAGTTTTATATATTGATTTTGCTGGATTAAGAACAAAGCTTAAGATAACTCCTGTCCATAAGACCACACCAAAAATCACAAATAGCCACCAGGAGATGTTCAGGTTTAGTGCTTGTTGGATGAATTGACGAAATGGCGGAGCGAGAATTAAGACAATGCCAAGAAATAAAAAGAACTGGAGTCTTCCTCCCATTCCGAAAACCAACAATGCAACAATTAAAAACAGCAGACAAAAAGTCCAACTGAGAAAATTTAGAAACGTAGCCATAATTGTTCTTAGTTTTTTAATTGTATAACGGTGGAACTAAGCCGCCGTAGCGTGGCGCGGACTTTGTATTGGAATTCAACCCAGTTTTTGGTAGGTAGTTTGCAAGGTACGTGCCACGAGTTTCGGTCGGCTTTAGTGATTTGTTCTACGGCGCTATCGGATATGGGATCACCCATATGGTAATAGGGTTAAAATCGAAGACTACAGAACGTTCGTTAAATCTTGCCGGCCTACAATTGCCATAATTTCAACTATACCATTAACAATTCTATAGTAGATACTATCAGGACCACAAGCGCAGCGCCGATATCCGTTTCGGATATGCTCCACTGACTCGAATGAATAGGGTTGCTGGGCGATAATATCGAAATACTTAAAAAACGAATTGAAGTATTTCTCAGCTTGAGCCATTCCGAACTTCTCAACGCCATACTGATGAATTCGTATCAAGTCTTCTTTAGCTTCATTGGATAGCCTATATTCAGCCATTTAGCGAAGACTTTGATTGCGCTAAGATTTGTTCCTTTGTGTCGTCTGTGAATCCGCTTACTTCAGCTCTTTCCAATTTCGCTCGAATCCAATCTATTTGGGCTTGTTGCTTTCTAGCCTGTCTGATGAGATCGTTTACAAGTTCACTTTTACTGGAGTATTCATTATTGTCAACTTGTGCCTTTAACCACTCTTCATTTGGTTTTGTAAAAGATATACTTTGTCTGGCCATTGTATTAATATTTGGTGTAAAATTACACCGTTACTGAATCAAATGCAAGCCGAGGTTTGTACTATTGCTAAATAAGAGATACGATCTATTTTAAGGTTTATTAATTCGCTGTGCAACGGTGGAACTGAGCCGCCGCAGAGTGGCGCGGGCTTTGCCGTTATTCGTCACCTGCGGTGACTCATGAGCTCGCTTCGCTCGGTTCTGCAAAGGGCGTGACACGCGTTACGGTCGGCTTTAGTGATTTGTTCTGTGGGCAATTATTCTTTGATACGTTTTTTCAAATCCATGCGTTCGTGAAGGATTCTGACTATTTCTACTACGTCTCCCTCAACCTTTCGATAGAAGATTATATGCTTACCTGCCTTTTTCCCCAACAAACCTGTGAAAATGCCCTCATAGTGTTTCCCGGTTATTTCCCCTTCGGATAAGTTTTGGCAACTGTCAAGGAGCATTCGGAAATAACGATCTGCTTTATTTTCTGACCATGTATCAACGGTGTAATTCCAAATTAGGGCGAGATCCTCTGCGGCTTTCTTTGTTAAGCGATAATTAGCCATTTGTTGATCGTTGAGCTTTCAAGTGCTGTAGGTATTGGTCCGGATCAAAATCTTCAACGAATCCACTGTCAATTCCTTCTTGAATCGCTTGCTTTAGTGCAACTACCTTATCCTCTTCTTCCTCCAGTAATCTTAGCCCTGCACGAATGACCTCACTAGCATTCTTATACCTACCTGCAGAGATGCGGCTTTGTACAAAATCCTCAAAGTGATTCCCGAGTGTTATAGATGTATTCTTACTCATGACTACGCTGGTTTCTACAAAAGTACCCAATATTGGTATAATTGTCAAGAATGGGATTCAAATTCTCCACAGAACGGTGGAACTGAGCCACCGCGTTAGCGGTCGGTTCTAGTGATTTGTTATACGACCATGCTATACGGTAGATATTCAGCGGATTGTTACAGCAAGCCTTTTAGAAGGCTACCAAGTTCAGGAATATCTTCTTTTGCAGTGCTCCAAACCATTCTGTAATCGACGTCGATATAGTCATGAATCAATTTATCTCTCATACCAGCCATAACCTTCCATGGAATTTGAGGATTCCTTTCTCTATATTCAGCGGATATTCGTTTAGTAGCCTCGCCAATGATTTCGAGCTGTCTGACTATTGCATCCTGAACCATTTGTTTATCTCGGAATGAATCATAATCAAGACCTTCGGCATATCTCAGAATACTATCAATACAAGATTGAATATGTTCGATATAGACTAAATCATCTTTCATCCGAATATAACTTGCAGATCTTGAAAAATGTATTTTTTAAGCCTCTCATTTTTTAATGCACCTTCTGAAACTAAATCAACTTTTCTTCCTAAGATTTCAGATAGATCATTTTCCATACGAACAAATGCGAAAAGCGATGGGACTTTCCCAAATCTAATTAGTATATCTATATCGCTTTCAGACGTTTCTTCATTTCGGGCAACAGAACCAAAAATCCCAATCCTTTGGGGATTATATGGTTGCAAATAATTGATTATCGCCTTATTTATCTCTTGCCTTGTCATAAAGCAAAGATATGATTTTTAGAATCGAGTTTATTTTGTTTTCGATAAGAAGGGTTGAGAACTATAAATAAGGTACTGCCTCAGAGGGTACGTATAACGGTGGAACTAAGCCGCCGAGGCACGAGGTCGGCTCTAGTGTATTGTTCTGCTGCCGCTGGTAATATATTCAGAGAACGCGCCCATATAGTGCGCACGGTACTAAAGCTTGATTGAGAGATCCAGGCTACCCCCAAGACCGAGGTGGACAATTTTCTGAAGCGTTGATAGACGTACCTCTTTCACGTTGTTTTCGATTTTCGAAATGTACGATTTGGTAGTGCCCACCTTTTCAGCTAGCTCCGCCTGGGTCATACCTTTTTCGATCCTTGCTTCGTGCAGCAATGCCCCTAGTTTAAAGGTTTCGTAACCTTCATCAAGAGCATCTCGCTTTTCTGTTCCTTTGACACCATAATGCTTGTCCTTGAAATCATCCAGTGTCATCCTATTTTTTGTGCTCATCGCTATACTCCTGTTTAATTTTCAATGCAATTTCAATTTCTTTCTTAGGCGTCTTCTTGGTTTTCTTATGAAACCCATTCGCCGCTATAATCAGCTTCCCTTTATCGAAGAAACAGAAGATCCTATATATGTTCCGACCAAGTTTAACACGGATCTCGTATAGACCATCTGTCGATTCGATGTGCTTCAGATAAGTTTCTGGTACCCTTTCAATTTCTTCAATGAGGTTTAAGGTCCAGATGACCTTATCCTTTATTTTCTGTGTTTGTTTCACAAAGAACTTCTCGAAATAGTCCTTATAGAAAACGACTGTTCTATATTTCATATTCGAGTTCACGATACAAATATACGATAAGTTTCACTATAGTGCAACTCCAAATTCCTTTATAATTAGCTGTTGCGAAAGGCAGCAGAACGGTGGAACTAAGCCGCCGTAGCGCGGCACGATCATCGTATTCTCGATTAAGACCGATTATAAGTGGGTTATGCAAATTTTGCATACAACACAGTTTATAGTAAGTGCCAAGCATTACGGTCGGCTTTACCGTTTTGTTCTACACTAATCTATTTCGAGGCACGAAAGGCCTTTATAGTTAGAGTCTGAAACGAAAATGCTGAGAATTTCCTTGTTATCCTCTAGAAGATCAGCAATTCGTTTGGTTGTTGCATTGCCAGCCCTTAGCCAAATGATTTTAGGCGGGCAGCCTTTCACAATGCTCAGATCGTAATAATCAGAGTCGAATGTGACAATGGAATACCCATGCTGCCTTGCATATTCCCAGATTTCCAAATCTGATGCATCCAGAAGACCCACCTGACTAATATGCTTAGCGGCCGGGAACGATTTTGACAGGATTTTTGTAATGCGATAAGAGATATTCTGATCGAAAAGCAGCTTCATCAGGCTATTCTGATTTTACGCTCCTTATCTGCTGCATAAGCAAGACAGGCGGAAATATCATCCTGTGTCAGCTCTGGAAAATCTTCGATAATCTCATCTCTGGTCATATCGGAAGCTAACCAACCTAGTACATCGTAAACAGTAATCCGCATATTGCGAATACATGGCTTCCCGAATCTTTTACCAGGATCAATTGTGATTATTTCCTTATAATCAATCATATTACAAAGTTACCAATAATTCTGAATTGCGTTATAATGGTTTACACAATCATGCACAACTCTGTAAGTTTAGCAGTAGGCGATTATGTGTAGAACGGTGGAACTAAGCCGCCGTAGCGTGGCGCGGGCTTTGCCTATTCCGCGAAGGGCGTGACACGCGTAAGCGGTCGGCTTTAGTGGTTTGTTATATGTTTTCTTTGCTATTTTCTTGCGAATTCCAGCAAAGGCTTGTAACTGCCATCATCGGCTTTATATATAGCATTCAGGTATTCTGTGCGAGTTTCACTTTGGTTTGATAAATTCTTACTTCCCCATGAAAATATCTCCTTTTTTAAAACCTTTTGAGATTAATATATCAGCACAGAGTCTTGAATGACGTCCATTGCCATTAGGGAAGGGATGAATTGCTACTAGTCTGTGCTTAAATCTTAAGGCAATCTCGTCCAGAGGGAAAGTTTCATTCTCTACCCAAAATTCACAGTCACCCATGAGCTTCGTTAATTCTAATTCAATCTGGTACTTATCTACCCCAATGTTTTTATTGGTGTTCCGGAATTTTCCAGCCCATCCCCAAACCTCATCAAACATCCTTAGATGAACCTCCCTAATGAATCCCACTGTAAGTATCTTCTTGATAGTGGGATTTCTTTTCAAGCTCCATTCAATAGCTTTCTCAATATTTGCTTGTTCGAATTCATCAAGTTCACCCCTGGTTGAAATCGTTTTTATCTTCAACTCTTCTTTCTCTTCTTCTTCAATAGGAGTTTGACCGTTAATGTATTCTAAATCTAATCCCATAATATTCTAGGCATTTCTTGCTTTATTTCTGACGCTTTTTCTTTAATGGATTTCTCAATTCTTTCCGAGGTATTTTTTTGATCTTCTAATCCCATCTGAATTGATGTGCGTTCTACTATGCTCTTGGCAAGTTCTTTCGCTCTCTTTTCGACCATCCCTTCAAGTGTTTTTTCTGAAGGAATGAATCCATATACAAAACGCATATCAAGCGAATTAGCAACTTGCTTCAATACTTTGATTGAAATTGTACCATTCTTTTCCCTTACTTCAATCTCCTTCACGCTTTGAGGAGTAATAGACATTCTTTGTCCAAGCTGTCTTAGGGACATATTAATCCCTTGCCTAATAGAATATATCCAGCCTTCTGGAGGCACGATGACTTCCTGTAGTTGACTAAACTTAATAATCTTATTATCAAGTTGTTCTCTAATTAATATTTTCTTTTTCATAAGGCTATACCCTTAATAATAGCCATCTAATATAAGGCTAAAGCCTGATAAATGCAAATAATAATTAAGGCTAAAGCCTGAAATATTTCATGATATACTTTGGGATCTGCCCTAATAATTCCCTGACGTGATACATATAACATATATTCTACCGCCACATGGAACATAGGATACAGTTTTTAGGGTATTCTACGGATTTTGGCGGGATAAACTGATAGGTATACTAGGGGTTGTTTGCAGGCTATTTGAGGTTATTTCTTTACGGATAATCATGGGTTCTTGCACTGCTTCGCCACACCACTCCCATAAAATGCATTGTTGAGGGTGTGATACGAAATCAACCGTGAAATGAAGTTTTGGCAACTACAAAATTTTAGGATCCCAGAGTATTCACAGGCTTTTTAAGTTGCCTGGTCAGGTCTGAAAGCTGTTTGCATACACATATGAGGGTACAATGTGCAATCCCAATTGAAATTTTGCCGAGGCCTGAACTTGAATCTCATGGCTGTTTCAATTTCAAGTTATGAAAAAACCATGAGGTGGCAAGCAGATCGTTGTGAGCTTGTCACATTAATATAGGCAAATAGTTGCAAAATATAGTTGGGTAGAAAATGCTTTGACACCATGAAGCGTTCAGCGTTTTTAGATCATGTTAGGGAGGTGATCCGTACCAATCATTTCAGTTACAGTACTGAAAAAACATATGTTAGTTGGATTTACAGGTTTATTGTATTTCACGATAGAAGACATCCCAATGAATTGGGGGGGAAGGAAATAGCTGAATTTCTAACCAACCTGGCAGTTGAAAAAAAGGTCTCTGCTTCCACGCAGAATCAGGCATTAAATGCGCTGGTTTTTTTGTATAGAAAGGTATTAAAGATCTCCCTGGACAATTTTGAATTTAGGCATGCAAGGATTGGGAGGCGACTACCTGTGGTGCTTAGTAGGGATGAAACCCACAGGGTCATTTCAAACCTTCAGGGCGAATTTCATCTCATGGCTTCGATATTATATGGTAGTGGATTGAGGCTGACCGAATGTTTGAATCTGCGGATAAAAGATCTTGATTTCGGCCTGAATGAAATGATTATTCGTGGGGGCAAAGGAGACAATGACCGGAGAACCATCCTCCCCGGATCGCTAATTCCACAGTTAAACATACAGATAGAGAAGGTACGGATCGGGCTGGAAGAGAATTTGTTGTTGCCAGGATTTAAGGGTGCCTCAATGCCGGCAGCTTTGGAAAGAAAGTATCCCAATGCACCTTTAGAAACAGCGTGGCAATACCTATTCCCCGCCAGGAAACCTGCGATGGATCCTCGTTCAGGAAAAATGAGACAGCACCATCGACATAAAAGTTATCTGCAAAAAGCGGTGAAGTTTGCCATCATAAAGTCCAACATTAGCAAAAATGCTTCCTGTCATACGTTCCGGCATTCTTTTGCCACCCATCTTCTGGAGGATGGTTATGATATTCGCACTGTTCAGGAGCTATTGGGTCACAAAGATGTTCGGACGACCATGGTGTACACCCATGTACTCAACAGAAATAAATTTAATGTTCGAAGTCCCCTGGATGCTGAACCTTCATATGGGTGAGTTTGTTTCACCGTAAACCTATTGGAATGAACCATCAGCTCGAAGTGAAAAAAACCATCCAGATCGGAGCCACTCCCATGGAGGTCTGGCATGCACTTACAGACCAGGAAACCATTAAGAAGTACTTTTTTGGTACCGAGGCCATCTCAGACTGGGTGGCGGGCGGCACACTTATTTTTCGGGGAGCCTGGGAAGGAAAGTCTTATGAGGATAAGGGAAACATCCTGGAAGCTGTTCCGGGAAAGATATTGAAATACGATTACTGGAGCGGATTTTCTGGACTGGAGGATTCACCTGAGAATTACTCCCTGGTTACCTATGCTCTGGAGCAATCAGGGGAGGGTACAAGCTTGAATTTAAGCCAGAAGGGTTTTGCAAACGAGCAAGTGGCTGCCCATGGCGATAGCGGATGGGAAATGGTGCTTCAGAACCTGAAAAAGCTTCTTGAAGAGCGCTGAGTTATAATTTGGCAGTAATCTCCAGCTCTTTGATCCCCGACACTGCGGCCAACTCCTCCAGGAGATCGCAATTCATGCGGCCGCGAACATGGACCAGGGTGTTATCTTCGCCTCCCACAACAACAATCAGGTCGGTGATCTTGCCTTTTTTTTCCCGAACGGCAATGATTACATCCTCGCTTCCGTCATGCACTTCCATCATTATGTTATAGTCCCCTTTCATCCTGGATTGGTCCATTTCGTTTGCGAAATTTACACCCGGATACAGTTCCTGGTCTTCGATGGTCAGAACGGAAACTGATTTCAGGCTTCGGACCAGCTGCCTTTCAACTCCGTCGAGACCAGCACACATCCCGGCAAATTTCATGAGGATCCCGGGGACACGGATGCAGGTCACCCCCTCTTCTCCTTTGTAAGTATTGTATACACTGTTATATCCTGCAGGCTGGGCAAAAGTGGAGATGGCAAACAGGATGGCTATGGCAGATAGAATGAGTTTTTTCATGTGGATGGTGTTGGGTGTTTAATCTAAGACGTACAAGCCACCAAGTTGTTACATGAAAAGATCTATTTTTTGGAGTTCGTGCTGAGAAAGGCAATGGTCTCCTTGATTTTAGGGAAACCGGCACGCTTTACAGGCGAACCTTTGAAGAGTCCTGTGTAGGTTTCCCGGTCCAGGTTTTCCCACTCCTCAGGAGTCATCTTCATCAGTTCTTCCGACGGATTAAACTCCGGCTCCTGGTGGTTCAGGGCCTGGCGGTTCCATGGACACACATCCTGACAGATGTCACATCCAAAGAAACGGTTCTCCAGTTTGCCCTTGAATTGCTCTGGGATTTCACCCTTATTCTCAATGGTCTGGTAGGAGATGCACAATCCTGCATCCAGGGTGCGGTTTGTGAGAATGGCTCCGGTAGGGCACGCTTCGATGCAGCGTGTACAGCTGCCGCAAAAATCCCCCTCCGGCAAAACATTGTACTCCAGTTCAAGGTCAGTGATCAGTTCACCAATAAAGACAAAGGACCCTGCCTTTCGGGAAATTAGGTTGGAGTTTTTTCCGATCCATCCAAGCCCGGCTTTCTGTGCCCAGGCACGGTCCAGTACAGGGGCCGAGTCCACAAAAGCCCGTCCCTGCACCTCCCCAAATTTCGACCTGATAAATTCAAAAAGCTGTCCCATCTTCCCTTTCATTACCGTGTGGTAATCTTGTCCATAGGCGTATTTTGAAAGTACCGGTGCCATGGGATCCTGCTGGGACTGGTCCGTATAGTAATTGAAAAGAAGGGAGATCACACTCTTTGCTCCCTCCACCAGATGGGTGGGGTCGGTGCGCTTTTCAAAATGATTGGCCATGTATCCCATGCGGGCGTGAAAACCCTGGTCGAGCCAATCCTTAAGGCGGGTTGCATCTTCTGGCAATGCTTCGGCCCGGGAAAAACCACAATCGGTAAATCCCAGCCGCAAGGCCTCCTCTCTGATGGCTTCCGAAATATCTTGTATGGATGGTTTGGCTCCCATTTTTTCCGCACTTAGTACTATGTACTGGGCACTGAGCACGCGAGGGATGCGTTATAGCATCCCGAGCTCTAACCTGGCTTCCTCCGACAGCATGTTCTTATCCCAGGGCGGCTCGAAAACCAGGTTGATGTTGACCTTTTCCACCTCCTCCACTGCCTCTACGGCACGCTCAACATCTGCGATGAGGATATCCACTACCGGACAATTGGGTGCGGTGAGGGTCATTTCGATATTGGCCTCCTTCTTGTCGTTGAAGTCAATCTCGTAGATCAGTCCCAGGTCATATACATTCACAGGGATCTCGGGATCGTACACCGTTTTCAGTGCCTCAACGATTTTCCCTTCTATCTCTAAAAAATCCAGTGATTCATTCATCTCTTTCCCCTTTAACCTTTTAACTTTTCACTTTGCGCTTTGTATGCAATCGCGTACAGGCGCATCTTTTTAACCATGGCCAGCAAACCGTTGGATCGGGTGGGAGAGAGGTTCTGACTGAGGCCGATCTCATCAATAAAAAAGAGTTTGTTCTCCATGATCTCAGCGGGAGTTCGACCGCTCATTACCTTCACCAGCAGGGCCACAATTCCCTTCACAATGATGGCATCACTGTCGGCGCTGTACATGATCTTCCCGTCCTCCAATTCTGCATGCAGCCATACCTTGGACTGGCACCCGTTGATCAGGTATTCATTGGTTTTGTATGCGGGATCTATCTCGGGCAGGTCGTTTCCCAGCTCAATGAGGTAGTTGTACCTGTCCAGCCAGTCCTCGAATACCGAAAACTCATCTACGATATCTTTTTGTGTGTCGTTGAGGTTCATTTAAATATGTGCTGTTATGATAACATTTGTATGGTTTTTTCTATTCCCATGACAAGCTGATCCACCTCTTCTCTGGTATTATAGAACACCATGGAGGCCCGGATGGTTCCCGAAATGCCAAAATGATCCATCACAGGTTGGGTACAGTGGGTTCCTGTACGCACTGCAATTCCCATCTTATCCAGGATCATTCCAGCATCGTAGGAATGGATATCTTCCAGCAGGAAGGAGAATACAGCGATACGCTCCTTTGCCTTGCCATAGAGGGTCAGTCCCGGAATCTCTCCCAGCTTCCCAAGGGTATGGGTGATGAGTTGCTCTTCATGCTGCCTGATCCCTTCAATTCCGATTTTTTCGATGTATTTCAGGGCTTCGGCCAGACCGATGGCGCCAATGTAGTTGCTGGTTCCTGCTTCAAATTTGAATGGAAGGGTATTGTAAGTGGTCCGGTCAAAGGTGACCTGGTCCACCATATCCCCGCCGCCCTGATAGGGCGGGATCGCTTCAAGCATCGCCTCTTTCCCGTAGAGCACACCCGAGCCGGTGGGTCCAAAGATCTTGTGGGAAGAAAACACATAAAAATCGCAGTCCAGTTCCCTCACATCCACCTCGCCGTGCTGGACCATCTGGGCACCGTCAAGCATCACGGGGATCCCCTTCTCATGCGCCTTCTTGATCACCTCTTTCACAGGGTTGATGGTACCCAGTGCGTTGGAGGCATGAGCCAGCGCCACGATCTTTGTACGTTCTCCCAGCAGTGTGTCCAGCTTCTCCATATCCAGTTCTCCTGAATCATTGAAGGGGATCACCTTCAGCAGTGCGCCTTTGCGCTCACAAAGCATCTGCCATGGCACGATGTTGGAATGGTGCTCCATTTCGGAGATAAGTACCTCGTCGCCTTCCCCCACATATTTCTCGCCAAAAGAATAGGCCACGGCATTGATGGACCCGGTGGCACCACTGGTAAATACAATCTCGGTGGTAGAGCCTGCGTTGAGGAAGGACCTGACCTGTTCCCGGGCACTTTCATAGCGCCCGGTCATCTGCTCACTCAGGAAATGGATGCCTCTGTGGATGGAACTGTTTTGCAGATCATAGAGCTCCTTAACAGTATCGGTCACCGCGGAGGGCTTTTGGGTGGTGGCTCCGTTGTCCAGGTAGACCAGTGGCTTGTTGTACACCTGCCGGTTCAATATGGGGAAGTCTTTTCGGACCTGGCTGATTTCGAAGGCCATGGTTTTCAGGGGTTTTAGTCGTGGCAATTCATGGCGCAGTTGTTACATCGCGAGAGTTCTCCGCGCAGTCTCTTCCCCACCAGGTCAGAGATCCGTTCCTGGAGTGAAGATTGCCTGATTCGCGAGATCACATCATGAGCGAAGGCGTCCATGAGCATCAGGCGGCTTTCATCTCTGGGGATACCTCTGGACTGGAGATAGAAGAGTGCATCTTCATCCAGCTGGCCCACCGTGGCGCCGTGACTGCATTTCACGTCATCGGCATAGATCTCCAGCTGGGGTTTGGTATGCATTTTGGCCGTGTCGGAAAGCAGGATGTTGTTGTTGGTCTGGAAAGCTTCTGTTTTCTGAGCGTCGGGTAGTACATGGATCTTTCCCGTAAATGCGCCGGTGGACATGTCATCCAGTACACCTTTATAGTGCTGATTGCTGATGCAATTGGGACTGGCGTGTTCGATGACTGTAAAGCTGTCCACGTGCTGCATTTTGTCAGTGAGGAAGAGTCCAAGGGCATTGGTTTCAGCACCCTCACCCTCCATCTTCACGTGGAGGTTGTTCCTGACCATGCCGCCATGGAGGGTAATGGTTCCGTGCTGACAGCGGGAGTTCCGCTCCTGGCTGATCCAGGTGTTTGTTACCTGACAGGAGTTGTTGTGTTCGTTCTGCAACCTCAGGATATCCAGGTCACTGTTTTCGCCTGTAAAGGATTCGGTCACCGAATTGGTCAGGAAAAGATGGGGTGACAGGGTATGATCGCAAATGATCACCTGGGCCGATCCATTTTTCTCCACCACAATGAGGTTTCTGTGCTGGACCATCTGGTTTTTGTCAGAAAGCAGAAGGTTGATGATCTGGATGGGCTTTTCCATTGTTTTCCCTTCGGGGACATAAAGGAAGATACCGTCTTGTGAAAAAGCAGTGTTCAGGGATACGAAAGCTTCCTTCTCCAGCATGGCCTTCTTCCCCAGGTATTTTGAAACCAGGTCGGGATAGCGCCTGGTTGCCTCTTTCAAACTGCCGTAAATTATGCCGTTCTCCAGTTCAAAGAGGGAAGGCCCGTCGGGATTATAAAAGAAGCCGTTGAGTACCGTGAGAACATGGGAGTCCAGCATGGGTACATCACAACGGAAAAGTTCCTTATCGTCAAAGCTGATGCTTCTGGGCAAAAACTGGAAGGACAACTCTCCGTCAAATACCGGTTCCAGGTGGGTGTATTTGTAATCCTCCTGCTTCCTGAGCGGGAATCCCGTCTCCTCAAATGCAAGAATGGCCTTTTCTCTCATCTCGGCCAGGAAATCAGGATCTTCTATGCCGATCAATCCCCTGTTCTGCCGGAACAGTTCAACGTATTTCTGACGTGTGCTGATTGCTTCAATTGTGTCCATGCTCAACCTCCTCCTTGATCCAGTCGTAGCCGTGTTCTTCAAGTTCCTTGGCAAGGTTCTTGTCGCCTGATTTCACTATGCGGCCCTTGTACAATACGTGTACAAAATCGGGGACAATATAGTCCAGCAGCCGCTGGTAATGGGTAATCACGATGGTGGCGTTTTCAGGCGTCCGTAGCTTGTTAACCCCGTTGGCCACAATGCGCAGCGCATCGATATCCAGTCCCGAATCGGTCTCATCCAGGATCGCCAGTTTCGGTTCCAGAAGGGCCATCTGGAAGATCTCGTTTTTCTTCTTCTCTCCCCCGGAAAATCCTTCGTTCACCGAACGGTTGGTCAGGTCTGAATTGATCTCAACGATCTGCTTCTTCTCCCTCATGAGCTTCAGAAAATCACCTGCCGGCATGGGGTCCATTCCCAGGTATTTCCGCTTCTCGTTGATGGCGGTCCGAAGAAAATTAACCATGCTTACGCCGGGGATCTCCACCGGGTACTGGAATCCCAGGAAAATTCCTTCCCTGGCCCTGTCCTCCGGTGAAAGTTCAAGCAAATCCTTTCCTTCGTATGTGATCTTCCCATGTGTAATATCAAAGTAGTCCCGCCCGGCCAGTGCAGAAGCCAGCGTGCTTTTACCCGATCCATTGGGTCCCATGATGGCATGTACTTCTCCGGCTTTCACCGAAAGGGTGATGCCCTTCAGGATCTCTTTATTGTCTATCTTGACTTTTAAGTCTTTTATTTCTAGCATAATACTCACTTCGTTCGTGTAAATAGTAAGTGGTACTTTGTAAGTCACTTACCATTTACCAATTACAATTTACCGTTTAACCTACACTTCCTTCCAGCGTAATAGCCAATAATTTCTGTGCCTCTACCGCAAACTCCATGGGCAGCTTGTTCAATACCTCCTTGGCATAACCGTTTACGATAAGGCTGATGGCATTCTCTGTATCGATGCCTCGCTGATTGCAATAAAAAATCTGGTCCTCACCGATCTTGGAGGTGGTGGCTTCATGCTCCACCATGGCCGATTTGTTATCTACCTCCAGGTAGGGGAAGGTGTGCGCCCCGCATTTGTCGCCCAGCAAAAGGCTGTCGCACTGCGAGAAGTTTCTTGCATTTTCTGCACCCTTCAGGATCTTCACCAGTCCCCGGTATGAGTTCTGGCTCTTCCCCGCGCTGATCCCTTTGGAGATGATGGTGGACCGGGTGTTTTTTCCAATATGCATCATTTTAGAACCGGTATCTGCCTGTTGGTGGTTGTTGGTTACAGCCACCGAATAAAACTCACCCACCGAGTTGTTGCCCCTGAGGATGCAGCTTGGGTATTTCCATGTAACGGCCGAACCGGTTTCTACCTGTGTCCATGAGATCTTGGAGTTGTCGCCTTTGCAGATCCCGCGTTTGGTTACAAAGTTGTAGATGCCACCCTTTCCTTCTTTGTCGCCCGGGTACCAGTTCTGAACCGTGGAGTACTTTACTTCGGCATTCTCCATGGCCACAATCTCTACAATGGCTGCATGGAGCTGGTTCTCATCCCTCATGGGAGCGGTACATCCTTCCAGGTAGCTGACGTAGGAATCGTCCTCTGCCACGATCAGGGTGCGTTCGAACTGACCCGTGTTGGCTGCATTGATCCGAAAATAAGTGGAGAGCTCCATGGGACAGCGCACGCCTTTGGGGATGTAACAGAATGAGCCGTCACTGAACACTGCCGAGTTAAGAGCTGCAAAATAGTTGTCTGTATAAGGAACCACCGATCCCATGTATTTTTTTACCAGGTCGGGATGGTTTTGAACTGCCTCGCTGAATGAACAAAAAATGATTCCTTTGTCGGCCAGGGTATCCTGGAAGGTGGTCTTCACCGATACACTGTCCATGACTGCATCCACTGCCACACCAGCCAGCTGTTTCTGCTCTTCCAACGGAATTCCCAGTTTGTTGAAGGTGTCGATCAGTTCCGGATCCACCTCATCCATACGCTCGTATTTGGCTTCCTGCCTGGGAGCCGCATAATAGATGATATCCTGGTAGTTGATCTCCGGAATGGTCAGGTGTGCCCACTGGGGCATTTTCATGGTCTGCCAGTGCCTGAAAGCTTTCAGCCTTAATTCCAGCATCCATTCGGGTTCCTCCTTTTTGGCCGAGATCAGCCGGACCACATCTTCATTCAGCCCCTTGGGGATGGTCTCCGTTTCGATCTGGCTGTGGAATCCGTATTTGTAATCGCTTTCCGTTACCTCACTTAATATCTTATCCTGTTCTGTCACCTAAGCAATTGTAAATTAGATTAATTTAAAATAGACGCAAATATACAAAAAGTTGTTCTTACATTTGTATTACAACAGCCCCTTTGAAATGTTCAAGATTTAACATATCACCCTCATGACTGCCAAAAAGATCCATACCATCGAAGAATTAGGCGAATTCGGACTCATCGACCACCTCACCTCGGGATTCACAAACAGGCAGGAAAGCACCCATACCGGAATCGGGGATGATGCTGCGGTAATCGACCACGGGGCTTATTACCAGGTGCTTACCACCGATCTCCTGCTGGAGGGCATCCATTTTGACCTGGTGTATACGCCCATGAAGCACCTTGGATATAAAGCTGTGGTGGTTAACCTGTCTGATGTCTACGCTATGAATGCGGCCCCGCGTCAGATCACGGTCTCTTTGGCTATTTCGGGAAAATTTTCGGTGGAGGCTCTTGAAGATTTCTATGCCGGGGTGAAGCTGGCCTGCGAAAGATTTAATGTGGACCTGGTGGGAGGCGATACTTCAGCTTCAGTGACCGGTCTGATGATCACAGTGACAGCGTTGGGAACCGCCCTGAAAGAGGAGCTGGCGCTTCGCAGTGGAGCGAAGCCCAACCAGCTGGTGTGTGTATCGGGAGATCTGGGAGCGGCCTATATGGGACTGAAGATACTGGAGCGGGAAAAGAAACTCCATGAAGAGGACCCGGAATTTCAACCCGAACTGGTGGGTTACGACTATGTTCTGGAACGCTTCCTGAAGCCTGAACCACGGGTGGATGTGCTGCTGTCCCTGAAGGAGGCCGGTGTGAAACCCGGATCCATGATTGATATTTCGGACGGACTCTCCTCCGAATTGCTCCACATCTGTAAGGCTTCCGGATGCGGTTGCCAGGTCTATGATGAGCGCATTCCTGTTGTAGAAGAAACCAAAGAGGCCGCTGCGGAGTTCCATATGGAGCCTCTGGTGGCAGCATTGCATGGAGGTGAAGACTACGAATTGCTGTTCACCGTTCCGCTGTCAGACTATGATAAGATATCGGCTATCCGGGAGGTCAGTGTTATTGGAAACATCACCGACCAACCAGGGAGGACACTGCTGGTAGGAAACGACGGGAATGCTATCCAGCTGCAGGCCCAGGGGTGGAATGCCTATCCCGGCCCCGGGGAGGATTAAGCTTGCCTCCTTTTAACATCGGATAATCTTCCGGTTGACCGGATCCCACTCGGTCCGGCACTGCTCCCTGTAAGAGATGTCTGCCATGGCAATGGTTACGCTCTCCTCAAAAGCTTTATCAATATTTGCAGAAGGCTCGCCGCCATGGCGTATACAATCCAACCACTCCTTCAGGTGAAGGTGGGTTACATCCCACTCCCGGCCATCGATCCTGGTGGTAGTGAGGCCCCTGGAGGCGTAATACCTGGTGGTGGCTGAGGAGACAGCATCCACAGCCTCCTTTACATCGGAACCCTTCAGAATCTCTAACATGGGAGATGAGGGATCGATCAGTCCTTTTTCAATCATTCCTGCATACCTTTCTGAACTTCCATCCGGAGTAACAGTCAGGTGTCCGCCCACGGTCATGGAGGCATCCTTCCCGTAGATGGTTCTTGGCCTGAAAAAGGAAGAAGCCAGGTTTGCGCTGTATGTTAAACTCAGCTCTTTGTCAGGGTATTCAAAAGAGGTATGCATCACATCCGGGATATCTCCAAAATCTTTGTAGAAATATTGCCCTCCGGTGGAGACCACAGTTTTTGGGATCCCGATGCCCAACAACTGGTTCACGGCATCATATTCATGGGAGAAAAGCTGGCCGAACATCCCTGTATCATAGTCAAAATAACGGGCCCAACCGTAGTACCTTTCAATGCTGAAAGGCACATCAGGTGAGTTACCCAGCCACTGTTTCCAATCAATGGAATTTGTATCGCCCGGCTTGGGATTTCCGTCTCCATCCAGGTGCCTGATCCAGGCTCCGTCGTTTGAATTTCGATTGGTACATGTTTCCACATGTGAGATTTTACCCAAAAGGCCCCTCCGGATGATCTCTTTGGCCTGTTGAAAGACTGCATTCTGAGGAATCTGATGCCCCATCTGGAACACCAGATTACTGTTTTTCACTGCATCATAGACTTTGTAGATCTCCTCTTCCCTTCTGATCATGCTTTTTTCGCAGTATACATGTTTTCCCGCCTGGATGGCATCAATGGTCATCTGGGCATGATGGTGGTCCGGAGTTGAAACGATCACCGCATCTATATTTTTATCGGCAATCATTTCATGGAAATGCCGGTATCTTTTTACAGGATGTTTACTGGCAAACTCGCCACCTGTATGGATGTCATTCTGTGCAATGTTCAAGCCGTTTTCGGCATGAAGATCGAAAACATCACATATGCCTGTAATGGCGATATTAAAATTGCCATATTTCATCTGGGCATCCAGCGATCCGTCTTCAAGGGCAGAGGCCAATTGAGTTTGCTCCATAAAACCCAGGGCATTGGCCAGTTGTGGCCCGCGTACTCCAAATCCTGCAATCCCAATGCGTATAAGGTCTCCCGACCGCTCGCTGATGGGTTTGACGCTCGACATAAGATCTTCTAAACCGAGCTCCTTAACGATCTGCTTTTGAAGATTATGTTTGTCGTCATATCTCGTTTTCCTAAATACCTGAAAGCCAAGGGCTCCCAGCACAGGTAAACCTGCCAGTGCTTTTAACATTGTTCTTCTTCCGACACTATTTTCGGGGCTCATGATGCTATGATTTTGACTTGTTTTTTTTCAGCAGACTATCCAATCCATAACGCTGTATTACAGGAGATACTGCGAGCAGCAACAACGTAACGGCTTCAATAAGGGTCTTGTTTACCAGAAGGTAATTACCCTCCATGGGGCCCGAGGCATCCAACCCGATAAAGGGGGGATTCATCAGGTAATACAGCATCAGAAGGGCTGCACCGGCAAAGGAGGCGACCCTGGTAAAAAGGCCCAGGATAAGCCCCAGTCCAATGGCGGTCAGTCCCCAGGTATTCAGGAAATCAACGGTGTTCAGGACTCCAGCATTGGAAATGATCCATTGTGCCAATCCTGACAGGAACCCCTGGGCTTCTCCCAGGTACCCCAGTGAAGACCATTGGGGGTGGAGCAGCTTATGAATGCCTTCGTATAAAAAGTGCCAGCCTATAAGGAAGCGCAAAGCCACCAGGAAGGTGGTCTGCCATTTTACATTGTTGTTCATCATGGTAAGTTTTCTGGAATCTCAGCCTAAAAATATGGATTCTCATCTGGGAAAAATCATTCTTGGCTATTTTTTTTTTAACCAAACATGATCATGAAATTGAGATACATGGCCAGGCCCATGAAAACGTCTGGCATTTAGCCCACAGGCTGCCTCAGGAGTTCTTCTCGTCGAAGTAGCCCCGGATAATTCCCCTTTTTGAGCCGCGGACAAAGAGAATGATCTCGTCTCTCTCCTTGGAGGCCGGCAGGTTGGCTTCCACAAATTCCATGGCATCCGAGATGTTCAGTCCACGCTGGTAAATAATGCGGTAGACCTCCTGGATGGCATAGATGGTATCGTTGTCAAATCCCCTTCTCCGGAGTCCGATGGAGTTGATCCCGGTATAAGAGATGGGTTCGCGTCCCGCCATGGAGAATGGGGGAACGTCCTTACTTACTTTGCTTCCTCCCTGGATCATGACATGGGAGCCAATGCGCACGAATTGGTGGACCAGGCTTCCCGGACTGATGATGGCCCAGCTGTCCACTTCCACTTCACCGGCCAGACCGGCATAACTTCCCAGGATCACACGGTCCTGCAAAACACAGTCGTGGGCAATATGCACATAGGACATGACCAGGCAGTCTTTTCCCACCACAGTCTTGTCATTGGCTTTGGTCCCTTTGTTGATGGTTACATACTCCCTGATAATCGTATTGTCACCAATTTCGGCTGTGGTTACCTCCCCTTCGAACTTCAAATCCTGGGGATCACCCGAAATGACTGCTCCCGGGAAAATCTTTACATTTTTCCCGATCCGGGCGCCATTCATGATGACTGCGTTGGGACCGATCCAGCAACCCGGCCCGATCTCCACATCTTTATAAATGGTGGCAAAGGATTCAATAACCACATCATCTGCGATCTTCGCCCCGGAATGTATATTGGCAAGTTTGCTAATCATCGTTTTTTGTTTTTACGATCTGGGCCATCAGTTCGCCTTCCATCACCAGTTTGCTCCCTACGAAAATCTCGGCGAATACAATGGCAATACCCCTTCGAATGGGTTCAAGTAGATCGACTTTCAGGATCAGGGTGTCACCCGGAACCACCTTCTGCTTAAATTTGACCTTATCGATCTTCAGGAAATAGGTAGAGTAATTTTCCGGATCCGGAACTGTTCCCAGAACCAGCATTCCACCCACCTGGGCTGCGGCTTCGATTAACAGTACTCCGGGCATGACCGGCTCTCCCGGGAAATGGCCTGTAAAGAAAGGCTCATTGGTGGTTACATTCTTGATCCCCACCACCGATTTATCATCCATGGAAATTACTTTATCTACCAGCAGGAAGGGATAGCGGTGAGGCAGCCTCTTTTTTATCTCGTTGATGTCGAGCAGGGCCGGTATATTGGGATTGTACACGGGAATTTTTTTCTGAAGGGCAGCCTTTTTCATAACCTGCCTCAGGGCACGTGGCAAATTCGTTGTTGCTCTGGTGGCCGGGCCTGGTGGCAATGATCCGGGCCTTGAACCAGCGGCCCACCAGTGCCAGGTCACCCATCAGGTCGAGCAACTTGTGACGGGCAGGTTCATTGGGGAAGCGTAGCTCCACGTTGTTCAGAATCCCTTCGGGTTGGACCTTCACCTTGGGTTTGTTGAACAGGGTGGCCAGGCGGTCCAATTCTTCCTGTTCCATCTGGCGGTCTACGATCACAATGGCATTGTCCACATCGCCCCCCTTGATCAGGTTGTTTTTGGCGAGAAACTCCAGTTCATGAAGGAAAACAAAGGTCCGGCAGGGGGCGATCTCCTCCTTGAAGTTCCCAATCTCTTCCAGGGAAGCATACTGGTTACCGAGCACCTGGGAGTTGTAATCGATCAGTACATTGAGGCTCTGGATTTTGTCGGGATAGGCGATGATGTGGATGCCTTTCTCCTCATCATAATACTCCAGTTTCTCTTTCAGGATGAAGTATTTCCGGTCGGTGGACTGTTCAATCGAGCCTGTTTTCTCAATGGCTTCGGCATAGGCGATGGAGCTGCCATCCAGGATGGGAGCTTCGGGTCCGTCCACCTCAATGAGTACATTGTCGATACCCATGCCAACAAAGGAAGCCAGCACATGCTCAATGGTTGATATCCGGGCGCCATTCTCTTCCAGGACTGTACCCCTTGAGGTTTCTACTACATTTTCGGCCAGGGCATTGATGATGGGTTGGCCGGGAAGATCGGTGCGTTTAAATATATATCCATGACTGTCGGGGGCAGGGTGAAAAGTCATGTTCACCTCAACACCCGTGTGTAAACCTTTTCCGGTAAACTTGATGGGTGTTTTCAGTGTTCTCTGTTTCTCTGCCATATTTCTGGATCTAGCGTTTCAGGTTTAAAAAGTGGTCGAAATATACAAAAATAAGACGAACCATACCGGTGAATTATTGTGCGATGTCCGAAACCTTTTTCTCCAGTTCGTAGATCTGATTCCCTCAATTTCGGGAGATTTCTAAAAACCAGCATAGCATCGCTGAAAATGTGCAAAAATCGAAGGCAGGGGAGCCCTGACCACCGCATCCTCCTGTTTGATGCTTTTGGGAATTCCCGACTGGGCTGCGATTTTCACCCCGTCGGCGATGGTGATGTGCCCGATGAGCCCCACCTGACCACCGAACATGCAGTTCTTTCCCACTTTGGTTGAGCCGGATATCCCCGATTGGGCAGCAATCACTGTATTCTCACCGATTTCCACATTGTGGGCAATCATGATCAGGTTGTCCAGCTTTACTCCTTTGCGGAGTATGGTGGCGCCCATGGTGGCACGGTCGATGGTTGTATTGGCACCCATCTCCACATGGTCCTCAATGATTACTTTTCCTACCTGGGGAACCTTCTCGTAGTTGTTTTCCTGGTTGGGGGCAAAACCAAAACCGTCTCCCCCGATGACGGCGCCGGAGTGGATCACGCAGTTGGCACCAATCTCACTTCCCTCGTACACCTTTACACCCGGGTGGAGGACTGTCCCTTCCCCGATTTTTACATGATCACCGATGAAAACCTGTGGGAAGAGCTGGACTCCGTCGCCAATCTCTGCATTTTCCTGGACAACGGTGAAATCACCCACATAAAGTTCCTTCCCAAGGCTGGCTGATTCAGCGATGCTGGCCAGTTTACTGACGCCGGATTTCCTGGGTTTGCTCTGTTCGTAAAGCCTGAGCAGCTGCGCAAAGGACTCGTAGGCATTTCGAACGCGGATCAGGGTGGCCCCGATCTCTTGCTGGGCTTTGAAATCATCGTTGACGATGACGATGGTTGATTGTGTATCATACACATATTTTTCATATTTTGGATTGGCCAGGAAGGAGAGTGTTCCGGGCCTTCCTTCCTCTATTTTCGATACATCGGTCACACTGGCCTCGGGATCACCCTCTACTTTGCCTTTCAGAAATTCCGCAATCACTGCTGCTGTAAAATTCATATGCTTGTTCTTGTTTGTGTTTTTACTATGTTAACGCTTTCATAAACCGCGGATAACAGAGGAAGTACTTTCGGATGGTTTTTGAAAGCACAGCTATGTTCAGCATATCCGATGCCTCTGCAATATCGCGGATCCTCCCTTTTTTATCCATGATGGAGATCCGGTCATCCAGGTCGCTGTAAGCAAAATTACTTACACTGTCCGACATCACCAGGTATCCGGCATCCTCCAGCGAGATGGACAGATGATCAGCCACCTTTTTACGTATGGAGCCAACCCTTCCTTCTTCGAAAGGTTCGTCATCCAGGTGCACTGTAAGCAACTCCCTGTTGACCAATCCGCCCGATAACAGGGACAAAACAGTATCGGGATGGTTGCACCACACTTTGGCCGAAGTGATAATATCATTGTCATCCAGCATGAGCAAACTGTTCCAGGAATACCTTTCGGTTCGACGGATCGAATTTGCCCGGGCTATCCTCCAGGAAGTAGCGGAGGGCTGGAGTGGCAAACAATTCCGCTCCCTGCGATGTCAGGTGCTGCGCCCTTTTTAACATCATGACCAGGAGCTGTTCGGAGCTTACTACTGTTCGGTGCAGGTAGACCTGCCAGTACATGAGTCTCCGGGCAATCAGGAATTTTTCAATGGAGTAGATTCCCTTTTCATCCACCACAAGCTGGTCGTTGACCACATTGAGCATCTTGATGATCCGGTCCGACCCGATCACACCCTCGGTAACCCCGCTGAAGAAACTGTCTCGCTTCAGGTAGTCCAGCCGGTCCATATCCAGCTGACTCGAAACCAGTTGATGCAGGAAGCGTTTGGGATACTCGTTCTTAAATATGCGGATGGCAAGTTCAAGGGCGCCGCCGAATTGCACATTGAGCTGGTCCATGTACATGAGACTGATCTCCTCGTGGGAGGTGTCTTTGATCAGGCTGTGCTCCAGGGAGTGGGAAAACGGACCGTGACCTATGTCGTGAAGCAGGATGGCTATGGAGACTGCCCTGGCTTCCTCCTCGGTGATGGCGTGTCCTTTGGAACGGATCACATCAATGGCCAAACCCATGAGGTGCATGGCTCCGATGGCATGCTGAAATCGGGTATGGTTGGCCCCGGGATAGACATATTGGGTGAGTCCCAACTGCCTTATTCTTCGAAGCCGCTGAAACAGCGGATGCTCCATGAGATCAAAGACGATATCGAATGGAATTTTGATAAATCCGTATACCGGATCGTTGATGATTTTCAGTTTGTTGGTGGAAGCCCCTTTCCCCATATGGAATGTTTGTGGCACAAAAATATTCTTTTATTGCTATAATTCGGTTTGTATCAGCGAAAAAACCCTTTCATTTTTGCAATTTCAATGATTATTTGTACTTTTGCGTCGTCGTTAGGAGGGGTAGTTGTTCTAGGGGGCTTGCGTCCCCTATTTTATTACCAAAAAAAATGATAACAGAGGAGCTTATTACAGAATTGGTGAATACGCATATCCAGGGGAGTGATATATTCCTTGTGGAGGTGACAGTCAAGTCAGGGAATGCAATCCGTGTGCATGTGGATACACCGGAAGGTATTTCTATTGACCAGTGCGTGAAGATCAGCAGATTTCTGAATGGGGAGCTGGACCGTGATAAAGAGGATTATTCTCTGGAAGTTTCCTCGCCCGGCCTGGGAGCACCCCTGAGGGTGAAGCAACAATATGAGAAGAATGTGGGTCGTGTATTGGAGATCTACAGGACTGACGGAGAACGGGTGGAAGGCAAACTTGACAGTGTCCGCCCGGACCACATCATGATCAGGGCAAAAAAGTCGGAGACTGAGCTCAGGTTTGAAGAGATAAAGAAAGCGAAAGTGATCATATCTTTTAAGTGATACAACATAGTTTAATTGATACAACAGGTTTACAATGGAAAACATTAATCTGATAGAGACATTTTCCGAATTCAAGGAATTAAAGAACATCGACAGGGTGACCATGATGAGTGTTCTTGAAGATGTATTCAGGGGAATGCTTCTGAAGAAGTACGGAACAGACGAGAATTTCGATATCATCATCAACATTGACAAAGGTGACTTTGAAATCTGGAGGAACCGGGAAGTCGTTAATGATGACGAGCTGGAGGATGCTGCCGTTCAAATCACACTCTCTGATGCCAAGCAGATCGACGATGATTACGAGGCAGGTGAAGAAGTAACCGATGAGGTTAAGCTGAATGATTTTGGAAGGCGTGCCATCCTTGCCCTCAGGCAAAATCTGTCTGCAAGGATCATGGAGCTGGAGAAAAATCATCTCTATAACAAATACAAGGACCGCATCGGTGATGTGGTGACAGGTGAGGTTTACCAGGTTTGGAAAAGGGAGATCCTGATTCTTGATGATGAAGGAAATGAACTGATCCTTCCAAAAACCGAACAAATTCCTTCCGATTATTTCCGTAAGGGAGATACCATCCGCGCGGTGGTGGTGAAGGTGGACATGCGTAATGCCAATCCGCTGATCATTCTTTCCAGGACCTCTCCGGTATTCCTGGAGCGTTTGTTCGAACTTGAAGTACCGGAGATATTTGACGGTCTGATTACCATCAAGAAGATTGTAAGGGTTCCCGGAGAGAGGGCCAAAGTTGCTGTTGAATCCTATGATGAGCGGATCGATCCGGTGGGGGCCTGTGTGGGCATGAAAGGATCAAGGATCCATGGCATTGTCAGGGAGTTGAAGAATGAGAACATTGATGTGATCAACTTCACCGGCAACATCCAGTTGTTTATCACCAGGGCGCTGAGCCCTGCAAAGATCTCATCTATCAAATTGAATGATGAGGATATGAGGGCAGAGGTTTATCTTCAGCCCAAGGAGGTTTCCCTGGCCATCGGGAAAGGTGGTCTTAACATCAAACTGGCCAGTCAGCTTACCGGGTATGAGATCGATGTCTATCGTGAGTCCAATGAGGATGATGAGGATGTGAACCTGGAAGAGTTTGCTGATGAAATTGAAGGTTGGATTCTTGATGAATTGAAGGCCATCGGATGTGATACGGCCAAATCGGTACTCAACCTTACCGTTGAGGACCTGGTGAAAAGAACTGACCTGGAGGAGGAGACCATCACAGAACTGGTCAACGTGCTTAAAGCAGAATTTGAATAGAAATCTATGGCTGAAAGAAAGGCAACAAGACTTAGCAAGGCTGCCCGGGAATTCAATGTTGGGATTACCACCATTGTTGAATACCTGGGAAAGAAGGGCCATGACATCGATTCCAATCCGAACAGCAAACTGGATCCGGATCTGTATGATCTCCTTTTGGAGGAATACAGCACCGACCAGAGCGTGAAGAAGGAATCGGAGAAGCTGACTCTGAAAAATCTCAGGGAGAGACAGGAATCTCTTACCCTGGATGATGTGTCAACCCCTGCAGCCCCTGAGGAGACAGAGGAGTTACTCATCACGGACCATACCGTTGATGCTGCAGATAAAATGGCAGATGCAAAGGAAGACAGGGACCTTGTGGCCAGCCCAAAAGTGACTGAACCTGCGAAGAATGCGAAAGGTAAAAGTGACAAGGTAAAAGAGGAAGCGCCCAAGGAAGCGCCTGTGAAGGAAGTGCTTGCTGAGGCCGTTGCTGAGGAGCCTGTGAAGGAGGAGCCCGTGAAAAAGGAAGCTGCCAAAGTTGTTGAAGAGGAGACAGACGATGCCGGTCCCAAAGTGGTCGGAAAGATCGATCTGGATTCAATGAATCAGAAAACGCGACCTGCCAAGAAGGCGAAAGGTAAAAGTGACAAGGTAAAAGAGGAAGCACCAAAAGAAGAGCCTGTAAAGGAAGAGGCAGTTTCCGAAGAGCCCGTGGCGGAAGTAGTTGAAGAGAAGCCTGCTGAAGAAGAGGTGCAAGCTGAGAAACAGCAGGAGGCTGAAGAGCCTCTTTCCAAAGAGGCTGGAGACGCTGCAAAGGCCAAAGCTGATAAAGCAAAGAAAGAGGAGGAAAATACCATTCCAACAAGGGTGGAGAAGCTGAGCGGACCCACGGTGGTGGGCAAAATTGTGCTTCCCGAAAAGAGGGTGCCCAAGAAGAAACCGGTGGCTTCAAGCAAGGACAATGACCTTCACCTGGAGAAGAAGAAAAGGAAGCGGATACGCAAAGATGGTCCGGTGGATCTTGCCGGTCAGCAGAAGGCGGGTGACAGGAAGGATATCAAGGGAGGAAAGAAAAGAAAACGTGCGGCCCGCCCGGAGGTCAATGAAGAGGATGTTCAGAAGCAAATCAAGGATACCCTGGCCAAGCTTACAAACAAGGGGACCAAGTCAAAAGCTTCGAAATACAGGCGCGAAAAACGGGATGCCGTCCATCAGAAACTCCAGCAAGAAAGCGATCAGGCTGAGCAGAGATTGAATGTGCTGCAGGTAACCGAGTTTGTATCGGTGGCTGAACTGGCAAGCATGATGAATGTGCAGGCCAACGAGATTATTGCCACTTGCATGAACCTTGGCCTGTTTGTCTCCATCAACCAGCGTCTCGATGCAGAAACCATGTCACTGCTGGCTGATGAGTTTGGATACAAGGTGGAGTTTGTAAGTGTGGATCTGGTGGAATCCATCAAGGAAGAGGAGGATATGCCCGAAGACCTGCTGCCCAGGCCTCCCATTGTGACTGTGATGGGTCATGTGGACCATGGAAAGACCAAGTTACTGGATGTGGTGCGGGATGCAAACGTAGTGGCCGGAGAAGCTGGCGGGATAACCCAGCATATTGGTGCCTATGGCGTGGAGCTGGAGGATGGAAGAAGAATCACCTTCCTGGATACACCGGGTCACGAGGCCTTTACAGCCATGAGGGCGCGGGGCGCACAGATCACCGACGTGGCCATTATTGTAGTGGCAGCCGATGACGGGGTAAAACCCCAGACCGTAGAGGCCATTAACCATGCCGCGGCGGCAGGAGTCCCCATCGTATTTGCTATTAATAAAATTGACCTGCCTGCAGCCAACGCTGAGAAGATCAAGGATGAACTGGCGCAGATGAACTATATGGTGGAAGACTGGGGAGGAAAGTACCAGTCCCAGGAAATTTCAGCCAAGGGCAACGTGAATATTGAAGAGTTGCTCGAAAAGGTATTGCTGGAAGCAGAATTACTTGATTTAAAGGCCAATCCCAATAAAGGAGCCCGCGGAACCATCGTCGAGTCGACCCTGGATAAGGGCCGGGGAAATGTGGCCACCATCCTGGTGGAATCAGGGACCCTTAAAATCGGTGATGTGGTGTTGGCCGGTCAGTACTTCGGACACGTGAAAGCCATGTTCAACGAGCGGGGCAAAAAAGTAGAAGAAGCCGGACCTTCCACACCCGTATTGATCCTTGGATTGAACGGAGCGCCCCAGGCCGGGGAAAGCTTTAATGTGATGGATACAGATAAGGCAGCCAAGGAGATCGCCAACAAGCGTGAACAGCTTCAGCGTGAGCAGGAACTGCGTACCACCAAACACATAACCCTGGATGAGATTGGCCGCAGGATTGCCATTGGAAATTTCCAGGAACTGAATGTGATTGTCAAAGGGGATGTGGACGGTTCCATCGAGGCTCTTGCCGACTCACTGATCAAACTCAGTACCGAAGAGATCCAGGTGAACATCAAACACAAAGCGGTGGGACAGATTTCCGAATCAGACATCCTGCTGGCAGCAGCATCCAATGCCATTGTGATTGGATTCCAGGTGCGTCCTTCATTGAGTGCCAGGAAACTGGCCGAGAAGGAGCAGATCGATATACGGCTCTATTCCATTATCTACGATGCCATCGAGGAGGTGAAATCGGCCATGGAAGGTATGCTTTCACCCGAAATCAAGGAAGACATCATTGGTACCCTGGAGATCCTGGAAGCATTTAAGATCACCAAGGTGGGCACCATTGCCGGTTGCATGGTCCGCGAAGGAAAGATCAGACGCACATCCAAGGTGAGACTCATCAGGGATGGAATTGTGATCTACAGCGGAGAGCTGGGTTCATTGAAGCGTTTCAAGGATGAAGCCAGGGAGGTTGTTTCGGGCCTGGAATGCGGTTTGAACATCGAAAACTTCAATGACATCAAGGTGGGTGATATGGTAGAAGCCTACGAAGAAACGGAGATGAAGAAAACCCTCTGATCGTCCCTTTGATTTTACTATATTAGCATACCAAAACCTACTGGTATGTATGAGTTTATTGAGGGAGAATTCGTAGAGAAATCACCGGCGCATCTGATCGTCAAAGCCAGTCATCTGGCTTATTACATTCACATTTCTGTAAATACCTATAGCCAGGTCAGCAGCCAGACACAGGGGCGTATTTACCTCCATTTTGTGGTAAGGGAAGATGCCCAGGTGCTGTATGGATTCAGCAGCAGGGAGGAGCGTGAAATCTTTCGGATGTTGGTCTCCGTATCCGGTGTGGGTGCCAATACGGCCAGGCTGATTCTTTCTTCACTGACGCCTGACGAGGTTGCCCAGGCAATTCTTGCGGGAAATGTCTCTGTTTTGCAAGGTATCAAAGGGATTGGTGCAAAATCGGCGCAAAGGATCATTGTGGATCTGAAGGACAAGGTGGGTAAAGGTGCGGGAATCGATGAATTATTCTTTTCACAGGACAATACGAGCCGTGAAGAAGCGTTATCTGCTTTAGTGGCACTGGGTTTTCCAAAGAAAACTGTTGAAAAGATTGTGACCCGAATTTTATCAGAGCAGCCCGAGCTTTCCGTTGAAGAGGTAGTGAAGGCTGCCTTGAAGTTTATGTAGTGAACCATCGGTATACCCACATATTCCTGATCCTCACTGGAATTCTTCTGGCAAATGAAATCAATGCCCAGGATTCCACCTTAAATTACCCTTTACCCGGAACAAGAGCTTACCCCTTCTCCACTTCATCCTTTAACTCACCCCTATACCTCCAGAATCCCTCCAACATCTCTTCTCAGGTGATCTACGATCCGGTGACCGGAAAATATGTGTTTTCGGAAACCATCGGCAACTGGAACTACAGGAATCCTACCCTCATGAGCAGGGAGGAGTATGAGGAGTATGAATTCAACCAGCAGGTGGAGGACTACTGGCGCATGAAATCAAGTGGTGAATCGGTGGAGGGTCAACTTTCCTTCATTCCCCCCATGCAGGTAGGTGGTGAAGCATTCGATAAGCTATTTGGATCCAACACCATCAACATCATTCCTACCGGTAGCGCAGAGCTTATCTTCGGATTCAACCTTTCCAAGCAGGACAACCCCAATATCAGTGAACGCTTAAGAAGCGTCCCATCGTTCACCTTCGATGAAAAGATAATCATGAATGTGGCGGGGTCCATTGGCGATAAGTTCAACATGGACATTTCCTACAATACCGAAGCCACCTTCGATTTTGAGAACCAGACCAAACTGGAGTATACCGGGAAGGAGGATGAGATCATCAAGAAGATCGAAGCGGGGAATGTGAATTTGCCCCTGCCCGGATCTCTGATCAACGGCAGCATGAGCCTTTTTGGTCTGAAGACTGAGCTGCAGTTCGGGAAACTTTCAGTGACCAGTGTATTCTCCCAACAGCGGGGCGAATCCTCTGTGATTAATGTGCAGGGCGGGGCTCAGCTCAGCGAGTATTCGGTTACCGTGGATGATTACGATGCCAACAAGCACTTTTTCCTGTCAGAGTTTCACCGTGATAACTACAACAATGCACTGGCGAGACTTCCCATTATCACTTCTGATATCACCATCACACGCATGGAGGTCTGGGTGACCAACAAGACAACCAATTTTGAACAATCCCGGAACATCGTGGCGGTCAATGACCTGGGGGAACCCGTCACCAGATCCGATGAGTTTGCACGGGTGCCCGGTCAGACAGGCGACTTTCCCAGGAATGAGCTCAATAATGCTTATAGCAGGCTTACAGGTGAGTGGGCAGCCATCAGGGATATCAAAAATGCCACCAGTGAACTGGAAAACGGGGGTCTGGTACTTGGAATTGATTTTGAAAAGATTGAAAATGCACGGCTGCTTTCTTCCCGGGAATACACCTTCAGTGAAAAACTGGGTTACATCTCCCTGAACACAGCGCTCAATACAGATGAGATCCTGGCTGTGGCCTACGAGTATACTTACAGGGGACAGACTTATAAAGTGGGGGAAATGTCGCAATCCAGTGGTATCAGCGCACCCTCTTCACTGGTGTTGAAGATGATCAAGCCTACCAACTTCACTCCCCGAAGTTACACCTGGAACCTGATGATGAAAAACGTCTATGCCCTGGGTGCATACCAGGTCGGACAGCAGGATTTCACTCTGGACGTATTGTACAGGGATGACAAGACGGGCAATGCCATCAACTATATTCCCGAAGGGGATCTGAACAAGACCATCCTGATCAGGCTGCTCAACCTGGATAACATAAACTCCCAGCGTGATCCTTATCCCGACGGGATTTTTGACTTCATGGACGGGATCACCATCAATCCCTCCAACGGTCGGGTCTTCTTCCCCTTGTTGGAACCCTTTGGCACTGATCTGGAGCGGATCCTGCGAGACAGCCTTATGGGTGATGATGCCGAACTGGCTGTTCGGAAATATGTATTCCAGGAGCTTTACGATTCCACCAAGACCAAAGCGCAGCAGATTGCGGAGAAGAATAAATTCCTGATTGCCGGAGAGTACTCTTCTTCAAGTAGTTCGGAGATCATGCTCAATGCAATGAATGTACCCCAGGGATCGGTCAAGGTCACCGCAGGGGGACGGGAGCTGATGGAGGGCCAGGATTACACGGTGGATTATATGCTGGGGCGTGTGACCATCATCAATCAGGGGATCCTGGAATCGGGAACACCCATTCGGATCTCCCTGGAAAACCAATCGCTTTTTGCATTCCAGACCAAAACACTGGTGGGAACCCACCTGGACTACCGGGTGTCTGATAAATTCAACCTCGGAGCCACGGCCATGCACCTCACCGAGCGGCCCCTTACCCAGAAGGTTAATATCGGGGATGAGCCCATATCCAATACCATCTGGGGACTGAACGGAAACTACAGCACCGAATCCCAGCTGATCACCACCATCATAGACAAGCTGCCTTTCCTGGAGACCAAGGCTCCTTCCGAATTCACCGTGGTGGGTGAGTTTGCCCAGCTGATCCCCGGTCATTCCAAGGCCATTGAGAAAGAGGGGAATGCCTATATCGATGACTTCGAGGGGAGTGAAACCTCCATCGACCTGAAACAGTTCTCCTCCTGGAAGCTGGCCAGTACCCCCCGGGGATTCTTTCCGGAGGCGGAGCTGAATAACGACCTGAGGTATGGCTATAACCGGGCCAAACTGGCCTGGTACCACATCGATCCCCTGTTTCTGAACAATGAATCACGAACGCCCGATTATATCAAGGGCAATCCCGATCTCCAGTCCAGCGCCTATGTGTATGAGGTGTATGAGCAGGACATCTTCCCCAATAAAGAAAATCCCAACGGGATCCCCACCCGGATATCGGTCCTCAACCTGGGTTTCTATCCAAATGAGCGGGGTCCTTACAACTATGACCATCAGCGAATCGACACGGATGGTAAACTATTGAACCCTGAGGAACGTTGGGGGGGGATCATGCGGGAAATCTATTCCAGCGATTTTGAGCAGGCCAACGTTGAGTTCATCGAGTTCTGGCTCATGGATCCCTTTGCTGAGATGCCCAATCATCAGGGCGGACAGCTCTATTTCAACCTGGGGAACATCTCTGAAGATGTGCTGAAGGATTCACAGGAAAACCTTTGAGAACGGACTGCCCACCACCGATGTGATTGAAAAAGTGGATACAACCGTATGGGGCCGAATTCCACTTACGCAGTCACTGGTACAGGGTTTCAGCGCCGGTGACGAAACCAGGAAATACCAGGATGTGGGTCTGGACGGGCTCTCTTCCGTCCACGGCAATGATGAGGTAACCTTCTTCTCGGAAAAGCCCGAAGACTACCTGAACCAGATCGAAGCCCTTCATGGTGCAGGTTTACTTTCCACCCAGGCCAGGGATGAAATATTTAAGGACCCGTCTTCTGATGATTACAGCTATTACAGGACGTCAGATTATGATAGGGAGCAGGCGGATATCCTGACCCGCTATAAGGGGTACAACAACCATGAGGGCAATTCACCCAGCGATTTGGACAATCAGGAATCATATCCCACTTCGGGAACTTCCCTTCCCGATATTGAGGACATCAACCGCGACAATACCCTCAGTGAAGGAGAGAGCTATTTTGTCTACCGGGTCGATGTGGATAAGAATTCCCTGGAGGTAGGCCGCAACAACATTGTGGACAAGGTGGTGGACCGTGTGGTGTATGAAAACGGTGAGAAAGCCGATGTAACCTGGTACCAGTTCCGGATCCCGGTCTTTGACTATGCGGGCACAGTGGGTGATATTTCCGATTTCAAGACCATCCGGTTCATGAGGATGTTCATGACCGGATTCCAGGATACTACCTTCCTTCGGTTTGCCAAGCTGGACCTGGTCCGTGGCGAGTGGCGCAGGTATGCGCTCCCCTTTACCCAGGGGGGGGAGGACTGGACGGGATCGGAGCCACCCGAAGGAAATCTCTCCATATCGGCCGTGAACATCGAAGAGAATGCAGGCAAAACCCCGGTGAACTATGTTCTTCCTCCCGGGTTCAGCCGCCAGATTGACCCCACCCAGCCCCAGCTAAGACAGTTAAATGAGCAGTCCATCGTCCTGAAAGTTAATGAGCTGGCAGATGGTGATGCCAGGGCTGCCTACAAGAATACGGAGCTGGACATCAGGCAGTACAAGAAGATCAGGATGGAAGCCCATGCCGAGGCCATTCCTGGCATCCCCCTGGAGCAAAATGAACTGGTGGCTTTTATCCGGCTGGGTACCGACTACCAGGGCAACTATTATGAATATGAGGTACCCCTGAAGCTTACCCCTCCCGGAAGGTATGACAATGACCTGGAGAGTGACCGCCTGATTGTGTGGCCCTCGGACAACCAGTTTGAAATTGAGCTGGACCTGTTCAAGGAGGTGAAGCAGGCCAGGAACCGGGCCATGTCTGACCCGGACAGCGAGGTGGCCATTACCTCGGTTTTCTCAGTGATTGACAAAGATGGAAACCGGATCTCTGTTTCGGGGAACCCGAACATGAGCAGCATCCGGACCATCATGATCGGGGTGCGGAATCCAAAGTCGGGAAACAATCCATTTGGGCCCGACGATGGCCTGCCCAAATCGGGTGAGATCTGGCTCAACGAATTGCGTCTGACCGATTTCAATGAAAGCGGGGGTTGGGCTGCCACCGGAAGGGCCACCCTGAAGCTGGCCGATTTCGGAAATATAACCTTTGCAGGTAATACCAGTCAACCCGGATTCGGAAGCATCGAGCAGAAGGTAAATGAAAGGCAGCGGGAGCAGGTCATCCAGTATGATCTTTCCACCAACCTGCAGATGGGGAAATTCTTCAAGCAGGAGAGCGGGGTGAATATTCCCGTATTTGCAAGCTACTCCAAGGCTATTGTCAATCCGGAATACAATCCTCTGGATCCGGATATTCCGCTGAAAGAGGCCATAGAGGAGGCTGAGACTGAAGTGGAGCGGGATTCCATCATTCGGAATGCAAGGGACCTGGTGGAACGGAAATCTTTTGCAGTAACCAACGTGAGGATGAATAAGGCCGGCGTTCAGAAGAAGATCTACAGCCTCGTCCAACTGGTCGGCAAGCTTCTCCCTCAATGAGATGTCGAGCCGGAATCCGAATCTCGATTTTTACAATACCAGGAAGATCAGGGGGAATCTCAGTTACAACTTCAATACAAGGCCGAAGAATGTACAGCCCTTGAAAACGGTGAAATGGATGAACTCTGACTGGTTGCGACTGGTCAAGGACTTCAACTTCAACTACACGCCTTCAAGGATCTCCTTCCGGACCGACATGGACAGGTATTACCTGGAGAAACAGGTACGCAACATCAATAACCCGGGATTCATCGTTTCGCCTACCTTCAAGAAGGACTTCATGTGGAACCGCTTCTTTGATCTGAAATTTGACATCACCCGTAACCTGCGCTTTGATTATTCCAATACCAATATGGCGCGGATTGATGAGCCGGAAGGGCGTTGGAATCGTGACCTGGATACCTATGAAATGTACAGGGATTCATTGTGGAACAGCATCAAGTCCGGGGGACGAACCACAAGCTATATCCAGTCCTTCAATGTCTCCTATACCATTCCCATCAACAAGATACCGCTGCTGGACTGGACGACAGCCAATGCCAGGTATGGAGGGACCTATGGATGGGATGTGGGGCCCATCATTCCGGATGATCCGATCTATGGTCCCATCAACCTGGGGAACTCCATAAAAAACTCCAATACCATCCAGCTCAACGGTCAGATGAACCTGGTGAACCTCTATAACAAGGTGGGTTACCTGAAAGAGATCAATAACAAATTCCGCAATGCCAGAAGCAGGCAACAGCAGGCGGAAACCCGCACCAAAACGCGGGTATACAGCAAGGATAACCTGTACCTCCGGGAAGCAAAACCACGTTATGTCACCCATAACCTGAGGACTGAACAGATCAGCTGTTGAGGTAACAGATGAAAACAACCAGCCGGTTGAGGTGGTCACCGAGATACTCAGTGATACCCGGATCAGCATTACCTCCGAAAAGGCAGTACGAAGTGCCAGCATTCAGGTAACCGGGACCATCGAAAAGGGGGAGAATCCCCTGGTGATTGTGGCAGAAACAAGTCTCAGGATACTGATGGGCGTGAGGACCATTAATGTCACCTATTCAAAGAGTGGAGGTACCTACCTGCCGGGATATGATCTGACAACCGACTATTTCGGGATGACCAGTTACGGAGGGAACCTGGAGCCGGGATGGGGATTTGTTACCGGCTGGCAGGATCCCGGATATGCTGAGGAGGCATTCAACCGGAGCATCCTCACCCTGGATGAAGCGCTGAACCAGCCCTTTAACATGAACAATACGGAGCGCTTTACCGCCCGGGCCAACATCGAACCTTTCAACGGACTGAAGATTGACCTTACGGCCAACCGGATGTTCTCTTCCAACCTTTCTGAATATTACACAGCGGTGAGATGGCGTACTTCCTGCCGATACAGCCCGGGGACGCGTCTATAGCGGAAATTTCAGTATGTCCTATATCTCTCTGGGAACCTCTTTTGAGAAGATCGATGACCAGGTGGAGTCATCAGAAACCTTCCAGAAACTAAAAGAGGAGTACCGGATCAATATTTCACAACGGCTTGGAAACGAATACACAGCAAAAACGGGGCTTGTCCTTCCACCCGACAGTATCCGATGCCAGGTATGTGCAGGGATACGGACCTACCTCCCAGGAGGTACTTATCCCGGCCTTCCTTGCTGCCTACGGAAACCAGGATGTGAATAAGATCTCACTTAAAGCCATCAGATCCATCACCCGAGATACTGCCCAACTGGCAGGTCAGGTTCGATGGCCTGGGCAAGATCCCTGCCCTGCAAAAGTATGTGAACTCCATTGTAATGAACCATTCATACCGCTCTACTTATAGCGTAGGCTCGTTCATTAACAACCCCTTCTATATCCTTGATACCATCAATGGCGTACCCATTGCCAAGGACCTGCAGGGAAATTTCATGGTGGAACAAAATATCAATACGGTCAGCCTCAACGAGAACTTCAGTCCCCTGTTCGACCTGAACATGGATTGGAAGAACAGCCTTACCACACGGATTGAGTACAGGCGTTCCAGGACCGTTGCCATGAACATGGCCAACACGCAGGTAAATGAAGTGAACAGCGGAGAGTTTATTATTGGTGCCGGTTTCCGTTTCAACCAGGTACCCATTTCCATCAACCAGAAAGAGTTCAACAGCGACCTGAATGTCCGGCTCGATTTTTCCATGCGAAACAACCGGACCGTGATCCGTAAGCTGGAGGACCTTTCCGGCAGTGAGATCACTGCCGGGCAGCGAATTTTCAGTCTGAAGGCGGCGGCTGATTATATGCTGAGTGACAAATTCACCATCCGCGCTTTCTACGATCAACGGCTTACTACGCCCTATATATCAAATAGTTACCCAAATGCTAACTACAATGTGGGCTTCAGTCTGACTTTTACTTTATAAAGTGATTTATGATCAAAAGCAGGCTGAAATTTCTATGGGGAATTGTTACATTTGGAATGGAAGTAAGTAGTAAATTGTAAATAGTAAGTTTTCGCTGCAAATTACCATTTACCACTTACCATTTACCAATTACTATTTACCAATTACTTTTAATTATGAACGTACCAGATGATTTAAAGTACACGAGCGAACACGAATGGATCCGGACCGAAGGGGACGAGATTGTCGTGGGTGTAAGCGATTTTGCCCAGGGCGAACTGGGAGATGTGGTATTTCTGGAAATTGAGACGGAGGGGGAGACCCTTGCAAAAGGAGAAACTTTCGGTACCATTGAGGCTGTGAAGACCGTTTCGGACCTATACATGCCTGTGGATGGTGAGGTGCTTGTGGTGAATGCAGCCCTGGAGGATGCACCGGAACTGATCAATTCCGATCCCTTTGGGGAGGGCTGGATGATCCGGATTAAAATGTCTGATCCTGCCCAGCTGGATGAACTGTTGTCGGCTGAAGCCTATGAAGAGCTGATCAGCTAAGCTCTTTTCGGCAGGGTTTTTGTACTATTCAGTTTAGAAACCCTGCCATGTGAAAAAATTAGTCGCCATTCTGTTCAGCATATTGGTTTTGGCCCTGAGCGTCATGTCCCAGCCGGTCCTCAGGCTGATCCCGGAAGCACCGGAGGGACATTTTGAAATGGGTCGTGAATACATCACCCTGAGCAATGACCAGGTCGAGGTTGAACTGGGGTACGATGGTATGTTTGAAGGCTACATGGTGTTCGACGTGGTGGTGGTGAATGGCACTGCCGAGCCCTTCTCCATTGATCCTTCAGCATTTCATTACCTTCTGCTGGATAGCCCGGATGCGGATTCATCTGTGCTCCCGCCTTTTAACGTTGTCCCTCCCGATAAGATCCTCAAAAAGTATGATCTTGCCCTGGAGACGCGGTCTACTGAAAAAAGTATAAACTCCCTCTTTGGTATGATTGAAACGGGCATTGGGATACTTGCCAGCGCATCGGTTTTTCTCTCCACTGAAAATCCTGGAGCCATTGTGGATGGTGTCTTCAATACCGTTGGAACAGCCGGATATTATGTGGGCCATGGCAGGCAGATCGGAAACGAACTTGAGCAGATTCACTCCGAAAAGGAAAAGGTCAGCACCGAGATGCTGAGATCTGGAGAGATCCCCCCCGGTCAGGTGGTCAGCGGATTTGTCTTCTTTCCTGTTTTTGAGGAAACCGGGTACATCATGATCTGCATTCCGGTGGAAGAGCAGGTGTTCCAGTTTGTGTATAAACAGCAGCAGGAAGTCCTGTAGGAGCCGGGATCAGCGAATTTCGAAGCCCGCCAGGGTCCATCTTCCCGGTTGGATTACAGATCCAATGTCATTGTATTCACTGTCCAGCAGGTTGCTTGTCTCAACGAAAATATGGATACGTCCAAAGGCATAGTCCAGTTTCACATCCATCAGTATAAAGGGTTCAAAGGGCTTTTCGCTGGAGGTTCCTGTATCCGCATGATACGCGAGGTAGGTCCCGTTTCGGTCCTGACCGCTTACTTTCACAGAAAAAAGAAGTTGCCTGCCATCCGAACCCCCGCTCCTGCCACCACTTTGTGCCTCAGGTTATCCAGCAGATACCTTGAGATGACCTGATCGGTGACCCTTGTTAAATGGGTGAATGTATACGAGAGCACACCAGTTTCCAGCCTGATTCCTCTATTGTCGCGGTTCGGTCGCAAAAATTGCTAAATGGAGGTCTCCACCCACCGCATCCACGCGGGTCAGGTTCATGGTATGCCATTTCTCATCATCCATCCAGATCCAGTCAATCAGCTGTTTGCCCTGCCTGTAAAATCCATTCATCACCCATCCGGAGTCCCTTGTTCACCCTGTAAAGGCCCCATTCGAGAGTGGCTGGCTTCTCTCCGGGATCAGTGCCGGATTTCCCACATTGGAAGGGCCCTGGTAGTAAAGATCAGTAAAAGTGGGCAGGCGCATGGATTTGTTGAAGGAGCATAAATGTTGAAAAATGCCGGGAGACTCCAGCGGAAATCAACACCCGGGAAGATGGCGGGCCGGTAGTCCAGGTCCGAATTCAGGTGAACCATCAATCCACCTGACAGGGAGATTTGCCCCAGCTCATAGCTGTGGTTCAGGTTCCAGTTGAACTGGTTTCGCACATGACCATGGGTAAAAGTGATGCTGTCCCTGAAGGTGATGGTCTCTCCCGGATCGAAAGGTTCGCCCAGGGAGGTACTCCTGATCTGTTCACTTCGGAAGTGAAACCCTGTATGGGTCATTCCCGCCATGGTGGAGAATGTACCACTCAGATCGCTTCCAGACACGATGGTAAGGTGGTCATTGACATAGAATGAAGGATTTTTGCGGTCCAGCAGAAAATGATCACTGTTCAGTCTGACATAGCCGTTGAAATGTCCATTGGGATCTGGATTCATTCAGGACCATTTTTAGTGCGGCCAGTCCGGTGTGTTGTTTCTTCATACTGGTGGACAAACCTGGTGAATAAAAGGCATTTGCCCCGATATGCCCTGCTGTTCATGCCCGCCATGATATGGGTTTTCAGTTTGCCCCTCCCCAGGGTGGAGTGGAAAAAGGCCTGGGTGGTTTTAAAATCTGTATTCTCCCTGTAACCATCGCTTCCCGAGTGTTGAAGCTGACCAGGGTGGAGATGAGTTTTGCCACTCATGATTGCTTTTCAGGTTTGCCCTGTAGAGCCGGTGTTGGCCCAGCCTGAATACCTGCATTGAAAAAGGTGGAGTCGGCTGGCTGGGTGACTACATTGACGGCCCCGGTAAAGGCATTGGTACCCAGGCGGCGTGATGCCGAACCGGTGACCACTTCCATTGCTGTAATGGATTGAAGATCCAGGGGAAGGTTTAACTGGAAATGGCCGGTCTGGGGATCGGACAGGTTGATTCCGTTGAGCAGGACCATGGATTGGTCGAAAGAGCCCCCCTGAATGGAGAGATCAGCCTGGATCCCGTGCTTTCCTCTCTGGCGTATATCCAGTTGGGGGAGGTATTCCAGCAGGTCCTCAGGGGAGCTGGCCACCGCCCCTGAAATGTCTGAAGAAGTGACCAGGATCAGAGGCCTCAGCGAAACATTTTCCAGTTCAGCCGGCAGGTCCCCCGTGGCCTCTACCTCTTCCAGTTCCACCATGATCCCGGTGCGTGCTGTATCCTGGTGTCCCGTTACAATTCCTGTGCCAGGATCTGGTTGCTGAAACATAAGGTGCCGATGATTATGATTTTGTGGAAACTGGCCAGGATGGCCCATTTCTTATTGGACCACCGTTTGAATACAACGGCTTGCATATCAGCTGTTGTTGTTGGCATGATTCCAGGTCATCGGGCGATTCATCTTTACCTCCGTCAGCTGTTCTGCCTGCAGGCAGCGGATCTTTGGAGATCTCTTTGTATGTAGCCCTGTTCCTGACCACATCGATGGCTGAATACATGGCATTTCTGAAAGATGCAGGTGAAGCCTCATTTTTCCCAGCCAGTTCAAAAGCAGTTCCATGGGCAGGACTGGTCCTGACCACAGGAAGGCCGGCGGTAAAATTCACTCCGTTCTCCATGCTCAGTGCCTTAAAGGGAGCCAGTCCCTGGTCATGATACATGGCCAGTACCGCATCGAATTGCTGAAGCGGCCCGCACCAAAAAAACCGTCAGCCGCAAAGGGCCCGAAGGCCATTATTTTCAATTTCCTTAGCCTTTTCAATGGCCGGAATGATCACCTCCTGTTCCTCCTTCCCAGCAAATCCGTTGTCCCCTGCATGCGGGATTCAGTCCCAGCACAGCGATGCGCGGATTCCTGTATCCCGAAATCCATCAGCAGGGAACTGGAAAGGATCTTCAGTTTCTCTACAATCAATTCGGTGGTGATAAAGGAGCTAAGCTGAGCATATGGGAACATGCCCTGCCACCAGGCCCACCTTCATCAGGTCACTGATCATCAGCATCATTACCTCATCGGCCCTGAACCGTGCCTGCAGATACTCTGTATGCCCGCTGTAATTGAAATCGTCATGCTGGATATTCTGCTTGTTTACCGGTCCGGTCACCAGGGCATCAATGCTTCCCTGTTCCAGCGCATCGGTGGCGGCTTTCAATGCCGAATAGGATGCAATTCCTGCACTTTCGGTGATTCTTCCCAGCTCAACCCTGATGTTGTCATCCACACAGTTCACCACATAGACCTTGTTTCCTCTGTGCCTCGTCTGGAGAATTGATGCTGATGGGTGAGAAATCTTCAATTTCAAGGGCTTTCCTGTGGTACGCCACCACTTTGGAAGATCCGAATATAACCGGGATGCAGATCTCGCTGATCCGGCTGTCCATCAGGGTCTTTATGATTACCTCATAACTGATCCCATTTACATCTCCATGGGATATTCCGATTTTGATTTTCTCGTTGCATGTGCAGACTGCTTACAATGACCGGTTCAGAAGATAATTGTACAGGATCCTTACACCTACTCCACTTCCTCCTGTTCCCCGGTAATTAAAAGGGACTTTATTGAATGAAGGCCCGGCAATGTCCAGGTGAATATAAGGATAATCAGTGAAGTGTTCCAGGAACTTTCCGGCTGTGATGGCACCTGCATACCTGCCGCCGATGTTTTTAAGGTCGGCAATCTCCGATTTCAGTTGTTCCTTATATTCATCCCAGAACGGAAACTCTGCAATTCTTTCTGATGTGTATTCTCCACTCT
The DNA here is from genome assembly GCA_963735755.1 of uncultured Bacteroidota bacterium. GTDB lineage: Bacteria > Bacteroidota > Bacteroidia > Bacteroidales. The sequence continues at coordinate 69,246 of CAVTME010000001.1, read as the reverse complement.
CCTTCAGGTTATCCATGATTTCACGGCCTGGCATTCCCCATTCCCACAATTCCATATTTGTCAATGGCCACATGGGCAGATCCTGTGAGTGTGGATAGTTCAATCACCACTTCCGGATCATACTTCTTTGCATAACTGAGTGCATCGGCCAGGATCATCCTTCCTTCTGCATCTGTGTTCAGTACCTCCACAGTGGTTCCGTCATACATGGTTACCACATCCCCCGGAACATATGCATTTCCATCAGGCCTGTTGTCTGTTGCAGGGATCAGTCCAATGATCCAGACCGGCAGTTTGTTTTTTGCTACCGCATACAGGGCTCCTGCCACTGCAGCTGCTCCACCCATATCACATTTCATGTAATCCATGGAATCATGGGTAGGTTTCAGGCTGAGTCCTCCTGTGTCGTACACAACCCCTTTGCCAACCAGAACAATGGGGTGCTTATTCACTGCCCCTCGGGTTTGTAGGTGAGAATAGAGAATGTGGGAGGATCCACACTTCCCTTATTCACAGCCAGCAGTCCTCCCATCTTCAGGGATTCGATCTTCTTTTTATTGAATACCTCCACGGAAAAACCAGCCTCCTTTCCCATGTCTCAATCTCGCTGGATAGTTGGACAGCTGTCAAATAGGACAGGGGTTCGTTCACCAGGTCCCGGGCATGGTATACCGCACGACCAGGTTTTCCAGCTTTTCCACATGGTCTTCGGTGAGTCCGTCATCAAATATCCGGATCTCTTTCAGTGCGTATTTCTTTTCTTTTCCTTTCTCGACCGGTTTTATATTTCAGGAACTGGTAGTTGGTCAGTGCCAGCCCTTCAGCAAATGCTATGCACTCTTCAGCGGTGACTCCTCCATTGATGATATCAACTTTTTCATACCCCATGTCATTCAATACCGCGATGAATGGCATGGGCCGCTTTCCTCGCCTCTTCCAGCCTGCTGTTCGTTGCTGTATCCTTTCCCTGGTCCAACTGCTTACAAAAAGATGGTGATCCAGCTGGTTCAAGTAGGGCAGTATTCTTTTTCTTTCTTCAAACCGGTCCTCCACATAGTGACTTGTTCCTGTTTGGGGTACATGGGCTGCCAGGTCTCCGTCTTTTCTGACCAGGATGATCCTGTCGCTTCTTTCCTCTATGCTTTTACTCTTGATAATTCTCATTCTTCTTCTGTTGATTTCTCCGGCCAGGGAGGGTAAATGTAAATGTTGATCCCTTCCCTGGGTTGCTTTCAATTTTCAATTTGCCACCACTTTCTTCAACCAGGTCACTGACCAGCTGCAATCCCAGTCCGGTTCCAATTTCTTGTCTGTTCCGGTGGACGATTCAAGCTGTCCTGCATTTTTGAAACTGCTCCAGGATTTCCGGTTTGATTCCTATACCTGTATCTGACACAGATACACGGACTTGGTTCGTTTCAGGTTGCACCTGGATGGTTACCGTTCCCTTCCCGGGGTGAATTTAATGGCGTTGGAAACAAGGTTCCGGATGACAATATTCACCAGGCTTTGTCCGCATAGACGGTTGTACCCGGGAAGACATTGGTTTGAATGGTTACCTCTTTCTGGGTAGCCATATGTGTGAACAGGGATTCACCTCGGCAATCAGGTTTCAATCTCCATTCACAGGTGATACTGTCAATTCATGGGCCTGGCTTCTTCCCCAGTAGAGCAGGTTGTCCAGCAGGCTTACGGCTGCCTGGGATGACTCCTGTAAGGAATTCAGGATATGTTGCTTTGCTTGCCAGTTCGGGTTTTGCGACCAGCAGGTCGGAAAACTGGGCGATGCTGGCCACCGGATTCTTCAGGTCATGGGCAATCACAGAAAGCACCTTATTCTTAAACCGGAGGGAAGATTCCAGCTGGAGCCTGTGTTGTAATTGCGACCCATTGCATGATGATCATACCGCCATGGCAAAAATAAATACCTGGAAAGAGATCTGGGACAGGTAGTTGTTGCTTACGGATCCGGCTGAATTGGCCAGCAGGATATCATTGATCAGGGTATAGATGAAAAGCCCAGGGATATAAAAAATATGGCATCCATGCATTTTCCCCTGAAGATCCCGATGAGGCTCACAGCAGGTAATGGGTCAGGAAGAGAAGGATCAGTGGCTGGAAAACAAGCATTTCATAGGCAAACAGACTGAACCGGCAGGATAAAAACACCAGACAATCAGCAGTGAGAGAACAATGGTATTGCCCTGATCACATGTTTCATATATTTTCTTGGGAACATCCGGTGCAGGAAAATCATCCCGATTATATGGGCCAGGTAGGTCCCGAAATATTCCATCCGGATCTGCCAGGACCAGGGTGTATCTATAAAGGAGTTGGAAAAATAGAGCCCGGTATTCACCGACCGTATCAGTATTCCCAGGGTAGTGAGTGCAAACAGCAGCATCATGTATGTCCTTTCTGGAGAAGAACCAGAATATGAAGAAGAAAATGGTAAAGAAGAACAGTACTCCAATGGTGGAATAGTTGATACATTTTCCGGTGTTCAGCCCGGTCAAGGATCTCATCGGTCCCCCCATGAATACCGATTGCCAGAATCCACCCCGGCGGTGATGAAAATTGGAAACCTGGATCAGGATCTGAAGGGTGTCCGTATCAGGGATGTAGCAAAACCGTGAGGGTTCATACCAGGGTTCCTCCTCCTCCCTGATGGTTCCCACCTTTCCGTTTTTCCCACCAGCCTGTCGTTGAGATAGAAATTATATGCCACATCGAATAAGGGAATGTCTATGCAGATGGCTGACCGTATCCTGGGAAGAATGATGGTCAGGGCATAGGTGCCATAACCCGATCCCGGGGAGGTTTTCTCCATCGATTTCATAACTTTCCCAGTAGGAAGGAACACTGACCATGATCCCTGATCCGCTCTTTTTCTTCAGCCGGGTAACTCTCCGGGGTAATCAACTTTTCCCAGTAGAATTCCCATTCCCCGTTCAGGTTGTATAAACTTTTACTTGTTAACTCAGTGTTCCGCTCAGGTCCAGCACCCCGTTTTCAGGAATGGATTGTGTGCAGAATATACCAGAGGCAATTCCGAACGAAATAAGCAAGATTAACCCTATGAAAAAGTGTATTTTCACAAGAGCAAATGTAATAATAAATTGACTTTAATAGGCCATTGTTGTATTTTGCAATGTACCCACTCAATCACCTAAACAACATATACATGAAATACACAATTATAGTCTTTGCACTGTCTGCTGCTTATTGCCTTTTCGCGGATGTCAGCAATCCATTGATATGGAGAAAGAAAAGGCAGCCATTATTAAAGTGATCAACAAGGAAACCGACGCCTATCTGGATCGGGATTTTGAGGCCATGTATGCCACACATGTGCATGATTCACTGAACATGAGATTAACTGCCGGAGCGGATAACTATGTATTTGCCGAAGGATGGGAAGATGTTTCAAAACACATGAGCGGGGATCAGACTGAAGATGATCTGGGTCCTGACCTGCACATCAAGGTGGAAAAATCAAACTACCGGATGAAGATCTATCCCAACTCTGCATTTGTGGTGTGCGATCAGAAGTGGACTTCCGACTTATGATGGAGATGTCACCGAGATCAACAGCATCCAGGTTCGGTTCCTGGAGAAGATCGAGGGAGAATGGAAAATTTCCTTTGTCTCCTTTATCGGGACTTCGGGTTATGAAGAGATGGAGGAGACCGAAGAACTGATCGATTAGGCAGGCATAGGGTGCGATTCCCTGATGGTTTTCATGAAGGGTCAGTCCTTTCTGACAGTCACTTCTTTTGATTCACTCTGCCACAGTCCGTGCTTGGTGCAGGCCGACATGGCCGACAGGTTCATGCTCACCGGACCGGGGACAATATAGAAATCCACCTCCACGTGTTCGGACCTTTTCCCAGGGCCCCGGGTGCAAAGTGGGCTTCGGCCAGGAAGGTCTCCCGGTTCCACAGCTGTACATATTTGATGTGATGGTCGGGGTCATCGGGATGGGTATATTCAGTCCCCAGTCTCACCTTCACCCTGAATTTCTCGCCCTCCCTTGCAAAGTCATCACAGATGCACTACCGGGGTGTGCCTGTCAAAATAGTCTTTCCTGACTTCCTTCTCTTCCTGGGTGATATCCACGGGCTAAATACTCTGGGCATTTGATCTTTTTTTAAGGTTCGTTGCATCAAAGATAAAAAATTACGAACTTGTGTGGTGCTATGAATGCCCCGACAATCCATTCTCTACCGGCGCTTGAAGTCAGGGATCTGGTCAAGGTCTATGGTGACCTTACCGCAGTGGACCACCTCTCTCTGGAAGTCCAGCAAGGGTGAGATACTTGGGTTTTCTCGGCCCCAATGGCGCAGGAAAGACCACTTCCATCCGGATGATGTGCGGACTTCTCAAACCCACTTCAGGCCAGGTGCTGGTGGAAGGAAAGAGCAGTGAGGATGCGGGTGGTTCGGAAGTGCGATCGAAGGTGGGCATCTGTCCACAGGAGAACATCCTCTGGAGTAAACTCACCTGTTTCGAGCAGCTGGTTTTCAGTGCAAGGATGTACAACGTGCCCGGAACGGTGGCCAGGGAGAGGGCTGTTAAGCTGCTGTCCCACATGGGTCTGGAGGAGAAAAGAAACAAACTGGCCGCAACACTTTCAGGGGGAATGAAACGCCGGATGAATGTGATCCTGGCCCTCATGCATGATCCGGAGATCCTGGTTTTTGATGAACCGGAAGCGGGCCTGGATCCCCAGAGCAGGGTACTGGTGAGGGATTTCATCAGGGAAACAGCCGAGAAAAAGACAGTGATCATCACCACCCATAACATGGATGAAGCAGACAGGCTTGCCCACAGGGTGGCCATTATCGACTCGGGGAAGCTGCTGAAGCTGGATACTCCGGGGAACCTGAAACGATCCATCGGTGAGGGAGACATCCTGGAACTGAAAACCCAAACCGAAGAAAGGGATGCGCTTTCCCTGGCCGTGAAACGACTGGCTGAAAGAGGATTTGCTGTGAGCCTTGAGGCTGAGACCCTGGTGATCCGTGCCATGAACCTGGTGCCCAGGATCCATGAGATCTACAAACTCCTGGAGGCGGAAAAGGTAGCTGTGGTGGAGTTGAAGGTGCGCGAAAACACCCTGGAAGATGTATTTATCCATTTAACCGGTAAAACACTCCGATCATGAGGTGGTACTATGTGTTCACCAAGGGAGTGAGGGAGCAGTTGAGGGACTACTGGATCCTGATCATGATTGTGGTCATGACCCCCCTGTTTATTAGGAATTTATTTCCTCATGTCGGACCCGGGTGAAGTAAGTTACGATGTGCTCCTGGTGAACCGGGACCTTGGAGCTGCGTATGCCGGTGTTGAAATGAACCTGGGAGATACCCTGATGGCCACCCTGCAAACCATGGCTTTGGAAGAGGATTTTGCCAACCTGGCCTTTACAAGGGGGAGGGACCGGGAGAGCGCCATGGAACTGTTGAAAAAGGGTAAAGCAGATGTCCTGGTGGTGATCCCTGAAGATTTTTCAAGTTCCATGAGGGCATATACAGGGCAGGTTCTCTTTGGAACGGGACAGGAGGATGGATCTGTAGGCCCTCCCGCGCCCGCCGTGATGGAGCTGGTGGGTGATGTAACCAACCTGGAGTATATGGTTGGCGCTATCTGGACCGAAGAGCTGACCAATGCCCTGGTCATGGAGGCAACCGGCATCAGGCTTCCTGTGACCTGGACCGAGACCACCCTGGGTTTTTCGGGCGACCGGACCGAGTTTGAGCTCTATGTGCCCGGACTGCTGATTCTTTCCATCATCATGATTATCTTTTCAGCCTCGGCAGCCATTGTCAGGGAACCTGAAACCAGGACGCTGGAACGGCTGAAGATCTCCCGGCTCAGCGCGGTGGAGTTCCTGGGCGGGATCTCGGTTGTACAGATTTTCATAGCCTTTGTCTCCCTCGTGTTTGCCCTGCTGGCAGCACTGGCCATGGGCTATACCTTGATCCCCGGGACCCTGGGGATTCTTTTCCTGGTTGCTTTCCTCACCTCACTCTCCATGATCAGCTTCAGCCTGATTGTGGCGGCCATGTGCAGGTCCATCAAGGAGGTGGCCATCATCGGGACCTTCCCCCTCTTCCTGCTGATGTTTTTTACCGGGGCCGCCTTCCCGGTCCCGGGTGGAAAACTGTTCTCGGTGGGCAACTTCGATGTCATGCTAAACCATATCCTCTCTCCCACATGGGCAGTGGACGCTCTGAACAAGGTGCTGGTGGTGGGACTGGAGACCCGGGACATCCTCCCTGAAATGGCTGCCATCCTGGTGCTGACCCTCCTCTACTTCATCCTGGGAACCTGGCTCTTTACCCTGAGGCACATGCGGGCCAGATAATATCTCGACAGGAGTACCCTGGATCAGGGGTTCTTAGCTCCCTGGTCGTTTCCTGATTTTTACATTTTCGAAAAATCCCAGGGTTTTTCTGAGGGTATCGAAGTATAGGGTAATGTACAGGATCAGGCAGGTGAACCAGATCACCATCACATTGAACCACAGGGTGGAGATCTTCCAGTTCCCGATTCTTTTGTGCGCAGCGTAGAACTGTGCCCTCCCGATCCGGGAGTCGGATTCCATGTAGACGGGATTGTACCTTCTGACCAATATGGAGCCTTTCTGTTCAATTTTATCCAGGGCCTTGTTGTTCAGCAGGATGTCGGAAAGCTGCACATTTTCATAGGCATCTCTGAAAGCGGTAAAGGATGCAATCCCTCCCAGTTCATCAGTTAGCTGCTGCTGTTTCAGGCTTAGGGCCTGACTTCCATGAGTCCTTTGTTCGTGAGCAAGCTGCTTCATGGACCCGAGATATTGTTTGATTTCTCCGGCCAGGGAATCATTGAAGCGCTCAATGTTGATCTGTTCCGGCCCGGCCCGATGGATTTCGGGGAACTGGTCCTCCAGGAGTGACAGTTGATCCTCCAGCATTTCAAGGTTCAGGTTCACCTGTTCTCTTTCTCTCCCCGATGCCAAAAACCGAAGCGTTTCATCCATGCTCGATTCAAGGGAGGGGAGCAGGAAGGATTCCAGGTAGGTGGCATTGCTGATCTCCTGTTCAATATCGAAAAATTCGCGCATAAAGCGGTTGTTCCTGAATTGCTCCACCGAAAGGGCTTCATAGGCCCACCTTGAAGTCATCATGTCCCCGATGAAAGGAACATACTGGTAGTTGGTAAGGGTTCTGTGCAGTTTGTCGAATTTCACCAGGACGCCGCAGAAGAGAATCTGGGGGATCAGGAGAAAAGGCACAAGGATGTAGATGGTGATCACCGAGTTGAGTCCGGACGAAATATTGAGGCCAAGGAGATTGGCAAAACAGGAGGTGCTGAACAGGATCAGCCAGTATGCAAATGTCATGCCCTTGATTTCGAAGATGAAGTTGGCTATCAGCACATAGCTAATGGATTGGATGGCCGAGATCAGGAACATGATCAGGATTTTTGAGTTCAGGAAGCTGGCCCTGCTCAGGTTCAGGAAGGATTCCCGCTGCAGGATCTTTCGTTCCTTGATGATCTCTTCCGAGCTGATGGTTAGCCCAAGGAAGAGAAATACAATGACACTCATGAGCAGGAAAGCAGGAAGGTTTTCGTTGTTCCTGAATACATACGCGGCCGGGTTTCCTGAAGTCCCACTTGCGTATTTGGTGAAATAGCCCAGGATCACAGCCAGCAAAGGGGCTTCCAGGAGACTGATCAGGATGTATTGCCTGTTGGTCAGTTTGGAAAGAAGATCCCGGATAAAATATATTTTCAACTGCTTCAGAAGCCCCGGGATGGAGTAAAAATTTTCGGGAAGCTCCTCTTTCGCCGGCTTCTTTCCCGCTTCCTGTTTTTTGCTCTCAGTGAAGTGTTCAAACCACTCTTTCGGGCTGACTTTCCGGGTCCTGGAGAGCTTTCCATGTTCATTGACAATCTTTGCCTCGATGATCTGCATCACCTGGTCGGGGTCTATATTCCCGCAATTGGGACACTGATCTTCCTTGGCATTGGCATGTTTGCTTTTGGTCTTGAAATAGACCACAGCCTCCGATGGATTGCCATAGTAGATCTGGTAACCGCCCTTGTCCATGAAGATGATCTTGTCGAACATCTTGTAGAGGTCGGAGGAAGGCTGGTGAATATTTACAATGACAAGTTTTCCTTTGTAGACCTGTTCCTTCAGAAGGGTCATGACCATTTCTGAGTCCACAGATGATAATCCCGAGGTGGGTTCATCCACGAAGAGAACAGAAGGTTCCCTGATCAGCTCCAGGCCAATGTTCACCCTTTTTCGCTGACCCCCGCTGATCACCTTGTTCAGTGGTTTGCCCACCTTCAGGTCCCTGATGTCATACAGGTCCAGGTCCGCCAACACCCTGTCCACCACCTCCCTGATCTGCTGCTCGTCATACCGGTCCAGGCAGAGCAGGGCATTGTAATAAAGATTCTGATACACGGTCAGGTCCTCGATCAGCAGGTCGTCCTGTGGGATGAAGCCTATAACCCCGTTCAGTTTCTCTTTCTCCTTTTCATTATGGATGTTGAATCCGTTGATCAGGATCGCACCGCTTTTGGGTTTCATATTGCCATTCAGTACATTCAGCAATGTGGATTTCCCCACACCGCTTCCTCCCATAATTCCAACCAGTTTTCCCGCTTCCTCATGCAGATTGAAAAGTTGCAGCCCGTTGTCACTGTTTTTGAACCTGAATTCCACATCCCTGGCCACAAAGCTAAGCCTGGAAGTAATGGAGGATTTTGAAAATACCCCGGCCACGTCCGAATAGTAAATGGGATCTATGCTTGCTCCCCTGATGGAAGAACCGTGTTCGAATGTTGTGGTGGTCCCTGCGGGAAGGTGCTGACCGTTGAGAATCAGGTCCTCTGTGCCATGGTACCTGAGAACAAAGGTGTTCACACTCTCAATATTGAGAAAAGAGATCTCACCGGACATATGTTCGTCCCTGATGTGATGCACCTTCTTAAAGCTGGGTTTCTCTTCGGAATTGATTACAAGGACGTTGGATTTTCTGGGAATCTCCCCGCGCGAATAGGCCACGAACCTGAGGATGTTCTCGTACTCATCGTCCGGGATGTTAAATGCAGAGGCTACAGTGAATAGGAAATCCAGTTCCTTTTCACGGATATCAATCCCATAGGCGATATATTCTATGAGCTGGATGATCACATAGATTTTCTGCTTCTGCTCCAGTTCCAGGTTTATTTTTTCACAGATACCGAGGATCCTGACTGCAGTAAGAGAGGTCCTTTTTTTGTCCTTCAGACTCCCCTTTTTGATCCTGTCCTGATGATAAAGTGCCAAAAACTCATCAAATACGATCAAATATTTGTCCACCAGTTCATTGCTGAGCTGGCGAGTAAGAAAGGCCCTGATAATGTCCCTTTCCTTGTCAGAGATCTCCTGGACTTCATCGATGTCCACGATCAATGCAAACAATTGCATCAGGGCTTTTAAGATGGCTTCACTCATGGTTGTTTAAGGTATGCATTTTTTTCTTTAATTTGTAGCTGATAATGTCGAAATCAGCAACCATGGTAGACTTTGAAGGTGTCATCACTTTTGGCACCATTGAAATGCTATTGAACAAGCTGAGGGAAACCAAAGAGTTCCAGGAGATGAAGAAACCGTCTAAGAAAAGGCTCTACGGTATCTTCGTCGAATCCATTGATAACATTTTCAAGTACGGAGCCAAATTGCCCGGGAAAGTCCGAAATTCATCCCGTACTCCTAAAATCTCTGTAGTAAAACAAAAGGACCAATTCTTTGTCAGGGCAGGCAACCTGGTCCTGAATGATGATGTTGGTGATCTGACCTTCAAACTGGACCGGGTAAACCAACTGGATATGGAAGCACTCAAGTCGCTATATGAAGAGGTGATCAACAAAGAATCAAACGCCAGCGATACCGGGGCCGGATTGGGGCTGATTACCATGGCCATGCGCACAGATGCAGAAATAGAATACAGTTTTGCCCCGGTGGATGATGAACATTCATTTTTTGAGATTCTCATAACTTTAAACGGATAACTCATGGAAAAACTGACCATTCATTCTACATTAAATTCCCCCAGGGTTGTTCTTGATCCCGCGGAGAATCTGTTTGAGTTTTCCGGTGAATCACGACCCGAGAATGTAAGAAATTTCTTCTTGCCCATACTTGAATGGCTGGAGCAGTTTGCGAGCGAAGTTGCGGGGCCCTGTACATTCAGCTTCAATTTTGAGTACTTCAACTCCACCTCGGCCAAGTATATCCTTGATATTTTCAAAATACTTCACACCATTCAGGATTCAGGAAATGAAGTGCGTGTGAAGTGGCACTATGAGGAGGATGATGAGGATATGTTTGAAGTGGGTCAGGAGATGTCAAGAATGTCGGGACTTAGCTTTGATTACATCAAGGAAGAAGTTTAGACGTTTGTGGTCTACAAGCGGATTCCAACCACAAGGATATCATCAATCTGCTCCACATCACCGCGCCATGATTTAAGATTCTCAAGGAGAATGTTTTTCTGTTGGTCCATGGTCTTGTCCTGGATCTGAACCAGGAGTTCTCTGAAATGCACAGACCGGAATGTTTTTCTTTTGGGTCCACCCAGCTGATCCACATAGCCATCTGAAAAGAGGTAGATGCTATCGTTTTTCTTTAATTTTACGGTATGGTTGGTAAACGGATCTGCCTCCTGCTGGTAGATCCCGATGGGCATTCTGTCTCCCTTGAGCTGAACCAGTTCTGGAGGGCTCTCTTCAGCTGTGGATCTGACCAGGTAGAGGGGCCTGTTGGCTCCTGCAAATTCCAGGCTTTTTTTCTTCGGATCGATGATGCAGAGGGCGATCTCGATCCCATCCTGCGCTTCGCCCCGGGTCCCTGTCTGGTGCAAAGTGTGGATCACGAAATCCCGCAGGTGCTCCAGGATCTGATTTGCCCTGGGTACCTTCTGCCTGTTGACAATCTCATTCATGGAGGATATTCCCAGCACACTCAGAAACGCTCCCGGTACGCCATGCCCGGTACAGTCAGCCACTGCGATCAGTATCTTACCATCCCTGAAGGAGGTCCAGTAATAATCCCCGCTGACAATGTCCCTGGGCTTGAACAGGATAAAATGGTCCGAAAGAGATTCTATGAGGTAGCTGGCGGGGGGGAGAAGAGCAGACTGGATCTTTTCTGCATAGCGGATGGAGTCCAGGATCTGCTCCTTCTGATTGGAGATGGTATCCCGTTGTTGCGTGGCCATATCCAGTTGGGCTTCAATCTCCTCCTTTTGGGCTTCGATCTCCTCTTTTTGCATCACCACTTCCTGGGTCCGTTCTTCAACGGTTTTTTCCAGGTCCCGATTCATGGTAAAGATATGCTCCATGTGTTCATGGATCTTGTGGGTCATTTCGTTGTATCCTTCAGCCAGCTCACCAATCTCGTCGTTGGTACGAACGAGTGCATATTGTTCCACATCACCGCCCCGGGTATTCCTCATGTGACCCAGGAGTTCTTTTACCGGTCGTGTGATGTCCTGACTGGTCCACCTGATAAGCAACAAAAGGTAGATGAAGGTAACCAGTATCCCGTTGCAAATCCCAATGATCATCAGAAGAGAATCACCTGCATTCACATAGAAGAGCCATCCAAATTTCTCCAGGTTGAAAGTGTCCTGGGAGAGGTTGAATATCCCTCCCCAGGGACCGATCAGGATATCGAGCTGTTCGCTGCTTATTGTTGTAAATCCTAGATCTCTGACAGAAGTAATGCTCAGGATCAGGTATACCGAAACAATAAGAAGCGGAAGCAGGGTGGTGATCACACTGGCAACAATATAGCGGTATCTGATCTTTCCGCCTTTCCTTCGGAATACCCTGTTTCTCAGTTCTTCAGCCGAAAAAATGTGTTCGATATATTTCAGCTGAACCCTGTGTTTCTGCCAGTAGAACGCGAACAGGAATTCAAGAAGTGATGCTGCCAGTGAAAGGAAAAAGAATTGGACGAACAGCTCTCCTTCTGTGGCGTTGCTGAATTCATTTTCGGACAGGATGAAGATCAGTGAAAAAATGAGAAGTAGCACGTTGGGCAGAACAATAAGCAACGCATTCACCAGGGGTGTATGTAGCAGCTGTTTTTTGCAGAAGGATTGAATTTTCGGGGGGACCTCCAGCTTGCGGTGTTTCTTTCTGAAAAGGATTTTAAATCTCCTGTTATAGATGAACCCTGCAATGTAACTCAGCAGGGTAAGTGGGAAGAAGCTCAGAAAAAACCTGACAAATGGACCTTTGTTATCAAATGCTGAGATTTTTTCTTCTCCATCCTGGAAGGTGATGATTCCATCAGGACCAGCATTTTCTTTGATGCTGTCAGCAATACTTTCGCCCATCGCAGAGGCCCGGTTTAATAGGCTGTCCATGTCTTCAGGATCGAATCCAGGGATGGAATCTGTGAAAACCTTCAAGGAATCAGTCAGGCCTGTGGAATCATTTCTGAAATAACCCTTTCGATCTGCTATTTCGGGCAAGCTCTGAACTCCCATGTACATCATAAAAGGAAATACCAGGAAGAAAAAGAGAATAGAAGATACAAGGAAAATCCTGAATCCGTGATAAGATGAAAGAGCTTGCTGACTCATGGGCAGTGGTTCTGGTCAGTATGAAGGTCACACGTTGTTGCCTGACCACTCCTCGGGCCAGTCAGACAATCCTTTGTAGAACATCAGGTGCTCGTGATGGGGCTTCACCTTCTCTTCAATGGCCAGCATTTCATCTGCTGTGAGGGGCTCAAATTCCTGGGCTATTTTGATGTTCTCTTCCAGTTCTGCAATCTTATCAATTCCTACAATGATGGTGCTAATGGGAAGGGACATCGTATAGCTCATGGCCTCTTTCATGGTAATGATCCCGCCGTGATCGAAGATCCGGTCTCTTGCGGGGATCTTCATGCCGATGATGCCCATGTTCTTTTCCACGGCAGTGGGGAGCAGCTTTTCAATAAAGGGATTGTGGTGCTTGTCAGCAGCATTCAGGGCCATCAGCACGGCATCGAATGGATAGCGGTCGATCAGTTCCTTCATGGGATCGGGATCGGCGTGACCTGTGATGCCCAGAAAGCGGACCACTCCTTCATCCTTTGCTTTCAGCAATGCCTTCATACAACCCTCATCGGAAAAGATATAGTCAATATCCTCATCTCCGCCTCCTTTGATGTTATGGATCTGCCACAGGTCAATGGTATCGGTCTGTAAGTTTTTCAGTGAACTCTCCAGATGCCGCATGGCTCCGTCATAACTTCTGTCATGGGTTTTGGTAGCCAGGAATACTTCGCTACGGCGGGTATTCATTACCTCTCCCAGGTGCCTTTCACTGGTACCCCGAAGGTGATCCCCCTGACTGCTGTTTCCATCCATACCGTACCAGGCCGATGTGTCAATGTAGTTAATGCCCAGGTCGATACACCTGTTGATGATCTCAACGGCCTGTGCCTGCATGCCCAGCTGTTCCACAGTGGCCTGTGCTCCAAGGCTGTAGATCCCAACCATCTCACCTGTTTTACCAAAGGGCCTCTGGGGCAGACCGGTTATAGGGCCGGGCCCGGCACAGGATTGCAGGCTGCTTAATACAGGGGCCATTCCCATCATGGAGGTTCCGGCAATCAGTTTTCTCAGGAATTCTCTGCGGGTGTTGTCAAGTCTTAAAGTCATGGTTCAGGAGTTTGAATTTGTATCCAATATATGAAAAATCAGTCAACTGGGTGCTTGGCTTCTTTTAACATCTGCTGCCACAGACTCTTCACATGGTAATTGTATTGGGGTGTTTGCGAAGGCAATTTAATAGTTATAGATTTATATCGTACACCAAACCATCAAACAATGACAAGCCTGATCTTTCATATCAGCGGGATTTTCCTGACCCTGTTTATCATCCTGTTCATCGTTCTCTTGCCCCTTCTTGCACTGATCAGTGTGCTGACCAGTGAATTCAGGGGGAACGATAAGATCATGTGGGTGCTGGTCATCATATTCCTTCCTTTCCTGGGATCCCTGCTCTATTTTCTCATTGGAAGAGACCGGCGGATCAACAGGTAGGGCATGGGGATTTCAGTTTCACATTCCAGCACTTCAGACCCATGGATGGAGTGGCTGATCAAAACCTAAAAAATGAAGCATTGTTTTATTTACATCATCAGCCTGGTGTTCCTGGGCAGTTGTCTGGGTCCTGAAAAAGAGACAGAAAGGGAAATCCCTTTTAATACCGGGTGGAAATTTAGCAGGGGGCGTATTGAAGGTGCTCAGTTGCCGCGCTTTGATGACTCCGGATGGAGGAGTGTGGATTTACCGCATGATTACAGCATCGAAGATCTGGCTGATCAGGTGGAGGATACTACAGTCGGGCCCTTCTCAAAAGAGAGTATAGGCGGTCCATCCACCGGATTTGCGGTAGGTGGCACTGCCTGGTACCGCAAACATTTCCAACTGGAAAAGGCGGATAATGGAAAGACAATCCAGCTTCTGTTCGATGGTGTATATATGAATTCGGATGTGTGGATCAACGGTATTCACCTGGGAAATCACCCCTATGGATACACAGCCTTTTCCTATGACCTGAGCCCCTACCTGCATGCTCCCGGTGAGGTGAATGTGATCGCCGTTGAGGTGAAAAATGAAGGAGCCAACTCGCGCTGGTACAGCGGGTCGGGTATCTATCGAAATGTAACACTGATCAAAACGAATCCGGTACATGTTGCAGTTTGGGGAAATTACATCACCACACCAGAAGTAAGTGTGGAGAAAGCCTCAGTACATATTCAAACAGATGTGTTTAATTCTTCCGGAGAAGAGAAAAAAGTCAGGGTGCATGTGACCGTGGTGAATGCCGAAGGCCTTGGGGTGGGGGAGACTGAAAATCCAATCGTGTTGGATGCGGGTGAAAAAAGTACGGCCCACAATGAACTGGTGATTAACGCTCCGGACCTATGGTCCTGCCAGGACCCCAATCTGTATTCGGTACGGGTCCAGGTTATGGAGGATGGGAAAGCGTTGGATGGTCTGGTAGAAAGATTGGGTATCAGAAGCATTGAGTTTTCCCCTGAAAAAGGATTTTTGCTGAACGGAGAGTCCGTTCTGTTAAGGGGTGCCTGCATGCATCACGACAATGGTTTCCTGGGTTCAGCGGCTTTTAAAACAGCTGAATATCGCAGGGTGAGGACCATGAAGCAACATGGTTTTAATGCCATTCGAACATCCCACAATCCGCCTTCATCTTTCTTTCTTGATGCCTGTGATGAATTGGGTATGCTGGTGATTGATGAAGCTTTTGACCAGTGGCAGCGGCCCAAAAACAAGGATGATTACAACCTCTATTTTGACCAGTGGTGGGAGAGGGACATGGAGGCCATGCTTTTGCGGGACCGCAATCATCCCTCGGTTATTATGTGGAGTTATGGGAACGAAATCAGTGAGCGCGCTGACTCTTCCGGTCTGGAAATCGCTAAAAAACTGGCGGCAAAGATCCACACCCTGGATCCTTCCCGTCCTTCCACCCAGGCCATATGTGAATTCTGGGACCATCCCGGGAAGGAATGGAGTGCTACGGCACCGGCTTTTGCTATCATGGATATCAAGGGGTACAATTACAGGTGGGACAGGTATGAAGAAGATCATGAAAAGTACCCGGAATGGGTCATGTACGGTTCGGAATCCACGCCCAAAGAGGCTTTTGACAATTGGACCCTGGTGGAGAAACATCCGTGGATTATTGGAGATTTTGTGTGGACTGGCATGGATTATTTCGGGGAGGCGGGTATTGGACGGGCCGAGTTTCGGGAGAGTGACAAAGAGGAGTGGATGGGTCTCCCGGGATGGCCCTGGTTCAATGCATGGTGTGGCGATATTGATATACTGGGAAACAAAAAGCCACAGTTTTTATACCGTGAAGTGGTCTGGGGGAAAAGTGAGATGGAAGTGCTGGTGCATGAACCCATCCCGCAGGGACAATATGCCCATACCAGTTACTGGGGCTGGCCCGCTGAGCTGTCACACTGGAACTGGAAGGGAAATGAAGATGTACCCCTCCAGGTATCTGTCTATACACGCTGCGAACAGGTGCGCCTTGAGCTAAACGGCAAGATCATTGCTACACAAACAGTGTCGGACTTCAGCAGGCTAACCGCGGTGTTTCAAGTGCCTTACCATGCTGGTGCGCTTGTGGCCATCGGGTTGAATGGCGGAAAGGAGGTTTGCCGGAAAATGTTAAAAACAACCGGAACTCCGTACCAGTTGAAAATTACTGCAGAGGAAGAGCGTATTCCTGCCAGTTCCGATGAACTGGCCTATTTTAATGTGGAGGTGCTGGATCAGGAGGGACAACTGGTCCCCACAGCCGATCTGCCTGTGGATTTTAATATTATCGGGAGCTGCAAAATGAAGGCCGCTGGCAATGCCAATCCAACAGATATGCAAAGCTTTCTCTTCCCCCGGACCCATACCTTCCGCGGCAGGTGCCAGCTCATTGTTCGCTCATGCGAAAGCGGTGAGACCATCAGGGTGACAGCAAAATCAGAGGGTCTGGTGATGGCTGAATCCATGGTCCAGTTATACAAATAATGGAAAGGAAGAGGCTGTCAAAAGTGGCAACCTCTTCTGTTCTCTAAGGGATGCTTATTCGTACTTCTTAAGCATCCCTAAGAATTCAATTAAAAGGGACTTCTGAGATGGTCTCCTGGTTTTCTAATGCAATACAACTTTCCGGCTTGCAAGCACTGCTCCCCCGGGACCGGTCACCTGCACAAAAAATAGTCCAAAGCCTGACCACGCGGAAAGATCAATTTCCAACTGTGGTTCTGTGACCCGGGTTTCGAAGACTGATGTGCCCAGCTGATTGGTGATCCTCAGGCGGTATCCAGCCTGAAGCACATATTCCCCGGTACAAACGATCAGCCGGTCCCTGGCCGGGTTGGGATAGACTGACAGATCCGCCATCCCGGATGGGGCTGTTCCTGTTCCCAGGTCCAGGGTCAGAATCTTTTCGTAACCGTTTATCAGCAGCTGGAAGGTTTTTACTCCTCCTGCATATACGGGGATCTTCAATACTGCAACGCCTTCTTCGGGAGGCACGGCCGTGCAAAGCCCGATTTGATATGCATCTCCCTGGTTGTTAAAAGCCGAAAGGTAACCACCAGGGACCGATGAAACCAGGTTTTCTCCCAGCACAACAGGCAAACCCAGCGCTCCCTGTTCATTGCTTGCGAATATGTTTAAACCAACCAGGTTTCCATGGGCGTAAAACATGATATGGTTCTCCTCTACCCGGAGCGATACATCGGCAGTACTTGCCATTTTGCTTTGCCCGGCAGAAAAATGGGTAATGATTCCTGCTGAGTACTGCAGTATCATTCCTGCGTCGTAAGCAGTGATTGCTCCAGAAGCATCCACATTGGCCGTGCTGTCCCGCCAGGGTTCCCAGGGCAGCGGGTCCAAAAGAGGGATCGGGTCCAATCCGACAGAATGCTGCAGTGCAATGGCTGCATCATAGGCCATGACGGTTCCGTCATCATCCACATCACCTGGATTAAATCTTATAATGTGAAACGACTCCCCGGCGGTGGGAACCGGAACCAGCTCATTGCCCCACAGATCCCTTCCATTGCCCAGCCTGATGCTTACCGCACCATCTGCCTTTGGAACCTGGAAACTGTATGTGTAGCTTAGTGGACTTTGCCGGCTCATATCTGCATTTGTGAGGGTGGCAGCGCCGGTGAAGCTGAGCTGGACCGGATTGGATGCATCCATGGCCTGACTGAATGTGGCGGTGATCAGAAGTGTATCTGCAAACCTGTGAATGGAATCATTGTATGTGATGACAGCCGTTGGGGGGACAAGGCTCAGAATGATCACAGTGCCATTGATGAGGTCCTGAACGGGGTTGACATTCAGATAGGCATTGGTGATGGATACGCTTGTGGTATCCGGAACCAGTGAATTAAAATGGAGTTTGAGGATCTCCCCTTCGCCAACCAGTGGTGTTGTGGTCATGTAGCTGACGGATAATAAGCCTGCTACCTGGGAATTGACCACCACCGTTCCTCCATCGGCCAGGGTTCCGGTGAGTTCGTTTCCTGTATATTCCAACACGGAGTGATCAAAACCAATATCAAACTGGTAGGAAATGATGTTGTCGGATACAGTGAGCGCACTGACCGAAACAGGGACTTCCACGGGCTCACCCGTATGCACTGTATCATTGATGATGGCCAGGGAGCTTTGCTCGAAACCCACCCCGGAACCATGGTGTGTTCCCGGATCACAGTCAGCCACGTCGGCCGCAGCAATTTCCCATTCTGACGCTGTCCAGGATTCATTGGGGGTCGAAATTCCCTGGATCCTGACGGCCCTGGAATCTTCATATTCCCATGGTTCTCCTGTTCCGTCTGTGTTTATGGTACCATAAATGTCATGCAAGGTTCCTGTCAAATGATCACCATCCAGGTAAAGGAACCAGGCATCATCACCATTGCCGATGTGAATTCCCGACTCCTGGTCAGGGGCAAAACCAAAGACAGCAACAAAAGCCGAACCGCCAATGACAAATGTTTCTCCCTCAGCCACTGTGCCTTCCAGTAATAAATCGCCCCAGCCGGTGCCTCCGTTGCTCTGACGTGAAAGGTAGAGTGTTGTGGAACTGAAATCAACTGTTTCGGCACCCGCATTATAGAGTTCAATGAAACGACCGGAATAGTCATCTGCCGGATCGGTGACCTCTGAAATGAACAGTCCGTCCTGGGAATTTGCCTGGAAAAACACAAGCAGTAAGATACCCACGCACAGGGGTGTAATTTTTTTCTTCATCATAACGTTTTTAGGGTTATTGTGATGAAGGGTGGACGTATCGGTTTGGGAGGGGAGAAAAATTTAAACGAAAGTCAGCTTATATGAAATTGACCCTGGGAATATCGCGTCCTGACTCACTGGTGTATTTAACTCTGGGGTGCCCAATCAGCAGGGCTGCATACACCATATGCTTGTCGGGAATCCTGAACTCCTTTCGCAAAGCTTTACTTCGTTCCATAGCCTTAACGATAAAACCATTGAAACATGTTCCCAATCCAAGACTGTTGGCGTAAATCGAAGTATAGGTTGCCCAGATATTTGCGTCATCACGAGCCAGACTGTATTTTCCAGGTGGCGCATGAAACAGGATAACCGCAGGTGCATGGTGGCAAACCTGGGAGGATTCGGGGGTCTGCTTTTCAATAAACCGCTTCTTGTAACTGTCCAGCCTGTTTAAATTCATCTTTGGAGCGAGCACACGCAGGATGGGCTTTACAACAGGTGAAGTAATGAATCGAATCGTTTTGATCAGTTTCCAGGCGGTCTGATCATTGAGCCTTTGAATGGCATCCCCGGACTTCACAATGGTGAGCTCAACCGGGCGTGCATTGCTGGCCGAGGGGTAATGTTTCATGTTATCTACGAGCAGGTTCAAGGTATTTTCATCCACCTCCCTGTCCAGGTAATTTCTGCAGGTTCTGATACCTGCTGAGAGTTGTTGGAAATCGGCAGGTGATACAGAGGAGCCATTGAGCTTTTGAATAGCACCGGCATCCGGGAATATGGTTTGCTCCGGACAAATGGCCACGCAATGTCCACAGTGAATGCAGGCTTCGCTAATGCTTCCCTGTTCTATATCAATGGCGTCGGAGGGACAATCTTGTACACATCTTAAACATTGGGTGCATTTGTCCAGGTGGATGCTTGGCATTTTGTGTCAGAATTTTAGAAAATTGAGGGTGCATAAATAAGATATCGACTCAGTTGCTGTCCTTTACAAAAACAGTTACATCGGGCCAGTTGTTGATTCCGTCCGGGTATGATTTATCTTCCCTGGGCTGTGTTCTGCCATCCTGCCCGGTGGCTTTGGCCCGGAAGGTGGTTTTGCCTGGGGAGGAGGGTGTATATTCGACCTCCCAGAAGACCCATACATAATCTTTGTCCAGACGATGTGTGATGGTGGCCGGAATCCATGTGGCACCATCATCGTCTGTTATTTCCACTTTTGCAATGCGCTTGCTTCCAAAGGCCGTCCCTCCAATCATAGCGGGTTCACCCACTGAAAGTGTATCCCTGTTTCGAGGAAAGAAAAACTTGCTGTCAACATGCATTGAGGAATCCGTATTCCAATTCACAACCTGTGTTTCGCCCCAATAATCCCTGATCCCTCTATCCAGCAGTTCTATTTCCACAATCCACCCCGGGTGACGAACACCGTAGAAGCCTGGGAAGATAATCCGTAGTGGGAATCCGTATTTGGGCGGAATGATCTCACCGTTCATCTCCAGTGCTCCAAAAACGTCGTAGTTTTGCAATTCTTCCAGTGTATTGTATGTAAAATAGCCATCAGAACTCAGGTATTTCACAAAAGTTGCCTCCTCTTTAATACCCAGTGAGTCCAGCAGGTCATATAAGCGGAAACCCTTCCAGGTGGCTGTCCCAACAAGCTTCCCGTTGACCGGATTTCCGATGCATTCGACCGTAACGGTTTTTTCAACCATCTCCAGTTTTCTTAAGTCTTCGAGCGAGAAATTTGCAGGAGTCTCGATTGCCCCGGAGATTTTCAAGTAGTAATAAGCGCTATCAATGTTATGGTCTCCGGCGATGGTCAGATTAAAATATTCCTCGGTAGGAGTGATGAAATCGGGAAAGCCAGCGGGGGCAATGATTTCTTCAGTGCCAGGATTCGATCCCCCTGGTAGTTCTGATTCACAGCTGGTTAACAAGACCACCCATGCCGAAATCCATACCGCGCTCACCCCTACTTTGATTCTATTCTTCAATGTCACGCCTCCTGTAATTCATTCCCTTTATCCATCGCATCAAACACACATTAAACGCATGGATGCTTTCTTTGTTTCTTTACAGCACATTGTTTCATGACTAAAGATTATATCTTTGTGCGAAATTCTTGACTCAACACTGATGAAACTTTCCGTTGTAGCCTTTGAAGTTCAGGATGTTGGTACGCTGGAGGAACAGGCTACTATTTGTATGAAACAATTGGATGTATTTATATCCGCAGGAGATTGTGGTATATCAAATATCCTTTCCCTTAATTTTTTTCTGAGTGCTACAGATATTCAGTCCTTTGAAGAACAGAAAAAACACCTGGCCGCTTGTCTCCCCAAACAGATCGCTGATGTGACCCCCATCGCATACCTGGCCCAGGCCCCGGCAAACGGAGCCAAAGTTTCCATAGAAATGCACTTTCTCCCGGAAATGGAAGGTATAGTGGTCACTCCGAAAAACCTGGGCGGGACCAAGTACCTGGTCATCGAAAGTCAGTTAGGAGACCGGTGGGTGGTGGCCAATGGAATTAACACGGGAAAGGAGAAGCACCAGATAGCGGAAGATTCAGATTGGGTGTTTGGTGTTATGGAGAGGATCCTTCATTCTGAAGGATTGGATTTTTCCAATATCTTCCGTCAATGGAACTACATCGAAGGAATCACAACACTGGAGAATCATGCAGGTGATGAAAACCAGCACTACCAGCTTTTTAACAATGTCCGTTCCAAGTACTATGCGAAATCTGAATTTGTAAACGGGTATCCGGCTGCCACCGGAATCGGTACCATGGCAGGAGGCGTCATCGTCAGTTTCTATGCCAGCAACCAGTCAGGACCGGATGTAATCTCCGTCGAGAATCCCCTTCAGAAGGCTGCATTTGAGTATTCAGATGAAGTTTTGGTCAGCGAGGCCGAATTCGAGGGATTTTGTAAATGCACCCCCAAATTTGCAAGGGCGAAGCTGGTTTCCAATACCAGGTCAGTGCAAATTTACATCTCCGGGACGGCCTCCATCCGAGAGGAAAAAACCGTTGCTGAGGACGATGTGGCAGCACAAACCAGGGTTACCATCGACAATGTGGAGAAACTGATCAGTAAAAAAACGCTGTCCAGCCTTGACAGAGAGATTCCCGAGCAGTTGAAAATTGATTTTTTCAGGGTTTATATTAAAGATCAGGCAGACTACCAGCTGGTGAAAAGTGTTTGTGAAGAAAGCTGGCCAGGTGTTTTAAGTGTCTATGTGGTCTCTGATGTGTGTCGTGAAAATCTGCTGGTTGAGATAGAGGCGCTGGCTTCTGTCTTCTAATGATCACTCATCACTCCGGTACATCTGACTTTCAGGTTCATTGGATGTAGCGGTGGCCCCGGTAGAAAGGCTTACGCTCCCTTTTTCGTTGAAAATACTGGTCTGACCACCCGCTTTGGCCAGTGACAATACCTTTCTTGGACGCAAATCTACCTTGCCTGTAATGAATTCGGGCCTGTTATGGTTGAATAAATAGCTTACGTAAAAACCCGGATCCTTCTGGGGTAGCATAAAAGGCTTACCGGTCGCACCATTCTCATCCACATATGCGAACCATACCTGCGATAACAGGCCATCGGTCCGTTTGCTGATGAACATGAGCCAGGATCCGTTGGTGGACCAGGAGGGATAGCTTTCGGTCTCCACTGAATTCAAACCAGGTTTGATGATCTCCCCGCTTTCCCGCATGAAGAGATAGATATCAGCTTCACGGTTGTTAATGGAAAAATAGCCATAATCGATACCAATAAAACTGATCAGCTTGTTGTCGGGAGAGACCCTAGGAAATGTGATACTCTGACCAAAATCCCTGCTATCGATTACCGTATCTTTCTTCCCGAAGCTTCGATGGGTTTCATCAAACCCAATGCTCATCAGGCTGTATACAGTTGAAGTATAGTGCGTTGTGGGAACGCTTTCCGGAGCGCTGATATAAAACATCTCTGATCCATCGGGAGACCAGGTAGGCAGGTTTTCAAGATTTTTTGTAGACAGCTCTTCGGGCCGGGTAATGGAGTTGTTGTTTACATCGTATAGAACAATATCAGAATATTTGTCCTGGACATAGGAGATCTTTCCCATTTTCGCGTGAAAGCCCTGGTTGATCAGATTTACGGAGAAGCTGATCAGCTTGCCCCCGGGATGCCACGAAGGATAAGCACCTGAACTCCTTGTATGATCGCTCTTTGTATCAATAAACCTGACTTCGTCCTTGTTCTTCACGAGGGTCCCTCCATAGGAGGCACGCATGTGAAACATCATCTGATCCGGATCGCCTGCATTAAAACTATGACAGTTCATGCAGTTGTGATCCGTCACATTGTTTGTCACGATGGGCGATACGTCAAAACTCTCCAGGGATCTCTGGTAGATACCCATCTCTTTCCAGAGGATGTTGGCAGGTGGAATTTCCCGATAGGCAATGTATGGATCAATCTCTTCTAAGGCAATGGGATTCACAACCTGCTTGAATTTCTCCCATCCGCCCTTATCTTTTTTCCTCAGAATGTCGATGGTCAGCGCACCGCCCCGGTCTCCCTTCAGTAGCTTTCCCCAGGCCTTGATGGGTAAAACGATCTTCCCGGATCTGCTTTTCACTTTTACCTTGTCCCCTTGTCCGTTGGAGAAAATGGCTATGAATGCTTGTCCTTCATTCTTTATCTGGAAATTCAAGGGAGCAATATTGGGTGGGATCTTCACAAAGGAGTAATCGGGAAATATCTTTACAGGTTCATCTGTCAGAGTATGGTCACTGGGCTCCTGCTTGCATGCGATCATCAAGAGAAGCATGGGTAGCAACAGTATGAATATGTTAAATCCTGTTTTTTTCATTCCCTGCTATTTGCTTTTTTTGGCGTAAGGACTTGAATACATAATATAGTACCAGTAAGTATGCCTGTACTTCGCTACACGATCCTTTGCTTCTGATCTGCTATTACTGGTGGCAATCAACTGGGTGAAATCCTTGAATTCAGATACGGTTTCCAGCCTGATGTTGTACCCCGCCAGATCCAGTGATTTTGATTTTGTCTGGTTTAAATAGATCATCACAGCTTCTTCAATGGACCGGGGCAGTTGGCTGTATCCAAAACGTTTAAAATCTTTGATGTGACTGATGACAGGGCCTACCTGGTGTTTAAGCAAATGGCTGGCCATAACAAACTCAAAGGCTGCTCTGTTGTTGGGATTGACTATATAGAAATAGGTCAATCCCTGGATGGGATTTGAGGGACTGGGAAAAAAGTCGTCTTCCGGATCATTTTCTGTAAAAGCCTGTATGTATGGGATTCCATCAAGGGTATTTTGCTCTATGGATTCCAATATCTGATCACACCATCCTTTATGAATGGATGACCGGGACAAAATACCCAGGTACTTCACGGCGATGTCCTGTTTGTCCATGGCCAGATAAGACAGAATGAGCTGTTTCAATAATTTGGGATGCTCTTTCATGATCATGTGAGATTCATTGGCCCAGTGTCTCGCTTCGTTTGCAAATCCAAGATCCGCATAGAAATCGCTCACATGGGTACCGTTGCGCCCCGAGAAAACCTGCACCATGAAGATGCTCTGTTCACCGAAGATTTGCGGATACCTGAACAGCTCCTCCAGCAATAATCCCTTGTGAAAGAGGGCCCTGTTTACCTCGAATTGAGCCACTTTGTTCTGAAGGTTCTTTTCATCTGCAAGCTCTAATATCAGTGGCCAGTCATCATTGAAACTGGCCTGTTCCATCTGTAACAGGGTCCTTTCTTCCCTGTCAATCACACCCAGTGAAGTGAAGACCAATAGCGCCTGTTACCAGGGACAATCCAATACCCTCAAGCCATAACATCCTTTTTTCCCCGGCCTTTGAGAACAGTCTGCCGCTTCCCTGGAAAAGGATCAGAAGCACCAGGGGAATGGACAGGCTGATAAAATAGGTGGCCGGAATTTCATCGTATTTGGATATGATGAATGATCCCAGGTAAGCCTGTTTGATTGTAATGGCCGGATGATACAGCAGATAGGTGAAGGGAATGAGCAGCAGCAGGGGAAGGGCAGCAATCAGTTGGGTATATTTTCTATGCTGCATGCTTTGAATGATGCAGACCTGAAGAAATACCATCAGACCCACCGGACCTGCCAGCAGGTAGGTGAAAATCCCTGTAGTGAAAATGTAGACCATTCTCAGGTACAGCTTACCAGGTGAATAAAGTGTAAAAAGACCGGCGATCATCAGTCCTGTGAACAGAGCAAAGCTTAGCTCCATGGGCAACCTGTAACTGGCCAGCATGAGTACGAAAGGAATGATGGATGCCAGAAGGAGAGGCTGGAACAAGGGATTTTCACCGTAGCGTTTGAAAATTCTGCGGAGCAGGAGATAGGTGAGAGAGAACACGGTGATGATGGCCATGGTACCCCAAAAGGGCATGGTCAGCCATTCATTGAACCGGGTGGCCAGGAGTTTGGAGAATGCACCCGGATATTCCAGGGATTCGACCAAAATCAGCGGGACTGTCTGCTGCCAGTAGTAGATCAGGGAGATGTCAACCTGCCTCAGGTAAAAGATAAGCCAGGCCACCCAAATAAGCAGCCCCGTATAAGCAATCACTTTCCTGTTGAAAAATCCCATGATTAAGAAACCATAAAACCCACCATAAATATCAATGAAAAAACCGTGACGACCAACAGTATGTGCTTATGTGCTCAATTGATCGAGATAGGCCTGCTGGTAGTCCTGAATTTTCGCCAGTTTTTCGCCCCTGTTTTTTTCATAGTAGGTGCCTCCCACATAGAAGCATGCAAATCCGCCTGAAGCAACGGCCCATGAGATGGCATCCATGAAGCTGAGCTCCTTTTTTTTCCCTGACAACAGCTGGCGTGCCATTGAAGCGATGAAGCCACCCACAAAATTATCCCCGCAACCGGTGGTGTCTCCCTTCAGTTCAGGATTGCTTCTTAAGGTCTTCACAACACGTTCTGATACTGGAAAATTTGATATGTCCCGGGGCCCGAACAGCCTGCCATCGGAATAAGCGATGATGTTATTACTGCCATTGGTGATCAGAAAAGCAGATACGCCGGCATCTTTGAAGAGAACAGCAGCCTTCTTCAATTCCTTCTCACCACTGATGCGCAAGGCCTCTTCTCTGTCCATAATAAGTACATCGATCAGTGGATAATCGGTAGCTTGAGCCACCAGGGGCCAGGGCAGCTCCGGATTCTTTTTTTCATTCCGGAAGTCAAAAACCGTATTGACCAGCGTGATGTTGCCATTTTGCTTTACACGCCGAAGTAAGTTTGACAGGTCATCATGTATTTGTGGGACCAGTGCTGTGCCTCCGAAACAAACCACATCGGCAGTGAAAAACGCCTCGGGGAGGTATGCAGCGCCATACGCTCCCGCTGCTCCAATGCTGTTTACAAAGGTTCGTTCTCCATGCCCCTTATCAAAGGTCGGGTCTGAAAACACATCGGTGAAGGGTGTATTGCTGCTGCCCTTCATTTTGTAATTTGAAATATCAAGGGGGGTCTTTTTCACCAGGCCCATGATCTGACTGGCAGCTTCATCATTACCGGTGATTCCATAAAAATTCACATCAAATTTATCCGGATCAAGCATTTGAGCTGCGTGAATGAGCGCCACCAGGGAAGGGCCGCCCAGGTTAGATTCCATGGAGCTGGCTTTTGCGGTGATCTGTTCCAGTATCTCCTGGTAGGGTTTTGAAACGTACGATTCTAACTCCTCCTTGAAAACCAGTTTTCCTGGTTCCAAACCGCCGTCACCGGACTTGATGGAAAGGAACTTTCGGAATGAATTATCCTCAAAGGAGATGTGGTTGTATAGATGGTCGATCAATGCACAACCGGTTCCTGAGATGACAATTTTTTTCTTCTTCATGAATCTGATGTATCCCTTACAAAGTTTTGAATTTATCCTGAATCTGGAAATGAAGATAATCCAATTTGATTATTTTCACATTTTTTATCTTTTATGAAGAGTTGGATTACTGGATTTGTTCTGGTATTTCTCAGTTTCAATGCTGCCGGGCAGGAGATTGAGAGATCCACCATGGCTTGCATAAAAGCCAACCAGGCTGTGAAGGTGGATGGCTGGTTAAACGAGGAGGATTGGTCACGGGCCGATTCCATTACCTCCCTTTCAATGGTAGAGCCGGTGGTGAATGGAACGCCCTCTTTTCCGACCGTCGTTAAGATACTGGTTACATCGAAGAATATTTACCTGGGGATCAAGTGCTTTGACGATCACCCGGAGGATATCGTGGCTTTTTCCAAGGCGAGGGACTCCGAACTGGAAGATGAGGACTATGTTAAGGTGATCCTGGATACCTACCGGGACGGAAGGAACGGGTATATATTTGCCATCAATCCCTTTGCAGCCCGCTACGATGCCCTGGTATCCTTCAACGGCGAGTCGGAGAACTCCAACTGGGATGGTGCCTGGGATGCACAAACCCAGGTTAACGGTGAAAGCTGGAGTGCCGAAATCAGGATTCCCATCAGTACCCTTACCTATAACAAAAGCCTGGATTCATGGGGGTTCAATGTGGAACGAAGGATTCAGCGCTTTCTGGAGCTTAACCGTTGGTCGGGGATCAGCATGGACTATACCATTGGCCAGACCCGGCATGCAGGATTGATCACGGACCTGCCTGCTTTCAATCCCGGTATCGGATTAACACCGAAGGCATCCATGGTGGCCAAAGCCACCCAGGACGGGGGTGATCCGGCTGTTCTGGACTGGAAACCCAGCCTGGACGTGACCCAGCGCATCACCACAGATATTACAGCACAGCTAACAGTGAACACCGACTTTGCAGAGACCGAGGTGGATTCCAGACAGACCAACCTGACCCGCTTCCCGGTGCTCTATCCCGAGAAAAGACAATTCTTTCTGGAGGGGGCCGATATCTTTGATTTCGGCTTAAGCCTGGGCCGCTCATTGATGCCCTTTTACAGCCGGAGGATTGGATTGTACGAAGGCAATGAGGTTCCCATCACCTGGGGAGGCAAAGTAAACGGGAAGGTAAAGAATACCCATTTCGGCGGCCTGATTACCCAAACCGGCGGGGTGGACTCACTGGTGTCGGGATCAAAGATGGGTGTGGTCAGGATCAAACAGAATATCCTGAAAGAGTCCTCCTTCGGGATGATCGCCACCATGGGAGATCCGGGGGCACGGAATCAGGCCTGGACCACAGGAATGGATTTCACCTACCAGACCTCCTCCTTCGGATCCAATAAAAATTTCCTTGTGGGTGCCTGGGCAATGGTCAACAACCGGGAGGGGCTGGAGGGAGATAAATCGGCGGTGGGGATAAAAATCGATTACCCCAACGATCTGTGGGACTGGTTTGTACAGTACAGACGCGTAGGAGATGCCTTCGACCCATCCATGGGTTTTGTAAGTCGTCGGGGAATCAACAGCTACGAAGGCAAGGTTAATTATATGCCGCGGCCCGATAGCAAATGGATCCGGCAACACAGGTTCCAGTTCAGCTCTTCACTCTATACGGATTTGAATCAGCACTGGGAAAGTTACCGGGTGTTTTTCGCCCCGGTTAATATGAGCCTGGAAAGTGGGGACCGGGTCGAATTCAATATTCAACCCACGGGGGAGTTTCTCAAGAGCCCTTTTGAGATCTCCGATGGGGTGATTATTGAGCCCGGAGGATACCACTGGATGCGGTATCGACTGGAAGCATCCACGGCAAGCAAAAGAGCCATCAATGGCATGGCCTCCTACTGGTTTGGAGGGTTTTATGGAGGCAGACTGGACCAGATTGATCTGAGGCTGAACTGGCGGGTCATGTCTTTCCTGGTACTGGAATTTATGTATGAGAACAACATTGGAAGTATTCCTGCAGGTGATTTTAAAAAGGAACTGGTGGCTGTCAGAACCGCATTGAACATCAGTTCGGATGTGAATGTGAGTGTTTTTGTTCAATACGACAATGAATCCAACTCTGTAGGCAGTTATTCCAGGCTCCGGTGGACCTTTGCTCCCCTGGGAGATCTGTTCATTGTATACAAGCACAACATCCAGCCCGACCTGGAGGACAGGTGGCAGCAGGACCAGAACCAGCTGATTGTGAAGCTGACTTACGGTCTGGCGCTATAGTCCCAAAGCGATGTTACTTCATGTGGATTGCAATGGACTGAATCCCGCTGGCATTATTTGGAATCTGAGCTTGTTCTACCTCTTCTCCATTGATTAGAAACGTAGCGATTTGCGATCCCCAGCCTGAAATATTTATTTGAAGGATCATGGATCTGTATTTCAGATTTCTCAGTTGTACATTGCCCATTGCTTCCGGGATGTTTGGTGCAAAGCGCATAAAATCCTCATCAGTTTCTATTCCAATCAATCCATTCAACACCATCCTGATAAACGCAGTGGCTGCCCAGGTTTGCCTGTTTGTGGCTTCCCACAGGATGTATTCTCCATGATTCTCCTGGATACCACCATATTTTTCACCGGAATAGGGATGGTAGATCTCAGCAAATTGCATATCCCGGACGGCATGAGCGGCCAGATTATTCAGTTCATGAAACAGTGCCTCCGGGTGTTTGTTCTTTGATGCTGCATGCGCCCAGATTCCCTGAATTTGAGGCCAGACCACGGCATTGTGCCTTGCGAAACTCAGACTGTCAATGCGGTAACGTTCAAGAGGTGGCCAACCACAGGGTACACCAGCCGGAGTGACATGCTGGTTCTGGATGATGGAAGCGACCTGACTTTCATCTGCAATTCCAAACAGCATGGCATAGGCATTCCCAAAAGTTTCCTGGAGATTGCTTTTTTCCTCTTCATCAATGTAGAATTTGTATACGCCTGTGGAGTCACACCATAAATGCATATTGATTGCGGCTTTCAGCTTTGAAGCTTTCTGAGACCAGTCGAAAGGGTTTTCGCTTAATGCTAAGGCCATTTTGTGGGCCAGCATATAGGCATTGTAATACAGGCAGTTCGTTGAGGCAGCCATCATGGGTATTCCGTAGCCGGGTTTGGACACCTTGCCGGGATTTGCCACTACCCAATCATAAGCGGCACTGGATCCACCCGTTTGGGCATATTTCCCCTCGTAGGCAGCAACGCCGTCACTCCATCCCAATCCGCGAAAAAGATTGTATTGTTCATTGAATTCTGTTTCCTCAAAGTATCCTAAAGAATTGACTGTCGCCTCGTATGCTATCCTGAGGAAGGGCCTGTCGCCTGTAACCAAATAGTGATTCCAGGCTCCTGTCACCCATATGATGGCATCCCAGTATTGCCCCCCTATTCTTACGGTACCCTGATCATCAGTTAAAACAGACAACAATGTATTTCTGGCAATCTCCGGAGTGAGCAGGGAACCGCCATTCCAGCAATTCATTGATGCGTCGCGGGTCCAGGGTCTATCATAGTCCAATCCGGCAATGATCACAGGGGCGGTTGTGTCTAAAAGATCTACCCTGTAAGGTTGGATGTTTGTAAAGTAATCACCCAGGGCAATTCGAAAGGCTTTGTCGATGGTTTGGCTGCCGGTAATTAGTTGCGGGGATTGATATTCTCCACGATTGGCAGTGATTTCGGGAACTGGTCTCTGGCAGCATACCAGCAGAATTCCCGGGACTAAAATAAAGGCAAGTTTTTTCAAGTTGTTTTTTGACTATTTATTGTTTGTTTGCAGAGGGATCACGTCTATATCCCCAAATGTAACACTTGTGTTGTGAGCGATCAACAGGGCGCCGCCACTGAATAGATTCTCACCCGGTTCCCTTCCTTCAAAATCCCACTGTTCCGGCTCTGGTTCTGAGTATGGCCAGAGCTTCACCCTGTACAGTGTTTTCCCTTCTCCCAGTGATTCTACCCTGTGCTTCATCCCATACTTCGTGTTTAGTTGCATGCTGCGGTACTCTTCGGGTGACTGTTCTACATGGAATTTTATGGAATCAGGTTTCGGTCCGTCAAATATTCTCCACCGGCAGCTATCCAGTCCGGTGGTCAGACGAAATTCGGAGGTGGCTCCCAGCGGAAACCACTTGCGGTGAGGTTGTAAATGATCCACATCGTGTCCCGGCCATCGGCTTGCGATGGCTGCGTGGGAGACATTGTAGGTAGGCGGACCCTTGGTGGGAGGTGTAAAATCGTGAAAGATTACTGTTGTAGCTACTTCATAGTTTTGCCAGCTTGTATCCCCGAAGGAAATAACCCTGTCATAATAGGTATCCAGATTATGCACTCCGTCCCGGGTGATTTCCCAATTCCCGTCAATCACCTGCACCACATCCTGGATATTCTCTACATCAGACCAGTGAATGGAATAGGGGAGTGGCCAGCTAGACCCCTTGTATACATTTATTTGAACAGTTTCTGTGATGGAATGTCCGGCAGAATCCAGGACGAAGATCTTGAGCTGGTTGTTTCCCTCATGAAAATAAGAAACAGCAAAATCGATATTAAAATCCCCTTGGCCCGCCAGGCGATGTACATCCGAACCGACCGTCAAATCTTTGCCGATGGTATCGTTTAATTCACATGAGAGTTCTTTAATTCCATTTTCCGCATGCACATTGCCCAGGATATTGATCCATTTTTGAGTAAGCCCCATATGGCCAAACTCCTGCTGCTGGCCATACCAGATATCTATGGACAAGGGAGGATGATCGTCCTGGCTTTTTCTGGATGTACAGGAAGAGCCCAAAAGGAGGATACATAAGAAATACCAGGTCCTGTGCATGGAATTACATCAATCGTTTTCAAGTTCAATTCCAACGGGGCAATGATCGGAACCCATTACCTGATCCAGGATGAAAGCATCTTTCACCTTTGAAAGGTAGGCCTCGCTGACCAGGATATAGTCGATTCTCCATCCCACGTTTTTCGCCCTTGCCCCGGCACGATAACTCCACCACGAATACCGCTCAGCCTGGTCCGGATAAAAATGCCTGAAAGTATCCACAAGGCCACTCCGGGAATAGCGGTCCATTCCATCAATTTCTTCCTGCATATAGCCAGCCGATTTGTTGTAATTCGGCTTGGGGCGAGCCAGATCAATGTCCCTGTGTGCCACATTAAAATCACCACAACAAATTACAGGCTTGTCCTTTTCCAGGTTTTTCAGATAGGCACAAAAAGCCTCATCCCAGCCCTGTCGATAATCCAGCCTTCTCAGATCATTGCCCGAGTTGGGAACATAGACATTAACCAGAAAAAAGGAAGGAAATTCCAGGCAAATTACCCGTCCCTCGCTATCATATTCCTTGATCCCCATACCATAGCTGACATTCAAAGCCCTGGTGTTTGAAATGACTGCGGTGCCGGAATAGCCGGGCCTGAGTGCAGAATGCGAATACACATGATAATCCTTCAATGGTTCAAGCACCTCGGAGACCTGGTGGTCCTGTGCTTTGGTTTCCTGCAGGCAGATCAGATCGGCATCGATGTCGTTAAAATTTTTATAAAAGTCTTTTTTCGCTATGGCTCGAATTCCATTGACGTTCCAGGATACAATTCTCATGTTTCAGTTTTTGTGAAAACGCTTATAGCTGTGAGACCAATTACAACCGTCCTTAATGAGACAAAATTTCAACTTCTTTGTTGCCTTTAACTTTTTCCAGCGAAACAAAGACCTCTTTTTGCCCGAGAGAAATTTTATAATCACCGTAAAAAGCAGGCACCACCGCTTCACCATTTTCATCCAGTGTAACACTTGCATTGGTATTCCATTCCTTAAAAATCAGATCCTGGTAAGCTTCCAGAGCTGGTGTTGGTGACCAGTCCCGATGATACAAAGAGGATACTTTAATCCAGTTTGCTCCTTCCCAGAAGCCCCACATCAAAATTCCTTCCACTGCCGGATGAGCGAAGCAAATGCGGTAATAGTCGCTTAACTCTTTGGCTTTGAGCAATTCTTCATCATCAGACATTGTGATTGACCTGTTTTCATAATATTTGGAGCGCTGCCCCGGCATATTAAACTCAGTAACGCGTATGGGCAATCCAAATTGGCCCAGGGAGTCCAGGCTTTCTTTGAGCTTTTCTCTGGAAAAGGTTTCGCCATGCAGATGACCCTGAACCCCTATTCCTGCAACAGGGACACCTTCTTTCAGCAACCTCCTGATTTGCTTCAGGTAGGCATCCAGGTATTCTCCGGTTAGAATATCATAATCATTCAACCACAGCTTTGCATCCGGGTCACCTTCCAATACCCATCCGGCCATTTTCCCGGTAATCCCTTCTCCTAAGATCTCAGCGTAATAGTTTCCATGCAGCATTTCATTGTTCAGATCATACTCTGCAAAGCGGCCTTTGTAATGTTTTGCCGTCTCTCTGCCCCGCTTCTCCACGGCCTCAAGAAGAGCTTCCTCATCCAGTTCTTTTATCCAGTTCTGCACAAATTTATGGACTCCCCAGTACAGATTATGACCGCGGCAGGGCAGGGCGTTGGCTTCGGTCCATTGGAGGATGTTATCTGCGGTTTGATAGTTTATTTGGCCACGATCCCGCTCCATTGATGCCCACTTCACAGCATTTTCTGTAACAGCAGCATTGAAATTTTCCAGGAATTTTTTCTTATACATACCCTTGTCAGCTTCAGACATTCTGGAATTCTCGTTAAAAACATTGGAAGAAATGGCACAACCAAACCAGAACTCGTGTTTTAGTTGTTTTATTTTCACCATTGCACCGGGTTCCCCCCTGATTTGTAAGGTCCCCATTCGGATGGATTCGATGGCCTGGTCCCGTACAATCTTTTCGGTGACTGGTTCCTGGGAAAAGGCGGGGTTTGAAATGAAAAACAAACCAATGATTCCTACCAGGCTGGTAATGTAAAGTCGATTATGCTGCAGATTTTTCATCTTTAAAGATAATTATTACGGAGCAATTTGTTCAATCGGTTTTGATCTGGATAAATGAAGGCTTATCTTCATTGCTGGTCGAAATTCACAAAAAAGAAAATGTCATGCGCGTGTTTTTAGTTTGTCTGCTCGGTGCCTGTATCCAGGTTTTATCTGCTCAGGAAGAAGGATTCACTGTGTTGTTTGATGGAACGAGTATGGATTCGTGGATCGGAAATACAGACGCGTATGTTATAGAGGATGGCAGCATTGCTGTCAGACCAGGCGAAAACGAAGGAGGAGGGAACCTGTATACCAAGGAGCAATACGAGAACTTTATTTTTCGCTTTGAGTTTAAGCTCACTGAAGGAGCAAATAATGGACTGGGAATCAGGACGCCTGCGAAAGGTGATGCGGCTTATGAGGGAATGGAGTTGCAGATATTAGACAATACTGCAGAAGTTTACAAGGATTTGCATTGCTATCAGTACCATGGTTCGGTATACGGCGTTATTCCGGCTCTAAGAGGTTATCTGAAACCTGTGGGTGAGTGGAATGACCAGGAGGTAGTTGCGGATGGGACCAGGATCAAGGTAACACTCAATGGCCATGTGATCCTTGATGGAGATATCGGATTGTATGTAAAAAACAGAAGGACCATCGATGGCAAGGATCATCCCGGTTTAGGAAACAAGAAAGGCCATATTGGCTTCCTGGGCCACGGACATGTGCTATGGTTCAGAAACATATGGATCAAGGAGCTTTAGAAGTCCACCAATAAATAACATGAGCCATGAAAAGAAGAGATTTCCTGAAGAATGCTGCAGCGTTTGCTTCAGTAAGTTTATTGCCCTCATCCGTCTGGGCCCTTACAAAAAACGGAAAATTACGAACGGCATATATTGGCGTCGGCGGAAAAGGGGTGTCCAATCTGAGTTCCATTTCATCGCATACAAGGGTTGAGGTTACTGCCCTTTGCGATGTGGACCTGAACCGTCTGGCAGCAGCCAGCAAGCTTCATCCCCATGCGAAGGTTTATACAGACTACAGGAAGCTTTTTACTGAACTGGGAAGCGTCATTGATGCGGTTGTCGTCTCCACACCCGATTTTACCCACGCACCGGCTTCCATCATGGCCATGGAAATGGGCAAACATGTATTTTGTGAAAAGCCCTTAACGCATCATGTGTCAGAAGCCAGGGCCATGCGAAAGTTAGCGGAGGAGAACAATCTGGTGACCCAGATGGGTATTCAATGCCACTCCAGTGATGAATACAGGAAGGCAGTGAAATTGATACAGTCAGGTATCATAGGAAAAGTAAGCACTGTTCATGCCTGGTCAAATAAGAACTGGGGCTATGACGGTCCGGCACCTGAAGGAAGCGATCCCATCCCGGAGACCCTGGACTGGAATCTTTGGTTGGGAACCTCTCCGGAAAGGCCGTACAAAGATCAAATTTATCATCCGGCCCTTTGGAGAAAAATCATCGATTACGGTTGCGGTACGCTGGGTGATATGGGGGTTCATATTTTTGACACGCCTTATACTGCCCTGGAGTTGGATGTCCCCGAGACTGTCAAAACCACCTGCAGGCAACCCACCGGATTCTGGCACCCGGAGAAGAACAGGGTGGAGTATCAGTTTCCCGGGACGAAGTATACCACAAAAAAGTTGAAATGGATCTGGTATGATGGCATTGAGGCCCCTGATGAACATAAAGATCTATTGTTGCCCGACAATGAGAAGCTGCCCGAACAGGGAGCGCTCTTTGTGGGTGAGAAAGGGAATCTGCTTTTGCCCCATTGGGAATATCCTAAATTGATAGTCGGGGGGACATTTGAAGCCATCGAATTTCCAGAGATGGACTTGCATGATCACTACCACCAGTTTGTGGACGCCTGTCTGGGTCAGGATACGTGCAGCGCACCCTTCTCTTATGCAGCCCGTTTGACAGAATCCATTCTGCTGGGTGTGGTCGCAAACCGTTTCCCCGAAAAGAATCTGCATTGGGACAGTGCTGCATCTGCATTCAGAGATAAAGATGCGAATAAACTTTTGCAAGCCACCTACAGGGATTTTTAAGTAAATTGAACATGAAATACCTCACACCAATTGCCCTGACCATCACCTTGCTCCTGCAGATCTCCTGCCAGTTTGCAAGCGAGCAGGAATCTGATCCGGTTTTAAAGCTATGGTATGATGAACCCGCTTCGGAATGGGAAGAGGCCCTGCCGCTTGGCAACGGGCGTCTGGGTGTGATGGTGTTCGGGCATCCCTCCAATGAGCGTATTCAGCTCAATGATGATTCCATGTGGCCGGGAGATTTGGGATGGACCCAGCCCGAGGGAAGCAGGGAAGATATAGAGCAAATCAGGAAGCTGCTGATGGCCGGGAAAAACAGTGAAGCTGACCAACTCATGGTGGATAAGTTTTCACGTGGTGCAGTAACCCGGTCCCATCAAACCCTGGGTGAGCTGTTCATCCGATTCAATCATCAGAACATTACCGAATACAGAAGGGAATTGGATCTGAATAAGGCCGTTTCAACAGTGTCATACAAATCAGATGGACAGGAAATTACCGAAAAAGTATTTGTTTCTCATCCCCACCGGGCCATTGTCATTGAATTTACTTCCGAAGCCGAAGAGGGTTTAAATGGAAAAGTACAGCTCAGCAGACCGGATGATCATGGATTTCCAACCGTCTCAGTAAAAACCAACGAAAACGGGCTGCTGGTGATGCAGGGAATGGTCACCCAGCGGGGTGGACAGTTTAATTCTGAACCGGCTCCCATTCTGGAGGGTGTGAAATTTGAAACCTGTCTGAAGATTGAAAACAGCGGGGGTGAGCTTACCCGGGGTGCTGATTTTCTGGAATTAAAAAACGTGAAGAAAGCGACGCTTTACCTGGTATCCAATTCTTCCTTTTACCATGATGACTATGCCGGACAGAACCTGGAGGACCTTGCCTCCCTCTCAGGTCTTGACACTGGTGTTTTGGAAGAGGAACACATCCGGGATTACCAGGATTTGTTTTCGGGAGTACAGCTTGTTCTGGGGGATCAATGCCTGGATCACCTTCCCACCGATGAAAGACTCGAGCGCATGAAGAATGATTCGCTTGATCTGGGTCTGGAAGCGCTCCTGTTTCAATATGGACGCTATCTGCTGATCAGCTCTTCCCGGGTAGGAAGCAATCCGGCCAACCTGCAGGGATTGTGGAACCAGCACATAGAAGCACCCTGGAATGCCGACTATCACCTGAACATTAATTTGCAGATGAACTACTGGCCGGCCAACCCGACCGGCCTGGATGAAATGAATATGCCTTTGTTCGACTACACCGACCGCCTGGTGGAAAGTGGGAAAGAAACAGCAAGGAAGAATTTTGGGTGTGAGGGTACTTTTTTCCCGCATGCAACCGATTTATGGGTCCCAACCTGGATGAGGGCAGCAACTGCTTACTGGGGAAGTTCCATGGGAGCCGGGGGTTGGATGATGCAACACTACTGGCATCATTATGAATATACCCAGGATACAGGCTTTTTGAGGGAACGCGCCTTTCCGGCCATGCAGGAGGTCGCAAAGTTTTATAGCGACTGGATCATGGAAGATCCCCGCGACGGGACCTTGGTCTCGGCGCTGTCCACATCTCCAGAAAACCGGTATTTGAATGCCGAAGGTGTGGAGTCTGCCCTTTGTATGGGCAGTGCCATGGACCAGCAGGTTATCGCAGAGGTTTTCGATAATTACTTGGAAGCCTGTGATATCCTGGGAGTAAACGATGCCTTCGTGGATAAAGTCAGGCAACAGAGGGTGCAGTTGCGCCCGGGATTTGTCCTGGGAAGCGATGGCAGAATCCTGGAATGGGACAGGGAATATCCAGAGCGCGAGCCGGGACATCGTCACATGTCTCACTTATATGGCTTCCACCCGGGAACCAGCGTCTCTAAAGAGAATACCCCTGACATATTTGAAGCGGTACGGACCACACTGGATTACCGCCTGGCAAACGGAGGTGCGGGTACGGGATGGAGCCGGGCCTGGCTGATCAATTGCAGTGCAAGGCTGAGGGACGGAGAGATGGCACACGAGCACATACAACTCTTGTTTCAAAAATCCATGTACAAGAATCTTTTTGATGGCCATCCCCCCTTTCAGATCGATGGAAATTTTGGATATACCTCCGGATTGTCAGAAATGCTTCTGCAATCGCACCTGAGAGATGACAATGGCCATTACATTCTTGATATCCTGCCGGCGCTCCCTGGCGCCTACACAAACGGAAGGGTTTCAGGATTAAAAGGGAAAGGGGCATTTGAAATAGCTATGGAATGGGAGAACAAAGCACTGGTCTCACTGAATGTGAAATCTCTTACAGGAAACAAGCTGAATGTGAGATACCAGGGCAGAATGATTTCAAAAGAAACAGCCGCTGGAAAAAGCTATAAATTTAGCTCGGAAGACTTCAAATAGTCTTCCCTACTTTTTCTGCAGTTTATATTTGAAGCCAAAAACCAGCCCATAATTGAAATTCTTCAGGACAAATCCGGTAAATGAAACATAGTTAAAAGAACTACCCCAGAGGGTTCCCGTGAGGTGTGACTCCAGAACCAGGCGCTCGTTGAGCCTATAATATAATCCGATCCCAAAGGTGTAGTCCAGATGGAAATCGGTGGTGTAATCCGATATGTTTGTCTTCTCATCCTGATATATATTAGAGGCTGACATCAGGAATTTTAAGTTGGGCCCGCCAAAAAAGCTCAGCGCAAATTTCCTGTTATCATTTTTAAAACCTCCCACTTTCAAAAACAGAGGAACAGTCAGGTAGTTGAAGTTGTTCCTGAATTTGCTGGTGTTTTGTGCGTAGAGGGCATAACCAAGGCCGGCCTGAAGGCCAATCCTGGGGGCGAACCTGTATTCAATATCTGCTGATACCAGGGGACAGAAAGCATTTATCACATCAATTTCAGAGCTCATCTCTGAACTCAGGAGGGTATTCTGGATTCCTGCTGAGATACCAAACCGAAGGCCATTCTGGGCGGAACTTATGTTGCAACTCAGGACCAGTAGAGTAAAGGTCGCTACAAAAGGATATATATGCGCTTTCCTCATCTTATGGCTCATTTATCCAGTTGAAAATGGGATCAATAATCCTTTGTCCAAGCTCGGTATGGGTATTGGAGAAGGCCACAACCCCCACCTTCCTGGTCCGGTTAAATTTCATGTAGGACAAATGGTTGTATCCCCCATTGTGATACACAAGGGTATCGCCACCTTCGTAGGTGATAAGCCATGCCATGCCCAGGGCATCGATGCCACGAGGAAATGACTCATCAATATCTTCTTCATCGTAGATCCCTTCGTGGCAGCGTTGCATGGATTGTGAAAGGAAGGTGGCGTCTTCCATCTGGGCTTCCATATAGTTCAGCATATCGTCCATGGTGGATAGCAGCGCTCCGGCGGCCAGCATGCGACCAAAATCCCTGTTAAGCTCCTGTTCATACTGGTTCAGATTATACGCCTTGGGAATCCTGTCTTTTTGTTCCTCTGTCATGTCCGGAAATACCCTGGTGTCATCCATACCCAGACTGGAGCAAATCCGTTCCTCGATCAGCTCTTCATAGCTTTGCCCCGAAACCAATTCCAGGATATGCCCGAGAACAGCCATACCCACATTGGAATACCTGAATCTTGTCCCCAGGGACTGCAGTACATTGCCCTGGGTAAAATCATTGAAGGGATAAGCCTGCCGGGAAATATCGTTCAGAAAGGCATAGAGATCCTCATTGGTGATTTCGCTCCATATTACATCAGGATCTATATCGAAATTATAGATCCCCCGGGGCAGGCCCGAGGTATGTGTGACCAGGTGGCGCAGGAGTATGGGTTGACCGTTGTAAGTTGGTGGATCCACACTATCGGGTAAGAATTTTTCTATGGGATCATCCAGTGATACCAGGCCTTCCATAATGAACTGACTGAGCAGTGTGGCCGTAAATGTTTTTGTAATGGAACCAATCTCAAAAATGGTAGAGGAAAGCGGTGGTCCATTTCCCAATCCTGCATCACCGTAGCTATAGATACTCCTTTCTCCATTTTGAATAATGCCAATGATCGCGGCATTTGGGTTTCCATATACCACGATGGGCTCAACCAGCTGATCGATCTTCTGCTCAAGAGGCAGTGATTCATCAATGGTAGTTTCGCCCACACATGCGTACAGCGTGAGTAAGATGATGAATCCGGGAATCAGGGAGTGGAGCTTTCGCATGCTTAAAATTTATAGCTCAGATTTAATCTGAAACCTGTATTGAAATTATTGATATCCATGAGGGCCGCATTGTACGAGTTGATAGAGCTACCATAAGAGATGGAAACCAGACCTTCCAGGGCAAACTTTTCGGAGAGCCTGAATGTTACCCCGACACCTCCAGCCATGTCCGCTTGAAATTTCTGGGCATAATCCATTATATCTGTCTCATTACCATCCGGAGTGAGGTGATTGGCTTTGAGTAGATAGCGCATATCTATTCCAATGAATGATGTGAATGCCAGTCGTTTATCGTCATTCAATCTCCCGATTTTCAAATACAGCGGAAGTGCCAGGTAGTGAAAATTGTTTTTGAAGGCATCGCTGTTCTGTGTCATCATGGTGTAGCCCAGGCCCGTATGAAAGGCCAGGTGCTTTCCAAATTCACGTTCAAGGAACAAAACTTCTGTTGGTCGGTAAGCCCCTTTCACATGTGCGCTCGACAGATCTACCATCAGTCTTGTATTGTGAATCTGGGTTGAAAACCCCATCAGCAACTTTCCCTGGGCATGTAGCTGCGAACCATTCGCCGCAGTAGAGATGAATATGATAATCAGAATGATCCGTTTCAGCCTTACCATTGTCAGGGATTGGGATTTGGAAATTAAAGGTAATTAATAGCGATGTGAAAGAACCATAAAAGGATATAAAATGTGTTACGATCACGATACAGAACAGGGTTCTTTTGTTGAAGGTTTTTCAGAAAGTTGGGATTATTCCGTTTGCCTTGAGATGGTATTATTTATATGTTCTCCGCTTTCAATATACCTGGTAAAATCATTTAATAATTTCACCATCGGAGCGCCATCCATTACATCATGATCACATAGTATGGTCATATTCAATATCTCCCTGACTTTGACCTGGTTATCGATTACTACTGGTTTTTTAATGATCGAACCAATTCCAAATGATATGGGATGTATCGATTTATGTATAAACCAGCCATTTATTTTACCCATCATACCCAGGGATGTTATCACCACATTTCCCATTTTTCGGAATGCAAACTTGGGATTCTTAAGCATGACTCTCCAAACTGTTCTTCTCAGAAACCCGGGCAATGCGTAGTAGAGATTTTCGGATCGTGTCGATCTTTGATTGAGCACAATATCCCTACTTGACAATTCATGCTTCTTTGCTCTTTCTATTTCCAAGTGGATTTCAGATGCACTCTTATCATTGGTTCTTTCAATGACCAGGGGGATAGGGACTTTTTTTCCTTCAATTATTTTCTCAACCAGAATAGAGATATTTATATCATTAAACAGGATCAGTTTCCTTTTGCTGTATAAATAGGCTGCAGCATCTTTATGCTGCATTAAGACAATGCTTATTACCTTGATAAGCCAGGAATTGAATGAAATATTGATGCCACTTCTTCTTAATTCCTGAAGCTTTTTCCTGCTGTCTGTGACATCAAATTCAAGAAGTGCGCTCACATGATGTTTTAATAATCCAATGGAGAAGATATCAAAAGTCGCTATCCTGGATCGGGGGATGCTCTTTATCCTATATACTGTACTTCCGCGCATTTTTATCATATTCTTTTTGTAATAATTCTCGCTTTATTTCTGTGCCATGTCCAGGCAGAAAGAGATTACAGTCTGTTTTTAAAAGTGTGCCCCAGCTTTCAATCATCTCCTTAATATGATCAGCATACGGAGGGAATGTGGAATCCTTAAATACCCCGAACATTGTATCTCCAACAATGGCAATCTCATTATCAACAATGATACTGATGGAATCTGACGAATGACCATCCGTTACTATTAGTTTAATATTGAGATCAAATTGATGCAAATCAAGATCTCCATTAACCAGGATATCAGGCTGAAAAGGTTGATATCCATATCTTTTTTCCCCAATGATCTGTCCAAATTTTGAGATCAGTTTAGGTATAAACATGGTTCCATCGGGCAAAGCTGTGTAGCCATTTTCAATCGATTCAACGGCCCTCTCAGATACAATAATCCGACAATGATATTGTTCTGCAATTTTTTTAGCTGACTGACAATGGTCGAAATGTGTATGGCTCAGAATAAGAAAAGTTATATCCTGATTGGCTGGTTTTAATGCATCAATATTTCTTTTAAGCCTGGAATACACCGTTTTTTTTCCAGTATCAACCAGAATACTATGATGCTCAGACAAAATAATATATGAATTACTGCGTCCCGAAAGAACCTGATATATTTTGTATCCGTATTTCGTCTTCCAACTTTTCACATTGTTTTAATATTCTTTAACAGTTGAATTAATGATTCTTAACACAAAATCTGCATCAGTGACCTGCTTTTGTCCGTCTATTTGTATAGTTAATTAATAGCTGGCAATGAGACGAGAGGTGCCCATATTGATATTCATTCTTATCCTGATTCTCAGACAGGGGCCAGTTGTACGTATAGCCGAGAATAATCCATGCTGTCACTCAATTATCCAGGAAACGAATCAATTCTCTGACACCGCTGGACTTGGTAGTATCGAAGATACGAAAAATGACGATCCAATAGAGATGCCGACCGTATTCCGGGCATTTCAAAATGAGGAACAATCTTTCATTGGTGCGGGCACTTTGAAGCACTTTACATGTCTCTTCCATCGTTTTTCCAATCCATTACTGATTGACATACCTCCTCCAGTCTTTTGTGTGTAAGCTGATTCGAAGCGCGAAACTGGGTTATTCAATTTTCATTTACTAAAATCAAATCGTCATGTATAAAAATCATGTAATACATAAGCCATCTTCCGAACAGTTGAGGCATCAATTGTCAAGATCAGGGAATTCCCTGGGGATCGGAAATCTAACTTTTATTTGGGATCAAAAGAGAAAACAATTGGTATTGATCATGGATACCGATCAGATGATCAGCAGGGAAATCAAGACCCTCCTGAAAGGCAACAGGTTAATACTTGAAGCACCACTCCTTTCGAACTACAACAAGCCATTCAGGACACACCTCCTGGGGCAGGAGACAAGGGACGAATTTGAGGAAGGACTTACCGTTATTGGTTTTTCAGAAGTCAAACTAAAGTACGGATATCACTACCACCTCATATCCTGCCAGGTCATTGAACCGAATATGATTAAGGTCATCCTGGGATTCTCCTTTTGGGGTAAAAATGGGAATCATTAGGAACAATATAATTGGAGGAATATACAATGAAAAAGTCATTGATTATCTGAATAATACCTTTATGGATTGGATGTGATACCATGATCGGCTTCTTCATGGACGATTTGTTTAACCGCTTCCCCGTATGCACTGATGCTTTGCGCCTTCTTGATTTTCTTAAGTCCTTTCGGAGAAGACGGGAAAGGACTGGATGAAGTACTCCCAGAAGGAATACATCTTCATCAGAAGATGCTTGGGGCCCGATAATGCTTCTTCGTAGGAAGAAAAGAGCATGTCGTGAAAGGTCATGAATACCTCGTATCGGTTTTCCGGGTAAACAGGATGATCGGCTTTGATCATGGCAGGTAAAAAGGGATCGGCAATCAGCCCCCTGCCAATCATCCAGTGAGAGATGGATGGAAAGCGATCTTTCATTTCCCGAAAGCCCTGGACCGAAGTAATATCGCCGTTGTAAAAAACCGGATGAGAACTTTGCCCGATGCATTCTTCAAAGGTTTTCAGATCAACATCACCCCTGTATAGCTGCTTCCCTATCCGGGGGTGTATGGCGATATGGGCAAGCTTATATTTCTCCAGCACAGGTAAAACCCGAAATATCTCCTGCGGACTTTCGTACCCCAATCGCATTTTTACGGAGATCCGGATATCTGACTCAGTGCTAACCCTGTTTAAAATCTCGTCTATTCTCTCCGGCATCTTTAACAAACCTGAGCCCATTCCTCGTTTAGCGACCATGGGATAGGGACATCCCAGGTTCCAGTTCAGCTCATTGTATCCGAGGGCCTGGACGTATTTTGCCACAAACAAAAACCCATCGGCATCTTTGGTAATGATTTGGGGAATCAGATCAAGGGATTGATTATTGGCGGGGTCGATATCGCGTTCACTGGCAGCTTTGATTTCCAGTTTTCCATTGATCCGGATGTAGGGAGCAATATATTGGTCGATCCCTCCGAAGAAGCTTTGAAAGGCAGTGCGAAATCGAAAATCAGTAAATCCCTGAAGAGGGGATGCATGAAGTCTGATCATGGTCAAATTTGGGAATAAACTGGCAGGATTCCGCTCTTTCAAGGGAAAGTTTTTGAATGCGGCCGGATCAGAGTTTTACCTTGCTATTCATTACGTAATGTTTCTGCCGGATTCCTGTTGGCAGATCGCCAGCTCTGCAAGCTTACGATAATGAAGGTGATCATGGCCAGGAGAAGACCCGCACTTAGAAATATCCAT
The DNA here is from genome assembly GCA_963735755.1 of uncultured Bacteroidota bacterium. Lineage (GTDB taxonomy): Bacteria > Bacteroidota > Bacteroidia > Bacteroidales. Next base: position 24,874 of record CAVTME010000001.1, on the reverse strand, counting down.
GGGCCAATGCTTGTTTTATAGGCAAAATTATCAAGCCATTCATGCATTACAAACCAGCCCAGCGGACAGGCCAGGACAAATGCTATAATTACATTGAAAGCAAAAGTTTTATTCAGGCCCAGAATTACATCCCAGACTTTTGCGCCGTTTATTTTTCGTATGGCAATTTCTTTCATTCTGCTTTCGCATAAAAAGAGCGAAAGACTCAAAACGCCAAGAACCGCTATGATGATTGCAATAATAGACGAGAATGAAATGGCTTTGCCCATTTGATCCTCGGATTTATACAGTTTTTCAAAACTTGAGTCTAAAAACTGATAGCTGAAGGGGTATCCCGGGGCAAGTTCGGTCCATATCTTACTTACTGCATCGAGAGTCTGCTGAAGGTTATTGCCTGATACTTTTATATTTGCGTATGCACCCTGGCGTGGGAAATAGACGATGGCCAATGGTTCGATCTCATGATGAAGGGATTTATAATTAAAATCTTTTACAATGCCAACCACTTTGGCGCTTCCGCCTGGCACCCTTATCTCGAGCTCAAATGGATCTTCAACGCCAAAAGCTCTTACGGCAGCCTCATTTAAAAGAGCTGTAGAATTTATGTCAGCCCTTAATTCTTTACTGAAAAACCGGCCTTCGAGCAAATTCAATTCATACAGATTAATGAATTCAGCATCAACCCATAATGAGGCGAAATCCAGGGTTTTTCCATCTACATCCAGATTGTCGTAGTTGAAACCATCACTCATCCCCAGTATGCCGCTCGAATACGCCACTTTTTGAATACCAGGCAAGCTCTGTACACGTTCTGTAAATACTTCCTTTTTCCCTCTTAGGATTTGCATCGGTAATCTTGCATAAACCACATACTCCTTCTCTATTCCTAAATCCTTCTCTTTAAGAAAGGTGACTTGCTTATCAATCAGGAGTGTAAACGCGATCAATGTAATGGAAACAAAAAACTGAAAGATCACAAGCAAGTTCCGGAGACTCTTCCCTCTGGGTGAATGACTGGAACCAATTTTCAAAATGCTTATTTCTTTTTGGGAGGACATATAGAGTGCAGGATAGATGCCTGCAGTAAGACCCAGTAATAAAACTCCGGGAACAAGCAAAATAATGAATGAAAAGGAAATCTGTAAGCTTTTGCTGAGATTCATAAACTGGCTAAATCTGGGTAGCAATAACACAGCTACGGCCACACCAATTATTGCGGCAAAAATACTTATGATGGTTGTTTCTGTTAAGTATTGCAGGATCAAAGTTTTTCGGCTTGAACCAAACACCTTTTGAATACCGATCTCCTTCTTGCGTAAGGATGCCTTTGCTGTAGTAAGATTAACATAAGCAACAATGGATAATAATAAAATGATCATGCTTATTGCAACTAATATCCTGATCAGAAATAAACTGCCGCGGTTGGTTGTGTCATATTTAAGCTTTGAATTAAAATAGACCTCCTTGATTGGACGTAAACTTAAGGGAGTCGTTCGTGCATCTTCACTACATTGACGAGCCGACAGGTTCGATTCATAGTACTTAATCAGGAAGCTTCTTAGTTTATTTTCCAGTGCCTCTGAATTTATATTTGGCTTCAGAAGAAGATAGGTTTCATATACTCCGAATCCCCAATTATCAGGATAATAGGGAGTCATCATTTTTGTGGATGCTTCAGTGATTAATCCATTAAACTGTATGGAGGAATTCTGGGGGATATCTTCAACAATGGCCAGGACGGTAAAAGTGAAATCCTGTGTGCTTCTCCAGATGACAGCCTGGCCAATGGGATCTTTATCCTTAAAGATACGCAAGGCTTCACTTTGGGTAAGGATCATTGAAAATGGAGCATTTAATGCACTCTTCATATCTCCACGCAAAACCTTGAAGTCAAAAATGCTGAAGAAAGCAGAGTCGACGGAATAATAGGCCATTATATCAAAGGGATCATTGTTATAGCTCAATATGGGCGACAAAGCAGATAATTGACGAGTTTCAATATGTGTGGCGCTTTGAATTTCAGGGAAATTATTTTTCAGCAATTCCGATAGAGGGCCAGGGGTAACACTGGTTTGTCCGTATGTGACCTTAAATATCCTGGATGAGTGTTTATGGAATGCATCAACCTTTAGTTTCCTGGTCCACAAAAACAGAGATTACAAAAAATATCGCAATACCCAATGAAAGACTAAAAACACTGATGATGGTGTTGCTTTTGTTCTTCTTCAGATTTCGAAATCCCAATTTGATAAAGTGCCTGATCATGATTTTGGATTGAGTAAATCCCATCATAGATGGAATACAAACCAAATATAAACTAATATTCTAGTTAAACAACTAAGAAATTAGTTAAAGTAGGGTGAATTTGTGGAGCTTGCAAAGTTTTTAGATGTTTGTGGGTAGAAATCTGAATGAAAAGCTTAAACCAACTGAGAAGTTTGCACCCATTTGTAAAAACCATAAGAGATGATCTGGAAGACACGAAAGACAGGATATGATCTATCCATACTGATGGTAAGTATTGTTATTTTTCTCTCAATGGGACATAGGGCGGTTTCGCAGGACAGTCGTCCAGGAAATCAACCCAATGTCTTGATCATTCTTGCTGACGACCTGGGTTATGGTGATTTGAGTTGCTATGGAGCAAGCAAAGTCAAAACCCCTAACATTGACAGGATTGCACGGACCGGGATGTTGTTTACCGATGCACACTCCCCGGCATCGGTATGTTCTCCCTCCAGATATAATTTACTCACTGGCAGGTATGCCTGGCGCACCTGGGTGCAAAGTTCGACTGTCTGGGCGAATGATCCGCTATTAATTGAACCTGAAAGGTTTACCCTGGCCGACCTTTTTCATCAACAGGGATACACTACCGCCTGTATTGGAAAATGGCACCTTGGATTCGGGGAGCCTGGAATGAAGGGCTGGGATGACGTGCTGGGACCTGACTACAACCAGGAATTAAGACCTGGACCGCTTGAACTGGGTTTTGATTATTTCTGGGGCTTCCCACACGTGGGACAGCATCCACACTTCATTATTGAAAACCATCAGGTATTAGGTCTGGAAAAGGATGATCCGGTAAGCATTACCCCGGATCCGAGAAAAGGCTTTGAACTCGATTATTTGCATCGTCCACGGAGCGGGGCTGCATCCCTTGGTGTTGAAGGCGGGACAAAGGCCATGTATGATCATGAAGACCTTGCAAATATGATTACAGGAAGGGCTGTAAGCTGGATTCAGGATGTTTCAACGGACAAACCCTTCTTTCTCTATCTGGCACACCGGAATATTCATGGACCGATGATACCGGATCCCCAATTCAAGGGGAAAAGTGAAATAGGGAAAAGAGGTGATTTTCTGCTGGAATTCGACCATTCCATCGGACAGGTACTGGATGCCCTGGATCAAAAGGGACTGACTGAAAACACGATCATTTTATTTGCGAGTGACAATGGGGGCATTGCCAGGCACGAGCCCACCGATTACGCAGAGGACCATGGCCATTTTGTCAACGGGCCCTTGCGGGGACAGAAAACCTCGGTGTATGAAGGAGGTAACAGGGTGCCTTTCATGATTTCGTGGCCAGGGACAATACCTGCCGGATCAAAAAGCGTTACCCTGGTTGCTTTGACCGACCTGTTGGCCACATTTGCAGAATTTTTTGAAGTGGAGCTATCCGAAAATTCAGGGGAGGATAGTTTCAGCTTTCTGGCTTCTCTCTTCAACCGGGAAAGCACACAGGTCCATCGGACCAACATGGTAAACGACAGTTATATTGGCCTATTATCCATTCGAAAGGACAACTGGAAACTGATCACAGGACCAGGGGGTGGTGGAATAAGATCTGAAACCCTTGACCTTTCAGGCGAACCTCCGGTCCAGCTTTACAATCTTACCACCGACCTGAAAGAACAATACAATGTATATGAAGAGCACCCGGGGATGGTGAAAGATCTAACTAAGCTTTTATCTGAAATAAAAAAACAACAGCGCTCGGCGCCGGTAAACAGAAGCCTGGTAGACAAAGAATAAGATCATGTTCTTATAGTGCAACGTATACACATACGTACCCTTGTTTTATGACGGTTGCAGTATTGGCCGGCCATTGCTTCTGCTTTGGCGGGGGTTTTACTAATTTATCTATTGGTTTTTTCGTAATACCGCACATAATCTACCATAAAAGTAAAAGGAAATTTAGTGTAGTCTATGGGCCCACCTCCACCAAAAGGTGGAATTTCTCCGCCCATCGCCAAATTTAGCTTTAGGTAATGCGACTTCGTTAAAGGATCCCAATCAGAGCCAAAATCATCCATTGTCAACGTACCGTAATTGCCGTCATCCAGGAAAAATGAAATGCTTGTACTGTCCCATTCTATGGCATAGTTGTGAAAGGATTCGGTTAAAAATGAAGAGTTAACTGCAACATAGAATTGATGACCCTCATTGATTCCGGTGCTGCCTTGTGCTGAAGAATAAATACTACCCAATATCACAGTTGGCATTCTACCTACCCATTCCATAATATCTATTTCGCCACAGTAGGGCCACCCCACGGTATCGAAGTTCTCGCCTTTGGTCCAAATGGCTGGCCAGGTGCCCAAACCCAAATCCGGCATTTTAGCACGTACTTCAATCCGGCCATATTTAAAACTCACCTTGTTTTTGGTTTCAATACTTGCAGAAGTTATGACGTGGTTTTGAAATGAATCATTTAAGGCTATTATTTGCAAATAACCATCTTTCACTATGCAGTTTTCTGTTCGTTGGTTGGTGTAATATTGTTCTTCATTGTTTCTGACATAGCCCGTTTCAAACGACCAGAAATCAGAATTGGGTAAACCCGAATAGTTAAACTCCTCAGCCCAAACAAGCTTCCAGTCCGATCCTTCCATTGGATCGTCAGGTTCATCTTTTGAGCACCCTATCAATATGATTGCCAAAAGAACTATTACTCCTTTCATGGTTAGAATATTCATTCTTTTCTTTTTACGCGCTATTCCATAATATATTGAGGCTTATGCAACTTCTGTGATTTCGCAGTAATTATCAAATTTACTGACTTTTAATAATAATGACTATCCTTTTGAAGTAAAGCCAGGCTCTGATAGCACATTCATTTAAAAATCCACCCTTTGCATTCAGTTTGCATGCCCCGGAAACAAAATATCACAACGTATAAGTGTTAAGTTTTTATTCGGGGGTAGGTGTAATATCTAACTTCGATTTGGTAATGAATTTGGCAGAAGTATTTGGCTTCCTTTCCCATTAGCCGTAACTTACTATTTTTTGAAGATCTGGTCCAGGGGTGTGTATATCCACTCGGAATAACTTCAGTTGCAATAAAGTGTCCATCAAATATATTCTATCATGAAAACATTTTTAGGATTCTGTATATGCACAGTGATGATCATCCTTGCATGCTTTAATCTAAGCGCTAAGACCATCTCAGTACCGTCTGACTACCCCACCATCCAGGAGGCCATCAATGCTTCAAGTAATGGTGATACTGTTTTGGTTGCTGATGGAACATATCAAGGAGAAGGGAATGATAACATTAAACTGAACGGAAAGGAAATTGTTGTCAAAAGTTTAAACGGCCCGGAGCATTGCATCATTGACGGATCTTCGGCGGGCGATTATGCTGCAGGATTTGTATCAGGATATATGCCTGTTTCCAATGACGCCGTGATAGAGGGATTTACGGTTCAGAATTTCAATTTGATGGGGTTTTATATTTTTGGATCTTCACCAGTTATAAAGAAGAACAGGATCAAAAACTGCCAAATGGCTGTCGATTGTTCGGGCGGATCGAGATCCATCATTCTTGACAATGAAATAACTGGCGGGGGAAATCTTAACCTTGCAAGTTCACGGGTTCAATTGATCAATAACCTGATTACCGGTAACGAGGTCACAGGAACAAATGCTGGAATCATTCGCTGTTCTGCAAATGACTCATCCTATATTGCCCATAACGTAATCAGGGGAAACCTGGGTTGTGTAATTTACCTGGACAATGCTCATGATGTAGAGATTCTAGGGAACGAGATCAATGAAAATGTATTGGGAAATTTAACGACTTTTCAATTCAGGGAGTATGACAATTTTAATCGTCCTTTCCAGCTATACACCAAGTTTGAACAGGCTGGGGGAGCCATATATGTGAATGGCAAATCGTCAGCAGATATTCGGAATAATCTGATCATCAATAACCAGGCTGGGCATACAGCGGGTATTTTCTGTGAAGAAGGTAGCGAAGTAAGTATCATCAATAATACGCTGATAAATAATTCATCCTTCATTGGTGGAAGCATAACAACGTTTAGTCCCACTTCAGTCATAATGAATAATATCATTACCCATGCCGGTTCCCTTGATTCCGGTGCAAGACTGCAGCGCTGGTTTTATAACAATCTGGTTTATACAATAGAATATGAAGCAGCCAAGCGAAAAGCTGTTCATTATTGTTATGGATTCTGGAATAACGGAGAAGCAGGTGAAGTGAAAATCACTGGCAAGATGGATACCACATTCATGATACTGGCTGGCGAACATATTTGGTTGGAAGCCAGTTCAATTGTTGTGGACAACGGGGATGGTGGAGGAATCAATCTGACCATTAGCATGGGAGATGAATCCATCATACTGGATATTACAATGGATGATGTTTTCAATGGTACATGTATTGGCTTGTACGATGAAAAGATTCAATCATTTGGAGTACAGGACGGCGGTTTGGCAGGGGCAGGGATCGTTGCCATCGGATCTGACCCGTTTAACGAAATTCAATACAATAATATGTATGCCAGTCTTGGAGATGATCAGGTCTGGCAAAGTTCAGATACACTTTCTCAGATAAGCAGCATTAACCTGCCCGATGATCACCATAATATTTCTAATGATCCACTCATTGACAAAGCAGATTTTTCCCTTGAGGAAGGTTCTCCCTGCATCGATGCTGGTAATCCGGAGACTCAATTTAATGATGCAGGTCTCCCTCCTGGATGGGAGACTTCCAGAAATGATCTTGGTGTATATGGAGGACCATTCAATAGTGAAATAAATGGGTTTGCATCTGCTGGATGTTCAGCTACCTTTTCAACGGTAGATGCGTCGGCGTGCGGGAGTTATGATTTTAACGGGAAGATTCTTGAAGCTTCGGGAGCCTATAATGATACACTGATCAATGATGCTGGATGTGACAGCATCGTTACACTGAATCTGACAATTATTGTGGTGGATACTTCCGTCGTAAAGTCCGGCTCTACCCTTACCAGCAATGCCAGCAATGCAACATACCAATGGATGGATTGCAACAATGATATGGCTCCAATTCCAGGAGCGGAAAATCAAATGTATATTCCTGATAATAACGGCAGTTATGCGGTTGTTGTCACACAGGAAGGTTGTATTGACACATCAAAATGCCACATCATAAATACAAGCAGTATTGAAAACAATGTCAAGGATGGGACTGCTTCTATCTATCCAAATCCGACGACTGGTAACCTTACAATTGATCCGGGGGAAAGTCCAGGTATGGTTTCAGTTAAATTTTTAAATGCATTGGGGGAAGAAATAAGATCGTTTACAATTACAGATCATCAATTGACAAATATGTTTATTGAGGGTACTTCAGGTCTGTATTTTCTAAAATTTCATTACGAGGATGGCCGTGTCATTGTTAAAAAGGTAATTAAAGAGTAAGAAAAGAAATGTGGTTTTTAAGCAGAACCCCATCCCAGTAAAGATCTTTGCTTTACTCAAAATACAGCGTAATCATAAGCCTGCCAATTCTTCCTTTTCCATCCAGAAAAGGATGGATGCTTTCATTCTGATCATTATTTTGAAAACCTTCCAGGTCGCCCATCAATGAGTTTACTAACATATATTCAGGCGGGATAAAGACAGCATCAGATAATGATGCTCCACCTATCCAGTTTTGGCTTGTTCGGAATTCCCCCAGTTTTATAGCGGCTTATCAGTAACTCATTGATTATGGGAGTCAACCCAGTCTCTCTATTTGACAGGGATCTTAGTTATCGTCGTAGGAGCTCATATCTTTGCTTACGGGCTTATGTGTTTTAAGCCATTCCTGACCCTCCCTGGAAAGAAAAAAGTCCATCCACATGTAGTACATTTTTTTATTTTCTTCTACTGTTACCCAATGACTTGAACCAATGGGAATATGAAGAAGCGTGTATTCCCTGAATGTAGCAGAAACATCATCTGCATGCACGGTAACATCGTTGTCGGTAAGACCCAGGAACAATTGATCCAGCATGGCATGTTCATGTGCGCCAACCGCATCAGGTCCCTGGGTTTCCACTGTACCCAGTGATACCCGTGGTATAATATCAGCGGGAAGGACCGTACGACTCACTGTATTCGGACTCTTGATTTTTTCGGTATAGGCTTCACAATCACTGAATCTGGTGAAATAGATATCATATTTGTTCTTTTCCGGAAAAGTCTTCAGGTCCTCAAGGTCCTCCGGGGAAAGCTTTTTAACAAAATGCAGATAATGCAGGGTATCATTTTTCTCCACTTCAAAACGCACCTTTCTATAGGCAGATGGAATGGCGATGGTCTCCGGTTCAAGTGGAAAAGACAGGGTGTCGGCTTTCATCACTCCCGTTCCCTTGATGAAGAGGAAAATGTTCACATAACCCTCAGCCAGGCGCACAGATTCCATGATCGGACCGGCATAGGCCACATGTTTTATTTGGGTTTCCGCAATCTCACCATTCAGCACCTCCTCAATGAATATCTGGCCGTCACCCGCCATTTGCATGTTGAATTCCTGAACCATGATTTCTTTGGTTTTTTCAGTACAACCATAGGATAAGATTATACTTAAGGACATCGCTGCGAATACCCGCACGAAGCCAATCACTGATGTATGTTTCATTTTCTATCTGATTTATGAGCATATGTTCATGATCATTTTCTGGTGGAACTCAAATCTACCATCCTGCTTCGGGGACCCGTATTCCATCCCTCCAGATTGATTTCCACATCTCTGTTTTCCAAATATTTTTCCTCAATCTTCATGGTGATTGTTCTTTTCTCACCAGGAAGAAGGGATACATAATCGTCATCGAAGAATACAGGCAAAACACTTTCTCCACTCTGTTTATCTTTCAGTTTTATTTTATTCAGTAAAGAAATGCTTTCTGATTTATTGTTCAGCTCAATTTGAGCTGTGTAGAAACCATTTTTTTGGCGCTCATCAATTTTCATTTCAACATTTGTGACTGGCAGATCATTTAAGTCCAAACAATTCCTCTGGCTGTTTTCCAGCCAATAAAAGTTTTCGCTCAGAAGGGTTCCCTTTGACTTTAATTCCAGTTTCAGGAAGAGAACATTTTCTGCAGATGGAGGATCCAATGCAAAACAGCTGATTGCACTTGCCGGATCGAGGTCACATGCTTTGGCTTTTGTCCATAGAATTTTACCCCGGGCATCGTAAATGGTCGCCTTCATATCAGCATTCTTGATAGCTGATCTGGTATTGTTGGCAATGCGAACCTCTTTCTTCTGAATATCCCAGAAGGTATGAACAGGTGATGCAGCCTTTTTTACTGCAAAATACGCAGATGTATATTCCAGGTAATGATCATATAACTGGCAGATCATAGATGGCCAGGCAGACTGACTCATCCAAAGAAGCACTCCGCTTCCCTGGTTGCTTTGCAGGCATTCGAACATGGCTTTTGCACTCTCGTAGTTGAACAGCTGGGCTTTGTTGCAATATTCTTCAAGATTTGAGGCTTCCCCGTACCGCCTGGTAAGGGTGTCGGTATATTTATCGGATCGACCCGCCTGGTAATCGTGTATGGCCCACATGTCATTTATCGGCCACCAATTTTCTTCGGGCATCATTTTTCGCATGCTCTCCACTTCGGGAATGGCAACAATCCCCAGTTCGCTGTGAAAAGTCTTTCCCCTGTTTTCGAAATACCATTCCTGAGGGCGCACATCATAGGGGCCAAGTCCGGTTACAGTTCCTTCCGAAGAATGGGGTATATAGTGTCGGGTTCCATCCAGCTGTTCACATTCCTTCTTCATGGCAAGATCGTATTTCAAAGGAGGCAGCCCTTCGTTTCTTCCGCAATAGATTGCCAGGGAAGGATGCTTTCGAACCCACTTGATCTTGTCCCGGACATTCTCCATAAACAGATTAAAATCCCGGGGGTTTGGACCATCAACGGGATTGGCCAGCCAGAAATCGTCGAAAATGAGGATACCGTGTTTGTCACATGCATCGTAAAACTCTTCCCGGTTGGTCATGCCAATCCAGTTGCGGATCATGTTGAAATTGGCTTCTTTGTGAAGTTGAACCCGCAGATCGTAGCCTGCACTGTCCAATCGCATCATCGCCTCAGGAAGTCCCCAGTTACCCCCTCTAAGCAGAATCCTGTTTCCGTTACAGTAAACGAACAGGACATTATCTTTTACTTTATAGTCAAGCTGCCTGATGCCAAAATTGATTACTTCTGAATCCGAGACCTGTCCTTTTTCCTCGAATTGTATTTTGAGTTTCATTAATGCTTGGGCTCCGTAGCCATTGGGCCACCAGAGTGCTGGTTTATGGATTTGAAGTTCGGAGAAAAGAGATCGGTCGAGCGTTATGGATTTTTCTTCATTGGGCATTAATTTCACAGGCATTTCAATTGCAAATCCGCATAATTCAGCCTTGATCTTTCCTTCCACCGTTTTTGCAGAATGATTGATCAGATCGGTATGGATGCTCAGATCAGCCCTGCTGGTATCGGGCAATGGGATGCTGGATTCCACCCAGGAGTCTTTCACCATAACATTTCCCCCGGTGGTGAAGCCAGCATGATTCCAGATGCCATTGTTACGACCTTTAATAATCGGTAACCAGTTCCATCCGGCAGAGGCCAGGCAGGTGGGTCCGTCAAAACCAAGCATGTCTCCGTTTGTGGTGCGCGCTCCCAGGTGTTTTCGTATCACCTTGCAACTGCTTGAAACCCAGCTTTCATTGTGGTGCACCAGGACAGCGACCGTATTGGCTTCTGAAAAGTCTATCAGTTCAGTTACTTCAAAGACGCCCCGCATAAAAGCCCCATCAATTTTACCCAGGTGCCGACCATTGAAATAAATGTCGGATTTCCAGTTGATCCCGGAGAAATTCAAAAATACTTTTTGCCCTGAAAGGTCTGAAGGAAGATGAACACTTGTCCTGTACCAGAAATCGTTCCCTGAGAAAAACTCGTCTGAGATCTGATGCATGTTATCTCCAAACAAAGGATCTGGGAATGCTCCGGATTCGTAATAGCTCCCCAGGACCGTTCCGGGCACGCTCGCAGGGATCCAATGGGCATCATCATATCCGGAACTGGAGATATCCCCCGGATTATCCTTGACAAACAGGGAACTTTGTATGTGCCAAATATCCCCGTCCAGTGACAGATTATTTGCAGGAAGAGAGACAACTTCAGAAGGAGTGAATCGCTCAGGTCCTTCACCAGATACAATAATTTCCTTTACCACACACCCACGAATGGGGTCTTTGACTTTCGAAATATCCAGACGTAAAAACCGTGCCTCCAGGCCACGCATATCCAGGTCCTGAACGCCACCGTTCCCACCGTCAGTATAATATACCTGATCACCTGGTTTATTATTCTCTGACAGAAGCGAAAGCTTATAGGATGTTGCATGATTCTCGCCCCAATGGATCACCAAATGATCGATCGTCCGGATCATGCCCAGATCAATCAGAAGCCATTGCTTTTGGGAATTGCTGTGGCTTTCCCAATAGGTGTCCAGACTGCCATCAACAACCAGGTGACCGCACTGATTAGCGTCGATGGAAGATGAATGTGTTACAAGCCGATAGCTGGCCAGGTTATGATCGCTGGCAAATCCATAAAAGGAAAGGAGCAATAAGGTGAAAACTGAGATAAATCTCAGGAAGTGTTTATTCCTTTTATGCTTTGGTTTCTTCATTTTTCGAAATTTTCACCTAAAGTACAAGTTAAAAGTCCAGTGCCAAAACTAATTTCCATAACGCAACATCCATTAACTCTTAAGTAGAACAGCCGGACATCAAAAGTTAATGCAATGCTTGGTCTAAAGCGGTCATTCACAATAAATATCTAACTTGGAGCGCAATTATGCCATGGAATATTTCCGAATAAGGTCAATCAGTTGGGCTTTTGCTATTGGCTTTGTGATGTAACCATTGCATCCTGCATTTAAAGCTTTCTGGCGATCCCCGATCATTGCAAATGCAGTTTGCGCCAGGATCACCACGTCCGGATCCAGCTCCCTGATCTTCTTTGCAGCAACATAACCATCCATCACCGGCATTTTTACATCCATCAACACTATGCCAATCCCCCGGTTATTTTTGTAGATTTCAATCGCCTCCACACCAGATGCAGCAGTATATAGTGCAGACGCATAAGGTTTAAGGATTATCTGAAGGTATGCAGATGAAGCTGAATCATCATCTACTATCAGGATTTCTGTTTGCCTGTTTATGTTTTCATGCCGGTCGATCCGGGTCTTTTCAGCTGTTTGCTGATTGTTGCCAACCGGGCTGTAAGGCAGGGTAAAACAGAATGAGGAACCCTCTCCCACCTTGGATTCTATCCAGATCCTTCCACCTAGCATTTCCACATAAGATTTTGCAATGGATAATCCTATTCCAGTACCCTCATAGACATATCGGTCTTCTATATCTGCCTGGACAAATCGATCAAAGACAGCGTTTTGCTGTTTGCGGGAAATCCCAATTCCGGTATCCCGGATGTAAAACTCCAGGTTGGATCCTACAATCTTTAGTCCAAAATCCACTGACCCATGATGCGTAAACTTGATGGCATTTTTTATCAAATTAGAAAGAATAGATTCAATGAAGGATGGATCTGATTCGCATATAACCCTTTCTGGAACGGATTTGTTATTAAAGTTAAATTCCAATCCTTTGCTATGGGCCTCCTTTGTAAAGAATTCATGTATGTCATGCATGATCTGCACCACGTCAACAGGCTGTAACAAAGGCGTAACCATACCGGATTCGATTTTAGAGATGTCCATCAGGTTATTGACGGTTTTCAGCATTCGTTCACCACTGCTGTTGATGATATTGATATAATTTTGTTGTTCTTTGCCCGTTAATCCCGGCTGGTTTAACAATTCAGTAAAACCCAGAATGCCGTTCATAGGTGTGCGGATTTCATGACTCATATTCGTGAGGAATGCTGACTTGAGCTTTTCAGATTCTTCGGCTTTGTTCTTTGCCATTTCAAGTTCTGCGGTCCTCTCTAATACCCTTTCCTCCAGGTTTTTGTTGATTTCACCAAGATGAATAGCATCTGTACTAATCTTATTCATCATCAAGAAATTCTTTTTGTTGTCGTACTCGATCAAATAGGCAAGAAATATCCCTAAGAAATTGATTGCAATAAAATAAATAGTGAGAAGGTGGTTTCCGTTAAATATTTCGACCTTACCGAAAAATGTGAGTATATAAGCGAGCAGTAACAACATTCCCGTAATTGAGGCCCTTTTTATATCCTGACGAATCATTGCGTAGTTAAATACGAGACAGAGAAAAACCCCGCTGTAAAACACAGTACTGTAATTCTCTGGAGCAGTGTACCCGGCATGGATAAAGATCAGTCCGGTGAGCAATACATAGTAGATATTGAATGTTTTATAATGTTTTTTATAGAATTCTTTTTTTAGAAATGTCAGCAGCAATCCCACCGTAAAGGAAACAACCACGAGCAACAGACGTATGAGTGCTGATGAAGCGTTCAGTTCGAAGATTATAATTTCAGAGCCTACCGCAAAAACAAACAGTAAAACTGCAAGAACCTGGGCGATCTGGATCTGCCATAGGAATTTATCGATATAGTATGATGTAAATTCCCTTTCAACGCTTGGGTCCTTAAACTGTAAGCTTAAGGGATTTGCCTGCTGATTGAAAATTAGAATGGATTTAATCATTTCCGTTTATCTGATTCCAGAACTTCTTATCTCACTTTTTGTAACAATCTTATGAGTTGCTTGGTTCTGTAAGTGATATCATTTATCGAGCGCTCATCCCGCGATCAATCTCGCTGCTACCATGGTGGAGCCCCTGGCTTACCTTGATTTTTTATGAAATGTACGATACCATTCGGAATATTACCAGGTAACAGAATAATATTTTTTTAGCAAGTGGGCGCGTCCCTAATGAATACCTTGTTTTGATTAGAGGTGTCGTTGAGATAATACATCTGATGGAGTTCTCAATCAATCAATCTTATCACTTCAGATGGCATGTGGCGATTCAGAACAGATATTTGCAGTTGCCCGTTTATGCCAATGCCTCTGTCAGCGAAAGTTTGCTGCAGGGTCTGCAGAGCAATTTCAGGGGTATTGTTCTTATTACTCAGATGGGCAAGGCAGATATGGCGAAGATTTTCACCCACATTGTCTGCAAGAAAATCCGAGGTTTGGCGATTTCCTAAATGACCCTGGTCTGACAGTATCCTTGCTTTTAAAAAGTGAGGGTAAGATCCATTCATCAGCATCTTTTCATCATAATTTGATTCTATAACCAGCAAGTTGGCGGCTTTCAAATATGGGGCAGAATTTTGGCATATAAAACCAAGGTCGGTAGCAATTGTAACTTTTAAATCTCCGGTACAAATAAGAAATCCCAAGGTTTCAGGTGCATCATGAGAAACGGGGAAGGCTTCGATATCAAAACCGGCGAGATGAAATTTCTGCTGTAAACCAATTTCGCGTACATTGATTCCGGAAATATCATTCATTCTTGAGACAACACTTTTCCAGATTTTATGGGTGGTGAAGACAGGCAGATTGTTTTTCCTGGCAAGCAATTCCAATCCCCTGATATGATCTGAATGATTGTGAGTTATCAGTACACCCATGATGGTATGCATGGATATACCCTTGTTTTTCAATAGCTTGCGGATAGCGCCTGCTGGAATTCCTGCATCAATCAGTATACCATTAAACCCATTACCGAGGTAATAACAGTTTCCGCTGCTACCACTGCTAAGGCTGCAAAAAATCAACTCCATCAATGCTCGGTTAAGAGGGGCCAAAGGTATATATTTAGTTGCAAGAAAAAATTCTTGATGGTTGCTGGGCCAGTGTTGCTCGCTTCGTTCGCGAGTGCCATTGGGTGATGATCTTTTGATATTTTAAATATCAAAGAATAGAATCTACTATTTTTGGTTTACCTTGGAGTTGCCAATCGTCACTCATTCCCAAGGGAAAGCTAGCAAGGAAACCTGTAACTGAAAAAATTAGGAATAAAATGAAAAGAAAAACACAAGCGGAAAAGATAAAACGTCGGGAGTTTATACAAACAAGTGCAAGGTTTGCTGCCAGTGCTATGTTTATGGGTTTAGGAACTTCTAAATTGTTTGGAGCTGCACATTCAAGTCTAACAGGAACCACAGGCTCTATTGAAACAGTCACCCTGAACAATGGAATACAAATGCCCATTCTCGGATTTGGCACCTTGTATCTTAATGATGATGTTGGCGAACGATGTGTCGCAGATGCCATTTCACTGGGTTATCGTCTAATCGATACGGCAACTATCTATGGCAATGAAGAAGCAGTAGGTGCCGGAATTAAGAAAAGCGGGATCAACAGAGAGGAGCTTTTTGTAACTTCAAAAATCTGGGTGGATGATTATGGCTATGAAAACGCCAAAAAAGCCTTTCAAACTTCCCTGGATAAATTGGGCCTGGATTATTTGGACCTGTATCTCATCCACCGGCCCCGGGGAGATGTAAAGGGCTCCTGGAAGGCAATGGAAGAACTGTATAAGGAAGGAAAAATCAAGGCCATTGGTGTTAGTAACTTCGAAGTCAATCACCTGGATGAGCTGATGTTTTATGCGAATAGAAAACCAGCAGTCAATCAAATTGAATCCCATGCCTTTTTCCAGCAGGACAAGGCAAATCAAGCCATGAGGCAATACGAAATACAAATGGAAGCCTGGTCTCCTCTGGCCCAAGGACGCAACGGACATTTCACAAACGAGATCCTCGAAGCCATTGGTAAAAAGTACAATAAGACAAATGCCCAGGTAAGCCTGCGATGGCATTACCAGAGAGGCGTTGTCGCTATCCCGAGAAGCTCACAAAAAGCTCACATGATAGAAAATCTAAATGTGTTTGACTTTGAGCTCGATGCATCCGATATGAAGAAAATTGATTCGCTCGATTTAAATATCACTCAGTTCCCAGAGTGGGAATAGGTTATAAGAGGTTAAAATCCAACAGCCAATTGTTATATTTATCCGGTATTGAACCCCAGGCTAAACTACTACCATGAAACGACCAGTCATACTCGCTGTAATTACCGCACTATTTGCATTGACCATTCCCGCTTGCGACTCCGAAGAATACGATCGTGTTACCATCGATGTATCCGATACGGGTCAAGCCATTGAGAAATATATCTACGGTCAGTTCATCGAACACCTGGGGAAATGTATAAACGGAGGGATCTGGGCTGAGATGGTGGAGGACCGCAAGTTCTATTATCCGGTGAAAGAGGATTTTAATCCCCTTGGTACTGCAACAGATCCATTCTGGAATACAGGTCCCTACCAGTACCTGCAAGCTTCCCCCTGGGAGATCATCGGAAAGGGAGAAAACGTGCAGACAGACAGGGAGAATCCCTACACCGGCGAATATGCAGTCAGAATACAGGCTCCTGGTGACGGTACCGCAGCAGGTATACGGCAATACGGTCTGGGCTTGATACAGGGTAAAAAGTACAGCGGTCATATCATACTTTCCGGGGAAACATCAAGCCTGCCTGTGATCGTAAGACTTTCCTCGGGAGACAATCACCTGGAAGTACCGGTGGAGGAGATTAGCCCGGAATACCATTCTGCAAGCTTTGAATTTGAATCCCCGTTTTCTTCCGACAGTGTGATGCTCGAGATATTCAGTAAGGGATCGGGCCCTTTCACCATCGGAACCCTTTCCATCATGCCCGGGGATAATATCAAAGGCTGGAGAAAGGATGTGGTAGCCCTGATGAAAGAGCTGGAAAGCCCTGTTTACAGGTGGCCAGGGGGAAATTTTGTGAGCGGGTACAACTGGCGAGATGGCATAGGGGACCGCGATAAACGGCCCCCGAGAAAGAATCCGGCCTGGAAGGGTGTGGAACCCAATGATGTAGGCATCCATGAATACATGGAGCTGATGGAAATACTTAATTCTGAGGCCTTTATTGCAGTGAATACAGGCCTTGGCACCCTGGAGGAGGTGGTCGAGGAGATTGAATATGTGAATGGCCCTGCGGATTCGGAATGGGGTCAGATCCGGGCAGCTAATGGGCACCCGGAACCATACGCTGTAAAATGGTGGGCAGTGGGTAATGAGATGTACGGATCATGGCAATTGGGTCATATGCCGCTGAGCGATTATGTAAGCAAACACAACACCATAGCAGATGCCATGTGGAAAGTGGACCCTGAAGCACAGCTCATAGGTGTGGGTGCAGTGGGAGAATGGAGCGAGACGATGCTTTCTGAGTCGGCCGGTAAAATGAACCTGATCAGTGAACATATTTATTGCCGTGAACTGGACACCCTCAGTGCACATATTGATCAGATTGCAAACTCCATCAAAAACGTGGCCGATGCGCACCGAAAGTACCTATCAGATATCGAAGGACTGGCGGAAAAGAATATCCGGATCGCCATGGATGAATGGAATTACTGGTATGGTGATTACCTATATGGTGAATTGGGAGTCCGCTACCATCATAAGGATGCTTTAGGCATAGCAAAGGGTTTACATGAGTATTTCAGGAATTCGGATCTATTCTTTATGGCGAACTATGCCCAGACAGTGAACGTCATCGGCTGTATTAAAACCACTACCACCAGTGCAGGATTTGCCACAACTGCATTGCCGCTGATCCTTTACCGCAAACACTTCGAATCGGATCCTGTAAGGGTGGACCACGCCATTCCCGGACTGGATGTATCCGCCGCCCTTTCCGGCGACAAGAGTGTGCTTACCGTATCCGTGGTGAATTCCAGTGATCAGCCAGCGGTCTTTGAGCTGGATGTCCCGGGGATCAGCCTGCCGAAGGAGGCCAGCGCGTGGACCATACAACATGACAACCCTGAAGCTTATAATGTACCCGGGAAGGATCCGGAAGTTTTCATCCTTGAATCAGTCAGCACGATGAAAAAGCACAGGATCGAGGTTCCATCCTACGCTATCATGTTGCTTAAATTTGAAATTTAGCAACTTGGGTTAATTAGACAAATATCCAACCTCGATTTGTTAAAAAGTATAGGTGAGGTGATCAGATTGGTTGACGTTTGGTGAGGATATTAAATATTGCATTTTCTCAATTCATATATGTCTTTCCGCCTGTCTCTCAGGTTTCTAACACTACCAAATTGATTTAATTCTCTCAGTAGATCTATGTCACAATCGGCGATCAGAATCATTTCTGTATTCGGAGTGGCTTCTGCTTTCACACCGTTTGCCGGAAAAGCAAAATCGCAGGGAGTAAAAACCATTGATTGAGCATACTGGATATCCATATTGTGTACTTTTGGCAGATTCCCAACACAGCCTGCGATAGCTACATAACACTCATTTTCTATTGCCCGTGCCTGGGCACAATTCCTCACCCTTGAGTAACCGTTTTGGGTATCGGTCAAAAAGGGTACGAACAATATATCCATCCCTTCCTCTGCCAGCAGGCGGCTAAGCTCAGGAAACTCTACATCATAGCATATGAGGATTCCAATTTTACCACAATCTGTATCGAAAACCTTGAGCTGCTTTCCTTTCTCCATCCCCCATACTTTTATTTCATCCGGGGTCACATGAAGTTTCTCATACCTTTCTGTGCTACCGTCTCTTTTGCATAAATATCCGACATTGTATAACCTGTCATTTTGAATCTCCGGAAGGCTGCCGGAAATGATGTTGATGTTATATGAGATCGCCATTTCTGAAAATTTCTGGACGATTCCTTTGGTATGTTTTGCAAGCTCCCTGATGGCTTCGGGTTCTGTTAAGTGGTTGTTTTCGGCCATTAAAGGAGCACTGAAAAACTCCGGGAACAGGGCGAAATCGGAACGGTATCCCGACACGGCATCCACAAAAAATTCAGCCTGCTGCAACAGTTCGTCCAGGTCTTTGTAGGACCGCATCTGCCATTGAATTAGTCCCAGCCTGACAAGTTTCTTTGTTGTGCTTGCCTTGGTGACCTGTTTTTCATAGTAGATGTTATCCCATTCCAAAAGGACGGCATATTCATTAGATGCCTCATCTCCCTCCAGATAGTTTTTAAGGATTTTGGAAGGATGAAAATCGTTGGATACCTGGAAATTGAGAACCGGATCATTTATCTCTTTCCGCCGGACCTTTGCAATATATTCCTTCGGGGTAAGTACATCAGAGTATGTATGGTAGTTGGGTATCCTACCTCCAAATGCAACGCTTTTGAGATTCAGTCTCTCACATAGCTCCTTTCTATAATCATACAGCCTTCTTCCAAGCCTTAATCCCCTGAATTCTGGTTTGATAAAAATGTCGATCCCATATAATACATCTCCATCAGGAGCATGTGATGAAAATGTATAATTCCCGGTAATTTCCTTATAGGTATGGTTTGAATCGAAGTCATCATAATTAACAATAATTGAAAGTGCACTGCCGGCAATCTGGTTGTTGACCTTAATCACCACCTGTCCTTCCGGAAACAGGTCTATCAGTGTTTTGATCTGATGCTCTCTCCAGTATGAATTGGGCATGTTGCTATAAGATGCAATCATTGTTTCCTTTAGCTCCTGATAGTCACTGAGGCTCAGGAAGTCCAACTCTATATTTTCTATCTCGTTCATCATATTGATCCTATGAAATAATTGCAATGAATTTGTGAAGCGAAAGATACAAAAGACGTCCGTACTTATTTCAGTCGTGGACTGGAAATACGGCAAAATCTAAGATCTGACGTTTTAGGAAAAATGTCTAAAATTGGTGTGTCCTAAAAGGGTGAAGGTTACATTTTCAGGGAAGGCTACACCTGCATCAATCAATATACCATTAAACGCATTGCCGAAGTAATAAAAGTTTCCGCTGCCACCACTGCTAAGGCTGCAAAAATTTAACTTCATCAGCGTTCTCTTCGGTGCCTAAGTAATCCAGTAGCTTAATATCTGCTTTTACCAGGTGGACAACATCTAACAACAGGTTTTTCGTTTCGGAAAGCATCTCAATATAAGTCACGCTTACTTTCACTCCTTTCTGTGTTTTCTTGATGATTTTTACCCTGTTGTAAAGAATATCATTAATGAGAGTGATCATTTTATCGCGACGAAGGACAAGCTCATCAAGCTGATCATATTTTCTTTGCTTTAGCAGGTCAATAAGGTATTCGAAAAAGCTTTTAGTTTGATCATTAAATTCCATTATGCTGCTATTTTGTTCTTTGTCAAAAGCGTGATTGTTGTCCAGGTGATTAAAAGCCGGTTGAACCACATGTATCAGCGAATTGCACATCTCAACCATATATGTTACAACCTGAACATAGTGGTGGCCACTTTCCAGATCGCTCTCTTCAAATTTCTTCAGGGTATTTGGAATCTCCTCCCGTATCTTTTTTATCTCCTTTGTGAGCTTTTTGGATTCCTTCCTGAGCAGCTTTAATTCTTTGTGTTTTTCTTTGAAGAAATTTGTGTACGTGTGATTCAATATGCGTGAAACAACGAGGATCGAATTATTCACTTCATCATCACAGGATCTAAGTACCTGGTAGGGAGCTGGAATGATTTCACTGGTTGACTTACTTTCTTTTTCTGATTTTTTCTTGTGTAAGGCATGGGTTCTATACAATAGGTATCCAGAGAGTCCGACAAGCGCAATGATAACAGGCAGCTTTCCAAAAAAGATGAGTATAGCAATAATGCATGATGCCAGAAACGCAATGAAGGCAGTGAAGAACCATCCACCAACAACAGTGAGTACACCACTTATTCGATATACAGCACTGTCTCTTCCCCAGGCACCATCAGCAAGAGATGTTCCCATTGCAACCATAAATGTTACGTAGGTTGTGGAAAGAGGAAGTTTCAGTGATGTTCCAATGGCAATCAGGATACTGGCAACAACCAGATTTACCGATGCCCTTACAAGGTCAAAAGCCAATTTATATTCCTTTTTTTCAAAATCAATATCCGCCTGAAATCTGCTTTCTACAAATTTGATCAAGCCATTGGGACTTATGGTTCGTAATCCATGGCCCAGTTCAATGGATTTTCTGACTATAAATCTTGCCAGGGATGAAGAATCAAAGCGTTCAGTCCCTTCATCCTGCCGGCTTAGGTCGATTGTTGTTGCGGTAACCGACTTTGCCTTCTTAGAAAAGCGTAAAGTCAGCACCATAATCATTCCGGCTGTAACCAGGAAAAAGATAGGCGTGTTTACCGGCTCACGTAATGATTCCATCATATAAGATCCTGCATCTGGGTATCCGGAAGCCGTAAAGGCCTTAAATGATTCAAATCCGGCCAGGGGTACACCAATAAAGTTGACCAAATCGTTGCCTGCAAATGCCATTGCCAGGGCAAACGTTCCCACCAATACTATGATTCTCAGTACGTTAATTCTGGTAAAGATTATTAACACCTGGAATATGATGGTCCAACCTGCGAAACTGGTTAAGAGTATAAACGTTGTGTGGTTTTTAATATAGTCCAAAGCTTCAGCTGATATCAACGTGGATCCTTTTGCACCTTTGATTAGAAGAAAATAGAGGATGGCAGTAAGAGCAAAACCACCCCATATTCCACCCCAATATTTTAATGTAGTTCCCTGATTAAAAGAAAAAGCCAGCCTCACAAACCATTGAACGAGAAAACCAATATTAAATGCAATAACAATGGATAGAAATATACCGATGATAATGAGGACTGAACTTTCAATATTTATATAATTTCCAATAGAATCTGTACCGGATTCTGTTCCTGCAACCTTCATCAATGCAACGGCAACGGCAGCCCCAAGAATCCCAAAGACAATGGAAATAGTTGTTGAAGTTGGCAGGCCAATGGTGTTAAAAAAGTCGAGAAGCAGGATGTTTGTGAGCATCACAGCCAGGAAAATAACCATGATTTCATCGAAGGAAAAGAACTCTGGATTAAAGATTCCTTTCCTGGCAACCTCCATCATTCCATTTGAAAAAACTGCTCCCATCAAGACGCCAATCGCTGCAATAAGGAGTATAATTTTAAATGGAGCTGCTTTTGAACCAATGGCAGAATTGAGGAAATTAACGGCATCGTTACTAACACCGATAATGAGAAGGGAGATGGCCAGTAAGAATAAAAAGCCAACAATCAGGACATAAGAGCTTACCATTTACAAGTCAATATTGAGGAATGCCAATTGTAGATTTATTTACTACAATGTAATGCTAAATTTACTTTTAAGTAAAGGGGAAGGTAAGAAAATGCCTGCGAGATTAGAAGGGAAAGCCTTCTGAGCTATGGTCAGGGTCTTTTTTTCATACTATTTATACTGTTGGAAAACACAGAACAGGGTATTTTTTTCTATAGTATTTCAGGTACATTGGAAAATCAGGAGTTTTTAATGTAACAAGGATAATTATACAATGAATCAGGCTTTTGATCCGAAAAGGAATTACGAAGAAACAAAAAAGGCAATTGCATATGTTAGCCGAAAAGAGGCAACTCAGGCTGACTATGATAGAATCGGTTTTATGTCTGGGCTGGAAGTACACCAGCAATTAAAGACTTCAAAAAAGCTATTCTGCAATTGTCCTTCAGGTATATATCAGACCAATAATAATTTTGATGCTGAGATTACACGTCATATGCGACCCACCTTAAGTGAGTTAGGTGAATATGATGGAACAGCTTTAATGGAGTTCAAAACAAAAAAGAACATCATTTATAGAATTAATAATGACACAGCCTGTACTTATGAAATAGACGACACTCCACCATTCCCAATTAATCGTGAAGCACTCGAATATGCGCTTCAAATTTCAATGCTTAGCAAATTAAGTATTGTTGGCGAAGTGCATATTACACGTAAACAGTATTTAGATGGAAGTATTCCTGCTGGTTTCCAACGTACAGCTATTTTAGGTGTAGAAGGTGAAATCCAACTTAAAAATAAAAAAGCCAGACTTATTCAATTAAGTATTGAAGAAGATGCTTGTAGAGAAATATCTGATATAGGTCACTGGAGAACTTATAAGACTGACAGGCTTGGCATGCCTTTGATCGAAACTGTTACATATCCTGACTTTGTAAATCCTGATGAAGTTAAAGAAGGAGCCGATTACATCAGGTTTCTTAACAGAAGTACTGGAAAAGTTGAAACAGGCAAAGGATCAACCCGGGCAGATACAAATGTGAGTTGTAGAGGGGGAAGTCGTGTCGAAATAAAAGGTGTTCCCAGTACCAAATGGATGCCTGAACTGACTCATGTTGAAGCTTTCAGACAATATGCCCTGCTAAACATCAAATCACTTCTTGAAACGAAAATTCCTGATAAGGATAGTTGGAGAATCAGTTCTGAAGAAATAGACTTAAATGAAATTAAGTTTGCTTACAGACCCATTAAAGATGCAAAAAAGCAAGGTTATACATGCATCGCTGTTAACCTCAGAAATTTTGAAGGGATACTTTCTCATTACACGCAGCCAAATCAAATGTTTGCAGATGAAATCATCAACAGGCTGAAGGTTATTGCATGTCTTGAGAAACCAAACCTCATTCATTCTGAGCAGTTTGACAAAGTTATTACTGAAAAGAAATTTGAAAAAATAAAAGCCAAACTTGGTTCAAAAGAAGGTGATGCTCAAATCATCATCTGGGGACCTGAAGAAGATATGCCAACTGCATTGGAAACAATTGAAGAAAGATGCATCATGGCAATGGAAGGTGTTCCAGAAGAAACCCGGAAATCTTTTAAAGATGGGACCACTATATTCGAAAGAGTATTACCAGGTGCCGACAGGATGTATCCTGATACCGATTCTGCACCCATTCCATTAACAGAAGATTACATTGTAAGCATTAGCGAAACACTTCCTATAGATATTTGTGATCGTTACGAGCAATTAGCCAACTGGGGTATTCCTGACGATGCCAAAGAATATATTCTTAAGAAGAATTTGGTTCCGCTCATTGAGAAAATTGAAAGAGAACTTGGCATTTCTCCAAAATGGACGGGCATTTTTCTGGCTCACAGGTTATGCAATGTTGAACATAAATCTAAGTTTTCAAAGGATTTTAGTTACTCAATGGTATGTACCATGCTTCACTATCTAAAAGACAATAATCTGGATTTAGAATTAGCAAAGAAGATGCTTTGGGAACTTTACCGGCATCCAAAAATGGATTTTGATTCAATATTGACGACACTCCATTTCAAAAGAATTCCAAAAGAAGAAATTGAAAGCAGAATTCCATTTCTAAGAGAGAAATGTAAGGAGATAGCTACTTCAAGGGATCCGGTAGAGAAACCAGGTGGATGATGGGTGAATTACGAAAAACAGCCGCTGGCAATATCAATTTATCTGATTTAAAAATAGAATGCTGTAATTAAAAAAAAATAGAATGTCAGACGATATTTTTCAAGGTTATAAAGGAAAAGCACTGGAACTTCTGAAGAAGTATAAAGTGCGTGTCTGGGGCAAATGTGTAGTTGAAACCACACGAGGGAAATTTGAAGGAACTGTTCTTCCACGAGCCGAAAACGATGATGACCTTCACATCGTAATGAAAATTATTACGGGTCTAGCAGAATATTGGTGTTGATGTAGAAACTATTTCAAGCATGAA